>NZ_JAOEIY010000009.1 GCF_025966695.1 Stutzerimonas sp. S1 | reverse complement strand
TTACTTAAGGACTGCGCCGGAAGTGGTGCGCATTATAGGGGCCTCAAAACTGGCGTCAACCGCTTATTTCAGTTTTGTTGCCAACTTGGTTCTTTGACTGCGAGGCCGCCCCATAGCAGAGGCCACGACTGGACACCGTAGAGCAAGCAGGATCACAGCTACACCGGCGTAAAACGCCCATCTGCCAGCGTCGGCACGTACAACCCAAAGCATATGCAGCAACACCACGATGACGATTACGTAGATCAGTCGATGCAGGGTTTTCCAGCGTTTACCGAGACGACGCATGCTCCATCGAGAGGAGGTAGCGGCCAGCGCGGTGAGCCCAAGTAACCCGAGCATCCCGACGAGAATATATGGGCGTTCGCTCAACTCCTCGGGCAAACGCGAGAAGTCCGCACCCAGCAGGAAGAAAAGATAACCAGCGAGATGCAGCAACGCGTAGGTGAAGCACCAAAGTCCGAGCTGGCGGCGTACGGCGAGCCAGCCGGCCCAACCCGTCACCCGCTGCATGGGCGTCATGGCAAGCGTTAGAAGCAAGAGGACCAGCGCGCCCTGCCCCAGGTTATCCACCAAAACCTTTCCAGGGTCAGGCCCCAGCGCAGACGTCCAGGCGAGATATAGCCAGTACAAAGGTACGCTGGCGGCGCATAGGAACACGCCCAGCCGCCACAACGGGTAACGCATCAGTAGTCCTTGGTGAGATCCATCGAGGCGTACAAACCTGCCACCTGATCGGCATAGCCGTTGAACAACTGGGTCTCCCGGACGTTAGGGCTGAACAAGCTGCCAGGAAGCCGCCGCTCACGAGCCTGAGACCAACGCGGGTGGGAGACCTGCGGGTTGACGTTGGCGTAGAACCCATACTCCTCAGGGGCCATCGACTGCCAGGTGGTGGCCGGCTGCTCACTTACAAAGCTGATCCGCACGATCGATTTGACGCTCTTGAAGCCGTACTTCCAGGGCACGACCAGCCGTAATGGCGCGCCATTTTGATTGGGCAGTACCCGCCCATACATGCCAACGGCGAGCAGGCTGAGCGGATGCATCGCCTCATCCATGCGCAACCCTTCGACATACGGCCAATCGATCAGTGCAAAGCTGGAACGCGTGCCACGCATCTCGTCGGGCCGGTAAGCCGTTTCGAAGCGAACAAACTTTGCCGCCGAAAGGGGCCGAACCCTCCGTACCAGGTCCGCCAACGGAAAACCTAGCCAGGGAATCACCATCGACCAGGTCTCCACGCAGCGCAGCCTATAGATTCGCTCCTCGAGCTGACCTTCAGCAAAAAGGTCGTCGAGCGGGTAGCGCCCTGGCTTTTCGACTTCACCATCAATCAGCACCGTCCACGGCTCGACTTTCAACTCAGCGGCATAACGTGCCGGGTCGCCCTTGTTGGGGCCGAACTCATAGAAGTTGTTGTACTGGGTGGCGTCCGCATACGGAGTGACGGCTTCGCCTTCCGAGGCGACAGCGCGCCAACGGGTATCGCTCAGTTTGCCTACGAACCAAGGAGAGGCTGGCGCGACGGGGACGCCGGGGTACTGCTCGGACGCCCCGACCAGAGAGGGCAGTCCTAATGCCGCCCCGGCAAGTGCTGCCCCCTGGATGAAGCTACGCCGACTTCGATAGACCGTCTCCGGCGTCACCTCGGATTCACGGCACGCACCGGAAGGGGGGATTCTGATCAGCATGAGTAGCTCCGCGTATCGGCTCTGGACGAGCAATACGCGCAGCCAGATGGAAAATCAACCCTCGACGCGCTTACGCCGACGCAGCTGCATCAGGTACTGAACCGGGCCGGAAACCGCATATGCGAGGAAGATCAGCAAGAGGATTCGAGGCGGGTCACTGAACACGACTGCAAACACCAGGACCACGACCAGAATCGCAACGAAGGGAACCCGCCCTTTCAGATCCAGATCCTTGAAGCTGTAGTACTTGATATTGCTGACCATCAGCAGACCGGCAGCCGCGACCATCAGCGCAAAGAGCATGACCAGCACCAGCGGCAGTTCGACACCACGAATGCCGGCTTCATCGAGCGCCCATACGGCCCACACCCAACCGGCAACCACACCCGCCGCGGCCGGGCTCGCCAGCCCGATGAACCAGCGTTTGTCCACCTTGCCAATCTGCGTATTGAAACGCGCCAGACGCAGCGCGGCGCAGGCGACGTAGATGAAGGCGACCGTGAGCCCGACATTGCCCAACTCGGACAACGCCCATTCATACGCCAATACGGCGGGCGCCAGACCGAACGCCACCATGTCGGAGAGCGAATCGTACTCAGCCCCAAAGGCACTCTGGGTGTTGGTCAGGCGCGCCACACGCCCGTCCAGACTGTCGAGAACCATCGCGACGAATACGGTCGCTGCGGCCACGTAGAAATTGCCATTGATCGCCGTAATGATCGAGAAGAACCCGGCAAACAGGTTGGCAGTGGTGAACAGGTTGGGCAGCAGATAAATGCCCCGATGGCGAACCTTGCGGCCATCGGCCTCTTGGGTTTCCTCGACATGCTCGTCGATCGGCAGCAGGCTCTCTGGCTCGACTGGCTTGTTCGGCTCTTCGGGTTGTCCACTCATGCGCATTCACCTTCTACAACAGGTACGGATAGATTTCGACCAGATCGACAGACTCGCGGTTCAGCCTGGCCAAACTCTCGATTTATACCAGAAGCCTGGCAGTCAGAACGAAAAAACGCGGCCGAAGCCGCGTTTTCTTGAGCAGGAGAACGATCAGTTCTTGCTCTTGTCGACGATCTTATTCGCCGCAATCCAGGGCATCATCGCACGCAGCTTCTCGCCGACCACTTCGATGCCGTGAGCCGCATTGTTGCGGCGGTAGGCCGTCATGGACGGATAGTTGGCGGCACCTTCGGTGATGAACATCTTGGCGTACTCGCCGTCCTGAATGCGCTTCAGGGCATTACGCATGGCGGCGCGGGACTCGGCGTTGATCACTTCAGGGCCGGTCACATACTCGCCGTATTCGGCGTTGTTGGAGATCGAATAGTTCATGTTGGCGATGCCGCCTTCGAACATCAGATCGACGATCAGCTTCAGCTCGTGCAAGCACTCGAAGTAGGCCATTTCCGGCGCGTAGCCAGCTTCGACCAGAGTTTCGAAACCGGCCTTGACCAGCTCGACGCAACCGCCACAGAGAACGGCCTGCTCGCCGAACAGGTCGGTTTCGGTTTCGTCCTTGAAGGTGGTTTCGATGATGCCGGTACGGCCACCGCCGACGCCGCAGGCGTAGGACAGCGCGACGTTACGGGCATTACCGGAAGCGTCCTGATAGATCGCGATCAGGTCAGGAATGCCGCCACCCTTGACGAACTCGGAACGCACGGTGTGACCCGGTGCCTTGGGAGCGATCATGATCACGTCAAGATCAGCACGCGGCACGACCTGGTTGTAGTGGATCGAGAAGCCGTGAGCGAAGGCCAGGGTCGCGCCTTGCTTCAGGTTCGGTTCGATTTCGTCCTTGTACAGACGGCCCTGGAACTCGTCCGGGGTCAGGATCATCACCAGGTCGGCAGCGGCAACAGCGGCCGGCACGTCACTGACCTTCAGGCCATGGGCCTCGGCCTTGGCAATCGACGACGAGCCCGGGCGCAGGCCGACGGTGACGTCAACACCGGAATCCTTCAGGTTGCACGCGTGTGCGTGGCCCTGGGAGCCGTACCCGATGATGGCGACTTTCTTGCCCTGGATGATCGAAAGATCGCAATCTTTATCGTATGAAACCTTCATGAAACTACCCCTGTTACCGGCCTCGTGGGCCATTCGATAAAACGTTGCCGACTGGCTCAGCGAGCGTGGCCAGTCAGATACTCAGTACCTTGTCGCCCCGGGAGATCCCGGTGACGCCACTGCGTACAACCTCAAGAATCGCTGCGGTTCCGATAGCCTGGATGAAGCTGTCCAGCTTGTCGCTGGTTCCGGCCAACTGAATGGTATAGACGCTGGTAGTCACATCGACGATCTGTCCGCGGAAGATGTCGGTGGTGCGCTTGACCTCGGCACGCTGGGCGCCGGTGGCCTTGACCTTGATGAGCATCAGCTCGCGCTCGATATGGGCGCTCTCCGACAGGTCCACCAGTTTGACTACCTCCACCAGCTTATTGAGGTTCTTGGTGATCTGCTCGATCACCTCCTCGTGGCCGATGGTGGTCAGGGTCAGGCGCGACAGCGTCGGATCCTCGGTCGGCGCCACGGTGAGGCTCTCGATGTTGTAGTTGCGCTGCGAGAACAGCCCGACCACGCGAGACAGTGCGCCCGGTTCGTTTTCCATCAAAAGGGAAATGATGTGTCTCATGATCAGGTCCGCTCCGTCTTGCTCAGCCACATGTCGCGCATTGCGCCGTCTTTGATCTGCATCGGATAGACATGCTCGCTGGTGTCAACGGCGATATCGAGGAATACCAGGCGATCCTTCATGGCGAAGGCCTCTTCCATTTTCGGCTTGAGGTCCTTCAGGTCGGTGATGCGCATGCCGACGTGACCATAAGCCTCTGCAAGCCTGACGAAGTCCGGCAGCGACTCCATATAGGAGTGCGAATAGCGGCTGTTGTACACCATGTCCTGCCACTGGCGGACCATGCCCAGCGCACCGTTGTTGAGGTTGATGATCTTCACCGGCAGGTCATACTGCAGGCAGGTGGACAGCTCCTGGATGTTCATCTGGATGCTGCCCTCGCCGGTCACCACCGCGACATCGGCTTCGGGGAAGTTCAGCTTCACGCCCATGGCTGCCGGCAGACCGAAGCCCATGGTGCCGAGACCACCCGAGTTGAGCCAGCGATTGGGCTTATCGAACTTGTAGTACTGGCAGGCAAACATCTGGTGCTGACCGACGTCCGAGGCAACATAGGCCTCACCCTTGGTCACTTCGCAGAGCACCTCGATGGCGGTCTGCGGCTTGATGATCGAACCATCGCCCTTGTCGTAAGGGAACAGCCCGCGGTTGCCGCGCCACTCGTCGATCTGCTTCCACCAGCTTGCGACCGTCTCGGCGTTCGGCGCCTGGCCAATTTCCTTGACGATGGCAACCATCTCGGTCAGCACGCTATCGACCGGACCGACGATCGGAATGTCGGCTTTGATGGTCTTGGAGATGGACGCTGGGTCGATGTCGACATGGATGATCTTGGCGTTTGGGCAGAACTTCGCCGCACCATTGATCACGCGGTCATCGAAACGTGCACCCACAGCCAGGATCACGTCGGAATGGTGCATGGCCAGGTTGGCGGTGTAGCTGCCGTGCATGCCGAGCATACCGACGAACTGGCGGTCGCTGCCCGGATAGCAACCCAGCCCCATCAGGGTGTTGGTCACCGGCAGGTTGAGCATCTTCGCCAGCTCGGTCAGCTGCGCCGAGGCGCCACCCAAGACCACGCCGCCACCGGCATAGATGATGGGCCGTTTGGCTCCCAACAGGAGTTCCGCCGCCTTGCGAATCTGGCCCGAATGCCCACGCACAGCCGGACTGTACGAACGCAGCTTGGCCTTCTTCGGAAAGACGTATTCGAATTTTTCGGCCGGGTTGGTCATATCCTTCGGGATATCGATGACAACCGGCCCAGGACGCCCGGATTCGGCGAGATAGAACGCCTTTTTCATCACTTCGGGGATTTCCGAAGGATGCTTGATCATGAAGCTGTGCTTCACGATGGGCCGGGAGATGCCAATCATGTCGGTTTCCTGGAAGGCATCGGTGCCGACCATGGTGCTGGGCACCTGGCCGGAGATGACCACCATCGGGATCGAGTCCATGAAGGCGGTGGCGATACCAGTGATGGCATTGGTCGCCCCAGGACCGGAGGTCACCAGCACCACGCCAGCCTTGCCGGTCGCACGCGCGTAGCCGTCGGCCATGTGGGTGGCGGCCTGCTCGTGACGAACCAGGATGTGCTCGATGGACTTTTCCTTGAAAAGTGCATCGTAGATATGCAGAACGGCACCGCCCGGGTACCCGTAGATGTACTTAACGCCTTCGTCACGCAGGAAGCGGACGACCATTTCAGCGCCGGATAAGAGTTCCACGTTGTTCACCTCTGAAACGCCAGATAGCGACTCCAGGATCGGAGCCACCTGAAATAGGTTTACTGCCGGCAGGGCATGAGCGACGGTGGTCGCCGACTACGTCAGCCACTGACTGAGCCAGTATTGGAAGAAGCCCTGTTGTCGCGGGCTCTCCACCCAGCGCGAGGTAACGCGTTGCGGGTGATGCAGGTCGGCGCGGGTAGCACCTCATGTCTGTCTAGACTGAGCCGGTATCACTTGCGGCGAAGCGGCTCAGGACAGCAAGCCACGGATTGTTCGGATTCGGCGCTGGCAAGTCAAGCCTGCCGTTGCGTTGTGACGCTTTTCAGCCTGTGACCTGGTGCAGCAGCGAAGCCAGGGCTTTTGGGTATAGTGCCGCGGGTTCTGCCTAAATGAAGGAAATAACATGCGATCGATGGTAATTGTCGGGAGCCTGCTGCTTGCCATCAGCAGCAGCACGATGGCGGCACAAGTGTACAAATGGGTTGATGCCCAAGGAGTCACCCATTTCGGCGCACAGCCGCCGGAGGGCCAGACGGCGCAGACACTGAATACCGTCACCCCACCGCCGAAGGTGGCCGCGACCGAACCGAGCGCCAGCGAAAATAGCGCGCCACTGGTGGATCAGAAGAAGATCGACCACAAGGTCAAACAGCAGGTCGCCGAGCAAGAGGCGGAGCTCAAGCGTTACTGCGAAACGTTGCAGACCAACCTTGCGCAACTGCAGAACAATCCCCGAGTGAGGGTCGAGGAAAACGGCGAGGTCCGCCGCCTGAAGGAGGAAGAACGCCAGGCCCGCATTGCGGAAACCCAGCAAAAGATCAACGAACGCTGCAAGTAAGGCTTGGGTCGGCTGATATCCATGCGACCCGACCCGGCTTACCTCAATACGCAGGGGCTAGCCGTTAGCGATGAGACGGTCGAAACCCTGCAAAGCCGCAAGCAGCGCGCCAACCGATCGTTCGCAGTACACCACTTCAGCCATTGCATGAATGCCAGACACCCTGGGCAGCGACTGGTCACCTTCCAGAATCGTCTTCATGCGCGGCAGGAAAACCCACTGCAACCATTCTTCGAACTGCAAGGTATCGACGCAAAACGGCTCGCGACTCGCCAGCGCCTCTGCAGGTGGCGGCTCAGAAGCCCACAACCCCAACAGACGCAACTCCCGCTCAATCAGCAGTAGCTGTTGCGCCACGTCGGGTACACGCGCATCCATCAGAGGCTGACCTTGGCGCGCTCGCGCGCCTGAGCTGCCCCGGCCGCATCGCCCTGCCGGTCCCGCGCCTGCGCGATCAGTTCCCACAGGCTGGCCTGCAGTGCCGGTCGCCCGCTGGCATAGCTCAGGGCGCGTCGGGAAAGCTGCTCTGCCTGCACGGCATCCCCCTGCGCCAACCGCACCTGAGCCAGACGATAGAGCACCTGGGGCTCACGCGGCGCGATTCGCTGTGCACGCTCCAGACTGGACGCAGCGCCATTGAGATCACCACCACCCTGCAGTTGTTGCGCAGTAGTCAGCAGGGCCAAGACCGGACCATCGAGCTGCTCGTCCGCCGATAACCCCTGCACCGAGGGAATACCGCTTGGCTGCGACGTGGGAGCCGGCGTGGACGGCACCGGCGACGGCGCGGCACTCCACGAGCCTGGCGAAGCCGGTGCTGAGTCAATCGAGCCGACAATGCCGCTGTCCGGTGCCGCATAAGTCTGCAGCGGCGCAGAGTTCCCCTGCGGGATCATCACCATAACGCCGGAGTCGTCCTGGGCCGGCTGAGGCGCCTGCGCGATGCCTGGCGCGCGGTATGCCTGGCGCGATGCTACTTCCTCGGAAACTGGCGCCCCGGCATCGACCACCGGGATCGCTCGCCGATCTACCGTGGCACACCCCGGGATCAGGGCGACGGCCGCAAGCACGCTCATCCATTGCTTGTTCAATCTTCAAACCTCTTCAAGAAGCTAGGGTCGCGAAGCTGACCGATTACTCCAACCAGCCACGCACCCAGTCCATCACCGACTCGGCCGGTTCCTGAATGCCACAACCTGGCCCGGGCATCGGCTCACTGCCGCGAATATAGGGCATCTGCACCGCACCGGGACAACGCTGATCAGTGCCTTGACCTGTACGCGAATCAACCCATACATGCACGACGTTATCCGGAACCGGCATATCGAGGGGCAGTGGATCAGCCCTTCGCATGAAATCGCTCCACACTTGCAACGCGCCACTGGCACCGGTCAGAGCGGTCTTGCCATTGTCGTCGCGACCGAGCCAGACCACGGCCAGCAGATCCTGGCTGAAACCAGCGAACCAGCTGTCGCGCGAATCATTGGTGGTACCCGTTTTACCGGCCAGGTTCAGCGATCGCGGCAGCTGATTGTAGGCGGAACGTCCGGTGCCCTCATGCATCACCCGTTGCATCGCGTACTGGGTCAGGTAGATCGCACCCGGATCGAAGCGTTGTTGAATCTGGAAGGGATAACGCTTGAGTGGCTCCCCTTCGGCCGTCAGCACGCTGCGGATTCCGCGTAACGGTGTATTGAAGCCGCCGTTGGCGAGCGTCTGATAAATGTCCGCAACCTCTATCGGCCGCAGGCCACCGGCGCCCAGTAGCATCGACGGATAGGCCGGCCAGTCCGGCTCTGCGCCCAATCGCGCCAGTGTCTTGAGTACATTAGGCACACCCAGATCGAGTCCCAGCCGTGCCGTCGAAAGATTGTAGGAATTGGCCAGCGCCTGGTACAGATAAACAGTACCGTGGGCTTGGCGCCCGTAATTCTGTGGCTTCCACACCTGCCCATCACCACCTTTGACCGAGAACGGCTCATCCTCGAGCAGGCTGGTCAGTGTGTACTGGCTGGGCTTCTCCAGCGCGGCAAGATAGATCGCCGGCTTGATCAGCGAGCCGATCGGCCGCACCGCATCCAGCGCCCGGTTGAAACCGGCATAGCCAGGCTGGCGACTACCGAGCATCGCCTGAATCTCGCCCGTCTCCGGATTGGTCACCAGCATCGCGCCTTCGACGGCCTCGGCACCCTTGCCGAGCCGCTTGAGCGTCTCGCTCATCGCCTTCTCGGCCTTGAGCTGCAGGATCGGATCGAAGCTGGTGAAGACGCGCAGGCCCTCCTCCGTAAGATCCTCCTCTCGATAATCCTGACGCAGCTGGCGCTTCACCAGATCGAGAAACGCCGGATACGAACTGTCAGCCATGCTGCCGCGCTGCGTCACGCCCAACGGCTGCTGCTTGGCGGAAGTCGCCTCCTCGACGGTCACGACCTGCTGCTCTGCCAGCAGATCGAGGATCAGGTTGCGGCGTTCCAGCGCCCGCTCGGGATGGCGCCTCGGGTTGTAGTAAGTCGGCCCCTTGACCATCCCAACCAGCAGCGCGACCTGATGCAACCGGAGCTCAGCCAATGGCCGGCCGAAGAAATACTGGCTGGCCAGCCCGAAACCGTGGATCGCCCGCCGACCATCCTGACCGAGGAAGACCTCGTTGAGATAGGCTTCGAGGATCTCCTGCTTGCCGTAATGCAGCTCCAGCAGCACGGCCATCATCGCCTCGGTGGCCTTGCGGCTGAGGCTGCGCTCGTTGGTCAGATAGAAGTTCTTCACCAGCTGCTGAGTCAGCGTACTGCCACCCTGGCGGACCTGCCCGGCCGTCAGGTTGACCCAAACGGCGCGCGCGATCGATTTCGGCGACACGCCGAAATGCTCGAAGAATTCACGGTCCTCGACAGCGACCAGGGTTTCCACCAGATACGGCGGCACCTGATCCAGCTTGATCAGGATGCGATCCTCATTGTGTGCCGGGTACAAGCCACCAATCATCAGCGGCTCGAGGCGTGCCACTGCCAGCTCGCTACCATTTGCGCGAGTCAGCCCTGCGACGTAGTCACCAGAAAAGCGCACCCGTACGCGCTGCGACGCCTCAGCCCCCTCATAGAACTGGAAGCCTCGGGTATGCAGCTCGACATTATTCGCGGCAACCGACGCGATACCGGGGCCAGTGGCCGCGCTCTCACGGCGATAGCCCAGCGCATCGAGCTCGGTGAGGAAATCGTTCTTGGCCAGCTTCTGGCCGACGAACAGCTCGAGCGGGCGAGCATAGACCTTGGCGGGGATAGTCCAACGCTTGCCGGAGAATTTCTCCTGCACCACGGCGTCCAGATAAATGGCGAAACCGGCGAGGATCACCAGGCCGACGATGGAAAGCTTGAGCAGCCACCCCAGCCAGGGACGAGCCCCGCCGGCGCGGCGTTTCGAGCGAGTACGAGAAGTGCGGGATTTAGTCATGGCGGCGCATTATACGCACCTTTACCGCGACGGTCAGACGCCCTCTCGGCGGTTTGCAGGGCCAAGCCCAGCGGCCATAATGCCGGGGTTTTCCGACCGCGCGGAGTGCTTCGCAGCGAGCCCCACGCCGCCTCCAACAAGTTCAACAAGGAAAGACCGTGAGCCAAGCACTCATCGCCGCCCTGCAGAATCCGGGCCTCTACCCTCATCCGGTCGACGGCTTCCGGATCATCGAGACGCACATTTCCTGGGTAATCCTCACCGGCCAGTATGCATACAAGATCAAGAAGCCTGTGGACTTCGGCTTCCTCAACTTCACCGAACTGTCGGCACGCAAGCATTTCTGCGAAGAAGAGCTGCGCCTGAATCAGCGCATGGCCTCGGATCTTTATCTGGAAGTTCTGCCGATTACCGGCACGGCGCAGGCGCCAGAACTGGGCGGCTCGGGCGAGCCCATCGAATACGTGCTGAAGATGCGCGAGTTCCCGCAAACCCAGCTACTTGCCGAAGTCCAGGCGCGTGGCGAGCTGACCGATGCGCACATCGACGCACTGGCCAAACAGATTGCCAGCTTCCACCTGCAGACGCCGCAAGTGCCAGCCGGCCACCCACTGAACAATGCCGAAGCGATCGTCGCGCCGATGGCACAGAACTTCGAGCAGATCCGTCCACTACTGACCGAGGAGGCCGACCTGCGGCAGCTCGATGCGTTGCAGGAATGGACCGAGACGAGCATCAGCCGCCTGACGCCATTGCTGCAGCAACGCTGCCATGACGGCTTCATTCGCGAGTGCCATGGCGACCTGCACCTGGGCAACGCCACCCTGATCGATGGAAAGGTGGTGCTGTTCGACTGCATCGAGTTCAACGAGCCGTTCCGGCTGATCGACATCGCCTCTGACGCCGCGTTCCTCGCCATGGACCTGGAGGATCGCGGCCTGAAGTGCCAGGCCCGTCGTTTCATCAATGGCTGGCTGGAACACACCGGCGACTACGCCGCACTGGAACTGCTCAAACTCTACAAGGCATACCGCGCTCTGGTGCGCGCCAAGGTCAACCTGTTCCGCCTGTATCAGGAGCAAGATGCCGTACAACGCAAAGTGATCCTGCGGCAATACCGCAGCTACGCCAACCTCGCGGAAAGCTACAGCGCAATACCCTCGCGCTTCCTTGCGATCACCCACGGTGTATCGGCGGTCGGCAAGAGTCACGTGGCTCTGCGCCTGGTCGAAGCGCTGGGCATGGTGCGGCTGCGCTCGGATGTGGAGCGCAAGCGCCTGCACGGCGCACAAGCGGCAGACGAACAAGGCCAGCTTGGTGCCGGCATCTACAGCGAAGGTGCCAGCGAAGCAACCTACCGGCACCTGCACCAGCTGGCCAGCCAGGCGCTGCATGCCGGCTTCTCGGTCGTTGTCGACGCCACCTATCTCAAGCATGCACAGCGTCAGGCCGCCTGGCAGGTGGCCGAAGCCACCGGCGTGCCGTTTCTCATCCTCGACTGTCAGGCACCGGATGCCGTGCTCGCCCAGTGGCTACAGCAGCGTCAGGCCGAGGGCGGCGATCCGTCCGATGCGACGATGGAGGTGATCCGTGCGCAACAGGCCAGTCGCGAACCGCTGAGCGAAAGCGAGCAGGCGCTCAGTCGCCGCATCGAAACGCATGATGCCGGCAGCCTGGACAATCTGCTCGAAGCCATCCGCCAGCATCTACCAGGCGTATGAGCTGTGGTGTCGCCGCGAGCGGATCGCGGTGACACCCCTATACTTGCCAGCATCACCTTGCGGAAGTCGATCATGCCTGGCCGTTCCGATCCAGCATCGCCAACGTCACGCGACAGCATCGAGCTGTTCTCGGCGCGCGCCCGCGACTACGCGCAGTTTCGCCCGGTTTATCCTGAGGCCCTATTTGACTGGCTGGCGCAGCACTGCAAGGCAACCGAGGCAGCGCTGGACATCGGTGCCGGCAGCGGGCAGGCGTGCCTGCCCTTGCAGCGACATTTCCGTCGGGTACTCGCTTGTGACGCCAGCGCCCAGCAACTGACCGCCGCAGCGCCGTGGCAATCAGTGGAACGCTTCGTCGCCGATGCGGAGCAGTTGCCGATCAGGGATGCCCGGCTAGACCTGATCGTGGTAGCCCAAGCGTTACACTGGTTCGCCGCCCCGAGCTTCTTCGCCCAGGCGCGGCGCGCCCTCAAGCCAGGTGGCCTGTTCTGCGCCTGGTGCTATAGCCTGCTGCAGATCGATCCGGCGCTAGACGACATCGTTCACAAGCTGCACGGCGAGACACTCGCCGGCTACTGGCCAGCCGGCCGCGCCAGCGTCGATGCAGGTTACCGGGATATCCATCCCCCCTTTGCGCGCCTCCCGGTTCCACCTTTTGCGATTGAGGCGAATTGGCGATTCGACCAGCTTATCGGCTACCTGCGCACCTGGTCTGCGGTGACCAAGTGGCAGCAGACGCACGGTCTCGACCCGATCGCTACGATTGAACAGCCGTTGCGCGAAGCCTGGGGCGACGAACAAACCCTGCGTCCCATCCGCTGGCCGCTACACTTTCTGGCAGGGTATCCCGTTCAGTAGCCACGCAAGGAAGCTACCATGCACGACGAACTCCTCACCCTGAGAAACCTCGGCAAGACCTCCGCACAGTGGCTCCACGCCTCCGGCATCCACACCGTCGCAGATCTGCAGCGTCTCGGCGCGGTAGGCTCCTACCGCGCAGTCAAAGCCCGAGGCTTCGGAGCATCGAAGGTGCTGCTGTATGCAATCGAAGGGGCGCTGCGCAACATGCCCTGGCAAGATCTGCCGGCAACACTCAAGGACGAACTGAATCAACATCTCGGCGATAGCCACAACAAGAGCTAGCTCACAACCTCCGCTGCACAGGATTTACTCCCTCCGAGCCCATGCCTATTGTGCGCGAACCGGCCCAGTCATCGATTTGCCCGTTCGTTCAAGGATTACCGACATGTATCTACTCGGGGAGCAACCGGCCTATGCCGATCGTCTGATCAACCGCTTGCAGGGCATTCCACCCCAGCTGCTCGAGGGCCTGTCGCCATGCGGGCCGGATATCGAGTACAGCCACACCGACGACCTCAGCAGCGCGCTTGCCGAAGAGCAACTGTTTCTCATCGAAAGCGGCTTGCTGCATGCGTCGATCGATGACAAGCCGCTGTTCTATCTGCAGGAAGGCGACCTCCTTGGACTACGCCAGGGCAGCGACCTGCCGCCTTGCCGCTACTGCAGCGATGAGCCGATCAGGCTGACCCCCTACGCGCGCAGCGAGGTGCTGGCCCATATCCACGCCGATGGCCGACGCCAGGAACTATTCATCCAGTACCTCATCGGCCATACCGCCCTGCTCTCCGACGCCCTGGCACGCCTCAAGCAGCCGGATATTCGGCCTGCTACTGGGTTCAAGCATTTCGCCGCCGGGGACGAACTGATTCACCAGGGCGATGAAGCAGACAACGTGTTCATCATCGTCGACGGCCGCGCCGAGGCCCGTGTCGACGGACAGAAAGTCGGAGACGTGCAGAAAGACGAGATTTTCGGCGCAATGGCGGTCTTCACGCGGGAAAAACGCAGCGCAACTGTCGTCGCCAGCGAGCCATGCACGGTCATGGTCATCCCCAAGGAACAGTTCCTCGGCCTGACTCAAAGCAATCCACGCATCGCCCACAGCCTGATCGAGAGCATGGCGCGCCGTATCGACCTGCTGAACAAGGAAGTCACTCAGCTTCGCCTTGCGGTCCCGGCCTGAAACAAGACCACGGCCGAAAAAAAATCGGAAGGACTGTTGACTTGGAAATGAGAATAGTTATTATTATCTCAACTGGTCGCGAGATCAGCCGGTAACTGAAGGCCCAGGCAGTCGGACTTTCAGGTTATCTCCTCATCAGGCTAATCACGGTTTTTAGACCCGACTCTGTCGGGTCTTTTTTTTGCCCTGCGCAAATGCACCACGCCAGGTTGTCAGCGCCTGCGCAGCTGCTCGCAGTAATCCTGGGCCAGCTGCCCGGGTGTGAACCAGACGAAGTCAGCCTGCTGCAGCGTTACCGGGTCGCCCACCTCGGCAAGAATCAACACGCGCGACGCCCCTGGCGCTGCCAGATCGAGCAGGTGTAACGGCACCCCGAGGTCGCGACGCACATGAAACGCGCCGGCAAGCAGCATCGTCGGCACAGGTGCTGCCTGCAGGCGCTCAGCCATGCGCCGATCACGCTGCTGCTGCACTGCCAACATGGCGGGCAACTGCGAATCGGGCAGCATGCCGCAGTGGGACTCGACAATCTGCGCGCGCAAGGCATCGCCAACGTCGGCGCGGCCGGATACGGCCCCGCTCAACTGCGGGACCCGCTGATAGATCGCCGAAACCTCCTTGCTCGCCAGGTTCGCATGCATGACCGGGTAAGGCTGCGCCAAAGCGTATTCGATCAGAGGGCCGTATAGCTCCCATGGCCAGCCGCGTTGCCATGCCAAGGCGCCCGGCAGGTCCTGCGGAGGCTGCCCAAGACGAATGCTTTCCTGCGCTTGGCCCACCGCGCGCTGCTGATCGGGCGTCAGCATCTCGAGCAGCAGGCTGCCCTGCGCGCGACGCGTCACCAGTGCCTGCAACAACCATTGCTGCAGCAGATGGTGGTCGGGATTGTCATGACGCTCGCCGACCAGCAGATAGTCCGCGCTGGCAAGCTGCTCGACCAGCTGTTCGGCCGTCAGCCGTTCGCCGCTGCGCAGGTCGACGATCGCACCGAGATCAGCATGCTCGCGCCCTTCTGGACTTTGCCATTCAGGCAGCGGCGGTAACGAAGAGCAGGCTGACAGCAACAGTATCAACGGCAAGAGAATGCGCACGGCGACTCCTCAACGGGCAATGATCAGCGGATGGTTGCGCTCGGGATGACGCTGTACCAGCACCTCCAGTCCAAACACCGCACGCAGCAGGTCAGCCTGCAACACCTCCTGCGGCGTGCCATTCGCCTGGGCGATTCCGTCCGCAAGCAGCAGCAGACGGTCACAATAGCGCGCCGCCAGATTGAGGTCATGCAGGATCACCAGCACAGCACCACCCCGCTCAGCGAAGTCTCTGAGCACCTGGAGGATGGCGTGTTGATGCGCCGGATCGAGCATGGACGTCGGCTCGTCAAGCAGCAGCACCTGCCCTTCACGGCCCGGCCACAACTGCGTCAACACCCGCGCCAGATGGACCCGCTGACGCTCGCCGCCCGAGAGTTCCAGATAAGTGCGCAGCCGCAGATGTAAAGCGTCGGCTGCAGTCAGCGCCTCGGTGATGATCCGCTCATCCGCCTCGCGACCGCTGTCATGAGGCAAGCGCCCCATCGCCACCACTTCATCCACACGAAAGGCGAAACTCAATGTCGAGGTTTGCGGCAACACCGCCAGGCTGCGGGCTCGTTCCCGTGCGCCCCAGCTCGCCATCCGCCGGCCGTGCAGCAGCACCTGCCCGCTGGCCGGCGCCAACTCACCACTCAGCGCACTGAGCAGACTGCTCTTACCGGCACCATTGGGCCCGAGCACACCGAATACATGACCCCGCGGCACCTGCAGATCGATGTTCTGCAACACTAATCGGCCGCCCCGGCGAACAACAAGCCCCTCGGCCGACAGCATCAGGCACGTCCACGTAGCAATAGATATAGAAAGAATGGCGCGCCGAGCAGCGCCGTGACGATGCCGATTGGCAGCTCCGCCGGCTGCAGCAGCAAGCGCGCGACCAGATCAGCCAGCAGTAACAGGCTGGCGCCCGCCAAGGCTGATGCGGGCAGTACGATGCGATGATCCGGGCCGACCAGCAGACGGATCAGGTGCGGTACCACCAGCCCGATGAAGCCGATCATCCCGGCGGCCGCCACCGCCGCGCCGACGCCCAGAGCGGTACAGAGCACCAGCTCGCGCTTGAGCCGTTCGACATCGAACCCCAGATGACGCGCCTCGGACTCGCCGAGCAGCAGCGCGTTCAGCGCGCTGGCGCGTGTCGGCAACCACAGCACGACAACAAAGGTCACCAGCAGCAACGGCCACAACCGGTCATAGCCCGCACCACTCAAGCTACCCAAGTTCCAGAAGGTCAGCGTGCGCAGTGTGGTGTCGTCGGCGAAGTAGGTAAATAGACCGATCAGCGCACCGGCGAGTGCGGTCAACGCAATCCCGGCGAGCAACATGGTCGGGACCTGCGCCTGTCCCTCTCGTCGGCCCAGGCGGTACACCAGCGCAGTGACGCCCAGGCCGCCAGCAAAGGCGCATAAGGACAACAGGTACGGTTCGAGCACGGCCGGCAGCCCGCCCAACAGCGCACCACCAACGATGGCGAAGGCCGCCCCCAGCGCGGCGCCACTGGACACGCCGATGAGTCCTGGATCGGCCAGTGGATTGCGAAAAAGCCCTTGCATGGCCACCCCGGACAGCGCGAGCACCGCGCCCACGGCCAGCCCCAGCAAGACGCGCGGCAACCGAAGCTGTCCGACGATCAGCTCGGCCTGGCCCGACCCGGGATCCGCCGGCCACAGGCCCAGCAGGCCCAGCGTCGCCCTCAGCGTATCGCCCAAAGGCAGGCTCACCGGTCCCAACGCCAGCGAGAGCCACAGCACCATCAGCAGCAGCAGGCCGAGTAGCAGGAACAGCACACGCACGGGAAGAACGGGCCCCATCGAATGGCTCGCCAGAGGAAAAGAGCGAAGAAGGATAAGAGCGGGGCCGCGTCGCCGCCAGCCCTGCCCCGGCGCAATCGCTGCAACTGCGTAATAATCGTCGGCCGAAGGAGGAGTAGCCATGATCCGTTTATGTGCGTCGAACGAACTGGCCGAAGGCCAGAGTCGAGGCTTCACCCTGCAGCAACTGCAGGTACTGGCGGTGCGCCGCGACGGCGCGCTGTACCTGTATGAAAACCGCTGCCCGCATCGCGGCATCGCTCTGGAATGGCTGCCGGACCAGTTTCTCGACACCAGCGGCAGTCTGCTGCAATGCGCCACCCACGGCGCGCTGTTTCTAATCGAATCTGGAGAATGCGTGGCAGGCCCCTGCAGCGGGCAGTCGCTGCGTTCGCTGCAGGGAGTCGAGCAGGATGGCTTCATCTGGTTGCGCGCCGACTCTCAGGGTGACAGTTGAGCACGAGCAGCACACGACCAGCTTGGTTATCATGCCGCCATTGCTTTAAGTGAGGTCGCCATGCGTCGCCTGCTGAGTCTGCTTCTTCTCCTCGCCGTACTGCCTGCCAGCGCCGGTTTGTTCGACAGCAAACCGAACCCCACACTCGGCGCGCCACTCAACAACAGCGCGGACTTTCTGCCGGTACGCGAAGCATTTCGCCTGAGCCTGGTCGGCAGCACTCCGACTCAGGTGAAGCTGCGCTTCGTTGCCGCTGAAGGCTACTACCTCTACCGCCATCGCTTCGAGTTCAAAACTCAGCAGCCCGGCGTCAGCATCGGCGAGCCGCAGCTGCCCGCCGGCGAACAGAAGACCGACGATTATTTCGGCGAAGTGGAAGTCTATTACGGCGTGCTGGATGTCGAGCTGCCGGTCAGCAATCCCAAGCAGCAGCCATTCACTCTGCAAGTCTCCTATCAGGGCTGCGCAGACAAGGGCCTGTGCTACCCGCCGGAAACCGAGAGCCTGACTATCGGCGATCGCGCCGCGGCCAGCGTCTCCGCTCCGGCCGCAACAGGTCCGGATTCCGAGACCAGCCTGTCCTGGCGGGCGATCGGGCTGTTCTTCCTTGCCGGGCTGGGTCTGACCTTCACCCCCTGCGTGCTGCCGATGCTGCCGATCCTCTCCGGAGTGGTACTGCGCGGCCAGACAGGCGGCCTGCGCAGTTTCCTGCTGGCGCTGGCCTATGTCTTGCCGATGGCGGGCGGTTTCGCCGTACTCGGCGCACTGATGGGCGTGTTTGGCGCCGAACTGAATCTGCAGGCGCGCCTGCAGTCACCGTGGATCCTGATTCCTTTCGCGCTATTTTTCGTCGCCTTCGCCCTGGCCATGTTCGGCCTGTTCGAGCTGCGGCTGCCCCAGGCGCTAGCCGGGCGTCTCGACCGTCTCGCCGGCAATGCTCGGGGTGGCTCCTTTACCGGAGCGGCGCTACTGGGTGCAATCTCGAGCCTTCTGGTATCGCCATGCGTTTCCGCACCGCTGGCTGGCGCACTGCTCTATATCAGCGCCAGCGGTGATGCCCTGGGCGGTGGTCTGAAACTGTTTGCCCTGGGCCTCGGGATGGGCGCCCCGCTGGTGCTGTTCGCCACCGGTGGCGGTGCGCTGCTACCCAAGAGCGGCCCCTGGATGGTCGGCGTGCGCAACACCTTCGGCGTACTGCTGCTGGCCGTCGCGGTATGGATGCTCGAACGCGTACTGCCAGGCCCTCTGGCCCTGGCCCTGTGGGGGTTGCTTGCAGCGGGGACGGCACTGTTCCTCGGCACGCTGGAACTGACCAGCAAGACGCCAAGGCAGAAACTCGGTCAATTGTTGGGGCTAGCGCTGCTGGTGTATGCACTGGCCGCATGGATCGGTGCACTGCAGGGCGGCTCCGACCCGCTACGACCGCTACCGCAAGCCAGCGGCGCACCGGAAGGCCGCATAGCGACCGAAGGCTGGCAAACCATCTCCACGCCCGCCGAGCTCGACTCGCAACTGGCGGCAGCCCGCGCCGCCGGTCAGCCATTGATACTGGACTGGTATGCTGACTGGTGCATCAGCTGCAAGGTTATCGAGCGAGAAGTATTTGCCCATCCTCAGATTGCTCCCCGCTTGGGTGATTATCGCCTGATCCGCTTCGACATCACCGACAGCAACGCGGCACAGCGGGCTTTGCTCGACCGTTATCAACTGTTCGGTCCGCCGGCGATCCTGTTCTTCGATCGGACCGGCGAAGAGATCACCGAAGTCCGCGTCGTCGGCGAACTGGATGCGCGCGACTTCGGCGAGCGTCTGGATCGCGCCAAGCAGTTGCTGTAGGACGTCCTTGCGGCAATCTCCAGTCATAATGCGGCCATTTACCGCGATCGACACATGACTGGACAGTCATGGCTTGCTTCGGGCATAGTTTTTCCCCTTCTGGCAGCCCACCACGATGTCACCGCCAGTCATTAGAAAAACAAGGAATGCCCATGGCCACGCTTCTGGTACTCCACGGCCCTAACCTCAACCTGCTCGGCACACGCGAACCCGGCGTCTACGGCGCAGTGACGCTGGCGCAGATCAATCAGGATCTGGAGCAGCGTGCGCGTGAAGCAGGCCACCACCTGATGCATCTGCAATCGAACGCCGAGTACGAGCTGATTGAGCGTATCCATGCCGCGCGCAGCGAAGGCGTCGATTTCATTCTGATCAATCCGGCGGCCTTCACCCATACCAGCGTCGCGTTACGTGACGCATTGCTGGCCGTGAGCATCCCATTCATCGAAGTGCACCTGTCCAACGTGCACAAACGTGAGCCTTTCCGCCATCACTCCTACTTCTCCGACGTAGCGGTAGGTGTGATCTGCGGCCTTGGCGCCAGCGGTTATCGACTGGCATTGGAGGCTGCCCTGGAACAACTCGCCGCTGTCTGACAGGCCTGTGCACACGCCGGACCTCGAAGAAGCGCGCAGCAATGCCCTTTGAACTTACTTGGGAGTCAATGCTTCATGGATATTCGCAAAGTCAAAAAGCTGATCGAACTGCTGGAAGAGTCCGGTATCGACGAACTGGAGATCCACGAGGGTGAAGAATCGGTTCGCATCAGCCGTCACAGCAAGCAGGTGGCGATGCAACAGCCGATCTATGCACACGCACCTGCCGCTCCAGCGCCGGCCCCAGCAGCTGCTGCCGCTCCGGCTGCCGACGCCGCTCCGGCCGCGCCAAAGCTGAACGGCAACGTGGTCCGCTCGCCGATGGTCGGCACCTTCTACCGCGCCTCCTCGCCGGAAGCCAAGGCGTTCGTCGAAGTCGGCCAGACCGTCAAGAAAGGCGACATCCTCTGCATCGTCGAAGCCATGAAGATGATGAACCACATCGAGGCTGAAATCGGCGGCACCATCGAATCCATCCTGGTGGAGAATGGTCAGCCGGTCGAATACGACCAGCCGCTGTTCACCATCGTTTGAACCGCGGAGAGCCTGCGATGTTGGAAAAAGTACTGATCGCCAACCGCGGCGAAATCGCCCTGCGAGTCCTGCGCGCCTGCAAGGAACTGGGCATCAAGACCGTGGCGGTACATTCGACCGCCGACCGCGATCTGATGCACGTGTCGCTCGCCGATGAGTCCGTGTGCATCGGCCCGGCCTCGTCCGCCCAGTCCTACCTGAGCATTCCGGCGATCATCGCCGCCGCCGAGGTAACCGGTGCCGACGGCATTCACCCCGGCTACGGCTTCCTCGCCGAGAACGCCGACTTCGCCGAACAGGTGGAGAAATCCGGCTTCACCTTCATCGGCCCGACCGCCGACGTGATCCGCCTGATGGGTGACAAGGTGTCGGCCAAGCACGCCATGAAGAAAGCCGGCGTGCCGACCGTACCGGGCTCCGATGGCCCGCTGCCGGAAGACGAACAGCTGGCGCTGAAGATCGCCCGTGAAGTCGGCTACCCGGTGATCATCAAGGCCGCCGGCGGCGGTGGTGGTCGCGGCATGCGCGTGGTGCACAAGGAAGAGGACCTGATCGCCTCGGCCAAGCTGACCCGCAACGAAGCAGGTGCAGCCTTCGGCAACTCGATGGTCTACCTCGAGAAATTCCTGACCAACCCGCGCCACGTGGAAATCCAGGTACTCGCCGACGGCCAGGGCAACGCCATCCATCTGGGTGACCGCGACTGCTCGCTGCAACGCCGCCACCAGAAGGTGATTGAGGAAGCCCCTGCCCCGCTGATCGACGAAGAAGCCCGCCGCAAGGTCCAGGCCCGCTGCGTCCAGGCCTGCATCGACATCGGCTACCGCGGCGCCGGCACGTTCGAGTTCCTCTATGAAGACGGCAACTTCTACTTCATCGAGATGAACACCCGTGTACAGGTGGAGCACCCGGTCACCGAGATGGTCACCGGCATCGACATCGTCAAGGAGATGCTGCTGATCGGTGGCGGTCAGAAGCTGTCGATCAAGCAGGAAGATGTGGTCATTCGCGGCCACGCCGTGGAATGCCGCATCAACGCCGAAGACCCGCGCACCTTCATGCCCAGCCCAGGTAAGGTGAAGCACTTCCATGCCCCGGGCGGCAACGGCGTGCGTGTCGATTCGCACCTGTACGACGGTTACGCGGTACCGCCGCACTACGACTCGCTGATCGGCAAGCTGATCACCTTCGGCGCCAACCGCGACGAGGCCATGGGTCGTATGCGCAATGCCCTGGACGAGCTGATCGTCGACGGCATCAAGACCAACGCCCCGCTGCACCGCGACCTGGTGCGCGATGCAGGCTTCTGCAAGGGCGGCGTCAACATCCATTACCTGGAAAAGAAACTGGGTATGGACAAGCACTGAGCCACGGCTCGCTGCTGCACGCAGAGGCCGCCTTCGGGCGGCCTCTGTCGTTTGTGCTCCGAATATGAAGTACAAAGGCGCAGCCTGAACTACGGTATACCGGTCTCGCCCGACGCATTCCTGAGAGAAATCGCTGTGCGAGCTTCCCTCTGCACAAGGGCCGCTGGCCGCATCTCGCAGCCTCCAGTAAGCTTGCCCGCTTTTCCCCGCCCGTTTCCAAAGAGGCCTTCCCATGCCCTGGCTGCAAGTCCGACTCGCCATCACCCCCGATCAGGCCGAAGCCCTGGAAGACCAGCTGCTGGAACTAGGCGCCGTCTCGGTAACCTTCATGGACGCCGAGGACCAGCCGATCTTTGAACCGGACCTGGGCACCACTCCCCTGTGGAGCCACACCCACCTGCTCGCCCTGTTCGAGGACGGTACCGATGGCGACGCCGTGCTCGCCCACCTGAGCCTGTTGCGCGGTGGCGATCTGCCCGTGCATGAAGTCGAGCGCATCGAGGACCAGGACTGGGAACGCAGCTGGATGGACAATTTCCAGCCGATGCGCTTCGGCCGCCGCCTATGGATTGTGCCGAGCTGGCACGAGGCGCCGGAGCCCGACGCGGTCAATCTGCTGCTCGACCCCGGGCTGGCCTTCGGCACCGGCACCCACCCGACCACAGCCCTGTGCCTGGAGTGGCTGGACGGTCAGGAGCTCGCCGGCTGCCGAGTGCTCGACTTCGGGTGTGGCTCGGGCATCCTCGGCATCGCCGCCCTGCTGCTCGGTGCCGAATCGGCACTGGGCACCGACATCGACCCTCAGGCGCTGGAAGCCTCCCAGGACAACGCTGGACGCAACGGTATCGATCCGACGCGCTTCCCGGTCTACCTACCGACTGATCTGCCGCAGCAGCCGGTCGACGTCGTGGTCGCCAACATCCTCGCCGGCCCGCTGGTGCAGCTGGCGCCGACCATCACCGCGCTGGTCAAGCCGGGCGGCCGCCTGGCACTGTCGGGCATCCTCGCCGAACAGGCAGACGAGGTGCGCGCCGCCTACCAGGACACCTTCGATCTCGACCCGACCGAGGACAAGGAAGGCTGGGTTCGCATCAGCGGAACTCGCCGCCGTTGAACCGCAACCGCGCTGCCGTCGTGCAGCGGCCATGGGCTAGACTAGCGAGCAATCTTCGCCGGAACCACGCATGAGCAGCTTCATCACCCAGTGCCCCCACTGCCACACCAGCTTTCGCATCAGCCGCAGCCAGCTCGGTGCCGCCCATGGCGCGGTACGCTGTGGGGCCTGCCTTGAGGTGTTCAACGCGGCGCGCCATCTGCAACCCGACGAAACCGCCGCACCACAGCCATCACCGCCCCCTGCGGCCAACGTAACGCCCCCGGCGACATCGCCCTCCACGCCAGCCGCCACAACGACTGGCGATGCGACGCTCTGGATTCACGACGATCTGGATCTGGACAGTCTCGACCTCGACGAGGAACTGGCCAAGCTGGAAGCTCAGGAACGACAGTTCGCGCAGGAGCTTGCCCAGCGCGACGCGGCTCTGCGTCCAATCGAAGAACCGCCGCGGGTCGATTACAGCGAGCCGGCGGAACCCGAGGCGCAAACAGCACAGTCCTCGGTCGATACCGCACCTCCCCCGCCTACGCCTACGCCTACGCCTACGCCTGAGACAATCGAGGACGAAGAATCGCTGCATCTGACTCCAGTCAGCGCTTCAGCTCCGCTGCCGCCCAGCCCACTGGCCGTTTCGGCCGACGGACCGTTGACCGCCAGGCTGCAGCACGACGCGCTCGTCGCAAGACGCGAGCCCCACGCCGACGACGCTCCCGAGCTCGACGAACCAGAGCTGCCTGCCACACCAGTCAATAGCAGGGCACCCGAGGAGCGCCGCGAGCCGGAGCTGCCGAACCAACCGCTGTTCGAGCTCGAAGACGAGCCACTGCAGCTTGCCTGGCAGCAACGCAAGAAGCCCTGGGGCCGCTGGCTGGCCTGGGGTGTACTGAACCTGCTCGCTCTGCTTGTCCTGATCGGCCAGTACGTGGCGTACAACTTCGAGGAATTGGCCCGGCACGACCGCTATCGCCCATGGCTCGAGCAGCTTTGCCCGACGCTCGGCTGCACCTTGCCCGCCAAGGTGGACGTCAGCCAGATCCGCAGCAGCAATCTGGTGGTACGCAGCCATCCCGACTTCAGTGGCGCGCTGGTGGTGGATGCCATCCTGTACAACCGCGCGCCCTTCTCGCAGCCGTTCCCTCTGCTGGAAATGCGCTTCGCCGACCTCAACGGCAAGCTGATCGCCAGCCGCAGCTTCAAACCCAGCGAGTATCTCTCCGGGGAACTGGCCGGACAGGCGGAGATGCCGCCGCAGGTCCCGATCCACATTGCCCTGGATATTCTCGACCCTGGCACCAAGGCTGTGAATTACAGCCTGAACTTCCAGTCTCCGGAATAGCGAAGGGGTGCGGGAAGCTGCCAGCCGCCCGTCACCCTGTTCGCACGCAGGGCACGCGCAAGACTGCTTCTAACTGTTGGCGATAAGCCGACCGCTGTTCAGATTTTGTTCAAAACCACCTTTAACCCGTCATGCAGAGCGGGTATTATGCCCACCCTTTTTTGCAGTCCCGATCGACCTAACAAGCAGGCCCCAAGCAGGGAATCTTCATGTCAGCGGTACGCATCGGCCCTTACACCTTACCGAATCGTCTGATTCTCGCGCCCATGGCCGGCGTGACCGATCAGCCGTTTCGCCAGCTTTGCAGACGCTTCGGCGCGGGCATGGTGGTTTCGGAAATGCTCACCAGCGACGTGCGCCTGTGGAACAGCCGCAAGTCACGGCTGCGACTGCAGCATGCCGGCGAGCCGGAGCCCCGTTCGGTGCAGATCGCTGGCGGCGACCCCCAGATGCTCGCCGAAGCGGCCCGCCGCAATGTGGAGATGGGCGCACAGATCATCGACATCAACATGGGATGCCCGGCAAAGAAGGTCTGCAACAAGGCAGCCGGCTCCGCACTGATGCGTGACGAGTTGCTGGTCAGACAGATTCTCGAGGCAGTTGTGGCCGCGGTCGAGGTGCCGGTGACCCTGAAGATCCGCACCGGCTGGGACCATCACAACAAGAACGGCCTGACTATTGCCCGGATCGCCGAGCAAAGCGGAATTGCCGCCCTCGCCGTGCATGGCCGCACGCGTGCCGACCTCTACACTGGTGAGGCCGAATACGACACCATCGCCGCCATCAAACAGAGCGTGTCGATTCCCGTATTCGCCAACGGCGACATCGACTCACCGCAGAAGGCGCACCAGGTGCTGCTGAAGACCGGCGCTGATGCCCTGCTCATCGGCCGTGCGGCACAGGGCCGCCCATGGATCTTCCGCGAGATCGATCATTATCTCGGCACCAGCGAGCTACTGGCGCCGCCGCAGCCAAGCGAAATCGAAGCCACCGTGCTTCAGCATCTGGATGCCTTGCACGATTTCTACGGCGATGTGATGGGCGCCCGCATCGCCCGCAAACACGTCGGCTGGTATCTGGAAACACTGCCGGGCGCACGGGATTTTCGTGCCCGGTTCAATCGTCTGGAGAACAAGGACGCGCAGGGCGCCAGTGTTCGGGCTTTTTTCGCCGAACATCGAGCAGAGCCCGACTCGGGGGATGGACAGGGGGTGGCCGCATGACGCTGTTGAACGAAACTTTGGTAACTGGAACCGCATCCGTGAGCGACAACGTGAATCTGAAGCAGCACTTGAGTACGCCGAGCGAAGCAGGGCAAACCCTTCGCGGCAGCGTGGAGAAAGCGCTGCACAACTACTTCGCCCGTCTCGAAGGCGCCGACGTCACGGACGTTTACAACCTGGTGCTCTCCGAAGTAGAAGCACCGCTGCTGGAAACCGTGATGAACTACGTCAAGGGCAACCAGACCAAGGCGTCCGAGCTGCTAGGTCTGAATCGCGGCACCCTGCGTAAGAAACTCAAACAGTACGATCTTCTCTGAAACACCCGGCGGTGGGCCTCGGGCCACAGTGGCAAGGCGTTCAGCCGGGCCGCGGGCCCGGCTCACGCGTTGAAGCCTGTAGCCTTAGGAACCGTCAATGACCGACCAAACCACCCGCCTCCCCGTCCGCCGCGCGCTGATCAGCGTGTCCGACAAGACCGGCATCGTCGACTTCGCCCGTGAGCTCGCCGCTCTCGGCGTGGAGATCCTCTCCACCGGCGGCACCTACAAGCTGCTCAAGGACAACGGCATCGCCGCTGTGGAAGTCGCCGATTACACCGGCTTCCCGGAAATGATGGACGGTCGGGTGAAGACCCTGCATCCGAAGATCCATGGCGGCATCCTCGGCCGTCGCGATCTGGATGGCGCGGTCATGGCCGAGCACGGTATCGCCCCGATCGACCTGGTGGCGGTCAACCTCTACCCGTTCGCCGCCACCGTCGCCAAGCCAGGCTGCACTCTGCCGGACGCCATCGAGAACATCGACATCGGCGGCCCGACCATGGTCCGCAGCGCGGCGAAGAACCACAAGGACGTCGCCATCGTGGTCAACGCCGAAGACTACGCGTCCGTGCTCGACAACCTGAAAAATGGCGGCCTCACTTACGCCCAGCGCTTCGACCTGGCGCTCAAGGCCTTCGAGCACACCGCCGCCTACGACGGCATGATCGCCAACTACCTCGGTGGCATCGATCAGTCCGCGCAGACCCTCAGCACCCAGGATCGCAGCCTATTCCCGCGCACCTACAACATGCAGTTCATCAAGGCGCAGGACATGCGCTACGGCGAGAACCCGCACCAGCAGGCGGCCTTCTATGTCGAGAAGCCGGAAGAAGCCTGCGTTGCCACCGCGAAGCAGCTGCAGGGCAAGGAACTGTCGTTCAACAACGTGGCCGACACCGACGCCGCGCTCGAATGCGTGAAGAGCTTCGTCAAGCCGGCCTGCGTCATCGTCAAGCATGCCAACCCGTGCGGCGTCGCCGTCGTGCCAGAAGACGAAGGCGGCATCCGCAAGGCCTACGACCTGGCCTACGCCACCGATAGCGAATCAGCCTTCGGCGGGATCATCGCGTTCAACCGCGAACTGGACGGCGAAACCGCCAAGGCCATCGTCGAGCGTCAGTTCGTCGAGGTAATCATCGCACCGAAAATCTCCCAGGCCGCGCGCGACGCCGTCGCCAGCAAGGCCAACGTCCGCCTGCTGGAGTGTGGCCAATGGCCGGCCGAGCGCAGCCCGGGCTGGGACTACAAGCGTGTCAACGGCGGCCTGCTGATCCAGAGCCGCGACATCGGCATGATCACGGAAGCCGACCTGAAGATCGTCACCCGCCGGGCACCGACCGAGCAGGAAATCCACGATCTGATCTTTGCCTGGAAAGTGGCCAAGTTCGTCAAATCCAACGCTATCGTCTATGCCAAGAACCGCCAGACCGTCGGCGTTGGCGCCGGCCAGATGAGTCGTGTCAACTCCGCGCGCATCGCCGCTATCAAGGCCGAGCACGCCGGGCTGCAGGTACCGGGTGCCGTCATGGCCTCCGACGCCTTCTTCCCGTTCCGCGACGGCATCGATAATGCCGCCAAGGCCGGCATCACCGCAGTGATCCAGCCCGGCGGCTCGATGCGCGACCAGGAAGTGATCGATGCGGCCGACGAAGCCGGTATCGCCATGGTCTTCACCGGCATGCGCCACTTCCGCCACTAAGTGGCATGGCCGCGCTGAAGCGGGTGTCTGCGGCGTTTCGGGTGCCTTCGCCAATGCTCATTGCCAACAGGCAACTGCGCTTGTCGAAGGCACCGCGCCTTGCATCCACCCACTCCATCGCGACCCGAAAGCAATGTTGAGGCCGCGATTCGGAACACCGAACGCCAGACATCGTAGGGTGGATAACGCTCTGCTTATCCACCAAGCGGGCCGCAGGCCCGCCCCCAACGGGAGAGAGAAATGAACGTACTGATCATCGGCAGCGGCGGTCGTGAACACGCGCTGGCCTGGAAGGTCGCACAGGATCCGCGCGTCGCCAAGGTCTTCGTCGCCCCCGGCAACGCCGGCACTGCGACCGAGGCCAAGTGCGAAAACGTCGCCATTGACGTGTTGGCCATCGAGGCGCTGGCCGACTTCGCCGCCGCCAACGTGCAGCTGACCATCGTCGGCCCGGAAGCACCGCTGGTGAAGGGCGTGGTCGATCTGTTCCGTTCGCGCGGCCTGGATATCTTCGGTCCGACCGCTGGCGCCGCCCAGCTGGAAGGCTCCAAGGCGTTCACCAAGGACTTCCTGGCTCGCCACAAGATTCCGACTGCCGATTACCAGAACTTCACCGAAGTCGAGCCGGCGCTGGCCTACCTGCGCGAGAAGGGCGCGCCGATCGTGGTCAAGGCCGACGGCCTGGCCGCCGGCAAGGGCGTGATCGTCGCCATGACCCAGGCAGAAGCCGAGGAAGCGGTGCGCGACATGCTGTCCGGCAACGCCTTCGGCGACGCCGGCGCGCGCGTGGTAATCGAGGAGTTTCTCGACGGCGAGGAAGCCTCGTTCATCGTCATGGTCGACGGCGAGCACGTGCTGCCGATGGCCACCAGCCAGGACCACAAGCGCGTCGGCGACGGCGACAGCGGCCCGAACACCGGCGGCATGGGCGCCTACTCGCCGGCCCCGGTGGTAACTGCCGAAGTGCACCAGCGGGTGATGGACGAGATCATCTACCCGACCGTGCGTGGCATGGCAGCCGAAGGCAACGTCTACACCGGCTTCCTGTACGCCGGCCTGATGATCGACAAGGCCGGCAAACCGAAGGTTATCGAGTTCAACTGCCGCTTCGGCGACCCGGAAACCCAGCCGATCATGGTGCGCCTGGAGTCCTCGCTGGTGCTGCTGGTCGAGGCCGCGCTGGCCAAGGCCCTGAACAAGGTCGAAGCCACCTGGGATCCGCGCCCCACCGTGGGCGTGGTGCTGGCCGCCGGCGGCTACCCGGGCGACTATGCCAAGGGTGACGTGATCGAAGGCCTGGCCGACGCCGCGCAACTGGACGGCAAGGTGTTCCACGCCGGCACCGCACTGAACGCCCAGAGCCAAGTGGTCACTGCCGGCGGTCGGGTGCTATGCGCCACCGCTATCGGCGCCAGCGTCGCCGATGCCCAGCAGCAGGCCTATCGCCTGGCCGAGAAGATCCGCTGGAACGGCTGTTTCTACCGCAAGGACATCGGCTATCGCGCTATCGCCCGCGAACGGTCCGGCGACTGAAGCACCGCTCGCCGGAAAATGCGTACGGGGCCGGCATTCCGCGTCCCCGCACGATTACAGCCGATTGGCGGCATGGCTATAATCCCTCGTCACACACATGAAGGGACTTCACCAGTGGGTCGGCTTCGGATCGCCATCGCATTCATCTTTAGCCTGCTCCTGACTGCGCTGAGTCCGCTTTCGGCACAGACCGTCTCGCCACCCTCCTTCGCTGCTGCCTCCACCGAACGCTCAGAACCGCCAAACTGGCGCATGCTGGTCGATCAATCGGGACGCCTGACGCTTGCCGAAGTGATGGCGCAACGGCCGCTGTTCCAGCGACTGGACAAGCTTGCCTATAGCGCCCCAGCTAGTGACGACGCTGTCTGGCTGCAAGTCAGCCTGCCACCCCATACGCAACCGCACTGGCTGTGGCTGTTCGCTCCGCGAGTGCAGTATCTCGACTACTACCTGCTGCGCGATGGTGAGCTCGAACAGCATGTGGCGACCGGCGAACTGCGGCCGATGACCTCGCGACCGCTGCCCGAAAGGGCCTACGTGTTTTCCCTGCCCAACGACGATCACCCCCGCGAAGCCTATATCCGGCTGCAGTCCAGTCATCCGATGATGACCTGGTTCAAGATGCTCGACGAAGCCGGACTGGTCGCGCAGGCGCAGCCAGCGTACCTGTTCGGTGCGCTGTTCGGCGCGCTGGCGCTGCTGATGGTCTACAACCTGCTGCGGTTCGCCTATACCCGCAGCTACAGCCACATCTGGCTGAGCTTGTTGCACGCCGGGCTGCTCAGTTGTGCGGTGGCCAACCTCGGTCTGCTGGCGGTATGGATGCCGCAACTGATCTACAGCCAGCCGATGATCGCCGACCTATCGGCGCTGGTCGCATGTCTGGCCCTGCTGGGATTCACCCTGGGCTTCTTTCGCCAGCGCCAGCGCAACTGGATCAACTGGCTGCTCGGTATCCAGTTCAACCTGACCCTCGCTCTGGCCGCAGCCATCCCGCTGGCGCAGTGGCTCTGGTACAGCTGGCTCATCTACTCGGCGGTCCTGCTGGTCGCCCTCAGCACGCTGGCGGTCGCGATCTACCAGTGGCGACAGCACTATCGGCCGGCCCGCCTGGTGGTCGCCGGTATGCTGCTGTTCAACGGCGGTTTCATTTTCTTCATTCCGGCGGCGCTGGGCTTCGACCAGCTCGATCCCGGCTGGCTGACCGGCGGACTGTTCAGCGTAGCCACCCTCAGCGGCCTAATGCTCAGCTTTGCCCTGCTCGAGCGGCAGCGGCAGGCGCAAGCAGACAGCCGCACCCAACATACCGCCGAAGCGGTGATCAGCGCCGAACTAAAGACCAAGGCGGACTTCCTCGCCAAGATCAGTCACGAGATCCGCACACCGATGAACGGCGTGCTCGGCATGAGCGAGCTGCTGCTGGGAACCTCACTGTCGGCCAAGCAACGCGACTACGTGCAGACGATCCATAGTTCCGGCAACGAGCTGCTGAACCTGATCAACGAGATCCTCGACATCTCCAAGCTCGAGTCCGGGCAGATCGAACTGGACGATGTGCAATTCGATCTCAACGCACTGCTCGAGGACTGTCTGAACATCTTCCGCGCCAAGGCGGAGCAGCAGAAGGTCGAGCTGATCAGCTTCGTCCAGCCACAACTGCCGCCGGTGGTGGCCGGCGACCCCACACGTCTGCGCCAGGCCTTGCTCAATCTGTTGGAAAACGCCTTCAAGCAGACTGACGAAGGCGAAGTCCTGCTGATCGCCGCGCTCGACGAAGCGCCCGACAAGCCGCGCCTGCGCATCACAGTGCAGGACAGCGGTCGCCCGCTGGAAGCCTTCGAACGTGATGCCCTGCTCAATGCCGCGCTGGACAGCCAGGACTTTCTGGCGGCGACCCGCCATGGCGGGCGCCTCGGCCTGATCATCGCGCGCCAGCTGGTACAGCTGATGGACGGTGAACTCGGCGTACAAACCGGAACCGAGCGCGGCAACACGCTGTGGATCACTCTGCCACTGACCGACGAAGGGCTTGCCCAGGCCGACTCCAGCCTCGACAGCAGGCTGCAGGGCACACGCCTGCTGGTGGTCGACGACAACGACACCTGCCGCAAGGTGCTGGTCCAGCAATGCACCAGCTGGGGCCTGGAGGTCAGCGCAGTGGCATCGGGCAAGGAAGCGCTGGCGCTGCTGCGGACCAAGGCGCACCTGAAGGAATATTTCGACGTGGTGCTGCTCGACCAGGACATGCCGGGCATGACCGGCATGCAACTGGCCAGCAAGATCAAGGAAGACTTCAGCCTCAACCACGACATCCTGCTGATCATGCTCACCGGCATGAGCTGCGCACCGAGTAAGGTCATCGCGCGCAACGCCGGAATCAAGCGCATCCTCGCCAAGCCAGTGGCCGGCTATACGCTGAAAACCACGCTGGCCGACGAACTGGCCCAGCGCGACCAGCGCAGCGAACGAAGGCTGATCACCACCACCCAGCCCAGTACGGCACCGCTGGTGGTGCCGGATGATTTCCGCATTCTCGTCGCCGAAGACAACAGCATCTCCACCAAAGTCATCCGCGGCATGCTCAACAAGCTGCATCTGCAGCCGGACACCGCGAGCAACGGCGAGGAAGCTCTGCGGGCGATCCAGGCCCAGCCCTACGACCTGGTGCTGATGGATTGCGAGATGCCGGTGCTCGACGGCTTCGAGGCCACCCGCCAACTGCGCAGCTGGGAAGTCAGCCACGGGCGCCCGCGCACGCCAGTGGTAGCACTCACCGCACATATTCTCAGCGAACACCGCGAACGTGCGCGCGAGGCCGGCATGGATGGACACATGGCCAAGCCGGTGGAGCTGTCGCAGCTGCGCGAGCTGATCGAGCACTGGGTGCAGGTAAAAGCCGCCAATGTCGTCGTTTGATCCGGTCTAGAGAGCCTAGCGTCCGTTCTCAATGGCCATGGGCACGGTTGCTCCCCGCACGATTGACTGACTCCACACTGAACAAACGTGCCCGTGCGCTGCCGATTACCAGTACGGATAAACCTCTGTGAAGGCGTGCGGTGCTCTGCGGCCAGCCCATGCGACGGTCGCAACCCGGGCCCGGCCCGAGCGCCCCGGCGAAGTAAGGAACCGAACGATGATGAAACGAAGCGATGCTGCCTGGACCCTGTTGGGAATCATGGCGGTACTGCTGTCCGGCTACCTGCTGTATCAGGAGGTGCGCACCATTTCGCTGGCCGAGCTCGGCAACAGCTTGCAGGCCATCGACACCTTGCACTGGCTGCTGGCGGCGCTCGCGACCCTGGGTGCCTACGTGGCACTGGCGTGGTACGACCGCATCGCCATGGCGCACCTGGGAAAGCGCATCTCCTGGTGGTTCATCACCCTCTGCTCGTTCACCACCTATGCCCTGGCGCACAACATCGGTGCATCGGTGTTCTCCGGCGCGGTGGTGCGTTACCGAGCCTATCGCAGCAAGGGCCTGACGCCACAGGAGATCGGCATTCTCATTGTCTTCTGTTCGCTGACCTTCGGTCTTGGCACGCTACTGGCGAGCGGTGCCGTACTGGTCCTGCAGCCGAGTGTGCTGGCCCGCATCGTCGAGGTACCGAGCTGGGTGGCGCTGAGTCTCGGCACGCTGCTATTGGCGGTGGTCGGGCTCTACATCTTCGGCGCCTGGCGCCAGCTCGCACCCTGGCGTCTGGGCAAGTGGCACATCGAGTACCCGCGCCTGAAGGTGGTGGCTCGCCAGCTGATGGCAGGGCCACTTGAGCTGCTGTGCGCGGCGGCAATCATCCATTTCGCTCTGCCCGCCGAAGCCCACCCCGGCTACCTGACGGTACTCGGCGTGTTTCTCGCCTCATTCTCGCTTGCCCTCCTGTCCCATGCCCCGGGAGGGCTCGGCGTGCTGGAGGTGACCTTTCTCGCGGCGCTGCCGGAGCTGCCTACCGCCGATGTGCTCGCCGCGCTGATCGTCTTTCGCGGTTTCTATCTGCTGCTACCCTTCGCGCTGGCGATCCTCGTGGTGCTGGGCTTCGAGATCGGCCAGTGGTCGGAACGTCGCAAGAACGAGTAGGCAGATCAGCACCGATTTCGTGCCGGCTGAGCAACATCCGCTGGCGAAGCGGGCGGCCACGGGCGATCATGCGGCCCTCTTAGTACAGCCATCGATGACATGACCGACTCTCACCACACTCACCCCGAGCACAAACCGCGCCCGCTGATCGATCTGGCGGTCAGTATCGTCCTTCCCTCGCTGATTCTGATGAAGCTCAGCGGCGAGCAACGCCTCGGCGCCGATGGTGCGCTGCTGCTTGCCCTGGCGTTTCCGCTCGGCTGGGGGCTGTGGGAGCTGGTCAAGTACCGCAAGTTCAACTGGATCGCCCTGCTCGGCCTGGTCAGCGTGCTGCTTACCGGCGGCATCGGCCTGCTGCAGCTGGACACCCAGTGGCTGGCCATCAAGGAAGCAGCGGTGCCCGGCATCATCGGCATCGCCGTGCTGGCGTCGACGCGCACGCCCTACCCGCTGATCAGAACGTTGCTGTACAACCCCAAAGTGCTCAACGTCGACAAGATCCACGAGCAACTGGAGCGCAATGGCCAGACCGCACACTTCGAGGCACGCCTGCAGCGGGCCACCTATCTGCTCAGTGGCACGTTCTTCTTTTCCTCGTTCATGAACTATGTGCTGGCCAAGTGGATCGTCAACAGTCCGGCCGGCAGCGAGGCCTTCAATGCCGAGCTGGGGCGCATGACTCTGCTCAGCTACCCGATGATCGCTATTCCCAGCATGCTGATGATGATGGCGATCTTCTTCTACCTCTGGCGCACCATCCACGGCCTGACCGGGCTGCGCCTGGAGGATATCGTGGCGACGCCTCACGAGCGGCGTCCGGGGAAGTAAGCGGAACGGCTGCGCCCCTAAGCGCCTGACGCTCCGCTCGGTGAGATCAGAACACCAGCTTGAAGAGGCCAATCACCACGATCAGGCCGATGATGAAAATGATGCCCGCGGTACCGCCGATGAATTTCAGCATGCCGTTCTCCATTTATCAGAGGGTGTAGTGGTGTGACACCCTCCTCCCCGGCACGTTCGGGCGAGTTCCGGCGCAGCGGATTTTCACGGCGTCATCAGCAACATCCACAACGGCAGGCTGCCGGCAGCCAGCACGGTCGAGAGGAACACCGTCGAACTCACCGGGCGGGTATCGTCGGCGTGCCTGACAAAGGCCAACACGTTCACCCCGCTCGGGCACGCGGCCAGCAACACCAGCACGCTGCGCGCGGCGTGGTTAAGTCCGGGCAGCTGGGCGCTGAACCACCACACCAGCAGTGGGAACAGCGCCAGCTTGACGGCTGTCAGCACCAGCACGACGGCACTCGGCCGCAGTCGATAGCGCGACAGGCTGATTCCCAGGACCATCAGTGCACAGGGCAGCGCCGCCTGGGCTAACCAGCCCGCCATCCGCCAGAACGGCTCGGGCAGCTCGAGAGCAGAGAGATTGAGCAAGGCTCCGAGCAGCAGGCCGATGATCAACGGATTGGCCAGATTCTTCAGCAACGCCCGGGCGCTCACTTTCTCACCCGAGCCGAACGCGGCGTAAAAGCTTTGCAGCGAGAACAGAATCAGGCTGTGAAATACCAGAATTGCGAATACGTAGACCAGACTGGCGGCGCCCAGCAACGTGGTCACCAGTGGGATACCGACTAGCACGTTGTTCGAATAGGCTGCCGTCAGCCCAAGCGGTGTCGCGCGCCCACGCCAGCGATGGGCGATCAGGTTGACGATCAGGAAGATGCTCAATACCGGTCCGAAGTAAGCCAGCAGCAGCATGGGCGACATGCCATCACCAAGTTCGGCACGAGCGATACCGGTGAATAGCACCGCCGGCATGAACAGTTTGAAGGTGACGTTGGCCAGGCCCTCGGCGCCCGCGCTTCCCAACCATTGCCGCCAACCCAGCAGGTAGCCGAGTACGATCAGCCCGAAGATCGGCAAAATTGCCTGCACCACCACCATTGCGCCGACTCCCGCCCTGAGTATCCATGCGCGATTGCGCAAAGGGCGGCAGGATACCCGGCCAGAACGGCGTCGCCCAGCCGCAACGGCGCAGTGCCGAGCATGTCTCTAGTGGTTGGCGTTACGCCCGCCGCACGCCGGCTTCCAGCGGTCGCCGCTCCAGCCGCGACAGCTCCACCAGCACTTCGCCAAGATCGGCATGCCAATCGCGCGGGGCCAGACCGAACGCCGCTTCGAAGCGGCTGCAGTCGAGGACCGACCAGGCCGGACGTCGTGCGGGGGTCGGATACTGCGCAGTCAGAATCGGCGAAAGCTGCGGCAGGCGCTCGATCAGCCCCAGCTCGTGCGCCTGCCGGAAAATCTCGCCGGCGAAGTCGTACCAGGAGCAACTCGGCTGCCCACTGTAGTGGTAGAGCCCCCATTCCAGCGTCCCCTGCCGAGCGTAGCGGCTGGCCAGCTCGAGCAGCACGCCGGCGATGCTGCCGGCCTGGGTCGGACAGCCGATCTGATCACTGACCACACCGAGCGCATCGCGCTGCCGTCCAAGGCGCAGCATGGTCTTGACGAAGTTGTGCCCGTGCACGCCGTAGACCCAGCTAGTACGCAGGATCAGATGCGCCGGCTGGCGCGCCGCGATGGCCTGTTCGCCAGCCAGTTTGCTCGCACCGTACACGCCGGTCGGCGCGGTGTGATCGCTTTCGCGGTAGGCGGCGCGGGCATCGCCGGCGAAGACGTAATCGGTCGACAGATGCAGCAGCGGAATGCCGGCCTGGCAGGCGGCGGCGGCCAGATTGGCGGCGCCATCCCGGTTGACCGCATAGGCCTGCTCGGCATGGGTCTCGGCATTATCGACATGAGTATAGGCCGCGGCGTTGATGATCAGTCCCGGGCGCTGCTCTTGTATCTCACGCGCGATCTGTTCCGGGGATGAAACATCCAGTTGCTGACGGTTACGCCCCAGTGCCACAAGGCCGAAACCCGGCGCGCGATTGACCACCTCATGGCCAACCTGACCGCCAGCACCGCATACAAGGATTCGCATTAATTTGTCGCCTCATCGAGAACAGCCACGCAGCGGAACGGGCCGTCCGGATTTTGATTCAAGGACAGGCGTGGTTACACCGGTCGCGAGTCGTGCATCCCGCGCGCGATGACAAGCGGGACTTCGCTATGGCTCGGTGCCTTCAAGCACCGGGCCAGAGCAATCGCCGACCTGGTACGCCGGCCACGTTGAGGCCAATCGAATCGGACTTTGTTCCCCAGAAGCAGCATTCTGCTACAACTTTTTCCCGTCCAGCCGACGAATGCCCGACCGGCGGCCGCTCACACGGAGCCGATGGCGGCCAGATCGCACCCATCGATCAGCACCGGCAGCGGGCGCTCCACGCGTATTTCCTCAGGCGACAGCTGCACCGCATAGGCCAGCACCTGCACGCCGGCCGTAATCGCCTCGCGCAGCGCACTCGCGTACAGCGGATCGATCTCGCTGGCCGGCCGCACTGCTTCGACCCCGGAAAGGTTCACACAGTACAGCTGCACCGCACGCACGCCGGCGCGCGCCAGCACCGCCAGCTCCCGCAGATGCCTGGCGCCACGGGTCGTGACCGCATCGGGGAAGGCGGCCACTGCGCTATTGCCAAAACCCAGGGTGACGCTCTTGACCTCAACGAACGCCGGCCCACAGGCATAGTCGAGGCGAAAGTCCACGCGACTGTTCTCGACACCGTAGGCCACCTCACGCTTGAGTCCGCTGAACCCGGCCAACTCGCGGATCACCCCGCCCAGCAGCGCCTCTTCCACCAACGGATTGGCACGCGCCGTGTTCACGCAGGCCAGCCGCCCTTGTGGCGTCTCCACCAGCTCCCAGGTGCCGGGCAGCTTGCGCCTGGGATCATCACTGCGCTGGAACCAGATCCGCGCGCCCTCCCCCATGCAGTTGAGCATCGAGCCGGTGTTCGGGCAGTGGATGCACAACTCCTCCCCAGCATCGGTGACGATATCGGCCAGAAAGCGCTTGTAGCGGCGGACCAGCCTTCCCTGCTCCAGCGGCCTGGCGAAGCGCATCAGCCGCGCCAGCTCCGCAGGCCACGGGCGATCCGCTCCACTGCTTGCTGCAGGCGCGGCAAATCCTGGGTGTAGGCGAAGCGCACATGATGGCCGGCCTGATGGCGGCCGAAATCCAGCCCCGGCGTGATGGCGACGAACTCGCGCTCCAGCATGTGCTGGCAGAAGGCATAGGCATCGCCGCCGAAAGCGCTGATATCCGCATACAGATAGAAGGCCCCCTCCGGCTCGACCGCAATGCCGAAGCCCAGCTCGCGCAGGGCCGGCAACAGGAAGTCGCGACGCTTGGCGAACTCAGCGCGACGCGCCTCGAGAATTTCCAGCGTAGCCGGCTCGAAGCAGGCCAGCGCCGCGTGCTGGGCCATGCTCGGCGCACTGATGTACAGATTCTGTGCCAGTTTCTCCAGCTCCGGGACGGCGACCGGCGGCGCCACCAGCCAGCCCAGGCGCCAGCCGGTCATGCCGAAGTACTTGGAGAAGCTGTTGAGCACGAAGGCCTCGTCGTCGACCTCCAGCACGCTGGTCGCATCCACGCCATACGTAAGCCCGTGGTAGATCTCGTCCACTACCAGGTGTCCGCCATGCCCTTTCAGCGCCGCTGAGAGCGCGGCCAGCTCGTCGCGACCAAGCAAGGTGCCGGTCGGATTGGCCGGCGAGGCGACCAGTGCACCGACGCTCTGCTTGTCCCAGTAACGTTCGACCAGTTCGGGCGTCAGCTGATAACGCACCTCGGGGCCGACCGGCACTAGCTGCGCGGCGCCTTCCACCAGACGCAGGAAATGGCGATTGCACGGATAGCCGGGGTCGGCCAGCAACCAGTGCTTGCCCGGATCGACCAACAGGCTCGCGGCCAGCAGCAACGCGCCGGAGCCACCGGGAGTAACCAGAATTCGCTCGGGGTCAATAGATAGTCGATAGCGACTGGCGTAGAACCCGGCGATGGCTTCGCGCAGCTGCGGCAGTCCACGCGCCGGTGTATAGCGGGTATGCCCGGCCGCCAGCGCGGCCTGGCCGGCGGCGACGATGGGTGCAGCCGTGGTGAAGTCCGGCTCGCCAATTTCGAGGTGAATGACGTCGTGGCCCTGAACTTGCAGCTGGTTGGCCCGCTCCAACAGCGCCATGACGTGGAAAGGTTCGATTGCGCGGCTTCGTGCGCTGTAAGACGAGGTCATCTGACCTTCCTGTTGAGGACGAAACGTGAATTCTACCCAAGGTCCCAAGACTGCTGCAGCCACCGTGATATTCGGGAGTAGCGCACCCCGAGACGATCTGGTAAGTTCGCCCGCTTGCAGCCGCAGGGCCGGCACGGGCCGGCAAGGGACAAATCATCCTGCGCAATGGACATAGCGAGAGGCGTTCATCCATGCCCATTACCAAAGCAACACCGTCGAGCAAGCAACTGATTCGCGCCTTCGAGCCCTACAAGGAAACCAAGGGCGAGGAATACATGAGCGACAAGATGCGCGCTCACTTCACCGGCATCCTGAACAAGTGGAAGCAGGAGCTGATGGAAGAAGTCGATCGCACCGTGCACCACATGCAGGACGAGGCGGCCAACTTCCCCGATCCGGCCGACCGCGCCAGCCAGGAAGAAGAGTTCAGCCTGGAACTGCGTGCCCGTGATCGCGAGCGCAAGCTGATCAAGAAGATCGACGAGACCCTGCAGCTGATCGAAGACAACGAATACGGCTGGTGCGATTCCTGCGGCGTCGAGATCGGCATCCGCCGGCTCGAAGCCCGCCCCACCGCCACGCTCTGCATCGATTGCAAGACGCTGGCGGAGATCAAGGAAAAGCAGATCGGTTCCTGATCCCGAACGGGGCGCTTCGGCGCCCCGCTTCATTTCCAGCCCCGCCTCATGTCCGCTACCACTCAGACCCAGCCCGACCGCTACGTCGGTCGCTTCGCCCCGACACCCAGCGGCTACCTGCACTTCGGCTCACTGGTCGCAGCCCTCGCCTCCTACCTCGATGCTCGCGCCGTCGGCGGCAGCTGGCTGCTGCGCATGGAGGACCTCGATCCGCCGCGGGAAATGCCCGGTGCGCAGCAGGCGATCGTCGAAACGCTGGAGCGCTACGGTTTTGCCTGGGACGGCGCCATGCTGCGCCAGAGCGAGCGCCAAGCGGCCTACGACGCGGTGATCGAGCAGCTGCTGGATGCCGGCCTGGCGTATGCCTGCACCTGCTCGCGCAAGCAGCTAGAAGCTCATCCCGGCCCCTATCCCGGCTTTTGCCGCGACGCGCGGCATGACCTTCAGGACGCCGCGATCCGCCTGCGCGTGCCGCAACGCGAGTACGCCTTCGTCGACCGTGTGCAGGGCGAAGTCCGCCAGCATCTGGGACGCGAAGTCGGCGACTTCGTCATCCGTCGTCGCGACAGCCTGATCGCGTATCAGCTCGCGGTGGTGCTCGACGATGCCTGGCAGGGCGTCACCGATGTGGTACGCGGCGCCGATCTGCTCGACTCGACGCCGCGCCAGCTGTACCTGCAGGAGTTGCTCGGCTTGCCGCAGCCACGTTATCTGCACTTGCCGCTGATCATCCAGCCTGATGGGCACAAGCTGGGCAAGAGCTACCGCTCACCGCCGCTGCAACCTCACGAAGCAAGCCCGCTGCTGCTGCGTGCGCTGCGCGCGCTCGGTCAGCAGCCTCCTACCGAGCTCGACGGCGCGCCGCCCCCGCTGATCCTCGCCTGGGCAGTGCAGCATTGGAAGGCCGTGCGGATTCCACGCACCCGCACCCTCGCCGAAGCCCAGCTGCGCTGACGCTAGCGTGGCGCAACCAGCCAGCACCGCGTGCCGGTGGCCGCACTCAGGCCACTTCCATTACCATCGCCACACTTCCGACACGAGACCCGGCATGTACATCTACCGACTGGTGCTGCTCCTAGTGGTGGGGATCTATCTGTTCTCTCCAGCGATCATGGACTGGTGGATCGACCCCAACGGCGCCTGGTATCGGCCCTACCTGCTGTGGCTGATCCTCATCGTGGTGACTTTCATACTCCAGAGCCAGCGCGATGCAGACGAGCTTTAGCCTGAGTCAGCTGATCCTGATCAGCGCCGCCTATCTGCTGACCCTGTTCGGCGTCGCCTGGGTCAGCGAGCGCGGACTGATCCCGCGCTGGATCATCCGCCACCCACTGACCTACACCCTCTCGCTGGGAGTCTACGCCAGCGCCTGGGCCTTCTACGGCACGGTGGGCCTGGCCTACCAATATGGCTACGGTTTCCTCGCGACCTATCTGGGCGTGTGCGGGGCCTTCCTGCTGGCACCGGTGCTGCTCTATCCGATCCTGCGCATCACCCGCACCTATCAGCTGGCCTCGCTGGCCGACCTGTTCGCGTTCCGCTTCCGCAGCACCTGGGCCGGCGCACTGACCACGGTCGTCATGCTGATCGGCATGCTGCCGCTGCTGGCGTTGCAGATCCAGGCGGTGGCCGATGCCATCGGCATTCTCACGCTGGAACCGATGCAGGAACGCGTCGCCCTCGGCTACTGCGTGCTGATCATGCTGTTTACCATCCTCTTCGGCGCACGCCACATCGCCGCGCGCGAGAAACACGAAGGGCTGGTCTTCGCCATTGCATTCGAGTCGGTGGTCAAGCTGATCACCTTCGGCGCGATCGGCCTGTATGCGCTCTATGTGGTCTTCGGCGGGCCACACCAGCTGGAGATCTGGCTGCTGCAGAACCAGTCGGCGCTCGAAGCGTTGCACACGCCGCTGCAGGAAGGGCCGTGGCGCACCCTGCTGCTGGTGTTCTTCGCCTCGGCCATCGTGATGCCGCACATGTACCACATGACCTTCGCCGAGAACCTCAACCCTCGCGCACTGGTGAGCGCCAGTTGGGGTCTGCCGCTGTATCTGCTACTGATGAGTCTGGCGGTGCCGCTGATCCTCTGGGCCGGCCTGAAGCTCGGCGTCAGTACCAATCCGGAATACTTCACCCTGGGCCTGGGGATCACCGCGCAGAACGAAACCCTGGCCCTCATCGCCTTCGTCGGCGGACTGTCCGCCTCTAGCGGCCTGATCATCGTCAGCACCCTGGCGCTGTCGGGCATGGCACTCAACCACCTGGTACTGCCGCTTTACCAGCCACGCAGCGAGGGCAACATCTACCGCTGGCTGAAATGGACGCGACGCAGCCTGATCTTCGCCATCATCATGGCCGGTTACGGCTTCTACCTGCTGCTCGGTGCCGAGCAGGACCTGTCCAACCTCGGCATCGTCGCCTTCGTCGCCACCCTGCAGTTCCTTCCCGGCGTGCTTTCAGTGCTCTACTGGCCCACTGCAAACCGGCGCGGTTATATCGCCGGGTTGCTGGCTGGCATCGGCGTCTGGGTGGTGACCATGCTGCTGCCGCTGGTGGGCAATCTGGACGGCTTCTACATTCCGCTGTTCAACGTCGTCTACGTACTGGACGACACCAGCTGGCACCTGGCGGCGATCGCCTCGCTGGCGATCAACGTACTGGCCTTCACCCTGATTTCCCTGTTCACCGACACCAGTGCCGAGGAGCAGAGCGCGGCCGAGGCTTGCGCCGTGGAGAATGTACGGCGACCGCAGCGCCGTGAGCTGCTGGCCGCCTCGCCACAGGAGTTCGCCACCCAGCTGGCCAAACCGCTCGGCGCCAAGACCGCACAGCGCGAAGTCGAACAGGCGCTGCGCGACCTGCAGCTGCCGTTCGACGAACACCGTCCGTATGCCCTGCGCCGCCTGCGCGACCGCATCGAAGCCAACCTCTCCGGACTGATGGGGCCGAGCGTCGCTCAGGACATCGTCGAAAACTTCCTGCCCTACAAGAGCGCCAGTGAAGGCTATGTCACCGAGGACATCCACTTCATCGAGAACCGCCTGGAGGAGTACCACTCGCGCCTGACCGGACTGGCCGCCGAACTCGACGCCCTGCGCCGCTATCACCGCCAAACCCTGCAGGAGCTGCCGATGGGCGTCTGCTCGCTGGCCAAGGATCAGGAAATCCTCATGTGGAACAAGGCGCTGGAGGAGCTCACCGACATCCCGGCGCTACAGGTAGTCGGCTCACGCCTGCCCTCCATTGCCGAGCCCTGGAAAAGCCTCTTGGAGGGCTTCATCCGTCAACCTGACGAGCACCTGCACAAGCAGCGGCTTTCGTTCAACGGCCACCGGCGCTGCCTCAATCTGCACAAGGCGGCGATCGCCGAACCGCTGGCGCCCGGCAACAGTGGGCTGGTGCTGCTGATCGAGGACCTGACCGAAACTCAGGAACTGGAAGACCGTCTGGTGCACTCCGAACGCCTGGCCAGTATCGGTCGTCTCGCCGCCGGGGTCGCCCACGAGATCGGCAACCCCATCACCGGCATCGCCTGCCTGGCGCAGAACCTGCGCGAAGAACGCGAAAGCGATGCCGAGATCACCGAAACCAGCAACCAGATCATCGAGCAGACCAAGCGCGTATCGCGCATCGTCCAGTCACTGATGAGCTTTGCCCATGCCGGCGAACGTCAGCAGCGGGCCTATCCGGTCAGCCTGGCCCAGATCACCCAGGAAGCCATCGCCCTGCTCTCGCTGAACAAGAACCGTACCGAAGTGCAGTTCTTCAACCTCTGTGCCCCCGAACACCTGGCCGAGGGCGATCCGCAACGCCTCGCCCAGGTGCTGATCAACTTGCTGTCCAATGCCCGCGACGCCTCGCCGCCAGGCGGCACCATCCGCGTCAGCAGCGAAGTCGCCGAGCAGACGGTGTATCTGATCGTCGAGGATGAGGGCAGTGGCATTTCCAAGGAGATCCAGGGTCGTCTGTTCGAGCCGTTCTTCACGACCAAAGACCCCGGCGAAGGGACCGGGCTGGGCCTTGCGCTGGTCTATTCGATCGTGGAAGAGCATTATGGCCAGATCGATATCGACAGCCCGGCCGACCCGGAAACACAACGCGGCACCCGTTTTCGCATCACCCTGCCGCGGCATGTCGAAGCGTCACATGCCGTAAGTTGAAGAGGCGACCGTCGTACCGGCCAAGTGCCGGCTCCGCCTTCAGACCGTCGAGAGAGTACTGATGTCACACATTCTGATCGTCGAAGACGAAACCATCATCCGCTCCGCCCTGCGGCGCCTCCTCGAACGCAACCAGTACGAGGTCAGCGAAGCCGGTTCGGTGCAGGAAGCGCAAGAGCGCTTCAGCATTCCCGGTTTCGATCTCATCGTCAGTGACCTACGCCTGCCCGGCGCACCGGGTACCGAACTGATCAAACTGGCCGAAGGCACGCCGGTGCTGATCATGACCAGCTACGCCAGCCTGCGCTCGGCGGTGGACTCAATGAAGATGGGCGCGGTGGACTACATCGCCAAACCGTTCGACCATGACGAGATGCTGCAGACTGTCGCGCGCATTCTGCGCGACCGCCAGGAGTGTGCCAGCGCACCGGTAACAGTCGCTGCAGATACGGCCGGAGCACCGGTAACCAGCGCTCACGGCGACATCGGCATCATCGGCAGCAGCCCGGCGATGCTCGACCTGTTCGGCAAGATCCGCAAGGTTGCTCCGACCGACTCCAATGTCCTGATCCAGGGTGAATCCGGCACCGGCAAGGAACTGGTCGCCCGTGCGCTACACAATCTGTCGCGGCGGACCAAGGCACCGATGATCTCGGTGAACTGCGCGGCCATTCCGGAAACCCTGATCGAATCCGAACTCTTCGGTCACGAGAAGGGTGCATTCACCGGCGCCAGCGCCGGCCGCGCCGGGCTGGTCGAGGCGGCCGACGGCGGCACACTGTTCCTCGACGAGATCGGCGAACTGCCACTGGAAGCGCAGGCGCGCCTGCTGCGCGTACTGCAGGAAGGCGAGATCCGCCGCGTCGGCTCGGTGCAGTCACAGAAGGTCGACGTCCGCCTGATCGCGGCCACCCATCGCGATCTCAAGACGCTGGCCAAGACCGGGCAGTTTCGCGAAGACCTCTATTACCGCCTGCACGTCATCGCACTGAAACTGCCCCCGCTGCGCGAGCGTGGCAACGATGTACTGGAAATCGCCAAGGCTTTCCTCGCCCGCCAGGGCCAACGCATGGGCAACGACGACATGCACTTTTCCCGCGACGCTGAACAGGCGATCCGCCATTACCCCTGGCCAGGCAACGTGCGGGAGCTGGAGAACGCCATTGAACGCGCAGCCATTCTCAGCGAGAGCGCAGAAATCGACGCCGAACTGCTGGGCATCGATATCGAACTCGACGGCCTGGAAGACGAATTCGACGAGCCTTGCTCTCCGCTGCTATCCAACGCGAGCAACGAACCCACCGAAGACCTGTCGCTGGAAGACTACTTCCAGCACTTCGTGCTCGAGCATCAGGATCACATGACCGAGACCGAACTAGCCCGCAAGCTTGGCATCAGCCGAAAGTGCCTGTGGGAACGACGCCAGCGTCTGGGTATCCCGCGCCGAAAATCCAGTACCGCGACCGGCTGAGGTTGTTACCGGCGCGTTCGCGGCCGTAACAAAAGCGGGAGCATCGGTAACGGTGCTCCCGCTTTTTTAGGCACACTCGCCGCATATAAATTTCTAACAAGCTGATAAATAACGATTTTTCAAATCTGGCACGACAACTGCTTTATATCCGGCACAACAACAATAACAAGCAGACCCATAACAAGAACAAAACGTAACGACTCCAGCAAAACAACGACAAGAAGGCGGAGACGCAGCTAACTGATTCTTTTGGAGAGGATTTGCCCGGGGGGGTTCACCCCGCGACCAGGCCGAGAACAACAAAAACTGCATAGAGCAGGGCCCGTACTGGTTGGATCATCGATCACTGGCAACTCAGCGACCAAAGAAATCCGTTTGCTATTGGTTCCCACGGTAGGAACCTTCCTGACGGCGATGGCCGGAAGGAGCAGGCGAAACAACAAGAACAACACGCCTGAATACCAATAACAACAAAGCACGCGACATCTTTATGAGGGGAGCTTCGGCTCCCCTCAGTGCTTATCAGGCCACGCTTTTTGACACCCTCCTCTGCTTCGTTCACCATCCTCGCCTCCCGATGCTAGAATCCGCGCAGGTTTCGCGGTTCTCCCGCACGCCAACCGTCCTTTCGCCACACAGTGCTTCCCATGCTGAAAAAGCTGTTCCAGTCTTTTCGATTACCTCTGCGCCGCATCCCGCACGCTCGTCGCACACCCGAAATACTGTCCAGTCGGCAGCACTCACTGCAGCGCAGCGAGATCAGCCGGCACGCGGTCAGCGTGGTCGAGCGGCTGCAGCAGGCAGGCTATGAGGCCTACGTGGTAGGTGGCTGCGTTCGCGATCTGCTACTGGAACTGAACCCGAAGGACTACGACGTCGCGACCAGCGCAACCCCCGAGCAGGTACGCGCCGAGTTCCGCAACGCTCGAGTCATCGGACGGCGTTTCAAGCTGGTGCATGTGCATTTCGGTCGCGAGATCATTGAGGTGGCCACCTTCCGCGCCAATCACCCGGAAGAGGATGACGACGACGCCAGCCACCTGGCCTCCCGCAATGAAAGCGGGCGGATCTTGCGCGACAACATCTACGGCACTCTCGATGACGATGCCCAGCGCCGCGATTTCACCATCAACGCGCTGTATTACGATCCGACCAGCGAGCGCATCCTCGACCATACCCACGGCGTGCATGACATTCGCAACCGCCTGATCCGTCTGATCGGCGACCCCGAGCAGCGCTATCAGGAAGACCCTGTGCGCATGCTGCGTGCGGTGCGCTTCGCCGCCAAGCTCGACTTCGAGATTGAGCGTCACAGCGCCGAGCCCATCGCCGACCTGGCCGACCTGCTCGATGGCATTCCGTCCGCCCGCCTGTTCGACGAGACACTCAAACTGTTCCTGGGTGGCAAGGCCGAGCGCACCTTCGAGCTGCTGCTCGAATACGATCTGTTCGCCCCGTTGTTCCCAGCCAGCGCCGCGGCGCTGGAGCGCAATCCCGAATATGCCGGCACGCTGATCCGCAACGCGCTGGCTAACACCGATCTGCGCATTCAGCAGGGCAAACCAGTGACACCGGCCTTCCTCTTCGCAGCCCTACTCTGGCCCGCCCTGCCGGCCCGCGTATTGGAACTGCAGGACCGCGGCATGCCACCGATTCCGGCGATGCAGGAAGCCGCTCACGACATCATCTGGGAGCAGTGCCAGCGCACCGCGATTCCCAAGCGCTTCACCATCCCCATGCGCGAGATCTGGGACATGCAGGAGCGTCTGCCACGCAGGCAGGGCCGCCGCGCTGACCAGCTGCTGGAAAATCCACGCTTCCGCGCCGGCTACGATTTCCTGCTGCTGCGCGAAAGCGCCGGCGAACAGACCCATGGCCTGGGTGACTGGTGGACCGACTACCAGGAAGCCAGCGACAGCGAGCGGCGCGTCATGATCCGCAATCTCGGCAGCAAGGACGACAGCGCACCGCGCAAGCGTCGCCGCAGCGGCGGGCGCCGTCGACGCAGCCCCGGCGCGAGCACTCCGGCTGAATAAGATGGAACGTGTCTACATCGGCCTGGGCAGCAACCTGGCCGAACCGCTGCAACAGCTACGCAGCGCGCTACGCGCACTGGCGGAACTCCCACAGAGCACCCTTGCGGCCGTTTCGTCACTCTATGCCAGCGATCCGCTCGGCCCGCCCGATCAGCCGCGCTATGTAAATGCCGTGGCGGCGCTGGACACCACGCTCACGCCTATCGCGCTGCTTGACGCTCTGCAGGCGATCGAACTGGCCCAAGGGCGCGAGCGTAAGGCCGAGCGCTGGGGGCCGCGCACACTGGACTTGGACATCCTGCTGTTCGGCGAGCGGCTAATCGACGAGCCGCGCCTGCAAGTGCCGCACTATCATCTGCAGGCACGGCCTTTTGTGCTCTATCCGCTCGCCGATGTGGCGCCGACCGATCTGCGTCTGGCCGATGGCCGCACCCTCAGTGATCTGTTGGCCGCCTGCCCATTCACCGGACTCGAGCGCCTTAGGGACCGCGTGTAACCGCTTCGGTAACGAGCGTAACAACCGGGTAACACTCACGATTGACTTAGCCAGTCGCCGACCGGACTATAAGCGCCCTCTGCTGGTGCGCAGCGCGTCGAAGCGCCGCAACCGGCAACCGTGATCTCTCAGAGGCTCGAAGAGGACGGCATCAATGCCAGACGTAACCCTGACCACGCTGCAAGGCCTCAAGCAGAAGGGCGAGAAGATCGTCATGCTCACCTGCTACGACGCCACCTTCGCCAAGACTGCCTGCGATGCTGGCGTCGAGATGCTGCTGATTGGCGACTCGCTGGGCATGGTCCTGCAAGGTCACGACAGCACGCTGCCGGTTACCGTGGCCGATATGGCCTACCACACCGCCAGCGTCAAACGCGGTAACCGCGGCGCGATGATCGTCGCCGACCTGCCGTTCATGGCCAACGCCACCACCGAGCAGACCCTGAACAACTCGGCACTGCTGATGCAGGCCGGCGCGCACATGATCAAGCTCGAGGGCACAGCCTGGCTGGCCGAATCCATTACCCTGCTCGCCGAGCGCGGCATCCCGGTATGCGCGCACATGGGCTTGACGCCACAGGCCGTAAACATCTTCGGTGGCTACAAAGTCCAAGGCCGCGAGGAAGCGCAGGCACAGCAGATGCTGGCCGACGCCCAGGCGCTGGAAGCCGCCGGCGCCGCCATGCTGTTGCTCGAGTGTGTGCCCAGCGAGCTGGCAGCCCGAATCACCCAGGCGGTGCGCATTCCGGTGATCGGCATTGGTGCCGGCAGCGACACCGACGGCCAGGTTCTGGTCTTGCACGACATGCTCGGCCTGTCGCTCAGCGGCCGCGTGCCGAAGTTCGTGAAGAACTTCATGCGCGAGCACGGCGACATCCCCTCCGCCATCGCCGCCTACGTGAAGGCGGTCAAGGCCATCGAATTCCCCGCAGCCGAACACGGTTTCTCCGCATGAACATCGTCAAGACCATCGCTGACCTGCGTGCCGCCGTCGCGCGTGCCCGTGGCGAAGGCAAGCGGATCGGCTTCGTGCCGACCATGGGCAACCTGCACGCCGGGCATATCGCCCTGGTGAAGAAAGCCGGCCAGCGTGCCGACTTCGTGGTCGCCAGCATCTTCGTCAATCCGCTGCAGTTCGGCCCCAACGAAGACCTGGCCAACTATCCACGCACCCTGGCAGCTGATCAGGACAAGCTGTTCGAGGCCGGCTGTCACCTGCTGTTCGCCCCCAGCGTGGAGGAAATGTACCCGCACGGCCAGGAGCAGCAGACCATCGTACGCGTCCCTGGCGTATCCGAAGGATTGTGCGGTGCCAGTCGTCCAGGCCATTTCGATGGTGTGTCCACGGTGGTGACGAAGCTGTTCAACATGGTCCTGCCGGACTTGGCCGTGTTCGGCCAGAAGGACTTCCAGCAACTGGCGGTGATCCGCACCATGGTGCGCGACCTCAATATGCCGGTGCAGATCATTTCCGAGCCGATCGTGCGCGCCGAGGATGGGCTGGCACTTTCATCGCGCAACGGCTACCTCAGTGCCGAGGAGCGCGCCAGCGCGCCAGCGCTGTATCGCACGCTCTGTGATATGAAGGAGGCCGTACTCGGCGGACAACGCGACTACACCGCGCTGATCGACCGTGGCCTCGCGCAACTGCAGGCAGCTGGACTGCGTCCGGACTATCTGGAGATTCGCAATGCGCCCGACCTGCAGCCGATCAGCGATGCCTCTCACGAGCTGGTCATCCTGGTGGCAGCCTTCCTCGGCAAGACTCGTCTGCTGGACAATCTGCTGGTCGATCTCACGTCGCCAGCCAAGTAACCGCCCGCCCAATGGCCTTGATCACACTCGGGGCTTCGGGCACACTCTGCGCCGCTTGCGCACCGGAGGACCCTGCCATGCACGCCATCATGCTCAAGGCAAAACTGCACCGCGCCGTGGTGACTCACTCAGTGCTCGACTACGAAGGCTCCTGTGCCATCGACGGCGACTGGCTCGACCTAGCCGGAATCCGTGAGTACGAACAGATCCAGATCTACAACGTCGACAACGGCGAGCGCTTCACCACCTATGCCATTCGTGGCGAGGAAGGCTCGAAGATCATTTCCGTCAACGGCGCCGCTGCGCACAAGGCAGGGGTTGGCCATCGCCTGATCATCTGCACCTATGCGCACTACAGCGAGGCCGAGCTGGCCAACTTCAAGCCCCACGTCCTGTACATGGGCGCCGATGGCGATCTCAGCCATACCAGCAACGCGATTCCGGTCCAGGTCGCCTGAAGGCACCGACAGCACCGCATACCTCCAGCCCGAAGCGCACACCACGCTTCGGGCTTTTTCATGGTCGGGCGCCGCGGGGCGAACGGAACACCGCAGCCGTTTCGCAGGTCAGAGCAGTCGCTAACGGCACGGGAGCAGCGCGGCCGGCCAGGTCGATACCGCCGCCGGCCATAGCGCCCGCACGCGCAACGAATGTCGCTGTGCCAGCACCATCAAACGGCTGTTGAAGCCCATGCAGCGCGTGGCGCATGATCCCTGCGCCCGGAGCCGCAACGTCTTCATGGCCCGTCAACGCAAAGGAAGCCGCATCACCATGAGCTATTACCAGCACCCGCTCGATGTCACCACGCTGTCATCCTGGAATGTCCTGGAAGAACATCGCCTGGCCATGCAGCACTTCAACATGCGTGAGGCCTTCGCTGCCGACCCGGCGCGCTTCGAAGAACTGTCGGTTTCCTGCTGCGGCCTGTTTCTCGACTACTCGAAAAATCTCATCACTCCCGAAACCCGTACGCTGCTGGTCAACCTGGCGCGCGAGGCGGGCGTCGAGCAAGCCGCCCACGCCATGTTCAACGGCGAACCGGTGAATGCCTCGGAGAATCGCCCGGCATTGCACACAGCACTGCGCCGGCCAATGGGCGACAACCTGGTCGTCAATGGCGTAAATCTCATGCGCGAAGTGCACACCGCGCTGGCGCAGATGACCGACATCGTCGGACGCATTCACAACCACCTGTGGCGCGGCTACAACGACAAGCCGATCACCGACGTGGTAAACATCGGCATCGGTGGCTCCTTCCTCGGCCCGCAGCTGGTATCCGAAGCGCTGCTGCCCTTCACCCAGCAATCCGGCGTGCGCTGCCATTACCTGGCCAATATCGATGGCAGCGAATTCCGTGAGGTAACCGCCAACCTCAATGCCGAAACCACGCTGTTCATCGTGTCCAGCAAGTCGTTCGGCACCCTGGAAACGCTGAAGAACGCTCAGGCCGCGCGGACTTGGTACCTGGCCCGTGGCGGCACCGAGGAAAAGCTCTACCGCCACTTCATCGCCGTGACCAGCAACAAGCAGGCAGCGATCGATTTCGGTATCCGCGAGAAAAACATCTTCCCGATGTGGGACTGGGTCGGCGGTCGCTACTCGCTCTGGTCGGCGATCGGCTTGCCCATTGCCCTGGCCATCGGCATGCACAACTTCAAGGATCTGCTTTCCGGCGCCTACAGCATGGACCAGCACTTCCTCCACGAGCCATTCGAAAGCAATATGCCGGTCCTGCTGGCGATGCTCGGCATCTGGTACCACAACTTCTGGGGTGCGCAGAGCTACGCGTTCCTGCCCTACGATCACTACCTGCGCAACTTCGTCAAACACCTGCAGCAGATGGATATGGAGTCCAACGGCAAGAGCGTGCGCCAGGACGGCACACCTGTCTCCTGTACCACCGGACCGGTGATCTGGGGCGGTGTCGGCTGCAATGGCCAGCACGCCTACCACCAGCTGCTGCACCAGGGCACCCCGCTGATTCCCGCCGACTTTATCGTGCCGGTGGTCAGCCATAACCCGGTCGCCGATCACCAGGAGTGGCTGTACGCCAACTGCCTGTCGCAAAGCCAGGCGCTGATGCTCGGCAAGACACGCGCCGAGGCCGAGGCCGAATTGCGCGCCAAGGGCCTCCCGGAGGCAGAAGTACAGCGCCTGGCACCGCACAAGGTGATCCCCGGCAATCGCCCAAGTAATACGCTGGTGCTGGAAAGCATCAGCCCAGGACGCCTGGGTGCGCTGATCGCACTCTATGAGCACAAGGTGTTCGTACAGGGCGTCATCTGGGGCATCAACTCCTTCGACCAGTGGGGGGTAGAGCTGGGCAAGGATCTCGGCAAAGGCGTCTACGGTCGCCTGACCGGCTATGACAGCCCGCCGGCCGAAGACGCGTCGACCCAAGGCCTGATCGACTTCTTCCGCGGCCGGCACCGCGGCTAACGCCCTCTTCATCCGGCGCGCAGCGGCGGATGGAAGCCTTCCTCGTGCAGACCGTTACGGTCTGCACGCCCTTCCACTCAGCCGCCTCCTTCGCATGGACTTCATTCGCCGCCATATAGAATCCCAGGTGCTCGGCCTCACCGGCCTGGCGCTCGGCGGCATCGACTACGAGAACCCACCCGGAGAGCCCGGCCTGTTCGGCCCCGACTCGGCCTGCTGGCAGGTCCATAGCGACTTCACATGCATGCTCGCCGGAGGCATCAGCGCGCTGCTGCAGGCGCTGCATCCGCTGGCACTGGCTGGCGTGTGGGATCACTCCAATTTTCGCAGCGATCTGCTGGGTCGATTACGGCGCACCGGCCAGTTCATCGCGGCAACCACCTACGGCAGCCGCGCCGATGCCGAACGTCTGCTGGCGCGGGTCAGGAAGGTCCATATTCAGGTGCGAGGGCAGACTGCCGACGGCACGCCTTACGCGGCATCCGACCCGGAGCTGCTGACCTGGGTGCACGTGGCCGAGGTGAGCAGTTTCCTCAGCGCCTATCTGCGTTATCGCGACCCGGCATTACCGGCTGACCGACAGGATCGCTATTACGCCGAGGTTGCCTTGATCGCCGAACACCTCGGTGCGCGACAAGTGCCGCGCTCGCGCGCCGAAGTCGCTGCCTATTTCGCCAGCATCCGCCCTGCCCTGCAATGCGACGAACGCTGTCGCGAACTCCTCGACATCCTGCGGGCCGCGCCATCGCCAAGCCACCTGGCGAGGCCGTTTGGCGCCCTGATGATGCAGGCGGGGATTGAGCTGCTGCCTCAATGGGCCGGGGCGCTGTACGGCCTCGACTTCGGCCAATCCCGACGTCAGGCAATCCAGGCGGGCGTCAACGCCAGCGCGCCGCTGCTGCGCTGGGCAGTGCGCAACGGCTCCGTGCATCGCGCCCGTCGACGCATGGGGCTGCCACCGAGCTAGAGCCTTGCAACCGGTTTACTGAGCTGTATCGCAAGAGGAACCTGCAGGTCGTGCCATACTCCAAGGCAACCAACTGCCAGGAATCCCCCCGGACATGCCCAACGGAATGAAGCGTGCGCTCATCGGAGCAGTGAGCGTTCTGGTCTGCTACTGCCTGCTCGGCTTTCTCATTCTTCCTGGCGTTGCCCAACGCATCGCCAACCAGCAGCTAGCACGCTATGCCACTACGCCGGCCACGCTGGAGCGTATCGAGCTGAATCCGTTCAGCCTCGAGCTGAGCGCATTCAACCTGCACATTGGCGCACCCGAAGCCAGGCAGGTGGCATTTGAACGACTCTATATCAACCTGTCCTGGGACAGCCTGTGGCGGCGCACGCTGCACCTTGCCGACGTCGAGCTCAACCGCCCATCGGTGCAGGTGCTGTTCGACCGGGACGGCGCGCTCAATCTGTCCCGCCTGTTCAAGCTGCCGCAAACCCCGGAACCAGAAGCAAAGGACGACAGCGAGGTCTTCCCCCTGCGTATCGACCGCCTACTGCTGGCCGACGGCGATGTCGCCTTTCAGGACCTGCGCCCGAGCGAACCGATCAACCTGCGCTACGATGCGCTGAACGTCGAGCTGCACAACCTGGCGACCCGTTCCGACGGCAGCGCCGACGCCAGTCTCGTTGCCAACGGAGCGAGCGGCGGCCGCATCGCCTGGCAGGGCCAGTTCAGCCTCGCGCCGATAGCCTCCAGCGGGCAATTGCAGGTCGACGGCCTGCCACTCAAGGACATCTGGCCCTACGTGCACGACGTGGTCCCGCTACGATTGCAGGAGGGCCGTCTGGACCTGAGCACCGCCTACCGCCTGGATCTGAGCGAAGGAACCGTGCTCAACCTGGAAGATGGGGCGCTCACGCTGGCCCCACTGGCAATCGACGGTCCCGACGACAAGGCTCTGATCCGTCTGGAGCGGCTGGAGGTCGGCAACACCTCGCTGGATCTGGCCGAGCAGCGCGTTACCATCGGCACCCTGCGCAGCAGCAACCTGGAAACCTGGGCCGCCCGCGAGGCCGACGGTACGCTCGACTGGCAGACACTCTTCGCGGCTTCGCCGGCTCCGGCACCGCAGCCGCCGTCCGAGGCAGACGCCGCGCCTGAGACCAAACGGCCCTGGCAGGTGCTGTTGCGCGACGCGCAGCTGCGTGACTACCGCATCCACCTCGCCGACCGGGTTCCCGAGCAGGATGTCGCTTTAGACGTCGGCCCGCTCAATGTCGATGTGCGCGACTTCGACAGCCTCGGCACTTCGCCCTTCCAGCTCGCCGCACAAACCGGGATCGGCCCTCAGGGCGCGCTGCAGGCCGAAGGGCAGCTGCAGCTGAGCCCAGCCAGCGGCACGCTGGCGATCACCACCCGCGATATCGACCTGCGCATCGCCCAGGCCTATCTCAGCCCATTCATGCATCTCGAGCTGCGAAGCGGGCTGCTCGACAGCCGGCTTGCCGCCGAACTGCAAAGCAGCACGCCGCTGGCCTTCTCGATCACCGGCGAGGCCGATATCACCCAGCTGCACACGCTCGACACCATTGGCAATCGCGACCTTGCCAAATGGGAGCGCCTGCATCTGGACGGCATCGATTACCGCCATCCACAAAGTCTGAGCATCGCCAAGGTGCAGCTCAATCAGCCGTATGCCCGCTTCATCATCAATCCGGACCTGACCACCAACCTCAACGATCTGCTGATCCAGCAACCCGAGGCTGCGAACGCAGAGCAGAAAGCCGACACCGCGCCAGCAGGCCCCCCGCTGGCGCTACACATCGGCGAAATCACCATCGCCGACGGGTCGGCCAACTTCGCCGACCTCAGCTTGCGCCCGCCCTTCGCCACGGCGATCCAGGAGCTCAACGGACGGGTCGGCACGCTTGACAATCAGCGGCAGACGCCGGCGGCGGTCAACATCAAGGGCAAGGTGGATCGCTACGCGCCCGTCAGCATCAAGGGCCAACTGACGCCATTCGATCCACTGCAGCGTCTGGACATCGCCACCAGCTTCAAGCAAGTCGAATTGACCACGCTGACACCCTATTCCAGCAAGTTCGCCGGTTACCGTATTCGCAAGGGCCGCCTCAACCTCGACCTGCATTACCGCATCCAGCAAGGACAGCTCAACGCTGAGAACAAGGTGGTGCTCGAACAGTTGCAGCTCGGCGAAAAGGTCGACAGCCCGAACGCTGTGGATCTACCGATTCGCCTGGCGGTGGCGCTGCTGAAGGACACCAAAGGCACGATTTCCATTGAGCTGCCGGTCACCGGTAACCTCAATGATCCACAGTTCAGCGTCATGCCGATTGTCTGGCAGACCCTGCGCAATCTGGTGCTGCGCGCCGCACAGGCACCGTTCAAGTTCATCGCCGGCCTGGTCGATGGCGATCAAGATCTCAGCCAGATCGCCTTCGCTGCGGGCAGCAGCGAGCTCGACAGTGAGGCGCGCAAGGCGCTCGATACACTCGCCCGGGCCCTGCAGCAACGCCCTACGCTGCGCCTGGAAGTTGAGGGTATGAGCGCCACCAGCAGCGATGGTCCGCTGCTCGCGGAGCAGCGGTTGCAACGTGAGTATCAGGAGAGCCAGTACCGCATCTTGCAACGGCGCGGCGATAAGGTGCCGGCCGACGCCAGCCTGATTCAGGTGGATGAGGACGACAAGAGCGTCCTGCTCGAAGGTATCTACCGCAGTCGCCTGCAGCAACAACCACCCGCACAGTGGAAGGAATTGAAGAAGAAACAGCGAGCCGAACGCATGCGTGAAGCGGTTCTGGCGTCCTGGGCCGAAAGCACCGCCCTGCTGCGCAGCCTCAGCCGCGATCGCGCAGCGGCGATCAAGGGGTACCTCGTGGATCACGGTCTGAATGCCGAGCGCGTGTTCCTGCTCGATACCGGCATTGCGGAACCACAGGATGACGGTCGCGTCGTTACCGTCCTGCACCTGGGAAGCGAATAGGCATGCCTGGACGCGCGATTCTGCTTGGCCTGCTGCTGTCAGGCGCACCGCTCTGGGCTCACGCCGATACGTTGCGCTGTGGCAGCCAACTGGTCAGCACTGGCGACCGCGCCTTCGCGGTCGAACGCAAGTGCGGCCCGCCCGTTCAGCGCGACCTGGTTGGCTATGGCCTTAGCGCCAATGGACGCCAGGAGTTCATTGTCGAAGAGTGGATTTACGGACCGAATAACGGCACGCTCAGCATTCTCACCTTCGAAGGCAACCGTTTAATACGGATTGAAACGCAACGGGCGAGATAGGCCAGTAACAGGAGACGTCATGCCCTACCGATCTCTCGCATATTTCTCCTTCCTCGCCCTGCTGCTGTGCAGCAATCTCACCTGGGCATCGTCGACCTTCCGCTGCAATAGCCGCCTGGTCAGCCTGGACGCCAGCACCGCGCAGGTCCGTGAAAAATGCGGTGCCCCCGCCAGCAGCACGGTGATCGGCTACAAGGAAATAGTCGACGATTACGGTTTCCGTCAGGAAGTAGTGGTGGAGGAATGGATATACGGACCGAACCACGGCATGTACTACTACCTGCGCTTCGAGGGTAATCGCCTGCGCGGCATCGACAGCAGGCGCGGAAACTGAGGCATGAGGGCATAAAAAACCCCACGCGAGGTGGGGTTTAGGCCTACCGGAGCGTTCCGGTAGCCGCGTGTTACTCGACGGCCTTCAAGCCATCGGCAGATACTTCGCGCACGCCCTTGATGCCCTTGGCCTTGGCGATTGCTGCCTCCTTCTCCGCTTCGGTGGCTACGGTACCCGAGAGCGAAACGACACCATCCTTGGTTTCCACTTCGATTTCCATGCCCGGCGTTGCATCTTCAGCCAACAGCGTGGATTTCACTTTGGTGGTAATCCAGGTATCGGAGACAGCGTCCTTGGCTTGCTCGACATTCTCATTGGTAGCGAGCATGACGGCTTCGGTTTTCTCGATAGCAGGCGTGTTGTCTGCCAGTGCTACGCTGGCCAATGGCAGGCTGAGGGCGGCGGTAACGGCGGCAGCAGTAAGAGAGTTCTGAATCTTTTTCATGATGTCACTCCTGTTTCTCGTGGTGTCCAGGCATTACTCCGAGCCCGGATTCAGGAGTGATAAGCGCAAGCGGCGTGCCAAACCGCGAAAAATAATAATTCCATTTATATTCAATAACTTACACGCATACCTGTAATTACACCTACGTGCACTATGCATGTTCACCCGCGAAGGCACGTGCATCTTGCAATCTATCAACTCGCTCGAACTGCTCGGACCGCTCGGACCGCTCCACGTACGGTGACGCGCAACCCTCTTTTGCCAGGCAACAAAAAAGGCCCCGAAGGGCCCTTTCTGCGATCGTCGAAGCTGTTCGCTTAAACGCCCGACGCTTCCGCAGCGGCAACGTCCTTGATCGACAGCTTGATGCGGCCACGGTTGTCCACGTCCAGCACCAGAACCTTCACTTCCTGGCCTTCCTTAAGCACATCGGTGACTTTCTCGATGCGCTGATCGCTGATTTGCGAGATGTGCACCAGACCGTCCTTGCCCGGCAGGATGTTGACGAAGGCACCGAAGTCGACGATGCGCTCCACCTTGCCGACGTAAATCTTGCCGATCTCGGCTTCGGCAGTGATGCCCAGCACGCGCTGCTTGGCCGCCTCGGCCGCCTCACGAGTCTCGCCGAAGATCTTGATCGAGCCATCGTCTTCGATGTCGATCGAAGCCTTGGTCTCTTCGCAGATGGCACGGATGGTAGCGCCGCCCTTGCCGATCACATCGCGGATCTTGTCCTGGTCGATCTTCATCGCCAGCATGGTCGGCGCGTTGGTCGACAGCTCGCTACGCGACTGAGCGATAACCTGATTCATCTGGCCGAGGATATTCAGGCGCGCTTCCAGGGCCTGGCCCAGGGCGATCTCCATGATTTCCTCGGTGATGCCCTGGATCTTGATGTCCATCTGCAGCGCCGTCACACCCTTGGCGGTACCGGCAACCTTGAAGTCCATGTCGCCCAGGTGATCTTCGTCGCCCAGGATATCGGTCAGCACGGCAAACTTGTCGCCTTCCTTGACCAGACCCATGGCGATACCGGCAACCGGCGCCTTCATCGGTACCCCGGCATCCATCAGTGCCAGCGAAGCACCGCAGACCGAAGCCATGGAGCTGGAGCCGTTGGATTCGGTGATCTCCGACACCACGCGGATGGTGTAGGGGAACTCGTCATCGCGCGGCAGCATGGCAGCGACGCCACGACGGGCCAGACGACCATGACCGATCTCGCGACGACCGGCGCCACCCATGCGACCACACTCACCAACCGAGAACGGCGGGAAGTTGTAATGCAGCATGAAGGCATCTTTCTTCTCGCCTTCCAGGGTATCGAGCAGCTGGGCGTCGCGCGCGGTACCGAGGGTAGCAACCACCAGCGCCTGGGTCTCGCCGCGGGTGAACAGCGCCGAACCGTGAGTCTTCGGCAGCACGCCGACTTCGATCTTCAACGGGCGCACGGTGCGAGTGTCGCGACCGTCGATACGCGGTTTGCCGTTGACGATGTTTTCGCGCACGGTGCGGTACTCGAGCAGACCGAACGCGTCCTTCACCTCGGAGACCGACGGCTGGCCTTCACCTTCACCGGCGAACCGGGCGACCACCTGCTCGCGCAGCTCGTCCAGACGGGCATAACGCTGCTGCTTGATGGTAATGGTGTACGCCTGAGAAATGGCTTCACCGAACTCGCCCTTGATGGCGGACAGCAGGCCGGTATTTTCCACCGGTGCGCTCCACTCCCAGGCCGGCTTGCCAGCCTCTGCGGCGAACTCCTTGACGGCTTGAATCACGGCCTGGAACTCCTGATGAGCAAACAGCACCGCACCGAGCATCTGATCCTCGGTCAGCTCCTGCGCTTCGGATTCGACCATCAACACGGCTTCTTCGGTACCTGCGACAACCATGTCCAGGCTGGAAGCCTTGAGCTGCTCGTAGTTCGGGTTGAGCAGATAGCCGGTGCTTTCATGGAAAGCCACGCGTGCCGCGCCGATCGGGCCATCGAAGGGAATGCCGGAGATGGCCAGCGCCGCAGAAGTACCGATCATCGATGCGATGTCCGGATCGGTCTTCTTGCTGGTGGATACGACGGTGCAGACTACCTGCACTTCATTCATGAAACCTTCGGGGAACAACGGACGGATCGGGCGATCGATCAGACGCGAGGTCAGGGTTTCCTTCTCGGAAGGACGGCCTTCACGCTTGAAGAAACCACCGGGGATCTTGCCGGCCGCGTAGGTCTTTTCCTGATAGTGCACCGACAGCGGGAAGAAGCCCTTGCTCGGGTCGGCGGTCTTGGCCCCTACCACGGTCACCAGAACGGTGACGTCGTCGTCGACGGTGACCAGCACGGCGCCGGAAGCCTGGCGGGCGATGCGGCCCGTCTCGAGAGTTACGGTCGACTGACCGAATTGAAATTTCTTGGTTACCGGGTTCACGGTGTTTTCCTTCTCTTTGTTGCCTTTGGGGGAAATCGGTGAAGCAGTGGGAGTCGGACCCTTTCTGCTCCTTCTAGAAAGCTAAAAGCTGGAAGCCCGAAGCTGGAAGCGGGGAACCCCAACTTTCAACTTCAAGCTTCCAGCTTCTTGCTTCCGGCGTGCGACGCTTAGCGACGCAGACCCAGACGGCCGATGAGGGCGCTGTAACGAGTAGTGTCCTTACCCTTCAGGTAATCCAGCAGCTTACGACGCTGGTTGACCATGCGGATCAGACCACGACGGGAGTGGTGGTCCTTACCGTTGGCCTTGAAGTGACCTTGCAGCTTGTTGATGTTGGCGGTCAGCAGGGCAACCTGCACTTCCGGAGAACCGGTATCGCCTTCAGCTTGCTTGTACTCGTTAACGATCTGGGCTTTTTCTTCAACGCTCAGTGCCATGATGGGCTCCTTGAGTGAACAGGCCGGGAGCGAGTCCCGTGTTTAATAAAGAGGCATGACCGTGCCTGCTGACAGCCACCCTCTGACGCACCACGCCAAGCATGATGCGTACCGGTCATTCCGACCGAATCAGTCGACGCGGCGCAATGCGCCCGTCTTCGCTCACCTCACCGATACCGATGAAGCGACCCGCATGATCCTGAACTCGGACCATGCCGTACTTCGGAGCATCCGGCGCACGCACCGGTTGCCCATGTAGCCAGTAATACGCACTATGCTCGGAAAACTGCAGTAGAGGCCAATGCTCAAGCCCGCTGTCCACCGGCTTGAGAAAGACGTCCAGTGCCTCGGCACCGCCTTCGGCATGCGCCTGCTCCAGTGTCTCAAGCGTCACCGTCTGAGCCAGGCTGAACGGTCCGGCTTGGGTACGACGCAGCTCCGCAACGTGTGCACCACAGCCGAGCAACCGGCCAAGATCCTCGACCAATGTGCGAATGTAGGTGCCCTTGCTGCAGGCTACCGCCAGCCGCGCCTTGTCGCCATCAAGCGCGAGTAACTCCAGGCGCGCAATATTAACAGAACGCGGCTCGCGCTCCACTACCTCGCCTGCACGCGCGAGCTTGTAGAGCGGCTGCCCGTCACGTTTGAGCGCGGAGTACATCGGAGGAATCTGCTGGATGTCGCCGCGAAAACGCGGCAACAGCGCCTCGAGCTGCTCGCGCGTGACAGCGACGGGCTTGCGCTCGAGCACTTCCCCCTCAGCATCGGCAGTGGTAGTCGTCACGCCCAGCTGCATTACCGTCTCATAGCCCTTGTCGGCGTCGAGCAGGTACTGGGAGAACTTCGTCGCCTCACCGAAGCACAGCGGCAGCACGCCTGTCGCCAGCGGATCCAAGCTACCGGTATGCCCTGCCTTCTCCGCATTGAGCAACCATCGGACCTTCTGCAGCGCGGCGTTGGAGGTGAACCCGCGAGGCTTGTCCAGCAGGATGATGCCGCTGACGTCGCGACGAACACGTTTGACCTGTGCCACCGATTACTCTCCGCGCTCGTCGTTATGCCTGCGATCTTCCGCAACCGCCCGCTCGATCAGCGAGGCCAGTTCGACCCCTCGCCGGACGCTGGCATCGTAGTTGAAATGTAGCTGCGGCACGGTACGCAGCTTCATCACCTTACCCAGCTGCATGCGCAGGAACCCGGCAGCATCATTGAGAATGCGCAGGCTATGGGTAACGGCTTGCGCATCGTCATCCTTACCCATCACCGTGATGAAGATCTTCGCGTGTGACAGGTCGCGGCTGACGTCCACGCCGGTAATGGTCACCAGCCCCAGGCGCGGATCCTTGATCTCACGCTGGATCAGCTGCGCCAGTTCGCGTTGCATCTGGTCGCCGATACGCTGGGTACGACTGAATTCTTTGGTCATATCGAAACTCGCAACAGGCTGCAGGCAACTCGCTTGCAGCGCTGAGAAACAGGAACACATAAATGCAAACGGCAAGTCCTGGCAGCGCAGCCACGCACTACCAGAACCTGCCGTCTGTAGCCGGCTTCGCCTTACAGCGAACGCGCTACCTCGACCTTCTCGAACACTTCGATCTTGTCGCCAACTTTGACGTCGTTGTAGCTCTTCACGCCGATACCACATTCCATGCCAGCGCGAACTTCGGAAACGTCGTCCTTGAAGCGCCGCAGCGACTCCAGCTCGCCTTCGAAGATGACCACGTCGTCGCGTAGAACGCGGATCGGGCGGTTGCGATGCACCATCCCCTCGGTGACCATGCAGCCGGCGACCGCACCAAACTTGGGCGAACGGAACACATCGCGGACCTCGGCGATACCGAGGATGTTCTCGCGCACGTCGCTGCCGAGCATACCGGTGAGCGCCTTCTTGACGTCCTCGATGATGTCGTAAATGACGTTGTAGTAGCGCATATCCAGACCTTCGGCTTCGACGATCTTGCGGGCACCGGCATCGGCACGCACGTTGAAGCCGAACAGCACGGCGTTGGACGCCAGCGCCAGGTTGGCATCGGACTCGGTGATACCACCAACGCCGCCACCGACCACACGAACCTGTACTTCATCGTTGCCCAAACCGTTGAGCGAGCCCTGAAGCGCCTCGAGCGAGCCACGCACGTCGGCCTTGAGAACGATATTGAGCGTCTTCTTCTCGTCCTGGCCCATGGTCTCGAAGATATTTTCCAGCTTGCCGGCATGCGCGCGAGCCAGTTTTACTTCGCGGAACTTGCCTTGGCGGAATAGCGCAACCTCGCGAGCCTTCTTCTCGTCAGCGACCACGGTCAGGTCGTCGCCGGCTTCCGGGGTACCGTCCAGGCCGAGAATTTCGACCGGAATCGACGGACCAGCCTCCTTCACAGGCTTGCCATTCTCATCAAGCATGGCCCGCACGCGACCGAAGTTAACGCCGCACAGAACCATATCACCCTGGCGAAGGGTGCCGTCCTGAACCAGTACGGTGGCCACCGGGCCACGGCCCTTGTCCAGCCGCGATTCGACTACCACACCCCGGCCAGGCGCCGACGGCGTAGCCTTGAGCTCGAGGATCTCGGCCTGCAGCAGTACCGCCTCGAGCAATTCGTCGACACCGGTACCCATCTTGGCGGAAACCGGGATGAACGGCGTATCGCCGCCCCACTCCTCAGGAATCACATCGAGCGCGGCCAGACCGTTCTTGATGTTGTCCGGGTTGGCATCCGGCTTGTCGATCTTGTTGATCGCGACCACGATCGGTACGCCCGCCGCTTTCGCATGCTGCACGGCTTCCTGGGTCTGAGGCATCACGCCATCATCAGCAGCCACGACGAGAATCACGATATCGGTAGCCTTGGCACCCCGCGCGCGCATGGCGGTAAACGCCGCGTGACCGGGGGTATCGAGGAACGTGACCATGCCGCGTTCGGTTTCAACGTGGTAGGCACCGATATGCTGAGTAATGCCACCGGCTTCGCCCACCGCAACTTTAGCGCGGCGAATGTAGTCGAGCAGCGAAGTCTTGCCATGGTCGACGTGACCCATGACGGTCACCACCGGCGCGCGTGTCGCTGATTCACCTTCGAACTTCAGCAGTTCGGCCAGTTGCTCTTCCAGAGCATTGTCGCTGACTAGCTTGACCTTATGGCCGAGCTCTTCGGCAACCAGCTGCGCAGTTTCGCGATCGAGCACCTGGTTGATGGTGACCGGCGAACCCATCTTGAACATGAACTTGATGACTTCAGCGGCCTTTACCGACATCTGCTGGGCCAGTTCTGCCACGGTGATGGTTTCACCGATCGATACTTCGCGCACAACAGGACCGGTCGGGCTCTGGAAGCCGTGCTGGTTACGTTTCTTGAGCTTGGACTTGCCACGACCACCGCGGCGGAAACCGTCGGCATCGTCTTCGCCGGTGCGCACGGTTCGCGTCAGCGGCGCTTTGGCCTTCAGCGAAGGGCGATGCTGCGCATGCTTGCGATCACGTCGCTCGTCCTCGTCACTGCGCGGCTTCTCGGTGCGGCGCGGTTCCTCTTTCTTGCGCTCTTCAACCGGCGCGGCGGCAACCAACAGCTCGGCTGTCGCAGGCTCGGAAGCCACCTCGGCAACGCGGGGCTCGGCGGCTGCCGCCTCAGCTTGCTGCTGAGTCTGGCGTCGGGCCTCTTCCTCAGCGCGAATCCGCGCCTCTTCTTCGGCCTTCAGGCGCGCCGCTTCTTCAGCCGCGCGCTGCTCTTCCAGCTCGCGCTGCTTCTCTGCCTCGATCTCGTCCGGGCTGCGCTTGACGAAGGTCTTCTTCTTGCGCACTTCGACGCTGATGGTCTTGCTGCCACCGACCTTCAGTTTCGTCGTGGTCTTGCGCTGCAAGGTGATCTTGCGCGGCTCGTCCACCTTGGCGCCGTGACTGCTCTTAAGATGAGCCAGCAGGGCCTGTTTTTCGTTATCGGTCACTACTTGCTCGGCGCTGGTGTGCGACAGCCCTGCCTCACGCATCTGCTGCAGCAGTCGCTCAACCGGTGTGTCGACCACTTGGGCCAGTTCTTTCACCGTGACTTGCGTCATGCATCTCTCTCCTCAGGCCGCTAATTACTTACTCGAACCAGTGGGCTCGGGCGGCCATGATCAGCTTGCCGGCACGTTCTTCATCGATGCCGTCTATGTCGAGCAGGTCGTCGATCGACTGCTCGGCCAGGTCTTCACGGGTAATGACACCCCGCACGGCCAACTCGACCGCCAGTTCCTTGTCCATGCCTTCCAACGCGAGCAAATCCTCGGCTGGCTGTGCGTCCGCCAGTTTCTCTTCTGTGGCGATGGCCTTGGTCAGCAGGCGATCTTTGGCACGTGTACGCAGTTCGTTGACGATGTCCTCATCAAAACCTTCGATGCCGAGCATTTCCTCCATCGGGACGTAGGCGATCTCTTCGAGAGAGGTAAAGCCCTCTTCGACCAGCACTTGGGCCAGCTCTTCATCGACATCCAGCTCTTCGATGAAACTACGCAAAATGTCGCCCGTTTCTTCCTGCTGCTTGGCCTGAATATCGGCCTCGGTCATCACGTTCAACGTCCAACCGGTCAGCTGACTGGCAAGACGCACGTTCTGACCGCCACGACCGATGGCCTGGGCCAGATTGTCCTCAGCTACGGCGATATCCATGGCATGGGCATCTTCATCGACGATGATCGCCGCAACCTCTGCGGGCGCCATGGCATTGATGACGAACTGTGCCGGATTCTCATCCCAAAGCACGATATCCACACGCTCGCCACCGATTTCGCCGGAAACCGCCTGGACGCGCGAGCCACGCATACCGATGCAGGCTCCCTGCGGATCGATACGTTTGTCCTTCGAACGCACGGCGATCTTGGCGCGCGAACCCGGGTCCCGCGAAGCCCCCATCACCTCGATCAGGCCTTCTGCAATCTCCGGCACTTCGATACGGAACAGTTCGATCAACATCTGAGGCGCGGTGCGCGACAGGATCAACTGCGGCCCGCGGTTCTCGGTACGAATTTCTTTCAGCAATGCCCGTACACGGGCACCGACACGAAAAGTTTCGCGCGCGATGATGTCTTCGCGTGCCAGCAGGGCCTCAGCATTGTTGCCCAGATCGACGATCACGCTGTCGCGAGTGACCTTCTTGACGGTGCCGGAAATGATCTCACCAACACGATCGCGATAAGCCTCGACCACCTGGGCACGCTCTGCCTCGCGCACTTTCTGCACGATCACCTGCTTGGCAGTTTGTGCAGCGATTCGACCGAACTCGATGGACTCGATTTTCTCCTCGAACACATCACCGATTTTCGCGTCCGGCTTGCGCTCTTGAGCCTGATCGAGGGCCAACTGGTGGGCGGGATCTTCAAAGTGCTCGTCATCCACCACGGTCCAGCGACGAAACGTTTCATAGCTGCCGTTGTGGCGATTGATCTCCACTCGCAGATCTACTTCGTCTTCGTAACGCTTTTTGGTTGCAGTGGCCAGAGCCAACTCCAACGCCTCAAAAATAACACCAGCCGGCACGCCCTTTTCGTTGGACACCGACTCCACAACTAGCAGTACTTCTTTGCTCATCGTACGCCTCGCCTTTCGCAATCCATTGGGGTCCGCGGGATCCGCATTCAGTCAAAACGGGGAACTATGTTGGCCTTATCGATCATGTCGACAGGCAAGAGATACTCATGATCGTCAACGAGTATCACCACATCCTGCTCCTCCACCCCGCGGAGAAGACCCTGGAAATTGCGCCGGCCCTCGAAGGGCGAGCGCAGCTTTATTTTTACCTGTTCGCCCACATGAGCAGCATATTGCTCAAGCTTGAACAACGGCCGATCCATACCGGGGGAAGAAACTTCGAGGGTGTAATCGACACTGATGGGATCCTCGACATCGAGAACACCACTGAGCTGACGGCTCACCTTTTCGCAGTCATCGATCAGAATCCCGTTGGCGTGATCGATATAGACACGCAGTAGCGAGTGCCTTCCCTGAGAGAGGAACTCGATACCCCAACACTGATATCCAAGCGCCTCTACCACCGGGGCCAACAAGGCCTGCAACTGTTCTAGCTTGCTCGACATCGAAGTCCCTCGCGCATGCTGTACAAACGAAAAATGGGCGAAACGCCCATCCCTGTGATCGCCCAAAGATGCCGGCGACCTGGCTCAAGCCAATAAAAAGCCCCTATACAGGGGCCCTTTACTTCACTGGTTGCGGGGGCTGGATTTGAACCAACGACCTTCGGGTTATGAGCCCGACGAGCTACCAGACTGCTCCACCCCGCGTCAAACTGGGCACGAATTATACAATCCCACCCACAACCGGTCAACCAAAAACCCTATTAAACAAGAAAGCCCGCACTAGGCGGGCCTGCTTGTTTGGTACCGAGGAGGGGACTCGAACCCCTACAGCCTATGGCCACTACCACCTCAAGGTAGCGTGTCTACCAATTCCACCACCTCGGCAAAAACCTTACTGCTTATCCTGAACCGAAGGAACTTCACCCGCCGGGTTACGCTCTTCAAGCACCGGAACATCCTCTACCGCCGGCTTGCTTACTGGAACCTCCAGCACCGCTGGATCCGGCAGCCCTGCCTGCGAAAGATGATCAGACTGCTGCCTGGCGAAAAAAGCCAAACCCAGACTTGTCACAAAAAAAACGCCGGCAAGTATAGCAGTGAATCGACTCAGAAAGGTAGTAGAACCTTGACTACCGAATACAGTTGCCGAAGCACCCGAACCGAACGACGCTCCCGCGTCCGCACCCTTACCCTGCTGCAGCAATACCAACACAACCACACCTAGAGCAACCAGCAGATGCACCACGATCACAACAGTCTGCAACATCTGATCAGTTCCCCGCAGCGCGACAGATCGCGCTAAAATCGTTCGCATTCAGAGAGGCACCACCTATCAGCCCCCCATCAACATCCACCTGCGAAAATAGCTCGGCGGCGTTTTCTGCCTTCACGCTTCCACCATAGAGAATCCGCAGGCCTTCCGCGATAGCTGGATCTCGACGCGCCACCACTCCACGAATAGCAGCATGAACACGCTGAGCCTGACCAGGAGTTGCCGACAAACCGGAACCAATAGCCCAGACCGGCTCATATGCAACCACTGCGAACTCGAAAGCTGCAACGCCAACCACATCCAGCACGCAACTAATCTGTCTCGACACTACCTCAAGCGTTCTTCCCGCTTGACGCTCATCGAACGTCTCACCAACACAAAGGATGGGCCTCAAACCGCTTGCCTGAGCCGCCGAAAATTTCCGGCTAACAACCTCGTCACCCTCACCCAGCAACAACCTTCGCTCGGAGTGACCGACTAAGACCCAAGTACAACCGGCATCCAGCAACTGCGCTGAAGACTCTTCACCGGTGAAAGCACCGAACCCACACTCTTCAGCGCAATCCTGAGCACCTACCGATATCGCCGAACCTTCCAGCTCGCCGACAACTTGTGCGATATGCAAAGATGAAGGGAAAACCGCAACATCTACACCACTTGGCAACTCTTCCCGCTTAAGGGAAGAAATCAGCTCTGCGACGCTAGTGCGGGTACCGTTCATTTTCCAGTTACCAGCTACCATCTTGCGGCGCATGCTTTACCTCGTCGGTCAAAGTGGGCGCAGATGTTACTCAACCGGTTGCCCCCTGGCAAGCATGATCATGCACAAACTTGTGCAACCACTTTGGCAAGGCCTTCGGCATACTCCCTGACCTGCTTTTCGTCGTCACCCTCCACCATCACCCGCACCAAGGGCTCCGTACCCGATTTTCGCAACAGCACCCTTCCACGACCCGCCATACGTTTTGTAACGTCCTCACAGGCGGCCTGTACGTCAGGATGAGCTATTGGGTCGACCCCGCCGGTGAAACGCACGTTTATCAGCACTTGAGGACATTTGTGCCACGCTAAGCGCTCCTGCGCGAGCGACTGACCACGTCGCCGCAAGGCGAGTACCACCTGCAACGCCGCGATGATGGCGTCACCTGTAGTTGTGTGCTGAGCACAGACGATATGTCCCGAATTCTCCCCACCCAACTGCCAATTGCGCTCAAGCATTTCCGCAATGACGTAGCGATCGCCAACCTTGGCGCGAACGAAGGGTATTTCACGCTCCTTGAGCGCCAGCTCCAGCCCTAGGTTGCTCATCAAGGTTCCAACAACACCACCTGATAACCGCGCACGATCCTGTAAATCAGTAGCGATGATATAGAGCAGCTCATCGCCATCGACGACCGCGCCAGTATGATCGACCATCATCACCCGATCACCATCGCCATCGAACGCGATACCAAGATCCGCGCCATTATCAACAACAGCCTTCTGCAACTGCCCAACGTGAGTTGAGCCGACATCGGCATTGATGTTTAGGCCATCGGGCTGCGCAGCGATTACGACAACCTGCGCACCGAGCTCACGGAATACGCTCGGCGCCACCTTGTATGTGGCCCCATGCGCACAGTCGATCACCAGCTTGAGACCCGAGAAGTCCGTACTGGTCGGCACGCTGCTCTTGCAGAACTCGATGTAGCGCCCCGCCGCATCGTTGATTCGAGACGCCTTACCCAGCTGGGAAGACTCGACGACCGTCATCGGCGCATCTAGCAACTCTTCAATCATCAGTTCGACTTCGTCCGGCAGCTTGGTGCCGCGACCGGAGAAAAACTTAATGCCGTTGTCATGATGCGGATTGTGCGACGCACTGATGACAATCCCGGCTTCCGCATGGAACGTGCGCGTCAGATAAGCAACCGCCGGCGTCGGCATCGGCCCCAACAACAGCACATCAGCGCCCGCCGCCGACAGTCCTGCCTGCAAGGCTGATTCGAACATGTACCCGGATATACGCGTGTCCTTACCGATCAGAATGCGGCACTTGCCTTGCTTGCGAAACGCCATACCCGCAGCCCATCCGAGCTTGAGCATGAAGTCAGGGGTGATGGGAAACTGCCCGACATGACCGCGAATTCCGTCGGTACCGAAGTACTTTCTACCCATGAACAATTTTCCCTATTCTGCTGCGTTAACTGCAGCAATCATACGAACTACATCAACCGTTTCCGCCACGTCGTGCACACGCACGATCTGCGCCCCTTTGGTAACCGCAAGCGCCGCCAATGCAAGGCTTCCATACAAACGCTCTCCTACCTCGCGACCCAACGCCTTGCCGATCATACTTTTGCGAGATACGCCGACCAGTAACGGGCGGCCGAGTCGATGCAGCTGCTCGAGATGCCTGAACAAGCTGAGGTTATGTTCGAGGGTCTTGGCAAAGCCGAATCCAGGATCCAACACGATACGCTGAGCCGCAATTCCCGCGGCTACGCATTCCGCCATGCGTCGCTCAAGAAAGATGCAAACCTCGTCAGTAACATTCTCGTAATGCGGGTCATCCTGCATGTCTCCCGGCTCACCACGCATGTGCATCAGACAGACCGGCAGCCCAGTATCGACTGCCGCATCCAGAGCGCCGTCACGCCGCAAGGAGCGCACATCATTAATCAGCCCCGCACCGAGCCGCGCGACTTCGCGGATCACCGCTGGCGTAGACGTATCGACAGAGATGATCACATCCAACTCGCGAGCAATCGCCTCCACCACCGGAGCGACGCGCTCCAGCTCCTCAGTGGGAGAGACAGTCCTAGCACCGGGCCGGGTGGACTCTCCGCCAACATCTACGAGTGCTGCACCGGCCGCCAGCATTGATTCGGCGTGCCGCAATGCTGCATCTCGCAATGCATAGCGACCACCGTCGGAAAAGGAATCTGGAGTGACATTCAGAATACCCATCACTTGAGGACGGGATAAATCAAGAACCCGGCTGCCACAGGACAGCCGGGTTGGAGACAGGGTTTCGATCATCTTGAAGCCTTAAACTCAGTGCTCGCCGGCCGGACCTCCGATCGGCGCCTCCGGGCGCCCGTCTTCAGGCTGTACCGGCGTACCAGAAGCGCCGGACCCACCTTGCCAGTCGCGCGGCTCTCGCGGTGGTCGCCCAGCCATGATGTCGTCGATCTGCTCGGCATCGATGGTTTCATATTTCATCAGCGCCTCAGCCATCATGTCCAGGCGGTCACGATTGTCCGAAAGAATCTGCTTGGCCGTGCCATAACAATGATCAATGATGCTGCGCACCTCCTGATCGATCAGCTTGGCTGTTTCACCGGAGACATTGGTGTGCTGGCTGCCCGCACTACGGCCCAGAAATACTTCACCCTCTTCCTCCGCGTACATGAGCGGACCAAGCTTTTCGGATAACCCCCACTTGGTCACCATGTTCCGCGCCAGTTGCGTGGCCCGCATGATGTCGTTGGATGCACCGGTAGTGACACCTTCGAAACCGAGCGTCATTTCCTCGGCGATACGCCCACCGAACAGTGAACAGATCTGACTGATCAATGCACGCTTCGAGAGACTGTACCGATCCTCCTCGGGAAGGAACATGGTGACCCCCAATGCACGGCCACGCGGAATGATCGACACCTTATAGACCGGATCATGCTCAGGCACCACCCGACCCACGATGGCATGTCCAGCCTCATGGTAAGCAGTATTAAGCTTCTCCTTCTCAGACATAACCATCGATTTGCGCTCTGCGCCCATCATGATTTTGTCCTTGGCCAGCTCGAACTCCCGCATCTCGACGATCCGTTTGTTGGCTCGAGCGGCGAACAGCGAAGCTTCGTTGACCAAATTGGCCAAATCTGCACCCGAGAAACCCGGAGTTCCGCGCGCAATCAGTGCCGGCTCGACGTTCTCGCTTACCGGAACCTTGCGCATGTGCACCTTCAGAATCTGCTCACGACCGCGAATATCCGGCAGACCGACCACCACCTGGCGATCGAAACGCCCCGGACGCAGTAGCGCCGGATCCAACACGTCGGGACGGTTGGTCGCAGCGATGACGATGATGCCGTCGTTCATCTCGAAACCGTCCATCTCCACCAGCAACTGGTTGAGGGTCTGCTCGCGCTCGTCATGGCCACCACCAAGCCCGGCCCCACGATGACGCCCCACCGCATCGATCTCGTCAATGAAGATAATGCAGGGTGCATGCTTCTTCGCCTGCTCAAACATGTCGCGCACGCGACTGGCGCCGACGCCAACAAACATCTCGACGAAGTCCGAACCAGAAATGGTGAAGAACGGCACTTTGGCTTCGCCGGCAATGGCCTTGGCCAGCAGCGTCTTACCGGTACCAGGCGGGCCAACCATCAAAACGCCTCGCGGGATACGGCCGCCCAAGCGCTGGAACTTGCCAGGATCGCGCAGGAACTCGACCAGCTCGCTGACCTCTTCCTTGGCTTCGTCGCAGCCCGCGACGTCGGCGAAAGTGGTCTTGACCTGATCTTCCGAAAGCAGGCGCGCCTTGCTCTTGCCGAAACTCATCGGGCCGCCCTTGCCACCGGCCCCACCCTGCATTTGCCGCATGAAGAACATGAATACGGCGATGATCACCAGAATCGGAAAACTAGCCACCAACAACTGAGTCCAGATGCTCTGCTGCTCGGGCTGCTTACCTTCGATGACCACGTTGTTGTTGATCAGATCGCCAATCAGGCCGTTGTCCTGGATCGCCGGACGAACAGTTTTGAAGGTTTCGCCGTCACTACGCTTACCAATGATCACGAATCCATCAACGGTGACGCGCTCGACGCGCCCTTCCTTCACCTGCTCGATGAAGTCCGAATAGTTGAGCGTCTGCGGCTCGCTCGGGCTGGAAAAATTGTTCATCACCGTCACCAGCACAGCGGCGATGATCAGCCACAGGATGAGGTTCTTAGCCATGTCGTTCAAATTAACTACCCTCTGGAGCAAACCCCCTCAAACGGGGCTGCATGACGGCCGAATGCTTGCTCGGCCTAACTTACTACACAACGCTGGAGAACTGGCAGCTCGTCTGTAACCCTATATGAAACAGCCTAGCGGACCAAACAGACTCCCGCTATCGCCCCACTGGTCATGGTCAATCACCGCTCACGCGTCCCGCCGCCCCTGAACCCCCGCGCCAGCAGATACTGCTCCCGTGAACGATCGCGCGACGAGAGCGGCTTGCGCATTTGCACCTTCTCGAAATTCTGGCGCACCTCTTTCAGGTAGGCATCGAAGCCCTCGCCCTGAAAGATCTTGATCAGAAAATCGCCGCCGGGACGCAGCACACGCGTCGCCAGATCCAACGCCAGCTCGCAGAGAAACATTGCCCGCGGCTGATCCGCTGCACGGACTCCACTCATATTGGGGGCCATGTCGGAAATCACAAGGTCCACCGGATGATCGCCAATCGCTTCGAGAATCTGTGCGAACACCTCATCCTCGGTGAAGTCGCCCTGAATGAAGGTAACATCGGCGATGCTGTCCATCGGCAGAATGTCAGAGGCAATAAGCCGCCCCTTGTCTCCGATGACTCGGCTGGTGACCTGCGACCAACCGCCGGGCGCAGCACCAAGATCGACCACCGTCATGCCAGGCCGCAAAATGTGATCCTTCTCTTGAATCTCCAGCAGCTTGTAACTGGCGCGGGAGCGATAGCCGTCCCTCTGCGCCATCTTCACGTAGGGATCATCGAAATGTTCTTTCAGCCAACGCGGGCTGGTCTTGGAGCGTGCCAAGCTGATACCTCATCTGTGCGGCTCGGAACCTGTCGGGTTACACTAGCCGCCGTTTTTCAAGGGTTCTGACGCAAGGGTCGAAATATGCCGCTCACCAACGAGCAGAAGAAACACTACAAATCCATCGGCCACCACCTGAAACCGGTTCTGATCGTAGCTGAAAACGGGCTCAACGAAGGCGTGATGGCCGAACTTGAACGCGCACTGAACGATCACGAACTGATCAAGGTTCAGTTTCGCATTGCCGAGCGCGAAGATCGGCGCGCACTGATGGAAGAGCTCTGCAAGACCGCCAATTGCGAGCTGGTACAAACCATCGGCAAGATGGCGCTGGTCTACCGCAAGAACCCAAAGGCCAACAAGCAACTTTCCAACATCCACCGCTTTCAGGCCTGATACCCACGGCGGGCACGGCCCGCCGCTTATTATCAGTCCTCACGTCCCGGCAACGGTTGCAACACCAGCATCAGCCCACAGCAGGCTATCGCGAGGTAACTGAACACCGGCCAGTAGACCGACTCAAAGCCGTCAACGCGCTCGACGAAGAAGCTGGCGGCAAGCAGCAGGATCGTCAGCAACAACTGGCCGCGCAGGTCGCGAACGAAACGCACCAACCCGGTAACCTGCACCAACACCATCGCCTGCAGGACCACGCAGAACGCCGCGAAACCCACCAGCAAAGGACGCAGCGCACTGGCGATGTCATCGACCAGCAACGGTGCCAGCCCTACCTTGCCCAGCGCAGGCAGCACGACGAAGTGCAATAGCCAAAGGCCGCCGACCCAGAAGGTCTGAGCCAGCTGCCAACTGATGACGGCGGCCGGCGACCGCCGTCGCTCAGAGATGGCGAACCTCGACAATCTCATACTCGATCAGACCGCTGGGCGTCTTGACCGCTACCACGTCCCCCTCTTCTTTGCCGATCAGCGCGCGAGCAATCGGCGAACTCACCGACAATTTGCCCTGCTTGATGTCAGCCTCGTCGTCACCAACGATCTGATAAGTCACCTGCTCATCGGTTTCGACGTTGGCGATATCCACAGTCGTACCGAAGATCACTTTACCGGTCGGCGGAATACTGGCGATATCGATTACCTGAGCGTTCTGCAGACGGCCCTCGATGTCACGAATGCGCGCCTCGACCATGCCCTGCTGCTCACGCGCTGCGTGGTACTCGGCGTTCTCCTTGAGATCGCCCAACTCACGCGCCTCGGCGATGGCCTGAGTGATCTGCGGGCGCAGCACAGTTTTCAGATGCTTGAGTTCTTCTTCCAGGGCGCGAGCGCCCTGGATGGTCATGGGGAATTTTGTCATGCGTTGATTCCTGCATGGAGATCCTGCAAACGGCGCACAGTCTTCTCGGGACCGAATTTGAGCGCCTCACAGATCGCCTGACCACCGGCGATGGTGGTGGTGATGCAGATCTTGTGCTGCAGGGCATTACGACGAATGGAATACGAATCGGCAATCGACTGCCGTCCTTCGGTGGTGTTGATGATCAGCGTAACCTCGTCATTCTTGATCATGTCGACCACGTGCGGCCGTCCTTCGGTCACCTTGTTCACGCGACGCACCGGCAATCCGGCGGCCTCGATGATGCGCGCCGTGCCGGCGGTCGCGACCACTTCGAAGCCCAGCCCGATCAGATCACGGGCGACCTGCTCGACGTAGGGTTTGTCGTCTTCGCGCACGCTGATGAACGCGCAACCGGAAGTCGGCAGGATTTCGCTGGCACCCAGCTGGGCCTTGGCGAAAGCCTCGGCGAAGCTATCGCCGACACCCATCACCTCGCCGGTGGACTTCATTTCCGGGCCAAGTATGGTGTCCACTCCAGGGAACTTGGCGAAGGGGAACACCGCTTCCTTGACGCTGAAGAACGGCGGGATGATCTCCTTGGTGAAGCCGATCTCAGCCAGGGTCTTGCCGGCCATGACGCGTGCGGCGACCTTGGCCAGCGACTCGCCAATGCACTTGGAAACGAACGGCACGGTGCGCGAAGCACGCGGGTTCACTTCCAGCACGTAGATGTCTTCGCCCTGCACGGCCATCTGCACGTTCATCAGGCCAACCACGTCGAGTTCCAGGGCCATCTTGCGCACCTGTTCGCGGATCTCGTCCTGAATGTGCTGCGGCAGCGAATAGGCCGGCAGCGAACAGGCGGAGTCACCGGAGTGCACGCCAGCCTGCTCGATGTGCTGCATGATCGCGCCGATCACCACCTGCTCGCCGTCGCATACGGCATCCACATCCACCTCGATGGCGCAGTTGAGGAAGTGGTCGAGCAGCACCGGGCTGTCGTTGGACACCTGCACCGCTTCGCGCATGTAGCGCTTGAGTTCTTCTTCCTCGTAGACAATTTCCATTGCCCGACCACCGAGTACGTAGGACGGACGCACCACCAGCGGATAACCGATGGTCTTGGACGCCGCGATGGCTTCCTCCTCGCTGCGCGCGGTGGCGTTCTGCGGCTGACGCAGGTTCAAGCGCTGCACCATCTGCTGGAAGCGCTCACGATCTTCGGCGCGGTCGATCGCGTCCGGGCTGGTACCGATGATCGGCACGCCGGCTTCTTCCAGGGCGCGGCAGATTTTCAGCGGGGTCTGGCCGCCGTACTGCACGATCACGCCCTTGGGCTGCTCGACACGGACGATCTCCAGCACGTCCTCCAGAGTTACCGGCTCGAAGTACAAACGGTCGGAAGTGTCGTAGTCGGTGGAGACGGTTTCCGGGTTGCAGTTGACCATGATGGTCTCGTAACCGTCTTCACGCATCGCCAGCGCCGCGTGCACGCAGCAGTAATCGAACTCGATGCCCTGACCGATACGGTTCGGACCGCCGCCAAGAATCATGATCTTGTCGCGGCTCGACGGATTGGCCTCGCACTCTTCCTCGTAGGTCGAATACATGTAAGCAGTGTCAGTGGCGAATTCGGCCGCGCAGGTGTCGACGCGCTTGTAGACCGGCAATACCTTGAGCTTATGGCGATGGCTGCGCAGGTTCTTCTCGGTGACACCCAGCAGCTTGGCCAGACGCGCGTCGGAGAAGCCCTTGCGCTTGAGCTTGTACATCAGATCTCGATCGATACTGGATAGACCGAGCGTCTTGACGTGCTCCTCTTCCTTGACCAGGTCCTCGATCTGTACCAAGAACCAAGGATCGATCTTGGTCAGTGCGAATACGTCGTCGACGCTCTTGCCGGCACGGAAGGCATCAGCCACGTACCAAATGCGGTCAGCGCCCGGAACGGTCAGCTCGCGCTTGAGGGTGCTTTCGGCCTCAACATCGGCAAAATTTAGCTTCGGATCGAACCCGGTAGCGCCGACTTCCAGCCCACGCAGAGCCTTCTGCATGGATTCCTGGAAAGTACGACCGATGGCCATGACCTCACCGACCGACTTCATCTGCGTGGTCAGACGCGCATCAGCCTTGGGGAATTTCTCGAAGGCAAAACGCGGCACCTTGGTTACGACGTAGTCGATGGCCGGCTCGAACGAGGCAGGCGTGCGGCCGCCAGTGATGTCGTTCTGCAACTCATCGAGGGTGTATCCCACCGCCAGCTTGGCGGCGATCTTGGCGATCGGGAATCCGGTAGCCTTGGAAGCCAAGGCCGAGGAACGCGACACACGCGGGTTCATCTCGATCACGACCATGCGACCGGTATTCGGGCAGATGCCGAACTGCACGTTGGAACCGCCGGTTTCCACGCCGATCTCACGCAGAACCGCCAGCGAGGCGTTACGCAGGATCTGATATTCCTTGTCGGTTAGGGTCTGCGCCGGAGCCACGGTGATCGAATCACCGGTGTGTACGCCCATCGGATCGAAGTTCTCGATGGAGCAGACGATGATGCAGTTGTCCTTCTTGTCGCGGACCACCTCCATCTCGTATTCCTTCCAGCCGATCAGCGACTCATCGATCAGCAGCTCGCTGGTCGGTGACAGATCCAGGCCGCGGGCGCAGATCTCTTCGAACTCTTCACGGTTGTAGGCGATACCGCCACCAGTGCCACCCATGGTAAACGAAGGACGGATGATGCAGGGGAAGCCGACCTTGTCGAGCACGGCGTAGGCTTCGTCCATGTTGTGCGCTATGCCAGATACCGGACAGGCCAGGCCGATGTTCTTCATCGCCTTGTCGAAGCGCGAACGATCCTCAGCCTTGTCGATGGTGTCGGCATTGGCACCGATCATCTCCACTCCGAACTTCTCCAGCACACCGTGCTTTTCCAAGTCCAGCGCGCAGTTCAGCGCGGTCTGGCCACCCATGGTGGGCAGCAGCGCATCCGGACGCTCCTTCTCGATGATCTTGGCCACGGTGGCCCACTTGATCGGCTCGATATAGGTAGCGTCGGCCATGGCCGGGTCGGTCATGATGGTGGCCGGGTTGGAGTTCACCAGAATGACGCGGAATCCCTCTTCCTTCAGCGCCTTGCACGCCTGGGCACCAGAGTAGTCGAACTCGCAGGCCTGGCCGATAACGATCGGGCCGGCACCGAGGATGAGGATACTTTTGATATCTGTACGTTTTGGCATTTTCTTACTCTCGAATCCTTTGGTCAGTCGGCAGGCTTAGCGGCGCTTGGCCATGGCTTCGATGAAACGGTCGAACAGTGGCGCGACATCGTGCGGGCCGGGGCTGGCTTCAGGGTGGCCCTGGAAGCTGAAGGCGACCTTGTCGGTACGCTCGATACCCTGCAGGGTACCGTCGAACAGCGACTTGTGAGTGGCGCGCAGATTGACCGGCAGACTGGCCTCGTCGACGGCAAAACCGTGGTTCTGGCTGGTGATCATCACTACACCGGTATCCAGATCCTGGACCGGATGGTTGGCACCGTGGTGGCCGTTGGGCATCTTCACCGTCTTGGCACCGGAGGCCAGCGCGAGCAACTGATGACCCAAGCAGATGCCGAAAACCGGAATATCGGTTTCGAGTACTTCCTGAATCGCCTTGATCGCGTAGTCGCAAGGCTCGGGGTCACCCGGACCATTGGCCAGGAAGATTCCATCCGGATTCAGCGCCAGGGCTTCGCTTGCCGGGGTCTGCGCCGGCAGCACGGTCACGCGGCAACCGCGCGCGACCAGCATGCGCAGGATGTTCCACTTCACACCATAGTCATAGGCCACAACGTGGTACGGCAACTCACTGGCAGGAGTTTCCGGATGACTATCGTTCTGCAGATTCCAGACGCTGGAGCGCCACTCGTAGCGTTCCTTGGTGCTGACCACCTTGGCCAGGTCCATGCCCTTGAGGCCGGGGAAGCTGCGCGCCAGTTCCAGCGCCTTGTCTTCGGTGGCATCGTCCCCCACCAGGATGCAGCCATCCTGCGCACCTTTCTCACGCAGAATACGAGTCAGGCGACGGGTATCGATGCCGGCAATGGCAACGGTACCGTTGGCCTTAAGGTAGTCGGGCAGCGACTGTTTGTTGCGCCAGTTACTGGCCAGCAGCGGTAGATCGCGAATGACCAAACCTGCAGCCCACACTTGAGCCGCCTCCGCATCCTGCGGCGTGGTACCGGTATTGCCGATGTGCGGATACGTGAGCGTGACGATCTGCTTGGCGTAGGAAGGATCGGTGAGGATTTCCTGATAGCCGGTCATTGCGGTGTTGAATACCACCTCACCGATGGTTTGCCCATCGGCGCCGATGGATTCGCCGCGAAAGATGCTGCCATCAGCAAGGGCGAGTATGGCTGGCTTAGTCAAGAGACCTCCCGTAGATCAAGGCTGGAGCAAACGCAGATTGTAAAAAAGCGGGATGACGTGTGAAGGTCATCCCGCTTTTTGTTTGATTCATTTCTGCGCAACTTTTAGTGGACACACTAAAGCGAGTAGCTTACAGAAAACCCCTTTTCGGGTCCAGCCAAAATGGCCGAACAGCGCGCCCGAAAAGAGCAGCATCCAGCCGACCAAAGCAGAAACTCATTTCAGACCAAGCACATCCTGCATGTCATAGAGTCCGGGAGGCTGCTGTTCCAGCCACAACGCCGCGCGCACCGCCCCCTTGGCGAACGTCATGCGACTGGACGCCTTATGCGTGATCTCCACACGCTCGCCATCCGCCGCGAACAACACGGTGTGATCACCTACCACATCACCGGCACGCACAGTGGCGAACCCGATGGTTTCCCGCGCACGCGCCCCGGTCTGCCCCTCTCGCCCGTATACCGCGACCTTCTGCAGATCACGTCCGAGCGCATTGGCGACCACCTCGCCCATACGCAGCGCGGTGCCGGATGGCGCATCGACCTTATGGCGATGATGAGCTTCGATTATCTCGATATCCACCTCATCCGCCAGCACGCGCGCAGCGGTGTCCAGCAGCTTCAGACAGAGGTTCACGCCGACACTGAAATTAGCCGCAAACACGATCGGAATATCCTTCGCTGCCGCCGCCAGCCGCTCTTTCTCCTCAGCCGAGAATCCGGTAGTCCCGATGACCATGGCCTTGCCCGCACGCCGGCAGATGTCCAGATTTTTCAACGTCACCGAGGGGTGAGTGAAGTCGATCAGCACATCGAACTCATCGGCAGCCTTGGTTAGGTCCCCGGACAGCGGCACCCCAAGCCGACCGATGCCTGCCAACTCACCAGCATCGGCCCCCACCAGACTGCTGTCCGGTCGGTCGATGGCGGCGGTCAGCCCCGCAGCACCAGCGGTCTGCTGCACCGCCTCGATCAGAATCTTGCCCATGCGCCCAGCGGCACCCATCACAGCAATACGTCGCATAAATCAGCTCCAGGCTGCATGCACCGCGCAGTGTGGGCAGCTTCAGCGCCCGCACTGCGCGTCACACTGATTACAAGTCCCCGAAAAAGCGCTTCACGCCCTCGAACCAGCCACTAGCCCTGGGCGAGTGTGAACTATCGTTTTGTAGCGTTCCGCGGAACTCTTCGAGCATTTCGCGCTGGCGCTTGCTCAGATTGACCGGCGTCTCGACCACCACCCGGCACATCAGATCGCCGGCAGCACCACCGCGCACCGGCGCCACGCCCTTGCCACGCAAGCGGAACTGTTTGCCGGTCTGCGTGCCTTCCGGGATCTTCAGCTTGACCCGACCGTCCAGCGTCGGCACCTCAAGCTCGCCACCCAATGCTGCATCGGCAAAACTGATCGGTACTTCGCAGTACAGGTGCTTGCCATCTCGCTGAAAAATCGAATGTTCGCGAACATTGACCACGACATAGAGGTCGCCCGCCGGGCCACCCTGAGCGCCGGCCTCACCCTCGCCAGACAGGCGGATACGGTCGCCGGTGTCGACACCCGGCGGAACCTTGACCGACAGCGTCTTCTGCTCCTCCACGCGCCCCTGGCCGTGGCAGCTGCCACAGGGATCGGAAATCATCTTGCCGCTGCCATGGCAGCGCGGGCAGGTCTGCTGCACAGAGAAGAAACCCTGCTGCATGCGCACCTGGCCAATGCCGCCGCAGGTGGTGCAGGTTACCGGACTGGAGCCCTTCTTCGCGCCGGAGCCATCGCAAGTCTTGCACTCGACCAGCGTCGGCACGCGAATGGTGACCGTGGTGCCGCGCACCGCCTCTTCCAGATCCAGCTCCAGGGTGTAGCGCAGGTCGCTGCCGCGCTGCGCGCCGCCACGCGAACTGCCGCGCGCCCCACCGAAGAAGTCGCTGAACACGTCACCGAAGATGTCGGAGAAATTCGCCCCACCGTAGCCTGCCCCAGCGCCTGCACCCATCTGCGGATCGACGCCGGCATGACCGTACTGGTCGTATGCCGCGCGCTTGCTCGCATCGGAGAGCACCTCGTAGGCCTCGTTAGCCTCCTTGAAGGCCTCTTCAGCGGCCTTGTCACCCGGATTGCGATCCGGATGGTGCTTCATGGCTAGTCGGCGGTAGGCCTTCTTCAGCTCCGCCTCGCTGGCGCCGCGCTCGACCCCCAGCACCTCGTAAAAATCACGTTTGGCCATAACTTTCCTGAACCCTCAAATTCATGCCCTCCAGACACGCCGACGCGGGAGCAAGCTCCCGCGCGGCGGTCAGGTCCGCCCGGCCGAAGCCTTGGGCGGACTGGAGCGGAAGCAAGCCGGGGCTTACTTGTTGTCCTTGACCTCTTCGAACTCGGCATCGACCACATCGTCGCCCGCCTGGTCCTTGTCCGCGGCCGGCTGACCTTCGGCACCCTGCGGCTGCTCGGCATACATCTTCTGCGCCAGCGGCGTAGAGGCCTGGGAAACCGCCGCGATCTTGGCCTCGATCTCGGCCTTGTCGTCGCCCTTGATGGCCAGCTCCAGTTCGCCGATGGCTTTCTCGATCGCCGTCTTGTCGTCGGCACTGGCCTTGTCACCGGCCTCGGTCAGCATCTTGCGAGTGGCGTGGACCAGCTGATCGCCCTGGTTGCGTGCAGTCGCCAGCTCCTCGAACTTGCGGTCTTCCTCGGCGTTGGCTTCGGCGTCGCGCACCATCTGCTCGATCTCCTCCTCGGACAGACCGGAGTTGGCCTTGATCACGATCGACTGCTGCTTGCCGGTGGCCTTGTCCTTGGCGGACACGTGCAGGATGCCGTTGGCGTCGATGTCGAAGGTGACCTCGATCTGCGGCATGCCGCGCGGTGCCGGCGGAATGTCGGCCAGGTCGAAGCGGCCCAGCGACTTGTTCTGTGCCGCCTGCTTACGCTCACCCTGCAGCACGTGAATGGTCACGGCATTCTGGTTGTCGTCGGCAGTGGAGAACACCTGCGACTTCTTGGTCGGAATGGTGGTGTTCTTCTCGATCAACGCAGTCATCACGCCACCGAGGGTCTCAATGCCCAGGGTCAGCGGGGAGACGTCGAGCAGCAGCACATCCTTGACGTCACCGGCCAGCACCGCGCCCTGAATGGCGGCGCCCATTGCGACGGCTTCGTCCGGGTTGACGTCCTTGCGCGCTTCCTTGCCGAAGAACTCGGCGACCTTCTGCTGCACCAGCGGCATACGGGTCTGACCGCCGACCAGGATCACGTCGTCGATCTTCGAAACGTCGATACCGGCATCCTTCAGAGCGATGCGGCAAGGCTCGATGGTGCGCTCGACCAGATCCTCGACCAGCGACTCCAGCTTGGCGCGGGAGATCTTCACGTTCAGGTGCTTCGGACCGGACGCATCGGCCGTGATATACGGCAGGTTGACGTCAGTCTGCTGGCTGGAGGACAGCTCGATCTTGGCCTTCTCGGCAGCTTCCTTCAGGCGCTGCATGGCCAGCGGATCGCCCTTGAGGTTCATGCCGGTCTCTTTCTTGAACTCCTCGACGAGGTAGTCGATCAGGCGAATGTCGAAATCCTCGCCACCGAGGAAGGTGTCACCGTTGGTAGCCAGCACTTCGAACTGATGCTCACCATCGACCTCGGCGATCTCGATCACCGACACGTCGAAGGTACCGCCGCCCAGGTCATAGACGATCACGGTGTGGTCGCCCTTGGCCTTGTCCATGCCGTAGGCCAGCGCCGCGGCGGTCGGCTCGTTGATGATGCGCTTGACGTCCAGACCGGCGATGCGCCCGGCGTCCTTGGTGGCCTGGCGCTGGCTGTCGTTGAAGTAGGCCGGAACGGTGATGACCGCTTCGGTGACCGGCTCGCCCAAGTAGTCCTCGGCGGTCTTCTTCATCTTCTTCAGCACTTCGGCGGAAATCTGCGGAGGCGCCATCTTCTGGCCCTTCACTTCGACCCAGGCGTCGCCGTTATCTGCCTTAACGATGCTGTACGGCACCATCTTGATGTCCTTCTGCACCACGTCTTCTTCAAAGCGACGGCCGATCAGACGCTTGACTGCATACAGGGTGTTCTGCGGGTTGGTCACCGCCTGGCGCTTGGCCGACTGGCCCACCAGGGTTTCGCCATCATTGGTGTACGCGATGATCGACGGAGTGGTACGGCCGCCTTCGGCGTTCTCGATGACCTTGACGTTGCCGTTTTCCAGAATGGAGACACAGGAGTTGGTGGTCCCCAGGTCGATACCGATGATCTTGCCCATTTAATCTCTCTCCGAACTTTGATTGGTCCGCGCCTGTTTACCGGCTGCGGGTAACACAAAAACGCTTGGCTACCAGATGGGGATGGCCAGCCCGAATTCAAGCCTTCTCGTCAATTGAAGGCGGCACGTCGGCCGGCGCCTTACTGACCACCACCATCGCCGGACGCAGGAGGCGCCCGTTGAGCAGATAACCCTTCTGGAAGACCTTGAGCACGCTGCCCGGCTCGGCATGGGTACTCTCTTCCATTGCCATTGCCTGATGGTGCTCCGGATTGAACGGCTCGCCATGCGGATCGATCTGCGTCAGCTGATGGCGCGCCAGCGTGTCGAGCAACAGCTTGAGCGTCAGCTCCAGCCCCTCGCGCACCGACTTGACCGCCTCATCGTCCGGCTTCGACAGCTCGAGGCCCCGCTCCAGACTGTCGGCGACCGCCAGCAGATCGCCGGCGAACTTCTCCAGCGCAAACTTGTGGGCCTTCTCCACATCCTGCTCGGCACGCCGGCGAATGTTCTGCAGTTCAGCCGCCACCCGCAGCGACTGATCCTGGGCAGCCGCCAGCTGCTCCTCGAGGGACTGCACGCGGGCAGCCAGATCTTCAGCCGCGGTGGCTTGCGCGGGCTCTTGCCCTTCAGGGGTCTGGTTGTCCAGGTTCTGCTCGTCGGCCATGCATTCCTCCTTAATCTCAGTACGTCGGCGGGCGACAGCCCGCGCTTGTGCCGCTATATGGGGGCACAAAACCTCGCTTCAAGGGCAAAGCCCCTACAGCGTGTCCAGGTTGCCGATGAAGACCTCACCACATAGATCGGCCCGCCGCAGCCCCCTTCGCACCCACGGAGACGCGCGCACTTGAAGCGACACAGAAAACCACTGTATAAATAGCCAGCCACGCAACTCCGGAGCGCCACCATGCTGGTTCATCTTTCGGTTCACAACTACGCCATCGTCGAACATCTGGATCTCGAGCTGAAACGCGGCATGAGCGTGATCAGCGGAGAGACCGGGGCCGGCAAGTCGATCATGCTCGATGCCCTGGGCTTGGCGCTCGGCGACCGTACCGACAGCAGCGTGGTACGGCTGGGTGCTGACAAGGCAGACATCCTCGCCAGCTTCGATCTGGACGACATTCCCGACGCCCGCGCCTGGCTTGCGGAGCGCGACCTCGATACCGAAGGGCCCTGCATTCTGCGCCGCGTGATCACTACCGAAGGTCGCTCGCGCGGCTATATCAACGGCACTCCCTGCCCGCAGGGCGATCTCAAAGCTCTCGGCGAGCTGCTGATCGACATTCACAGCCAACATGAGCACCAATCGCTACTAAAGCCCGACACCCACCGCCGCCTGCTTGATGAGTACAGCGGCAGTCAGGATCTGGCGCGTCAGGTTCAGCTCGCCGCACAGCGCTGGCGCCAGACCCGGCAAACCCTGGAGCGCCTGAGCAACAGCAGCGACGAACAGCGCGCACGCCACCAGCTACTCAGCTACCAGCTGGAAGAACTGGAAAACCTGGCACTGGCCGAGGATGAACTGGAACAGCTGGAGCAGGAGCACAAGAACCTTGCGAATGCCGAACAGCTACTCGGCGCCTGCCGCCAGGTCATGGAACTATGCAGCGAAAGCGATGCGGGCAACGTGCTATCCGCCCTAACGTCGAGCCTGCAACGCCTGAGCGCCTTCCAGAACCAGGCGGGCGCACTTGGCGAAGCGGCCAACCTGCTGGCCAGCGCGCAGATTCAAGTCGAGGAGGCCGTCGGCGAACTCAATCGCTTCATCGATCATTTCGATGCTGACCCGCAACGCCAGCAGGCATTGGAAGAACGGCTGGACGCCATCTATACCCTGGCGCGCAAACATCGCGTACAGCCTACGGAGCTGGTCAGCCTGCAGCAGCGACTGCTGGAAGAGCTGGAGGGCCTGAATGCCGATGATGAAGCGCTTGAACGTCTCACTGAAGAGCTGGCCGCCAATGCGCGCCACTACGAGGAAAAAGCCGGCGAACTCAGCCGCATCCGCCAGGCCGCCGCTGCACAGTTGTCAAGCGCGGTAGAGAACGAGATCCAGCGCCTGGGCATGCCCGGCGGCCAGTTCAGCGTGACGCTCAAGCCGGCTGCGGAAGGCGACTATCCGCCCTACGGGCTCGAGCAGGTGGAGTTTCTGGTCAGCGCCAACCCAGGGCAACCGTTGCGCCCGCTGGCCAAAGTCGCCTCGGGCGGCGAACTGTCGCGCATCAGCCTGGCGATTCAGGTGATCACTGCCCAGACCTCGCGAGTACCAACGCTGGTCTTTGATGAGGTAGATGTTGGCATTGGCGGCCCGACCGCCGAAATCGTCGGCCAGTTGCTGCGTCGACTTGGCGAACGCGGCCAGGTACTGACGGTCACGCACCTGCCGCAGGTTGCCGCCCAGGGTCATCATCACCTGTTCGTACACAAGGCGCGGGGCAGCGACGAAACGCGCACTGCCGTCGCCGAACTGGATGGCAGCGGACGTATCGAGGAGATCGCACGAATGCTCGGCGGCGTCGACCTGACCGAGCAATCACTGGCGCACGCTCGCCAGATGGTCGGCGCGGCACAATCCTGAGCGCCGAGCAGATCGAACAAAAAAGGCGACCCGCAGGTCGCCTTTTTTCATGCAAAGAAGACTTCAGGCCTTCTTGCGCACGTAGAGCACCAGATTGTGATCGACCAGCTCATAGCCGTGCCGTTTGACGATCTCTTTCTGTAGCTTCTCGATTTCCGAATCGAAGAACTCGATCACCTCACCACTATCGACACAGACCATGTGATCGTGATGGCCGCCATCTGCCAGCTCGAATACGGCATGCCCGCCATCGAAGTTGTGCCGAACCACCAGCCCAGCTGCTTCGAACTGCGTCAGCACACGGTAGACAGTCGCCAGTCCGACGTCTTCGCCCGCCTCCATGAGCGCCTTGTAGACATCCTCAGCGCTCATATGACGCCGGTCGGTGGTGTCCAGCATCTGCAGGATCTTCACCCGGGGCAGAGTTACTTTCAGACCAACTTTTCGTAGTTCGCTATTTTCAACCATGGGTGGCTTTCTCGCTGCTGCTGTTTCGCAGCCTCCTTCAATACGGGTATGATCCGGGTTCTTTGCCCAGCCAAGATAGTGGAAGTCACCCACCGATGCAAAACACCAAGCTCATGCTGACCAGCCTCACGCTCGTGGGTTTGTTCGCACTCGCCGGTTGTTCATTTCCCGGGGTTTACAAGGTCGACATTCAACAGGGCAATGTCGTCACGCAGGACATGATAGACCAGTTGCGCCCGGGAATGACCCGCAAACAAGTGCGGTTTATCATGGGCAACCCGCTGATCACCGATACCTTTCATGCCAATCGCTGGGATTATCTGTACAGCATTCAGCCTGGCGGCAGCCCGCGACAGCAGGAGCGTGTGAGCCTGGTCTTCGACGGCAACGACCAGCTGGTCGGCCTGGCCGGCGACTTCATGCCCGGCGTCAGCCGCGACGAGGCAATCCTCGGCACCCAGCCAGCTACGTCCGAGGCACCCGCTGCGAGCAAGCCCGAGACCCAGCAGCCAGAGACGGAGAAACCTGCGCCAGGCTCACTACTCGAACAGATCCAGCGTGAAGTCGACGCTGCCGAACCGGTGGCGGTACCGATACCCGAACCGCTGGACACCGAATAAGCACGCAATAAAAAGCCCGGCCTAGCCGGGCTTTTTATTGCCACTGAAACGCTTACCGCTCAGTTCGCCTCAGCGTCGTCGGCCTTGGTCTTCGCCGCCTTGGCGGCACGCTGCTTGCGCACCTCCTTAGGATCAGCGATGAGCGGCCGGTAGATCTCCACCCGCTCGCCCTCTTCCAGAATCCGCTCGTCCGGCTTGGCTACCGCCTTGCCGAAGATCCCCAGCGGTGCACTCGCGAGATCGAGGCCCGGGAAAAACGCAGCCATCCCCGAACGTAGCGCCGCGTCGCGCACCGAAGTCCCGGCCGGCACGGTCAGGCGCAACAACTTCTGCTTGTCGGCCAGTGCATATACCACCTCTATGGCGATCTCCGGCTTATCCATAGAGCTGCTTCGCCCGATCACAGAACGCATCAACCAAAGTGTTGGCCGCTTGATTGAACAGCGGACCAAGCGTGGCCTTGACCAGTGGACCTGCGTAGTCGAAGGTCAGATCGAGGCTGATCTTGCAGGCCTTCTCTCCTAGCGCTTTGAACTCCCAGATGCCGTGCAGGTGACTGAACGGCCCCTCCTCCAACGTCATTTCAATACGTTTGCCAGCCTGCAGCTCATTACGCGTCTTGAACTTCTGACTGAGGCCAGCCTTGGCGACAGTCATGCTCGCGTGCATCTGCGTATCGCTGCTGGCCAACACCTCGGTGGCGGAGCACCAGGGCAGGAACTGCGGATAGCTCGCCACGTCGTTGACCATGTCGAACAGAGCCCGTGCCGGGTATGGGAGCAGCGCCGAGCGTTGAATATGCGTCGTCATGCGGACCTTCTACTTCGTCATGCCGTCTGCGCTTGCAGCCATCCCGCTGCCGTTCTGCTCCACGAGCAGCCCCGGCCTTGGCAGCACCACCACGGCGCGTGCAAAAAACCGCGACATTGTCAGGGATAAGCGCGCCCCCCTCAAGTTTCACGCAACCACAATGCCGAGGCTGTCGCCAGCCGCGATGCGACTCCCTATAATGCGCCCCCTATGGCCAAACAGAAGAAACAGTCCCCCGGGACCATCGCGCTGAACAAGAAAGCGCTACATGATTATTTCATCGAACAGAAGTTCGAGGCCGGTCTCGTCCTCGCTGGCTGGGAAGTGAAAAGCCTGCGGGCGGGCAAGGCACAGCTGGTCGATAGCTACGTCTTGCTCAAGGATGGCGAAGCCTGGCTGATGGGCAGCCACATCACTCCTCTGACCACGGCGAGCACCCATGTCATCGCCGACCCGACTCGTACCCGCAAGCTGCTATTGAACAAGCGCGAGCTAGGCAAGTTGTTCGGTGCCGTGCAGCAGAAGGGCTACGCCTGCGTGGCGCTGTCGCTGTACTGGAAGAAGCACATGATCAAGTGCGAGATCGCCCTGGGCAAAGGCAAGAAGGAGTTCGACAAGCGCCATACCGAGAAGGAGCGCGACTCCGCCCGTGAGATCCAGCGAGCCATGCGCACCAAAGGCAAGGACGACTGAATCGTTCGCCGCTCTCACCCGCCTAAGATCCCCTCCCGAGCACGCCCGCCCCGCAGGCGTGCCCTCCTCAAGCCTTGTGTCCCACCCGCTCGCCATGGCGGCGCTGCGCGCGAGCCAGACGTTGAGCCTCCTGCTGCCCTTCGGCGAGCACCTCCTGCACGTAATTAATGTGCCGATGGATCACGTCGCGGGCCTCGCTCGCGCGCCGCGCCATGATCGCCTCGTACAGCTCGCTATGCTGGCTCATCAGCATGTGCCGCGTTTCATCGCGCAGGGCGTACATTCCGCCAATGTTGGTCACGACATTGCGCTTTAGCAGATCGAAGAGACCACGAATGGTATGCAGCAGCACGGCGTTATGGCTGGCTTCCGCGATGGCCAGATGGAACTGGGCATCGGCCGCCCCCTCCTCTGCGCGGGTGACCGTACCCTCACGGGCGTAGCAATCCTGCAGTGCGGCGAAGGCCTCGGTCAGCCGCTGCTGGTCCACCTCGGTGGCGCGCATGGCAGCGTAATAGGCGCAACTGCCTTCCAAGGTATGCCGGAACTCCAACAGATCACGCTGTGCGTCACGGTTGTTCTCCAGCAGGTGCAACAATGGATCGCTGAACGTGGAGCCCAGAGACTCGGCGACGAAATTGCCGCCGCCGTGCCGACTGATCAGCAACCCCTTGGCAGCGAGCTTCTGGATCGCCTCACGCAGTGACGGGCGCGATACGCCGAACTGTTCGGCCAATGCGCGCTCGGCGGGCAGCCGCTCACCGGCCTTGAGCGTACCTTCCAGAATCATGGTTTCCAGCTGCGCAACGATGTCATCGGCCAGCCGCCGCTGGCGCACCACTCCCACTTCCATCGCGAATCCCGCTCTCGATTGGTTTGACCACTTTAAATGTCATGCCAGCCTAACGGCGCCCGAATGGCCCCGCAACACCGCAGCGTACTACCAATGTCTAAAGTTGCTGAATTGACGCATCCAAGCGCGACCTCTTACGCTGGCGTCTCGCACCGATAAATTGGTATTACCACTTTACAGTGCGAATCCCAACAAGAAGAGGACGACCCATGAAGTCGTATCGAATTCGCCAATCCTCGGTCTCTATCGACCCCATCCAGCGCCTTGTGACGGCGGGAGTCTGAATCCATGTCAAACGGCCTTCTCGCGTTCTTCGCGTTTTCCCCAATTCTGCTTGCTGCCATCCTGCTGATCGGCCTGCGCTGGCCCGCCAAGCGCGCCATGCCGCTGGTGTACCTGCTCACCGCGGGTATCGCGCTGTACGTCTGGGACATGAGTTTCAACCGCGTACTCGCTTCGACCGTACAAGGTCTGGTGATCACCGCCGGCGTCCTGTGGATCATCTTCGGCGCAATCCTGCTGCTCAATACGCTCAAGCACTCCGGTGGCATCACCGCCATCCGTGCTGGTTTTACCACTATCAGCCCCGATCGCCGCATCCAGGCCATCATCATCGCCTGGCTGTTCGGCTGCTTCATCGAAGGCGCTTCGGGCTTCGGCACCCCGGCAGCCATCGCCGCGCCGCTGCTGGTCGCCATCGGTTTCCCGGCCTTGGCCGCGGTCATCCTCGGCATGCTGGTGCAGTCGACACCGGTGTCCTTCGGCGCTGTCGGCACACCGATCATCATCGGCATCAACGGCGGTCTGGACACCGCGACGCTGGCTGCGCAACTGACCGCCCAAGGTTCCAGCTGGCCGGCCTTCCTGCAGCTGATCACCAGCGAAGTGGCGATTCTCCACGCCGTGACCGGCACCATCATGCCGCTGATCATGGTGCTGATGCTGACCCGCTTCTTCGGCAAGGAAAAAAGCTGGAAGGCCGGTTTTGAAGTGCTGCCCTTCGCCCTGTTCGCCGGTCTGGCCTTCACCCTGCCCTACGTCGCCACCGGCATCTTCCTCGGCCCGGAGTTCCCCTCCCTGCTGGGCGGGCTGATCGGCCTGGCCATCGTCACCAGCGCCGCCCGTTTCGGCTTCCTGGTTCCGAAGAAATCCTGGGACTTCGCTGATGCCAAGGAATGGCCGAGCGAGTGGCTCGGCAGCATCGAGATGAAGCTCGAAGAACTGACCGCCAAGCCGATGAGCACCTTCCGCGCCTGGCTGCCCTACGTACTGGTCGGCGCGCTGCTGGTGATCAGTCGCACGGTTCCGGAAGTCGGCGCCTTCATGAAGTCCGTCGTGCTGGTCTTCCCGGACATCCTCGGCGAGGCCGGCATCAAGGCCGACTTCATGCCGCTGTACCTGCCGGGCGGCATTTTGGTCGCCGTAGTCATCGCCACGTTTTTCCTGCATGGCATGAAGGTTCGCGAACTGGCCGCTGCGGTCGGTGAATCGAGCAAGGTGCTGATCGGCGCCGGCTTCGTGCTGCTGTTCACCGTGCCGATGGTGCGCATCCTGATCAACTCCGGCGTCAACACCGCAGAACTGGCGAGCATGCCGATCACCATGGCGCGCTACGTGGCCGATAGCGTGGGTTCGGTCTATCCGCTGCTGGCACCAAGCATCGGCGCACTGGGTGCCTTCATCGCCGGCTCCAACACTGTCAGCAACATGATGCTCAGCCAGTTCCAGTTCGGCGTCGCGCAGAACCTTGGCATCTCCGGCGCATTGATCGTCGCCGCTCAGGCGGTAGGGGCAGCGGCGGGCAACATGGTGGCGATCCACAACGTCGTCGCTGCCTCCGCTACAGTGGGGTTGCTAGGCCGCGAAGGAACTACGCTTCGCAAGACGGTATGGCCAACGCTGTACTACGTTCTGGTCTCGGGCCTACTGACGCTGATCGCGATCTACGTGATGGGCGTGAGCGACCCGCTGGTCGGAGTGTGATTCAACCGTGATGTCTTGCCCCGCCCATGCGGGGCAAGAGCGTTTCCAACATCCCGCAGTTTGCGGATAACCGGGTCCACCCGGAGACCAAGCCGATGAGCGAACTCTTCTACGATGCTGCGCCGAACGCTACCCGCGTCGCGCCGCCGCTGCCCAAACCACGCGAGTATCCGGCCAAGCCGAGCCAGGTCTACCTGTTCGGAACCTGCGTGGTGGATCTGTTCTATCCCGAGGCTGGCCTGGATGCCATCCGTCTGCTCGAACGCGAAGGACTGACCGTGCACTACCCGCAGGGCCAGACCTGCTGCGGCCAGCCGGCCTACACCACCGGCTATACCGACGAGGCGCGCAAGGTGGCCCGTGCGCAGCTGGCACTGTTCGCCAACGACTGGCCGGTGGTCGTCCCTTCCGGTTCCTGCGCCGGCATGCTGCGCCACCACTATCTGGACCTGTTCAAGGACGAGCCGGCCACGCTGAAGCAGGCCCAGGCGCTGGCCGAGCGCACCTTCGAGCTGGCCGAGTTCCTGCTCAACGTCTGCAAGGTCGAGTTCAAGGACGCCGGCACACCGACCAAGGTTGCCCTGCACACCTCCTGCTCAGCCCGTCGCGAGATGAACACCCACCTGCACGGCCGTGCCCTGCTCGCCCAGCTGGGCCAAGTCGAGCGCGTCGAGCATGATCACGAGAGCGAATGCTGCGGCTTCGGTGGCACCTTCAGCGTGCGCATGCCCGATATCTCCGGCGCCATGGTGCTGGACAAGACCCGCGCGCTGAAGGAATCCGGCGCGCATCAGGTGGTCAGCGCCGACTGCGGCTGCCTGATGAACATCAATGGCTCGCTGGAAAAGCAGCGCGAAGCCCTGCGCGGCCAGCACCTGGCGAGCTTCCTCTGGCAACGCACCGGAGGTGCCCGATGAACGCCGAACAGCGCATCCCCGCGGTACAGATCGAGAACGCCGGCGACCCGGACTTCCGCGCCCGCGCGCGCAAGTCGCTGAAGGACGAGCAGCTGCGGCGCAACTTCCGCACCGCCATGGACTCGCTGATGACCAAGCGCGCCGCGGCCTTCAGCGATGCCGACGAACGCGAGCGGCTGCGCGAGATGGGCAACCATATCCGCGCCCGCGCACTGTCCAAGCTGCCCGAACTGCTCGAGCGGCTGGAAACCAACCTGACCCGCAACGGTGTGAAGGTGCACTGGGCGGAGACGGTCGAAGAGGCGAACGACATCGTCCTCGGGATCGCCCGCGCTCACGAGGCGCGCCAAGTGATCAAGGGCAAATCGATGGTCAGCGAAGAAATGGAGATGAACCATTTCCTCGAAGGCCATGGCATCGAATGCCTGGAATCGGACATGGGCGAGTACATCGTCCAGCTCGACCACGAAAAGCCTTCCCATATCATCATGCCGGCGATCCACAAGAACGCCGGCCAGGTCGCGTCCCTGTTCCACGACAAGCTTGGCGTGGAGTACACCAAGGACGTCGACCAACTCATTCAGATCGGCCGCCGCACGCTGCGCCAGAAGTTCTTCGAGGCCGACATCGGCGTCTCCGGGGTCAACTTCGCGGTGGCCGAGACCGGCACCCTGCTGCTGGTGGAGAACGAAGGCAACGGCCGCATGAGTACCACCGTGCCGCCGGTGCATATCGCCGTCACCGGCATCGAGAAGGTCGTGGAGAACCTGCGCGACGTCGTCCCGCTGCTCTCCCTGCTGACCCGCTCGGCGCTGGGCCAGCCGATCACCACCTACGTCAACATGATCTCCGGCCCGCGCAAGGCGAACGAGCTGGACGGCCCGCAGGAAGTGCACCTGATCCTGCTGGACAACGGCCGCAGCCAGGCCTTCGCCGACAGCGAGCTGCGCCAGACGCTCAACTGCATCCGCTGCGGCGCCTGCATGAACCACTGCCCGGTGTACACCCGCGTCGGCGGCCACACCTACGGCGAGGTCTATCCCGGGCCGATCGGCAAGATCATCACCCCGCACATGGTCGGTCTGGACAAGGTGCCGGATCACCCCAGCGCCTCGTCGCTGTGCGGCGCCTGCGGCGAAGTCTGCCCGGTGAAGATTCCAATTCCGACCCTCCTGCGCCGTCTGCGCGAGGAGAACGTCAAGGCACCGGACGACCCACACAAGGTCATGCGCGGCCAGGGCGCCAAGTACTCGCGGCAAGAACGGCTGATCTGGGCCGGCTGGCGCCTGCTCAATAGCAGCCCGACGCTGTACCGCCTGTTCGGCTTCTTCGCCACCCGCCTGCGCGCCCTGACGCCGTCGAACATCGGCCCCTGGACGCAGAATCACAGCGCACCGAAACCGGCCGCCCGCTCGCTGCACGAGCTGGCCAAGGCACACCTGGAGGGCAAGCGATGAGCCTCGACCGCTGCCGCCTCAACACCCGTGTGGACAAGGCTGCGCCGTTGTCCACCCTACGCCGGCCTGCGGGCTCCGTAGGGTGGAAAACAAGCGCAGCTTTTTTCCACCAACGTGCCGTTTCCGGGAGCCTGACATGAGCGCCAAAGCCAACATTCTCGCCAAGCTGAACACGAGCTTGGAAGGCACCACACCGATCGTCGATGACTACGACGAGTCGCTGGTTACCCAGCCGTGGACTTACCCCGCGGAGCAGCGTATCGCCCGCCTGCGCCAGCTGATGGAAGCTGTGCACACCGAGATCCATCTGACCACCGATGCCGGTTGGCCCGCCCTGCTCGAACAGCTGCTGCACGACCGCCAGCTGCCGAGCCTGCTGATCGCCCCAACCACGCCGTACGGCCAGCGCTTCACCGCGTATTGCGCCGGCCGTGAAGGCCTGCCGACGCTCAAGGCTTACGACCGCCCGGTCGAGGAATGGAAGGACGAGCTGTTCAACGACACCCCGGCCAGCCTCACCGGCACCCTCGGCGCCATCGCCTCCACCGGCAGCCTGATCATGTGGCCGACCCGCGAGGAACCACGCCTGATGAGCCTGGTGCCGCCGGTGCATTTCGCCATCCTCAAGGCCAGCGAAATTCACGACAACTTCTACGAGATCCAGCAGAAGTTTCACTGGGCCGCCGGCATGCCGACCAATGCACTGCTGGTCTCCGGCCCGTCGAAGACCGCCGACATCGAGCAGGTGCTGGCCTACGGCGCCCACGGGCCGAAAGATCTGGTCTTGCTGATCCTGGAGGACGCATGAACGCGGCCGCCCAGCTCGAACGTGCGCCGCTGCCGGCGGCGTTCATCCGTGAAGTCGAACGCCTGATCCCCGCCGAACGTCGCTTCGACGACCCGGTTTCCACTCTCGCCTTCGGCACCGACGCAAGTTTTTACCGGCTGATTCCCAAGCTGGTGGTGCGCGTCGAATCCGAAGCCGAAGTGGTCAGGCTGCTCAAGCTGGCGCATGCCGAGAACGTGCCGGTGACCTTCCGCGCCGCCGGCACCAGCCTGTCCGGCCAGGCGATCAGCGACTCGGTGTTGATCGTGCTCGGCGACAACTGGAACGGCCGCGAGATTCGCCACGGCGGCGCGCAGATCCGCCTGCAACCCGGCGTCATCGGCGCCAACGCCAACGCGGTGCTCGCGCCCTTCCAGCGCAAGATCGGCCCCGACCCAGCGTCGATCAACGCGGCGAAGATCGGCGGCATCGTCGCCAACAATTCCAGCGGCATGTGCTGCGGCACCGCACAGAACAGCTACAAGACCCTCGCCGGCCTGCGTGTGGTGCTGGCCGACGGCACCGTGGTCGACAGCGAGGATGCCGCCAGCGTCGCCGCGTTCCGCCAGAGCCATGCGGCGCTGCTCGAGCAACTGGCCGAGCTGGGCCGCGAGACCCGCGCCAATGCCGAGCTGGCGGCGAAGATCCGCCACAAGTATCGGCTGAAGAACACCACCGGCTTTTCGCTCAATGCGCTGGTCGACTACGACGAGCCGCTGGATATCCTCAATCACCTGATGGTCGGTTCCGAAGGCACGCTGGGCTTCATCAGCGCGGTGACCTACGACACCGTACCGGACCATCCGCACAAGGCCAGCGCGCTGGTCGTGTTCCCCGACGTGGAAACCTGCTGCCTCGCCGTGCCGGTGCTCAAGCAGCAGCCGGTATCGGCGGTTGAGCTGCTCGACCGGCGCAGCCTGCGCTCGGTCGAGCACAAGGCCGGCATGCCCGAGTGGGTGAAGGAACTGTCGCCGACGGCCTGCGCGCTCCTGATCGAATCGCGCGCCGCCAGCCAGTCGCTGCTGCACGAGCAGATCAACCTGATCATGACCTCCATCGCGCATTTCCCGGTGGAAAAGCAGGTCGACTTCAGCGAAGACCCGGTGGTCTACAACCAGCTTTGGAAGATCCGCAAGGACACCTTCCCGGCAGTCGGCGCCGTGCGCCAGACCGGCACCACGGTGATCATCGAAGACGTCACCTTCCCCGTCGAGCGCCTGGCCGAGGGTGTCAACCGCCTGATCGAACTGCTCGACAAGCACCGCTACGACGAGGCGATCCTCTTCGGCCATGCGCTGGAGGGCAACCTGCACTTCGTCTTCACCCAGGGCTTCGATGACCCGGCGCAGGTCGCTCGCTACGAGGCCTTCATGGGCGAAGTGGCGCAACTGGTAGCCGTCGAATTCGGCGGCGCGCTCAAGGCCGAGCACGGCACCGGGCGCAACATGGCGCCCTTCGTCGAGCTGGAATGGGGCAGCGAAGCCTACGCGCTGATGTGGAAGATCAAGCGCCTGCTCGACCCCACCGGCATCCTCAACCCGGACGTGGTGCTCTCCGAAGACCCGGACATCCACCTGAAGAACCTCAAGCCCTTGCCGGCCGCCGACGAAATCGTCGACAAGTGCATCGAATGCGGCTTCTGCGAGCCGGTCTGCCCGTCCAACGGCCTGACCCTCACCCCGCGCCAGCGCATCGTCATCTGGCGCGACATCCAGGCGCGCAAACGTGCCGGCGTCGACACCACGGAAATCGAGCGGCTCTACCACTACCACGGCGTCGAAACCTGCGCGGCCACCGGTCTCTGCGCCCAGCGCTGCCCAGTGGGCATCAATACCGGCGACCTGGTGCGCAAACTGCGCGGCCGTGAGGCGAACAAAACCGGCACCGCCAACTGGCTGGCCGAGCATTTCGCCACCGCCGTGCAAGGCACCCGCTTCATGCTGCATGTGGCCAACGGTGCGCACTTGATCATGGGCACCAAGAATCTGGCCAAGCTGTCTTCGGCGATGACCAATGCCAGCAAAGGGCGCGTGCCACAGTGGACGCCGTCCACGCCGCAGCCACTGCAACGCCTGCACCTGCCCAAGCCAGCTACCGGCGACGAGCGCCCACGGGTGGTCTACCTCGCCGCCTGCGTTTCCCGTGCCATGGGCCCGGCGGCACGCGATCAGGAACAGGAGCCGCTGCTCGACAAGACCCGCAGCCTGCTGGAAAAGGCCGGCTACCAGGTGATCTTCCCCGAACAGTTGAACGACCTGTGCTGTGGCCAGCCGTTCGCCTCCAAGGGCTACGCCGAGCAGGGCGAACGCAAGCGCCAGGAAATGCTCGATGCGCTGCTCAAGGCCAGCCGCGGCGGGCTCGACCCGATCTACTGCGACACCAGCCCCTGCACCCTGCGCCTGGTCCAGGGCCTGACCGATCAGCGCCTGGACCTGTACGACCCGGTGCGCTTCATCCGCACGCATCTGCTCGACCGGCTGGACTTCGTCCCGCAGGACAAGCCGATCGCCGTGCACGTCACCTGCAGCACCCAGCACCTGGGCGAGGCGCAGGCGCTGATCGACATCGCCCGCCACTGCGCCAAGGAAGTCGTGGTGCCCGAAGGCATCCACTGCTGCGGCTTCGCTGGCGACAAGGGTTTCACCACGCCGGAGCTGAACGAGCACGCGCTGCGCAGCCTGAAGAACGCCGTGCAGATCTGCGACGAAGGCATCTCCACCAGCCGCACCTGCGAGATCGGCCTGTCGCGTCATGGCGAGATCGACTACCACGGTCTGGTCTACCTGGTCGACCGCGTAACCCGGCCCAAGGTCAGCGCATCGCTCTAACTCGCCGCATACGGCCCCGTGCGCAATGCCGGGGCCGCTGCGTTTGTGGCATTTCGATGAACGCTCAAGCGTAATCGCAGTCGGAATTTCAGAGCCCCTGACGGGTTCGATTCGACTCGGCGCCGCCGCTTTATCCGTTCATCAGGCGGACCGGGAAGTCCAAAGACTGGAGGACCCACAATGAAAATTCACGCTTTGCTCGCATCCGCCGTGCTGCTCGCCAGCCCCGCCGTTTTCGCCCAAGACGATCTGTGTCAGCTCAACCTGCAGGAAATCGACGACAACATGGCCACCAACATGGCCACCCTCGGGGAACCGGCCAAGAGCCAGGTCGAGGAATCCGTCCAACAGGCCAAACAGGCTCAGCAAGCGGGAGACACCGAGGCCTGCATCGCCCATTCCACCAAAGCCCTGCAGGCACTCAAAGGTCCGGGTAGCTCCGGCAGCGGCGGCACCAGCGGCTCAGGCTCCGGCGCAGGCAACTGAGCCCGCGGTGGCGGGGTCGACAAGCCGACCCGCCACCCCACCACTGTACATTTTGTAACCAGCATGGCTAAAAAGTGATCGACACGGCAAACGCTTCGCCGTATAGTCGCGCCCAGCACCACAAGCGACACCAGGGGCCGATTAGGATTCGACGCCGGTAACGAAACTTGAGGGGCATGCCGAGTTGGTAACAGAACTCGTAAATAAACTGTTGCAAACCTATAGTTGCCAACGACGACAACTACGAAGGGTACGCGCTAGCCGCCTAACCTTCATCTGGTCGCTTCGGCGCCAGCGGTCACTAGGGGATGCCTGTAAACCCGAAATGACCGTCAGATAGAACAGGATCGCCGCCAAGTTCGCTGTAGACGTAACGGCTAAAACTCATACAGCTCGCTCTAAGCACCCTGCCAATCGGGCGGCGCGGAGTTAACTCAGTAGATCTGGCTAAGCATGTAGAACCGATAGCGGAGAGCTGGCGGACGGGGGTTCAAATCCCCCCGGCTCCACCAATTCAACACTGAAACCCGTCTAGAACGCGGGTTTCAGCCCAGATTTGATGGCATTGGATTACTCACAGTCCGTCTGTGAATCCAAAAGGTATGCCATCATGTCCAAGCGCCAAAGCAAAACAGGTGTCCCCCACCTGGTCTATCAAGCCAACTCTGGCTTCCAGTACTACCTCACATTCCCGAAGCATTTCGCGGCCAACCCGAAACTGCCTGCGCAAATCCGGTGGTCGCTCAGCCACGACGAAGCCCTGGCCCGCGATCTCGCTAAGTACCTGAATGCTTCTTTCGAGCACTTCCTTGCCAAAGCAACAGAGCACTACGTCGAGCTCTTTTCTGACCGCCTGCTGGTTGACCTCCAAAGGTTTCACCTTGCGGTAGCGGAAGCACTTAAATTCGCCGACCGAGTTTGGAAAGTCCGCCCGTCGCCAATGAAGCTCGCGAACCAAGACCTTTCGGTCGCCCACGCTCGCATGATGAAAGAGAGTGCCGAGCGTGTAGTGCTCTATAGCCACGAGCCAGGGGGCGAAATTTTCTTCGCACTGACACCAACGCCCGCACTGGTAAAAGCGCTTGGGGTCGGGTTCGTACGCTTTGACTGGCCGCTCGGAACCAGCAACCAGAACGTGGCGAGCGACGCTGCCCGGTACATTTACGCTGCCCTTGATGTACTCGAGACAGTCCCACCCTCTCCAGGGCGCTATTCGAAAGAATCTCCTGCGTTTGCAGCGATGACGCTTTATGAATACCTGTGCCATGCCCGCCCAGACCAGGGTCGGAATCTCATGCACATCCCCCAAGCACTACCGCAATCTCGGCAAGCTTTGCATTTTCATCTTCAGCAAGCCAACGCGATGCATCTGAAGCTGCGCATCATTGATCGAGCGCTCTTGGTGCAGGAGGAGTCGGGGCTTTATGTGATGCTTATCGAACTTGATCCGCTGTGCATGAAAGCGCATCTGAGAGAAAAGAAAAGCTTTCGGGTTGAGCTGCTCACTAGCTCCATCATCATTGCGGTCCTCATGCTGACGTATACGCTGCAGAAGGTTGATAAGGTGCTGTTGCGTTACTTTCAGGAAGACGATCACCAAGATCCTTACGCCCAAGCCATGCAGGAAATCGGTGACCTGGTTCGGCGGATGTTGGGTTCTGCTGCAACCACCGAGCCTATGCAGACGATTCCGGAGCTGAACTCGCCGACAGATACTGTGGCACCGCCACAGGATCCAGGCACGCTCGCGTTGCTGAATGCGCTCGGGAGCGTTCTGCCCGACGCGCAGAAAGCGAAGCTTGAAACCCTCTTTACGCAACCTTCGGTCAGCGAACGCATTGTCTCGCCGACGAGCAGTCCAAACGCAGGGCTGAGCCTCGCAGCATTGGTAAAGGAATACGAAGAACGGCAAATTCGTGAAGGAGCCTGGGCCAATCCGCGGACTCGCATTACCGCAAGGGCCCGCCTGGCAGGCCTGTGCGAACTGCTTGGCGGGCACCGGCAAGTCGGAACGCTGAGTCGTGCCGAATTCAACACACTACGCGATCATTTGCGCAGCTATCCGAAGAACCGGCATCGCCTCCGTGCCACGCGTAACCAGCCGCTAAGTAAGATCATTAGCGACGGTAAGTTCGAGCCAATCAACCCTCGCACCGCGAAGAAGTTTTTCGAATTGGCGAGGGCGCTTGTCACCTACGCCCATGATCAAGGTTACATCACCGAAAACATCGCGGCCGGATTGGCGTTCAGCACGAAAGGTGCCGAGGCGCCTAGGAAGCGCACATATAGCCCAAGCCAAATCGAGAAGCTGCTTCACGGCCCGGCCTACACGCTGACCCAGCCGCCTCGCTGGCGTCTGGACGACTACAAGTTTTGGTTACCGCTGCTAGGCCTCTATACCGGCGCGAGGCTCAGCGAGCTGTGCCAGCTACGGCTCGAAGACATTCGGCAGGAGCTCGGCGTTTGGATCATCAGCATCAATCGGACAGGGTCGAAGCAACTCAAAACATCCGACTCTGAACGGCTAGTGCCCATTCACAAGCAGCTGATCGAGACAGGCTTCCTCGACTATCACCAAGCTCGCCTGGACATAGTTAAGCAGGATATGAAAGCTCCTCTTTTCGAAAATATCCGTGTCTACGGTGATCTTTCTCCTGGGCACGTTGCGAGTCGTTGGTACCTGGGCTCAAGCCAGGGCAGTCATGGCTACTTGGGGCTCTGCGGCCTCGGAGAGGAGGGCCTGACGTATCACGGCCTACGGCATACTTTTATCAACCAATTCCGCAGACAGAACCTCGACCTCGCGAAAGCTAAAGCACTCGTGGGTCACGCTGATAAAAGTACAACTGGCGGCTATGGCGACTGCTATCCGGCAGGCGTCCTCAAGGACGAGCTCGACAAAATCGATTTCGGCCTTGGCTTGGATCACATCCATTACCGGCACTATCAGGGGCTCCAGAAAGCACAAGGTGACTTTAAAGTCGGGCGGCCGGTGGGCACGCCATTCCCGAACGTGCGAGCTCCTAAGCGCCACTGGAAATCGTACGCATAAGGCCTAGCCAAACAGAGGCGGGAGCCCTGCTCCTGCCCTTTTTACACATCCCATAATTATTGACAAAGTGTCAATAAAAACTATCGAATGTATTTTTCCAATAGATTATCTTGACTGGTCATTTATACAGTAATAATCTCGAGCCTCACCCACCGTGAGGTATATATGAATGTAACGTCCCCTATCTCCATTCCTTTTTATAAGGGCCTGAGCCTGATTGTAGAGCCTGGCCATGAAGAGCACTTGCGAATCGCCTTGGCGAACATCTCCGCGGTAACGGACGCGATCAACCGCTTCCACTCTTCACCGTTACTTACCGAGTTCATGGACACTACGCTGTCCCGCTTCCTGCGAGAAAACACTTACGCAGGAAAGTCCGAGCATATGCTGCGGGCTCGAATGGAAAAGCTGAAGGTCATCCTGACCCGAGATAACCCTACACGCCGAGTCGCTGAGCTTGATCGAGCTGATGTGCAGCGTCTAAAGGATCAGTTGCCATTGTTACTGAAGCAGAACTCGGCTTCGGGAAGTAAAGGCGCAAACCTCACGACCTATTACCAGCTGTTCAATCGCATGCTGGACGAGGCGCTGGAGAGCAAGCTGATTACTGATGCGATCAAGGTTGCTACTTGCAGTACAAAACAGGCCGAGGTCACCAAGCCATTTCTAGATAGCAACCTGATTCAGATGCTCTCCGGCTGGCCTTACCAAAAGTACCTCGCGGGCACACTGCCCAAGGTCTACCAAGACGCCAAGCCGTATCGGTTCTGGTTGCTTCCTCTCGGGCTCTACACCGGCGCGCGGCTCAATGAACTCTGCCAGCTTCGTGTGCATGATGTGATCCGGGATGTCCACGGCGTAGAGCTCATCGACATAAACGATAACGGCTACAACAAGTCGCTAAAAACGGGCTCATCGGCACGGCAGATTCCGATCTGCACGAAGCTTGTGGAGATGGGTTTTATAAATTTCGTAGAGGAACGACGACGGGCCGATGGCAACGATGCATTGCTTTTCGGCGAGCTGAGCTTTGACCCGAAGCACTTATACTCCCGCGATCCGAGTCGTTTTTTCTGCGGGCCGTGTACGGGAACGGGATACATCGGTCAGCATTGTCCGCCGGCCGTTAATGGCGGGCTCAATTTTAAAAGTCTCCGTCGTTCGTTTGCCGTCCGGCTGGAACGGTCAGGCATATCTCCGTCCACGATCGCCCATCTGCTGGGCCATGAGGGCGGTGCTCCGGAGGTCACAGCAGACCACTACTTGGAAAAGCCGCTGAGTTTGAGATTACTGGAGCAGATGGAACGCGGCCTGACTTACAACATCCAGACCGACGAGATTCGCTGGGAGCATTTTAAAAAGCTGCTCAATAGCCAGGTGGGACGTGGAAAGCGCGGGAGGAAAAGTAAGCTGCAGCTTTACTAACGCATAGAGCGGGAACGATCATCGCTTGGAGATGGTTATGAGACAGGATGAATAAAAGGCCGCAGCTAATCTGCGGCCTTTTTCGTTCTGAACACAACAGGAAAGAAACCGTATATTCACACGACTGCGGGTATCACTTGCGGCGACCGTTGGAACACCCAATCGCTGAGCACGCTCTTCCACCGAAAAATTTGGATCGGCTGCGACGCGAATTTCGTGACAGTCGGCGGTTACTGCCACACAAATCGCACTTGAAGCATGGGCGCTTTGGGATCAGACCGAACGCTGCATCATAGCTCCGTGACAAACACCCGGCACGGTCCCCCGGCGCATCGACGCGCACTAGGTGCCGCAAGCCCTAAGAGTGACACGGCGAGAGTGCAGCACTCGAGTCATGCGGCATGGTGGTCGTGATAGAACAAGTGTGCAGCGGCAATCGGGCCCGAGTTTGTTAGGCCGGATACGGGGGCGCGCTCGCGGAGGCGCAGCTCACGTCTTCTGCTAAATCGCCATTTCGGCCAGGCAACGCCTGGCGGCTAGAGCTTTGACAACAAAATTGCGGGGGCATACTTGAAGCAGCGAAGCGTTCCTTCAAGTATGCCCCCGCGCCCCATACTTGAAACCTTCAAGTATGGGGCAGTTGAGCATTTTGGGCGTTTGCAGGTAAGCGAAACGAATGTGGAGCGAGACCGAGCAATAAGACCAAAATGATCAACTGCCTTCGCGAAGCGGCTGCCATTGTTGTCAAAAAAGCAGCTTTCTTCATTTGCCGCGGGTAAATGGCTAGCTCAAATTTCGATGCTATGCATGGCTACCTCTGCTAAAGCGGAAGAAGCCTGCTCACGTCCGCTTCCTCTATGGAATGCGCAACATTTCTATGCATCGACCGCCGCTTGGTCACCTCCCATTCTGCTAACCCACCACGTCTTAAGTCAGGAAAGTACGCACCTCTCAACAGACAAACGCTCCGTAGCGCTATTCCTGTACCAGCCTCCCGATGACTTCATCGCACTCGAAATCGGTCGACCTTCCTTTTCCCCCTTCATGCCCAAACGGTAGACTGAGACACAACACAGCAGTGTCGTTCTCAGAAGGTTACCCATGTCCAAACTCGCCGAATTCAAAGCTCTAGAAGCCCAGCTCGCAGCCCAATGTTGGCGCTGATGGAAAATTGACCCACCCTGCCGATTGAAATTTGACCCAGGGCGGATTGCTGATTTTGTTACCAGCAACTGTGGATAAGTCTACCAGCGCAGCTGCTGTTGCCCCCACTCCTTCGCTAGCCCAGTTCAGTTGTTTAAGACCTGCCACACGCAGCCATGTAGCAGGCCGTCGTCGCCATGAAATCAGAACGGCTCATCGTCCTCCGGTTCCTGGCCGCCCTTACGCTTTCGCTCCCGTGATTTGATCTTGGCCTGGGCCGCCAAGCTACTGTGTTGCAGGCGATAGGACTCGTTACCGGTTTCGACGATGTGGCAGTGGTGGGTCAGCCGATCCAGCAGGGCGGTGGTCATCTTGGCGTCGCCGAACACGCTCGACCATTCGGCGAAGCTCAGGTTGGTGGTGATCACCACGCTGGTGTGTTCGTACAGCTTGGACAGCAGGTGAAACAGCAACGCACCGCCAGCCTGGCTGAACGGCAGATAACCCAGTTCGTCGAGGATGACCAGATCCATGCGCAGCAGTGCCTGGGCGATCCGCCCGGCTTTGCCGTCGTGTTTTTCGCGCTCCAGCAGATTGACCAGATCGACCGTGGAGTAGAAGCGCACGCGCTTACCGTGCCGGGTGATGCCGGACACGGCCAGCGCGGTGGCTAGGTGGGTTTTACCGGTGCCTGGCCCACCGATCAGCACCACGTTCTGCGCGGTGTCGGTAAAGGCCAGGCTGGCCAGCTCGCTGATCAGGCGTGCGTCGGCGCTAGAGGCGTTGAAATCGAAGCTGGCCAGATCGCGGTGCATCGGCAGCTTGGCCATGTTCATCTGGTGGCTCACCGAGCGCATGGCGCGATCTGTGTGCTCTTGTTCCAGCAGGTGTTCGAGCAGCCACTTGGACGAGGCTGTGTTCGACTCACCCTGTGCAGTTAACTCCGCCCAGGCCGTGGCCATGCCGTGCAGGCGCAGCTCCTTGAGTTCCGCCATCAAATCACGCATGACCGACCTCCTCGGCCTGGCCACGCAGGCGGTCGTAGCGCGCCGTGTTAGCGACGGGGGCTTCCTTGAGCGACAAGTGGGTTTCGACGCTGGGTGGTGGTTCGGTCGCGGCCAGGCGCGCCACGACATTGAGGATGTGTTCGGCGCTCAGGCTGCCGCTTTCCAGTACCAGCTCAACAGCCACCAGCACCGCATCGAGCCCGGCGACTGGTACGGCAGCCAGAACTTGCGCCATGATCCGGTCACCGCCGGCATGACGCCCCAGACCGTGCTTAAGCTGACGCAGCGGCGCCGGCAGATCAGCAAAGGGCGCGCCGTTGCGCAGCGCACCGGGCTTGCGTTCGATCAGCGGGAGGTAGTGCTGCCAGTCATAGCTGACCTGGTCGCGATCCAGCAAGCGGACATGGCTGGCGATCAGCGCGTCGTCAGCCACCACCTCGATTCGCGTCGGATACAAACGGCTGCTGACCCACTTACCCGCGTACTCACACGGCACCGAGTAGCGGTTGCGCCCGACGCTGACCAGGCAGGTGCTGGAGACCCGCGCAGGCCGCTCGACGTAACCGTCGAATGGCGCTGGCACAGGCATCAGTTCAGCGCGCTCCAACTCCAGCACTTCGGCCACACTCAGCCCGCTGTATTGAGGGTGCGTCAGCTCGTTCCAAAGCGCGCGGCAGCGCTGGCCCAGCCAGGCATTGAGTTCCTCGACGGAGTGAAACTGGCAGTCCTGGGCGTCTAGCCAGATACGCCTGCGGCTGTCTTGCACGTTCTTTTCAACGATGCCCTTTTCCCAACCAGCGGCGACGTTGCAGAAGTCCGGATCGAACAGGTAATGCGCGCACATCACCGCAAAGCGCGCATTCACCGCCCGGCCTTTGCCCTTATTGACCTTGTCGACGGCGGTCTTCATGTTGTCGTAGATGCCCCGGCGCGGCACGCCGCCCAAGGAGCCGAACGAGCGTGTATGGGCGTCAAATAACATCTCATGGCCCTGGCTCGGATACGCCACAAGCCAGAACGCACGGCTGGCACACAGCTTCAGATGTGCCACCTGCATACGCCGGTAAATGCCGCCGACCAGCAAGCCTTCCTCGCTCCAGTCAAACTGAAACGCCTCGCCAAGAGCAAAGGTCAGCGGCACAAAGGCCTGCGACGCCTTGCCCTGTCCCCCTCGCCAGGCACGGATAAACGCGGTGAGCTGGCTGTAGCCACCGTCATAACCTTCGGCTTTGATTTGCGCCAACAGCGCCTTGGCACTGCGCTGCTGTTGCTTGGGCCGCAGCGAATCGGCTTTTAGCGCCTGCTCCAGCGTGGCGTGAAAAGGGCTGAGTTTGTTGAAGATCGCGCGGCGTTGGTAGACCGGCGGCTTGGCCTCAGGTGCTCTGACCCACTTGCGAATCGTGTTGCGCGCCAACCCGGTGCGCTTGGCTATCTCATGCAGCGACAGCTTGTCGCGGAAATACATCCGGCGGATTTTGCCCATCATTTCCATACTGATCACCCTGTGTTCTCCTGCTCAAAAATTGAGCAGGAGCAGTTGAACACCTGGGTCAGTTTTCAGTCGGCAGAACAGCCTCTACTGGGTCAGTTTTCGGTCAGCGGCAACAGCCCAGTGGTAACCACCCTAGAGAGGTTAGCTGAATTTTTCGAGGCTGAGGAGTATCACCAAGACTTCTTCACAAAGAATCCAAGCAACAGATACTGCCAGATATCAATCTCACCAAAGCTCGCAAAACTGGAAAAAATAATCAAAAAATAATCAAACATGTGGCACCACTAGTACCACATAAACTTAGCGATCTGATTCTTCGAAATGGCCTGACTAGAGGTCTCTCTTACAACGTCTGCGATGGAGGCACCGGGTTCAGAACACTCCTGAATGACCTGGGCCTTAAAAGATTTGCTGTAGGTACGGCGCTGAGGGGGCATGGAAAATCCGCTTGATGGGCCATGGCCTTCGGCGGCGGTGTCGGGAAGGTGTGTTGGCAGGACGGATACTGTTGAACTACGTTGTCTGGGGCAACGGAAGTGTTTCGGCCCGACTCTGGAACGCGATCCGCAGCGACGACTGGGCAATTCCGCACGTTGGCCTGAGCAGCCTCGGGGAAATCGTCGGCTGGGCGCGCCCAGACGAGTTTCCGCCAAGGAACATGCAGACGAGCAAGGGGCTGCGGGCACTCGGCTACAACGTGAGGATCGGTGTTTGATCGAGGCGCCTGTGGCACACGCAGGCTGACGAGCCATGCGCTGTCCATGGCCTGATCAGGCCGCCCCGCTGCGCCTTGCCTGAGCAGTTGACCTGCATCAATGGGGCGGGAGATCGCTGTACATTGACTCTTGAAGTTTGTCCTGGTAAGCGCAATACCTTGCAAAGTCTTGCAAGAACTTCCTCAGGCGAGGCCGCGTGACGACGGAACTTGTGGGGGTGGTATGACAGCGCGCCAGCAGGCGATCTTCACACTCGACGAGTTGGCTGCCTACTTGAAAGTCGGCAAGCGGACGCTTTACCGGCTCGCCTCGCACGGGGAGATTCCGGTCTTCAAGGTCGGCGGGACGTGGCGGTTTCGTCAAAGTGAAATCGAACGATGGATCAATGATCAGATCCAAGCAGGCAGAAAGAAGGAGGTGATACGCACAGATGAGCAGCCAAAGTCAGCGGAACACTCCGTGTCGTCTGGGCGCGCTGTCCGTCGCCGCAGGCAAACGGAGCGAGCGAGAGTCTTCAATTTTTCTTCTGGAGGTATGACATGGACATTGATTTCAAGAAGTTGGCTCCCTGGAACTGGTTCAAGAAGGAGCAGGAAGAACAACAGAGCACTGCCTCGCTGCCCGTGCAGCGCAATGACCTGCCGGTGGCGGGTGGGCCCGTCAGTCCCATCCTGCAATTGCACCGCGAGATCGACCGCCTCTTCGACGACACGTTTCGAGGCTTCGGTTTCCCGGCGCTGGCCATGCCACGCTGGCCGTCGGACTGGCCGGGCCTGCTGAAGCCGGCGCTGGACATCCAGGAGACCGACAAGCAGTACAAGATCGCCCTGGAAGTGCCCGGCGTCGAGGAAAAAGACATCCAGATCACGCTCGACAACGACGTGCTGCTGGTGCGCGGTGAAAAGCGTCAGGAGCAGGAAACGAAAGACGGCGGTTTCCACCGGGTGGAGCGCTGCTACGGCAGCTTTCAGCGCGCTCTGAACCTGCCGACCGATGCCAACCAAGACACGATCAAGGCCGCTTTCAAGAACGGCGTACTCACGATCACGATGGAAAAGCGCGAGGCCAGTGCTCCCAAGCAGGGCCGCTCGATCCCGATCAACGGCTGACGCCGATCGGCTCGTCCTCCGAAAAAACCAGGTGAAGGTCGAGGCGCCGTGATCGGTGGCGCCTCGTCAAATCAATCTTTACAGGAGCATCAGCATGGCCAGAAAACAATGCCAAGTCTGCGACCAGTCCGCCACGGTGCGGGTGGAAGCCAATCTCAATGGTCGCCACAGCACCATGCTGTTGTGTGACGATCACTATCGCCAACTGGCGCGCCAGCAAAAGCGCACCGTCTCGCCGCTGGAGGCTCTGTTTGGCTCGCGCAGCGGTTTGTTCGAAGACTTCCTCGGCAGCGACTTCTTCCGCATCGGTGACGATGCACCGTCCGTGGCGGCTGATGCCGACGAAGTGGTCGATGCGTCTTTCGGCGAATCCGCTCCCGCAACGGCGGGCACGGCGCGCCGCCGCGGCAGCGGGCTGGCCAGCCGTATCAGCGAACAGTCCGAGGCCCTATTGCAGGAGGCCGCCCGACACGCTGCAGAGTTCGGGCGCGCCGAAGTCGATACCGAACACCTGCTGCTGGCGCTATCCGACAGCGACGTGGTCAAGACCATCCTGGGGCAGTTCAAGATCAAGGTCGATGACCTCAAGCGCCAGATCGAATCCGAAGCCAAGCGCGGCGATAAGCCGTTCGAGGGCGAGATCGGCGTGTCGCCCCGGGTCAAGGACGCGCTCAGCCGTGCTTTCGTGGCCTCCAACGAACTCGGCCACTCTTATGTCGGGCCGGAGCATTTCCTGATCGGGCTCGCCGAGGAAGGCGAAGGTTTGGCGGCCAACCTGCTGCGCCGTTACGGCCTCACGCCGCAAGCGCTGCGCCAGCAGGTAAGCAAGGTGGTCGGCAAAGGGGCCGAGGATGGCCGCGCCGAGACGCCGACCAACACGCCGGAACTCGACAAGTATTCGCGCGACCTCACCAAGATGGCGCGCGAGGGCAAGCTCGATCCGGTCATCGGCCGCGCGCAGGAGATCGAGACGACCATCGAAGTGCTGGCCCGGCGCAAGAAGAACAACCCGGTGCTGATCGGCGAGCCCGGCGTCGGCAAGACCGCCATCGTCGAAGGGCTGGCGCAGCGCATGGTCGCCGGCGAAGTGCCCGAGACGCTGCGCGACAAGCGCCTGGTGGAACTCAACATCAATGCCATGGTGGCCGGCGCCAAGTACCGCGGCGAGTTCGAGGAGCGCGTGCAGAAGGTGCTCAAGGAAGTGACCGAGCACCAGGGCGAGCTGATTCTCTTCATCGACGAAGTGCACACCATCGTCGGTGCAGGCCAGGGTGGCGGCGAAGGCGGGCTGGACGTGGCCAACGTGTTCAAGCCGATGATGGCGCGCGGCGAACTGAACCTGATCGGCGCCACCACGCTCAACGAGTATCAGAAGTACATCGAGAAGGACGCCGCGCTGGAGCGTCGCTTCCAGCCGGTGATGGTGCCCGAGCCGACGGTAGCGCAGACCATGATGATCCTGCGCGGCCTGCGCGACACCTTCGAGGCGCACCACAAGGTCAGCATCACCGAGGATGCGATCATCGCCGCCGCCGAGTTGTCGGACCGCTACATCACCGCGCGCTTTTTGCCTGACAAGGCCATCGACCTGCTCGACCAGGCGGCCGCACGCGTGAAGCTGTCGGCCACGGCCCGCCCGGTGGCGGTGCAAGAGCTGGAGTCCGAACTGCACCAGCTGCGGCGTGAGCAAGACTATGTGGCTTCGCGCAAGCAGTACGACAAGGCCGCCGAGCTGGGCAAGCGCATCGAGGCCAAGGAGACTGAACTCAAGAAGCTCGTCGAGGAATGGGAACGCGAGCGCGCCTCGGGCAGCGCCGAAGTCAAGGCCGAGCATGTCGCGCAGATCGTCTCGCGCCTGACCGGCATTCCGGTCAACGAGCTGACGGTGGAAGAACGCGAGAAGCTGCTGCATCTGGAGCAGCGGCTGCACGAGCGCCTGGTGGGCCAGGACGAAGCAGTACGTGCCGTGGCCGATGCCGTGCGGCTGTCGCGCGCGGGCCTGCGCGAAGGCGGCAAGCCAGTGGCCACCTTCCTGTTCCTCGGGCCGACGGGTGTGGGCAAGACCGAACTCGCCAAGGCACTGGCCGAGTCCATCTATGGCGATGAGGGCGCGCTGCTGCGCATCGACATGTCCGAGTACGGTGAACGCCATACCGTGGCACGCCTGGTGGGCGCGCCTCCGGGTTATGTGGGCTATGACGAGGGCGGCCAGCTCACCGAGAAGGTGCGTCGCAAACCCTACAGCGTGTTGTTGCTCGATGAGATCGAAAAAGCGCACCCCGACGTCTACAACATCCTGCTGCAGGTATTCGACGACGGGCGGCTCACCGACGGCAAGGGCCGGGTGGTGGATTTCACCAATACCATCATCATCGCCACCTCGAACTTGGGCTCGGACATCATCCAGCGTCGGCTGAAGGCCCGTGGCGCCGCCGGCGAGGAATACGAGAAGACCAAGTCCGAGGTGATGGACGTGCTGCGCGGACACTTCCGCCCCGAGTTCCTCAACCGCATCGACGAGATCATCGTCTTCCATGCGCTGGGCAAGGAGGAGATCCGCCATATCGTCGGCCTGCAGCTCGATCGTGTGGCCCGCAACGCCGCCAGCCAGGGCGTGACGTTGACCTTCGACCAGACCTTGATCGACCACTTCGCGGAGGAAGGCTACAAACCCGAGTTCGGCGCGCGCGAGCTCAAGCGGCTGATCCGCAGCGAGCTGGAAACCGCGCTGGCACGCGAGATGCTCGGTGGTGGCATCGGCAAGGCCGATCACGCCAGCGCCCGCTGGGATGACAAGGCCGAACGGGTGGTCTTCGAGCGCCAGGAGCCAGCCGCGCAGCCGGCCGAGCCTGAAAAGCCCGATGCAGCGAACGTGGCCGAGGCACCGCCGAACGGCGAGAGCAAGCCTGCGCGCAAGAAGAAGTCAGCGGGCGGCGGATCTTGAGCGATGGGAGGCTGTCGTGTCCGACCCCAATGGGCTGACATGGGCAGCCACCCTCGTGTCGCTGGCGGTCGCTGTTCCCACAGCGGGGCACGCGGTCATCTACAAGCGTGACCCTCGATCGGCCACGCTGTGGGTACTGCTGATCGCCTTGTTGCCGCTGGGCGGTTCGCTGCTGTATGGGCTGTTCGGCATCAACCGTTACCAGCGGCGGGCGCGGCGGCTCTTCCCGGGGGCAGATCCTGCTGCTCGGCAGGACCTCTCGCCCACGATGCCCGAGGCTGTATCGCCGCCGCTTGCCGGTCTGGCCCACCTGGTGGGACGCGCCACCGGCCAGTCGCTGACCAGCGGCAACCGCATCGAGCCGCTCATCGATGGCGAGCAGGCCTACCCGGCCATGCTCGCTCCCATCGAATCGGCGCGGCACAGCGTCGCGCTGGCTTCGTACATCTTCGACGGCCAAGGCATCGGGGCGCAGTTCGTCGATGCGCTGCGCCGGGCTCATGCGCGCGGCGTGCAAGTGCGGGTGCTGATCGACGACGTGTATGCCCGCTGGACGCCCCGCAGCGCCTACCGCGCCTTGCAGCGCGCCGGCGTTCCGGTGGCGACGTTCAACCCGACATTGATTCCCGCGCGCCTGCATGCCGCGCATCTGCGCAATCACCGCAAGCTGCTGGTGATCGATGGCGAGACGGGTTTCACCGGCGGCATGAACATCTTCGGTTCGTATTGGCGGCCCGATGCGCCGGGCCAGGCCTGTCACGATTTGCACTTTCGTCTGCGCGGGCCGGTGGTAGAGCATCTGATGCGGAGCTTCACCGATGATTGGTGCGATACCACGGGCGAGCGGCTCAGCAAGGGTTACTGGGGCGAACCGCCCGTAATGGCTGATGAGCAAGGAACCTCTTGGGCGCGCGGCATCGAGGCCGGTCCCGACGAGGCCCTGGACCGGATGCGCTGGACCTTCATGGGCGCTTTGAGCGCGGCGAAGCATTCGGTGCGCATCTGGACACCTTACTTCGTCCCCGATCAGCCGATGATCGCGGCGCTGAGTACGGCCGCGTTGCGCGGCGTGCGTATCGACGTGCTGACGCCCGCAAACGGCGACCATCCCACGGTGCAATGGGCCGCGCGCGCCCACTACTGGCAGGTGCTGGAGCACGGTGTGCGCATCTTCGAACGGCCTGGCCCGTTCGACCACAGCAAGCTGATGCTGGTAGACGGAGCGTGGTGCTGCCTGGGTTCGGCCAATTGGGATGCGCGCAGTTTGCGCCTCAACTTCGAGTTCAATGTGGAGGTGTACGACACCGCGTTGTCTAGGCGGCTGTCATCCCTTTTTGATGCCGCTCGTGATGCGTCGGGCGAGATATCGGCGAAGGCGTTGCGCGCCCGCCCGCTGGCCATCCGCTTGCGCGACGGGGTGGCCCGTCTGTTCACCCCCGTTCTCTAGCGACACGACTTGCGAGGTACCCTGCCCATGGAAAAGAAAGATCAATGGAACATTGGCTACTGGATCGTCGCCGGTCTGTTGCTGCTGACGCTGCAGAACTACTGGCAGGCGGCCAAGACCGTCGAGCCCGTGCCCTACAGCGAATTCGAGAAGGCGTTGGCCGAGGGGCGCGTCGCCGATGTGCTGGTGGCGGACCGCACGGTGACCGGGCGCCTGAAATCGCCGGACAGCCGGGGCAAGACCACCATCGTGGCCACCCGGGTCGAACCCGACCTGGCCGAGCGGCTGTCCAAGTACGACGTGCCCTATGCGCGGGTGGTGGAAAGCACCTGGCTGCGTGATGTGCTCTCCTGGATTCTGCCGGCGGTGGCCTTCTTCGGCGTCTGGTTCTTCCTGTTCCGCCGCTTCGCCGAGAAGCAGGGCATGGGTGGCTTCCTGAGCATCGGCAAAAGCCGCGCCAAGGTATTCATGGAGAAGAACACCGGCGTCACCTTTGCCGATGTGGCGGGTGTGGATGAAGCCAAGACCGAGCTGGTCGAGATCGTCGATTTTCTGAAGAACCCGCAGGAGTATGGACGGCTCGGGGCGCGCATCCCGAAAGGTGTGTTGCTGGTTGGCCCGCCCGGCACGGGCAAGACCCTGCTGGCCAAGGCCGTGGCGGGCGAGGCCGGGGTACCGTTCTTTTCCATCTCAGGCTCGGAGTTCGTCGAGATGTTCGTCGGCGTGGGTGCAGCGCGCGTGCGCGACCTGTTCGAGCAGGCCCGCGGGCAGGCGCCGGCCATCATCTTCATCGACGAGCTCGATGCGCTGGGCCGCGCGCGCGGCGTCGGCGGGCCCATCGGCGGCCACGACGAGCGTGAGCAGACGCTCAACCAGCTGCTCACCGAGATGGACGGCTTCGACAGCTCGGTGGGGCTGATCATCCTCGCCGCCACCAACCGCCCCGAAATCCTCGACCAGGCGCTGCTGCGTGCCGGCCGCTTCGACCGCCAGGTGCTGGTGGACCGGCCCGACAAGAAGGGACGGCTGGACATCCTGAAAGTCCACGTCAAGAAGGTGACGCTGGCTCAGGATATCGATCTCGAACAGGTGGCTGCGCTGACCACGGGCTTTTCGGGTGCAGACCTCGCGAACCTGGTCAACGAGGCCGCGCTGGCCGCGACCCGGCGCAAAGCGTCCGCCGTGGAGTTGCAGGATTTCACCGCCGCCATCGAGCGCATCGTGGCGGGCCTGGAGAAGAAGAACCGAGTGCTCAATCCCAAGGAGCGGGAAACCGTGGCCCATCACGAGATGGGCCATGCGCTGGTGGCGCTGGCGCTGCCCGAAACCGACCCCGTACACAAGATCTCGATCATCCCGCGCGGCATCGGCGCGCTGGGCTACACCTTGCAGCGCCCCACCGAAGACCGCTTCCTGATGACGCGTACCGATCTCGAGCACAAGATCGCCGTACTGCTGGGCGGGCGTGCCGCCGAAAAGCTGGTGTTCGGCGAGTTGTCTACCGGGGCGGCGGACGATCTGGCGCGAGCCACCGACATCGCCCGTGACATGATCACCCGCTTTGGCATGGACGAGGGCCTGGGCTACATCGCCTTCGAGGCGCAGCGGCCCCGCTTTCTCGATACACCTGAACTGGCCCACGGCGGTTGCCGGGTGGCCGAATCGACCCAGGCGCGCATCGATCAGGCTATCCGCGACATCGTGATGGGCGTGTTCGAGCGCGCCTACCGGATTCTCGACATCAACCGCGCGGTGCTGGAGCGCTGTGCGCGCGAGCTGCTGGCGCGGGAAACGCTCGACGAAAGCGATATCCGTCAATTGACTCAAGGACTTGTTCGGAACTGAAAACAGTAGTAGGTGCCATTCAGAGTAAACCGACGGCTCTGTTCAGTGCGTCATCCAATTCGTTGAATCGCCCCTAGTTTCGTAGACACCTCCAGGCCTCATAATACGGCCCACTAGGAGGTGCCATGAGCAACCCGCG
>NZ_JAOEIY010000008.1 GCF_025966695.1 Stutzerimonas sp. S1 | reverse complement strand
CTGCGTTGCGGCGTCGATACGGTCCGCCAGCTGTATCGCGGGCTGATCCGCCCGGAAATCATGGCGCTGTTCGAGAAACCGGGCGCGATGGTCGAGTTCGCCGGTGAGATCTGGCATTCGGGCCGGGTGGGTCGGGATTCCGGCTACCAGTACAAGCTCCAGAATGCCGACCTCGGCTTCATCCTGCTGATCAAAAACTTCAATGCCAAGCTCGAACAGGTCGGCCCACACCTGAAAATCGAGGTGTCGCCGCACGCCATCGACGCGCTGTCGCCGGAACGTCTGCAAGAACGCATGGACTATTACGCAGCGGCAGTCATGACGCACCGCGAACGCAACCAGTGCGCCGTCCATCTGGCGTTGGACCTGCAAGGCTGGACGCCTCCCGCCGACCTGACTGCCCGCATGCACTGCCGCGCACGCGCCAACCGCGATATCTCCGGCATCAAAGAAATCCAATGGACTATGGAAGCTGCCACCTATGGCAAGGGTCAGTCGTTCCTGTTCGGCTCTGCCGGTGGCGTACAACTCGGCATCTACAACAAGACCCTTCAGGCTCGCGCCCAAGACAAGCTGGATTACTGGGAAAGCGTCTGGCGTCGCAGGGACTCGTTCGATGCTGAAGACCCGGACAACTACGATCCGACTCAAGAAGTGTGGCGCGTCGAGCTGCGCTACCACCATTCGGTCATCCAGCAATTCGCTAGCGGCTCGGTGGATGTGAAAACCGGCGAGGCCATTAATACGGACTCGTTTGCGGCGTTCTCGGCGCATCTGGAAGGGCTGTGGCGCTATGGCCTGGGGCAATTCAAGCTGCTCGCCCGCCCTGGCTATTACGAACCGCTCTGGACGCTGATTCGCGACGATGTGCGGGTCGATCTGCCAGTCGATTCCCTGGTCGATGAAACGCAGTACAAGCGGTACTACAAAACCTCGCGCGGCTTCTCGGGCAAGAACGTGGAGCTGTTCCTGGGAAACTTCGTAAGCCTACTGGCACGGGAGCGGGTGGGCGCTAAGAAGGCATTCGAGACGCTTCAGCAATGGGAATGCTGGCCGGTGATTCGCGATCACTACGCCTCGAAGGATATGACCGAACGCGACCTGTACAAGCACATTAAGAGCCTGCTCCAAGAGCGGCATGTGAGGTGGGGGCGAGCTGTCTAATGGCGATTCAGCAACTGCCGGACGGTCGTTGGCGGGTCGATGTTGAACCGATCAAGGGCAAGCGCTTCCGCAAGACGTTCAAGACCAAGGGCGAGGCCCAGCGCTTCGAGGCAACCTGTCGATCCAAGCTGATCGAAAGCCCGCAGTGGTCACCCAAGCCAAAGGATCGCCGCCGCCTCTCCGAGCTGGTGGATTGCTGGGGTCGCCTGCACGGTGGATCGCTGGCCGATTACGAAGGCCGTCGCGTCATCCTGGATCGCATGGTTGAACGCCTGCGGGACCCGGTAGCGATCACGTTCACGGCGACGGACTTCGCGGAATACCGCGCGAAGCGAATCGCGTCAGGCATCAGCCCTAAGACGCTGAACAATGAACTCTCCTACCTGCGTGCGCTGTTCAATGAGCTGCGGCGACTCGGTGAAATCGAGTTCGAGAACCCTCTCGCCCTGCTCCGCGCGATCCGGCTGCAAGAGCGGGAACTGTCCTACCTCGACGCTCAGCAGATCGACCGACTCTTCCAAGTGCTGCGCAGCATGACGCACCCGCATGTCGAGCTGATCGCCATGATCTGTTTGGTCACTGGCTGCCGATGGGGTGAAGCACAAGGGCTGACGATCAGCAGGGTTGGCGAGGGGATGCTCCAGTTCGTCAACACGAAGTCGAAGCGTCGGCGGGTCGTGCCGATTGATCCCAAGCTAGCTGATCGGATACGGCAGCACCTTCGAGAGCATGGCGCGTTCTCTAACTGCCGTGATCGGTTCGATGAAGCTGTTTCGCGTGCGGAACTGGGGTTGCCTGCTGGCCAAAAGTCGCACGTCTTGCGCCATACCTTTGCCTCCCACTTCATTGCGAACGGTGGCAATATCCTGACTCTGCAAAAGATATTGGGTCACTCGTCATTGGCGATGACGATGCGTTACGCGCACCTGTCGCCCGATCATCTGCAAGACGTGTTAGCGTTTGGTCCTGCTAGGGATTTTCGACACTTCTTCGACACTCCCTCTTCCGAGCCTCAACAGGCGCAGGAAAATCCGTTGTAAATCAATAAGGAAGGCAATCGCACCCGGTGGTGCGGCCGGGCTTCAAACCCGGTTGGGGGCGGCAGCCGTTCCCGGGTGGGTTCGACTCCCACTGCCTTCCGCCAATTCCCGCTCTGAAAGCCCCGAACTACGCGGCCTCCAGCTACTCGACCGGAGCGGCTTCGGCTTGGGTGTCGAAGAAGTGTCGAAAACCCCGAATCGGGCCGAGCGTAATCACGTCCTTAAGATAGTCCGGCGCGAGGTGCGCATAACGCATCGTCATGTTCAGCGAGGCGTGGCCCAGGACCTTTTGCAGCGTGAGGATGTTGCCGCCGTTCATCATGAAATGCGAAGCGAAGGTGTGCCGCAGCACGTGGCTTTTCTGTCCGGCCGGGAGCTTGAGTCCTGACATGTTGACGGCATAGTCGAAACTGTCGCGGCAGTTGGTGAACAGGCCGTGTTCCTGGAAGTGCTGGTGGATGCGGTCATGCAATGCCTGATCGATCGGCACGGAGCGTCGGCGCTTGCCCTTGGTATTCACGAACAGCACGTGTCCGTCTCGCACCCGTTCCGGTCGGAGCGCTTGCGCCTCTCCCCAGCGGCAGCCAGTGGCAAGGCAGATCGTCGCGACCATATAGGTATGCGGCGTCCGGCAATGGTCCTGGATCGCTCGAAACAGCTGGTCAATATGCGCGTCGCTCAGGTACGTCAGTTCGCGTTCCTGGAGCTTGAGCGGCTTTACCGAGGCCAACGGATTTTCATAGTCGATCTCGCCGAGCTGGCGGAGCACGTTGAACACCGAGCACAGGTAGCCGAGCTGGTTGTTCACCGTCTTGCCGCTTGTGCCCGAGGCGAGACGAGCCGCCCGGTAGGCCGTGTAGGTCGCGCCGGTCAGTTGGCTGGCTACCGGATTGCCCATTTCGCGGGCCATGCGGTTCAGTACCAGCTCCGTGCGGTGAATGTCGCTCAGCGCATGGCCGTGCAGCAGCCGCCAGCGTCCAATCAGTTCCAGCAGTCTGCGTCGGTCCCGTGGCTTTGGCGTCCAGTCCGGCTTGTCGATCACCTTGGCACGACAGGTCGCCTCGAATCGCAACGCCTCGGCCTTCGTCTTCACCGTCTTGCGGAAGCGCTTGCCCTTGATCGGCTCTACATCGACTTTCCAGCGGCCATCGTCGGTTTGCTGGATCGCCATCAGATAGCGCGCCCCCACCTCACATGGCGTTCCTGCAGCAGGTCTTTAATGTGCTTGTACAGGTCGCGCTCGCTCATATCCTTGGCGGCATAGTGATCACGGATGACCGGCCAGCAATCCCATTGCTTCAGGGTCTCGAATGCTTTCTTAGCGCCCACTCGCTCCCGTGCCAGCAGGCTTACGAAGTTTCCCAGGAACAGCTCCACGTTCTTCCCCGAGAACCCCCGACTCGTCTTGTAGTAGCGCTTGTACTCGGTTTCATCGACCAAGGAATCGACCGGCAGATCGACCCGCGCATCGTCGCGCATCAGTGTCCAGATCGGATCGAAGTAGCCGGGCCGGGCGAGCAACTTGAACTGGCTCAGGCCATAGCGCCACAGGCCGTCCAGATGGCCCGAGAAGGCGGCGAAGGAGTCCGTATCGATGGCTTGGCCGGTCTTAACATCGGTCGAGCCGCTGGCGAATTGCTGGATGATCGAATGGTGATAACGCAACTCGACGCGCCATACGTCCTGGGCCGGGTTGTAGTTCTCCGGGTCCTTGGCATCGAACGAATCCCGGCGACGCCAGACGCTTTCCCAGTAGTCGAGCTTGTCCGTTGCGCGGGCCTGCTCGGTCTTGTTGTAGATACACAGCTGGACGCCACCGGCAGAGCCGAACATGGACGTTTCCCCACGCCCGTAGACGCTGGACTTCGTCGCCCACTCCACCTGATTGATGCCCGAAATATCCCGGTGCGTTCTGGCCCGGCAGTGCAGGCGTGCCACCAGATCCACCGGAGGTTTCCAGCCCTGGAGGTCCAACGCCAGATGGACCGCACACTGGTTGCGTTCGCGGTGGGTCATCACGGCTGCAGCGTAGTAGTCCATGCGTTCCTGGAGCCGTTCCGGCGACAGCGCATCGATGGCGTGCGGAGACACTTCGATTTTCAGGTGCGGGCCGATCTGCTCCAGCTTGGCGTTGAAGTTCTTGATCAGCAGCACGAACCCGAGGTCGGCGTTCTGTAGCTTGTACTGGTAGCCCGAGTCCCGGCCCACTCGTCCGGCGTGCCAGATCTCCCCGGCAAACTCGACCATTGCGCCCGGCTTCTCGAACAGCGCCATGATCTCGGGGCGGATCAGCCCGCGATACAGCTGGCGGACCGTATCGACGCCGCAGCGCAGCAAACGGACCTTGGACAGATCGACGATTGCCGCCGTGCCCGGATCGACGAACAGACGTCCGTTGCGATCTTCACGGGCGAGCATGTCCAGACGGAGAAAATCTTTTGGTTTAGCCATTTCGTTCACTTCCTAATGCTGATTAATGCGGTTCTCAACCTTCGTTTATCTGACGTGTTACAGGGACGTCAGCGGGGGCGCGCGCACGCCGGCACAGGCCACGCGCCCGCTACGCTCCGCGTAGAGCTGTGCAGGCGTGCGCGCGCTTTTGGCTGGCCATGCGGTAACCGCGTCGGAAAACGCTTCGGTCGGATCGTCCGGGCAGGGTTGTTCCTGGATGAAGGTCGGCAGGTAGGGATGGTCGGGCGGCGGCGTGCCGTCCAGGGCGATGCAGAGCGCGAGGCAGGCCAGCCCGAGAAGCAGGTGCGGCAGGCAGAGATAGGCGCGGCGCGACAGAGCGAAGAACACCAAGGGCGCCGCCCTTGTCATCCCGCTCTTGCCGCCGAGGGCTCGGGAGCGTGGGGTGGAAAAGCTACCCCACACTCCTCGCGATAGGCTGGTCATGGTCGTGCAGGGTCAAGGGTGCGCTGCGCCCGTGCTTCCGTTCGACGGGACGGTGAAGCTGTCCCGACGAGCCGGGAGCGCGGCCCCTGACCTTTCAGCGTTAGGGAGGGCGACGCGGCCCAGTACGTTGCCGGAACCGTGCCGGTCGCGGTACCGCATCGCCCTGATGGTAAGAATGTCCACGAAGGGGATTTCGCTTGGCGTGCGCCCGTCGTCGACGAAGCTCACCGCCATGAAATATGGGTAATCCCAGACGCCTTCCTTCGCCAGCACGACGCCGACGATGTGCACGCAACACCAGTAAGGCGGCTCACCTTCGTCCATGTACAGCTCCAGCAGCACGGACTGGCCGATGTAAGCCTTGGCAGCTTCAGCATCCAGGGTGACGGGCTTATGCATGGCTGTAGTCCCCTTCCTTGAATTCCTTTTTGCCTTTCTTCAGGTCGGCCCGCAGGCGCGCGAGGTTGACCATGCGGAAGTCCGCGAGGCGCATGGTCGGGATGGTGCCGGTGGCGGCCCAGTCGGCAACCTCTTCGACGGATACGCCGCTCATTTCGGCGAAGGTTTTGAGGCTGCACAGGTCGAGGCTGTCGTCTGCCTTGCTCATAGCGTCCACTCCTGTTCGAGAAGCTGCTGATGCAGCAGGGCCACGTTGACCATCGTGCGCTTGCCGACCTTCTGCGAAGGCAGGTAGCCACGCTCCAGCCAGGTGCGTACCACGATGGGTTCGTCGCCCATGCCGATCCACTCGGCGAACTTCGGCCACGGCATCAGGGGCGGGGCGCCGTGCAGCTTCTGGGAGTCGATCCCTTCTGGTGGTAGCATTCCCGTGATCTCCGCTTTGTTCTGCTATATCCAGCATTAGATGCATTACAAATAGTGCAAGGCACGGACAAGAATATAGGCTAGCCTTCACATAGAAACCACCACTATGTGCAAGCTTTTTAGACGTTTTCGGAATGATAAGAGAGAGATTGATATCCGTTTGGGACAGCCAAGGGCTCTCGGCGCCTAAGCTCGAAAAGCTGACGGGTATCGACCGAAGCAGCTGGTATCACCTGCGAAACGGCAAGAGACGTGCAAACGAAGAAGACATAGAGGCCATCGTAAAGATGTTCCCTCAATATGCGTTTTGGATTGCAAGCGGGCAGATTGCCCCGGAGATCGGCCAGACCAGCCCCGACTACGACGAAGCCAACCGAAACTTGAGCCAACCCAGCGCGGGATAGCAATCACACGGACAGTAACTAGGCGATGGTATGCCCGAGCGCAGGGAGCCAAGTATGACTAAAGCAATTCAGGGGTAACGGCAAGCCAAGGGGCGGTTTAGACCGCCCCACAGCGAGCGAAAATAAGCTACTTGTTATGCTGCCTTGTTATTCCACCTAACTATTCAGGTCGACAGGAGGGCAGGAAACATTAATTAACTTATGACAACTTTTGCAGCTAACCAACTCGCATACCCCTCCCGCCCCAACTGTATGCGGACACATTGTAACGTCAAAGCCATCATCCTTTTCACAGTACGGACACTTGGGATAATAGCCTAGTTTGCTCTCTACACTTTCCATTTTAAATCTCCTGCACTGGAAGCGGGGTGCCGATTAATGCGATAGCATCAACTGGCTAGCTAGATTAGTCGCTAACTTTTCTGATCTCCAAGAGAGTATCTGTATAGTCGTTTTCGAAGCGCTCTTTGCTAATGCATGCTTCACATAGACTTCTGACTTCTGCAGCCCATCTTGTGTATACGATAAGCCTCGCAAAGGATTCACCAAAAGTCATTCCTTCTGCAGAATCAAAATTTGCAGGAATGCTTCTCAGCAACTTATCGAGCATTTCCTCCTTTTCTGCATCAGGAATTTTTATAGGCGAGTTCTCCTGGATTAACTGATAGCCAAATTTCCTCATATACGTTGGACTATCTTTTTCCATAACTATCTGGACACCAATTTGAGTGTAATCCTTGCTAAGCACAGGCTTATGAAACAAATAATAGTTCCCCACCAACGCAACTACCGCAGCCAGCAAAGGCGATAGAAAGTGTTCTGCCATCCATTTCATTTAAGAATCCATATTTATCAATCTGCACTATTTTTATTTTACAGCATTAGAGATGCGATCAGACGTTCTAACGGCGAGAACCCTAATTATATATTCCTTTTCGATGAAGATAAGAAAGAAGGCACCGCTCACCATTTTCACGCGCCATATCTAATGCTTGCGAATAATCGTCATCTAGATACTCAGCTAAATAAAGCGCCTGTCTCGCTTCGATAACATTCGGTGTATCAGGGCTCGCTGGCGTTGAAAAATCTCGTATTATTTCCAGATAATCATTAACCAAATGAATGATATCTGTAAGGTGCCTGCTAAACGGCAGGTAAATATCGTGCGCTTTCGAGCCAATCAGTACTCTTAGATCAAGCCTAGCGGATTGAAATTCCTCCAACTTCAGAACATATTCCTCAATTCTCTTCTGATAGGCTTCAAGCTCTGAAATTCGCCAACGCTCATTTTCAGTCATCCCCCCAATTTCCTCCGGAGTGAACACCTTTTCTTCTATCGAGCTAATTGGCATGCGAAGTTTAATTACGGCACTAGACATAACATGACTTTGCTTAACTAGCTCTCGAGCAGCAGAATACACCTCCTTTCCAACCAAATCTCGCTTCCATACCCGGACCCCATGAACCCCTAAGCCTATCGTCACCAGCGCAGCGAGCGCCAAGAGGGAATCTTTTATTAAAGAAATCCACTCCTTAATTTCAGGATCAGGCATATTATTATTTCCGCAAACAACAAAAAATCGGCACTTAATTTTAGTCAACTATACCGAATAGCAAATTACACGGAAACCCAGCTTCTTTTAAGTCATCAATAATACTGTAGCCAACCTCTTCGATACAGCGTGCAACAGCGACAGCGTACCGATGTCGAAAAAGTGTCGAAATCACTGCCAGTCACAGCGGAACAATGCAATCGAGCTAGGCCGGCAAGCCTAGAAAAGCCGAAGACAGCGGGTTACTGCAAGCAAAAAAAACGAGTTCGACTCCCACTGCCTTCCGCCAATTCCGTCTCGCATGCCAAACCCTCTGGCGGACGTGTCATGAGTGGCCGGTTGCGAGTCGGCGGTCTCACCGGCAACGACCAGCGCTCGGCCGCCCCTGATCGCAGCTCGCGCCGTCAGTGGCAAAGCGCTATCGATTTTTTATGAGAAGCACATCACAATCGGCGTTTTCTTTCCAAGGACAGGAGAGACCCTTTGTGAGTAACACTCCCGACGAGCGCCGCGTCTTTCATGCGCTGCGCGACCATGTCGACTGCCTGCTCGCCGCCGGTGCATCCATTACCGGCCGAGATCCGGTTCGACTGAGCCTCAAGGGCCACACCTTGACGGTACAGCAAGGCATGCTGGTCAACGAAAATGGCTATCAAGATCTGATCGAAACGCTGGCCGATTACCAATGGTCGGACAAGCGCACGCGCAACGTGGCAATCGACCTCTGCATCCAGCAAGTGGATCGAGCGATCGACCAGGCCTGCCTGAGCTGCCTTGACGACCCGCCACCGAAACAATGCTGACAGCTGCACTCGCAGGACTTGCCCGGCCGCCCTTCGCTAGCGGTTCACTTCCATTGCAGTGCCTGGACGTGGGCATTGGTCGGGTCGAAATTGTCCAGCCGCATGCGCTCTTCGATGGCCTCCAGCGCAGCCTCGCCGCGGAGGAATTCGCCGCGCACCGCGGACCAGTCCGACGGCTGTATGCGCACCATCCAGCCTTCGCCGTAGCAGTCCTGATTGATCAGGGCTGGACGCTGCAACAGCGCTTCGTTCACTGCGCTCAGCTCGCCTGCCAGCGGGCTGCGCGCCGAGGAAGCGGCCTTGGCGAATTCCACCACACCGAAGCTGCGTTCACGCTCGATGCGCGCGCCGACGCGCTTGGGGGTAAAGGCGAAAATCTGCCCATAGAGGGCGCAGCCGTAGGCGGTCAGCCCGAGCGTCACGCTGCCGTCATCCTCCTCGCGCAGCCACAGGCTGTGCTCGGGCGCGTAGAGCAATGCATCGGGGAAGTCCAAACCATGCAGTCTCATAGGCTCAGCACCCGTTCGAACTCCAAAATCATCTGGGCCAGCTCCCCGCCACTGGAAATCTCGTCCAGCTCGTCGATCAGCGTCGTCGCCTCGATCACCACCCCCGGTTGCCGACACATCAACAGCCGCGCACCAGCCTGCTTGGCCTGGCGAATGAAGTGCGACACCGGCTCGCCATCGATCACCGCGCGAAGCGAATTGGCCACCTCACGGCGCGCCAGCTGGGTACCTTCGCCGGTCAGATAGAGGGTGACCTCGGCATCCATGCAGGCCAGCAGCGTGGCGATGTGGAACGGCGCCGCGCAGCGCGCCGGCGTGCTGGGCCCGCTGGTCACGAGGATCAGGACTCGCTGAGGTGAGGATGCATCCATAAGCCACTCCATAAGACGGCAACAATAGCTCGTTTGCAGGCGAGTCGCTGCCGTTAGGCACATGGGCTGAAACTATCACGACCATAGCCTACAGTTTCAATTTGTTGGACTACGATTTCTTCGATGGAATGACAGGAGATCCAAGCATGCTCGCGACATTGCTTCCGGCCCTGAGAGAACTCGGTCTGCCGTTGCGTCTGCGCCTGTGGGACGGTAACGACATCGATATCGGGCCATCCCCCTGCGTCACCCTGGTGATCAAGGACCCCAGTCTGGTGACTCAATTGGCCCGACCGAGCCTCGATCTGCTCGGCACCGCCTATGTCGAAGGCCAGATCGACCTGCAGGGGCCGGTCAACGAGGTGATCCGCATCGGCGATGTGATTACCCGGGCGCTGGGCGAGGACGACTTTCCGCTGCCTTCGCGCGAGGCGCACGATAAGGCGACCGACGCCGAAGCCATTTCCTACCACTACGACCTGTCCAACGACTTCTATCGGCTCTGGCTGGACAAGGACATGGTCTATTCCTGCGCCTATTTCGAAACCGGCAGTGAAGACCTCGAACAGGCGCAGCAGGCCAAGTTGCGTCACCTGTGCCGCAAGCTGCGGCTCAAACCTGGCGAGCGACTGCTGGACGTCGGTTGCGGCTGGGGTGGCCTGGCTCGCTATGCCGCCCGCGAGTTCGGCGCGAAGGTATTCGGCATCACCCTCAGCCGCGAACAGCTCGAACTGGCCCGCGAACGGGTGGCCGCCGAAGGACTGCAAGAGCAGATCACCCTGGAGCTTATGGATTACCGGGATCTGCCGCAGGATGGCCGTTTCGACAAGGTCGTCAGCGTCGGCATGTTCGAGCACGTCGGCCACGCCAACCTGCCGCTGTACTGCCAGCGGCTGTTCGACGCCGTACGTCCGGGCGGGCTGGTGATGAATCACGGCATCACCGCCCGGCACATCGACGGTCGCCCGGTCGGGCATGGTGCCGGCGAGTTCATCGACCGCTACGTCTTTCCGCACGGCGAGCTGCCGCATCTGGTGGGCATCAGCAGCAGCATCAGCGAGGCCGGGCTGGAAATCGTCGATGTGGAAAGCCTGCGCCTGCACTACGCGCGCACGCTGGACTTCTGGAGTGAGCGTCTGGAAGCGCAGCTGGAGCAGGCACAGCAGATGGTGCCCGAACGCGCGTTGCGCATCTGGCGCCTCTATCTGGCCGGTTGTGCCTACGGCTTTCGCCACAACTGGATCAACCTGCACCAGATCCTCGCCAGCAAGCCGCTGCCGGATGGCTCCCACGAGCTGCCCTGGAGCCGGGCGGACCTGTACAGCTAACTGCCAGCCGCGCCCGCGACGGGTGCCGGCGGGTACCGATCAGCGCAGTAACAGCAGCGGCGTGCGGGTGGTGCGGATCATGTTGCTGGTGGTGCTGCCAACGAAGAACTGGCGAATGCGTGAGTGGCCGTAGGCGCCCATCACCAACAGGTCGATACCGTGCTCGGTCTGATAGGCGTGCAGGGATGGCTCGACTTCGCCGTCACGAATGGCGATATGCACCTCAAAGCCGGCAGCGGTCAGCGCATCGCGAGCACCTTCCAGCTGTGCCCGGGCTTCGCTGCTGTCGCTGCCGACCATCACCAAGTGAATGGGCAGACCCCGGAACAGCGGGCTGCCGGCCAGCATCTCGACGCCCTTGAGCGTCGTGGCGCTGCCGTCGAATGCGAGCATCAGGCTGCGCGGCGGCGTGAACTGACCGACCGTGACCAGAATCGGCCGATGCATGGTGCGAATCACGCTCTCCAGCTGGCTGCCGATGTGCTGGATGGCATCGCCACTGTGTTCGCCCTGGCGACCGACCACCAGCAGCCGCGTCTCGTTCTGCAGGTCGCGCAGGGTCTCGACCAGATCGCCGTGCCGCTGCCGGCACTCGGGCTGGGCGACCCCCGCGGAAATCGCCCGCTGACGTGCCGCGTCGAGCATCATGCGGCCCTCTTCCAGTGCCAGCTTGGCGCGCTTCTCGTCCAGCGTCGCCAGTTCCTGCAGGAGAAACTCGCGGCTGCCCAGACCGATGATTCCGCTAAGATCGCCCGACGCCGGATACTGCTGCCGATCCAGCACATGCAGTAACGTCAGCGGCGCGCCCAGTTGCTGACTGGCCCAGGCGGCACAGTCGCAGACCGCAGCCGCTTGCGGAGAGCCGTCGATACAGGCCATTACGTGGGTCATTGTTGCTCTCCTGGTCAGTGGCTCATCAGCTTGTCGATGGCGTCGGGTTTGTCGTGCACGCCGAAACGATCGACGATGGTCGCGCTGGCTTCATTGAGACCCAGCACCTCAACCTCGGTGCCCTCGCGGCGGAACTTGAGCACCACCTTGTCCAGCGCCGAGACCGCGGTGATGTCCCAGAAATGCGCACGGGACAGGTCGATGGTCACCCGGCTCAGCGCTTCCTTGAAATCGAAGGCGCCAGTGAACTTGTCGGCCGAGCTGAAGAACACCTGCCCGACCACCTGATAGCGACGGCCGCTGCCGTCGGCATCCAGCGCCGAGTCGATGCTCATGTAGTGCCCCACCTTGTTGGCGAAGAACATCGCCGCGAGCAATACGCCGGCCAGTACACCGTAGGCCAGGTTGTGGGTGAAGACCACCACCACCACGGTGACCACCATGACGATGTTGGTGGAAAGCGGATAGTGCTTGAGGTTGCGCAGCGAATCCCAGCTGAAGGTGCCGATCGACACCATGATCATCACCGCCACCAGCGCGGCCATGGGAATCTGACCGACCCAGTCGCTGAGGAACACCACCATCAGCAACAGCACCACGCCGGCGATCAGCGTCGACAGCCGGGTGCGGCCGCCGGATTTCACGTTGATCACCGACTGGCCGATCATCGCGCAGCCGGCCATGCCGCCGAACAGGCCGGAGACGATGTTGGAAACGCCCTGGCCCTTGCACTCGCGGTTCTTGTCACTGGAGGTGTCGGTGAGATCGTCGACGATGGTCGCGGTCATCAGCGACTCCAGCAGGCCGACCACGGCCAGCGCAGCGGAATACGGGAAGATGATCGCCAGGGTTTCGAAGTTGAGTGGAACTTCCGGCCAGAGGAAGACCGGCAGGGTATCGGGCAGCTCGCCCATGTCACCGACGGTGCGGATATCCAGGCCGAAATACATCGCCACGGCGGTCATGCTGAGGATGCACACCAGCGGCGAGGGAATGACCTTGCCGAGCTTCGGCACATAGGGGAACAGGTAGATGATGCCCAGACCCGCGGCGGTCATGGCGTAGACGTGCCAGGTGACGTCCGTCAGCTCCGGCAGCTGCGCCATGAAGATCAGGATCGCCAGCGCGTTGACGAAGCCGGTGACCACCGAACGCGAAACGAAGCGCATCAGCGAGCCGAGCCGCAGGTAGCCGGCACCGATCTGCAGCACGCCGCAGAGCAGCGTCGCCGCCAGCAGGTACTGCAGGCCGTGCTCGCGCACCAGGGTCACCATCAACAAGGCCATGGCGCCGGTGGCGGCCGAGATCATCCCCGGGCGGCCGCCGACGAAGGCGATCACCACGGCGATGCAGAACGAGGCATACAGGCCGACCCGCGGATCGACCCCGGCGATGATGGAGAAAGCGATGGCTTCGGGAATCAGCGCCAGGGCGACGACGAGGCCGGACAGCACATCCCCACGGATGTTGGAAAACCAGTTCTGTTTGATCGATTGCAGCATCGGACTATCCAGAGCAAAAGCACCACCATGCTGGCCACGGGCGGGCAGCAGCAATACAAGGCGCGTTCTGTGTATGAATGATTCGGCTGTCACTCGGCGAAACGCACGGACAGCAGCGTAAGACCGCCGCATGACAGGCAGTCGCAAAGTGACGCGAGGGAGCGGAGCGCTATGGCGGACTAGACAGCCAGGTCATGGGTACTCGAGCTCTCGTCGGACGCCTCGCAAGGCACGGAGCGATTCAGGGCCGCGGAGGATACCCGAACGCGCCACGCGGTGCGACCGCAGCGCCGCGTGCAGGCTGGCAGCGCATCCACTGCGCTTTGGCTTACTATCGCCCGATAGCCGAAACGAGCCTTCCATGTCCGCCCTGCCCAGCCGCCTGCGCGTAATCCTGATCGTTGCGCTGATCCTTCTCGGTCTGTTGCTCAGCATGTACTGGGCCGGGCGCTTTGCCGAGCAGCGTGCCTGGGCCGAACGCAGCCAGGAAGCCCGCGGCCAACTGGAACTCTACGCCCAGGCCATCCATACCCAGGTCGAACGCTTCCGCTCGGTGCCGGCGCTGCTGGCGCTGGACAGCGACATCCAGGCGCTGCTCGCATCGCCTGCCGACCAGCGCCTGCGCAAACAACTCAACCGGCGGCTCGAGCAGCAGAACCAGGCCGCCGGCTCCTCGGTGCTCTACCTGCTCGACCGCAGCGGCGAAACCATCGCCGCCAGCAACTGGCGCGACTGGAGCAGCTTCGTCGGCAACAACTATGCGTTCCGCCCGTACTTTCGCGACGCCCTGGAGCGCGACAGCGGGCGCTACTTCGCCGTGGGCGTCACCACCGGCATTCCTGGCTACTTTCTCTCCAGCTCGGTGAAGAATGCCACCGGCGAGGTACTCGGCGTACTGGTGGTCAAGCTGGAGCTGGAAGACATGCAGCGCGACTGGGTCAGCCAGCCGGGCATCCTGCTGATCGCCGACTCGCTGGACATCGTCATCCTCACCAACCGCCCGGCCTGGCGCTTCCGCCACCTGCGTCCGCTCAGCGACGAAGTGCGTAGCCGCCTGGTCGATGCCCGTCGCTACGCCGAGCAAACCCTGCAGCCGCTCTACAGCGAACAACTGCAGCGCATCGACGAACACAGCGAGCGACGCCAGGTCGAAGGCCCGGACGGCCGTCATGACTATCTCTGGCAACGCCTCGAATTACCGGCCGAAGACTGGACCCTGCACCTGCTGCTGGAACCGCAATCGGTGATCGCCAGCGTGCGCAGCTATCGCCTGGCTGCCGCGGGCGTCTGGATGACCCTGGCCTTCCTGCTGCTCTATCTGGCCCAGCGGCGCAAGACCCGTCGCGTCGAGCAACGCAGCCGCAGCGAACTGGAGCACCTGGTAGCCGAACGCACGCGCGAACTGCACACCGCTCAGGACGAGCTGGTGCACGCCGCACGCATGGCCGCGCTGGGGCAAATGTCCGCGGCCCTCGCTCACGAAATCAACCAGCCGCTGACCGCGTTGCGCATGCAACTGGCCAGCCTGCGCCTGCTGCTCGATAACGGACGGGAAGACGAAGTACGCAAAGGGCTCGGGCATGTCGAGGGGCTGCTGGAGCGCATGGCCGCGCTGACCGGCCATCTGAAGACCTTCGCCCGCAAGAGCCCGGCCGGCCTGCGCCAGCGCCTGCGTCTGACCGACGTGCTGGAGCAGGCTCTGCAGCTGCTGGCGCCACGCATCCGCAGCGAGCAGGTCGAGGTGTTCCGTCAGGTGCCGAACGAGGCCGAGGTCAGCGGCGATGCCATCCGCCTCGAACAGGTGTTGATCAACCTCCTGCACAACGCTCTGGATGCCATGACCGAACGGCCGCAGCGGCGCCTGCGCATCGTCTGCCAACGTAACGGCAATAGCTGGCAGCTGAGCGTTGCCGACAACGGCGGTGGCATCGCTGCCGAGCATCTGGATCGGGTGTTCGAGCCGTTCTTCACCACCAAGGCGGTGGGCCAGGGGCTCGGGCTGGGTTTGGCGGTGTCCTACGGCATCGTCCGCGACTTCGGCGGCAGCCTCGAGGCCCACAACGACGGGCAAGGTGCGGTATTCACCCTGACATTGCCGGCTGCCGAGGCCGACGCCGCCGAGTAAACTGCCGCAGCGTATGCCAAGCGAGGATCGGGCAATGAGCGGGCAGGTAGTCTTCATCGACGACGAGGCGGCGATCCGTCAGGCCGTGCAGCAGTGGTTGGAATTGTCCGGTTTCAGCGTGCGCACCTTCGCCCGCGCCCGCGAGGCGCTGGCCGCAGTCGGCCGGGACTTTCCCGGCGTACTGATCAGTGACGTGCGCATGCCCGATCTCGACGGCCTCGGTCTGCTCGAGCGGCTGGTGGAGCTGGATGCCGACCTGCCGGTGATCATGGTCACCGGTCACGGCGACGTGCCGATGGCGGTGCAGGCGCTGCGCCAGGGCGCTTACGACTTCATCGAAAAACCCTTCACCCCCGAACGCCTGCTCGACAGCGTGCGCCGCGCCATGGACAAGCGCCGGCTGGTCTGCGAGAACCGCCAGCTGCGCGAACAGTTCACCCGCAAAGGCCGCATCGAGTCGCAGCTGCTCGGCGTCTCCCGCGCCATGGAAGCGCTGCGACGGCAGGTACTGGAGCTGGCCGGCACCGACGTCAACGTGTTGATCCGTGGCGAAACCGGCAGCGGCAAGGAGCAGGTCGCACGCTGCCTGCACGATTTCAGTCCGCGCGCCGCTGGCCCCTTCGTCGCCCTGAACTGCGCGGCGATTCCAGAAACCATCTTCGAGAGCGAACTGTTCGGCCATGAGAGCGGCGCCTTCACCGGCGCCCAGGGCAAGCGCATCGGCCGCATCGAACACGCCGCTGGCGGCACGCTGTTCCTCGACGAGATCGAGAGCATGCCACTCGCCCAGCAGGTCAAGCTGCTGCGCGTGCTGCAGGAGAAGACCCTTGAACGCCTGGGCTCGAACCGCAGCATCGAGGTCGACCTGCGGGTAATCAGCGCAGCCAAGCCCGACCTGCTGGAAGAGGTGCGCGGCGGCCGCTTCCGCGAGGACCTGCTGTACCGGCTGAACGTCGCCGAGCTGCACATTCCGCCGCTGCGCGAGCGTCGCGAGGACATTCCACTGCTGTTCGAGCATTTCGTAAGCCAGGCCGCCCAGCGCCACGGCCGTGCCGCCCCGCCGGTGACACCGGGTGAGCTGACCCAGCTGCTCGCGCACGACTGGCCGGGCAACGTGCGCGAGCTGATCAACGCCGCCGAACGCCATGCCCTTGGCCTCAGTACACCGGCACCCGCCAGCAGCGGCGGCCAGTCGCTGGCCGAGCAGATGGAAGCCTTCGAAGCACAATGCCTGCACAACGCCCTACACCAATGCAAAGGCAACATCGCCGAGGTCATGGCCCTGCTCCAGCTACCGCGCCGCACCCTCAATGAGAAGATGCAGCGTCACGGCCTGAGTCGCGGCGATTACCTGCCGGCCGGCAGCAGCGACGGCTGATCCATCGCGCTGCCGCACCCCTGCCGGCCGCCCGGGCAGCGGAATCCCACGGCCGCGGCGTAGTCAGAAAGGTCCGCCTCATTGCACAGAACATCCCAGAGAGCCCCATGCCTATCGACATCCAACGCATCGAAATGGACCAACTCGCCTGCTGGCGCATCCGCCGTGGCGATGACGAACTGCTGATCGCCGAACAGGGCGCGCAGATCCTCAGCTACCGCAAGGGCGAGGCGCCACCGATCATCTGGCTCAGCGAAGAAGCCGCCTTCCAGCACGGTCAGTCGGTACGCGGCGGCGTGCCGATCTGCTGGCCCTGGTTTGGCGACCTGGCGCGCAATCCGCAGGCCGTGCAGGCGAGCTACCATGGCGAACAAGCCGCACCTTTCCACGGTCTGGTGCGTGCGCTGCCCTGGCTACTGCGCGAACAGCGCAGCGAAGGCGATGCCGCCGTACTCGAGTTCCACTGCCCGCAGGCGCTCGGGCAACTGCCGGGCTGGCCACACCAAGTAGAACTCACGCTGCAGGTCCGCCTCGCCGACGACCTGCAGCTCACGCTGAGCAGCCACAACCGCGACAATCAACCGGTGGTCATCAGTCAGGCATTGCACAGCTATTTTGCCGTCAGCGACATCCAGCGGGTTGAGGTTGCAGGCCTCGCCGACCGGCCCTATATCGAAACCCTGGAGCAGTGGGAACAGCGCCAGCAGCACGGCGCTCTGCATTTCAACGGCGAGACCGACCGCATCTACCTCGAGCTGCCTGACACCCTCACCCTGATTGATGAGGGCTGGGACCGGCGCATTCAGCTCACCAGCAGCGGCTCCTCGTCGGCCGTGCTGTGGAACCCGTGGATCGCCAAGGCACAACGCCTATCGAATTTCGCCGATGATGCCTGGCGACGCATGCTCTGCATCGAAACGGCGAACGTGATGGACGATGCCGTAGCACTGCAGCCCGGCCAAACCCATCGCATTGGCTTGAAAGTTCAGGCAATAAAGGGCGCGTTATAACAACTTTTCCGAACCGTCCGTGATGCAGTAGCTATTTGCCTGTAAGTCATTTCGCACATGAAGTTATCGCATCTCGTACAGCGTAAGTTGTTGCGCGCGGCGTTCATTTCGGCCCCCTTTCAAATAGTTCCGCATTAACCCGATTAATATTTTTCTATGTTAGTCGGGTCACATTTTCTGCCTTGAATGGCACATTCCATGCGCCTAGGATGCCCACCCCATGAGGTTGCTGCGCAATTACTTGCGCAACAAAAGTGCGCAAGAAGTTGCACACCCCTCTCGAGAAACGCGCCTTGCAATATATGAAGACGCGTTTCAAAAGTTCACGGATAGAACTTGAGCGTCACGGAAGACCCCATGCATGCCAGCGCACTCAGCCAGCATTATCTGGAACTCGCCAGAAAGCCGGTCAATGACAGCAATTTCGCCGGTGACGATATTCGTTACAGCAGCGAGTTCGAGTCGTTGGAAACCGAACTGGCCAAGGCCGGCGCGCTGCACCAGACTACCGGCATCGACTGGCAAAAGGTCCGCGAGGGCAGCGAGGTGTTGCTCGCCTCGCAGTCCAAGGACCTGCGCGCCGCCGCCTGGCTGACCTGGAGCCTGTTCCAGCGCGAGTCCTTCGCCGGGCTACAGGCGGGGCTGAATTTGCTGCAGTACCTGTGCAGCAATCACTGGGCCGAGCTGCATCCACGCAAGCCGCGCACCCGCGCCGCCGCCATCAACTGGTTGCTGCCGCGGCTGGAACAGACCTTTTCCGAAGACGTCCCGGTTGGCGAACAGCTGCCACTGTTTCGCAGCCTCGCCGAGCAATTGCATGCGCTGGAGCAGTGCCTGTCCGGCCATCTGGGCGAAGACGCACCGCTGCTGCTGCCGCTGTGCCGTCAGCTCGACGGCATGGTCAAGCGTGCCAGCCAGGGACAAGCGCAGCCCGGTACGGTCGGCGCGGCCATCGCGCAGGTCAAGCAGGTCGCCAGCCAGGTCTTCGCTCCCGGTTCACCGATCGAAAACGACAAGGAAGCGCTCAAGGCCGTGCGCAACCTGCAGGAGCAGGCGCGCCCGCTGACCGCCTGGTGGCTCAAGCAGCGCACCAGCGATCTGCGCCCCCTGCGCCTGGCGCGAACCCTGCTCTGGCTGAGCATCGACAGCCTGCCGGAGCACAACAGCGAGCAGATCACCGCGCTACGTGGCGTACCCGCCGACAAACTGGCCAGCTATCGCGAACGCTTCGCTCAGGGGCAGTACGCCGACCTGCTGGTGGACCTGGAAAACAGCACCTCGCGTGCGCCGTTCTGGCTGGACGGCCAGCGCCTGGCCTGGGAATGCCTGCAGGAGCTGGCGGCCGAACAGGCCATGCGCGAGGTGGAGATTCAGCTCGCACTGTTCCTGCAACGCCTGCCGCGCCTGGAGGAGCTGCGCTTTCACGACGGCACCCCGTTCGCCGACGCCGAAACCCGCGCCTGGATCAGCGGCCAGGTCCTGCCCCATGTGCAGCCTGCCGCCGCGAGACAGGAAGAACCGCCTGCCGTGGGCGGCGTACAGCCGAGCTGGGAGCTGGCGTTGCAGGAAGCGCTGCCGCTGTTGCGCAAGGAAGGCCTCAAGCCTGCCGTACAGCAGCTCAAACAGGGCCTGGCACGCGCCCGAGGCGGCCGCGAGCGTTTCTTCTGGCAGCTGAGCCTCGCCCGCCTGTGCTACCAGGCCAAGAAATACGAGCTGGCCAAAACCCAGCTCGAAGCACTCGACCAGCAGCTCGAGGCCAGCGGCCTGGGCAGTTGGGAACCCGATCTCGCCCTCGAGGTACTGCGCCTACTGCACAGCTGTTGCGAGCTGCTGCCGCAGAACCACGCCGTGCGTGAAAGCAAGGATGAGATTTACCGCAGGCTGTGCCACCTCGATCTCGAAGTGGTGCTGGATTAACGCAAAGGAGAACACCATGGCCAAAGAAGGCTCGGTTGCACCCAAGGAACGCATCAACGTCACGTTCAAGCCGGCCACCGGCAACGCTCAGGAAGAGGTCGAGCTGCCCCTCAAGCTGATGGTGCTGGGCGATTTCACCCAGCGCGCCGACGACCGCAAGATCGAAGACCGCAAGCCCATCGCCATCGACAAGAACAGCTTCGACGAGGTCCTGGCCAAGCAGGAACTGAACCTGACCTTCGGCGTGCCGAACCGTCTGCAGGACGAGCAGACCGATGACGAGCTGGCCGTGCAGCTGCGCATCAATTCGATGAAGGATTTCAACCCGGCCAATCTGGTCGAGCAGGTCCCGGAGCTGAAGAAGCTGATGGAACTGCGCGACGCCCTGGTCGCCCTGAAAGGCCCGCTGGGCAATGCCCCGGCCTTCCGCAAGGCCATCGAAAGCGTACTCGCCGATGACGATTCGCGTGACCGCGTACTCGGCGAACTGGGCCTGGCGGCCAAAGAGAAGCTGGACGCCTGATATCACCGACAAGGAAGCACATCTACATGACCACTAGCGCAGCCGCCGTCGAGCACGGCAACCACCTCGCCGAAGGCGGCATCCTCGACCGCATCATCGCCGAAACCCGCCTGACACCGGACGACGAGGCCTACGACATCGCCAAGCGCGGCGTCTCGGCCTTTATCGAAGAACTGCTCAAGCCGCAAAACGAAAACGAGCCGGTGAAGAAGGCCATGGTCGACCGCATGATCGCGGAGATCGACGCCAAGCTCAGCCAGCAGATGGACGAGATCCTTCACCACCCGCAGTTCCAGGCCCTAGAGTCCTCCTGGCGCGGCCTCAAGCTGCTGGTCGATCGCACCAACTTCCGCGAGAACATCAAGCTCGAGCTGCTCAACGCCTCCAAGCAGGACCTGCTCGACGACTTCGAGGACAGCCCGGAGATTGTCCAGTCGGGCCTGTACAAGCACATCTACACCGCTGAGTACGGCCAGTTCGGTGGCCAGCCGGTCGGTGCACTGATCGCCAACTATTTCTTCGACCCCAGCGCGCCCGACGTGAAGACCATGCAGTACGTCGCCAGCGTCGCCAGCATGTCCCACGCGCCCTTCATCGCCGCTGCCGGCCCGAAATTCTTCGGTCTGGAAAGCTTCACCGGCCTGCCGGACCTGAAGGACCTCAAGGATCACTTCGAAGGCCCGCAGTTCACCAAGTGGCAGAGCTTCCGCGAACAGGAAGATGCCCGCTACGTCGGCCTGACCGTGCCGCGCTTCCTGCTGCGCAATCCCTACGACCCGGAAGACAATCCGGTAAAAAGCTTCGTCTACAAGGAAAACGTCGCCGGCAGCCACGAGCACTACCTGTGGGGCAACACCGCCTACACCTTCGCCAGCCGCCTGACCGACAGCTTCGCCAAGTTCCGCTGGTGCCCGAACATCATCGGCCCACAGAGCGGTGGAGCAGTGGAAGACCTGCCGCTGCACCACTTCGAGAGCATGGGCGAGATCGAGACCAAGATCCCGACTGAGGTGCTGGTTTCCGACCGTCGCGAGTACGAGCTGGCCGAAGAAGGCTTCATCGCCCTGACCATGCGCAAGGGCAGCGACAACGCCGCATTCTTCTCCGCCAACTCGGCGCAGAAGCCGAAGTTTTTCGGCAACAGCGAGGAAGGCAAGACCGCCGAGCTGAACTACAAGCTCGGCACCCAGCTGCCCTACCTGTTCATCGTCAACCGCCTGGCGCACTACCTGAAGGTGCTGCAGCGCGAGCAGATCGGTGCCTGGAAGGAGCGCACCGATCTCGAGCTGGAACTGAACAAGTGGATTCGCCAGTTCGTCGCCGACCAGGAGAACCCGAGCTCCGAAGTACGCAGCCGCCGTCCGCTGCGTGCAGCTCAGGTCAACGTCAGCGATGTCGAGGGCGAGCCGGGCTGGTATCGCGTCAGCCTCAGCGTGCGTCCGCACTTCAAGTACATGGGCGCGGATTTCACCCTGTCGCTGGTCGGCAAGCTGGACAAGGAGTAAGCACTTGAACGGATACGGCAGCCTCTTCGAACGCCTCGGCGGTGACGCCGCGCGACGTTCCGGCTGGAGCCGCGAAGTCGCGGCGATGGCCTCGGTGGCTGCCCATCTGGCCAAGATGCTCAGCACCCGAGCGGGCAGCGTGCAAACGCTGCCCGACTACGGGTTGCCCGATCTCAACGATATGCGCCTGTCGCTGCACGACTCGCTGCAGCAGGCGCGTATCGCTATCGAACGCTTCATCGAAGCGTACGAACCCAGGCTGACCCAGGTTCGCGTGCTGTCGCTGCCGCGCACCCACGATCCATTGACCCTCGCCTTCACCATCGAAGGCCTGCTCGAAGTAGATCGTCTAAAACGTCAGGTCAGCTTCTCCGCCAGCCTGGATGGCAGCGGACAGGTCAAGGTCCAGTAAGGAGACAACGGATGTCCGGCAAACCCGCAGCCCGCCTCGGCGACCCCACTGCTTGTCCGAAGACAGGCCATGGCACCAACCCCATCGCCGTCGGCTCACCCGACGTGCTGTTCGACGGCTTGCCGGCCGCGCGCCAAGGCGACGCCTCCGCCTGCGGCGGCGCGATGGCCAGCGCAGTGATTCCCAATGTGCTGATCGACGGCAAACCGGCTGCGGTGGTGGGCAGTGTGGGGAGTCATGGCAATACCGTGACCGCGGGTTCGGGGACCGTGGTCATCGGCAGCAGCCACAACGCGGCCCCCTTCCTTGCCCCCGCTGCCCTTGGAATTGCCAAGGCAGTTACTGCGGCGGCCGCTGCCGCCGAGGCCTTTCGCTCATCTGAACCGATAGCCCGCGCCTGGCAGGAAGAGCCGGGGGACCTCGCGCCGTTGGGCCTGGAAGAAGAAGATGAGGAAGAGGAGCTGGTCGAGCAGCCGCAGCAACAGGCGCGCCAGGGCATCACCCTGCGAATCGGCGTGTTCTTCGACGGCACCGGCAACAACCTGGCCAACGCCGCCGTCACCGAGCAATGTCGCCAGGACGATCTGCAGTTGGTGGGCGAGCGCACCCTGCAGGAAGTCATCGAGTACTGCCAAAGCCATGGTTTCAGCGGCAGCAACGGTGACGGCTATTTCACGCAGGCTCCCGACGGCAGCTACGGCAATGCGCCAAGCAATGTGGCACGGTTGTATGGGTTGTATCGGGACGATACCGACCAACCTCTAGCAACCAATGCCGAATCCGCTGTTGTCCGTATCTATATGGAAGGTATCGGCACCAGCAGTGGCGAAGCCGACTCGCTTTATGGGCAGATCACCGGGCGGGGCGACACCGGAATACAGGCGCGAGTGAGAAAGAGCCCCGATGAAATCGTCAAGCAACTGCGCCGCTTGTTGGAAAACACCCCCGACCTGCAAATCGACACTCTGGAGTTCGATATCTTCGGTTTCAGCCGCGGTGCAGCGGCGGCCCGGCATTTCGCCAACGAACTGCTCAAGCCCGGCGGCGGCGTACTGGCAGGCCCCCTGCAACCCGGCCAGTTCGGCTTGGTCGACAACTTCGACTGGGCTGCCCATGCCCGTATCAACTTTATCGGCCTGTTCGATACCGTGGCTGCCGTGATCGACCCGCTGAACGGCGACTATGAACCAGCCAACCACCTCAACCCCGGCATCAACCTTTATCTGCCGCCCGGCTGCGCGCGCAAGGTGCTGCAACTGACCGCCCGCGACGAGAAGCGCTGGAACTTCGCCCTCAACAGGGTCGCCCCGGATCACCAGGAAATCTGCCTGCCCGGCGCGCACTCGGATATTGGCGGCGGCTACCGCCCCCTAATGCTCGAGCGCCTGCTGCTGAGTCGTCCGCTCAGCTCCACAGTGCCGGCCAATACGCCACCCGAACAGACCCATGCCTCGCGCGAGACCTGGCGGCAATATCACCAATGGAAGGCCCTCGGCCTGCCTGACGAAGCGCTGAAGGAACCCAAGGTCTGGCCCAGTCGTAAACCTGTCTTTCACGAGCGCGGCTTCAAGCGGCCGCCGGAGGACGTGGTCTACGGCCTGCTGCCCATCAAACGGCAGGTTCGTGGCGAATTGTCGCTTATCTATCTGAGAGTAATGCGAGAGCTGGCTGTGCAATACGGCGTTCCGTTCGACTTTATCGACGAACAGGAAAGCACAACCGCAATACCCGCTGAGCTTCAAAAGACTGCCAGTCACCTGTTGGCCTATGCCCAAGGGAGCCGATACGGCCTGGACGAAGAGGACGAGCGCCTGCTCTGGTCACGCTATATCCACCTCTCAGCTCACTGGACGCCCAGCAGTGGCCTGCTGATCAGCAAGCCAGCCCCCAACGTCCGCCTGACCTATAACAACAAGCCGCAACAGGGTTACCCCGAATGAGAACCTTCCTGCTTGCATGCGCACTATTCCTGCTCGGCGGCTGTGCCACCAGCCAGAGTCAGCCAAAGCTGCCATTTAATGCCTGGTACGTTGGGCTGCTGGCGCCCAACTATATGGAAGTCTGGGTGGAAAGCGTGGACGTGATCGACCGCCGAGGACTGGCCTATGAACAAGTGCATAGCGGCATCGTGGCAATCCAGTCCCCCTCCAACAACAGCGGCAATCCACGAGGGTGGCCAAAGCGCGTAGGTAGCGGCGCCGGCAAGAACCTGCCGGGCATCGACCTGCCTGAAATCATCTTCGTACGCTGGCAATCGCTGGTCGAGCCGCAGACCTACAACGTGCGTATCAACATCCCAGAATGGGTACGCGAAGAAATGCTCGAGCAGCATTCCTCCTATTGCCAGGCGGACAAGCGGGTGATCGACGGTTTGTACCGACACGACATCACCATCGGTCTGGCACCCGGCGGTATCGCCAAGGCCTGGGTCGGCGGCCCCTGCCTGGAGCCCATTGAAATCGGTCGCTTCGAAGCGGCTATCAGCAAGGTCGGACCATACGGCGGGAAATCCAACGGAGAACATCGTCCGCTTTCCGACAAAGCCAAGGCCTATATCGAGCAACACGGGGTGCCCTATGGCTCCTGGTAAAACCTTCCTCCTCGCCTGCGCCCTGCTTCTACTCGGCGGCTGTGCCACCAGCCAGGGCCAGCCCGGACTGCCCTATCGTGCCTGGTTCGTCGGACTTGGCGCTCCCGAACATATGGAGGTCTGGGTCGAAAGCGTGGACGTGATCGATCGCCGTGGGCTGGCCTACAGCGAAGTCTATAGCGGTATCGTTTCCTATACCGGCAGCTCCTCCGGCTGGCCTGATCGAGTATCCGGAGGCAAGGGCAAGAACCTGCCCGGTATCGACCTGCCGGAAATCATCTTCGTGCGCTGGCAATCGCTGGTCGAGCCGCAGACCTACAACGTACGCATCAATATTCCCAAATGGGTGCGCGAGGAAATGCTCAAGCCACATGCTCCTTACTGTCTTGGAGAAAAGCGCATCGTCGAGGGCATGTATCGCAAGGTCATCACCATCGGCCTGGCCCCCGGCGGTATCGCCAAGGCCTGGGTCGGCGGCCCCTGCCTGGACTCCATCGAAATCGGCCGCTTCGAGGCGGCTATCAGCAAGGTCGGACCATACGGCGGCAAGTCCGATGGGCACTATTACTTCCTCTCGGATGAGGCCAAGGCCTATATCGAGCAACACGGGGTGCCCTATGGCTCGTGGTAAACCCTCCTCACGCTGCGCCCGCCTGGCGCTCGCCGCCCTCGCGCTGATATTGGCCGCCTGCACCAACACTTCCCCGCCGCCGCGAGAACTGGCCGGGCGTTACGAACTGATCGGTGTGATGGAAATGGGCTCACAGCTGCTGCTCCAGGAACAGGGCACGTTCGAGGCGGTGCTCTACTACGGCAGCCTCGACATCCAGGGTCGAGGGCACTGGGCAATGGTGGACGGGCAGATCGAGTTGCGCGAACGCGGGCCGAGGGCCTTTTTCGACGGGATGAGGCTGAAGCCACACGGCAACTGCCTGCTCGTGAACATGGACACCTCCACGGGATGCTATCGCCGACGCTAGAAGCCCCGCCGCGCAAGCGCGCCGGACACGAAACGACAAGGATGAATCGTTAGACATGTCTTTCAACCATTACTACCAGAGCGAGCTCACCGCCCTGCGCCAGCTGGGCAAGCGCTTCGCCGAGCGCAGCCCGGCGCTGGCGCCATTCCTCGGGCAGGCCGGGCGCGATCCGGATGTCGAGCGGCTGCTCGAAGGGTTCGCCTTTCTCACCGGGCGGCTGCGGCAGAAGCTCGATGACGAGCTGCCGGAGCTGACCCACTCGCTGATGCATCTGTTGTGGCCGAACTACATGCGCCCGCTGCCGGCCTTCAGCATGCTGCAGTTCGATCCGCTGAAGCGACCCGGCCCGGCGCTAACGGTGCCGCGCAATACGCCGGTGGAATCCAATCCGGTGCAGGGCGTGAGTTGCTGCTTTCGTACCGCCTACGCCACCGAGGTGCTGCCGCTGGCGTTGCAGGCGCTGGAGTATTCGGTCAAGGGCACCGGGGCGCTGCTCAGCTTGCGCTTGCAGATGAGCGCCGATGGCCATCTCTGCGAGATCGGTCTCAACCATCTGCGCCTGCACCTGGCAGGCGAGCCCTATATCAGCCAGCTGCTCTACCTGAGCCTGTTGCGGCATCTGGGCGGCATCGAGCTGGTGCCGCTGGACGCGCAGGGTCATCCGCTGACCGGTACGGATGGCCGACCGCTGACGCCCTTGCAGCTCAACGCCAAGCAGGTCGAACCGGTGGGATTCGCCGAGGATGAGGCGCTGATCCCCTACCCGCTCAATACATTCCGCGGTTATCGCTACCTGCAGGAATATTTCGCCTTCCCGGACAAGTTTCTCTTCGTCGACCTCAAGGGCCTGGAGATCATTCAGCGCATCCCCGAAGATTTGCTCAAGCAGGCCCGCGGCCTGGAGCTGCGCTTCGACATTCGCAAGGCCGGCGTGCAGCGCATACGTCCGACGCTGGACAACGTGCGCCTGTACTGCACGCCGGTGGTCAACCTGTTCCCGCACGATGCCATCCCGATCCGCCTGGACGGCAAGCAGGACCAGTACCTGCTGCTGCCAGCCGAGTACGATACGCAACAATGCGGCGTGTTCTCGGTGGATCGGGTGACCGGCTGGAAACCCGGCGGCATGGGCTACGAAGAATACGTACCGTTCGAGTCCTTCGAGCATGACGCCAGCTTCGATGTGCCAGTGGCGCGGCCGCACTACAGCGTGCGCCAGCAACCTTCGCTGCTCGGAGAAGGACAGGAAACCTGGCTCAGCTTCGGACTGCGCAACCTCGACCAGCACGAGACGCTGTCCATCGAGCTGACCTGCACCAACCAGAACCTGCCGCGCCAACTGAAGCTCGGCGACATCTGCAAGCCCAGCGAAGACACCCCGGAGTTCCTCAGCTTCCGCAATATCTCGGCGGTCACCCCGAGCTACGCGCCGCCGCTGCAGCGCGACTATCTGTGGAAACTGATCAGCAACATGTCGCTGAACTACCTGTCATTGGCCAACGTCGAGGCGCTCAAGGTGATCCTCGAGACCTACGACCTACCACGTTATTACGACAAGCACGCCGAGAACGTCAGCCGGCGGCGCCTCGGCGGCCTGACTCACATCGCCCACCAGCACGTCGATCGCCTGCATCGCGGGCTGCCGGTGCGTGGCGTACGTACCGAACTGACCATGAACCAGGACGGCTTCATCGGTGAGGGCGATCTGTTCCTCTTCGCCTCGGTGCTCAACGAATTCTTCGCCCTCTACGCCAGCCTCAACTCGTATCACGAGCTGCGCGTACAGAGCACACAGGGAGAGGTGTACCAATGGACGCCGCGCATGGGTCAGCAACCGCTGCTCTGAAACCGCTCAACCGCGGCATCCGCGAGTACAGCCTGTTCCAGGGTGTGCTGCTGGTGCTCGATCGCCTGCGCCAGCTCAATCCCGGTCTGGATGACGAGGCGCTCTACGAGCGCCTGGAATTCCAGGCCAATCCGAGCCTGGGCTTTCCCGGCAGTGATATCGAGCAGGTGCAGTTCTTCCAGGAGCACGGCGAGTGGCGCGCGCGCCTGCGCATCAACCTGGTCAGTCTTTTCGGCGCCGGCTCGCCGCTGCCGGCCTTCTACGGCGAACAAGCACTTGGCGACAGCGAGGACGGCAACCCGACCCGCGACTTCCTCGACCTGTTCAACAACCGCCTACAGCGCCTGCTGCTGCCGATCTGGCAAAAGTACCGATACCGCGCTCGCTTCACCAGCGGCGCCCATGACCCCTTCTCGGAGCAGCTGTTCGCCCTGGTCGGGCTCAGCGGCGAGGCCATCCGCAGCGCGCCGGAACTGAACTGGAAGCGCCTGCTGCCCTATCTCGGCCTGCTCAGCCTGCGCGCACATTCAGCGGCATTGATCGAATCGGTACTGCGCTACTACTTCAAGCACGCCGAGCTGAACATCGAACAATGCCTGGAGCGCCAGGTGGAAATCCTCGGCGAACAACGCAACCGCCTCGGCCAGGCCAACAGCCAGCTGGGCGAGAGCCTGGTGCTCGGCGAGCGGGTCCGCGACCGCGGCGGCAAGTTCCGCATCCATATCCGCCAGCTGGACTGGAATCGCTTCCACGAATTCCTGCCCATTGGCAGCGGCTACCAGCCGCTCTGTGCGCTGGTGCGCTTCACCCTGCGCGATCCGCTGGATTACGACCTGCGCCTGGAGCTCCGCCCGGACGAGATCCGTGAACTGCGCATCGGCGCCGACAACAACTGCCGCCTCGGCTGGACCAGCTGGCTCGGACGCGAACGCGCCGACGGCTTGGTCACCCTGGGCAGCAAGACTCATTAAGGAAGATGGACATGATCAACGTCGACTTACAGCAACTGGTGCAAGCCCTGGATGCCCCCAGTAAACAGGATCTGGAAGGCGCAGCCGAACGCTGCGTGGTACGTGGCGGCAGCAAGATCCTCGTCGAGGACCTGCTGCTCGGCCTGCTCGAGCGTTCCGAAGGGCTGCTGGCGCGGGCGCTGCAGGATGCCGAGGTGGATGCCGGCGCACTGACCCAGGCGCTGCAACCGCGCGGCGAGCACAGCGAGTCGCGCAACCCGGTGTTTTCCACCGAACTGGTGCAATGGCTGCAGGATGCCTTGCTGGTGGCGAGCCTGGAGCTGGCGCAGAGCCAGATCGACCAGGCCGCGCTGATTCTCGCCCTGCTGCGCAATCCGCTGCGCTATGCAGGCAGTCATTACCAGCCATTGCTGGCCCGGCTGGATGCCGAGCGCCTGCGCGACTTCGCCCTCAGCCAGCAGTCGCAAGGCAGCACTGGCAAACCTGCTGCCGGTGGCGAGTCGAACCTGGCGCGCTTTACCCACAACTTCACCCAACAGGCCCGTGACGGCAAGCTCGATCCGGTGCTCTGCCGCGACTCGGCGATCCGCCAGATGATCGACATCCTTGCCCGGCGGCGGAAGAACAATCCGATCGTGGTCGGCGAAGCCGGGGTCGGTAAGACCGCCATCGTCGAAGGCCTGGCGCTGCGCATCGTCAGCGGGGAAGTGCCTGCGGCACTGAAGGGCGTCGAGCTGCTCTGCCTGGACCTCGGCCTGCTGCAGGCCGGCGCCAGCGTAAAGGGCGAATTCGAACGCCGTCTGCAGGGCGTGATCGACGAGGTGAAAGGTTCACCGAAGCCGATCATCCTGTTTATCGACGAGGCCCATACCCTGATTGGCGCCGGCGGCCAGGCCGGCAGCGGCGATGCGGCCAACCTGCTCAAGCCGGCACTGGCACGCGGCGAGCTGCGCACCATCGCTGCAACGACCTGGAGCGAGTACAAGAAATACTTCGAGAAGGACCCGGCCCTGGCCCGGCGCTTCCAGCCGGTGCAACTGCACGAACCGAGCGTTCCGGAAGCCGTCACCATCCTGCGCGGGCTGGCGCCGGTCTACGAAAAGAGTCACGGCATCTACCTGCGCGACGATGCGGTCACGGCCGCCGCCGAGCTGTCGGCGCGCTACCTGGCCGGCCGGCAGCTGCCGGACAAGGCCGTCGACGTGCTGGATACCGCCTGCGCGCGGGTGCGCATCAGCCTCGCCGCCGCGCCCGAGGCGCTGGAACGCCTGCGTGGCGAAATCGCCGAAGGCGAGCGCCAGCGTGAAGCCATGCGCCGCGATCTGGCCGCCGGCCTGCCGGTCGACACGGCTGCCCTGGAGCGGCTGGAGCAACGGCTGATCGCGGCGGGGGACGAGATCGAGCTGCTCGAATCCCGCTGGACCAGGCAGCGCCTGCTCGCCGAGCGCCTGCTCGACCTGCGCAAACGCACCGCCGAAGCCCGCGGCGATGCGATCGAGGACCGCGTGGCCACATCGCTCGATGAACTGGAGGCCGAGCTGCGCGCCGTGCAGGCCGAACTTGCGGCAGCCCAGGCCGAGCAGCGACTGGTCAGCCATGAGGTCTGCCCGCGCCTGGTGGCCGAGGTGATCAGTCACTGGACCGGCGTGCCGCTGGCGCAGCTGGCCCGGGAGCACAACGCCCAGGTCGCCAGCTTCGCCGCCGATCTGCGCGCCCGGGTGCGCGGTCAGGAACAGGCCGTGGAGGCGCTGGATCGTGCCATGCGCGCGGCAGCGGCCGGGCTGAACAAGCCCGACGCGCCGGTGGGCGTGTTCCTGCTGGTCGGCCCCAGCGGCGTCGGCAAGACCGAAACCGCCCTCGCCCTGGCCGACCTGTTGTACGGCGGCGAGCGCTTCCTCACCGTGATCAACATGTCCGAGTTCCAGGAGAAGCACAGCGTTTCCCGCCTAATCGGCGCGCCTCCCGGCTATGTCGGCTACGGCGAAGGCGGCATGCTCACCGAAGCGGCACGGCAGAAACCCTACTCAGTGATCCTGCTCGACGAGGTGGAAAAGGCCGATCCGGATGTGATGAACGTCTTCTACCAGATCTTCGACAAGGGCGTGGCGAATGACGGTGAAGGCCGCGAGATCAACTTCCGCAACACCCTGATCCTGATGACCAGCAACCTCGCCAGCGAGCGCATCGCCAGTTTCTGCACCGCCGGGCAGCGACCGGCGGCCGAGGATCTGGAACTCGCCATCCGTCCGCAGCTGTCGCAGCACTTCAAGCCGGCCCTGCTCGGGCGCATGCGCGTGGTGCCCTATTACCCGATCGCTGGTGAGGTGCTCGACGAGCTGGTTGCGCTCAAGCTGGCGCGCTTCGGTGAGCGGCTGCAGCGTCGCCAGCTGCAGTTCAGCCATTGCCCGGCGCTGGTCACGCACCTTTCCGAGCGCTGCGGCGGCAGCGACAGCGGTGCACGCCTGATCGACCATCTGATCGAGCAGCACCTGCAACCGCTGGTGGTGGACCGCCTGCTCGATGCCATGGCCAGTGGCGAGCCGCTGCAGCGGGTACATGCCACGCTGGATGGCGAGGGTGCACTAGTCTGTGAGTTCGCCTGAGATGTCCGCAATGTTCAATCAGGTGCCACAGCCGCTGCGCTATGCCGAGGCCCTGCTGGGCCGCTTCGCCGAACTGGCGCGCGCGGCGAACGCCGACAGCCTGCTCGGTGGGCTGGTGGAAACCGCGGCGCAGCTGAGCGATTGCCAGCTCAGCCAGCTCTATCTGCTGGACGCCACCCATACCCGCCTGACGCTCTCGGCCGAGTGGCACAACGGCCTGTTGCAGCCACGCGAAGCCACCAGCCTGCCGAGCGATTATGACGGCGAACAGCTACTGCAATACTGCCTGTGCCAGAACCAGACCCTCTGTCTCAGCGAACTGGACAGCAGCCTGCACGCCTCGGGCTTTCTGCCGGACAGCCCGGCTCCCTGGCGCAGCCTGCTCTGCCTGCCGCTGCAGGACGAGCGGCAGCGCGTCGCCGGCCTGCTACTCACGGCCAGTACCGAATCGCGCGAGCTGCACGGCTTCAGCGGTTCGCTGGCCCAACTCGGCGCCTTCGGCCTCGCCCAGCTGCATCTGCTCCAACGCCTGCGCGCGCCCGGCAGCACCACGCCACCTGCCGCTACAGTCAGCCCGTGCGCCAGCGGTTACGGCCTTATCGGCGACAGCCCGCGCATGCGCGCGGTCTACCAGCTGATCGGCAAGGTGCTGCACAGCCCGGTCAACGTGCTGCTCACGGGAGAAACCGGCACCGGCAAGGAACTGGTGGCGCGCGCCATTCACGATTGTGGGTTTCGCCGCAGCAAGTCCTTCATCGTGCAGAACTGCGCCTCGCTGCCTGAGCAGCTGCTGGAAAGTGAGCTGTTCGGCTACCGCAAGGGCGCCTTCACCGGTGCCGACCGCGACCGCAGCGGCCTGCTCGATGCGGCGAACGGCGGCACGCTGTTCCTCGACGAGATCGGTGACATGCCATTGCTGCTGCAGGCCAAGCTGTTGCGCGTGCTGCAGGAAGGCGAAGTGCGCCCGCTGGGCTCCACCGAAACCCACAAGGTCGACGTGCGCATCGTCGCCGCCACCCACCGTGACCTGCGCAGCCAGGTGGAAAACGGCCTGTTTCGCGAGGATCTGTTCTACCGCCTCTCGCACTTCCCCATCGAACTGCCGCCGCTGCGCGAGCGTGACGAGGACATCCTGCGCCTGGCCCGGCATTTCGCCGACAAGGCCTGCGCCTTCCTCCAGCGCGATCTGTGTCGCTGGTCCGACGCCGCGCTCGAACGCCTGGCAGGCTATGCCTTCCCCGGCAACGTGCGGGAATTGAAGGGGCTGGTGGAGCGCGCCGTGCTGCTTTGCGAGGGCGGCGAGCTGCTGCCGGAGCACTTCAATCTGCATGTGGAAGCGAGCCTGGACAGCAGCCTGAACCTGCGCGAACGCATGGAGCGGGTCGAACGCAGCCTGCTCATGGATTGCCTGCGCAAGAACGGCGGCAACCAGAGTCAGGCCGCCCGCGAATTAGGCCTGCCACGGCGCACGCTGCTGTATCGCATGGAACGGCTGAATATCAGCCCGGCCGATCTCTGATGCAGCACGGACGCCCAGGCACGCGCCGCATCGGCGCCGGCATCCGCAACCGCGCGGGCATATCTGACCGTCTGCGCGTTTCGGCAGCATCCGGCGGATGTTCTGTGAACCGGGTCACCTGCCAAACACCACAACTGAACTTCAATGTGCCGCCCGTGTCGCGCCGCCAGGCGCACCTCGCTCCCCACACACGACTTCAAGGAGGAAATCGCGTGCCCGTGCGCTATTACGCCCTCGTTTCGCTCATCGCCGCAGCCCTGCTCACCGGCTGCACCGGCAACTACAAATTCAACGATGACCAATATCGTCCGCTGGGCGACCCGCAAGCCTTGAATCGCGGCCAATAACCGCAAGGAGCGACACGACCATGGAACTGGTCTTCGATATGGTAGGCGCCCAGCAATTCGTGCCGGGTCTGCTGACCACCAAAACCTTCAAGCAGGCCGGCGGCGTGATCGGCCGCGCAGAAGGCTGCGACTGGGTGATCCCCGACCGCAAGCGCGTCCTCTCCGGGCGCCACGCAATGATCAGCTACCGCGATGGGGCGTTCTTCCTCACCGACACCAGCAGCAACGGCATCCAGCTCAAGGACAGTGGCGCCAGCCTAGTCAAGGGCCAGCCGCAGCGCATCGAGCATGGCAGCGTCTACTGCCTGGGCGACTTCGAGATCCGCGCGCGGCTGATCCAGGACCCGGCGCTGTTCGAAGGGGACATCGGCCGCCCGCAGCCGGCCGGCAGCATCATCCCCGACGATGCCTTTCTCGACCTCGATCCGCTGGTCGCCATGGACCAGCAGGAGCGCATCTACGCCGAAGTCGACGACCTCGACCTCGCCCTGGTTGCGCCACAGCGCCAGGCCCAGCAGCGCGACTACGCACGCATCGACATGGAAAGCCTGCCGTTGCCGGAGCTGGTCATGCCGCAGGCGGCGCCCGAAACCAAGCACGAAGCCGAGCCCGAACGACTGACACAGGGATTCTGGACACGTTTCGGCGAAGCGCTGGGCATCGAACTCGACGACCTCGACGAGGAGCAGCGCCAGGCCTTGGCGCTGAACGCCGCCCGCCTGCTCAAGCAGAGCGTCGGCGGCCTGCAGCAGAGCCTGCGCACCCGCAGCGAGCTGAAGAACGAGCTGCGCCTGGCGCTGACCACCGTGCAGAGCGCCGGCAACAACCCGCTCAAGCACAGCGCCGATGCCGGCGAGGCCCTGAGCGCCCTGCTGCGCGGCGGCAAGCCCGGCCAGCTGCCGGCCGAACAGGCCATCGGCCGCGCCTTCCGCGACCTGCAGGCGCATCAGGTGGCACTGCTGGCGGCCAGCCGCGCGGCTGTTCACGCAATGTTCGAGCAGCTGGCACCAGAGCAGCTGGCGCTGCGTTTCGAACGTGAAGGCCGCAAACCGCTGATCGCCACTGCCGGCAGTCGCTGGCGCGCCTATCGCCGGCTGCATCAAAGCCTCGGCCAGGATGCCGACTGGAGCGAGCGATTGTTCGCCCGCGACTTCGCCAAGACCTATGAGGAGCAGGTGCGCCTGATCGCCACGCTCGATTCAACCCATCAAGGATGATCCCATGCCTCGTCGCATAACCCTGGCCATGCTGGCCTCGCTGCTCGTGCTGGGCGGCTGCTCGGCGCTGTCGCCGTACTCCAAGCTGACCAAGCTCGACCTCGAACTGCACGGCAGCGACCGCCTCAACCCCGATCTCAACGGCCGGCCGTCGCCGATCGTGCTGCGCCTGCTGGAGCTCAAGCATCCGGTGGCGTTCGAGAACGGCGACTTCTTCGCCCTCTACCAGCGGCCCAAGGAAGCCCTGGCACCGGACCTGGTGACCTCCGAGGAACTGGAACTGCGTCCCGGCGAAAGCCGCGAGCTAAAGCTCTCGGTGCAGGACGGCAGCCGCTACGTCGGCGTGCTGGCCGCCTACCGCGACCTGCCGGAAGCCAGCTGGCGCTATGTGATTGCCCTGCCGCCGCAGGAGCGCACCCATGTCGCCCTGAGCCTGGATGAGCGCGGCATCGCGCTGTTCGATCCGCTCGCCGAAGAAGGACAGTAAGCATGAGCCTGCACAAGGTTGTCTGGCAGGAAGGCATGCTGCTGCGCCCGCAGCACTTCCAGCAAAGCGATCGCTACTACGACCACCAGCTCAAGGCGCGCACCCAGAAGCTGGGCAGCTATGCCTGGGGTTTCTTCAACCTGGAGATCGACCGCCAGTTCCTCAACATGGGCAAGCTGGTGCTCAGCCAGGCCAGCGGCATCCTCCCGGACGGCACCCTGTTCGAGCTGGGCAGCGAACGCGAGCCACTGGCCCTGGACATCCCGCCGAACACCGGCAGCACCCTGGTCTATCTCGCGCTGCCGCTGGTCACCGGCAACCACATCGAAACCCGCCGGCCCGAGCAGAAGGACGTGCTGGCGCGCTACACCGCCCATGAGCTGGAGGTCGCCGATTCCAATGCCGGCGACAGCAGCACCAGCCAGGTCAGCACCGGCCTGCCGGATTTCCGCCTGCTGCTGGGCGAGCAGCAGAGCGACCAGGCCTACGTGAAGCTGCAGCTGTGCGAGGTGCTCGACACCACGCCGGACGGGGTCATCAGCCTCGACCCGGAGTTCATTCCGACCTACGTCAACTTCCAGGCTTCGGGCTACCTGCTGTCCTGCCTGAAGGAAGTGATCAGCATGCTCGCCCACCGCGGCGACACCCTTGCCGAGCGCATCAGCGCCACCGGCAAGGTCGGTGGCGCGGAGGTCGGCGACTTCATGATGCTGCAGCTGATCAACCGTCATGAACCGGTGCTACGCCACTACCTGGGCGTGGAGCAGGTGCATCCGGAGCAGATCTACCGCGACCTGCTTGGCCTGCTCGGCGAGCTGGCGACCTTCTCCAGCGAGAGCAAGCGCCCGCGCCTGGATGGCCGCTACCAGCACAGCGACCAGGGCGCGAGCTTCCGCAAGCTGATGGACGCGATCCGCCAGGTGCTGTCGATGGTGCTCGAGCAGCACGCCATCGAACTGCTGCTGCAGCAGCGTCAGTACGGCATCCAGGTATCGCCGCTGCACGACCACAAGCTGCTCGGCACGGCGTCCTTCGTGCTCGCCGCCAGCGCCCAGTGCGATTCGGAAACCCTGCGCACCCGCCTGCCGGCGCACCTGAAGATCGGTCCGGTGGAGCGCATCCGCCAGCTGGTCAACCTGCATCTGCCGGGCATCCGCCTCAAGCCGCTGCCGGTGGCGCCGCGGCAGATCCCCTTCCATGCCGGCAAGACCTACTTCGCGCTGGAACTCAACGCCGAGGACCAGGCGCAACTGGAGCGTTCCGGCGGCTTTGCCTTCCATGTGTCCGGTGACTTCGCCGGGCTCGAACTGAAATTCTGGGCGGTCAGGGACTGAGCGACATGATCAAGGAAATGGATTACGGACAGGACGAGCGCACGGTCATCGTCAATCGAGCGGGAGAAGCGCCGGCGCAGAGCACGCTGACCGACTTCGACACCCCGCCGCGCTTCGAGCAGCTGGAAGAGCGGATGATCTACGCTGCGCGCCTGCGCCCGGCGGAGACCTTCAATATCAGCCTCAACCCGCTGGTGGCCGCCGCCTCGCCGCTGCTGTCGGAAGTGGTGCGTTTCAAGCACAGCCTGGAAAGCGAAGACCTGCAGGCCCTGCACGGCCAGTTGAGCAGCGCGATCAAGCTGTTCGAGCATCGCGCGCTGCATGACGGCGCCGAAAGCAGCCAGGTAATGGCGGCGCGCTACGTGCTCTGCACCGTGCTCGACGAGGCCGTGGTGACCACGCCCTGGGGCAACGAGAGCGAATGGTCGCAGATGAGCTTGCTGTCCTCCTTTCACAACGAGACCTTCGGCGGCGAGAAGTTCTTCCAGCTGCTCGAGCGGCTATCGCGCAACCCGGTCAAGCACCTGCCGATGCTCGAACTGATGTACCTCTGCCTGTCGCTTGGCTTCGAGGGCAAGTACCGCGTGCTGCCGCGCGGCATGCTCGAACTGGAAGCGGTACGCGACAGCCTTTACCGGCAGATCCGCCAGATGCGCGGCGACATCCCGCGCGAGCTGTCGCCGCATTGGGAGGGCCTCAAGGACACCCGCCGGCGCCTGGTGCGCATCGTGCCCTGGTGGATGGTCGCGCTGTTCACCCTGATGTGCCTCGGGGTGATCTACGGCGGTTTCGCCTGGGTGCTCGGCGAACAACGAGAGAGCGTGCTGCAACCCTATCGCTCGCTGGACATGGATGCCGGCGACTCCACCTTGTCAGGGATGAAATGAGATGAAGACGTTCTTCGGCAAACTCGGCGCCGTGCTGCGCCGGACCTGGGTCTGGAGCCTACTGCTGGTCCTGCTGCTGGCGGTCGTGGTGTGGTTCGTCGGGCCGTTGCTGGCAGTCGACGACTACCGATTCTGGGAGGCGGCGACCGCCCGCCTGCTGAGCATCAGCGTGCTGTTTCTCGGCTGGGGCCTGGCCATGGTCTTCGCCAGCTGGCGCGCCAGCGCGCGCAAGAAGCGCGACGCCGAGGATCAGGACGTTCAGGAACAACTGCGCCGCGACGGCCTGATCGGCGAAGAGCAACAGGAGTTGCGCCATCGCTTCAAACAGGCGCTGCGCACCCTGAAGACCTCCAGCCTCTATCGCGGGCGCAGCGAGAAATGGCGCAGCGAGCTGCCCTGGTACCTGCTGATCGGCCCGCAGGGTAGCGGCAAGACCAGCCTGCTGGATTTCTCCGGCCTGGACTTTCCGCTCAACCGCAGCGAACAGCAGCGCCTGACCAAGGACGTCTCCGGCACTCGCTATGCCGACTGGTACTTCGCCGATCATGCCGTGCTGATCGACACCGCCGGCCGCTACCTGACCCAGCCCGACGCTGCCGTCGACGGCAGCGCCTGGGATACTTTGCTCGGTCTGCTGCGCAGGCGTCGTGCACGGCCGCTCAACGGCGTGCTGGTCAACCTGCCCGTGGACCAGCTGCAGGGCGGCAGTGAACTGGAGCTGGAGAACCTTGCCCGCCAGACCCGTCAGCGCCTGCATGAGATCCATCAACGTCTGAGCGTGGACGTGCCGGTCTACCTGGTGCTGAGCAAGGCCGATCGGATTCTCGGTTTCGACGAGTTCTTCGAGCAGCTGTCGCGGGAGGAAAGCGATCAGGTGCTCGGCGCGAGTTTCCGCAAGGAACAGAATGGCAGCGACGCGCAGGTCGTGCGCCAGGAGTTCGAGGAACTGCTGCGCCGGCTGAACAGCCAGGTGATCCTGCGCATGCATCAGGAGCGCGATACCCAGCGCCGTGGCCGCATCCTCGACTTCCCCCATCAGCTGGGGCAGATCGGCGAGCATCTGAGCCTGTTCATCGAACTGGCCTTCGCTGGCAACCGTTACCAGCGTGCCAGCCAGTTGCGCGGCTTCTACCTGACCAGCGCGCCGCAACTGCGCGAAGGTCTCGACCCGCTCACCGCCGGCATCGGTCGTCAGCTCGGCCTGGCCAGCAGTGCACTGCCAACCTTCCGCAGCGGCCGTGCGCGCTTCATCAATCAGCTGCTCAGCCGGGTGATCTTCCCGGAAGCCGAACTGGCGGGCCTCGACCAACGCGAGGTGCGCCGCATCGACTGGGGCCAGCGTGCCCTCTATGCCGGCGCCTTCGGCTGCCTGCTGCTGATCGGCGGCGCCTGGGCGCTGAACTTCTCGGGCAACCACGAGCGCCTGGAACAGCTGCGCGGCATCGCCCAGCAACTCGGCAGCGAGCGCAAGTCCATCGAGGCGGGAGACGAGGCTCTGCGCACGCTCAAGGCTCTGGACGCGAGCTATGCGGCGACCGAGGTGTTCCCGCCGAAAGACGAGGTGTCCTGGCTGCGCCGGGGCGGCCTGTATCAGGGCGAGGCGGTCGACCCGACGCTGCACGAGGCCTACCGCCGCGATCTGGAGAAACTGCTGCTGCCACGTGTCGGCCGGCAGCTGGAAGCGCAGATTCGCGCCAACTTGAACGACCGCGAGCAACTGCTCGGCAGCCTGCGCGCCTATCTCATGCTGAACCTGGCCGAACGCCGTGATGCTGCGTTTCTCAAGGACTGGCTGGCCGCCGACTGGTCGCTGCGCCATCCGGGCAATGCCGTGGCGCAGCAGGGGCTCAACACGCACTTTGCGCGCCTGCTGGAGGAATCCTTCGCGCCGTATCAGCTGAACGAAAAACTGGTGGCCAAGGCCCGCGCCCAGTTGCGCAGCGAATCGCTGGCGGCAGTGGTGTACCGCATGCTGCGCGATCAGGCGCGCAACCTTCCCGACTATCGTCTGAACACGCAGCTCGGTCCGCAGGCATCGCTGTTCGTCGGCGGCGACTATGCGATTCCCGGCTTCTATACCCAGCGCGGCTATCACAAGCTGTTCGTCGCTCAGGGCGCCGATCTGGTCAGTGAGATTCTGCGCGACAACTGGGTGCTGGGCGAAGGCGACAGCCTCAGCGCCAAGGACCTGAGCCGCCTGCTGACGGAAATGGAGCAGCTGTATTTCCGCGACTACGCCGCGCACTGGAGCGAAGCGATCGCCCAGCTGAACATTCTCCCGGCCGCCAGCGCGGCGCAGGGTGCTGCACAGCTCGCCGGGCTCACCGCGGCCAACTCGCCGCTGCTGCAACTGCTGCTGGAAATACGCGAGAACACCCGCTTCGCCGGTCTGACCGAAGCGGCCGCCGAGGCCGGCGAGCTGGCCGAAGCGGCGCAAGATGCCGGTGGCAAGCTCGGCAAGGCGGCCAAACTGGCCACTGCCGCGGCGGAGCAGACCCAGGCTGCGCTGCTGAAGAACGTACCCGACACCGCACGCAAGACCCTGGAGCGGCGCTTCGCGCCGTTGCACCAGCTGCTGGACGAAAACGGCGCAGCCGGCCCGGAGTTGAGCGCCAGTCTGCAGGCCCTCGACGCCCTGCAATTGCAGCTGGCCTCGCTGGCCCATGCCAGCGCACCGGAACAGGCCGCCTTCGAGATGGCCAAGGCACGCATGGGCGGCCAACGCGACGCCATCAACCAGCTGCGCAACAGCGCTGCACGGCTGCCGCAGCCGCTGGGCAAGTGGCTGGGGCTGCTGGCCGAGGACAGCTGGTCGCTGGTGCTCAGCGATGCCTATCACTACCTCAACCAGCGCTATCGCAACGAACTCTATGCCAGCTATCGCGGTGCCCTGCGCGCGCGCTATCCGTTCAGCGCCCACAGCGCCAGCGACGTCGCCCTCGCTGACTTCCGCGAGTTCTTCAAGGCCCAGGGCCTGGCGGACAGCTTCTTCGAGCGCTACCTCAAGCCCTTCGTCAGCGGCAGCGCCGGTCAGTACCAGCTGCGCCGAGTCGATGGCCGCGGCCTGCCGTTGTCCGAGCAGTTCCTCGCGCAGATGAGCCGGGCGCAGACCATTCGCCGCAGCTTCTTCGCCGAAAACCCCAACGAGCCGCTGATCCTGTTCAAGCTGGAGCCGTACTCGCTGGATTCGAGCCTCGGCCGGGCCGACTTCCGCTTCGGCAACCAGCAGCTGGAGTACCGCCACGGCCCGATCGTGCAGACCGCATTCCGCTGGCCGGCCGAAGCCGACGACGGACGCACCAGCCTGGTGGTGGAAGAGCTCGGCGGTCGCCGCGTGGGTATCGAGAAGAACACCGGGCCCTGGTCGCTGTTCCGCCTGATCGACCTGATGCAGGTCGACTACCACAGCGGCCGTGACGTGTTGATGCTCAAGGCCGACCTCGGCGGCCTGCGCGCCAACTACCTCCTGCACGCGCAGCGCTCGCCGAATCCGTTCGACCTCGCGCTGCTGCGCGGCTTCAAGCTGCCGGCGACGCTGTGATGAGCGCAACGGCGTGCAGCTGGCGCAGCGCTGCGCGCACCGACACCGGCAAGGTGCGTGCGCGCAACGAGGATGCCTTTCTCGACCTGCCACAGGCCGGGCTCTGGGCCGTGGCCGACGGCATGGGCGGGCATCAGAACGGCGCCCTGGCCAGTCGCCTGATCGTCGAGCAGCTGGCCGAGCTTTCCAGCGGCGGCGATCTGCCCGAGCGGCTGCTGGCGCTACGGCGCTGCCTGCATGAGCTGAATCGCCGCCTCAGTCAGGAACTGACGGTCACCGCCGAACGGCCCGATCCGGTGATCGGCAGCACGGTGGTCGCCCTGCTCATGGAGGGCGACCGCGCCGCCTGCATCTGGGCCGGCGACAGCCGCTGCTACCTGTGGCGCGGCGGCCGGCTGTATCAGCTGTCACGTGACCACTCGTTGCTGCAGCAACTGATCGACGAGCAGCAGCTCAGCCCCGAGCTTGCCGCCAAACACCCGGCTGCTCACGCGCTGACCCGCGCCATCGGCGCCAGCGAGAAGCTGGAGCTGGATATCCTCGAGTTCGTCGTGCTTCCCGGCGACACGCTGCTGCTGTGCAGCGATGGGCTCTACCAGAGCATGTCCGCCGACGCCCTCGGCGCCGCACTCAGCCTGCCATCCACACACCTGGCGCTGGAGCGGCTATTTCGCCAGGCGCTCAAGGGCCCGGCGCGCGACAACCTCAGCGCCGTGGTGATCCGCCGATGAACGCCCAGCCCGCCTGCGATCTCACCTATTTTGCGCTGGCATCCACCGCGGCCACGCCGGTGCCGGTGGTGCCGAAGACGCCTGCCGGCGAGCTGCCGGACGTCCTCGGCGGCCGCTATCGGATCGAGCGCCTGCTCGGCGTCGGCGGCATGGGCGCGGTCTATCGCGCCCGTGACTTGCTGCGCGAACAGTTCGGCGATCCGGAACCCTACGTGGCGCTGAAGACGCTCAGCGAGGATTTCGCCGAATACCCCGATGCCAGCGCGCTGCTCTACAGCGAATACGCGCTGACCACGCGCCTCAGTCACCGCCATGTCGTGCGCCTGTACAACTTCGACATCGACCCGGCCAGCCAGCGTGCCTTCATCACCCTGGAGCTGCTCAAGGGTCCAACCCTCGACCAGCTACTGTGCGAGCGCCCGCAGGGCATGGCCTGGAACGAACTGCAGGGCATCGCGTTACCGCTGCTGGAGGCGCTGACCTACTCCCACAGCCTGGGCGTGCTGCATGGCGACCTGAAACCGAGCAACGTGATGCTCGCCGATGACGGCCTGCGCCTGTTCGACTATGGCCTCGGCCAGCCGCTCGAAGGCCTGCTGCCCGGTCTGCCGCGCCTGTGCCGCACGCGTTTCGCCGCCTGGACGCCGCGTTATGCCGCACTGGAACTGCTCGACGGTGGCGAACTGACCGCCAGCGCCGATATCTACGCACTGGCCTGCGTGCTCTATGAACTGGCCAGCGGCAGCCACCCTTATCGCCGGCTCAGCGCCCGCCAGGCCAAGGCCATGGGGCTGGATCGCACCCTGCAGCGCCCGCCGCAATTGCCGGCGCATTGCTGGCCGGCGCTGCGGCTGGCACTGGCCTTCGACGAAGCTCAGCGCAGCATCGATGCGGCGGGCCTGTTGCAGGTCTTCAGCCGCCCCGTACCGAGCCGCTGGCAGCGCTGGCTCGGTCATTCCCATGGATGACATCAGGACAAGGAAAGCCCAATGTTCAACGCCGCCAATGAAACCCACTTCAGCCTGACCCTGGAAGGCGTCGAACACGACTTCCAGGTGCTCGAATTTCAGGGGCGCGAGGCCATCAGTCAGCCCTATCGCTTCGATCTGGAACTGGTCAGCGAGCGCGCCGACCTGGATCTGCAGGCACTGCTGCACAGGCCAGCCTTTCTCGCCTTCGATCCAGCTGGCAAAGGCGTTCATGGCCTGGTCCACCGCATCGCCCAGGGTGAATCCGGCAAGCGCCTGACCCGCTATCGGCTCACGCTGGTGCCGCAGCTGGCCTACCTCGCCCATCGCACCAACCAGCGCATCTTCCAGCACCTGACGGTGCCGCAGATTGTCGCCCAGGTGCTCGAGGAACACGGCATCCAGGCCAACGCCTACCGCTTCCAGCTTGGCCCAGTGCTCTACCCAGAGCGCGAATACTGCGTGCAGTACGACGAAACCGACCTGCACTTCATTCAGCGCCTGTGCGAGGAAGAGGGCATCCATTACCACTTCGAGCACAGCACGGCCGGCCATGTACTGGTCTTCGGCGATGACCAGACCAGCTTCGCCAGACTCGGCCAGCCGACCGCCTATCTGCAGGACAACGGCATGACGGCCGACGAGCCGGTGATCAAGCGCTTCGCCGTGCGCGTCGCCACACGCACCAGCAGGGTCAGTCGCCGTGATTACGACTTCGAACAGCCCAGGTTGCTAATGGAGGCGGCCTACCGCGGCGAATCGGCGGCGGACGCGCTGCCGCAGCCCGACCTGGAAGATTACGACTACCCCGGCCGCTTCACCGAGCGCGCCCGCGGCAAGCACCTGTCGCAACGCGCCCTGGAGCGCCATCGCCACGACTACCGCCTTGCCGAAGGCAACAGCGATCAACCAGGATTGGTCAGCGGCCATCTGCTGGAGATGTCCGACCACCCACGCCGGGAATGGAACGACCTCTGGCTGCTCACCGAAGTCCTGCATGAAGGCAGGCAGCCGCAGGTGTTGGAGGAGTCGGTCACCAGTCATATCGCGCCCGGCGACGGTTTCGTCCAGGGCTACCGCAACCGCTTCAACGCCACGCCCTGGGACATCCCCTTCCGCCCAGCTCTTCACCATCCGAAACCGAGGGTGCTGGGTAGCCAGACCGCCGTAGTCACGGGACCTGCCGGCGAAGAAATCCACTGCGATGAATACGGTCGCGTGCGCGTTCAGTTCCATTGGGACCGTGAAGGCCAGGCCGACGACAAGACCAGCTGCTGGCTGCGCGTCTCCTCCAGCTGGGCCGGCGACCGCTATGGCGGCATCGCCATTCCGCGGGTTGGCATGGAAGTGCTGGTGACCTTCCTCGAAGGTGACCCCGATCAACCGCTGGTGACCGGCTGCCTGTACCACAAGGAACACCAGGTCCCTTACGACCTGCCGGCGAACAAGACCCGCACGGTGTTCAAGACCCTGAGCAGCCCGGGCGGTAGCGGCTACAACGAACTGCGCATCGAAGACCGCAAGGGCCAGGAACAGATCTACATCCACGCCCAGCGCGATTGGGACGAGAACATCGAGCACGACCAGAAGATCCGCGTCGGCCACGAGCGCCATGACACGGTGGAAGCCAACAGCTACAGCGAACTCCGCGCCGAAGAGCACCTGACCGTGGCCGGCGACCGCAAGGTGGAAGTCAAACCCGACGATCACCTCACCATCGCCCAGACCCAGCACATCAAGCTCGGCACCGCCCAGCTGACCAAGGCCGGCCGCGAGATCCACCTCAAGGCCGGGCAGAAGATGGTCATCGAAGCCGGCATCGAACTGACCCTCAAGGCCGGCGGCAGCTTCATCAAGCTCGACCCGGGCGGCATCACCGTCTCCGGCCCGCTGGCGCGAATCAACGCCGGCGGCGCACCGGGCAAGGGTTCGGGGATCAAGATCAAAGCGCCAGTGCTGCCGGGGATGGCGGATAGCGAGAAGGCGGGGAGCTTGTTGGAACAGGCGTCTGCCAGTTCGCTCAACCCCAAAAACAAAGTCAAAAGAATGATGAATTTTTCAGGCTGAAACCAAACGATGAATATCAACCTCAAGAACCGTCGTCCCGTTCACCACTTCGCGCGCCAGGTACTGCTGTTCATCCTGTCCGGTGGCTATCTGGTTGGCTGCGCCGCCCTCGAACTAGAACCTATCACTTATCAGGAAGCCCTCACTCGGTATCAGGAATCAGGGGGTATCGAAAATTATCGCTGCGCGCTGGTTCCAGCCGATGACCAATATCGGGCCATGCGTGACGCCCAGCCGATTGCAGTCGAGATAGATGAAGTGTTGTTCGTCAAAACTGCCGGCACCCTCCAAGAGTTGCAACGAACCAATATTACCGAAACCCGTACGGCCTACGCCGCTGATGGCATGGCTGCCACGCTCACCATAGTCCGGCAGTTCGATTATTCGGAGTACAACGAGTCGGACGACCGGCACGTTGACTTCGCCTTTGAGGCGGATGGAAAGACAGAGGTCTACAAGACCTTCGGAGCGGCCTGCGGCCTCTAAGCGTTCAACACGACTACAACCAGGAACGGACATGACAGGACGTCGCTACAGAATTGTTGAAAGTGTCGGAAACCGCACCGAGGATGTACTCCACTACGAAGACCTCGCCAAGCATCACCCCTCATCAGGGCGTGAGCCAAACCGCGACTACGGGACCATCAACGGACAACTCGAAGAGGTCCGCCATATCGGTGGCCGCACACTTATCAAGAAGGATTTCGTGCTGCTCGTTAATGGCAGTAACCAATCCATCCCTGTTCCCAGCCCCCTGGCCGGCTATGCCAAGACCAACCGTGCTTACGGCACGCTGCAGATCTATGACGCCCGGACCAATGGGCAGCTACTCGGGCAAATCCTGCATCTTCACCCGACATTCAAAGTCAACGATGGCGATGCCATCACATACGGTCAGCATATTGGCCTGCAAGCCGGAACGGACAGGGCGGGAGGACAGAGCTACGCCATCCATGTCCATGCCGAACTCGAGGAAAATGTCTTCAAACGGTATATCGCGGACATGGCCAATGGCACCCTGAGCCCCGACGACGAAAAGCCAATAGCGCCCGTTAGTGGCAACGAAAACGGTACCAAGGGGGACTGGTGCTACCCCTGCAAGCCCTTAGCAAGCCATTCGTTGCAACCCCTGACCGCGCTATGCAAGGCCCAGGCAGGCTTCTACCCCATCGGCGGGAATGGGCTGTGGCATGGCGGCATTCACTTCGACGGGGGCACGTCCGGAGCCTTCGATCAGAGCCGCGTCAACTGCATCACCCATGGCGAAGTAGTCGCTTATCGTATCAACGATGAATACCCCATCAGCACCTACGCCGGCAAACCGCCGCTTCAGATACGAGCCCCGTTTTCCACCGGCTTCGTGCTGGTCAAACATACCCTTCAGGCCAAGGCGTTCATTACTGAGAGTGACTCGAAAGCGAATCCGCCGGGGTTGACAATCTTCAGCCTGTACATGCACCTCAAATGCTGGAAAGACTATCGCCAAGACGAGAAGCTGGAGCGGCCGTCGTTTTGGGCTTCCGGTGTGTATACCGTTAGTACCGGCGGCGGCGAGCTCAACGTCAGAGCCGAAGGCCGAATTAACTCACCTGTCGTGGGCAAGCTCAGTAAAGGCGCCCAGATCCGCGCATCGGGCGAAGGCGAGTTTCTCAAGCTCGAACAGGTGATTAGCGACAACAACGAACCAGCGCTGACGCCACAGGCAGATGGGACGATGCCTGGTTACGTCTCTTCTTCCTTTCTAAGGGCCCAATCACAACCCAAGGCCCTGGGTTCCGTGGTGCTTCTTGAACCACCTGCGCCGATCAAGGCAGGTGATCTGATCGGCCATCTAGGCAAGTACCAGAATCAAAGCGATGGTTTACCTCAGGAGTTGCTGCATCTGGAGGTCTTCAGTTGTGAAGATGTGCCAACATTCCTAAGCGAAAGCCGCAAGTGGGCGCATAGCCTGCCCGAGGAGAAAAAGACGCTGCTTAAGGTCCACGCGGACGCCAGCAAGTTGATTCATCACCGGAGTGACATCAATAGCGAAAACCCGCCGAAGCAGGCCGATGAAGGACAAGAGGTCGGCGTCGACCTGATCCTGCCGCAAAATCTGCTGGATGCGCTTCCAAACGAAGCCAAGATCAAGATTCCTGCCAGCAACACAGCAACCGATCCTTCACGCGGGACCATTTGGTGGCGACTTGATGATCTGTTAGCCGGCAAGGACGGACGGCCCATCAGCGGCTGGCTATCGGAACAGGAGCTGATCACCACCCGCCACAGTCCCTGGGAGTGGGAAGGCTTCGAATGCCTAGAGGATGCCGATCCGCCCAGCTCAGGACTCGCCTACTACCTCAACGCGGAGCTTCGCCTGTCCGACGATGAGAAAGCCAGCTACCGGGGCGCTATCGACCAGGCCGACAAAGGTCCGGTGCGCAGCCGTCTCTACAACATCATCGACACCGACCGCGACAGCAAGATGACCTCCCAAGAAATTCAGTTGGCGCAGGAAAAGCCTTGGCACGCCCAGTCCATCTCGCAGCTCATCACGCGGCATGAAAGTGAGTGGTTTTGGAATGCGGCGCGTTGGGACGAGCTCGATGAGCTGATGGGCCACAGCTCCGCTGATCCCAACCAGAACTGGGCCGAAGAGAAGAATCGCATCAAAACTCTAAGCTGGTGGGGCGATATCGCTGGGAATCACTCTATCAGCGCGGATGGAAAAGCTTGGCACTTCCAACCACTGACTCTTATCAGTGTGTTCAGTACTGTAGCGAAGGTCGCCCCCACGATTAGCGAAGGAAAAATAACATTTGACGCTGAAGGGAATAACATCCCCACCTCTCCGTTCTTCAGCCGGGTCGTTCACTGGCCTGGAAACGATCTGTCGGGGGTCACTCTCGGTCGCGGGTATGATATGGGCTTCCGGACCCAATCAGAAATCTACAACCATATGAAAAATGCCGGAGTCGAACACGATCAGGCAACTAAGATTGCTCAGGCACATGGAAAGAAAGGCGCGATTGCTCAGCAATTTGTAAGGGAGAACAAAGCATCCATTGGGGAAATAACCCCCGAGCAGGAAATAATCCTTTTTAACATTACCTATCCGAACTACGTGGAACGTGCTATCAGAAACTACGACCACTGGACTGCGAGCGAGCCCGATAGAACCGAATGGAACAGTCTCGATCAGGTCGTCAAAGATGTGCTGGTAGATTTCGTCTATCAAGGCTTTACCAAGGGGCCTAACCCGATGAAGGCTGGGATGAGAAATGATAAGGGTGAATTGATACGCTACGTAGAGAATACGCCTGCTATCAGCCAGTATGAGCCAGGGCGAAACAGAGCTCGATACCTCAGGAACAGCTAAATGTTCAATACCCGAAATACAATTCCACTTTTTTTTATTCTATTTGTGCGCCCAGCATTTAGCGATGATGTTATAAATCCATGTGAACGGATTGAAGCATCTTCTCAGATAGCACTATGCGCACAGTATAACAAAGAACAATCTGACAACCTGCTTAATTCATCGTACAAGGCCACCTTGAATCGCATCAGGTTCCAGTATGAAAACTCGCCTTTGCTAGCAGGCCAATATATTTCCCTGTTAAAGGCGGCGCAGCGAGCATGGATCGATCTGCGAGACGCAGATTGCAAGCTTGAAGCCTTTGAAATAGAGGAAACCGCGGAAGCCTACCAAGTAACGATTGATAATTGCATTTCTAGAATGAGTGACGAAAGGGCGGGTTATCTCAATCGCATCGCCCCTAATATATGAGAACCGCTGGAAACAACCGGGCACACCCGTCGTTTTCTAGATATTGCGTAGACCGCACTCACGCTGATATCCGTCACGCAAAAACAAGGGGCATCTTATTGCAATCACCCCACAACCCTGCGCTAGTTGAGCACTGCCCATAAACCGCTACAAGGACGTACAGATACGATGACTGCACCCAACCCGACGGGGGTGTCTTACTGGCGGCCGTGCTGACTGAAGCACTCGGGGGTCTTTCGTGGACTACCCGAACCTACCCAAGCACGAGGCGCCTGAGTCTGCAATCACCTTGAACAGTGGAAACGCCACCCTGCGACAAGGCTGCTAACTGGAAAACATGGGACAAGAAGGCAACTCCGAAGTGCGCGCGCAGGCCTCCCGGCTCGCCAGCCAACGACCATTCCCACTGCCTGAAAGGCGAAGATCCGATAAGCGGCACCGCAACGGTGCCTGCCTTGGATGCGCACGTGCCTACAGAGGCGGTCATCCGGTGCAACCGCAGAGGCTTCTTGAAGGAACAGAAGAAAGAGAAATTTTTGGCGCCAGGATTTAATCCTTCGCTTCGGGCCGTCGCCTTACCCTTCCAGCAGGCAGTCAAGCCAGCTCCTACAGCCCACTTAGCACGAAGGAATTCATCATGGCCCTGTCCATTCATACCAACTACTCCTCGCTGACTACTCAGACCAGCCTGACCAAATTCAACAACGCTCTGTCGACCAACCAGCAGCGCCTGGGCACCGGCCTGCGTGTGAACTCCGCTGCCGACGATGCCGCCGGCCTGCAAATCGCCACTCGCCTGAACGCCCAGAGCCGCGGCATGGCTGTGGCCATCCGCAACACCGGCGACGCCACCTCGATGCTGCAGACCGCTGAAGGCGCCTTCAACGAGATGACTGACATCGTTCAGCGCATGAAGGATCTGGCCACCCAATCCGCCAACGGCACCAACGCCCAGGCTGATCGCGATGCGCTGCAGGCCGAATACGACGAGCTGGGCAAAGAACTGGCCAACATCATGACCAACACCAGCTACGCTGGCGAGAAGCTGTTCGGTCTGGACGGTGCTACCGGCAAGTTCGGCGCCGCTGCCGTCAACTTCCAGATCGGTGCAACCACTGCCGAAAAACTGGAACTGGACGTCACCACCGCTTCCGCCGCACTGGGTACCACCCTAGACGGCCTGTCGAGCAACTACACCACTCCGGGCACCGCAGGCACTGAGATCGCCACCGAAGCCGGCGCCAACACCATGATCGATACCCTGGCCACGGCTCTGGATGACATCGGCTCCCTGCGCGCCCAGTTCGGTGCCACCATCAATCGCCTGAACCACACCAGCAACAACCTGGCGAACATGAAGGACAACACCGAGATGGCCAAAGGCCGCATCATGGATGCCGACTTCGCTATCGAAAGCGCCAACATGAGCAAGAACAGCATGCTGATGCAGTCCGGCATCTCGATGCTCAAGCAAGCCGGCCAGATGCCGGGCATGGTCATGGGTCTGTTGGGCTGATCGCCTGCTGACGATCGGCCTGCTGCAGGCCGATCACCCGGACAAACGAAAACGCCCCGAATGCTCGGGGCGTTTTCGTTTCTGCTTCCCGCCGCCGTCTATCCGACGAATGGAGGAGGCGATGCCAGAGGCGCTCGACGATATCCGTTAGAACACGCGAGAGCCTTGATTTGCGCGGCTTGGGGACACCTCGCCGACCAGTCTTGAAGCCATATTTGGGTGCGTATGATATCACCGTGCCATTACTACATAAAGCTAAATGCCATCATGGCTGCTTGTGTATTCAAAAAAACGGCGCCAATATATTGCCGATCTGTTCACATCAATCTTTTGATCTCAATCACAGCTCCGCCGATCAGGCTCCATGACCTCATCTCTGACCCACTCGGCCACCGATGCCACTGTCCGTCCCCTGCTGAAAACCGGCCGCGAGGGCTGCAAGGCTCGCTTCGACAGCGCGCTGTACCAGCTGGTGCAGCACTACCCTGATCGCATCGAGAAGATTGACCTGGGCTTCTCCGGCAGCCGCGTGCTGGAGCGTCTGTTGCAGACACCCGGTGAAGTGGTTTCCCGCGAAGAGCTGCTGCGCCATGCCTGGGAGAACCGGGTGGTAGGTCAGGGCAGCCTGAATCAGCAGATCTATACCTTGCGTCAGCTGCTGTTCGACTCCGGCAACCAGATCATCCAGACGCTGCCGCGGCGCGGCTACCTGTTCAATCCCAATTACCTCGCGGCCGGCCACGAAGCGGCGATCGTGCATCAGCCAATCGACCCCGTACCCGCGCCAGCCGAAGCAACCAGCGTGCCGCCCGCGCAGCCGATCACGTCCAGCCCGTCGCGGCGTTGGTCCTGGCCATCGCCACTGCTGGCCGGAACCACGCTGATGACACTGATAGCAGTCGCCGCCCTCGGCTATCGCTTTCTGCTGGCGCCCAAGGGGCCATTCACGCACACGCAGGGAGTCGGCGCGCTGCAAGTCCTGTACGTCGACAAAAGCCAGCGTCTGCTGGATGCACTGGTGATGGAAACCCGCGAACTGGTGGCCACCATCGCCGCCATGAACATCAAGCCCACGCAACTGATCGTCAATATGTCACCTGGCTTCTATGAAATTCGCTGTGTGCATAGCAACGGCCAGATCAACTGGCTGAAGGTGCACAAGAGCCGACTGAACGCGATTCCCAACCAACAGCTGCAAGGGTGCCTGCAATGAGCATGCATAACGAAACCGGTGTCATCGGCAAACGCATGCTGCGGGTGATGGTGCCTTCGGCACTGGCGCTCTGGGCACTGGTCGCGATGGGCGCTACCAGCAGCCTGGCGCCACGCCTGGAAGGCCACTACAGTTCGACCGGCCAGGTGCTGATGAGCAATGGCGAGGTGGCCAAAGTCACCCAGAGCCTGGTCTTCAACGACGGGCGTTTCTACTCGATGACCCGCAACGCCCCTACCGTGGTCGAAGCGTCGGGGCGGATCGAAACCGACCTGCTGGGTCAGGCGCGACTGGTGGTCGAAGAAGGGCAGATCAGCGGCTTCGATGCGCGCAGTCAGCTCGACGACGAGCTCGTCTTCAACCTGTTCTACGGCAAGCACAAAGGTGCGCGGATCACCCTCGAGAAGATCGGCGCCTGCCTCTATGGCGTAGAAACCCAGCAGGTCTACTGCGCCGATCACGCCAGCGCCCGGCTCTGAAGCAGCCCCCGGCCCAATTGATCCCGGCAGCCACGGCTGCGGACCTCGGTGACAGCAGCTGCCGACAGCGGATCACAGCGTCTTGTCGGCCGGCTCGCTGAAGCGGGCACCACTCTCGGAAAAGTTCACGCGCCCATAGCTGTCGCCGAACAGTTCCTTGTACAGCGCTTCCGCCGAATCGGTCAGCAGGAGGATTTCCACCCGCCGATTGGCACCGTTGAGCGGGTCCTGCGGGTGCAACGGCATGACGTCAGCCTGTGCAGTCACCTGCAGCACCGCACGCTCCGGCAGGCCGGACGCCACCAGCGCGTGGCGTGCGCGCAGGGCGCGATCGCCGGAGAGATTCCAGTTGTCGTAACCGCTCTGCTGGCGATACGGCGTGGCATCGGTATGGCCGCTGATGATCAGCTTGTTCTCCACCTTGGCCAGCACCCCGGCGAGCACGTCGAGCAGCTTGCGGAAGTGCGGATCGAGGATCGCGCTACCACGCTGGAACATGAAGCGCTGCTGGTCGTCCTTGATCAGGATGCGCAGCCCCTGCGGCACCACATCGACCTCGATATTGGCGAGCGCATCAACCTCGCTGGCGACGTTCTTCATCAGTTCGGCGAGCTGCTGCAACTCGGCGGTGGAACCGTAGTGGCGGCTGCCTTCCACGGCCTCCTGCGGCTTGCTCGCAGGCGCGGGCTCGGCCTGCGGCGCGCGGATCGGCACGCCGTCCAGCTCCAGCGGCGAACGGCTGGTGCCGTCGAAGATGCCGGCGCCGCCGTCCACCAACGGATTGCTCTCCTGCTCGCCGTAGGCCGGGTTGTTCATCTGCATCTGCGGCTGGATGATCCACAACACCATGAACAACGCCATCATCGCCAGGGTGAAGTCGGCGAATGCCACCTTCCAGGCGCCGCCATGCTCGTCGCCGTGGCCCTTCTTGCTGCGGCGCCGGACGATGATCTCGTGCTCTCCGCCGCCCTTGCCCTTGCCTCGGCTCTTCATGCCGCGTCCCTTTCTTCCTCGTACTGGTTGACCCAGACCTCGAGTTGGCGGAAGGCCGGCTTGACGTCCTGTTCGATCAGCTTGCGTCCGGCATCGACCGCCAGCAGCGTCGGCTTGCCGGCCAGATGCGCCACCAGCGTGGTGCGCACGCATTCAAGCGCCGACAGCTCGGTCTTGACCCGCTGACCCATGGCGTTGGACAGCGGCTCCATCAGGCAGTAGCAGAAGAAGATGCCGAGGAAGGTGCCGACCAGCGCCGCGGCCACATGGGCGCCGATCTCCGCCACGCTGCCGCCGATGCTGCCCATGGTGATGATGATGCCCATGATCGCGGCGAGGATGCCGAAGCCCGGCATGGCCTCGCCGATCTTGAACAGCGAGCGCGACGGCTGCAGCAGGGCGTTTTCCATGGCCTCCAGTTCCTGCTCGAGGAAGCCCTCCAGCTCGTGGGCGCTGATCTTGCCCATGGCCATCAGCCGGAAGTTGTCGGCGATGAACGCCATCAGGTTCTTTTCCTTGAGGATCAGCGGATAGCGCGCAAAGAGGTCGCTCTCTTCCGGTTCCTCGATGTGCGAATCGAGCACCTTGAGGCCGCCGACGTCGACCATTTCCAGCAGCTCATAGAGCAGCATCAGCAGCTGGCGCTGGAACTCCTCGCCGCGGCGCTCGTAGATGAACACGCCACGCATCTGCGAGAGCATCTCCACCAGCACTTCCTTGGGATTGCCCACCACCAGACTGCCGATGGCGGCACCGAGGATGATCACCACTTCCGCCGGCTGCCAGAGCACACTCATGTCGCCATTGGCCATGGCATAGCCGCCCAGCACACAACCGACGATGATCAACGCACCTAATACTTTCTGCATGACGTCTCTAGTTTCTCTCGGTTAGGAAGCGACAGGCCTTGCCGATCGCCTGCTTGCTCAGCTGACAGACCCTGGCGTCGGTGACTTCCAGCACCAGGGCGATTTCCTTCAGGCTCAGCTCATGCTGGTAATAGAGCGTGAGCACCAGGCGCTCGCGCTCGTCCAGCTGGCTCAGCGCCTGTTCCAGCAGCCGTTCCTTCAGCAGCCGCTCCTCGAACAGCTCGGCGGTGTCGGGGAAGTGCTCGTGACCGCTCTGCAGCAGCTCGTCGAGGCTCTCGATGGCCTCGGACGAATCGGCCCAGAGGAAGTCCTGATAGTCCTTGTCCTCGAGGCCGGTGAAGGCCTTGATCTCTTCATCCGTCGGCGGATGGCCGAGCTGGCGTCCCAGCTCGCGAATGGCATCGCGCACCTTGTGTGCCTGCTGGCGCACTTGCCGTGGCCGCCAGTCCTGCCGGCGCAACTCATCGAGAATCGCCCCGCGGATGCGCAGCGCGGCAAAGCGCCCGAACTGCTCGTCCGGCTCGCCGTAGCGACGCAGTCCCTCGAGCAGGCCCATCATGCCGATCTGCTCCATGTCCTCGCGGTCGAGCACCTGATTGGCCTGCAGCGACAGCTGCCGGACGATGCGCTTGACCAGCGGCAGGTACTGCATCAGCCAGCGCTGCTCGGCCCCCGGGGCGAACAGCACCGGAGCGCTCGGCGCAACGCTGTAGTGATCGACGGGGCAGGTGGCGCTCATGGCGGGGCCTTACTGCACGATCAGCTTGTTGACCAGCACATGCTTGAACGGCACCGCGGCGTTCTTGCTGGCGAAATCGGCGAACAGCGCATTCTCCAGGCGCACCTGCAGCTCGCCGATCTGCAGCCCGCGCAACTCGGCGAACGGCAGGCCGGAGAGGTAGGCGACCACCGAATTGCGCACCAACGGTTCGACCTGGGCGAAGTTGACCGGCTCGTCCTCGCTGGCTTCGGCCTGCAACGCCAGGTCGAGCACGAAGTAATGCTCGCGCCCTTCGTCCCGCACGCTGACGATCACCTTCGGCACCGGGAAGAACTCGTAGGCCACCGGCTCGGCCGGCTCAGGCACCGACGCCTCGGTCGACGCCAGCGCGCCCGCGGCTGGCTTGAACAGCCAGTAGCTGATGCCCACGCCGGCGGCGAGGGTCAGCACGTTGAGCAGCAGCATCAGCAACACCAGACGGGACGTCTTCATAAAGCACTCGCAATCAATAAGTTACGGTTGAATCCGGTCATACGGTGACCAGCACATCGGCGGCCCGCTCGCGGCCGCGCGCCTGCGAGGCCGGCTGCTGCGCATTGGCCGCCGGCAGCGGCAGGTCCTCGGCCAGCGGCGCACGCGGCTGGCCGCGGCCCTGCTGGCCCTGACCGTCCGCGCCGACCTGTACGTTGACCTGCACGAAGTTCTGTCCCACCAGCTCCTGGCGCAGGCGGTCGCTGGTCTGCTGCAGCAGGCGGGCAACATCGGCGTGCGCGGCGGTCAGCTGAACATGCAAGCGGCCAGACTCGTGGCTGAGGTGGATCTCCAGCGCGCCCAGCTCCGGCGGATCGAGGCGGATGGTGGCGCTCTGGATCTTCTGCTGCAGCTGCAGCTCGACGTTATCGCGCAGCGCCTGCAGCATCTGCTCGCCCCAGCGTGCCTGCGGTGTCTGCAGTTTCAGCAGGCGTTCGCTGCCGTGCAGCGCTGACGGCGCCGGACGCTCGCCGGCGGCGCTGCTCGGCTCCGCACGCTCGCTGCCTTCGCCGGTGTTCAGCAAGGCGTCCAGCTGGCTGGCGATCGCCGGTTCTGCCTGCTCGAGACCGACGACCGCCGCAGGCGCAGACGCTGCCGGCGCCTCGCTGGCCATCCGCACCGGCGGCATGTGGGTTTCGACGAGTGCCGGTGAGCGCTCGGGCGTGACATGAACCCGCGGATCGACCGGAGCCGGGGCCGATGCCACCGGGGCTGCTACCACGGACGCGGGTGCAACCATGACCGGCGCCGGCGCGACCGCCAGCGTTACCGCCACAGGCGGCACGGCTGCCGTCGGCGCAGCGACATCGCGGGCCTGCACCTGCGCCTGCTGCTGGCCGAGCATGCCGAGCAGCCATTGTTCAGCGGTCAGCTCCGGCGCGCTTTGCTCAGCGGCGCTGCCGTCGGCAAGCGCTGACGCCACCATCGGCGCTTCGCTCGTCTGCTCCGGCGGTGCCGTCGTCAGCAACAGCGCCGACAACTCGACCTGTGACGCTTGCTCGACATCCGCCGCGCGCGCCATCTGTGCGCCGAACGCGCCGGGCTGCTCGCCCATGCCAGCGGTGCCGGAATCGAGCGCCGATGCCGTAGCGGCGGTGCTGGCCGCCGCGAGCGGCTGAGCGGGACGCGGCGGCGCGCCGGTCGCCGCCGACATGCCTGACATGGACTGAATCACCGTGGATCTCCCGCTTGGAACAGCTCGACGCGCTGATAGGCTGCACGCCCTTCGGCGTACTCCAGGTGATTCACCAGCAGCTGGCGCAGACGCTCGCATTCCTCGGCACAGGCGACCCGCGCCTGGTCGTGCAGCTGCTTGAGCAATGCCCGCGCAGCCAGGGTCGCCTGGTCCGGCTGCTCGCCTTCGGCCAGCGCTCGCAGGAACTGGGCGATGGCGCCGTCCACCATGGCAATCGCTTGCCAGTCGGCACGCTGCAGGGCCTGTTGCAGTTGCTCGTGCAGCTGCTGCAGGCGCTGGGCATCACTTGCGAGCGGCACTGACACCCTCCCAGCCTTCGCGCAGGATGCTGAGCAGATTGGTCACTTCATCCAGCCCTTCCAGCGACAGCGTCACGCTGACATCGGAGAGGCGGTAGATGCAGTACTCGTAGAGCCGCGCCAGGCCCTGCACCACCTCGCCGCCGTTCTCTTCGTCGAGCGCGCCGTTGAGGCCGTTGAGGATGTTCATGCACTTCTCCAGCGACGCGCCCTTCTGCTGGTAGCGCTTGTGCTCGATGTGGCCGCGGGCGCGGGCCAGCTCGTCGAGCAGGCCGTCCATCAGCACCAGCACCAGCTCGTAGGGGGACGCGGCAGCCGCACGGGCCTCCAGGTCCACCGCGCGGTAGCTGTCGTAACTGTCGTTGGGGAGATAGGTCATCCGAACATTCCTGAGGTCTGCTCCATCGACTGCATGGTCTGCATCATCGTGGTGAACTGCTTGAGGTAGCGGGAGTAGTAGCTGTCGTAGCGCTGCTGCAGCTTGTCGAACTGGTCGTCGATGCGGCGCAGGTTCAGGTCCAGCGTGTCCATGCGGTTCTTCAGCATGCCGTTGGCGCTGCTGGTGTAGCTGGCGACCGTCTTGTCGATGCTGTCGAGCATCTGGTCCTTACCGGTGAATAGCGCCTCGAAGGCTTCCGGCTTGGCGGCGACGGCGGCCTCGAAGCGGGTGGCGTCGATGGTCAGCTTGCCGTTGCGGTCGGAGCTGATGCCGAAGTCGATCAGGCTGACGCCGCCGAAATCGGTCCGCAGCAGGGCGTTCAAGCGGCCCTCGATGGAGCGCACGCTGGCGTCACCGGCCAGCGGGCCGCGCGCGCTGCTTTCGCTGCCGCTGGCGGTGAGGCTGTCGAGGCTGCTCATCAGGGTGTTGAAGGCGTCGATGAAGCTCTGCGCCTGGGCCTTGGTCGCCGATTTGTCCTGGCCGACGGTCAGGGTCAGCGCGGCATCGCTGGCGCCGTGCACCTTGCTGACGGTGAGGCTGACGCCGTCGATGACGTTGTCGAAGGTATTGCTGGCGCTGGTCAGCTCGATGCCGCCGCTGCCGAAGCTGCCGCCCATACGGATGCGCGCATCCTGCGCGGTGGACAGCGTGGTGCTGGTGGCGCCGCCGGTCAGCCCATAGGTGAAGGCATTGGCCGCGCCGCTCTCTTCGCTGGTGAGCACCAGATTGACCTGACCGTTGCTGCGTACCAGCGTCGCCTGCACGCCGAGGCCGGCGTCGTTGATGGCCTTGGCGGCGTCGTCGAGCGTGGCGTAGCCGCTCAGGTCGAAGGTCTGTGCATTCAGGGTCAGGGTGCCGCTGAGGCTGCCATCGGTCAGGCCCTGCACCGCGACCTGCTGCTTGCTGGCCAGCTGCTCGACGTAGAACTGGTAGCTGCCGGGCTGCGCGGTGGTGCCGACGGTGGCCGTGGCGTAGCCGTCCTGGCTGTAGGTCGCGCTGTTGACCAGCATGCTCGAGGTGCTGCTGTTGAGCTTGGTCAGCGCCGACTTGAACGTGGTCAGCGACGTGCGCAACTGGCTCAGCGCGTCACGCTGCGTCTTGTAGTTCGATTCGTTGCGGTTGAGCCGGTCCAGCGAGGACTGAACCTCGTAGGTGGCCAACTGCGTCGACATCTGCTGTACGTAATCCGAATCTATCGCCATTGCCGATCCCCTTCCTCAAACCTGTTGAGCAAATTGAGTGCCAAGTCTCAAACCATTGATTTTCAAGGGTTTTGCTTGGCTCATGCAGAAAATCTACTTCCGCCCGGCCAGCGCACGCGGAAACGGGGAAACGCCGTTTCCGCCCGCGACGATAGACGGACCATCTCTTTGCAAGGGCGGCGCAGGAGGGGGATTTCTTAAGCCGGCGGAACGCTCCGCGGCGCAGGGACGTACGTGTCAGCCCAGCCAGAGGGCGCCGACGAAGGGCTGTCTAGCGGCTGTTAGTACGCCTGCGGGCCGTACAGGTGGGTCTGCTGATGAGCGGCGAGCAGCTGCTCGAGAATCTCGTGGTGCATCGCCAGCAGCTTGCCGTTGCGCTCGTTGAGCTGCTGGCACTCGGCCGCCAGCTGGCCGAGCTGTTGCCAGCGCTGTTGCAGCGCGGCGCGACGCGCCTCGGGATAGCCGTTCAGCAGACGCTGCATGCCGTCGCCATCCTCGCGCAGGCGGAAGGCGGCAAGCACCTTGCCACGGCGCTCGGCGCGCCCGCCGAGGCTTGCGACATGACGGCCAATCTGGCGGTTGAGTCGATCGATCTCGACGCTGTCGCGTTCCAGCAGGAAGGTGTAGAGCGCCTGCATCAGATCGCGCAGGGCGAGGTAATCGCCACAATCCTGCTGCAGATCGTCGTCGACGACCTGTAGCAGCTTGTCACGCTGGTTCACGCATCATTCCCGCGATGGTAGGCGAGCATGCTGCTCGCCAGCTCGGCCGGGTCGCTGGACAGTTCGCCGCGCTGCAACGCCTGCTTGAGCGCCGCGACGCGCTCCAGATCGACCTCCGGCATGGCGCGCAGGGCTTCGTGCATTTGCTCCAGTGGCAGGCTCTCGGCCTGACGAGCCGCAGGCTGCACGGCGGGTGCGGGCGCCGTCTGGCGGGCCGTGGCGGCTTCGCTGGGGACGCTGAGGGCGGGCTTGAAGTGCCGGCTGATTTCCATGATTTCTTTCCAACTCGGTGGTTACAGCCAATCAGGCGACCGCCCTGGCGCAAAACTTAAACGCGATTTTCACACAGCCGCCGCCAGCGCGGCAGTCGCTCATCCCGCCTGGTTGCGCCACCAGGCCTGCGCCGCTAGCCCGTCCTGGATCTTCTGCTCCTGCTGCGCCAGCTGCTGCTGCCATTGCTGCATCTTGTTGTCGATCACCTGCGCCACCACCTTCTCGCTGCGCATGGCCTGCAGCAGCTCGCTCTGGATGCGCGCCAGCGCCTGCTCGGCCACCGCCAGTTCGCGCCGCTGCAGCTCGACCATCTTGTACAGCGTGGTCTTGTAGCGCTGCTGGTTGTCGCGCTGCAGCGGCGTGTTCATCGGCACCGAGAAACCGCACAGGCGGCTCAAGCCGGTGATGTTGTTGCGATAACGCTGGCAGAGGTTCTGCTGGTACTGCACCTGGCCGAGCATCTGCCGCACGCGGTTGCCGCGCAGGCTGGCCAGTCGCGACAGGGTTTCGATCTGCTGTTTCATCGCGGCTTCCCGATGATGTTCTGCAACGTGGCGATGCTCGGCTCCAGTTCGGCGGCCTCGCCCACCTCCTGACGCAGGAAGCGTTCGATGGTCGGCGCCAGCTGTACCGCGCGGTCGGTCTTGGGGTCCATGCCCGGGGTGTAGCCGCCCAGCGGGATCAACTCGCGGATCTTCTCGAAGGTGCTGTACAGCTCCTTGAGCTGGCGCGCCGCGCCCAGATGCGCCGGCTGGCCGACCTGGCTCATGCAGCGGCTGACCGAGGCGCCGACGTCGATCGCCGGGTAGTGCCCGGCCTCGGCCAGGCGGCGCGACAGCACGATATGGCCATCGAGAATCGCCCGCGCGCAGTCGACGATGGGATCCTGCTGGTCGTCGCCCTCGGCGAGCACGGTGTAGATGGCGCTGAGGCTGCCGTTGTCGCTAGCGCCATTGCCGGCGCTCTCCACCAGTTCCGGCAGCATGCCGAACACCGACGGCGGATAACCCTTGGTCGCCGGCGGTTCGCCGAGGGCCAGGGCGATCTCGCGCTGGGCCATGGCGTAGCGGGTCAGCGAGTCGACCAGCAGCAGCACGTCATGGCCCTGGTCGCGGAAATAGGCGGCGATGCTGTGGCACAGCTCGGTGGCCTTGAGGCGCATCAGCGGCGATTCGTTGGCCGGCGCGACCACCACCACGGCCTTCTTCAGGCCTTCCTCGCCCAGCGAATGCAGGATGAACTCCTGCACCTCGCGGCCGCGCTCGCCGATCAGCCCGACCACCACCACATCGGCCTTGGTCTGCCGGGTGATCATGCCCAGCAGCACGCTCTTGCCGACGCCGGAGCCGGCGAACAGGCCGACGCGCTGGCCCTTGCCGAGGGTCAGCAGGGCGTTGATCGCGCGCACGCCGACATCCAGCGGCGCCTCCACCGGGCGGCGCTTGAGCGGATTGACCGAGGGCAGCTCGGTCGGCAGCGGATCGCGCCCGCCGAGCTTGCCGAGCTCGTCCAGCGGTTCGCCGAGGCCGTTGACCACCCGGCCGAGCCAGGATTCGTCGATCTGCAGCATCGCCTCGTCCGGTGCCGGGAACACCCGCGAGCCGGCACTCAGGCCCATCGGTTTCTTGAACGGCATCAGGTAGGTGATATCGCGGTTGAAGCCCACCACCTGCGCTTCCAGCATGGCGCCGTCGGCCAGCTCGACATAGCAGCGCTGGCCGGTCATGCGCTGGCAGCCGAGGCTTTCCAGCAGCATGCCGGAAACGCGCACCAGGCGTCCGCTGACCTTGGCCAGCTGCACCTTGTCCAGCGAGCGCAGCGCCTCGTCGAGCCGGAAGCTCTCGCGCAGGGACATCTCAGGCCGAGTCCCGCATGTGTTCGGCGAGGGTGTCCATGCATGAATCCAGGCGCTGCTGACAGCCGATGTCGGCTTCGGCCTGGGCGGTCAGCACGCGGCACTCGCCGAGCGCCAGCTTGTCATCCGGCACCAGACGCCAGGCGGCGGCGCGCTCCGGCGCCAGCTCGCGGATGCGCGCGCACTCCTCCGGGTTGAGGTGAATGCGCACGTCGTCCTGATCGCCGGGCATGGCGTTCAGCGCTTCCTCGGCAAGGGTCAGCAGCTGGGTGGGATGCAGGGTCAGCTCGCAGCGGATCACCTGCTTGGCGACCTTCTGTACCAGCTCCAGCAGCTCCTCGCGACGCGCCTGCTGGTACTCGCGGTGGAAACGATCGAACGTCTCGATCAGCCGCTCCAGCGGTCGCGCGGCAGCCTCGAAGGCCTGGCGCCCCTGCTGACGCCCCTCTTCGCGGCCGATGCTGCGACCATCCTCGACGCCGCGCTCGAAGCCCTCGTGGTGACCGGCCTCGCGGCCCTGCTCGAGGCCCTCGCGGTAGCCCTTGTCGATGCCTTCCTGAAAACCGTCGGCAACCGCCCGTTGCAGCGCCGCCGGATCGCCGGCCAGGCCCTCGGCGAGCTGCGCCGGGGTCTTGACCCGCGGCGGGAACCGGAACGGCCGCCAGCTGCGGCCCGCGCCCTTGACCACCTTGACCGTCATCTCATTCCACCGTCTGTTCGCGGAACAGCTGCACCTGCAGCTCGCCATCGGCGGACATCTCGCGGACCACCGCCATGATGTCCTTGCGCACCTGCTCGACGCGCGACAGCGGCACCGGGCCCTGGCGGCGGTTGATCGATTCCATCTGCTGCGCCTGGCGCTTGGGCATGGCACCCTGGATCGCCCGCACCAACGCCGGCTCCGCACCCTTCAACGCAACCACCCACTCGTCCAGCGGGATGACTTCCAACAGGGTCTGCAGCACGTCCTGGTTCTGCCGCGAGAGGATGAAGAAGTCATACATCTCATCCTCGATCTTGCCGACCAGCTCCTCGTTGTGCGCGCGCAACAGCTCGAACATCTGGTCGCGGTTGCCCTTGAAGCGGTTCATGATGTCCGCCGCCTGCTTCACCCCGCGCACCTGCGAGCCCTGGGTGCTGAGCACCTTGAGGCTGCGGTCGATCAGCTGCTCCAGTTCGGCGATCACATCGCTGTTGACCTCCGACAGGTTAGCGATGCGGTAGAGCAGTTCGTCCTGGCGCTCGGCCGGCATGCACTCGAGCACCTCGGTGGCCATGCCCGGCGGCAGGAAGGCGAGGAACACCGCCTGCATCTGCGCGTGCTCCTTGGCGATCAGCGCGGCGAACTGCTTGGGATCGAGCCACTCCATCTTGGCCATCTTGGCGCGGATTTCCTCGCCATAGATCGAGTCGAGCAGCGAGCGGGTGATGTCGCCACCCAGCGCCTTGCCGAGCATGCCGGCCAGGTAGCTGCGCGAGGCGCCCTTGATGCTGCTCTGCTCCTTGTAGTCGTCGAAGAAGCGGCTGATCACGTCGGACACCATCGGCTGCTTGACGTTGGACAGCCGCGCCATCGCCTGGCTGATGCTGATGATCTCCTCGCGGGAGAAGTTGCGCAGGATGCCCGCGGAAATCTCGTCACCCATGCTCAGCATGAGGATCGCCGCCTGCTCCAGCGAACTGACCGAACGCAGCTGCACCGGGCGCGCCTTGATCTCCTTGGCGGACGCGGTGTCCTGATCAGCCGGCTGGGTTGAGGTCTCTTTCATTGCGCCCTATCCAATGCTTGATGACTTCCGAGACGCGCTCGGGATCGTTCTTGGCCAGCATCTGCAGATGCTCGATCTGCAATTCCAGCCCCGAACCCGGCGCCGGCAGACGGATCTCCGAGAGCGGGTTGAGTTCGCCGAAGATGTGTGGACCGCCCGGCTCGCGCGGGCTGACCAGTGCCGGCCGCGCCTCGCTTTCCAGGGCCGCGGCCACGCCGGCCGGATTCAGTGTGCCTTCCAGCGGTTCCGCCGCCGGCAGCGCTGCGCCGCTGCGCTGGGTCAGGTTGCGCACCGCCGGGCGAACCACGATCAGCAGCAACAGCAGGGCGATCAGACCGGCCACGCCGAGCTTGGCCAGCGCATGCACCTGGCTGTTCTCCCACCAGGGCAGCGTCTCGGCAGCGTCTTCCACCGCCGCGAAGGGCAGCACGCTGAGGGTCAGCAGGTCGCCACGCGCCTGCTGGAAGCCCACCGCGCTGCGCACCATCGCCTCCAGCTCGGCGCGCGCCGCCTCGCTCCAGCCGCCTTCCGGCGCCGCGGCGGCATTGAGCACCACCGCCACGCTCTGCTGGCGCAGGGCGAAACCGGCGTGTTTCACATGGACCACGCTCTGGTCATAGTCGAGCTGCCGGGTGGATTCCTCGCGCAGCGAGGTGGCGCCCTTGGTCTGCTTGTCCGGCGTCGGCGGCTCTTCGCCTTCTTGCAGCGGGCCGACCGGTCGGTTGCTCAGCGAACCGGGCACACCGAGGGCCAATTGGTCCAGCGCGCTCTCGTTGCTCAGCACCTCGCGGCGCAGGCGCGGGGTGTCGCCGAAGGCCTGGAAGGTTTCTTCCTTCTGGCTGAAGTCGATGTCCGCCGCCACGCTGATGCGGTAGTTGCCGTTGCCCAGCACCGGCGCCAGCACCTGTTCGATGTTGGCCACCGCCTGCTGCTGGTAGTCCTCCACCGCGCGCCAGTTCTGCGCCGGGCCGCCGCCGACGTTGAGCCCACGCGACAGCAGCGCGCCGTACTGGTCGACCACGCCGACATCTTCCGGCTTGAGATTGGGCACGCTATTGGCCACCAGATTGACGATGGCGCCGACCTGATCGCTGGTGAGCTTGTAGCCGGCGTCCAGCTGCAGCATCACCGAAGCCTTGGTCGGCGCCCGCTTGCTGATCACGAAGGAGCTGTTCTCCTCCTGCGCCAGATGCACCCGCGCATGCTGCACACCCTTGAGCGCCATCACCGTGCGCGCCAGCTCGCCCTCCAGGCTGCGCTTGAGGCGCACGTCCTGGACGAACTGGCTGGTGCCCAGCGGCTCTTCCTGATCGAACAGTTCGTAGCCGGCCGGCTGGCTGACCTTCACGCCCTTGGCCGACAGCAGCATGCGCGCCTGCGCCAGCTGGTCCTCGCGCACCAGAATCTGTCCGCTCTGCGGATGGATGCGGTACTGCAGGGCCTCGGCGTCGAGTACCTGCATCACCTCGGCGGCGGGGAACGACTCGCCGGCGCCGTGCAGCGCGCGGAACGAACCGTTGTCGCGCCAGAGGTAGAACACCACCGCCACGGCCAGCGCCGCGGCCACCACCGCCATGCCGGCGAGGGTGATGCGCGGGTCGGGTCTCAGCCCGCCGGCGGGCAACTTGCTTTTGATTGTCTGCAGCACGTCTCAGCTCTCTGGGCCGCTTACAGCGGCATCCGCATGACGTCGTCGAACGCCGTGGTCAGTTTGTTGCGCACCTGCAGCAACGCGGAAAACGACACGCTGGCCTTCTGGCTGTCGATCATCGCGCCGACCAGATCGTCGCTCTTGCCACTGTCGACCGCCGCCATCGCCGCGCTGGCCTGGTGCTGTTCGGCATCCACCGAACGCAGGGCGGCCTCGAACGAGCCACCGATGCCCTCGGCCGGACCGCTCGCCGGGCGGATCGGCTGGCCGTCGGCGACTTCCGCCAGTTGCTGCATCCGGCCCAGCAGCTGCTGCTGCTGGACCTGCATGATGGAACTCATCGCTGCTCTCCCCGATTGTTCAGAAATTCAGCTCGATGCCCTGCTCGCGCATGGCATTGAGGCGATAGCGCAAGGCGCGCGAAGTCATGCCCAGGCTCGCGGCAGCCTTGGCCTTGTGGCCGTCGAAACGGCGAATGGTGTCGATCACATGCTGGTATTCGGCCCACTTGCCGCTGGCGCGCAGGGCGGCCTTGCCGTTCTCCACCGCCACGGCCAGCGGCTTTTCCAGCCGTGCCTCCAGCGGCGCCGGCGCGGCCAGGCCGAGGTCCTGCGGCTGGATGAACAGGCCGTTGCGCAGCACCAGGGCACGCTGCACGGTGTTCTCCAGTTCCCGCGCATTGCCCGGCCAGTCGTGCTGCAGCAGGGCGCGGCAGGCGTCCTCGGTGAGCAGCTCGGTGTCGGCGTCCTGCGGTGCGTACTTGCCGATGAAGCGCCGCGCCAGCGGCAGCACGTCTTCCTTGCGCTCGCGCAGCGGACTGATGTGCAGCGGCAGCACGTCGAGACGGAACATCAGGTCGGCGCGGAAGCGGCCCTCGGCGACTTCCTGCTGCAGGTCGCGGTTGGTGGCGGCGATGATGCGCACGTTCAGCTCGATCTCACGGCGCCCACCCAGGCGCTCGACGCGCTGCTCCTGCAGCACGCGCAACAGCTTGGCCTGCAGCCCCAGCGGCAGTTCGCCGATCTCGTCGAGCAGCAGGGTGCCGCCATTGGCCAGCTCGAACTTGCCCGGCTGGGCATTCACCGCGCCGGTGAAGGCACCTTTTTCATGGCCGAAGAGAATGGATTCGAGCATCTGCTCGGGAATCGCCGCGCAGTTCACCGCGACGAACGGCGCCTCGGCGCTGGCCGAGAAGCGATGGATGTAGCGTGCCATCAGCTCCTTGCCGGTGCCGGTCTCGCCGGTGATGAGGATCGGCGCACGGGTCAGCGACACGCGCTGCGCCATGGCCAGCAGACGGCGACCGGCCTGGGAGCAGGAGACGAAGCTTTCCTGCGCGGCGTTGGCGTATTCCTGGCGGCGCAACAGCGCGCTCAGCTGGCTGTCGCTGAACGGCGACAGCAGGTAGTCGACGCAGCCCAACTCCAGCAGGGCAGCGGCCTTTTCCTGATCGGCGTACTGCACCACCGGAATAACGCTGATGTGACGCACCCGCTGCACCAGCGCGTGAACTTGCGTATATAAGGCGTGCACCGGCAGCCCGCCGATGACGACGAAGACCAGCGCGACCTCCTTCGGCAGCGCCTGCTCGAGGCGTTCGAAGTTCTCCTGTACGACAACTTCGCAACCCTCTTTGCGCAGCCGTTCGCGCAATAACTGGCAACCTGCCTCGGCACTGTCGCCAATCACTACCACGTGCTTGCGCGCCGGCAATTCATCGAATAGCTCGTCGCATGAGTAATTCATCGCCTGACTGACACTTTTCAATGTAACCACCTTGCCGCCGAGGGCGCCTGCGAAAATAAACCGCAGTCACGCCGGATATCTTTTGCAGAAAAAAATTTAAAAAAAAGTTTAATCAACCTGAAACTTTCGTCGCCCTGACAGTCCAACTGCCAAACCTGCCTGGACACTTACCAAGACAACTGCGCGCACGCTAACAACCCCTCGCCGCCGCTGACCAATCAGTTGCGCTTAAACGGAATCATTAGTTACCAGCTGAGCTCAAAAAAGCTCATTTGATATCTATTGATTTAACCCCGCCTCGCGCCCATGCCTAGATTGGCGGCAGGTTGGCGCCGTGCCCGCTGTTTCTTTTCAGCGCGCTCCGACCGACTTCTGCAACCGCCGCCGGACGGGTAATGCCGGTCCACTTTTCAGCACCAGGAATACAGTTCACAACATGTCTGGCAATTCCAAAGTCCACCATGGCGTGCCCGCCCAAAGCCTGACCACACTGAAACCGCAGAAGTTGGGGCGGCACCATCACAAGATCCCGCAGTTCATCAAGGAAACCACCAACAAGAACCCGCGGCTGATTGCCGATTACTTCGTGCGCAACTACCGCATCAGTCTTGAACTGAACAAGATCGAAGTTCAGGAACAGATCGAGCAGGCGCCCGATTGCATGTATCGCTCGGCGATGGGCAAAGTTGGTTTTTCCATTGATCGCGAATTACTCACCGAAGCGCTGGAGTGTTATTACGGCGGCACCATCGTGCCAACGCAGAACACCCCGCCGATCAGCACCTCCGAACAGCGCATGCGCAACCGGCTGGGCATGGACATCGCCGACATCTTTGCCCGCTCGATCCTCTCGGGTGAAACCTTCGGCAAGCTCGACAGCTACCGCAACGACTACGAGGAGACCAGCTGGGAGTACGTCGTCGAGTACCGCTACCTGAGCCACATCACCGGCAGCCTGTCGTCGATCTACATCTACCTGGACACCGACCTGGTCGACGAGCTGACCAGCCGCCTGGCCGGGCCCCCGCCGGCGCGCCTGGCGGGCAACCCCATCGATCACATCAAGCACCTGCCGGTACGTCTGGACTGCGTGGTCGCCTCGGCGCAGATGCCGCTGGCGCAGGTCCTCGATCTGCAGCTCAACGACATCCTCATGCTGCGCCCGCTGGATCGCTACGAAGTGCGCATCAACCAGCAGAAGCTCTATCGCGGCACCATTTTCGAAGAGGATGGCGCCCTGTTCCTCACTTCACTTGAAAGCGTGAACCCCCAATGAACGGCCAACTTTCCGACAATGATTTCGAGCAGCTCATCAACGACGGCGACCTCAACCTCGATGCCGTCGTCGAGCCGGTGGTCGAGCCGGCAGCAGCGCTGCCAGCCCCGCGCCAGGACCTGAGCTTCTTCGGCAAGATTCCGGTGAACGTCACCCTCGAGGTCGCCTCGGCGGAGATTTCGCTCAAGGAGCTGATGGAATGCGACACCAGCAGCGTGATCGTGCTCGACAAGCTGGCCGGCGAGCCGCTGGATGTGAAGGTCAACGGCACGCTGTTCGCCAAGGCCGAGGTGGTGGTGATGAACGGCAACTACGGCCTGCGCATCGTCGAGCTGTCCGGCACCAGCCTGGATACTTTCGCCCCATGAATCTGCGTCGCGGCCTGAGCCTGCTCGGCCTGCTGCTGCTCGGGCTGCTGCCGCTGGCGGCGCAGGCCGCCGGTGGCGAGATCACTCTGTTCAATCTGAACGATACCGAGAACGGCCAGGAATTCTCGGTGAAGCTGCAGATCCTCATCATCATGACCCTGCTCGGCTTCCTGCCGGCGATGCTGATGATGATGACCTGCTTCACGCGCTTCATCATCGTGCTGGCGATCCTGCGCCAGGCCATCGGCCTGCAGCAGAGCCCGCCGAACCAGGTGCTGATCGGCATCGCGCTGATCATCACGCTGCTGGTGATGCGCCCGGTCTGGCAGGAGATTCACAGCCAGGCCTACCAGCCGTTCCAGAATGACGAGATCAGCCTGGAACAGGGCCTCGACGCCGCCAAGGGCAGCCTGTCGCGCTTCATGCTGGCGCAGACCAACCAGAATTCGCTGCAGACCATGGTCGCACTGGCCGGCGAGGAGCTGCCGGAAGACCTCGCCGAGCTGGATTTCTCCCTGCTGCTGCCGGCGTTCGTGCTGAGCGAGCTGAAGACGGCGTTCCAGCTGGGCTTCATGATCTTCGTGCCGTTTCTGGTGATCGACCTGGTGGTAGCCAGCGTGCTGATGGCGATGGGCATGATGATGCTGTCGCCGATGATGATTTCGCTGCCGTTCAAGTTGATGGTGTTCGTGCTGGTGGATGGTTGGGTGCTGTTGATGGGCACGCTGACCACCAGTGTTCAGCCGTTTTAGGTGATGGTGATGTTGGCTGCCGCCTGGTCCGCGCCCACTTGCGTAGGGTGGAAAACCGCAGAGCGTTTTCCACCACAGGTGGCGTGTAGGTTTGTGTCCGGCGCGGCGCTTTCCTCGGCCGGCACTACAGGTTGCGCCTTGCACGGCGCCTCACTTTTCTTTGCACGCGCAAAGAAAAGTAAGCAAAAGAAAGCGCGCCCCTTCATTCGGGTCCGGGAGCTTCGCCCCCGGACTTCCCTCCTTCTGCCAGCACTCCGGGGGCCGGCGTACAAGGGCCATCCCTGGCCCTTTATCGCGGGGACGCCTAGTCCTCTCGCGGCATCCATGCCGCTCGTCCCCCTGCGCGCTGGTTCCACTCGGCCATCTGCAAGGGGAAGAGTGGTGTTGCCTGCCAGGCCGTGCATGGAAAAGCAAAGCGAAGCCAGCCACTGCTCTTTCAGGCGACTCGAATCGGAATCCCCTTCAGGAGGCCGAACGCAGGCGTTGCGCAGGGGGACGCGAGGCATGGACGCCGAGCGAGTCACGAAGGGACAGGGATGTCCCTTCGTGGCGTGCCCCCGGAGCGGCGCCGGAGTGAGGGAAGTCTGGGCGCGCAGCGACCAGACCCGGATGCAGGGGGCGCCTTCTCTTTGGTCACTTTCTCTTGGCGAGACAAGAGAAAGTGACGCGCCGTGCAAGGCGCAACCGGTAGCCCGGGCCGAGGAAAGCGCTGCGCCGTTCTCAGACATAGGCGCCCAACAAGGTGGAAAACGCTTCGCGGTTTTCCACCCTACGGCTCTTGGCCAGACGAGCGCACAGAAGGCGCCACCCGCACCAAGCACCACGCCCGCATGCCGGTTGCCGCGCCACCCCGGCCCGTACCAAACGCCCACCGCCAAGGTGCCCCAATGCTGACCCCCGACACCGCCGTCAACATCGTCTCCAATGCCATCCACATCATCGTGCTGGTGGTCTGCGTGCTGATCGTGCCGAGCCTGCTCGGCGGCCTGTTGATCAGCATTTTCCAGGCTGCCACGCAGATCAACGAACAGATGCTCAGCTTCCTCCCGCGGCTGCTGATCACCCTCGGCATGCTGGTGTTCGCCGGCCACTGGATCCTGCGCACGCTCTCCGATCTGTTCATCGAGACGTTCCAGCAAGCCGGGCGCCTGGTGGGCTGAGCATGAACCACGACGCCCTGCTGCACGCCGGCCAGTACCTGCAGTCGCTGCAGGCCTACTGGTGGCCGTTCTGCCGGATCATGGCGGTGTTCAGCCTGGCGCCGCTGTTCAGCCACAAGGCCATTTCGGTGCGCGTGCGGGTGCTGCTGGCGCTGGCGCTGACGCTGGTGCTGAGCGCCGCGTTGCCGGCACCGCCAGTGCTCGATCCGCTGTCGCCGGCCGGCCTGCTCACCGCCATCGAGCAGGTGGCGATGGGGCTGTTGCTGGGGCTGGCGCTGCTGCTGGTGTTCACCGTGTTCACCCTGATCGGCGACATCGTCTCGACCCAGCTCGGGCTGTCGATGGCGCTGCTCAACGACCCTATGAACGGCGTGTCCTCGGCCTCGATCGTCTATCAGCTGTATTTCATCATGCTGGCGCTGCTGTTCTTCAGCATCGATGGCCATCTGGTGACGGTGAGCATCCTCTACCAGAGCTTCGTGCACTGGCCGATCGGCAGCGGCATCCACTGGGACGGCCTGCAGACCATCGCCTGGTCGCTGGCCTGGGTGCTCTCGGCGGCGCTGCTGATCGCCCTGCCGATCGTCTTCTGCATGACCCTGGTGCAGTTCTGCTTCGGTCTGCTCAACCGCATCTCGCCGGCGATGAACCTGTTCTCGCTGGGCTTTCCGATGGCGATCCTCGCCGGGCTGACGCTGATCGCGCTGACCCTGCCGAACCTCGCCGAGGCCTACCTGCACCTGACCCGCGACCTGCTGGACAAGCTCGGCGTGCTGCTCGGGAGCGCTGCGCATGTCTGAGCAGAACAGCGCCCAGGACAAAACCGAAGAGGCCTCCGAGCAGAAACTGCGCAAGAGCAAGCGCGACGGCCAGGTCGCACGCTCCAAGGATGTCGCCACCACCGTGTCGCTGCTGATCACGCTACTGGTGCTCAAGCTGAGCATCGGCCTGTTCTTCGACGGCATCCAGCAGAGCTTCAGTTACTCGTTCATCAACTTCGGCCACAGCGAGATCGGCCTCGACGACCTCAAGCTGGTGATGCTGCACAACCTGCTGGTGTTCATCTGGGTGCTGCTGCCGCTGCTGCTGACGCCGCTGCTGGTGATCGTCTTCGCGCTGGTGCCGGGCGGCTGGGTGTTCGCCTCGAAGAACTTCGCGCCCAACTTCGGCAAGCTCAATCCCATCACCGGCCTGGGCCGCATGTTCGGCGCGCAGAACTGGAGCGAGCTGGCCAAGTCGCTGCTGAAGATCGCCACGCTGCTCGGCATAGGCGTCTGGCAGTTGCTGCATGCCGCGCCGCAGCTGATCGCGCTGCAGCGCACCGATATCGGCAACGCCATCGGCAGCGCCTTCGCCCTGACCTTCGACCTGGCGATCTCGCTGCTACTGGTGTTCGTCTTGTTCTCCTTCATCGACATCCCGCTGCAGCGCTTCTTCTTCCTCAAGAAAATGCGCATGACCAAGCAGGAGCGCAAGGAAGAGCACAAGAACCAGGAAGGCCGCCCCGAGGTGAAAGCGCGCATCAAGCAGCTGCAGCGCCAGCTGGCGCAGCGGCAGATCAGCAAGGTGATCAAGACCGCCGACGTAGTGATCGTCAACCCGACGCACTATGCGGTGGCGCTCAAGTACGACCCGAAGAAGGCCGAGACGCCGTTCGTCATCGCCCGCGGCGTCGACGAGATGGCGCTGTACATCCGCAAGATGGCGCAGGCCAATCACTGCGAGGTGATCGAGCTGCCGCCGCTGGCGCGGGCGATCTACTTCAGTACCCAGGTCAACCAGCAGATCCCGGCGCCGCTGTATACCGCGGTGGCCCACGTGCTGACCTACATCCTCCAGCTCAAGGCCTGGAAGCAGGGCCGCCGCCAGGCGCGCCCTGAACTCGCCAGGCACATTCCCATTCCCGAAGAACTGTTCAACCGAGCCCGCTCATGAGCCTGATGCAGAAACTCACGCCGACCTTGCGCAGTGGCCGGATCGGCATTCCCCTGCTGATCCTGTCGATCCTGGCGATGATCATCCTGCCGCTGCCGCCGCAGCTGCTGGATATCCTGTTCACCTTCAACATCGCCATGGCGATCCTGGTGCTGCTGGTCAGCGTATCGTCGAAGAGTCCGCTGGACTTCTCGCTGTTCCCCACGGTGATCCTGGTCACCACGCTGCTGCGCCTGTGCCTGAACGTCGCCTCGACGCGGGTGGTGCTGCTCGAGGGCCACACCGGCACCGGCGCGGCGGGCAAGGTGATCGAAGCCTTCGGCGAGGTGGTGATCGGCGGCAACTTCATCGTCGGCCTGGTGGTGTTCGTGATCCTGATGATCATCAACTTCATCGTCATCACCAAGGGCGGCGAGCGCATCTCGGAAGTGACCGCGCGCTTCACCCTCGACGCCCTGCCGGGCAAGCAGATGGCCATCGACGCCGACCTCAACGCCGGCACCCTGACCCAGGACGAAGCCAAGGCGCGGCGCCAGGAAGTGGCCAAGGAAGCCGACTTCTACGGCGCGATGGACGGTGCCTCGAAGTTCGTCCGCGGCGACGCCATCGCCGGCATCCTGATCCTCTTGATCAACCTGTTCGGCGGCTTCGCCATCGGCGTGTTCGTCTACGCACTGGATGCCGGCGAGGCCTTCCGCCAGTACGCCCTGCTGACCATCGGTGACGGCCTGGTGGCGCAGATTCCGGCGCTGCTGCTGTCCACCGCAGCGGCAATCATCGTCACCCGCATCAACGAATCCAGCGACATCACCAGCCAGGTGCAGCGCCAACTGCTGGCCAACCCGGCGACGCTATACACCGTCGCCGGCATTCTTGCCGTGCTCGGCATGGTGCCGGGCATGCCGCACCTGGCGTTCCTCGGCTTTGCCGCGCTGGTCGGTTTCATCGGCTGGCGGGTGTCGCTGCAGGCGCCACCGGCGGCCGGCGCCGATCTCAAGGAGATCCAGGCGCTCGGCCAGGCGATGGACAAGGAAAAGGCGCAGAGCCTGGCCTGGGAAGACATTCCGCTGGTCGAGCGGCTGTCGATTTCGCTCGGCTACAAGCTGGTCGGATTGGTCAACGAGGCGTCCGGCGCACCGCTGCCAGCGCGGGTGCGCGGCGTGCGGCAGACGCTCTCCGAACACCTGGGCTTCCTCCTGCCGGAGGTGCAGATCCGCGACAGCCTCAGGCTCAAGGCCTCGCAGTACGACATCTACATCAACGGCGAGAAGATCGACGGCGCCGAGCTGCACGCCGACCGGCTGATGGCGATTCCCTCGCCGGAGCTGTACGGCGAGATTGACGGCATCCTCGGCACCGATCCGGCCTACCGCATGCAGGTGGTGTGGATCCAGCCCAGCGACAAGCCGCGCGCGCTCAACCTCGGCTATCAGGTGATCGACTGTGCCAGCGTGATCGCCACCCACCTGAACAAGGTGGTGCGCGAACACCTGCCCGAGCTGTTCAAGCACGATGACGTCGAGCACCTGATGCAGCGCCTGACCCTGCAGGCACCCAAGCTGGCGGAAAGCCTCAAGGCGGCGCTGAGCTACACCCAGCAGATGCGTGTCTACCGCCAGCTGCTGCAGGAAGAGGTGCCGCTGCGCGACATCGAGACCATCGCCAGCACCCTGCTCGAATGCAGCGAAACCACCAAGGACCCGGTGCTGCTGGCCGCCGACGTGCGCTACGCGCTGCGCCGCAGCATCGTCTCGATGATCGCCGGCGACCGTCGCGAGCTGACCGTATTCGTGCTGGAGAACGCGCTGGAGAACACCCTGCTCAACGCCCTGGCCATCGCCCAGCAGGCCGGCCAGGTCAGCCTGGACAACATCCCGGTGGAACCGAGCCTGCTCAACCAGCTGCAGAACAGCATGCCGGTGGTGAAGGAGAAACTGCGCAAGGACGGCCACCCGCCGATCCTCACCGTGATGCCGCAGCTGCGCCCGCTGCTGGCGCGCTATGCGCGGGTGTTCAGCCCGGGGCTGCACGTGCTGTCGCAGAACGAGATACCCGACCGCGTCGGCGTGAACATCCTCGGCACGCTCGGTTGACCGGCGCGTGCCTCAGCGGCGCTTGGGCAGCAGCTGCGCGACCAGCGTGGTGAAGCCCGGCGCCGGGCGGTCGAGGGCGAAGCCCATCTCGAAGCTGTCGCGCCGCGAATCCTTGCGCGACCACTGGCAGATCACCACCACCGGCACCTCGCGCACGCGCTCGCCGTGCTCCGGCACGTGCAGCACCATGTCGTAGCAACCGCCGACCGCCAGCGGCTGCCGCGCCACCAGGCGCAAGCCGCCCAGCGACAGGTCGGCGACATAGCCCATCGGCTCACCGTTCAGGCGGTTGGTCACCTGGATGCGGCTGATGTGGCGAAAGCTGAGGCGGCTGTGTTGGCGCATGTCCGTTGCTCCGGTCGCTGGACGCAGGGCGGCGCGCAGCGATGCATGCGCAACACGCGGCCGATGTATGACAGCCAACAGGCGACCGCCCGCGGCCAGCGTTTAAGGCCCGCCGTCGAAAACCGTGCACCAGTCGCCGTTTCGCCCGCTAGCGGGCGTCGTCCGGCCCCTGCTTGTCGTGCACGGCCTCTTCGTTGCTGAGCTCATCGGCCAGCTCCGGCGGCACGTTGTAGGTACCGCCCGGCACGTCGGCCTCGTCGCCGCCGGCGACTTCACCGTGGGTGATGGTGGTTTCCGGATTCTGTTCGTGGGCGTCGCCGCTCTGATCGATGGACTCGATGCTCTCGCGGCCGCTCTGCTCGCTGTTCATTCCGTCTGTCCTCCGCTGCTGGATCGCGCCGGCGGCTGCCGGCCATTGACTTAGTGAGGACCGGCGCACGGGAAGTTGCAAACCGCGCGGCGGGCGGCGCATGGGCCGCTCGGCGGTTGAGCTGAACTAATTTCCGCCGTCGCCGGCCCAAAACCAACAAGACTGCCGCCCGAACAAGACCATGCCGATGACCCTTCACAGCCTGCCCACTCCGCCGCACGTCGCCGATCCGCGTCCGCCCGCGGAGTCCCGCGCCCTGTATTTCGCCCTGCTCGACCCCGTCGTCGATGACAGCCGCCACGAAGCCGCCGCGCACTATCTGCAGCGTCAGCTGGAAGCCGCCGCCGCGCTGCCGTGCGACCTGCCGGGCGATCCGGCCGAGCTGGATGCGTGGCTGGATGCCCACACCGCACGGGTCGGCGGACAGTATCAGCGTTATCTCGCCGAGCGCCGCCGCGGTGCCCCACGCCGCTACTTCGCCAGCAAGGCGCATGCGCTGCACTTCCTACGCGGCGTGGCGCCGACCAAGCTGGTCGATGGCGCCTGGCTCTACGGCCTGCTGCAGCGCTGGGACGACCCGCGCTTCACCGCGCTGATCCGGACCTATCTGGAAGAACTCGGCGACGGCGTGGCGGAACAGAACCACGTGGTGCTCTACCGCAAGCTGCTCGCCAGCCAGGGTTGCGACGACTGGCAGCAGCTGGACGACGAGCACTTCGTCCAGGGTGCCATCCAGCTGGCGCTGGCGACGCATGCCGAGCATTTCCTGCCGGAGGTGATCGGCTTCAACCTGGGCTACGAGCAGCTGCCGCTGCACCTGCTGATCACGTCCTATGAACTGACCGAGCTGGGCATCGACCCCTACTACTTCACCCTGCACGTCACCGTCGACAACGCCGACAACGGCCATGCGCGCAAGGCCGTGCAGGGCCTGCGCGCCGCCTGGCCGCAGGTCGGCGACAGCGGCGAGTTCTACCGCCGGGTGATCAACGGCTATCGGCTCAACGAACTGGGCGCCAGCACACTGTCGGTGATCGAAGGCTTCGATCTCGGGCAGGAGGTGCTGCGCATCCTCGAGAAGAAGGCCTCGGTCGGCCAGTTCGTGCATTCGGACTACTGTCGCTTCGATGGCCGCACGGTCAATCAGTGGCTGGCCGAGCCGACGCTGATTCCGCAGTTTCTCGCGACCCTCGAACAACGCGGCTGGATCAAGCGCGGCCGCAACCCGCAGGAAAGTCGCTTCTGGCAGCTGATCAGCGGCGAACAGGCGGCGATGTTCGGCGTCTTCAGCGGCCACGAGCAGCAGCTGATCCACGACTGGATCGCCGGCGACTGGCTGGCCGCACAAGAGCCGGCTCGCCGTCGTCCCTTCGGTCAGCGTGGCGCCGGGCGGTTGCATCCCGACCACCGCGCAGCCATCCGGCCAGCGCAGGGGCAGGCAGCGGCCAGTGGCGATTTCGATGCCGAAACCGAGTTGCTGCAGCAGCAGCTGGCGCAACTGCCGAGCCGCGCCGCGCGCATGCGCCACCTCGTGCCGCTGCTGGCACCCAACCGCCATCACAGCGTCGCCGGCCTGCTGGCCACGCGGCTGTTCAGCGAACTGTTCAACTGATCAAGGCGACTCGCCAGGGATATCTCATGTCGACCGAAACCGCGCAGGATCGCGCACTGCTGCATCTGGCCCGGGAACTGCGAACGCGCGGCTACCACTTCATCACCCCGACGCCGCTGACTCACCAGCGGGTCAACCAGCGCCCGGAGAACGCACTGGCCGTGGATCTGCCCGGCGTGTTCGGCTGGAGCCGGCCGTTCCAGCACGAACTGCTGCCGCCACTCCTGTTCAGCCTGATGGACCAGGCCGACCTGCTCGAACCCTGTCAGACGCGCTGGCGCAGCCGGGTGCGGCTGTCGAGCCTGGACGGCCAGCTGTTCGTGCACTCGGCGTTTCCCACCGATACGCCGGACGCGGTGTTCTTCGGCCCGGATACCTACCGCTTCGCCAGCGCCATCCGCGCCCACCTCGACGAGCGCAGCGGCGAGGTACGCCGGGTGGTGGACATCGGCTGCGGCAGCGGTGCCGGCGCCATTCTCGCAGCGCTGGCACGGCCGCAGGCCGAGGTGCTGGCGGTGGATATCAATCCGCAGGCGCTGCGCCTGACGCGCATCAACGCGGCGCTGGCCGGCGCCGACAACCTGCGCGCCCAACACAGCGACCTGCTGAGCGCCGTCGATGGCGAGTTCGATCTGATCCTGGCCAATCCGCCCTATCTGGTCGATCCCGGCGAGCGCGCCTACCGTCACGGCGGCGGACCGCTGGGCGCCGGGCTGTCGCTGGCGATTCTCGACGCCGCGCTCGGCCGTCTGGCGCCGGGTGGCACGCTGCTGCTGTACACCGGCGTTGCCATGCTGGACAACCAGGACCCGTTCCTTGCCGAGGCGCGCCAGCGCCTAGACGGCAGCGCCTGCAGCTGGACCTATCGCGAAGTGGACCCGGACGTGTTCGGCGAGGAACTGCTCGGCGGCGCCTACACCCGCTGCGACCGCATCGCCGCCGTAGTGCTGGAAGTGACGCGGCCGGTGAGCTGACCGTTAGCGTGTGGATAGCGCGTGGAAAACGCTTCGCGGTTTTCCACGGGGTGGCCATCCACCCTACGGCAGGTCCAGCGTAGGGTGGATAACGCCGCAGGCTTATCCACGCGCCAAGTGAGCCCGCAGATCAGACCGGCAACAGCACCAGGATCAGCGACAGGCTGATCAGCGAGCCCAGCGTCGACAGCAGCACCACCCGCGACACCCGCGAGCCTTCGCGGCCATAGAATTCGGCCAGCATATACGGGCCGGTGCCGGTGGGCAGCGCGCTGAGCAGCAGCGCCGAATAGGCCCAGAGGGTCGGCAGCTCGAACACCTGGAATGCCAGATACCAGGTGATCAGCGGCTGCACCACCAGCTTCAGCCCCACCAGCGGCCACACCCCCCGCACCTTGCCGGTCGGCTGCGGCTGGGCAAGGAACAGCCCCAGCGACACCAGCGCACAGGGCGCCGCCGCCGCTCCCAGCAGCTTGAGCAGGGTCGCCAGCGGCACCGGCAACTGTGCGCCACTGGCAGCCCACAGCGCGCCGAGCAGCGGGGCGACCACCAGCGGGTTGCGCACCAGCGCCCAGCTCACCTTGCCCAGCGTGCGCAGCAAGCCCTGCCCGGCGTGCAGCCCGGTCTCGACACAGGCCAGGGCGATGGCGAACAGCACGCAGACCACCACGATCGAGGCGACCATCGCCGGCTGCAGCGCCTCGTCGCCGAGCACCAGCATGCACAGCGGAATGCCCACATAGCCGGTGTTGGCATAGGACGCGCCTAGCGCATCCAGGCTGGCATCGACCAGCGGCTGTTTCTGCAGCAGGCGATAGCCGAGCGTGAAGGCGAACACGCCGAGGCAGCCGACGGTGAAGGCGGCGATGAAACCGGGCTGCCAGAGCTGCGCCCAGGTCGAGGTCGCGACCACGCTGAACAGCAGCGCCGGCAGGCCCAGCCAGACGACGAAACGATTGAGTTCGGAGGCACCGGTCGGCCCCATGCGCCCGCTGCGGCGACACACAAAGCCGAGCAGGATCAGCGCGAAGACCGGCAGGACGACATTGACGACCGACGACATGACTACTCACAGACAGGGCCGCACGCCACAGGCGCGCGACCGGAACGGCCGGCCACCTTAGCAAAAAATCGCGCCAGCGCCGCACGTCACCGTATGCCGCCGGACACTCGCTCGCGATACGTCGTGGCGGTAGGGTGGATAACGGCGCAGCCTTATCCACCACCCTGGGGCGCCGCGCCAGGGTAATCCGAGTCGCTAGTGCAGCTGCGCTGGCGGATAGCCGTTGGGCTCGGCACGCGCCGCGGCAAACTCGGCGTCCACCGAGCCGCGCGCCTGCGCCGTGCCGTTGGGAAAGCCGCTGCGGTCGCCGAAATCCCACTCGGTGGTCGGCAACCGCTCGGCATCCAGCGCTCGCGCGCAGCCCATGTCGAGCGTGGTGATGCCCGCCACCGCGCCGGCAGCGATGGCCGCATTGGCCGGCTCGCGGCCGTGCTCGATGCTCCAGCCGAGGCAGCCGAGGTCCAGCGCATCGCCGCCGATGCGCCCGTAGATCCAGGGCTTGGGATCGTCCGCTAGCAGGATGCCGACGCCGGTGGCGATTTCACGCAGGCCGCAGGCACGGATCAGCCCGTCGCTGCCGGGCATGCCGATGAAGCGCGCGACCTGACGCGGCGCGACCAGCTGGACCACGCCCAGGCCGATGCTGAACCAGCCCAGCCCGCGCGCCAGCGAGCGTGCCGAATTATTGGGCCGGGTAACTTGCCGTGCAGTGCTCATGAAGACTCCTCGCTCGATATGTTCGCAGGCCGATCCCTACCGTAGGGATCGGCGATCTGCGGGCCGTGTGAAAACGTAGCGAGCGATGGTCAGGCAAGGCAAAGACAGGCGAAAAAGCGGAGTTTACGAGTTGTAAATGAGCATTTTGAGCCTGTCTTTAACGCAGCCTGGCCGAGCGCAGTAGCTTTCACACGACCTGCTTCAGGGTTTGAGGACCACCTTGATGCAGCCGTCATGCTTGTCGCGGAAGGTCTTGTACATCTCCGGACCCTGTTCGAGGCTGACCGTGTGGGTGATGACGAAGCTGGGGTCGATCTGGCCCTCCTGGATGCGCCGGAGCAGGTCATCGGTCCAGCGGTTGACGTGGGTCTGGCCCATGCGGAAGGTCAGCCCCTTGTTCATCGCCGCGCCGAACGGGATCTTGTCGATCAGTCCGCCGTAGACGCCGGGAATCGAGAGGATGCCGGCCGGACGGCAGACGTAGATCATCTCGCGCAACACGTGCGGGCGGTCGGTCTCGAGCATCAGCGCCTGCTTGGCGCGGTCGTACATCGAATCGATGGAGCGCGCCGCGTGCGCCTCCATGCCCACCGAGTCGATGCATTTCTCCGGGCCCTTGCCGCGGGTCAGCTCGGCGAGACGCTCGACCACGCTTTCCTCGTCGAAATTGATGGTGATCGCCCCGCCGGCACGCGCCATGGACAGCCGCTCCGGCACGTTGTCGATGCAGATCACCTGCTCGGCGCCCATCATCACCGCGCTGCGGATGGCGAACTGGCCGACCGGGCCGGCGCCCCACACTGCCACCGTGTCGGTCGGCTGGATGTCGCACTGCGCCGCGGCCTGCCAGCCGGTGGGCAGGATGTCGCCGAGGAACAGCACCTGCTCGTCGGTCAGGCCGTCGGGGATCACCACCGGGCCGACGTCGGCATAGGGCACGCGCACGTATTCGGCCTGGCCGCCGGCATAGCCGCCGGTGAGGTGGGTGTAGCCGAACAGGCCGGCGGTGGTGTGGCCGAAAACCTTGTCGGCGATGTCCTTGTTGCGGTTGCTGCGCTCGCAGACCGAGAAGTTGCCGCGCCGGCACTGCTCGCATTCGCCGCAGACGATGGTGAACGGCACCACCACGCGGTCGCCGACCTTGAGCTTCTTGTTGCCCGCGCCGACTTCTATCACCTCGCCCATGAACTCGTGGCCCATGATGTCGCCGTGCTTCATGCCCGGCATGAAGCCGTCGTACAGGTGCAGGTCCGAGCCGCAGATGGCGCAGGACGACACCTTGATGATGGCGTCGCGCCCATCTTCGATGGTGGGGTCGGGGAGGTGGTCGTCGCAGCGGATGTCGTGCTTGCCGTGCCAGCGTAGAGCTCTCATGGGCATCTCCTGATCGGGGGTCGGGGCGCCGCCTCGGTGATCTCCCTGTGCCTCGCTGACTGCGCGGGGTACTGCCGCTCCTGCTGTGCGACGTGTCGTCTGAGTTTTAGTAAGTCCCGCCGCGGCAGAGTTGCCGCCGGGCCGACGGACTGCATGCGCCGGCCGTCACCGCGGCACGCCGGTGATCAGCAACCAGCCACCGAGCGCCAGCAGCAACGCACCGCACAGACGATCGAGCGTGCGCACCCGCCGGCGCAGCCAGCCGCGCCAGCGCACGTGGCCGAGCAGGCGCACCAGGGCCAGGTCCCAGCCGAGCACCACCGCCGCCATCCAGCTCATGGCCAGCGCCAGCCCCCAACCGGGCACGGCGGCTTCGCGCAGCACGCCGAACAAGCCGGCATAGAACAGCGGCAGCTTGGGATTCAGGCTGCTGGCCAGCAGACCCTGGACGAAGCCGGCCCGCCAGCGCCCACCGGTCTCGCCGGCGCCGTCCGGTAGTTGCAGCTCGCGCCGGGCCAGCAGCGCCTGGCCGCCGAGCCAGCAGAAATAGCCGCCGCCGAGCAGCTGCAAGCTGCGCCACAGCCAGCCATTGGCGCCCGGCAGCGCTGCCAGGGCGAGCAGCACCAGCAGCATCGACAGCAAATTCGCCAGGGCGATGCCGGCCGCGCAGCCATCGGCCTGCCGCCGGCCATGCAGCAACGCCGCGCGGATCAGCAGGAAGAAGTCCGGCCCCGGCGACAGCAAGGCGGCGAAATGCGTACCGGCAACCAGCAGAAACAACCCGAGCATGACCGCCTCCTTCGACAGGGACGGCCAGACTGCCGGCAGCGGCCGGCGGCGGTCTTGGAAGAAACTCAGGCGCGCGCGGTGGCGCGGAACTGCCCCGGCGTGACACCGGTGAAGCGGCGGAAGGTGCCGCTGAAGTGCGCCTGATCGTAGAAGCCCAAGCCCAGCGCCAGCTCGACCAGCGCCTCGCCGTCGAGCAGGCGGCGCTTGGCCTCGCGGATGCGCCGCTGCAGCAGCCAGGTATGCGGCGGCACGCCGTAGGCGCGGCGGAAGGCTTCGATCAGATGACGCGGATGGCGCTGCAGCTGCTCGGCCAGCGCCTGCAGGCTGACCGCCTCGGCGTAATGCTGCTCGAGGTAATCGCGCAGCGCAGCGACCGTGCCGCCGTCGCGCCGTGCCGCCTGCATCGGTCGCAGACCGCCGTGGCGGGTGAACACCAGTTCCAGCAGATGCAGCAGGCGGCTCTCCAGGCCGAGCGCGTCGCCGTACTGGAAATCGACGGCCAGTTGTGCCAGGCCGGCGGCCACGGCGCCATCGTCGGCCGGATTGAGCTGGCGAAAGCCGCGCGGCAGCTGCTTGCGCCCGAGCAGTGCCGGCAGCCGCGCCTCCTCGACGTAGAGCATGCGGTAGATCAGCCGCGGCGACTCGGCGTGGCCGGTGTGCGGCTCCTGCGGATTCATCAACGACAGCGTGCCGGCCGGCAGCGCATGGCGCGCGCCGCGGCATTGGTAGCCGCCGACGCCGTGGAGGATGGCGCCGATGGCGAACGCATCGTGACTATGACGACCGAACGGCTGGCCGGAGAAATCGGCATGGAACAGCTCCACGCCGGGTAGCCAGGGCCGCGCCAGCAGGCGGTTGCCGTCAGTCACGCCGCTCGCCGAGCGCGGCATAGCCGTTGCGATAGCTGGAGTACTGCGGCGCCCAGCCGAGCGCGCGGGCACGGGCATTGCTGCAGCGCTTGCTGCCGGCGCGGCGGGTCATGCTCTGCTCGGCCCACTGAGTGACGCCGAGGCGCGCGCGCAGCCAGTCGACCACCTCGTGCAGCGGCGCCGGATCGTCATCGACGCCCAGGTAGCAATCGTCCAGCGGCTCGCCACGCGCATCAGCCTGCAGCAGGAACGCCAGCAGCGCGGCGGCGTCGTCGCGGTGCAGGCGGTTGCTGTACTGCGGCGGATCGCGCTCGACGCGCAGGCCGGCGCGCACCTGATTCTGCATCCACGGCCGCGCCGGATCGTACAGCCCGCCCATGCGCACCACTGTCGCCGGCAGCCCGCAGCCGAGCACCTGGCGCTCGGCCTCCAGCATCACCCGGCCGGTGTAGCCGCTGGGTTCGGTGGCCGAGGTCTCGTCGATCCACTCACCATCGTGCTGGCCGTAGACACCGGTACTGGAGACGAACAACAGCCGCCGCGGCCGCTGGCCGCGCTGCTCCAGCCAGTCGAGCACATGCCGCACGCCGTCGACATAGGCCTGCCGATAGCCTGCCTCGTCGTGCTGGCTGGCCGAGGCGGCGTAGACCAGATAGTCCAGCTCGCCATTCGGCCAGGTACGCGGACACTCGGCGCTGCTCAGGTCACCCTTGACCGGCAGAATCGGCACCGGCAGGCCGGCGGCTTCCCGGCGCATGCCATACACCCGCCAGCCCGCACGACTCAGCTGCAGACCGAGACGGCATCCCACATCGCCACACCCGGCGATCAATACCGAATAACGCTTGCCCATCCCTCATCCTCCGGCAATACACCGAAACCGCATGGCCATCCTGTGATGCGCAGTGTAGCGCCGTGGCGGCGCTACACGTCGATTGGCAAGCAGTCGCCGGAAAAGCGCGTGGCAATACAGCGCGACCGGCTTCCCGCGGCTGCTTGCGCAGTTGGTTAGACCGCCACGCAAAGGCTATGCTTGGCGCCAACCTAATGGACGCTGACTATGACCCTGACCGAACTGCGCTACATCGTCACCCTCGCCCAGGAACAGCACTTCGGCCGCGCCGCTGAGCGCTGCCACGTCAGTCAGCCGACCCTCTCGGTCGGCGTGAAGAAGCTCGAGGACGAGCTGGGCGTGCTGATCTTCGAACGCACCAAGAGCGCGGTGCGTCTGACCCCGGTCGGCGAGGGCATCGTCACCCAGGCGCAGAAAGTGCTGGAGCAGGCGCAGAGCATCCGCGAGCTGGCCCAGGTCGGCAAGAACCAGCTGGCCGCGCCGCTCAAGGTCGGCGCCATCTACACCGTCGGCCCGTACATGTTCCCGCACCTGATCCCGCAGCTGCACCGCGTGGCGCCGGACATGCCGCTGTACATCGAGGAAAACTTCACCCATATCCTGCGCGACAAGCTGCGCACCGGTGAGCTGGACGCGATCATCATCGCGCTGCCGTTCCAGGAAGCCGACGTGCTGACCAAGCCGCTCTACGACGAGCCGTTCTACGTGCTGATGCCGGCCGACCACCCGTGGACGGCGAAGGAAACCATCGACGCCGAGATGCTCAACGACAAGAGCCTGCTGCTGCTCGGCGAAGGCCACTGCTTCCGCGATCAGGTGCTCGAAGCCTGCCCGACCACCCGCAAGGGCGAGGCACCGAGCCACACCACGGTCGAATCGAGCTCGCTGGAAACCATCCGCCACATGGTCGCGTCGGGCCTGGGCGTGTCGATCCTGCCGCTGTCGGCGGTGGAGAGCCACCATTACTCCACCGGCGTGCTGGAAGTGCGTCCGCTGACCCCGCCGGTGCCCTTTCGTACCGTGGCGATCGCCTGGCGCGCCAGCTTCCCGCGGCCCAAGGCCATCGAGATCCTCGCCGACTCGATCCGCCTGTGTTCGGTAGGCAAGCCGCCAGCGGCGAAAGCCTGAGGCCATGAGCGAACTGGCGACCGTCCCGGTCACCGCACTCAAGGGCGTCGGCGCCGCGCTGGCCGAGAAGCTCGCCAGGGTCGGCCTGGAAACCCTGCAGGACGTGCTCTTCCACCTGCCGCTGCGCTACCAGGACCGCACCCGCGTGGTGCCCATCGGCGCGCTACGTCCGGGGCAGGACGCGGTGATCGAGGGCGTGGTCTGCGGCGCCGATATCGTCATGGGCCGCCGGCGCAGCCTGCTGGTACGCCTGCAGGACGGCAGTGGCACCCTGAGTCTGCGCTTCTACCATTTCAGCCAGGCGCAGAAGGAAGCCCTGAAGCGTGGCACCCAGCTGCGCTGCTATGGCGAGGCACGCCCTGGTGCCTCGGGGCTGGAGATCTACCACCCGGAATACCGCGCGCTCACCGGCGAACCGGCGCCCGTCGAACAGACCCTGACGCCGATCTACCCGACCACCGAAGGCCTCACCCAGCAGCGCCTGCGCAATCTCAGCGAGCAGGCGCTGGCGCGGCTCGGCCCGCACAGCCTGCCGGACTGGCTGCCCGCCGAGCTGGCGCGTGACTACCAGCTCGGGCCGCTGGATCAGGCATTGCGCTACCTGCACCGCCCACCGGCCGACGCCAATCTGGAAGAACTCGCCGAAGGTCGTCACTGGGCGCAACACCGGCTGGCCTTCGAGGAACTGCTGACCCACCAGCTGTCACTGCAACGCCTGCGCGAACGGGTACGCGCCCAGCAGGCGCCGGCGCTGCCGCCGGCGCAAACCCTGCCGCAGCGCTTTCTCGCCAACCTCGGCTTCAGCCCGACCGGCGCGCAGCAACGGGTTGGCGCCGAGATTGCCTATGACCTCGCGCAGGACGAACCGATGCTGCGTCTGGTGCAGGGCGACGTTGGCGCCGGCAAGACCGTGGTTGCCGCCCTCGCCGCGCTGCAGGCGCTGGAGGCCGGCTATCAGGTGGCGCTGATGGCGCCGACGGAAATCCTCGCCGAGCAGCACTTTCTCAACTTCAGCAAGTGGCTCGAACCGCTCGGCATCGAGGTCGCCTGGCTGGCCGGCAAGCTCAAGGGCAAGGCCCGCGCCGCCGCGCTGGAACAGATCGCCGGCGGCTGCCCGATGGTGGTCGGCACCCATGCGCTGTTCCAGGACGAGGTGCTGTTCAAGCGCCTGGCGCTGGTGATCATCGACGAGCAGCACCGCTTCGGCGTGCAGCAACGTCTGGCGCTGCGGCAGAAGGGCATCGACGGCCGGCTCTGCCCGCACCAGCTGATCATGACCGCCACGCCGATCCCGCGGACCCTGGCGATGAGCGCCTACGCCGATCTCGACACCTCGATCCTCGACGAGCTGCCGCCCGGTCGCACGCCGGTGAACACCCTGGTGATCGCCGACAGCCGCCGCTTGGAAGTCATCGAGCGGGTGCGCATCGCCTGCAACGAGGGGCGCCAGGCCTATTGGGTGTGCACGCTGATCGAGGAATCCGAGGAACTCACCTGCCAGGCCGCGGAAACCACCTTTGAAGACCTCTCGGCGGCGCTCATAGGCCTGCGCGTCGGGCTGATCCACGGGCGCATGAAGCCGGGCGAGAAAGCCGCGGTGATGGAGCAGTTCAAGCGCGGCGAACTGCAGCTCTTGGTCGCTACCACCGTCATCGAAGTCGGCGTCGACGTACCCAACGCCAGTCTGATGATCATCGAGAACCCTGAGCGTCTGGGCCTGGCCCAACTGCACCAGCTGCGCGGGCGGGTCGGCCGCGGCAGCGCGGCCAGCCATTGCGTGCTGCTCTACCATCCGCCGCTGTCGCAGCTCGGCCGCGAACGGCTGGCGATCATGCGCGAGACCTGCGACGGCTTCCTGATCGCCGAAAAGGACCTGGAACTGCGCGGCCCCGGCGAAATGCTCGGCACCCGCCAGACCGGTCTCTTGCAGTTCAAGGTCGCCGACCTGATGCGCGATGCCGACCTGCTGCCGGCGGTGCGCGACGCCGCCCAGGAGTTGCTGGCGCGCTGGCCGCAGCATGTCAGCCCGCTGCTTGAGCGTTGGCTGCGTCATGGCCAGGAATACGGCCAGGTGTGACAACCATCCGTCGCCACAACTTCCCCGGCTGACGGCTTCGCTATACTCCGGCAGGTCACTAACACGGGTCCGCTCATGAATTCTGCTGTCGATACCGAAAGCTGCTCCGAACTGCCGCTTCTGATCACCAAGCTGTTGAAAGACCTCGGCGTGAACTACCAGATCCAGCGCGATCGCCCCAATTTCCCAGCGGCCCAGCGGGTGCAGGCGGTGCTGCTGGACGACAGCATCGGCGCGATGCTGGTGCTGTTTCCCCAGGACCATCTGCTCGACCTCGCCCGCCTCGCCGAACTCACCGGCCGGCAGCTGCTGGCGGTCAAACCGGAGCGTCTGGCGCGCATGCTCGGCAAACACGAGCTGAGCCGCCTGCCGGGCCTGCCGCCGCTGACCAGTTCGCCCTGCCTGTACGAAGAATGCCTGCTGCAGCAGCCGCGCCTGCTGGTCGAGTCGGGCCAGCCCGGGCTGCTGGTGGAAGTCGCCGGAGGCGATTTCAAGCGCCTGCTGAGCAAGGCCAGCGCGGGCAACTTCGCCGTGCCGCTGAGCCGGATCCGGCCGAATCTGGACCGTCCGGACGACGACCGCGAGGAGATCACCCTGGCGGTGCAGAGCTTCACCGCGCGGCGCATCCAGCAGCGCCTGGAACAGACCATCGAGATTCCGCCGCTGCCGCACACCGCGCAGCGCATCATCAAGCTGCGCGTCACGCCGGAAGCCACCATCGACGACATCACCGGCGTGGTGGAAACCGACCCGGCGCTGGCCGCACAGGTCATCAGCTGGGCGGCGTCGCCGTACTACGCGGCGCCGGGGCGCATCCGCTCGGTGGAAGATGCCATCGTCCGCGTGCTGGGCTTCGACTTGGTGATCAACCTGGCCCTGGGTCTCGCCCTCGGCAAGACCCTCAGCCTGCCCAAGGACCACCCGCAGCAAGCCACGCCGTACTGGCAACAGGCGATCTACACCGCCGCGGTGATCGAAGGCCTGGCGCGCGCGATCCCGCGCGAAGCACGCCCGGAGATGGGCCTGAGCTACCTCGCCGGACTGCTGCACAACTTCGGCTATCTGGTGCTGGCACACGTGTTCCCGCCGCACTTCTCGCTGATCTGCCGGCATCAGGAGGTCAACCCGCACCTGAGCCACAGCCACATCGAACAGCACCTGCTGGGCATCACTCGCGAGCAGATCGGTGCCTGGCTGATGCGCCTGTGGGGCATGCCGGACGAAGTGGCCAACGCACTGCGCTTCCAGAACGACCCCAGCTATGCCGGCGAGCATGCGGCCTATCCAAACCTGGTCTGCCTGGCCGTGCGCCTGCTGCGTCAGCGTGGCATCGGCAGCGGCGGCGAGCAGGACATCCCGCAGCAGCTGCTGGATCGCCTCAGCCTCAGCCGCGAGAAGGCCGACGATGCCGTGACCAAGGTGCTCACTGCCGAAGCCGCCCTGCGCGCGCTGGCCATGCCCTTTCCGCACCACTGAAGGGCCGGGCGCGGGCCGCGCTCAGCCGCCCGCGCGCAACCCCACCCGCGCATCCACCAGCCCCTCGCCAGCCCGCTCGAGGCTGACTTCGCTGAGGCTCACGCCGAGCGCCTGCAGCTCGGCCAGCCAGCGCAGCAGCAGCGTGTAGGAGGCGCCCGGCAGGCTGACCTGCAGACCGCCGTCGGCGCCACTGTCGAAGCTCTCGATACGCAGGTTGCTCTGCTGCGCGCTTTGCGTGACCAGCCCCTGCAACTCCTCCGGCGCCAGCATCACTTCCTCGCCGCCACGCCCCATCTGTCGTGCCAGTTCGCTGTTCTGCTCGAGGTAGGCGTACAGCTCGCGTTGTGTCTGGTAGTGCTCACGTGCGGCGGCGGCGTGGCGCTGCGCCGGCAGCCATAGCCACAGGTAGAACAACACGACGACGAGAAAGGCGGCGAGCAGGCCGAGCGCCAGCCGTTCGCGCGGGGCCAGGCGTTGCCAGCGCCGCCACAGCGGGGAGTCGGTCAGGCGCACGGCCAGTTGCTGCTTGAGATTCATCGTCAGCCTCCGATCACTACGCGGGCGCTGACGGCATCGCCGTCGCGACTCGCCGAGCCAAGCTGCACGCTCTGACCCTGCTCGTTGAGGCGCTGGCGCAGCTGTTCCAGCGCGGCGAAATCGGCGGCGCGCACCTCCAGCGCCAGATCGCCGCGGGTATGGTTGTAGTCCAGCCGGTCGACCGTCACCGGCGTGCCGTCGGCGACCGCGCTGGCAGCACGCTCCAGCAGATGCATGAAGCCGACCTGGGCGCCGCTGCTGCGCGCCAGGTGGTCATCGAACTGCGCGCGCAGATTGACGATGCGCGTGTCAGCCGGGAACAGCTCGCGGTACAGCGCCAGGCTGGCGTCGGCATGCAGGTCGCCCTGACGCTGGAAGTACCAGCCCTGCGCCAGGTTGAAGCCCAGCTGTACCAGCAGGATCAGCCCGAGGGTGGCGAATAGCGGCTTCCAGCGGCTCAGGCCACTGCCGCCGACGTCGATCGCGAACTCACCCTGGGCCAGATTGACCGCCGCCGCCCGTCCGCTGGCAAGCCAGGCATAGGGCTCGGCAAGGTGCTGGTAGTCATCCACCAGCGGCGGCGCCGTCTCGCCATCGCCCTGGGCATGGCGGGGTGATGGGCAATGCTCGGCCAGCGCCGGCCACTGCTCGGCGGCAAAGGCCAGACGCGCTTCCGGGCTGCCACCGAGCAGGCCGCGCGGGCCGAGCAGGAGCAGCTGGCTGCCGCTACGCGGCAACAGATCGGCATCAACATGAATGGCGACGATCAGCAGCCCCAGCGCGCGCAACTGCTGCAACCAGCCCTCCAGCAGGCCGCGGCGGATCGCAATGACCCGGTGGCGGCCGTCTTCCAGCACCTCGCCGAGGCTCAGATGCAACTCGTCGACGTTTTCCGCCAGCAGCTCCTCGGCGGCGTAGGCCAGTGCCTGCTGCAGCCAGCGTGCCTTGCGTGTCGGCAGCGCCACGGCGAAGGCGCTGCAGTGTTCGGCCGGCAGCACCAGCGTGACCGCGCCCTGCGCGGCAGCGGCGCACTGCGCCAGGCTCAGCCAGCCACCGCTGCCCTCGCGCGGCAGCCAGTAGCCGCGCGTCTCCGGCTGCAGATGCGCGCCACAGTCGGCGGGCAGAAACAGGCAGTCCATGATCTATCGCTCTCCCTCATCGGTTGGTTCGGGCAGGCGCGGCGGCTGCCCGAGATTGCGCGCCAGCACGCGGACGGTACCGTCCTGCTCGCGCTGCAGCAGGCTGACCAGCGCCAGCCGGCGGTCGCCCAGGTGGACTTCGCTGGTGACCTGGAAGAATTGACTGCCGACCGCCAGCGCGGTGCCCTGCAGCGTGTTGCCGGCCATGGCCGGCTGCGCAAGAAACGCCGCGGTGTCGCGGAAACCACCGGCCCGGCGCGCTTCGACCAGCGCCTCGGCCGCACCGAGACTGAGGTTGTCGCCCAGGCTGGAAAGGACCAGCGCGCTGGCGGTGTTGACGTTCAGGCCGTTGTCGGCGGGCAGTGCGGCGACATGCGGCGCCAGACGCTGGAAGTCCTCGTCGCGCATGTCCAGCAGCAGGCGCAGTTCGGACAGATCGAACAGCCGGCGGTTGGCCGTGCGGTACGGTGGGTCCAGCAGCAGGTAGGCGTTGTCCTCGGCGCCGAGCTCGCCACTGGGTTGCTGGTCGAGGTCCAGCCAGTCGACCAGGCGTTCGGCGTAGGGCGCGGTGATCTGCAGGCGCAGCAGCAGGCGACGGAATTGCGCCAGCGCCGCGGCGTTGGCCTGGCCGTTCTTCACCAGGCTGTTGAGGTTGAAGCGCCCGGCCAAGTCCTCGATGTGCACGCGGATCTCCCCTTCGTCGACGGCGAACGCCGGCCGCGGCAACGCCCAGGGCTCGCCGAGGTGGTCGATCGCCGGCTGACCGCCTGCGCGTGCATCGCGCTGCAGGATCGACTGCGCCAGCGCCTCGCCGCCCAGCGCGTAATGCCAGGCCTGGCGCGCCTGCAGCTGGTTGCTGCTGGCGCGGATCGCCAGCTGCTGGCGCGCCACCATCGCCGCGCTGATCACGGTGACAATCGCCACCACCAGCAGCACGGTGATCAGGGCCACACCCCGTTGCGCCCTCATTGCGGCACCACGGCGGGCGGCTCCGGCGCGCCTTCATCGGGCGAGCCAGGCACGCCCTCGGCGCCCGGCAGCTGCATCTGCGCCTGCTCCGGCGGCCCGTCCGGCAAGCGCAGCAGACGGCTGATGCGGCCGTAACGCGGGTGCTCGAGGATCAGCTCGACGGCGATCGGCAAGCGCTGCGCGGCCTGCTCGCTACCGCCGGCGCCGTAATCGAAGGGTGGCCATTCGTCATGCCAGGCCTGCTGTTCATCGAGGTAACGCAGCTGCAGTGCGCGAACCTCGTCGAGCACCGCCTGCACGCGCGGCTGGCTGTCAACGTCGCGGTCGAGCACCACCCAGTAGACGCGCTCCAGGCGCTCGCCAGCCAAGCGCCAGCGCACCCGCTGCAGGTTGGCGCGGCGCAGGCCGGTAGGGTTGCGCCAGCCGCTGCGGGTCAGCTCCAGCACGGGCGCGCCATCATCGCCTTCGAGCTGGCCGATCAGCGCGTTGCGCTCGTCACCATAGCTGTCACGTACCGGTCGGCCGGCAACCTGCAGCAGATCGCGCTCGAACACCCACAGCGCGCGGCTCAGCTCGCGCAAGCGCTGTTCCTGCTCGGCGGTCGCCGCGTCGCTGCGCAGCACCGCCTCGAGCATGCGGTAGGTGCCGAGGCCAAGCAGGGCGAACAGGGCGATGGCGATCAGCAGTTCGAGCAGGGTAAAGCCGGCCATGCGCCGCGGCAGCTGCGAATTCATTGCGCCAGCCCCGGCTGGCCGCTGCCGGCCTGGCGCACCGCGATGAAGCCGCTGAGGCTGGTCACCGCACGCTCGGGCAGCGGCCGGTTGCGCGCGCGACGCTCGTCCAGCGCGACCCAGACGGTGACGCGCAGCAGGCCGGGGTCGCTGCTGGCCTCGATCTCGCTGAGGGTTTGCCACTGGCGGCCGGCGTATTCGAGGTCGCGCGTCTCGCGGCCGGGCGCCGGCGTGCTCGGCTGCAGCTGCAGTTCGGTGAGGCGGTTGTCGGCGATCCAGCCGGCCAGGGTCAGTTCTTCCAGCCGCCCGGCATTGCTCAGGCTGCGCCCGGCGGCGGTGAGCACCACGGCGGCGACGGTGGCGAAGATCGCCAGCGCCACCAGCACTTCGAGCAGGGTGAAGCCGCGGCCGGCCCTGGCCATCGACGCACTCATCGCCTGTGCTCGAGCAGTTCGGCCTGCGGCAGGCGCAGGCCGTCGCTGGCGATCAGCCAGGTGCTGCCGTCGGCCTTGCGCTCGGACAGGCGCAGGCTGAACGGCGACAGTTCACCACTGGAGAGGATCAGCAGCTGCGGTTCCAGCCGCGGGCCGTTGTTGCGTGCGCGGCTGCGCTCGCCGCTGCGCCCGCGGCTGTCGGCATCGCTCAGCCCGGCGCGGTCGTCCGCCTTCCTGACCGGCGCCACCAGCTCGAGCGGCGTGCCATCCAGTTCCAGCTCCAGGCGCATCCACTCCGGCAGCCGGTGCACCTTGCGCCGTTCGACCTCACGCCAGCGCGCGTCGGCCTCGTCGTAACGCAGCACGCGGTAGCTCTCGCGGTTGACCAGCAGGCCGTATTCGCGGCTGTCGAGCACCGCCTCGTCGCTGAGCACGCCGATCAGCGCGGCGATCCGCCGGGCCTCGTCACGCAGCTCGCGCGAGGTGCTCGAACTGCCGGTGGTGAGCACCGCCAGGCTGACCAGGATGCCCAACAGGACGATGACCACCAGCAGTTCGATGAGGGTGAAGGCGCGGGCGCGCCGGCGCATCAGTCAGAGGTCCCAGTTGCCGATGTCCGCGTTGAGGTCCGAGCCGCCGGGCTTGCCGTCGGCGCCGAAGGAGTACAGGTCGAACTGGCCGCGGGTGCCCGGCGACAGGTACTGGTATTCGTTGCCCCATGGGTCCTTGGGCAGGCGCTTGAGGTAGCCGTCGCGGTTCCAGTTCTTCGGCTGTGGGTTGCCGCTGGGCTTGTTCACCAGCGCTTCCAGCCCCTGCTGGGTGCTCGGATAGGCGAAGTTGTCCAGCTTGTACATGTCCAGCGCGGCGGCGACGGCCTTGATGTCGCCCTTGGCCACGGTGACCTTGGCCTGCTCGGGGCGGCTCATCACCTGTGGCACCACCAGCGCGGCGAGGATGCCGAGGATGACCACCACCACCATGATCTCGATGAGGGTGAAGCCCCCTTGCGTGCGTCGTTGCAACTTCATTGTCGTTACCCCACCAGTTGGTTGAGAGAAAGGATCGGCATCAGGATCGCCAGCACGATGACCAGCACCACCGCGCCCATGAACACCAGCATGAACGGTTCGAACAGGCCGACCAGCAGAGACACCTGGGCGGCGAGGTCGTTCTCCTGATTGCGCGCGGTGCGCGCCAGCATCTGATCCAGTTCACCGGATTTCTCGCCGCTGGCGATCATGTGCAGCATCATCGGCGGGAATTCGCCGGTGGCCTCCAGCGCGCGGGTCAGACTGCTGCCTTCGCGGACCTTCTGCGCCGCTTCGACCACCCGCTCGCGGATGCGCAGGTTGGCGATCACCGCGGCGGCGATGGACAGCGCCTCCACCAGCGGCACGCCGCTGCGTGTGAGGATCGCCAGGGTCGAGGCGAAACGCGCCGTGTTGGTCGCCCGGCTCAACCGACCGATCAACGGTATCCGCAGGATGAACGCATGCCAGCGCTGGCGCAGCGCCGGATCGTGCAGCGCCGCACGCATGGCCAGCACGAACGCGGTAATGCCGAGCACGATCAGCCAGCCCCAGTTCTTCACCACGTCGCTGGTGGCGATCAGCCCGCGGGTCAGCACCGGCAGCTCCTGGCCGGTGTTGACGAACACCTTGACCACGTCCGGCACCACGTAGCCGAGCAGCAGCACGACGATGGCCAGCGAGGCGACCATCAGGATCACCGGATAGAGCAGCGCCAGCTGGATCTTCTGCCGCGACTGCTGACGCTGGTCGGTGTAGTCGGCCAGCTGGTCGAGCACCAGCCCGAGATGGCCGGCGTGCTCGCCGGCCGCCACGGTGGCGCGATAGAGCTCGGGAAAGGCCGACGGATACTCGCGCAGCGCCGCGGCCAGGCTGTGGCCTTCCATCACCCGCGCGCGCACGGCCAGCAGCATCGACTTGATCTTCGCCGAGGTGGACTGCGCCGCCGCCGCGCGCAGGGCTTCCTCGATCGGCAGTGCCGCCTGCACCAGCGTCGCCAGCTGGCGGGTGACCAGCGCCAGATCGCGCGCCGACAGGCCACGACCGAAGCTGAAACCGCCGCGACTGACATCCTCCTTGGACTTGGCCTGCTTCACCTCCAGCGGCGCCCACTGCTTGTCGCGCAGCAGCTGGCGCGCCTGACGCGGGCTGTCGGCTTCGATCAGGCCCTTCTGCTCGCGGCCACGCGCATCTAGCGCGAGATATTCGAAGGCGGCCATCAGCGCTGCTCTCCGCAGCGCGCCGGACGGCGCTGAACGTCATTCCTCACGCGTCACCCGCAGTACTTCCTCGATGGTGGTCACGCCTTCGCGCACCTTGCGCAGGCCGTCGTCACGGATGCTCGGGCCGAGTTCGCGGGCGTGGCGCAGCATGTCCTGCTCGCTGGCGCGGGTGTGCACCATCGTGCGCAGGGCGTCGTCGAATATCACCAGTTCGTAGATACCGGTACGGCCGCGATAACCGAGCCCACGGCAGTGCTCGCAGCCTTCGGCGTGATACAGCGTCGGCGCCGCGTCCGGCGTCACGCCGAACAGCGCGCATTCGGCGGCATCGGCCACATAGGGGCGCTTGCAGTCGTGGCACAGCACCCGCACCAGGCGCTGGGCCAGCACGCCGAGCAGCGACGAGGAAATCAGGAACGGCTCGACGCCCATGTCCACCAGACGGGTGACGGCGCCGATGGCGCTGTTGGTGTGCAGCGTGGAGAGCACCAGGTGGCCAGTGAGCGAGGCCTGCACCGCCATGTCGGCAGTTTCCTGATCGCGGATCTCGCCGACCATCACCACGTCCGGGTCCTGGCGCAGGATGGCGCGCAGGCCGCGGGCGAAGGTCATGTCGACCTTGGTGTTGACCTGGGTCTGGCCGATGCCCTCGAGGTGGTATTCGATGGGGTCCTCGACGGTGAGGATGTTGCGCGTGCGGTCGTTGAGTGTGGTCAGCGCGGCGTACAGCGTGGTGGTCTTGCCCGAGCCGGTGGGGCCGGTGACGAGGATGATGCCGTGCGGCTTCTTCACCGCCTGCTCCAGCTGCTCGCGATCCTGCTCGCTCATGCCCAAATGGCGCAGGGTCAGCCGCCCAGCCTGCTTGTCCAGCAGGCGCAGCACCACGCGCTCGCCATTGGCCGAAGGCAGGGTGGAGACGCGGATATCGACCTCGCGGCCGCCGACGCGCAGGGAAATGCGCCCGTCCTGCGGAATGCGCTTCTCGGCGATGTCCAGCTTGGCCATGACCTTGATCCGCGAGACCAGCAGCGCCGCCAGCTCACGCTTGGGCTGCACCACTTCACGAAGGATGCCGTCGACGCGGAAGCGGATCACCAGGCGCTTCTCGAAGGTTTCGATATGGATATCCGAGGCGTTCTCGGCAATCGCCTCGCCGAGGATGGCGTTGATCAGGCGGATGATCGGCGCGTCGTCCTCCTGCTCCAGCAGGTCCTCGGTTTCCTGGATCTGGTCGGCCAGGCTGGCCAGGTCGAGGTCATTGCCCAGCCCTTCGACCATCAGCATCGCCGCCGAGGAATCGTGCTGATAGGCCATGCTCAGTGCCTGCTCGAAGTCAGCTTGCGGCAGCCATTGCAGTGCCAGCGGCATGCCGGCAATGCGCTGCGCCTCCTGCACCGCGGTCAGCGCGGCATCCTCGCGCAGGCACAGGCTCGCAGCGCCATCCCGCTCGACGAGGAACACGCCGTGACGGCGCGCGAAGGCGAACGGCAGCCGACGCAAGCCCGGCTGTTCCAGCAACGCGGTCATCTCGCTCACATCCAGTTCGGGCATCTTGCAGCTCCACCAGGGCGATGCGCGGCAACCCGACGTCACCGCGCTCGAACCACTCCAGGCCGATAGGTCGGCACAACCAATTCGGTTGGACTACAAGGATTGAATGACATTTCAACCATTGCGCGAATTTCCTCTGCCGACGGGTGACACCGACACCAAGGTCGGACATGGCCGGCACCGCCGACGAATACCGCATCGATAACGCGTCATTCATGATCCGTGCGGATTTCCGGCATGCCGCAACCTTTTCACCGGCGCGAGCCCAAAGCTCTCGCCGGCTGGAGCGCTGAAGGCCGAATCGATGGTCATCCTGCGACTGCTCCGTCAAATACAATCGTTTGATTGAAACAGTTGTTTGATTTTTTTCATGCTTGCAGAATGCCGCGCCGAGCCGGCTCTTTTTCACAGCCACCGGGCTGGTTCCACCGTTTCAACCCCGGCCGCCAGAGCAGTGGCCGGGTGAAAAAGCTCGCCAGGGCAGCGGTTACCGCGCTCTGGTCAAGATCACGCAGGAGAACAACAACAATGCACATCGGTGTTCCTCTCGAAACCCACTCCGGGGAGACGCGCGTCGCCGCGACCCCGGAAACCGTCAAGAAACTGATCGGCCAAGGGCACCGGGTGACGCTGCAAAGCGGCGCCGGGTTGCTTTCCAGCGTGCCGGACAGCGCCTATGAGGCGGTCGGTGCAACCATCGGCGATGCGGCCGCGGCCTTTGCCGCCGAGCTGGTGCTGAAGGTCAATGCGCCGGACGATGCCGAACTGGCGCAGATGCAGTCCGGCAGCGTGCTGCTGGGCATGCTCAACCCGTTCGACAATGACTGCATCGCGCGCATGGCTGCCCGCGGCATCACCGCCTTCGCGCTGGAGGCCGCGCCGCGTACGTCCCGTGCACAGAGCCTGGACGTGCTGTCGTCGCAAGCCAACATCGCCGGCTACAAGGCGGTGCTGCTCGGCGCCCATCACTACCCGCGCTTCATGCCGATGCTGATGACCGCCGCCGGTACGGTGAAGGCCGCGCGCGTGCTGATCCTCGGGGCCGGTGTCGCCGGCCTGCAGGCCATCGCTACGGCTAAGCGCCTGGGCGCGGTGGTCGAGGCCTCCGACGTGCGTCCGGCGGTGAAGGAGCAGATCGAATCGCTCGGCGCCAAGTTCATCGACGTGCCGCTGGAGACCGACGAGGAGCGCGAATGCGCCGAAGGCGTCGGCGGCTATGCGCGGCCGATGCCGGCCTCGTGGATGGCGCGTCAGGCGCAGGCGGTGCACGAGCGTGCGCTGCAGTCGGACATCGTCATCACCACCGCGCTGATTCCGGGCCGCAAGGCGCCGACGCTGCTGCAGGAAGCCACCGTCGAGCAGATGAAGCCCGGCTCGGTGATCGTCGACCTGGCAGCCGGCCACGGCGGCAACTGCCCGCTGACCGAGATTGATCAGGTGGTGGTGCGCCACGGCGTGACCCTCGTCGGTCACGCCAACCTGGCGACGCTGGTGCCGGCCGACGCCTCGGCGCTGTACGCGCGCAACCTGCTGGATTTCCTCAAGCTGGTCATCGACAAGGACGGCCAGTTCCAGCTCAACCTCGAAGACGACATCGTCGCCGCGTGCCTGATGTGCCGCGACGGCCAGGTCGTGCGGACCAACGGTTAAGGGAGACGCGAACATGGATCTGATTTCGGACGGCATCTACAACCTGATCATCTTCGTGCTGGCGATCTACGTCGGCTACCACGTGGTCTGGAACGTCACCCCGGCCCTGCACACCCCGCTGATGGCGGTTACCAACGCGATCTCGGCGATCGTCATCGTCGGCGCCATGCTGGCCGCCGCGCTCACCGTCACCCCGCTGGGCAAGGCGATGGGCACCCTGGCCGTGGCGCTGGCTGCGGTCAACGTCTTCGGTGGCTTCCTGGTCACCCGACGCATGCTGGAAATGTTCAAGAAGAAGGACCGCAGCGCGGCCAAGGCAGAGGGCAAGTAAGCCATGAGCATGAACCTCATCACCGTTCTCTACCTCATCGCCTCGGTGTGCTTCATCCAAGCACTGAAGGGCCTGTCCCACCCCACCACCTCACGCCGCGGCAACCTGTTCGGCATGATCGGCATGGGTCTGGCCGTGCTCACCACCGTCGGCCTGATCTTCAAGCTCGGCAGCGAGCTGGCCACCGCCGGCATCGGCTACGTGATCGTCGGCCTGCTGATCGGCGGTACCGCCGGTTCGATCATGGCCAAGCGCGTCGAGATGACCAAGATGCCCGAGCTGGTCGCCTTCATGCACAGCATGATCGGCCTGGCCGCGGTATTCATCGCCATTGCCGCGGTGGTCGAGCCGCAGTCGCTGGGCATCGTTGCGCAGCTGGGTGACGCGATTCCGGCCGGTAACCGCCTGGAGCTGTTCCTTGGTGCGGCCATCGGTGCGATCACCTTCTCCGGTTCGGTGATCGCCTTCGGCAAGCTGTCGGGTAAGTACAAGTTCCGCCTGTTCCAGGGCGCCCCGGTGGTGTTCAAGGGCCAGCACATGGTCAACCTGGCCGTCGGCCTGGCGATCATCGGCCTCGGCCTGATCTTCACCTTCACCGGCAACCTGACCGCCTTCGCCATCCTGGTGGCACTGGCCTTCGTCATCGGCGTGCTGATCATCATCCCCATCGGCGGTGCGGACATGCCGGTGGTGGTGTCGATGCTCAACTCGTATTCGGGCTGGGCGGCCGCCGGTATCGGCTTCTCGCTGAACAACTCGATGCTGATCATCGCCGGCTCGCTGGTCGGTTCCTCCGGCGCGATCCTCTCGTACATCATGTGCAAGGCGATGAACCGCTCGTTCTTCAACGTGATCCTCGGTGGCTTCGGTGCGGACGCCGATGCCGGCGGCCCGGCCGGCGCGCAGCAGGAACGCAACGTGAAGTCCGGTTCCAGCGACGACGCCGCCTTCCTGCTGACCAACGCCGACACCGTGATCATCGTCCCCGGCTACGGCCTGGCGGTGGCCCGCGCGCAGCACGCGCTGATGGAGCTGGCCGAGAAGCTGGCCCACCGCGGCGTGACCGTGAAGTACGCGATCCACCCGGTCGCCGGCCGTATGCCCGGGCACATGAACGTGCTGCTGGCCGAGGCTGAGGTGCCGTACGAGCAGGTCTTCGAGATGGAGGACATCAACTCCGAGTTCGGCCAGGCCGACGTGGTGCTGGTGCTCGGCGCCAACGACGTGGTCAACCCGGCGGCGAAGACCGACCCGAAGTCGCCGATCGCCGGCATGCCGATCCTCGAGGCCTACAAGGCCAAGACAGTCATCGTCAACAAGCGCTCCATGGCCAGCGGCTATGCGGGCCTGGACAACGAACTGTTCTACATGGACAAGACCATGATGGTCTTCGGCGACGCCAAGAAGGTGGTCGAGGATATGGTCAAGGCCGTGGAATAGCGACTGGCGCTCTACGCAAAACACCGGCCTCGTGCCGGTGTTTTAGTTTCGGCCCGACGGCAACGCCCAGATCGATCAGGGCAGACGCGTCAGGTGGCTTCTTGCAGAAATACCTTGAATGCCTGCCACAACGGGCTGCGGTAGCGCTCCGGATGCCAGACGAGACAGAAGGTACGCTTCAACTGCAGGTCGCTGTCCAGCGCCACCAGCTCACCACGCGCCAGTTCCCCGGCCACACTCAGGCGCGACAGGCAGCCCAGGCCGAAGCCGGCGCGCAGCGCCTGCTTGATCGCCTCGTGCTGATTCAACTCCATCCGCACCCGCAGGCGCTCGGCATGCTGCAAGGTGGCGGCCTCGAACACCGCACGTGAGCCGGAACCGGGCTCGCGCAGGATCCACGACTCGCGCTGCAGGTCGGCGTCATCCAGCCGACCGCGCGCCGCAAGCGGATGCTCGGGCGCACAGACGATGAGCATCTCGTCGTGCCGCCAGACCTCGGATTTCAACCGCGGATCGCTGCACTGCCCCTCGATCAGGCCGAGATCGGCTTCGAAACTGAGCAGATCGGTGATCACTTCGCCGGTGTTGCGCAGCCGCATCTGTATGTCTGTCGCCGGGTGCCGTTCGCTGAAGCGGCCAACCAGCGGTGGCAGCAGATAGGTTCCAATGGTCGCGCTGGCCGCCACAACCAGCGCGCCCTGCAGTTCGCCCTGCGGCTCGCGGGCCGCTTCGACGAACTCGGCCAGGTCATGTAGCAGCTGTTCGGCGCGCGGTAGCAGCCGGCGCCCCAAGTCGTTGAGCTGCAGCCGCCTGCCCAGACGCTGGAACAGCAGCAGGCCAAGCTGCTTTTCCAGGTCAGCCAGCGATTGGCTGGTCGCTGACTGCGACAGGCTCAGTTGCTGCGCAGCCGCAGCGACGGTACCGGAACGCGCTACGGCGACAAAAACCTGCAATTGGCGAAAGCTGATTCCGGGGTGCATTACGGTTTTTCCGATCAGTTATATCGTTATAACCATTTTTACAGGCCGACTACGATGCACCTAGCCTTGGCCATCGACAAGCGCAAAGGACGTAATCATGTGGCAAGGCCTGGTTCTCTGTGGGCTTCTCACCGTTGGTGGCTACGGGCTGGCGCTGGCACCCGGGCTGCGTGAGAGCGGCTTCAGCCCGCTGATGTTTGCCCTGCTGCTGGGACTCGCCGCCGGTAATCTGCCGGGTCTCAAGCAGGCTGCGCCAGCCGCCCGAGCGGGCCTGCAGTTCGCCACCCGTTGGCTGCTGCGCAGCGGGATCGTGCTGTTCGGCCTGTCGCTGACATTGCAGCAGATCTACGCGCTGGGACCGGCCATTCTATTGCTCGACCTATTGGTGGTCAGCACCGTCCTGCTGGTCGGCTACCAGCTGGGCACCCGGGTGCTCGGACTCGACCGCGAAACCACCCTGCTCACCTGCGCCGGCAGCGCCATCTGCGGCGCTGCGGCGGTTCTGGCGACGGAGGCAACCATCCGCTCGCGGCCGGCAGCCACCGCCATGGCGGTAGCGACCGTGGTGCTGTTTGGCACGCTGGCGATGCTGGTATACCCGCTGCTGTACCCGCTGACCGGCCTGGACGAGGGCCTGTTCGGCATCTATATCGGCGCTACCGTGCATGAAGTGGCACAGGTGGTGGCTGCCGGCGATGCGGTCGGCCCGGCTGCGCTCGCCAACGCGGTAATCGTCAAACTGCTGCGAGTCATGCTGCTGGTGCCCTTTCTGCTGATCGTCGGCCAGTGCTGGCTGGGTCGCCAAACCACGGCATGCGACGATGAGCCCGGACGCCTGGTGATTCCCTGGTTCGCGCTCGGTTTCCTGCTGATGGTGCTGTTCAACAGCCTGGTGACGCTGCCGGTCACGCTGCATCAGACGTTGGTGCTCGCTGGTCAGGTAGCGCTAGCTATGGCGATGGCTGCGCTGGGCTACGAGACCCGCCTGGAAAAAATGGCCGCGCTGGGCATCAGGCCGTTCGTACTCGCGCTTTGCCTGTTCGCTCTGCTGACCGGCGGGGGATTGCTTTCGGTCGGCCTGTTGGCAGGCCTGTAATGCTGACCCGGAAAAACCCCTCCCGGCCTGCGCCGCGAGGGGTTTTTCTTTGCCTCGGCGAAGCTCAGACGCTGAAGCCGAACACCTCACCCAGGTGCCGCCGATAGCGCTCGACATCCGCCTCGATCTGCGGCCGCTTCATCACATCGACGCAGAGGAAGGTCGGCAAGCCCTGCATGCCGAGAAACTCGTTGGCCTTGTGAAACGGCAGGTAGACGGCATCCACGCCCTTGCCGGCGAAGAAATCGCTGGGGTCGTCGAAGGCCTGCTGCGGCGCGTTCCAGGTCGCGGAAATCATGTAGCGCTTGCCCTGCAGCAGGCCGCCGCTGCCGTACTTCTGCGACGCGTCGGAGCGCGTGCGACCGTCGTTGGCGTAGAGGCTGCCGTGGCCGGCGGTGAACACCTCATCGAGGTACTTCTTCACCGTCCAGGGTGCGCCCATCCACCAGCCGGGCATCTGATAGATCAGCGCATCGGCCCAGAGGATCTTCTCGACCTCCTGCTGCACGTCGTAGCCGGCGTCGATCTCGGTGGTGCGCACCTCGAAGCCAGCCGCCGCCAGGGTTTCGATCGCCGCCTGATGCAGCGTGGCGTTGTACTGGCCGGCCGAATGGGCGAAGGCCTTGCCGCCGTTGAGTAGCAGAATCTTCTTCATAGGAACCTCACGAACTGAATGGCGCGCAGCTTAACGGCGAGCACGTGCACCACCCAGGCCTGCGTGGGCAAATAATCTTTGCGCCGCAGTCACGAATCCACAAGACATTGATAGTGGATCACACAGCTTTCGCCACCGGCTCCTGCTCCGGCCGCGCTGCATAACGCTGCGCCAGCACCGCGCAGACCATCAGCTGGATCTGGTGGAACAGCATCAGCGGCAGGATCAGGGTACCCAGCGCGCCGCCGGCGAACAGCACCTGCGCCATGGGGATGCCGGTGGCCAGGCTCTTCTTCGAGCCGGCGAAGAGGATGGTGATGCGGTCTTCCAGGTCGAAGCCCAGCCAGCGGGCGATCAACCAGGTGCTGAGCAGTGCCAGCGCCAGCAGCAGACAGCAGGCCAGCACCAGACCCAACAGCTGCGGCAGCGGCACCTCGTGCCAGATGCCCTCGACCACCGCGTGGCTGAACGCGGTGTAGACCACCAGCAAAATCGAACTCTGGTCGACATTCTTCAGCCAGCCCTTGTTGCGTGCCACCCAGTCGCCGATCCAGCGCCGCGCGATTTGCCCGGCGATGAACGGCAGCAGCAGCTGCACGACGATCTTGCCGATGGCATCCAGTGTCGAGCCGCCTTCGCCCTGAGCACCCATCAGCAGCAGCACCAGCAACGGCGTGAGGAAGATGCCGATCAGGCTGGACGCCGCCGCGCTGCACACCGCCGCCGGGATATTGCCGCGCGCCAGCGAGGTGAAGGCGATGGCCGACTGCACCGTGGCCGGCAATGCGCAGAGGTAGAGCATGCCCAGGTACAGCTCGGCGCCGATCATCGGCGTCAACAGCGGCCGCAGCGCCAGACCGAGCAGCGGAAACAGCCCGAAGGTGCAGGCGAACACCAGCAGATGCAGGCGCCAGTGGCCCATGCCGGCGAGAATCGCCGTGCCCGACAGCTTGGCGCCGTGCATAAAGAACAGCAGTGCGATGGCCAGATTGGTGATCCACTCGAACACCACCACGCCCTGCCCGCGCGCCGGCAGCAGCGTGGCGATGGCCACGGCGCCGAGCAGGGCGAGAGTGAAGTTGTCCGGTAACAGGCGAGGTCTGGCCATATGCGCTCCTGGTGGCGTGGCTTGCAGCGGGTCGCCAGCGAGTCTACTGTCGCCTCGAATATCCGACTAACGCCATAAGGCCGCGCAATGTCGAGAAACGGACACAGCAATTTACCGCAGCGCCACATCCCGGTCATGGAAGCGCTGCCACGACCGCTGTTCGCCCGCAGCGAGTCGCTGCCCGAGCGCACCACCACGCCGCGCCACAGCCACCCCTGGGCCCAGCTGTCCTACGCCACCAGCGGCGTGCTACGCGTGCACACCGACGCCGGTCGTTTTCTCGCCCCACCGCAACGGGCCATTCTGATTCCGCCGGGCCTGCTGCACGAAGTGATCAGCTCGCCACATACCGAGATGCGCAGTTTGTACATCGACTACCGTGCCGTAGCCTGGGCACCCGCGCACTGCCAGGTGCTCGCGGTCAGCCCACTGCTGCGCGAGCTGATCCGCGCCTTCGGTGAGTTACCGGTCGAGTATGACCAACGGGGCGCCGACGGCCGCCTGGCGACCGTCCTGCTGGACCAGCTGCAGGCCGCACCGGAGATCGGCTATTCGTTACCTTGGCCCCGCGACCCGCGCTTGCGCGAGCTGTGCGAAGCGCTCTATGCCGCCCCGGACATACCCTTCGGCCTGGCTCACTGGAGTGCACGCCTGGGCGTTGCCGAAAAGACCCTGACGCGCCAGTTCCAGCGCGACACCGGCCTCAGCTTCCGCGCCTGGCGCCAGCGCCTGCGCCTGCTCAGCGCCTTGCCATTGCTCGAACAGGGCCAGCCGGTCACCGACGTCGCGCTGGCCTGCGGCTACGAGTCCACCTCGGCGTTCATCGCCGCCTTCGGTCTGCACTTCGGTTACACGCCAGGCAATCGCCTGAACGCAAGCGTGCGATCGGCGAACAGTTGATGTTCAAGCGAGCGGTACAGTCAGGCCACGATGCGGACTGCACCGGTACAATCGTCCATCCCTGTGGCTGTTGCGCAAGCCGGCCCGGCGCGATCCTGTCTGCCCATAAGCCAGTCCCGCCAGCGCGGGAAGGAGAGGCATCATGGATCGCGTCCTGCCTCGCGTTTTTGTCACCCCCCAATCCGCCACATGGCTGCCGCGTCTGCTGCACACGCTCAGACTATGGCAGCAGCGCGCCCAGACCCGCCGCCAACTGGCGCAGCTGGATGCTCGACAACTGGCGGATGCTGGTATCAGCGCCAGCGAACGCCTCGAGGAGCTGGAAAAACCATTCTGGCGCTGAACAGCCGAGGCGCTATGCATGACGGAACCGGACGCCTATGCTGCGCCCTGTCTGCCGCTTGGCGGAACACGCCGCAAGCGCCAGGGTCTAGAGCGAAACATCCGGAGAATTCGTCATGCCCCGCTATCTGCTCCCTCTCTGCGCCGCCGGCCTGCTGCTGGCCGGCAATGCCTCGGCCGCCAGCTTCACCGGCACCACCGACATGGTGGTCGGCGGCCTGATCAATACCGTCGATGCCACCTCTGATCTGACCTCGTCGCTGCGCGACGACAAGCTGGTGCTCGACGCCCGCGACGACGCCGCCCGCTTCGTCGCCAGCCAGGGCGATCTGCGCGGCGCCCATCTGGAGGCCGCTCTGTTGCACATTCGCACGCAGCAGCCGCAACTGGGCGCCAGTGATCTGCAGCTGGCCGAGGCGATTCTCGCGCTGTAAGCGACCAACCCGGGAAAGACCAAGCGCTGGCCGCCGCGCCGGCGTTTCGCTAGCCTTGGCGCCGATTTTTTTCTGCCAGGGTTCCCATGCGTTCGTTTTATCTCGTATTCGCCATCGCCTGTTGCGCCGCCGGCCCCGCGCTGGCGCTGGATACCACCACCGCCAGTGTCGTGAAAACCACCTTCGTCGCCAGCCAGCTGACCAGCGCACCCTTCGAGAACAAGCTGGTCGTCGACGCCCGTGACGACGCCGCAGGCTTCGTCGGTAGCGGCGGTCAGCTAACCGGTGCACGCCTGCAGGCCGCGCTGCACTGGCTGCGCCAGCAGCACCCTGGCCTGCAAGCCAGCGATCTGGAACTGGCCGAGGCCATCCTCGTCCAATGAACCCGGACGGTCGGCTGTCGCGTTACGCCTCGACCGCTCCAATGAAATGAGAATCGCGCCATGCACAAACTCCTGATCGCCGCCCCCCTCACCCTGGCCTTGCTTGCCAGCACGGCCCAGGCACAGACCCTCGTCGCCACCAGCAACATCGTGGTGCGCGCGCTGGACCGCAGCATCGACTTCACCTCCGACACCACCACCTCGATTCGCGACATGAAGGTGGTAACCGAAGCCCGTGACGAAGCCGCCAGTTTCGTCGCCAGCGAAGGCGAAATCCGCGGCGCCCGCCTGGAGGCCGCGCTCGGCTCGCTGCGCAGCGAATTCCCGGCGGCCCGGGACGCCAGCGATCTGGCCCTGGCCGAAGCCATCCTCGCCCTGTGATTCGCGCCTGGCTGCTGGCGAGCTGCCTGGGCCTGGCCGCCACCGCCCAGGCCAACCTGCGCCTGACGCTGGATGCCGCCGACCTGCAGCCCGACCAGCGCCAGGCCAGCCTGGCGCTATTGGACGAGGCGCTGGCCGCGCTGCCGCCGCGGCTGGTGCGAAACCTCGATCGCGAAGTGCGGGTGCAATGGCGCGACAATTTGCCGGAGCAGGCCTATGGCCGCGCCGGTGGTGATCGACTCGAGCTCAACCGGCGCCTGCTGGCGGCGTTGACCGACGGCTCCGCCGCCGACCAGCGTACCGAACGCCCGCATGGCACGGTGCGCCGCGAGCTGCTCGCGACGGTCATTCACGAACTGGCGCATCTCTACGACCGCGCGCGGCTGTGGTCACCGGAGCAGTACCGGTCGCAGGCTCAGTGCCGCCAGCGGGTCGGCAGCCTCGGGCTGATCGGTCTGCCTGACACCTGTCGCGGCCAGGACCGACGCCGCTTCACCCTCAGCGACGATCCGCGCCTGCTCGACCTGGCCGGCTGGCCGCAGCGCGTCGGCAAGCGCGGCCGGCGCGAACAGGACAACGCGCAGCTGGCGCGCAGCCCCGATCCGTACGAGCTGACCAGCCCGCTGGAATTCGTCGCGGTGAATCTCGAATACTTCCTGCTCGACCCCAGCTACGCGTGCCGGCGGCCCGCGCTGCAGCGCTACTTCCACGAACATTTCGGCTGGGCGCCCGACAGCGCGGTCGATTGCGCAGCGGGCTATCCCTTCCTCAACGCCGGCCGTGACTTCGGCCGCACGCCGCTGCTGACGCTGGATCCGGCGCGCGTCTACGAGGTCGACTACCTGTTCGCCGAAGCCAACGATGCCTGGGTCAGCCGCTGGGGTCACAGCATGCTGCGCCTGGTGATCTGCGCCCCGGGCCGCGAACCCGGACCGGATTGCCGGCTGGATCTGGACCATCACCTGGTGCTGTCCTTCCGCGCCTTCGTCGACGACGTGCAGCTCTCCAGCTGGGACGGCCTGACCGGCGTCTATCCCTCACGGCTATTCATCCTGCCGCTGGGTCAGGTGATCGACGAATACACCAAGGTTGAGCTGCGCGGGCTGGCCTCGGTACCCTTGAAGCTGCGCCGCGAGGAGATTCGCCAGCTGGTCGAGCGCAGCGCCGAACTGCACTGGAGCTACGACGGCGACTACTACTTCCTCTCCAACAACTGCGCGGTGGAAACCCTCAAGCTGCTACGCAGCGGTACGGCGCGCAGCGACCTGGTCGCACTGGACAGCATCATGCCCAACGGCCTGCTGGAGGTACTGATCCACCGCGGCCTGGCCGACGCCAGCGTGCTCGACGACCCCCGCGAGGCGCTGCGCCTGGGCTATCGCTTCGACTCCTACCGCGACCGCTACCAGGCGATGTTTGCCGTGCTCAAGGATCGCCTGGGCCTGCCGCAGGACAGCGTCGAACAGTGGCTCGAACTCGACGCCGTCGAGCGCCAGCAGTGGATCGACCGCGCCGACCTGCGTGCCGCTGCCGCCCTGTTGCTGGTCGAGCAGGCCGCCCTGCGCCGTCAACTGCTCCTGGCCCAGGACGAGCTGAAGAACCGCTACCTCGGCGGCCGCGGGCGCGACGCCAGCCTGAACAAGGCTGACGGCGCGCTGCAGGAAATCCTCGCCAGCAGCGGCTACCTCAGCCGCCCGGCCGAACTGCTAGACGGCGACGGCTACGGCCTGCCCCAAACCCGCGAATGGACCCGCCTGGAACGCGAAAGCGAACAACGCCAACTGCGCCTGAATCAGCTGAGCGAAGAACTGGATCAGGAAGTCCGGGTGCTGCTGGGCGATGAGCGGCGGGAGGAACTCGAAGCGATCGAAGTGAACCTGGCCCAGATCGGCGAGCATCTGCGTGGGTTGCACAAGGCTGGGGGTGGGTTGGAGTTGCCTTAAAAGCTGGTTCCGATAGGCCTACCGGGAACTATAGGACGGGATATAGAGGCTCCCAGCCAGCCGCAGTCAATCGGCATAGCGCACATGGCGGTCCATGAGGTTGAGGCGGCCGGTGATGTCGTAGGCTTTGACGCGGGCCAGGTTCTGCGTCAATTGCGCCTCCCAGGTCTTATCGTCCATATCACGCCAGTAGCGCTCGGAGCGGCCCGTGCGGCGGTCATGTGCCGCCGTGGTCGGGTCGTTCGCGCGGTGTTTCTCTAACAGCGGGATATCCGGCAGCGGGCGGCCAATGTCCATGTAGTTCTGCAGAAAGTCCCAGCCGGCGAAGTGCGGCGCCATGCTGGAGTCCTTGGGCACGATGGGCCTGAGGTCGACGGCCAGGTCGTGATAGCGATGAACCAGATTCAACTGGTGCCAGATCAACCCTTGGCGGTCAGGGCCGCTGCTGATATAGGCATCAAACTCATGAAAGGGATAGGTGAACTTACCGATGGTGCCGCTGCGCTTGTACTCGCCCATATTGTCGTAATCGAAGATCGTGACCATGCCGGTGCGGCGGTTGAACTCCCACAGCGGACCTTTGGAAGGGCGAACGACCCAGTTGGTGAGCTTGTGAACGACTAGGGAGCCTATGGCCCAGCAGGCGAGGGGGGGACCTAAAAACCATGGTGCTGTTTCTAGTACGACAGCCCAGAACCCTGATAGGAAACCTGAAGGATTGTGATAAGCATCTACAGACCACGCGAAAGGAAGTAGAACCAGAAGAGCCCAAAAAACAAAGCGCCCTCCTCCCCACAGATAAAACCAGAACAGGCTGCGTTTGGAGAGTGACGCATGTCGATAGCGTTCGTGATCGATGACCTGGTGGTAATCCAACAGTTCGTAGGCTTCTCGTTGCTCCTCCCCTGTTGCTAGCGCGTGCTCGTAGCGTTCAACATCTCGCAGGCTGGCGGGGGATGTATGGCTCAGCATGCTATGGGGCACGATATCTTCGGTATGGCCCCAAGGCAGGCGCGAGCTGCCAAAGCGAAACAACCAACTGCGCATGGTCGCTGCCGGCTGGTCGGGAATGCGCGCCGGCTGGTAGGCGCTGGTGCTGTAGTGGGCAGTCATGGGGCATCCTTACGGCTGGCTGTCCGGGCGGGTCTGTTCATTGGCCCAGAAGGGCTGCTTGGTTTTGCTGAACTCGGGTTCATCATGCTGATCAGGGTCGTAACGCAGGACATCGGTCGGGGGCGGTGCCGGGAACACCCAGGTACGATCCTCTCCTTGTAGGATTATCTGGGCGCGCACAGCCAGGGTGTAAGTCTGCCATCGATGCGGGGGCGTGCGTGGCATGCTCTGCGAAACCGGCACCTCGTAGAACAGCTCCAGGGCATCGGGGTACAGGCGCTGGGCCAGGGGCTGGATAGGGCTGAGGTTATGGGTGCTGGATTGCGTCATATCCCTCGGGCTAAGGCGATGACTGCTGCTACGCAATTGGCTGACCGCTTGGATATTGGCGCTGCCCAGGGTGGCGGCGAGCCCAGGCAGGTTGCTTTCGATACGCACTTGGGTATTGGCGCGGCGCATCGCATGGTATTCGGCGGGGTCGAGCAGGCCCATGGCGCCGCTGCGGCGTGCTTGCTCCGGGTTGGCGCCAATGCTGATACGGATGCCGGCAAACAGGCTGACCAAGCGGTAGAAGGCCTCCTGCGGGTCGTTCCAGAGGTGGGTCGCCTTGGCGCTGCGGTTGCTGCCGAAGGGGCCGTTGGTCAGCCACTCCTCGATAGGGCTGTCGTCCAGCCACCAGACCAGAGCCGCACCCGCCAGAATCAGCAGCAGGGTGGCCCAGCCAACCGGGCCCAGCCCCAGGAAGGTGGCGCCGCTGGCGGTAAAGAAGCCGCCGACTACCCCGACTAGGCCACCCGTGGCCATCAGCCCATAACCCCAGGTGGCGTCGTCGCCCAGGCTGGCTTCATGCATGGCATCGTAGATGCTGATGCCGACGAAGAGCGTGCCGGCGAAGGTTTGGAAGGCCAGTTTGCCGGTCACGTTCGCCAGTCGTTCGCCGAAGAACCTTTGCAGGCGCGGGCCTGGTTTGAAGAGCACCTTCTCGGCATACTTGTTCTGAATGTGTTGTACCAGCGGCTGATTGTGCGCGACCTTGCTAGCCAAAAACTCCATAGCGAGTAGTAAGTCTGCACCGGCACTTACGATTCCGCTCAAAGCACGAAATTTGTTTTTATTACGTTCATTAGATAGATAAGCCTCAAACTCCGCCCGCACATTAAAAGCCTCCAGAATCAACACGCCAGCCGGGAAGGCCTTGGAACCGAGCACACCGCGTGCGCTTCGGCGCCAGCCACGTTCTTGTTGGGCCAGCCGCTCTTGCGCCTGTTTCAGGGCATTGTTGGCTTCGCTCAGGCGGCCACGGGCGGCTTCCCGGCGCTCTCGCGCCTGCTGTAGATCGTTCTGAATACGCAGCTCTTCGGCAATCTGCCGGTTCAGTTCACGTATCAGACGGGCGGTGCGGTGGTTCTTGGGGATGGCCAATAACAACAGCTCTTGTGCCTGCTGGTCGATGCCGGCCCGATTAGCCGTACGACCCTTGCTGCTGGCCAGTAACTGACCCTCCATATCCAGCAGTTCACCAAAGATTCGACGCGCGTTTTGCGGTGCCGCTGGGAGGTCAGTCAAACCGAAGAAGTAGTAGTTCTTCTGGTTAGCGGCCGTGCGGCGAATGAACACCATGTCACCGAAGTCCTGTTGCAGCATGCTGCGCAGCATTTGCAGGTCCTTGGTATACAGCCGGTATTTCGCAGGAAATGCCTGGTTACCCAGTTCCTCTTTCAACACGTTGCTGCGTTCTTGCTCGTGGTGCAGGTCGCTCTCGTGGTCATGCACGTCCAGCTGCCTGCGCCTGCTCTGATCTGCAGCCTGGACGTACTCTGTGCTGGCGCCACTCAACCCTTTTTGCGCCTCCTTTAGGGCGCTGCTCAGGTTCTCCCATACGGTTATCAGCGCGGCAGCGCCGCTTTTGGCGGAAGGCAGGAGCAGGAAGTCCGGTTGCTGCATCAAGCCTGCGAGCGTGTTGCCTTCCAGGGTCGCCGGCTCTTCGCCGGGCGGTGCATTGAGCTGCGCCACCTGGTTCAACGCATCGGCACGATAATGGCCTTCGCCGTTGTTCGGTGTTTGCACCGCTTGATAGGGCTTGAGCAGGGTGTTGTCGTCCGCCTCTGGCCACAGCATCCGGTGCAGAGGTTGGCTGGGGCTCTGCGCAAGCTTGCATAGCAGTCTCCTTCCCGCGCTTGTGCGTGGTGCATCGCCTGCCGCCAGGAATGGGTCCTGTTGATCGGCCGTGCGCGCCAGGCAGACGAAGAGCTGGCTGCAAAGCTGGAAGGCGCCGGCGTAGTCGAGGCCTTCCAGGCAGAAATGATCGCCCAGCGCGTGCTGGTTGGCTGCCTGTTCCAGCCAGACGGCGAGGTTGTCCTGCGCGGCTTTGAGGCAGGTCATGGCCAACTGACGAGCATGCTGGCCCGAACACAGGTCGATCTGTTGACGCCCCTCTTGGCTGACCTGGCCGATGAAGCGGTGCAGCGGGTTGCTTTGTCCGCCGATATGGGGGGGAACCATCATGCGCTGAATCAACAATGCCGAGGCGTGATGGGCATGGAAGGTGGCCCGTTGCGCGCAGAGCTGCAGCACCGCTTGGGCCTGGTTGGTGCGCGCCACCAGGTGGCGCATGCGGTAGAGGCCATCTTCCACCAGTACACCGGCGATCTGGCGTTTTTTGACCGTGGCCAGCATGTCAGTTTCAGCCGCAGCGGCCTGCCAGTGTTCACGTTCGTTGGTTGCGCTGCAGACATGTTGGAAGTTCTGTAGCGTGTCGCCCAGTTCGACAGCCCAGGCGCCGGTCTCCGGGCGTAGGTCGTCCTGCGTCTGCTGTGCATGCGTTGGCCCCGGGGTGGACTCACCGCGCTCGTGACGTTGATGAACCTGCTGAGCATATTGCTGGCTCTGCACGGGGTACTGGCCGCTCAGATCGTGCAGATACTTGAGCGGTTGATCGAACAACCATTCACGAGCAGGCTCACGCGGACGATGGGCGGGGACATTTTGCAGGTAGAAGGCTTGCTGCTGGCTTGGAGCCCGGTAAGTGGTGTTACCGAAGCTGCGTTCGGCCACGACCAGGCCCAAGCGATTGCAGCGGGCGCGACGCAGACGAGCGTTGCGCTCCATGGCGTTCAGGCGAGCGGCAGGCCATTGCACCTCGGCATAAGCTACCTCGATATCCGGGGCCGCGCGGTTGTTCCATCTGGCGGGTAGCCAAATCTCGCTCAGCCCTTTGCCAGTAGCCGTGCGGGCGCCATCTCGAAAGTGCTCGCCATTGCGAAAGTCACTCAGGCGTACGTCGTGATAAGTCACCTGCCCCTCAGCCTGACGAATCTCCAGTTCACGCCACACTTTGCCGTGATAGAACAAATAGATGAAGCCGGGACGCACATGTACGGGGTATTCACGATGCTGGTGGTTGGCGCTGATACCGAGCATGGTGCTCATGGGCACTACAGGGACGATGCAGTTCCACTGCCGCGCACGCTGGCGCGGGGTAATGCGTGTGTCATCCATCAGCGGTACGTGGATGGGGCTGCCGCGTTCGGCCTCGATTTCCAGCCAGAGATGGCGCTTGGGCTGCTGCTGCCAATCCCAGATGTGTAGGGTGCTGCTCTGCCGAGAATCAGCTACAAGCTCTTGTTTGGCCTGCTGGGTTAGCCACTCCTGCAGCTCATGATCGGTTTCGTCATAGATCACAACTCGCTGTTCCGGCGGGTGATCTTTGCCAATCACTTCGACGATCAGCTTGCCAGCTTCACAGGCCGGATTGCCGGACAGGCTCCCTACTTTGGCATTCATCCTTGACTCTCCGAGGGGGCTGGTGTGGCTTCCAGCCAGGATTGCAGTTGCTGCAGACGAAACTGCACCTCGCCCGATGCGATTTGGGGATGGCTTAGGTGCTGGGGATAAGTGAGCCGGGCTTCGAGGTATGCGCCCAGGCTCTTCTCGTCGTCGAACCCAGAGGCAAGACCCTGCTGCAGATAGCCCAAGACCTGGTTGAACTCGGCCTGTGAATGCTCCTGCCAGCACTCATAGGCAAATGCCTCTAGTTGCTGCCGTTCGAGCGCAGCGATCTGCATTCTGTCGAGTATCAGCCTGCCCTTCGGTGGCGCCCCATGATTGGTCGACTCGCTCCGTAGGCTGCGCCAATGGCTGATGTTCTCGCTGCGGTCTGCCCAGGTGGGGCCATGCCAGAACAACTGCTCGATGGGGCCTAGCCAAGTGATAACGGCCTCGGTCGCCGCGAAAAGGTAACTGGCCACCTGTGGGTCGTAATAGCGCAGTATCCCCTTACGCTCACCTTCAAACTGCACGACCAGCATTGCGCGCAGATGGGACAACAGCTCATCAACTGGCCGCTCGGAACTCAACAATACGCCAGGCCATTGCTCTGGTGCTTGGCGATACGCAGTCAACCAGGCGCTATCCGGCGTCAGTTGTATCAGCCAAGGTCCTTGTTCGACATGAGCGCCCAGCTCGGTATCAGCAAACAGAGCTTCCGGTCGTGGATCAGGTTCTAGCTGGTAAATCCGCTGCAGCAGCGGCTCATCCAATTCGAGCAGCATGAAGAGTGGGGTAGAAAGATTGGGAAGCCCTGCGAGTATCTGTACAGACATCAATCAGCTCCCTAACTGGGCGGCATGACGACAAGGACAGTTGGTCAGCGGGCATTGCATTGGCGTACCGCCCCGAGGCTTCTGACACAACTCGATTAGCGGTGTATGGCTGAATCTCGCTTGCTTCAGCCGGTGTTCAAGCACAGCCCCAGGCACATCCGAATCTGTCGGCCTAACTTGCCCCGGCAATACCGGCGCCGCCCCCGATCCCTTTCCCGGACTTCCACCCGAGTTCATCCTGATCACCGGCCCGACCATGGTGATGCCGCTGGCATCGAGCTTGATAAAGCTGCCGCCAGCCTTGAAGGTCAGTTCGCTGCCGGCTTCGAGGACTACTTTCAAGCCGCTGGACAGATGAATCTCGTTGCCGACTTCTATGAATTGCCCGGTGCCGATCTTCAGGTGTTGGCTGTTACCCACGGTGAGGTGGTCGTTGGCGCGGACTTCGGTCTTGCGGTCGGCGTGGGTGGTGCGGTGTTCTTCGGCCTTGAATTCGCTGTAGCTGTTGGCCTCCACGGTGTCGTGGCGTTCGTGGCCGACGCGGATCTTCTGGTCGTGCTCGATGTTCTCGTCCCAGTCGCGCTGGGCGTGGATGTAGATCTGTTCCTGGCCCTTGCGGTCTTCGATGCGCAGTTCGTTGTAGCCGCCACCGCCCGGGCTGCTCAGGGTCTTGAACACCGTGCGGGTCTTGTTGGCCGGCAGGTCGTAAGGAACCTGATGCTCCTTGTGGTAGAGGCAGCCGGTCACCAACGGTTGATCGGGATCGCCTTCGAGGAAGGCCACCAGCACTTCCATGCCGACCCGCGGAATGGCGATGCCGCCATAGCGGTCGCCGGCCCAGCTGGAGGAGACGCGCAGCCAGCAGCTGGTCTTGTCGTCGGCCTGGCCTTCACGGTCCCAGTGGAACTGAACGCGCACGCGACCGTATTCGTCGCAGTGAATTTCTTCGCCGGCAGGTCCCGTGACTACGGCGGTCTGGCTGCCGAGAATCTTCGGTTTCGCATGGCTCAGTGCTGGGCGGAAGGGGATGTCCCAGGGCGTGGCGTTGAAGCGGTTGCGGTAGCCCTGGACGAAACCGTCGCCGGGCGCGACATGACTGGTGACCGACTCCTCCAGCACCTGCGGCTGCTTGCCTTCATGCAGCACTTCGGTGAGTAGCCAGAGCTGGTTCCAGTCGCTGCGGGGGTGTTCGCCGAGCGGGAGGAAGTGCCCGCTCACCAGCCGCGGCTGGTCGCTTTCGCCTTCGGCCAGTTCGTAGTCGTGGAGGTGGCGTTCCAGGGCGCGTTGCGACAGATGCTTGCCGCGGGCGCGCTCGGTGAAGCGGCCGGGGTAATCGTAGTCTTCAAGGTCAGGCTGGAAGTCGCTGTGGAACGCGGCCTCCATGGTCAGACGTGGCTTCTCGAAATCGTAATCGCGGCGCGTGACGCGGCTGGTGCGGGTTTCCAGGCGCAGGCCGAAACGCTTGATCACCGGCTGGTCGGCGACCAGTCCGCTGTCCTGCTGATAGGCGGTGGCAGCGAGCTTGGGGAAGGCGGTCTGGTCATCGCCGAAGACCAGTACATGGCCGTTCGCGCCATGCTGGAAGTGATAGTGGGTGCCCTCTTCCTCGCACAGGCGCTGGATGAAGTGCAGGTCGGATTCGTCGTACTGCACGCAATATTCGCGCGGCGGGTAAATCACCGGGCCGAGCTGGAAGCGGTAGGCATCGGCCTGGATGCCGTGCTCCTCGAGTACCTGGGCGACGATCTGCGGCACGCTGAGGTGCTGGAAGATGCGCTGGTTGGTGCGATGGGCGAGGTAGGCCAGCTGCGGCACCAGCGTGAGCCGATAGCGGGTCAGGCGCTTGCCGGATTCACCCTGGGCGGCCTGATGCACCAGCCCATGAATGCCGCAGCCATCCGGCGCGAAGGAGAGGAAGGCCGGGCGATGCAGCAGGCTTTCCAGATCCAGATCGGGGTGCTCGCTGACCAGTTCCAGGTCGAAGCGATAGGGCTGGCTGATGGCCTCGCGGCCCCGGAATTCGAGCACCTTGAAGTCGTGCTCGACGCCCTCGAGGGTCAGTGTGAAGTGGGCCTGGTTGGCTGGGGCGAACATCCATGTTCCTCCTGTTCAGTCCATGTAGCAGCGCATGGGCGCTTGCGGAGCCCCGTTTAACACAGGCCGGCCGCTCTAGAATGCATGGTTCGCGCATTCCAGAACGACTATGGCGGAATCTGTTCAGTGCTTCGCAAAAAGCGTTCGGCCAGGAGAGCCTGGCCGAAGCGGGACCGCGGCGAATCAGCCAGCGATCGGGGTGCGCCAGTCGTCGGAACCGGAGGTGCCGGAAACCTCGTGGGTCCAGACGATCTTGCGGTAGGTGAAGTACACGTCTTCCAGATGGGTGAAATGGGACATGTTCGGGTCCTGGCAGTTGGGCATGCGCGACTGCACGTCGACGATCACCGCATCCTCCAGTTCGATGGTGAAGTAGTGCTCCTGGGTGCCGGTCGAGGAGGTGCGGTACCACTCCAGGCGGCACTTGTTCAGGCGCTCACCGGAAGTCAGGGCGTTGAAAATCAGCGGCGACGACTTGTCGAACACCTTGGTGATCATCAGCGGCTTGTGCACACGCTGGCCAGTCGGCTGACCCGACTGCGGGTCACGCGGGATGATGACCTGATGCTGGAAGGCCTGCACCAGAATCTGGTCCTCATGGCCTTCCTGGAAGATGTTGCCAACCGAATCCTCGGTGAAGGTGCCGGCAGTGATCAGGCCTTGCTTGGTGCCTTCGAGGGACAGATACGCGGGTGTTGGCATGGGTGCTCTCCTTGTCTGAAATGAGTGCCGAATGGCCATTCCCTGACAACAAGCACCATGCCAAAAAGTAAAAACTATTTATTTATCAACCGGATACTGACTACCCAATACGCAACCCGAATGGCGGAAGTGATGGCCAGCACAGAAAGCTGTGCAAATTCCTGCGCACCCGTGGCAGCAAGTTGCGCAGCGCTGCTCCAACTCGCGGGCGACCGCACTGGGAACAGCTTATCAACAAGGTTATCCACAGAGCGCCTGCGCAAGAACCTGCGCAAGTCGTTGCCGCTGGCGCAGCCCATGCCACTTTCCTGCAGGCAAAAAAAACCTCGAACTTCATTGGGGGAGGGGGAAGTTCGAGGTCCAAATCCGGACCGCTAGGGCGGGGTCCAGAGATCTGCCAACACTTAACACAACAAGGAGCATCGAAGGGTTTTTACACCCTTCGCATGCTCTGACCGGATCGTTGCAGCGGAAGTTCAACGCGGACGAAAAAAATTTCGGCGGCTAGCGACATCTTTCGGCAACCAGGATCAATGCGCCTCGTCCCAGTTGTCGCCAACACCCGCTTCGACGAGCAGCGGCACGTCCAGCTGGGCGGCCTCGCTCATCAACGGGCAGATCTGCTGACGGACCTGCTCGATCAGGTCTTCGCGCACTTCCAGCACCAGTTCATCGTGTACCTGCAGGATCACCCGTGCATCCAGACCGCTGCCCTGCAGCCAGCCGTCCACGGCGATCATGGCGCGCTTGATGATGTCAGCCGCGGTGCCCTGCATCGGCGCGTTGATCGCGGTGCGCTCGGCGCCCTTGCGCATGGCGCCGTTCTTCGAATTGATCTCCGGCAGGTACAGCCGACGACCGAACAGCGTCTCGACATAGCCCTGCTCGGCGGCCTGGGTGCGGGTGCGCTCCATGTAGGCGAGCACGCCCGGGTAGCGAGCGAAATAGCGGTCGATGTATTCCTGCGCTTCCTTGCGGCCGACGTCGATCTGCTTGGCCAGGCCGAAGGCGCTCATGCCGTAGATCAGGCCGAAGTTGATCGCCTTGGCGCTGCGTCGCTGGTCATTGCTGACCTGCTCCAGCGGCACGCCGAACACCTCAGCGGCGGTGGCGCGGTGCACGTCCAGATTGTTCTGGAAGGCATGCAGCAGACCGGCATCCTGCGCGAGATGAGCCATGATGCGCAGCTCGATCTGCGAGTAGTCCGCCGCCAGCAGCTTGTAGCCCGGCGCCGCGACGAAGGCCTGGCGAATACGCCGCCCTTCCGCGGTGCGGATCGGGATGTTCTGCAGGTTTGGGTCGCTGGAGGACAGCCGGCCGGTGGCAGTCACCGCCTGGTGATAGCTGGTGTGGATGCGCCCGGTGCGCGGGTTGATCTGCTGCGGCAGCTTGTCGGTGTAGGTGCCCTTGAGCTTGCTCAGGGAGCGGTGCTGCATGATCACCTTGGGCAGCGGGTAATCCTGCTCGGCCAGTTCGGCGAGCACGCTTTCGGCGGTGGACGGCTGGCCACCGGCGGTCTTGGAGAGCACCGGGCAGCCAAGTTTTTCATAGAGAATCACGCCGAGTTGCTTGGGCGAGCCGAGGTTGAACTCCTCGCCGGCGATATCGAACGCCTCGCGTTCCAGCTGCACCAGCTTGTCGCCCAGCTCGACGCTCTGCTGGCCGAGCAGTTGCGCATCGACCAACGCACCATTGCGCTCGATGCGCGCCAGCACCGGCACCAGCGGCATCTCGATCTCGGTCAGCACCTTGAGCAGCGATGGCGTCTGCTCCAGCCTGCCGAGCAGGGTCTGGTGCAGGCGCAGGGTGACATCGGCGTCCTCGGCGGCGTAGGGCCCGGCCTGCTCGATAGCGATCTGGTCGAAGGTCAGCTGCTTGGCGCCCTTGCCGGCGATGTCCTCGAAACGGATGGTGCCGCGGCCGAGGTACTTCAGCGCCAGGCTGTCCATATCGTGGCGGGTGGCGGTGGCGTCCAGCACGTAGGATTCGAGCATGGTGTCGAAGGCCATGCCGCGCATCTCGATGCCGTAGTGCATCAGCACGTTCATGTCGTACTTGCCGTGCTGGCAGATCTTGCCCTTCGCCGGATCCTCCAGCAGCGGCTTGAGCGCGGCGAGCACGGCATCGCGATCCAGCTGCTCCGGCACGCCCATGTAGGAGTGGCGCAGCGGCACATAGGCCGCCTGGCCCGGCTCGACCGCGAAGGACACGCCAACCAGCTCGGCGCGCTGGGCATCGATGCTGGTGGTTTCGGTATCGAAGGCGAAGCAGCTGGCCGTCTGCAGGCGCGCCAGCCAGCGCTCGAAATCGGCCTGCTCGAGAATCGTCTCGTACTGTGCCTCGGCCTGGATCGAGCAATTCTCCGGTGCCGCCTCGCAGTTCTCGCCAGCCGCCTTGGCCTCGCGCAGCAGGTCGTCGAGCCAGTTCTTGAATTCCAGCTCGCGATAGAGCGCGATCAGCGCCTCGCGGTGCGGCGCGCCGGGCACCAGGTCGGCGACCTCGACGTCCAGCGTCACGTCGAGCTTGATGGTCGCCAGCTCGTAGGACATGAAGGCGGCATCGCGGTGTTCGGCGAGCTTGGCGCCCAGGGTCTTGGCCCCGCGGATCGGCAGGCCGGCGACTTGGTCGAGGTTCTCGTAGAGCCCCTTGAGGCCGCCGGGGATGCCGTTGAGCAGGCCACAGGCGGTCTTCTCGCCCACACCCGGCACGCCGGGAATGTTGTCGACCTTGTCGCCCATCAGCGCGAGGAAGTCGATGATCAGCTCCGGGCCTACGCCGAACTTGGCCTTCACGCCTTCGATGTCATAGACGCTGCCGGTCATGGTGTTGACCAGGGTGACGTGCGGACAGACCAGCTGCGCCATGTCCTTGTCGCCGGTGGAGATCACCACGTCGCGGCCCAGCGCCGCGCACTGCCGGGCCAGGGTGCCGATGACGTCGTCGGCCTCGACACCATCAACATTCAGCAGCGGCAGGCCTAGTGCGCGTACCGCGGCATGCAGCGGCTCGATCTGCACGCGCAGATCGTCGGGCATCGGCGGGCGATGGGATTTGTAGTGCTCGAACAGCTCGTCACGGAAGGTCGGGCCCTTGGCATCGAAGACCACTGCGAACGGGCTGTCTGGATACTGCTTGCGCAGCGCCAGCAACATGTTCAGCACGCCCTTGACCGCCCCTGTAGGCTTGCCGGTGGAGGTGGTCAGCGGAGGCAGCGCATGGAAGGCGCGGTACAGGTAAGACGAACCGTCCACCAGAACGAGGGGGGCTTGGCGCATGAGCGGAATCAACCTTTTCGGCGGGCCCGGGGCTAGAATGCAGGGACCATTTGACGATGAAGGGACAAGGTTATCATGCGCGCTCTCAAACACCTGATGCTGGCCAGCCTGCTGGTTTGCGTGCCCCTCGCCGGTTTCGCCCAGGAATCGGTCAACGGCGAGCCGGACGTAACCATCCGCCAGGAAGGTGATCGCACCGTCGAGGAATACCGGGTCAACGGCTTCCTCTATGCAGTGAAAATCACGCCCAAGCACGGCAAGCCGTACTTCTTGGTGCGCGCCGATGGCAACGACGGCAACTTCGTCCGCGCCGACCAGCCAGACATGCTGATCCCATCCTGGAAGATCTTCAGCTGGTAATGCCCTGTCCGCGAGGAGGCTGTCATGTCGGTATTCACGCCCCTGCAACGTGACGAACTGGAAGCCTTCCTGGCGCCCTACCGGCTCGGCCGGCTGCGCGACTTCCAAGGCATCGTTGCCGGCAGCGAGAACAGCAACTTCTTCGTCAGCCTCGAACAGGGCGAATACGTGCTGACGCTGATCGAGCGTGGGCCGACGCAGGATCTTCCGTTCTTCATCGAGCTGCTCGACGTGCTACAGCGCGCCGGGCTGCCGGTGCCCTATGCGCTGCGCACTGACCAGGGCGTGGCGTTGCGCCAGCTAGCGGAGAAACCGGCGCTGCTGCAGCCGCGGCTGCCGGGCCGGCATGTGGTCGAACCCAACGCGCACCACTGTGCGGAAGTCGGTCGGCTGCTGGCGCGCCTGCATCTGGCAACTCGCGAGCATATTCTCGAGCGCGCCAGCGACCGCGGTCTGGAGTGGATGCAGGAGCAGGGACCGAGCCTGGCGCTGAGCCTGTCCGACGACCAGCTGCCGCTGCTGCGCGACGGCCTGGCGGAGATCGCCGAGCTACGGCCGAAGATCCTCGCCCTGCCACGCGCCAACCTGCACGCAGACCTGTTCCGCGACAACGTGCTGTTCGAAGGGACGCATCTCACTGGCGTGATCGACTTCTACAACGCCTGCTCCGGGCCGATGCTCTATGACCTGGCCATCGCCGTGAACGACTGGTGTTCGCACCCCAACGGCGAGATCGACGGCGAACGCAGCGAACCTTTGCTGGCAGGCTATTCCGCGCTGCGCCGCTTCACCCCGGCCGAGGCCGAACTCTGGCAGCCGATGCTGCGCGTGGCCTGCATACGCTTCTGGCTGTCACGGCTGATCGCGGCGCAGAGCTTCAGTGGTCAACAGGACGTGCTGGTGAAGAATCCCGACGAGTTCCGCCGTCTGCTGGCGGCTCGACAGCAACCGCATAGCGTACTGCCCTTCGCACTCTGACGACTGACCGGCTCATGCGGGCAGCGTCTACACGTGCCGCTCGGGAACATTTACGCCGCGCCAGCGTCAAGAATCGCGCGCCCGCACGCTGCCGGGGCGGGTAAGATGGCGCCAAACTCGTTGGCCACCAGCTTTGTCGCTCCCTTCTGCAGGGCCTAGTACGCGACGGACGCCCGGCGTGCCTGCCCCTCCGGGAGTCAGGCGGCCGCTGGTCCGGCTTAGCGCTCCACCATCCTGCTGTTACCGCCGCCTTTCGGCCCGGTGACCATGCGCTCGGAAATCACGAATGACCCAACGCCATGTAATCAACGCCTCGGTAAGCCCCAAGGGCAGCCTGGAAACCCTGTCGCAACGCGAAGTGCAGCAACTGAGCGAAGTCGGCGCCGGCCGGGCGCACAAGCTGTTTCGCCAGTGCGCACTGGCCATCTTGAATACCGGCGCACGCATCGACAACGCCAAGACCATCCTCGAGGCGTACGCGGACTTCGAAGTTGAGATCCTGCAGCAGGATCGTGGCGTGCGCCTGGAACTGATCAATGCACCGGCCGATGCGTTCGTCGATGGCGAGATGATCGCCAGTACTCGGGAGATGCTCTTCAGCGCGCTGCGCGACATCGTCTATACCGAGAGTGAATTGGGCAGCGCACGCATCGACCTGAGCACCTCGCAGGGCATCACCGACTACGTCTTCCACCTGCTGCGCAACGCCCGCACCCTGCGCCCGGGCGTGGAGCCGAACATGGTGGTGTGCTGGGGCGGCCACTCCATCAGCCTGGAGGAATACAAGTACAGCAAGCGCGTCGGCCATGAGCTTGGCCTGCGCAGTCTGCACGTCTGCACCGGTTGCGGCCCCGGCGTGATGAAGGGGCCGATGAAGGGCGCCGCGATCGGCCATGCCAAGCAACGCCTGGTCGGCAGTCGCTTCCTCGGCCTGACCGAGCCCGGCATCATCGCCGCCGAAGCACCCAATCCGATCGTCAACGAACTGGTGATCCTGCCGGACATCGAGAAGCGGCTGGAAGCCTTCGTGCGCGTCGGCCACGGCATCATCATCTTCCCCGGGGGCGTCGGCACCGCCGAGGAGTTCCTCTACCTGCTCGGCATCCTGCTCCACCCGGCCAACCGCGAACTGCCGTTCCCCGTGGTGCTCACCGGTCCACGCGAAGCGGCGCCCTACCTGCAACAGCTGCACGCCTTCGTCGGTGCCGCCCTGGGCGAGGACGCGCAGAACCGCTATCAGGTGGTCATCGATGATCCCAGCGAGGTGGCCCGACAGATGGCCGAAGGCATGCGCGAGGTCCGCCGCTTCCGTCGCGAACGCAACGACGCCTTCCATTTCAACTGGCTGCTGAAGATCGACGAGAGCTTCCAGCACCCGTTCGACCCGACCCACGAGAACATGGCCAACCTGCAGCTGCGCCGCGGCCTGCCGGCGCATGAACTGGCGGCCAATCTGCGCCGCGCGTTCTCCGGCATCGTCGCCGGCAACGTCAAGGACAAGGGCATCCGTCGCATCGAGCAGTACGGCCGCTATGAGATTCACGGCGACGCCTGCATCATGCAACCGCTGGACGAACTGCTGCAGGCCTTTGTCGAGCAGCACCGCATGAAGCTGCCGGGTGGCGCCGCCTACGAGCCCTGCTACCGTGTGATCAGCTGACGCTCAGGCAGCGCCGGACGCTGCACCTGCCGTCCGGCGCGCCGCTCACGGGTGGCGCGGCACCGGCACCGCCTTGAACACCAGTGCCAGGCCCAGCAGGATCGCACCCATGCCCAGCAAGCCGAGGCGCGACAGTTGATTGCCGAGGAAGAGGTAGTCCATCCCCACGGTCACCACCGGCACCAGGTAGAACAGGCTGGTGACGTTGACTAGGTTGCCGCTGCGGATCATCCGATACAGCAACAGCTGAGCCGCCACCGAGATCACCAAGCCCAGCCACAGCACCGGAATGATGAAGCCGGCCACCGCATCCAGCCGGATCGGCTGGAACGGCACGAACGCCAGGCACAGCAGCAGGCTGACCGCGTACTGCAACGGCATGACCTCCACCGGACTCTGGCGGACGCGCTGCTGCAGGATCGCCCCCACGGTCATGCACAGCAACGCACCGAGGGCGAAGAGCATGCCGGCCAGCGAGAAGCGCGCCAGCACTAGGCTCTGAAACACCACCGCGGCCAACCCGGCCAGTGCCACCAGCAATCCCAGCAGACGCAGTGGCGAGAAGCGCCGTTCGAGGAGCAGCAAGGTGAGAATCGGCTGCACGCCGAGCAGCGTCGCCATCACCCCCGGCGTCACGCCATGCGCCATGGCCTGGAAGTAGCAGATCGAGTAGCAGCCGATCATCAGCAGGCCGGTTGCCGCGACCTGCGCGCGGGTGCCCGGCGCCGGTCGTAAGCGCCGCCGGTACAGGCCGATCGGCAGCAGCGCGACCAGCGCCAGCACGAAGCGCACCAGCAGCAGGGCGAACGGCGTGCCGTGGTCCAGCCCCCAGCGGGTGAAGATCGCCGCACTGCCCCAGAGCAATACGAACACGGCCATGACGCCGTAGGACGTCCACAACGATTTGTTGAAAGTCATCAGTGATTACCTGTCGAAGCCGAACAGGCTCCAGCGAACGCCGCAAGCATGCGCGCGCCGATCCAGAAGGATCAGAAGCGAAAACTGGAGCTGCGAGGTGCGGGCGGATCAGCCCAGCGCAACCGCCGGTGGAGGTGGCGGCGCGATTGCCAGAGCGGCAACGACAGAGGGGGGTGGAGCGATTGCGCACAGCCGGGCCACGCCATGATCGGCTGGCTTCACGTGAAACAGGCTGTGAGCAGGGGAGGACATTTGGTCAAAGGCCGGAAGGCTGCATGGAGACCGAAAACTAGCAGAGCCAGACCCGCCGGGTAAAGCGGGCCTGACGAGCGTCACGGCAGGCGAAATCAGCGCAAGCCGTTTAGCCGCACTTGGAGTTGCCGCAGTTCAGGCAGGTCGCGCAGCCGTCCATCTGCACCACAGCCTGGGTGTTGCACTTGTTGCACAGCTGCGCGCCAGCCGGGAAACCTTCGCCCGGCTCGACGGCCACCGCGCCCTGGCTGGCTTCGTAGGCGGCACGCTTCTCGGCCAGGTACTTGAGCTGAGTTTCGTCCAGCGCATGGCCTTCGAGCATGCCGATGGCGATCAGATGACGCTCCAGCACCGCACCAATCTCGGCGACGATCGACGGCATGTAGACGCCACCCTTCTTCAGGTAGCCGCCGCGCGGATCGAACACCGCCTTCAGCTCCTCGACGAGGAAGGTGCAGTCGCCGCCCTTGCGGAACACCGCGGACATGATGCGGGTGAGCGCGACGATCCACTGGAAGTGGTCCATGTTCTTCGAATTGATGAAGATCTCGAACGGACGGCGTTGCTCGTGCGGGGTGCCGGCGTTGAGCACGATGTCGTTCACGGTGACGTACAGCGCGTGCTCGAACAGCGGCGACTTGATCTTGTAGGTCATGCCAATCAGGGTTTCCGGACGCTGCAGGCTCTCGTCCATCTCCACCACCTGGATGGGCTTGCCGGCCGCCTTGCTGTCGTTGCTGGCTGCAGACGCGGCGGGGCGTTCGATGGTCTCGTCGACGACCTTGAAGCCCTTGATGCGCTGGGTGATCTTTACGGTCATTTTTGCGGTTTCTCCTGCCGGGCGGCACTGGCGGCCCGGCGATTAATGGGCACCTCTAAAAACTATCTGCGTTGCCATCGCGGTGTTGAAAACAGGCTCAAAATGCTCATTTACCGCTCGTAAACTGCGCTTGTTCGCCTGTTTTCGCCTTGCGCTGGCTGCCTCGCTTACGTTTTTAGAAGTGCCCTATTCAGTTGGCGGCCCGGCTCAGTACTTGCCGTAGTAGCCTTCTTTGAGGGCATCGAACAGGTTGGCGGCAGTGTTCACCTCGCCGTCGTACTCGACTTCCTGATTGCCCTTGAGCTCGACCACGCTGCCGTCCTCGAGGGTGAAGCGGTACAGGGTCTTCTCCAGATCGGCTTCCTTGACCAGCACGCCCTGGAACGCCGCCGGGTTGAAGCGGAAGGTGGTGCAGCCCTTGAGGCCCTGGCGCCAGGCGTAGCGGTAGATGTCCTTGAACGCGTCGAACGGGTAGTCGGTCGGTACGTTGGCGGTCTTGGAGATCGACGAGTCGACCCACTTCTGTGCGGCGGCCTGGATGTCGACGTGCTGGGTCGGGCTGACGTCATCGGCAGTGATGAAGTAGTCCGGCAGCTTCTCGCCCGACTCGTCGGAACCTGGCTTGGCGCGCTCGTTGATCAGCGTGCGATAGGCCAGCAGCTCGTAGCTGAACACCTCGATCTTTTCCTTGGCCTTGCGGCCCGGGCGGATCAGGTTGCGCGAGTAGTGGTGGGCGAAGCTCGGTTCGATGCCGTTGGAGGCGTTGTTGGCCAGGCTCAGGCTGATGGTGCCGGTAGGCGCGATGGAGCTGTGGTGGGTGAAGCGCGCACCCTGCTCGGCCAACGCCTCGATCAGCTCCGGCGCGTACTCGGCAATTTTCTGCATGTAGCGCGAGTACTTGGCGTGCAGCACGCGGCCGGCAACCTGGTCGCCAATCTTGTAACCGTCCTTGGCCATCTCCGGACGCTTGCGCAGCATCTCGGCGGTGACTTCGAAGGTCTGGCTCAGCAGCGGTGCTGCACCTTTTTCCTTGGACAGTTCCAGCGCCTGTTCCCAGCCGACCAGTGCCATCTCGCGGGCAACTTCTTCGGTGAACACGCAGGCTTCCGGGCTGCCGTAACGCAGCTTGAGCAGGGTCAGCGTCGAACCGAGGCCGAGGAAACCCATGCCGTGGCGGCGCTTGCTTTCGATCTCGTGGCGCTGCTGTTCCAGCGGCAGGCCGTTGATCTCGACGACGTTGTCGAGCATGCGGGTGAAAACGCGCACCACTTCGCGGTACTTGTCCCAGTCGAAGCGCGCATCGGCGCCGAACGGGTCGACGACGAAGTGGGTCAGGTTGATCGAGCCCAGCAGGCACGAGCCGTAGGGCGGCAGCGGCTGCTCGCCACAGGGGTTGGTGGCGCGGATGGCTTCGCACCACCAGTTGTTGTTCAGCTGGTTGACGCGGTCGATGAGGATGAAGCCCGGCTCGGCATAGTCATAGGTGGAGACCATGATCATGTCCCACAGGTGCCGCGCCTTGACCCGCCCGTAGATCTTGCAGGCGACCAGGCCGTCGTCGCGCACGATGTAGTCGTCGTGCACCGGCCATTCGCGCCAGAGCACGTGCTCGGCGTCGTTCAGGTCCAGCTCGGCCGCTTCCTTAGCATGCACCGGGAAGATCAACGGCCATTCACCGTCGGCTTCCACCGCCTGCATGAACTCGTCGGTGATCAACAGGCTCAGGTTGAACTGGCGCAGCCGGCCGTCCTCGCGCTTGGCACGGATGAACTCGCGCACGTCGGGGTGGCCGACTTCGAAGGTGCCCATCTGCGCACCGCGGCGGCCTCCGGCCGAGCTCACGGTGAAGCACATCTTGTCGAAGATATCCATGAACGACAGCGGGCCGCTGGTGTGCGCGCCGGCACCCGAGACGAAGGAGCCGCGCGGGCGCAGGGTGCTGAACTCGTAGCCGATGCCGCAGCCGGCTTTCAATGTCAGGCCGGCCTCGTGGACCTTGCCGAGGATGTCGTCCATCGAGTCGGTGATGGTGCCGGAGACGGTGCAGTTGATGGTCGAAGTCGCCGGCTTGTAATCCTGCGCGCCGGCGTTGGAGATGATCCGTCCGGCCGGGATGGCACCATTGCGCAGCGCCCAGAGGAAGCGTTCGTACCACTGCTCGCGCTGCTTGGCCGGCTCGACGTCGGCCAGAGCACGGGCGACGCGCTGCCAGGTGGCATCGACACTGTCGTCGATCGGCGTGCCGTCCTTGCTGGTCAGGCGGTACTTCTGCGCCCAGATGTCCTCGGAAGCCGCCTGCAAGGCGATACCGGCGGTGGTTTTACTGTCTGCCGCGATCGGCCCGTCCGTCTTCGCCATGCGCTGCGCATCCTCGTGAGAAAAAGGGGAAAAAAGAAAGCACGCACGATAGGCGAAAACGCGAAAAAAAACACATGACGCGCATCAATTAGCCGGAGCCGGCCCCCCTTTTTCAACGCCGCGCCGACGGTCGGCGCCAACGCTCAGAAAACCCTCGCGCCACCTCCAAAGACCGCGTCAAGGCGCAGGACAGAGCGCCCCGCGCTACGCTCAGAGCGACTCCAGGCAGTCTGCCAGGGTGTTGCCCAAGCCTTCGAGCAGCTGTTCGTAGCCGTGTGCATTCGTGGCCAGTCCTACACCCAGCACATCCAGTTCAGCCATCTTCACCGGCAATCCGGCGGTCAGCGTTTCGGCCAGGCGCGGGCGTGCCGGCGGTTCGCTGAATACGCAGCTCGGCCCGGCCTGCTGCAGGCGCTCGCGCATCGCCGCCACATGCCGCGCGCCCGGCTGCGCCTCGCCACCGGCGCTGAACACGCCGGCATGGCGCAGACCGTAGGCGGCCTCGAAATAGTCATAGGCCTCGTGGAAGACGAAGAACGGCTTGTTCTGCACCTTGGCGAAACGCTGCTTGAGGCGTGCGTCGAGCGCCTCGATGCGCTGGGCGAAGGCCGCCGAGTTGGCCTGGTAGCGCTGTGCGTTGGCCGGGTCGGCCGCGGCCAGGTCAGCGGCCATGCGTTCTGCGATGATCAGGGCGTTGGCTGGCAGCAGCCACAGGTGCGCATCGAGCGTCCCCGGGCGATGGTCGTGGTCGTGCTCGTCGGCAGGCGCGGTCTCGCCATGCAAAGCCTCTTCCTGCCCGTGAGCATCATGGTCATGGCCGTCGTGATCGTCGTGATCGTCGTGATCGTCGTGATCGTCGTGATCGTCGTGATCGTGATGTTCAGCCTCGTCGTGCGCGTGCGCATCACCAAAACGACGCAGGGTCAGCTGCGGCAGGTCCTGCACCGCCACGGTCGTGCCTTCACGAGCGCTCAGTGCGCGCGGCAGGAAGCTCTCCAGATCCGGGCCGATCCAGTAGAACAGCTGCGCATCGCGGATACGCCGTACGTCGGACGGTCGCAGCGAGTAATGATGCGCCGAAGCGCTGGCCGGCAGCAGAACGTCAGGCTCACCGACGCCATCCTGAACCGCCGCGGCGATCAGCTGCAGCGGCTTGATGCTGGTCAGCACGCGGACTTCGGCGTGGGCGGACGCGGCGCCAGCAACCAGCGCCGCGAGCAAGGGAAGGGAAAAAAGACGATTCACGGGCGTCACTCGTACGGGGGGAATTGGTACATAATAACGTCTCTACCCCAACACGTCGCCGCTCATGTCCAAGACCCCGCTGGCCTGTACGCCCCACGACCATGACCATTGCGTCAGCCACGCGCTGGCCGAAGCCGACAGCCTCTGCGCGCGCCAGGGCGTACGCCTGACCGCCCTGCGCAAGCGTGTGCTGGAGCTGGTCTGGCAAAGCCACAGGCCGCTCGGCGCCTACGACATCCTCGCCGTACTGAGCGAGCAGGATGGCCGCCGCGCCGCGCCGCCCACCGTCTACCGCGCGCTGGATTTCCTGCTGGAGAACGGCCTGGTGCATCGCATCGCGTCGCTCAACGCCTTCATCGGCTGCAACCATCCGGAGCATCCGCACCAGGGCCAGTTCCTCATCTGCCGGCACTGCCACACCGCCATCGAACTCGAGCAACGCGCCATCGCCGAGGCCATCGACAGCGCCGCCGGCAGCGTCGGCTTCGCCGTCGAGGGGCAGACCGTGGAAGTGGTCGGCCTCTGCTCGAACTGCCGGAAAGCCGCATGAGCGAGGTGCTGCTGCGGCTGGATGACATCCACGTGCGCTTCGCCAACCAGAACGTGCTGGAAGGCGCGCAACTGCAGGTGCATCGCGGCGAGATCGTCACCCTGATCGGCCCCAACGGGGCCGGCAAGACCACGCTGGTACGGGCCGTGCTGGGCCTGCTGAAACCCGATCGCGGCCAGGTCTGGCGCAAGCCGAAGCTGCGTGTCGGCTACATGCCGCAGAAGCTCCACGTGGACCCCACCCTACCCTTGTCGGTGCTGCGCTTTCTGCGTCTGGTGCCCGGCGTCGATCGCGCCCGCGCCCTGGCGGCACTGGGTGAAGTCGGTGCCGAACACGTGATCGACAGCCCGCTGCAGAAGATTTCCGGCGGCGAGATGCAGCGCGTGCTGCTCGCCCGCGCCCTGCTGCGCGAGCCGGAGCTGCTGGTGCTCGACGAACCGGTGCAGGGTGTCGACGTGTCTGGCCAAGCCGAGCTGTACCGCTTGATCGGCGTGCTGCGCGACCGCTACGGCTGCGGCGTGCTGATGGTTTCCCACGATCTGCACCTGGTGATGAGCGCCACCGATCAGGTGGTCTGCCTCAATCGCCACGTCTGCTGCTCGGGTCACCCAGAGCAGGTCAGCAGCGACCCGGCCTTCGTCGAGCTGTTCGGCCAGGACGCGCGCAGCCTGGCGATCTACCACCACCAGCACGATCACAGCCACGACCTGCACGGCAGCGTGGTGATCGGCAAACCCCACGTCCACGGCCCGAACTGCAAGCACTAGACAGAGCATCAGATGCCCGATTTCCTTCTCAATGCCCTGCTCGCCGGCCTCGCCCTGGCGCTGGTCGCCGGCCCGCTCGGCTCCTTCGTCGTCTGGCGGCGCATGGCCTATTTCGGCGACACCCTGTCCCACGCCGCGCTGTTCGGCGTCGCCCTCGGGCTGATGCTCGACATCAACCTGACCCTGGCGGTGACCGTCGGCTGCGTGGTGCTCGCCCTGCTGCTGGTGACCCTGCAGCAGCGCCAGCCGCTGGCCTCGGACACGCTGCTCGGCATCCTCGCGCACAGCACGCTGTCGCTGGGGCTGGTATCGCTGAGCTTCATGGATGACGTGCGCATCGACCTGATGGGCTACCTGTTCGGCGACCTGCTCGCCGTCGGGCCGAGCGATCTGGCCTGGATCATAGGCGGCAGCGCCCTGGTGCTGCTGATGCTGGTCCCGCTGTGGCGGCCGCTGCTGGCGATCACCGTGCACGAGGAGCTGGCCAAGGTCGAGGGCCTGCCGGTGGCCGGCATCCGCCTGGCGCTGATGCTGCTGATCGCGGTAGTAATCGCCGTGGCGATGAAGATCGTCGGCGTACTGTTGATCACCTCCCTGCTGATCATCCCCGCCGCCGCCGCGCAGCGCCATGCGCGCACGCCGGAGCAGATGGCGCTGGGTGCGAGCCTGCTGGGCATCGTCGCGGTGTGCCTGGGGCTGACGCTGTCCTGGTACGAGGACACCCCGGCCGGGCCGTCCATCGTGGTCAGCGCCGCCGCGCTGTTCCTGCTCAGCTTCGCCTGGCCGAAGCGCGCATGACCGATCTCAAGTACCTGCGTGGCTACCCTGAGCCGCTGCTGGCCCAGGTGCGCCAGCTAATCGCCGAGGATCGCCTGGGCGATTACCTCGCACGGCGCTACCCTGGTCGGCACCAGGTGCAGAGCGACAAGGCGCTGTACGGCTACGTGCAGCAGCTCAAGCAGGACCACCTGAAAAGCGCACCGCCGATCGACAAGGTGCTCTACGACAATCGCCTGGACCTGACCCACCGCGCGCTGGGCCTGCATACCGCGGTGTCACGGGTGCAGGGCGGCAAGCTCAAGGCGAAGAAGGAAATCCGCGTCGCCGCGCTGTTCCGTGAGGCGGCGCCGGAGTTTCTGCAGATGATCGTGGTGCACGAGCTCGCCCACCTGCGTGAGAGCGAGCACAACCGTGCCTTTTACAAGCTGTGCGAACACATGCTGCCGGGCTACGGGCAGATCGAGTTCGACCTGCGGCTGTTCCTGCATTGGCGGGAGCTGCAGAGCAGCTGACGAGGCGCCCGGCGTGGATGGCTTCGGCCATCCACCCTACGTCCCGCTCGCGACGAAACCTGCGTAGGGTGGAAAACTCGCGAAGCGATTTTCCACGCGTCAGTGCCTGGTTTCGCCTCATGCCGGACCTGGCGCCTCATCCGCGCGGATGGCTTCGGCCATCCACCCTACGCTGACCCGTTACGCCGGGATCGCCGCCGCCGCGGCCTCACGCGCCCACACCCGGTGCTGACCGAGCGCCTGAGCGAAGTTGCCGAATACCGCATCGACGTCATCACCTTCTAGCAGTCCGGCATCCGGGCTGAGGTTCAGCGACGCCAGCAGCGGCCGTGCCGCACCGAGCACCACAATGGGTTTCAGGTGCTTGTAGGCCTCCAGCACGTAGTGCTTGGCCTCGCCGGACTTGGCCATGGCCGCCGCCGCATCGGCACCGCCGGGGACGAACACGGCGTCGAACATCACCGAGGGCATACCGTCCATCGCGGCGTCGACCGGCAGCATCTGGCCGTCCGCCGTTTTCACCGGGGCCGGCGACGGGCCGATGATCTTGGCCAGCGCGCCCTGCTCCGCCAGCTTGGCCTTGAAGGCGTCGATCGCCGCGCCATCGACGCCGTTGGCCACCAGAATCGCGATCTTGCGTGACTTGATATTGCCCGGCACGTGGTTCATCAAGCTCAGCGCCGGAGAACTCTGCGGGGTTGGCGTCTTCGGTGTCACGGTCGGCGCGCTCGGTGCCGGCAGGCCAAGGTTCTCGGCCACGCGGCGAGCCAGCTCCATATCGATGTTGGCGAGGATCTCGTTGACCTGACGCTCGCGGATTAACACCCGCTCCACCTTGCCCAGCTCGAAGGTATAGGCGCCGATGATGTGCTCCTTCTCCGGCTCGCTCATGCTGTTCCAGAACAGCGTGGCCTGGGAGAAATGGTCGCCGAAGGATTCGCTGCGGTTGCGGATCTTGTGCCCCTCGACACGCTCCGGATAGCTCTCGAAGCCGCCGCCCTGGGCCGCCGGCGGGGTTTCCTTGGGCCAGCCGCTGTCGATGGAGTTGGGCTCGTAGTTGGCGCGGCCCTTGTGGATGGTCTGGCGGTGGAAGGCGTCGCGCTGGTTGTTGTGGAACGGACACAGCGGACGGTTGATCGGGATTTCGTGAAAATTCGGTCCACCGAGTCGCAGCAGCTGGGTGTCGGTGTAGGAAAACAGCCGGCCCTGCAGCAGCGGGTCGTTGGTGAAGTCGATGCCCGGCACGATATGGCCAATGTGGAAGGCGGCCTGCTCGGTCTCGGCGAAGAAGTTGTCCGGGTTGCGGTTGAGGGTCATCTTGCCGAGCTTCTGTACCGGCACCAGCTCCTCGGGGATGATCTTGGTCGGGTCGAGCAGGTCGAAGTCGAACTTGTGCTCGTCGGCCTCCTCCACCACCTGCACGCCCAGCTCCCACTCGAAGTAGTCGCCCATCTCGATGGACTCCCACATGTCGCGGCGATTGAAGTCCGGGTCCTTGCCGGCAATCTTCAGCGTCTCGTCCCAGACCAGCGAGAAGGCGCCGGCGACCGGCTTCCAGTGAAACTTGACGAAGCGGCTGACACCCTCGGCGTTGATCAGGCGGAAGGTGTGCACGCCGAAGCCTTCCATCGCCCGGTAGCTGCGCGGCAGGGCGCGGTCGGACATGGTCCAGAGCACCATGTGTGCGGACTCAGGCGTCAGCGAGACGAAATCCCAGAAGGTATCGTGGGCCGACTGCGCCTGCGGTATCTCATTGTGCGGCTCGGGTTTGACCGCATGGACGAAGTCCGGAAACTTGATCGCGTCCTGAATGAAGAACACCGGCATGTTGTTGCCGACCAGGTCGAAGTTGCCCTCGTCGGTGTAGAACTTGGTGGCGAAGCCGCGCACGTCGCGCACGGTGTCCGCCGAGCCGCGCGAGCCCTGCACGGTGGAGAAGCGCACGAATACCGGGGTTTCCTTGCCTTCGGCGGCGAGGAACGAGGCCTTGGTCAGCCAGCTGTGGTCAGCGTAACTCCTGAACACACCATGAGCGGCCGAGCCGCGCGCGTGGACGATACGCTCGGGGATGCGCTCGTGGTCAAAGTGGGTGAGCTTCTCGCGCATGATGAAGTCTTCGAGCAGCGAGGGCCCACGGCCGCCGGCCTTGAGGGTGTTCTGGTTGTCGGCGATCTTCACGCCCTGATTGGTGCGCAACGCCTCGCCGGTGGCGTCGCTGCGAAACGCTTCCAGCTGATCGAGCTTGGCATTGTGATTGGCGCGGTCGACGGTATCGGTGCCGGCGAGCTCGCTCTGTTTGGGGGTCTTGTGCGTCATGATGGGCCTCGGTTAGCGGGTGAGCTGAACCGCGAACGATCGGGCCATGATCTGGACCTGATACGTGATCGATTCACGGCGTACCGGTTAGTGACCCCGCCAATCGCCGCAAGGTTGCCCACTGCAACGATTTGCTTTGCCTATGAGCGCCATGGATTTGCTCAATCGCACCGGCGCAGGCGAGCGACCTCTACGCCAAACGGGTAGAATGCCCGGCTTTCGCCGAATATCCCGGCAACGAACGTCGCACCCACAAGGTTCGCCCGTGATCGAATTCCATCAAGTCCACAAAACCTATCGGACCGGCGGCAGAGACGTCCCCGCCCTGCAGCCAACGCAGCTGGAGATCGCCTCCGGTGAAGTCTTCGGCCTGATCGGCCACTCCGGCGCCGGCAAGAGCACGCTGCTGCGCCTGATCAATCGCCTCGAGGAGCCGTCCGGCGGGCGCATTCTGGTCAACGGCGAAGACGTCACCGCACTGGATGCCGACGGCCTGCGCCGCTTCCGCCAGCGCGTCGGCATGATCTTCCAGCACTTCAACCTGCTGATGTCCAAGACCGTGGCGGACAACGTCGCCATGCCGCTGCGCCTGGCCGGCATCCGCTCGCGCAGCGAGATCGACGCCCGCGTCGCCGCTCTGCTCGAGCGCGTCGGCCTCGCGGACCATGCGCACAAGTACCCGGCGCAGCTCTCCGGCGGGCAGAAGCAGCGCGTCGGCATCGCCCGCGCGCTGGCCACCGAGCCGAGCATCCTGCTCTGCGACGAGGCCACCAGCGCACTGGACCCGCAGACCACCGCGTCGGTGCTGCAACTGCTGGCCGAAATCAATCGCGAGCTGAAGCTGACCATCGTGCTGATCACCCACGAGATGGACGTGATCCGCCGCGTCTGCGACCGCGTCGCGGTGATGGACGCCGGTGCCATCGTCGAACAGGGGCCGGTCACCGAGGTGTTCCTGCACCCCAAGCACCCGACCACCCAGCGCTTCGTGCTGGAAGACGAGGCGATGGACGAAAGCGAGCTGCACGACGATTTCGCCCACGTGCCGGGCCGCATCCTGCGCCTGACCTTCCAGGGCGACGCCACCTACAAGCCGCTGCTAGGCACCGTCGCCCGTGAAACCGGGGTCGACTACAGCATCCTGTCCGGGCGCATCGACCGCATCAAGGACACCCCCTACGGCCAGCTCACCCTGGCGCTGATCGGCGGTGACATGAACGCAGCGATGACCCGCCTGCAGGCGGCGGACGTGCATGTGGAGGTATTGCGCTGATGGATGCTCTGTTCACCAACGTAGATTGGTACGAAATCTGGCTGGCCACGCTGGACACCCTGCTGATGCTCGGCGGCTCGCTGCTGTTCACCATCCTGCTTGGCCTGCCGCTGGGCGTGCTGCTGTTTCTCTGCGGTCCGCGCCAGCTGTTCGAAAACGCGCTGCTGTATGCCGCGCTATCGTTCGTGGTCAACGTACTGCGCTCGCTGCCGTTCATTATTCTCCTGATCGTGATGATCCCCTTCACCGTGCTGATCACCGGCACCTCGCTGGGCGTGGCCGGGGCGATTCCGCCGCTGGTGGTAGGCGCTGCGCCCTTCTTTGCGCGCCTGGTGGAGACCGCGCTGCGCGAAGTGGACCGCGGCATCATCGAGGCCACCCAGGCGATGGGCGCGACGACGCGGCAGATCATCTTCAGCGCATTGCTGCCGGAAGCGCGTCCGGGCATCATCGCCGCCATTACCGTCACCGCCATCACCCTGGTGTCCTACACCGCGATGGCCGGTGTGGTGGGGGCCGGCGGCCTCGGCGACCTGGCCATCCGCTTCGGCTACCAGCGCTTCCAGACCGACGTGATGGTGGTCACCGTGGTCCTGCTGCTGGTGCTGGTGCAGGTGCTGCAAAGCGTCGGCGACCGGCTGGTCACCCATTTTTCGCGCAAATAAACCGCAACCAGGGCGAGCGAACCATCGCACCCCGCTCAACTCCTGAAGGAACCGAACGATGAAGAAACTGATTGCCGCCCTGGCCACCGTTGCCGCTTTTTCCGCGCAGGCTGCCGAGACCCTGACCGTCGCCGCCACCGCCGTGCCGCACGCCGAGCTGCTGGAATTCGTCAAGCCGCAACTGGCCGAGCAGGGCGTCGAGCTGAACGTGAAGGTGTTCACCGACTACGTGCAGCCGAACATCCAGGTCGCCGAGAAGCGTCTGGACGCCAACTTCTTCCAGCACCAGCCATACCTGGATGAATTCAACAAGGGCAAGGGCACCGAGCTGGTCAGCGTCGCCGGTGTGCACATCGAACCCTTCGGTGCCTACTCGAGCAAGGTCAAGTCGCTGGACGAGCTGCCCAGTGGCGCCACCGTGGTCATTCCCAACGACGCCACCAATGGCGGCCGTGCCCTGCTGCTGCTGGCCAAGGCCGGCGTGATCACGCTGAAGGATGGCGCCGGCATCACCGCCACGCCGAAGGACATCGCCGAGAATCCGAAGAACATCAAGATCCGCGAACTGGAAGCCGCGACCCTGCCGCGCGTGCTGACCCAGGTCGACCTGGCACTGATCAACACCAACTACGCGCTGGAAGCCAAGCTGAACCCGACGCAGGACGCCCTGGTCATCGAAGGCAGCGATTCTCCGTACGTGAACATCCTGGTCGCCCGTCCGGACAACAAGGACAGCGACGCCATGCAGAAACTGGCCGCCGCGCTGCACAGCGAAGAAGTGCGTCAGTTCATTCAGGAAAAGTACAAGGGTGCCGTCGTTCCGGCGTTCTGACCGTGACCGCGTTGTCCTGAACAAACCCCGCCTCGGCGGGGTTTTTCGTTTGCGGGCTCTGCCATCACGCCGACCGTCAGGGCACCAGCACCGCCGCGCCCTGGAAGCGCCCATGGCGCAGGTCATCCAGCGCCTGGTTGGCCTGCTCCAGCGGGTAGGCATGGGTTTCGGTGTGGATGCCGACCTGGGCGGCCACCGGGAAGAAGTCCAGGCCGTCCTGACGGGTCAGGTTGGCCACCGACACCACTTCGCGCTCCTGCCAGAGGATGTCGTAGGGGAAGCTCGGAATGTCGCTCATGTGGATGCCGGCGCAGACCACCCGCCCGCCCTTGCGCACGGCACGCAGCGCCGCCGGCACCAGTTCGCCGGCCGGTGCATAGATGATCGCCGCATCCAGCGGCACCGGCGGCGGCGCGCTCGAATCGCCGGCCCAGACCGCGCCCAGCGAACGGGCGAAGTCCTGTGCGGCCACATCACCCGGGCGGCTGAAGGCGTAGACATCGCGCCCCTGCCAGCGCGCCACCTGCATGACGATATGCGCCGCGGCGCCGAAACCGTACAGGCCCAGACGCTTGCCATCGCCGGCCTTGACCAGCGAGCGCCAGCCGATCAGCCCGGCGCAGAGCAGCGGCGCCAGCGCCACGGGGTCGCCCTCCTCGCCGAGGGCAAAGGCGAAGCGTGCGTCGGCCACCACGTATTCGGCGTAGCCGCCGGGCCGGGTGTAGCCGGTGAATTGCGGCGCGTCGCAGAGATTTTCCTCGGCATGCTGGCAGTAGCTGCAGGTGCCGCAGGTGTGCCCCAGCCAGGGAATGCCGACCTGCTGGCCCAGCTCGAAGCCGGTCACGCCCTCGCCCAAGGCATCGACCCGCCCGACGATCTCGTGGCCTGGAATGATCGGCAGCGGCGCCGCCGGCAATTCGCCGTCGACCACGTGCAGGTCGGTGCGGCAGACGCCACAGGCCAGCACCCGCACGCGAACCTCACCAGGCCCCGGTTGCGGCGCAGGCAGCTCGCGCAGCTGCAAGGGTTGGCCAATCTGTTCCAGCAACATGGCGCGCATCGACGGCTCTCCTTTCGTCTGCGTTCTGCTGAGCGTAGGCCGATCGGCGGAAAAAGGCTCTAGACTCGAAGCGTCCCATGCTCAGGAATGCCATCTATGACGCTTTCGCCCTTCCACCTCGCCATTCCCGTCTATGACTTGGCCGCCGCCCGCGCCTTCTACGGCGAGACGTTCGGCTGCGCCGAGGGCCGCAGCAGCGAACACTGGGTGGATTTCGATTTCTTCGGCCACCAGCTGGTGATCCACGAAGCGCCGAAGATGCCGCATCAGGAGGCGGCGCACAGCAATCCGGTGGACGGCCACGACGTACCGGTGCCGCACTTCGGCGTAGTGCTCGGCTGGGAGCAGTGGCAGGCGCTGGCCGAACGGCTGCAGGCGCGCAGCACGCGCTTCGTCATCGAGCCCTATGTGCGCTTCCAGGGCCAGGTCGGCGAGCAGGCCACCATGTTCCTGCTCGACCCCTGCGGCAATGCACTGGAATTCAAGGCATTCAAAGACATGAGCCAGCTGTTCGCCAAGTGAGCCGGATCAGCCGCGCTCGGCGAGGTGCTGGTCCTTGAGCTTGACGTAGTTGCCGGCGGTATAGCTGAAGAAGCTGCGCTCCTTGTCGGTCAGCGGGCGCGCCTGCTTCACCGGGCTGCCGACGTAGAGGTAACCCGATTCCAGCGTCTTGCCCGGCGGGACCAGGCTGCCAGCGCCGATGATCACCTCGTCCTCGACCACCACGCCGTCCATCACGATCGAACCCATGCCCACCAGGATGCGGTTGCCCAGGGTGCAGCCGTGCAGCGTGACTTTGTGGCCGACCGTGACCTCGTCGCCGATGGTCAGCGGAAAGCCGTCCGGGTTGTACGGCCCGGCGTGGGTGATGTGCAGCACGCTGCCGTCCTGGATGCTCGAGCGCGCGCCGATGCGGATGCGGTGCATGTCGCCGCGGATCACCGTGAGCGGCCAGACCGAGCTGTCGGCGCCGATTTCCACATCGCCGATGACCACGGCGGACTCATCGACGAACACGCGCTCGCCCAGTTGCGGCGTGCGGTTTTGGTAGCTGCGTATCGCCACGATAGAAACCTCTTTGGCTGCGGGAAGGGTCGATTGTAATTAAGATGGCCAGCATTGCCGCTGCGGACCCGGGCTGAGCAGCATGCCGCCCGCCGTGGTCAGAGTAACAACCGGCCGACCGGCGTTGAAAAAGCACGGCAGCGCGTCCATCTAGGACATCTGCCTGCCACGTCCGGCCTCGCTCCAGCGAGCGGCCTGCAATCCTCTTCGTCACAAGGTGTCCCCGTGAGCGCGAACAATCCCCTGCTGCAACAATTCGACCTGCCGCCCTATTCCGAAATCCGTCCGGAGCACGTCGAGCCGGCCGTCGACACCATCCTCGGCGACAACCGCGTGGCGATCCAGGAGCTGCTCAGCCGCCCGGCCGAAAGCCTGGACTGGCAGACTCTGGTGGTCGGGCTGGACGAGCTGAACGATCGCCTCGCGCGGGCCTGGGGGCCGGTCGGCCACCTCAACTCGGTGTGCAACAGCCCGGAGCTGCGCACCGCCTACGAGGCCTGCCTGCCCAAGCTGTCGGCCTACTACACGGAACTCGGGCAGAACCGCGACCTGTTCGAGGCCTACCAGGCGCTGGCCGCGAGCCCTGCGGCGGCCAGCTTCGAAGTGGCGCAGAAGACCATCCTCGAGCATTCGCTGCGCGACTTCCGCCTGTCCGGCATCGACCTGCCGCCGGTCGAGCAGCAGCGTTTCGGCGCCATCCAGATGAAGCTCGCCGAGCTCGGCAGCAAGTTCTCCAACCAGCTGCTGGACGCCACTCAGGGCTGGACCCGCCATGTCACCGACGAAAGCCTCTTGGCCGGCATCCCCGATTCGGCCAAGGCGCAGATGGCCGAGGCGGCCAAGGCCAAGAGCCTCGATGGCTGGCTGATCAGCCTGGAATTCCCCAGCTACTACGCGGTGATGACCTACGCCGATAACCGCGACCTGCGCGAAGAGGTCTACGCCGCCTATTGCACCCGCGCCTCGGACCAGGGCCCGAATGCCGGGCAGTTCGACAACGGCCCGGTAATGGAAGAAATCCTCACGCTGCGCCACGAGCTGGCGCAGCTGCTGGGCTATGGCAACTTCGCCGAGCTGTCGCTGGCGACCAAGATGGCCGAATCCACCGAGCAGGTACTGAGCTTCCTGCGTGACCTGGCAGTGCGCAGCAAGCCGTTCGCCGAACGCGACCTGGCCGAACTGCGCGCCTTCGCCGCCGAGCAGGGTCTGGACGACCTGCAGAGCTGGGACCTGGGCTACTACGCTGAAAAGCTGCGCCAGCAGCGCTATAGCCTCAACCAGGAAGAGCTGCGCGCCTACTTCCCGATCGACAAGGTGCTCTCCGGGCTGTTCGCCATCGTCGAGCGCCTGTACGGCATCCAGATCCAGGAGCTGGAAGGCTTCGACGGCTGGCACCCGGACGTGCGCCTGTTCGAGATCATCGAGAACGGCGAGCACGTCGGGCGCTTCTTCTTCGACCTCTACGCGCGACCGAACAAGCGCGGCGGCGCCTGGATGGACGGCGCCCGCGACAAGCGCCGCACCGCCGACGGCACGCTGCAGACGCCGGTGGCCAATCTGGTCTGCAACTTCACCCCGCCGGTGGGCGAGCGCCCGGCGCTGCTGACGCACGATGAAGTCACCACGCTGTTCCACGAATTCGGCCACGGCCTGCACCACCTGCTGACCCAGGTCGAGCACGCCGGCGCCTCGGGCATCAACGGCGTGGCCTGGGACGCGGTCGAGCTGCCGAGCCAGTTCATGGAGAACTGGTGCTGGGACCCCGAGGGCCTGGCGCACATCTCCGGCCACTACCAGACCGGCGAGCGCCTGCCGCAGGACAAGCTGGACATGATGCTGGCGGCGAAGAACTTCCAATCCGGCATGATGATGGCGCGCCAGCTGGAGTTCTCGCTGTTCGATTTCGAGCTGCACGCCACCCACGGCGACGGTCGCAGCGTGCTGGACGTGCTCGAGCACATCCGCGACGAGGTCTCGGTGATGCGTCCACCGGCCTACAACCGCTTCCCCAACAGCTTCGCGCACATCTTCGCCGGCGGTTACGCGGCTGGTTACTACAGCTACAAGTGGGCGGAGGTGCTGTCGTCCGACGCCTTCTCGCGCTTCGAGGAGGAAGGGGTGTTCAACGCCGAGACCGGCCGCGCCTTCCGCGAGGCCATCCTGGCGCGTGGCGGCTCCCAGGAGCCGATGGTACTGTTCGTCGATTTCCGAGGCCGCGAGCCGTCCATCGACGCCCTGCTGCGCCACCTCGGGCTGGTAGCGGAGGCCGCGGCATGAGCAACGAAGTATCTCGAGTCACCACCAAGCGCTTCATCGCCGGGGCCGTATGCCCGGCGTGCAGCGCCAGCGACTGCATCAAGATGTGGGACGTCGACGGCGTGCCGCATCGCGAATGCGTGATCTGCGGCTACGCCGACACCCTCAATGCCCAGGGCCAGTCGGTGCCGATGGAGCTGGGCACGCGGGTCAACAAGGTTCAGCCCAAGCCGGCCAACCCGCAGGTGCAGTCGGTGCAGTTCTTCCCCAATCCGAAGTTGAAGAAGCCCGAGTAATCGCCATGCTGCACCTGACCTGCGGCGACCTGGCCGGCAATAGCGTACGTGCGCTGCTGGCCAGGCTCGAGCCCGAGGTACAGGTGCGGGTGTTGCGCGACGACCTGGCTGTCGGACCGCTGAATGACGTGGACCGTGCGCCTTGCGCCGCCCGTGTCGCCTTCTGGGAGCAGGTATGGCCCGCTGAAGTAGCGCCGCGCCCGGCATTCGCCGACGAGCTGGCCGCGGATGCCGTCTGGCGGACCGAGCTAGCCGAGCAGGCTGCCGCCGTAACGGTCTGGCACGGCGACAGCGCATCCGAACAGCTGCTGCTGGCTCGCGTCGCCGCGACGCTGCAGGGTTCGCGCTGCGAGCTGCACGAAGTCGCCTGCGGCACCGGAGACAGCCGCGCCGACCGGCGCAAAGCCGTGTCCCTGCATTCGCCCGAGGCACTGGCGGCGCTATACAGCCCACAGGCGGTTCCCGCGTCTCGCCAGGCTGAACTCGCTGCGGTCTGGCACGAGCAGTGCGCCAGCTCGCATGACATTCGCCGCTGGTGCGAGGGGACGTTTCAGGGCGAAGACTATCGGCTGATCGACGCGGCGCTGGTGGCCGCCAGCCCCGACGAATTCGCTCCGCTGGCGCGTACGATGGCCGAGGTCATGGGCCACTGCGACGGTTTCTTTGCCACCGACTTCTTCCTCTACTGGCGCGCCCGCGAACTCGCTGCCGCGGGGCATCTGGAGATCCAGGGCGATCCCGCAGCCGGTTATCGTGATCTGCAGGTGCGCCGAGTCTTGAGGTGAAAAACTCCACTTCGCCGCCAGGACTCGGCGCGCCCAACCTCTAAAACGAAGAACCCGCCAAGTGGCGGGTTCCTTTTTGTACCAGTTCAAATCAGCCCTCGACCTTCGGCGTCGCCCGCCCCGGCTGCGGTGGCGAAGCAAACAGGCGCTTGAGCTTCATCGCCGGCGCTTCGATCAGGTGCCAGGACAGCGCAGCGAGGATCAGCGTCGGCACGAAGGCGCTCAGCGTCAGGCCAAGCACGCCGATCTGCGGGCCGAACAGGTAGACGGTGAGCTGCTGGAACGGAAAGGCGTAGATGTACAGGCCATAGGAGAAGTCGCCGTACCTGCCGAAGCGCGACACCCACGGCAGCGGCGCGTAGGCGAGGTAGAGCACCAGATACGGCAGCGCGACGAAGTACACCAGCTGTCCGATGTCGGTGCGGAACGTCGCCACCAGCGCGGCGAATAGCAGCGCCGCGATCCAGGCGCGCCAGGGGATGTCATCGCGATAGAGGAACAGCGCCGAGCCCGAGTAGTAGAGCAGGCCGAGCTTGAAGATGTTCTTGATGAAATACGAGTCGATGCCGAGTTTGCCCAGCAGCCAGAAATGCCCGACAGCGAGCGCGGCGATCGGCAGGAAGATCAGCCGCCGTTTGAGGAAGCCGGTCAGCCCCAGAATCATCACGCCGATATACATCAGCACTTCCAGCGGCAGTGTCCACAGCGAGCCGTTCACCACGTCGGGATAGACGTTGCCGGTGAACACCCCGGGCAACTCGTAGCACGTCACCAGCAGGATGTTCTGCAGATAGGTCCAGGTGCCGTCGGCCGCCAGGTAACGGGCGAGATCGAATTGCGTGACCAGCGGCCCGATGACGAACGCCGAGAGCAGTACCGCGACGATCAGCGCCGGGAAGATGCGCAGCGCCCGCTTGAGCAGGAAGCTCTGCGGGCTGCTGCTGGCCAGCCAGGACGACGCGATCAGGTAGCCGCTCATGACGAAGAAGATGCCGACGGCAATCGAGCCGCCCTTCTCGTAGCCGGTCAGCACGGTCAACGGCTCGTCGCCACGGCGACCGACCAGCGGGTAGCTATGAGCGAACAGCACCAGCGCCGCGGCGAAGAAGCGCAGGAAATCGAAATTGTTCTCCCGCGAATGGAAGGAGGTCTGCATGGTCTGCTCCTGACATGAGGCGGCAGCGGATGGATGAAGTGCGCGCGAGAGCTGCGCGTCGCCGATACTGCCGGGCCGGGCGCCATGGGCGCTCCGGTCTTCCTTGTGCGATGGTTGGTTGACTCCCGCGGGGAGTGGCCAGGCAGCATGGGCGGCGCGGCACAACCCGATCAGACCCATTTGTCCGGTACGCCGGGCAAATGTTCCCCGTTCAGGCGACCAGCGGTCACCAGCGGCCGTTGATCAGCGACCACTGGCGCGTCAGGCGCATCACGAATACTGTATGCATAAACAGCATTCGTGAACTGATTGATGACTCTCCTTCGCTCGACACCACGCGGTCGCGGCACCGCGATCAACCCCGACAATCGCTTCGCACCGACGCGCAGCGAGGCCTGCGACGACGGCTGGGAACAGGACGTGCCACCGACCCGCGCCACCGAGGTACGTCGCGAAATCGCCAAGTCGGTGCTGACCCGCAACCAGTCGCCGGACGTTGGTTTCGATCGTTCGGTGAACCCCTATCGCGGCTGCGAACATGGCTGCATCTACTGCTTCGCGCGGCCCAGCCATGCCTATTGGGATCTGTCGCCGGGCATTGATTTCGAGACGCGGCTGATCGCCAAGACCAACCTCGCCGAGCGCCTGGAAGCCGAGCTGAGCAAACCCGGTTACGTGCCACAACCGATCGCGCTGGGGGTCAATACCGATGCCTACCAGCCGCTGGAGCGCGAGCAGCGGCTGACGCGCCAGGCGCTGGAAGTGCTGCTGCGCTTCAAGCACCCGGTGCACATCATCACCAAGGGTTCGCTGGTGCTGCGCGACCTCGATCTGCTGGTGCCGCTGGCCGAGCAGCGGCTGGTGAGCGTGTCGGTCAGCCTCACGACCTTGGACGACGAACTCAAACGCATCATGGAGCCACGCGCGGCCTCGCCCTCGGCGCGCCTGCGGGTGCTGCGCACGCTGCACGACGCCGGCGTGCCGGTCAGCGTGATGTGCGCGCCGATGATCCCGATGATCAACGACATGGAGCTCGAACACCTGCTCGAAGCCGCCCGCGAGGCCGGCGCGCGCTCGGCCGGCTACGTGTTGCTGCGCCTGCCGCACGAGCTGACAGAGCTGTTCGAGGCCTGGCTGGCCGAGCATTTTCCGCAGCGCGCCGCGCATGTGATGAGCCTGGTGCGCCAGTCGCGCGGCGGCCGCAGCAACGACAGCCGCTTCGGCAGCCGCATGCGCGGCGAAGGCCAGTTCGCCGAGCTGCTGGCGCAGCGCTTCCGCCTGGCCTGCAAGCGCCTCGGCTTCAACCGCCGCGACCAGAACTACGGTCTGGACTGCAGCATTTTCGCGCCGCCCGGTCAGCAACTGAGCCTGATCTGACGGTTTGCCCGACGGAAGGCGCGTAGGGTGGATAACGCTTCGCTTATCCACCGAAAGGCCGTGGCTGGCGGCGTGGTTCACCGGGCGAATGATCGAGCGGACCCAGCCAAGTCCGGCCTTTGCGTTCGCCCAACGGGATGTCTGCGGGTGCCATCAGACGCGTGGAAAACGCTGCGCGGTTTTCCACCCTACGCAGCGGACCGGCGGACGTAGGGTAGATGGCGCCTCACCCATTCACCGCAACGCCGGCATGCATCGCGCGGTATGCGGAGTCGATGACGCAGCCCATCGTCATCGGTCGTTGCACCCGTGCGCCAGACACGCCCGCAGGAACTATCCCCAGCCGCCACGGCACCAATCCCTGTATCCCCGCTTCGGAGGACATCGTGGACTGGATCGATCTGCTGCAATGGCCGGCCATGCTGGTCACGGTGATCGCCGCCTGGCTGATCGGCTCGCTGCGCCCGGGCCGGCGCTTCGTCGGCTTCTGCTGTTTTCTGCTGAGCAACCTGCTCTGGGTGATCTGGGGCTGGCACGCCGAAGCCTGGGCGCTGATCACCCTGCAGGTCTGTCTGGCGCTGATGAACATCCGTGGCGTGAAGAAGAACGACGGTCCCACAGCCCCCGAGGCAGACGCGCCGGGCGCCTGAATTGCCAGCCAGGGATCGCTGTCTATACTCCGTTCGTAGGCGTACCTGATTGAATTCCGACTGCGCGTGCAGGCGACGTCGCGGTCATCGAAACACTCGGTGGCCGGGACGGACAGTATCGGGCCGATCGAAAACGTAGCTGGAGCCCCGGGAATTGACTCCCGGCCAGCCGATTTTCGGCGGTGCGATGGCAGTCGGCGGGATAACAAGAATCATAAGGGGAACCCGCAATGTCTCGACATCCATGTATCTGGATGGGGCTTGGGCTATCGACACTCGTCAGTCAGGCTCAGGCAGCCTGGGACGTGAATATGCGCTCGGGGGCGACGGAGGTCAGTCGCTCGGTGTTCGATCTGCATATGACGATCTTCTGGATCTGCGTGATCATCGGCGTGCTGGTGTTCGGCGTGATGATCTGGTCCATGGTCGCCCACCGCCGCTCCAAGCGTCAGCACTCGGCGCACTTCCACGAGAACACCAAGGTCGAAGTGCTCTGGACCGTCATTCCGCTGCTGATCCTGGTCGGCATGGCCGTTCCGGCGACTCGCACGCTGATCCACATCTACGACACCAGCGAGTCCGACGTGGATGTGCAGATCACCGGCTACCAGTGGAAGTGGCACTACAAGTACCTGGGCGAGGACGTCGAGTTCTTCAGCAACCTGACCACGCCACGCGAGCAGATCAACAACCAGGCACCCAAGGGCGAGCACTACCTGCTGGAGGTGGACGAGCCGCTGGTGATTCCCGCCGGCGCCAAGGTGCGCTTCCTCATCACCGCCGCGGACGTGATCCACTCCTGGTGGGTGCCGGACCTGGCGGTGAAGAAAGACGCCATTCCCGGCTTCATCAACGAGTCCTGGACCCGTGTCGAAGAGCCCGGCATCTACCGCGGCCAGTGCACCGAGCTGTGCGGCAAGGACCACGGCTTCATGCCGGTGGTGGTGGAGGTCAAGTCGCAGGCGGACTACGCCACCTGGCTGGCCGAGCGCAAGGTCGAAGCCGCCAAGCTCAAGGAGCTGACCGGCAAGGAATGGACGCTCGACGAGCTCGTCGCGCGGGGCGAGAAGGTCTACCAGACCAGCTGCGCCTCCTGTCACCAGCCGACCGGCGAGGGTCTGCCGCCGATGTTCCCTGCGCTCAAGGGCTCGGCGATCGCCACCGGTGAAGCCGAGGCGCACATCGACATCGTCGTCAACGGCAAGCCGGGCACCGCCATGGCGGCCTTCGGCAAGCAACTGTCCGAGGTCGATCTGGCCGCGGTCATCACCTACGAGCGCAACGCCTGGGGCAACGACAAGGGCGACATGGTCACGCCGAAAGACGTGCTCGACTTCAAACAGGCCGAAGAAGCCACCCAGTAAGAGGATCCGGTGATGAGTGCAGTGATCGATCATGGTCATGTCGGGCATGACCACCACCACGGCCCGGCCAAGGGCCTCTCGCGCTGGCTGCTGACTACCAACCACAAGGACATCGGCTCGATGTACCTGTGGTTCAGCTTCTGCGCCTTCCTCCTGGGCGGCTCGATGGCGATGGTGATCCGCGCCGAGCTGTTCCAGCCGGGGCTGCAGATCGTGCAGCCGGAATTCTTCAACCAGATGACCACCATGCACGGCCTGATCATGGTGTTCGGCGCGGTGATGCCGGCCTTCGTCGGCCTGGCCAACTGGATGATCCCGCTGATGATCGGCGCGCCGGACATGGCCCTGCCGCGGATGAACAACTTCAGCTTCTGGCTGCTGCCGGCGGCCTTCGGCCTGCTGGTTTCCACGCTGTTCATGGAGGGTGGTGGGCCGAACTTCGGCTGGACCTTCTACGCGCCGCTGTCGACGACCTACGCGCCGGAGTCGGTGACCTTCTTCATCTTCGCCATCCACCTGATGGGCATCAGCTCGATCATGGGCGCCATCAACGTCATAGCCACCGTGCTCAACCTGCGCGCGCCGGGCATGACGCTGATGAAGATGCCGCTGTTCGTCTGGACCTGGCTGATCACTGCCTTCCTCTTGATCGCGGTGATGCCGGTGCTGGCCGGCGTGGTGACCATGATGCTGATGGATATCCACTTCGGCACCAGTTTCTTCAGCGCGGCCGGCGGCGGTGACCCGGTGCTGTTCCAGCACGTGTTCTGGTTCTTCGGCCACCCCGAGGTGTACATCATGATCCTGCCGGCGTTCGGCGCGGTCAGTTCGATCATCCCGGCGTTCAGCCGCAAGCCGCTGTTCGGCTACACCTCGATGGTCTACGCCACCGGCGCGATCGCCTTCCTCTCCTTCATCGTCTGGGCGCACCACATGTTCACCGTCGGCGTGCCGCTGACCGGCGAGCTGTTCTTCATGTACGCCACCATGCTGATTGCCGTGCCCACCGGAGTGAAGGTGTTCAACTGGGTGTCGACCATGTGGCGCGGCTCGCTGACCTTCGAGGCACCGATGCTGTTCGCCGTGGCCTTCGTCATTCTGTTCACCATCGGCGGTTTCTCCGGGCTGATGCTGGCCATCGCCCCGGCGGACTTCCAGTACCACGACACCTACTTCGTGGTGGCGCACTTCCACTACGTGCTGGTGCCAGGCGCGATCTTCGGCATCTTCGCCTCAGCCTACTACTGGCTGCCCAAATGGACCGGGCACATGTACGACGAGACGTTGGCCAAGCTGCACTTCTGGCTGAGCTTCGTCGGCATGAACCTGGCGTTCTTCCCGATGCACTTCGTCGGCCTGGCCGGTATGCCGCGGCGCATCCCCGACTACAACATGATGTTCGCCAACTTCAACATGGTCTCCAGCATCGGCGCCTTCCTCTTCGGCGCCACCCAGCTGCTGTTCCTGTTCATCGTCATCAAGTGCATCCGCGGCGGCGTGCCGGCCCCGGCCAAACCCTGGGACGGTGCCGAAGGCCTGGAGTGGAGCGTGCCGTCGCCGGCGCCGTACCACACCTTCAGCACGCCACCGGACATGGACGAGCTGCACGCCCATCGCACCGGGCCGAGCCATGACTAGCACGATGCCGAACGCCTGGGAGCGGCAGCCATGAACGAGCCGATTGCCACCGCCCGTCTGGTCCGTCGGCTGCTGCTGGTGGTCGTCGGCATGTTCGCCTTCGGCTTCCTACTGGTGCCGATCTACGACGTCATGTGCCAGGCCTTCGGCATCAACGGCAAGACTGCCGGTGCCTATCAAGGCACGCAGACGACGGATGAAGGACGGCAGGTGCGCGTGCAGTTTCTCGCCACCAATGCCGCGGGAATGGTCTGGGAGTTCCAACCGGTGGCCGACCAGCTAGAGGTCAATCCCGGCGCCAGCCGCGAGATGCGCTTCGTCGCCTTCAATCCGACCGACAAGCCGATGACCGCACAGGCGATTCCCAGCGTGTCACCGTCGCGGGCGGCGGCCTATTTCCACAAGACCGAATGCTTCTGCTTCACCCAGCAGGTGCTGCAGCCGGGCGAGCGCATCGAGATGCCGGTGCGCTTCATCGTCGATCGCGACCTGCCCACAGACGTGCGCCACCTGACCCTCGCCTACACGCTGTTCGACATCACGTCCCGCCAGCCACCGGTCGCCGCTCTGGCACCGGCCGCGGCCAAGGAGAGTCTGCAATGAGCACCCAGACCCATGAGCAGTACTACGTCCCCGCGCAGAGCAAGTGGCCGATCATCGCCACCATCGCCCTGCTGGTCACCGTCTTCGGCCTCGGCACCTGGTTCAACGACCTCAAGGCCGAGCGCGCCGAATCCAACGGGCCGCTGATCTTCTTCATCGGCGCCCTGCTGATCGCCTACATGATGTTCGGCTGGTTTGGCGCGGTGGTGAAGGAAAGCCGCGCCGGGCTGTACAGCGCGCAGATGGACCGCTCGTTCCGCTGGGGCATGAGCTGGTTCATCTTCTCGGAAGTGATGTTCTTCCTCGCCTTCTTCGGCGCGCTGTTCTACATCCGCTACTGGACCGGCCCCTGGCTCGCCGGCGAGGGCGACAAGGGCATCAGCAACATGCTCTGGCCCGGTTTCGAATACAGCTGGCCGCTGCTGAACAACCCCGATCCCAAGCTCTACCCGGCGCCGGAAGGCACCATCAGCGCCTGGGGCCTGCCATTGATCAACACCATCCTGCTGGTCAGCTCCAGCTTCACCCTGACGTGGGCCCACCACGCGCTGAAGAAGAACCAGCGCAAGCAGCTGAAGATCGGTCTGGCGATCACCGTGCTGCTCGGCGCAGCCTTCCTGATCCTGCAGGCCGAGGAATACATCCATGCCTACACCGAGCTTGGGCTGACGCTCGGTTCGGGCATCTACGGCGCCACTTTCTTCATGCTCACCGGCTTTCACGGCGCCCACGTAACCATGGGCGCAATCATCCTCACGGTGATGCTGATCCGCATCCTGCGCGGGCATTTCAACGCCGAGCAGCACTTCGGCTTCGAGGCCGCGAGCTGGTACTGGCACTTCGTCGACGTGGTGTGGATCGGCCTGTTCGTCTTTGTCTACGTGCTCTAGGGACCGAAACCCGGCCGCAGCTGGCCGGACCAAAAACCCCAGCCGATCAACAGGACGGTCAGAGCGGTGAGGGTGACGCGGATGAACAGCGCGGTGACGACACGAGAGCTGCGGCCCTCGTCCTTGACCAGAAAGACCAGGCCACTGAACAAACTGATCAGCGTGGCCAGCAAGAGAACAACGATCGCCACCTTGAGCATGGGCGGGTCCGCAACGGGGGAAATGGGGTGGAGTATAGCCAGCCGTATCGACGATCAGCGGAGCGTGCCATGAGCGGCTTCCGACCGGGATTGCTGCCGACGTTGCTGGTCCTGGCGCTTTTTCCGGTGCTGCTCTGGCTCGGCTTCTGGCAGCTGGAACGCAGCGCGCAGAAGAGCGAACTGCTCGGCCGTCAGGATGCGCGTCAGCAGGCCGCACCGCTGGCACCGAACGAGATCGAGCGCCTGAACGATCCGGCCTTCGCGCGGGTCTTCCTGCAGGGCAGCTTCGATGCCGAGCACAGCTTCCTGCTCGACAGCCGCACCCGTGATGGCAAGGTCGGCGTGGAGCTGCTGCAGCCGTTCTACGACGAGCCTAGCGGTCGTTGGGTACTGGTCAACCGCGGCTGGCTGCCCTGGCCGGACCGGCGCGTCACCCCGCAGTTCGACACCCCGCCACAATCGCTCAAGCTCGCCGCGTGGGTCTACGCACCGTCGCGCCCGCCATTCGTCTTCAGCCACCGCATGGCCGAGGGCTGGCCACGGCTGATCAACCACGTCGATGTCGCCGAACTATGGAAAGCGCTCGGCCGCAACGGCGTGCCTTATGAGCTGCGCCTGGAGCCCGGGCCGAGCGCCTATCGCGCGGACTGGCCAGTGACCACCATGAGCCCGCAGCAGCATATCGGCTACGCCGTGCAGTGGTTTGCCCTGGCCGTCGCGCTGCTGGCGCTGTTCATCTACTTCGGCGTGCATCAGGCACGGGGGACGCGTCATGAACACGATGAATCCGACCATCGCCAGCCGTGAGCCCAAGCGCGGGCGCGGCCGGCTACAGCTGCTGCTGATCCTCGCGGTGGTGCTGGGGCCGATGCTGCTGGCCTCGGCCATGTACCGCTACGGTTTCTGGGTGCCACAGACCCGCAGCTACCACGGCGTACTGATCGCCAACGGCCAGGACCGCACCGCCATCGGCGTGACGACCGCGACAGCCGAGCGCCGTTGGGAACTGCTGGTCACCGCCCCGCAAGGCTGCGAGGCGCAATGCCAACAGCTGGTCTACCTGGCGCGCCAGATCAATATCGGCCTGGCTCGCGAGGCGGCCCGCGCCAGCCACGCGCTGGCTAGCGCAACGACGCTGGACGCAACCTACGAACAGCGCCTGCGCCGCGAATACCCGCAGCTGCAACGCCATGCGCTCGACGCCACGATCTACGCCGGCAACCCCGAAGCGCCGGCGGAACCGCAGCTGTGGATCGTCGATCCCCACGGCAACCTGGTGCTGCGTTACGACGCCGACGCCGAGGGCAAGGCGATTCTCGACGACCTGAAGTACCTGCTGAAGATCTCGCAGATCGGCTGACGCACGCAGCCGCTGCGCTGAGGTCATAACGAGGCCGCATAAGGAGAACCCGATGGCCCGACCTGGTTACCGCCTCGCCCTCTTCGCTACCGCGCTGGCCGTGGTGGTCGTGCTGCTCGGCGCCTATACCCGGCTGACCCACGCCGGCCTCGGCTGCCCGGACTGGCCGGGGTGCTACGGTTTTCTCGGCGTACCGATGAGCGAGCAGGCGCAGAGCCTGGCCGCCGAACGCTTCCCCGATGCGCCGGTGGAAGTGCACAAGGGCTGGAACGAGATGGTCCATCGCTATTTCGCCGGCAGCCTCGGTCTGGTGATCCTCGCGCTGGCGGTGCAGGCGCTGCGCCGCCGCGGCGAACCGGGCCAGCCGGTGAAACTGCCGCTGCTGCTGCTCGCCGTGGTCATCGCCCAGGCGCTGTTCGGCATGTGGACGGTGACGCTGCAGCTCTGGCCGCAAGTCGTCACGGCACACCTGCTGGGCGGTTTCACCACCCTGAGCCTGTTGTTCCTGCTCTGCCTGCGCCTGTCCGGTGCGCTGGCGCCGCTGCCCGCGGCCCCCGGCAGATTGCGCGCTTTCGCCGCGTTCGCCCTGCTACTGGTGATCGGCCAGATCACCCTCGGCGGCTGGGTCAGCAGCAACTATGCGGCGGTCGCCTGCACCGATTTCCCGACCTGCCACGGTGAGTGGTGGCCGCGGATGGATTTCACCAACGCCTTCAACCTTACCCATCACGACATCGGCCCCAACTACCTCGGCGGCCTGCTCTACGGCGAAGCACGCACGGCGATCCATGTCACTCATCGCCTTGGCGCCCTGAGCGTGACGCTCGTGCTGCTGCTGCTCGCCGCGCTGCTGCGACGCAACGGGCTGCACCACCTTGCCGGCCTGCTCCTGGCGGCGCTGGTGCTGCAGATCGCGCTCGGTATCGCCAACGTGGTGCTGCACCTGCCGCTGGCCGTGGCGGTGGCACACAACGGCGGTGGTGCCGCGCTGCTGCTGGTACTGGTGCTGATCAACTACCGGCTGCGCGCGGCGCCACGCCAGGCCGCACTGCCGGCCCGCCAGCCGCAGCGCCCGCTTTCCCCTGCACCGGCTCGGCTCGACCTGCCCGGCGCACGACCATAAGGAGAACATCATGGCCATCGTACTCAGCGAACGTCGCGTTCAGGCCAGCTGGCGCGACTACCTGGAGCTGACCAAGCCGAAGGTGGTGCTGCTGATGCTCATCACCTCGCTGGTCGGCATGTTCCTCGCCACCCGCGCCGGAGTGCCGTGGACGGTGCTGCTGTTCGGCAACTTGGGCATCGCGCTGTGCGCCGGTGGCGCGGCGGCGGTCAACCATGTGGTGGACCGTCGAATCGACTCGGTGATGGCGCGCACCCACAAGCGTCCGCTGGCCGAGGGCCGGGTGTCGCCCGCTGCCGCGCTGACCTTTGCCCTGGCATTGGGCGTCGCCGGGCTCGCGCTGCTGCTGACCTTCACCAATGCACTGGCCGCCTGGCTGACGCTCGCCTCGCTGATCGGCTACGCGGTGATCTACACCGGTTTTCTCAAGCGCGCCACGCCGCAGAACATCGTCATCGGCGGTCTCGCCGGCGCCGCGCCGCCGCTGCTCGGCTGGGTCGCGGTGACTGGCCAGGTCAGCGCCGAACCGCTGCTGCTGGTGCTGATCATCTTCGCCTGGACGCCGCCGCATTTCTGGGCGCTGGCAATCCATCGCAAGGCCGAGTACGCCAAGGTGAACATCCCGATGCTGCCGGTGACTCACGGCGTGCACTACACCAAGGTGCATATCCTGCTCTACACCGCGACCCTGCTGGCGGTCAGCTTCATGCCGTTCGCCATCCACATGAGCGGCCTGCTGTACCTGGTCGCCGCGGCGTTGCTGGGCGCGCGCTTTCTCTACTGGGCCATAGCGCTGTACCGCGACAGCCGGCCACATGCGGCAATCAAGACCTTCAAATTCAGCATCTGGTACCTGTTCGCGCTGTTCATCGCGCTACTGGTTGATCATTATCTGCTGCTCGATTTCTAGTGGCCGAACAGGCCACCCAGCCGCCCACAAGGACGCCCATGACCCGCATCCAGAAAACCGTCTTCATTCTCGTTGCGCTGATTGCACTGGTCGTCGGGCTGACGGTTTCCAAGGTACTCAACGGCGAGCGCCAGCTCGACCCAACCCAGCTGCTGGATGCCGGCATCGTGCTGCTGCCGCAGAGCCGGCCGGTGCCAGCGCTGAGCCTGACCAGCGAAGCCGGCGAGGCGGTGCAGGTCGACCAGTTCAAGGGCGGCTGGACGCTGCTGTTCTTCGGCTACACCTTCTGCCCCGACATCTGCCCGACCACCCTTGCCGAACTGCGCCAGCTCAACGGCCTGCTGCCCGAAACGGTGCGAGGGCAGCTCCAGCCGATCCTGGTCAGCGTGGACCCCAACCGCGACACACCGGCCAAGCTCAAGGAATACCTCGGCCACTTCAAGGCCGGATTCCGCGGCCTGACCGGCAGCCCGGAGGATATCCAGACCCTCGCCAATGCTGTCGGCATCCCGTTCATTCCGCCGGACACCAGCAAGGAAAACTACACCGTCGATCACAGCGGCAACCTGGTCATCATCGGCCCGGACGGCCGCCAGCACGGCTTCATCCGCGCGCCGCTGCGGGTGCAGAAGCTCGCCGAGCAGCTGTCTGCGCTGGTGCAGCAACAGCGCTGAGCGCCCGCCTTCCTCTCCGTAGGAACGACAAAGCGCGGCGAAAGCCGCGCTTTGCTTTCGGGGAACCGCTTACTTGGTCTGCAGGATCAGATCACGGCGCATCAGCGTCTTGATCTTCAGCAGGTGGTCGTCCTCCTGGGTCTTGGCCTTGGCGAAGCTGTCGGCAATGTTCGGATGGCCCGCCGCCTGCGCCAGTTCGATCAGCAGTTCCCAGGCGGCGTTGTCCGCCAGCTCCGCGGTCAGCAGGGCATTCAGACACTGCGGGATGTTGGTCCGCGGATCGGTCAGCACCTGCATGATGCCCATCGCCATGACCCCGGCCACATCGGCACAGGGCGTCTGCGCGGTGGGATCGGCGCCGAGTTTTTCCAGCGCCGCATGCACCAGCATCATGTGCTCGAACTCTTCGTCACGGATGTGCTGCAACTCGTCCACCAGCGCGCTGCCGGAATCGAGGTTGCGTGCCTTGGCGATCATCGCCTCGTACAGACGCACACCGTTGCGCTCGAATGCCAGGCGCTCGCCGAGCTTGTCGATGAACACCTCGGGGCTCTTGCCTTTCATCATGTCGAAGCCGGTCTTGAGCATGCCCTTGGCCGAACCCGGCACCGGCACGGAGCCGATGCGATCGGCCTCTTCATAGCGTTCGGCGCGCTCGACCAGCATCCCGTGTTCGTCGCCCGGCACGTCCGGGTGAATCTCGTTGACCGCCTCGAGCAGGCGCTTGGTGTCCTTCGGCGACATCTGCACGCCGGTGTAATTGGTACCTACTTTCGCTGCAGTAGCCATGTTCGTCTCCTCAGGAAGCCTTGCGCATCAGTTCGCCACCCGGCGCCCACTGGTAACCCGCCGAGACGATGTCCGAGGCGAGGCCTTCCGAAGCGAGATGGTTGCGGTAATCCAGCGACGATTGCGGCTCTTTGGCCTTGTCCACGTAGGCCGGGCCGGCGGTGCGCAGGTTGACCTCGGCGGCCAGCACCTGGCGGACGAAATCGCGCTGGCTCTTGAACTCGACCATCTTCGGCAGCGGGCCGGCGAGGATTTCGGCCGGATCGCGGCCCTCGAGCTTCTTGAACCACTCGCAGGCGACGTTGAGGTGGCCCAGTTCGTAGTCGAGGAAACGCTCCCACATGGCCTTGATGCGCGGATTGGTTTCCTGCTCGGCGCAGCTGGCGTACATGTAGACCTCCATCGCCTCGTGCACCAGCCACTTCTCGATATGGCTTTCGCTGGGGTCGGAGAGCGAGCCGTACTGGGTCACGTGCTGCTCCTCCACCGAAGCGATCTCGGCGTACAACTGGCGCGCCAGCGGATCGGCGAACAGCGGGCCGATGTTCTGGTAGTAGTCGTGGGTCTGGTATTCCGCGCCGGTGATCAGCGCCGCGTGGATCTTGGTGATCAGCGCGGCGCTGTCCTTCTCGTAATTGTCGCGGATGTCGTTCTCCGGGTGCCGGTGGTGCTCGGAGGTTTTCCGTCCCGGCACGATGTCGGTGTAGCCCTGCAGGATGTTGTTGGCATCCTTGCCCTCGAGGCGGTCGAGCATCGCCGAGTAGCGGTACAGATGGTCGAAGTCCTCGAGCAGACCGAAGCGATAGGTCTGCGCCTGGTAGGGATCGGGCTCGTTCTGCGCCACGGCGGCGGTCACCTCGATGGCGACCTGCTCGTAGGCGACGGTGGTTTCCAGCGGCGAGTGGTCGGCGCCGATCAGCCAGTTGATCATGGTCGCCTGGTGCTGCTCGGCGCGGCGAATCTGCGCCAGCGGCAGGCGCAGTTCCTTGTTGAAGCGGGCGATGCCGTGGGACAGGCGCAGGGCATCCGTCTCGACGCCGTTCATGAGGATGATGCGCACACGGGTAAACGCATCGTCATCGAGCTTGCTGATCGGCTTGCCGGCCATCTCCTTCCAGGTGAACTTCTGCTTCTCCAGGGGCGTGCCTTTATTGTCGAAAATTCCGGATAGGGTCTCCATGGAGCCTCCGTTGTTATGCGTGGAATCAGGCATGGGGATCGCCGCCGTTTGAATCGGCGACCTAATAAAGAGGACCGGAGGCTTCGGCAAACGATTCGCACCGTTCAGCGGACAGGCGTATCGCAGCCGATGAACGGGAGATTGGAGATTTTCGACGCAAGAGCGATAACGGCGCGTAACGCCCACGGCAACAGGCCGCGCCGTTTCGCTTGCTCAGTCGGCCAGTTGCGCGAGCTTGGCTTCCCGCTCGTCGGCAGGCAGCTGAGCCAACGTCGCGACCGCTGCATGGAAGCGCGACCAGTCGCGGCCGACCTGCTCGAACAGCGCGGCGAACGCCGGCACCCAGCGGTCGTACAGGCCAAATGGCAGCAGGCTGGCGTTGTTCAGCGGCCGCGCGAACCAGCCGTCGAAACGCCGCGAGCCGCCCCAGACACCATCACGCAGGTGGCGATAGTCACGACGCAGGCGATCGAACGCCGCCTGCTTCAGCTCACGCAGCTCGGCGTCCGGCTTGCCCGAGGCATACAGCGTGCGCAGTCGCTCCCGGGTCGCCAGCAGCAGCTCGACCAGCTGGCGATACTGCCGCTGTGCCTCGCCATCGACGGGCGGCAGGCCGCGCTCACGCCGCCACTGCTGCAGCCCCTCACGCTCGACGAAACTGGCGTAGGACTCGTTGAACGCCGTGTCGCCGGGCAGGTAGAGCCGCTGGTGCGCCAGCTCGTGAAATACCAGCGCCGCCAGTTGCTCATCGTTGCGCCGCAACATCGAGCTGAGCAACGGATCGGCAAACCAGCCGAGGGTCGAATAGGCTTCGACGCCCGCCACGTGGGTGTCCAGCCCCTGCACCTGCAGTCGTGCGGCCGCAGCGCGCGCCGCACCCTGGCGGTAATAGCCGCGATAGGCCACGCAGCCGGCAATCGGGAAACAGTGCTCCAGCGCATCCACGGAGAATGCTTCGCTGGCGAACAGGTTCCACACCACGTAGGGCCGCTGGATATCCGCGTACAACCGATAGCTGTCATTGTCCGGCAGACCCAGCGTCGAGCTGGCGAAGCTGCGCGCCTCGAGCACCCGCGCCAGGCGCTGGCGCAGGGCCGGATCACGGCTGTCGTCGGCGACGACCCGGGCGATCGGCTCGCGCTGGGACAGCAGCTGCGCCTGGCCAACCGCCAGTTGGCCGTAATAGCTGCTGCAACCATTCAGACTAACGGCAAGCAGCAGCGGAACCCAATGCAGGGCGCAGCTGTCGATCAAGGCGGCGTTGGGCTTCGACATCGGGAACACCGGTAAGAGTCGGGGACAGGCGTCGTGCTAGGTGCTGCCGGCACCCTACAAAGGCCGCGCGGTGGATTGCAATCCTGCCGCCGGATATTCGCTTTCCTGATTCGCTAGCCGGGACGCTGCCTGCCCGGTCGGAGCTCCCAGATGCGCGGTTTCGTCATTGCCTTCCTTCTCTCGTCTCTCGCCGGCTGTTCGCTGTGGATGCCCACGCCGGACCCCAGCCAGGCCTGGGTCGACCTCCGGCCGCATGGCGAAACGCAGCTGCAGGCGCTGGCGGTGGACGGCAAGGCGCTGGACGATGGCCGCTACTTCCAGGTCGAGCCGGGCAGCCGCACGCTGGAGATGCGCTACCGCTTCCAGGTCGAGGGCAGCAACATCGGCCCGGCCAGCGCGCCACTGTCGCGCGATTGCAAGCTGACCCTGGCCTACGACCGCTTCAACGCCGGCGCCCGCTACCGCCTAGTCGCCGGTGGCTACGGCTTTCGCCCGTGGGCCAAGCTCTACGACGAACACCAGTACGTGCTGGCGCGCGCCGAGGAGAAGGGCTGCGGCAACCTCGCCGAACGCTGACCTTGGCGCGCGACGCGGATTGAAAAGCCCCGGCATCTGGCGCAGGCTCGCAGCATCACGGCGTGGCTGAAGCACCCTCGCCCCCGCACCCCGCCAAGGAACTGCATCATGCGCCTGACGCTCGTTCTCCTGTCCGTCCTCGCCCTGGCCGGCTGCGCCAGCCCGCTGCCACCGCACGATCCGCAGATGGCCTGGGTCGATCTGCGCGCGCAGACCATCGACATCTTCATGGCCGACCGCCTGGACAAGAAGCGCACCTACGACGGCCGCTATTTCCAGGTGCCGCCGGGCAGTCATGAACTCGAGGCGAACTACGAATTCGAAGTCAGTGGCGGCGGCCTCGGTCTGTTCGCCGAAACCCAGACCATGCGCTGCAGCATGATAGTGCGCTACGACCACTTCGAGGCCGGCAAGCGCTACCTGTTCCAGGCCCGCTCGCTCGGCTTCACCCCGCAGGGCTGGCTGCTCGACGAGCAGCGCAACGTGCTGGTCGAGGCCAAGGCCGAGCACTGCTACTAGCCGCCCGCCTTCCGCATGAGGTTATCGATGTCCCGCATTGCCCACACCCGCTTTTCCGCCCTCGACCTGGCGCCGATCCGTGACGACGGCACGCCCGCCCAGGCGCTGCACAATGCGCTGGCGTTGGCGCGCCACGTGGAGCAGCTCGGCTTTCAGCGTTTCTGGGTGGCCGAACACCACAACATGGACGGCATCGCCAGCGCCGCCACCGCCGTGCTGATCGGTTATCTGGCCGCCAATACCACGCATATTCGCCTCGGTGCCGGCGGCGTGATGCTGCCCAACCACGCACCGCTGGTGATCGCCGAGCAGTTCGGCACGCTGGAGGCGCTGTATCCCGGGCGCATCGATCTGGGCCTCGGCCGCGCACCGGGTGCCGACCAGTTCACCGCCCACGCGCTGCGCCGCGACCGCATGGGCAGCGCCGATGATTTTCCGCAGGACGTCGAGGAGCTGGAGCTGCTGCTCGGCCCGCGCCAGCCGAACCAGCGCGTCATCGCCATGCCCGGCATGAACAGCAACGTGCCGATCTGGCTGCTCGGCTCCAGCCTGTTCAGCGCCCAGCTGGCCGCGGCCAAGGGCCTGCCCTACGCCTTCGCCTCACACTTCGCGCCGCGCTTCATGCACCAGGCGATCAAGCTCTACCGCGACAACTTCCAGCCCTCGGCGGTGCTCGCCAAACCCTACGTGATGCTCGGCGTGCCGCTGATTGCCGCCGACAGCGACGAGCACGCCGAGTACCTGGCCACCAGCGTCTACCAGCGCATCCTCGCGCTGATCCGCGGCCAGAGCCTGGTGCTGCGCCCGCCGGTGCAGAGCATGCAGGGCCAGTGGCTGCCGCACGAGCAGCAGGCGGTGGGCGACTTCCTCGGCCTGGCGCTGATCGGCGGGCCGGAGAAGGTGCGCGCCCGGCTGGACGTGCTGCTGGAACAGACCCAGGCCGACGAGCTGATCTTCACCTGCGATCTCTACGAAACCGCCGACCGCCACCGCGCCTTCGAGATCGTCGCCGGGCTGCGGCAAGCCTGACCGGGGCCCAGCGCCGCCTGCCGGCAATGCGCGGCGGGCGCAGTGTGATCAGCTGTCTTCGATGCGGAAGCCGACCTTCATGGTCACCTGGAAGTGGCCGACCTTGCCGTTCTCCACGTGCCCACGGATTTCGCCCACTTCAAACCACTCGACGTTGCGCAGGGTACGGCTGACCTCGGTGATGCCATTGCGGATGGCTTCGTCCACGCTGTTGCGCGAGGACCCGACGATCTCGATCTTCTTGTAGGTGCGATGATCGGACATGAGTGTCTCCTTCTGGTCTGACGAGACTCCGCTCGCTGAAATGGCGTCCTGTCTGGATTGAGGCTAGCAGCGTTCGGCGAAGTTCAGCTCGCCGCTGGATAGCGCGGCGCTTATCCACGCCTTTCCAGCACCGCGTTATTCGATCCGCCGATAGCGGTAGTGCTGCGGCTTGAACACCTGGTTGAAGTGCCGTCCCAGCGAATCGGCCTGCAACAGCGCCTGCACCGCCTCGGGCGGCACCTGCTCGTAGCGGTACCGCGCACCGCTGACGAATTCCACTTCCAGCACCTGCTGCTCGGCGTCGTAGCCGAGCGAGCGCAGGCTGCTGGACTGCAACGCGATGCGCTTCATCGCGCGGCTTCGGCGCTGCGGCTGAAGCCCTCGGCCTGCATGCGCCAGAGCGCGTCGAATTCCCCGCCCAGGCGGCGCAGCTGCTGCGGCGGGCCATCCTCGACGATGCACCCGTCACGCAGCACGACGATGCGCTCGAAGCTGGCCAGGGTCGACAGCCGGTGTGCCACCGCCACCACGGTGCGCCCGCGAATCAGCCGGTTCAGCGCCGCCTGGATTTCCGCCTCGGATTGGGTATCCAGCGCCGAGGTGGCCTCGTCGAGGATCAGAATCGGCGCATCCTTGAGGAAAGCGCGGGCGATGCCCAGACGCTGACGCTGGCCACCGGAAAGCATCACCCCGCGCTCGCCCACCAGCGTCTGATAACCCTGCGGCAAGGCGCGGATGAAACCGTCGCAGAAGGCATGTCGCGCGGCCTCGAAGACCTCCTCGTCGCTGGCCTCGGGGCGGCCGTAGCGGATGTTCTCGAGGATGCTGCGGTTGAACAGCGCGGATTCCTGCGGCACCACGGCGATCTTCGCGCGCAGGCTGTCCTGGCTGACCTGGCGGAGGTCCTGACCGTCGATGAGGATCTGCCCGCCCTGCACGTCGTCGAGGCGCTGCAGCAGGCTGATCAGCGTCGACTTGCCGGCCCCGGAAGCGCCGACGACGCCGACCGTCTGCCCGGCCGGAATGTGCAGGCTGAAGTCGTCGAAGATCGGCCCCCGCCCGGGGTAGCCGAAGCGGATGCGCACGAAGTCGATGACGCCTTCGTCCAAGGTCAGTTCGGACTCGGGGTCTTCCAGGCCATGAGGCTGGTTGATGATGCGCAGGGTGTCGGCAATCGCGCCGACCTGCTGCGTGGTGTCCACCAGCGCCAGCGCCAGGTCGCGCGAGCCATGCAGGATGCGGAAGGTCAGCGCGCTGACCAGTACCACGTCGCCAGCAGTCACCGCGCCGCCGATCCAGCTGCGGATCGCCCAGACCAGCATGCCGCCGGCCATCAGCGACAGGCAGATGTCATGCAGCACCCGCGCCTTTTCCAGGTACATCCAGCTGCGCCGCTGGGCGCGCGCCTCGTAGCCGATCTCGTTGGCCAGGCGCTCGGCCTCGCGGTCGCGCGCGGAGAAGGCCTTGATCGTCCAGACATTGGACACCGCATCCACCAGCTCGCCGCCGACCCGCGCGGCCTGCGCGGCGAAGCGCTGGTGCTTGCTGCGCCCGCGGATGCCGAAGCCGGTGATCAACAGCGCCACAACGAGGACGAAGATGATCAGCGCCAACGCCATGCGCCAGTCGACGGTGAGCAGCACCAGCACCGCGCCGATGAAGTCGACGATCGGCGGCACGATCTTCCACGCCAGCCCGCCGTAGATGCTGCCGGCCGCCTGGCCGACGGCGGAGATGCGATTGCCCAGCGAGCCGGCGAAGTGCTCGTTGAAATAGCGCATCGGGTGGCCGGTGAGGTACTTGAACAGGTCGACGCGGATGTCCACGCAACTGGCCACCACGGTGCGGCAGCCAAGCCAGCCACCGAGGCGCCAGAAGACGTTTTCCACCACGATCAGCCCGAGGAACAGCCACAGCGGCGACCACACATTCGCCGCGCCGCGCTCGCCGGTGCCGTCGGCCATCGCATCGACCAGCAGCTTCATGCCGTACTGCACCGCCACCGCACAGAGCGCAGCGCTCACCACCAGACTCAGCAGCCCGCCGAAATGCCACGGCCGCACGCAAACGTAATGCCAGAGGAACGCCAGCGGCCGGCTCGGCAGCACGGGGGTGGACGTGCGCGCCACGGCCGGGGCGTTCATGCCGGGGTCACAGCCGCCTGCCGGTCGGGCGCGAAGGCGACGAAGCGGGTCTGCTGCAGGCGCAACTCGTCGGCCAGCCCGGCATGCTCGTCGCGCCGGCCCTGGGCATCGGCGAAGCCGAGCAGGCCAGTGGGGCAATGCCGGTCGTCATCCCAGCCCGGGTAATCGAGCACCGGATACAGGCAGATGCCCTCGATGGGCACGCCACGCTGCAGGGCGATGCCCACCTGTTCACTGACGTAACGCAGCCATTCGCCGCGTAACTCGCCTTCGGCGCCGGTCTCGGCCACCAGCAGCGGCCGCCCGTAACGCTGGTGGATCTCGGCGAGAATGCCCTGGAACGGCCGGTAGTCCGCATGACCGCGCTCGATGGTCGGCCCGCCCAGGTACCACTGGTTGTCCGCGTAGTAGTTGATGCCGACGATATCGAGGTACTCGGGCTTGCCGCCCAGGCCTGGCCAGGCCTTGCCGCAGAGCATGTCCCAGGCCTCGAACTGCGCCTGCCGGGCATTCTCCGCCTCGCGCTGCGGGCCGGGCCTTATGCTGCTGGCGCTGATATGGATGGCCGGGTCGACCTGGACGAAACGCGCGCGCGGATCGACCTCGCGCACCGCGTCGATGGCGGCGATGCTGGCGCGCACCAGCTGCTGCTTGAGCTCGGCGCCGCGGCCCTCGCCCATCGGGTTGAAGCGCGCATGGTCACCGCCGGCCCAGGCCCAAAAGGAAATCTCGTTGATCGGCGCATAGAACGGCACTGCGTCGCTCTCCTCGCGCACCAGCCGCGCGGCGGCGGCGGCGAACCTCGCGAAGCGCTCGACGAAACGCGGCCGCCAGATGTCCAGGCCCTCCGGCCAGCCGTAGTGGCACAGATCCCAGATCACCTGAGTGCCGCAGGCATTCGCCGCGCGCAGCTGCGGCAGGACGCTGGACCAGTCGTACTCGCCCGGCAGGCGCTCGATCAGGTGCCAGCGCAGACCATCACGTACCGTGCGGATGCCGTGGCGCTGCAGCGCGGCATAGTCCTCGGCAGCCCAGCGGTCATGGCCGGTGGCGGCCAGCAGGTCGAGCCGGCGACCGTCGGCGCGACGATGGGTGGAACACTCGAAACCGCCGAGAAAGAAGCTCTGGAACAGACTGGGGTGATGCATCGTCTACCTCATGACTGGCTGCGCTATGACAGTGGCGCCTCGGCGGCTTCCTCGGCGACGGGCCGGGTGCTCTCGGCTTCCTCGATGCGCTTGTACAGCGCCAGCGCCTGGCCGATCACCTGATCCATGTTGTAGTACTTGTAGGTGCCCAGGCGGCCGACGAAGGTCACGTTTGGCGTCTCGTCCGCCAACTGCTGGTAGCGCTTGTACAGCTGGGCATTCTCCGGCCGCGGGATCGGGTAGTAGGGGTCGCCCTCGGCCGAGGGGTACTCGTAGGTGATGCTGGTCTTCGGATGCACCTGCCCGGTGAGGTGCTTGTACTCGCTGACGCGCGTGTAGGGCACGTCCTCGCTGGGGTAGTTGACCGTGCCCACGGCCTGGAACTGCTCCTGATCGAGCTGCTTGTGCTCGAACTTCAGCGAGCGGTACGGCAGCTTGCCGAAGCGGTAGTCGAAGTACTCGTCGATCGGCCCGCAGAAGATCAGCTGGTCGTACTGCACCTCGTCGCGGATCTCACGGTAATCGGTGTTGAGCATGACCTTGATGTTCGGGTGCGCCAGCATCTTCTCGAACATCCTGGTGTAGCCGTGCTTGGGCATCTGCTGGAAGCTGTCGGTGAAGTAGCGATCGTCGGTGTTGGTGCGCGTGGGGATGCGCGAGGTCACCGACTTGTCCAGCTGCGACGGGTCCAGGCCCCACTGCTTGCGGGTGTAGCCGCGGAAGAACTTCTGGTACAGCTCGCGACCGATGCCGTTGATCACCACGTCTTCGCTGGTCTGGATGTCTTCCACCGGCTCGGCGCGGCTGGCGAGGAAATCTGCCGCTTCCTCTTCGCTGGTCATGTTCAGACCGTAGAGCCTGTTCAGCGTGGTCATGTTGATCGGGATCGGCACCTCCTGCCCGTCCACCTGCGCCAGCACGCGATGCTCGTAGGGGCGCCACTCGGTGAACTGCGAGAGGTAGTCGACGATGCGCTGGGCATTGGTGTGGAAGATGTGCGGGCCATAGCGGTGGATCAGCACGCCGGACTCGTCGTGGTAGTCGTAGGCGTTGCCGGCGATGTGCGGGCGGCGGTCGACCACCAGCACGCGCTTGTTCAGCCCGGCGGCGAGACGCTCGGCGAGCACGCTGCCAGCGAAACCGGCGCCGACGATGAGGTAGTCGAAGCCGCGTCGGCGCGCCTGCGGCTGGTCGCCAGCGCCTGCGCCGAGACGTTCCGGATTGCTGTCCTGCGGGCTCATATCGCGCATTGCATCTTCTCCTTCATCAGGCTCCAGGTGTGATCCCAGGACATGTCGCCGAGGATCTCGTCGGCCTTGGCCAAGAGCGCGTCACGATCTTCGGCATCGGCCAGGGCGGCTTCGCTGGCGGCGACGAACGCCTCGGCGCTGTCGGCGATGCGCACGATGCCGGTGTCACCGTAGGTGCGCACCACATCGGTGATCGGCGTGGACACCACCGGGCAGCCGCCGGCGAGGTACTCGGGGGTCTTGGTCGGACTGATGAAGCGGGTCGACTCGTTCAGCGCGAACGGCATGATCGCCACGTCCCAGCCCGACAGGTATTGCGGCAGCTCCTCGTAGGTCTTGCCGCCCAGGTAATGGATGTTGTCGCGCTGCGGCAGCTCGGTCGGGTCGATCTTGACCACCGGGCCGACCAGCACGATCTGCCAGTCCGGGCGCAGACGCGCGACCTGCTCGATCAGCCCGAGGTCCAGGCGTTCGTCAATCACGCCGTAGAAGCCCAGGCGTGGATGCGGAATCTCCGCCTGGTCGTCCGGATCGTGCTGCGGGCGGCGCGCGGCGGCGAAGTGCTCGACATCGACACTGCTGGGAAACGGGTGGGCGTTGTCGTGACGCTGGCGCTTGGCCTCGTAGAGGCTGTAGCCGCCGGTGAAGACCAGATTGGCGCGGCACATCAGCTCCACTTCGCGCTCGATCAGCTCGGGTGGCGCGCCACGAAACGCCGACAGTTCGTCCATGCAGTCATAGACGATCAGGCTCGGCGCCAGGTGCTCGGAGATGGCCAGGCTCATCGGCGTGTAGTACCAGAGCAGCAGCTCGCCGACGCCGAGCTTTTCCAGGTAGTCATCGAGCAGCTGGCGTTGCGCGCGGTTCGCCGCATCGCCTTCGCAGCCAGCCGGCAGCCGCGGGATCAGCACCTGCACGCCGTTCTCCTCGGGACGCACTTCCAGCCAGGGCTCGGCGTCCTCAGTGGGAATCGGCTCTTCATGGAAGAGCACGTTGTAGTCGCGGGCGAAGCGCGACATCAGGTGCTGCGGGCGCTGGTAGACGAAGCTCCAGCGCAGGTGCGACAGGCACAGCAGGGTCGGCACCTGCTCGTCGAAGACCACCTCGGCCGGCGTCTGCTGCGCGTTGCGGGATTTGCCGATGGGGTACTGGAAGGGGCCGGCCCAGCTCATCTGACACCTCGTTTCGAATGGCGGCGGCCGGGCCGTTCCTGCCCGCTCGCCCATCACCTGAAGCCAGCGCTGCCCTGCGTAAGGCGAATGAACCGGACCGCACCGCGACGTTCGTCGGCCAGCGGTCCGCGGGCTATTGACGGCGCATGATCGGCAGGGTTCCCACCAGCCATCCGACAGCGCAGCGCCCGACAGTCGGCTGTCGGTTAATCCAATCGTGATGGAACTCCCGTTCGACCTCATCCGTCCCTAATGCCAGGACAGCGTTTCACAACGGCTTCGGAACCCTCCGCGCGCAGCCAGCAATCGCCGTCCGGTTCCGCTTCGCCGATTCCTACTGTGGTGACTCAAGCAGCGTGGCCCACGGGCCTGGCGCCGGGTCCCGGGCGTGTGCAGCAGCGCTGCGATTCGGAGGTGAACAGATGATTCTGGTGACAGGCGGAGCAGGCTATATCGGCTCCCACGCGGTACTCGAGCTGCTCCTGGCGGGGCACGAGGTGCTGGTGCTCGACAACCTGTGCAACAGCTCGCCAGCCGCGCTGCAGCGGGTCGAGCAACTCGCCGGACGCGCGCCGCACTTCGTCCGCGGCGACGTGCGCAACCGCGCGCTGCTCAAGGCGCTGTTCGCCGCCTACCCGGTCAGCGCGGTGCTGCACTTCGCCGGTCTCAAGGCCGTCGGCGAGAGCGTGCGCGAACCGCTGCGTTACTACGAAACCAATGTCAGCGGCAGCATCGCGCTGTGCCAGGCGATGGCCGAGGCCGGCATCTTCAAGCTGGTGTTCAGCTCATCGGCCACGGTCTATGGCGAGTCGCCGGTGATGCCGATCACCGAGGAGCGCCCGACCGGCGTACCGACCAATCCATACGGCCAGTCCAAGCTGATGGCCGAAAACGTGCTCAAGGGCCTGGCGGACTCCGACCCGCGCTGGTCCATCGGATTGCTGCGCTACTTCAATCCGATCGGCGCCCACGAATCAGGGCTGATCGGCGAAGACCCCAACGGCACGCCGAACAACCTCTTGCCATACATGCTGCAGGTGGCAGTCGGCCGACGTGCGCAACTGAACATCTACGGCAACGATTACCCGACACCGGACGGCACCGGCGTACGCGACTACATCCACGTGGTCGACCTGGCGCAGGGGCACCTCAAGGCGCTGGAACGCCTTGAGCAGGTCGCCGGCGTCTCGGTGTGGAACCTCGGCACCGGCCGCGGTTACTCGGTGCGCCAGATGCTCAGCGCCTTCGAGGAGGTCATTGGCCGGCCGTTGCCGCACGTCTACAAGCCACGCCGTCCAGGCGACATCGCCCAGTGCTGGTCCGATCCGAGCAAGGCACGCGAGGAGCTGGGCTGGGAGGCACAACGCGGCCTGCCGACCATGCTCCGTGATGCCTGGCGCTGGCAGAGCCGCAATCCGCGCGGCTATGCACAAGACAAAGCCACCGTAGCAGGCGCCACTCAGACCGCGCTCGCCAGCTGAGGCCCAGGTCGGCGTGGCAGGCGTGATCGCGTCGATGCGGAGTTGGCTCAAATTGCCGACGAGGGTCAGCTCCTCGATCCCGCCCCCGCTCGACAGCGCCATGAGCCCGGTGTCGCGAAAGGAGTTGGCCTGAGCATCACCGGCGCACCCTCGCCGAGGCGTCGCAGCATTTACAGCACCAACGAACGGCGTCTGCAGATGCGCTCAGCCAGCGGCCAAGCGGGCGCCGCCGACCTCCTCGCGCAACCACTCGGCCAGGCGCTCGGCACGCCGATCGGAGCGTCGGGCCGGCACCCAGAGCGCCAGCCTGGCGCTGGTTTCGACGAAGCCCCAGGGCGCCAGCAGGCGACCCGCGGCGAGGTCGTCGGCCACCAGCTGCTGCGGCGCGATGGCCACGCCGAGACCGGCCAGCGCCGCTTCCAGCAGGAAATACAGATGCTCGAAGCTCTGCCCCAGACGCAGCCCCGCCGGATCCAGGCCCTGCTGACGCGCCCAGCTCGGCCAGGCCTGCGGACGCGAGACGGTGTGCAGCAGCGCCTCGCCGAGCAAGGCCGCCGGCGGCGCGCTGCGCAGCTCGGCGGCGCGCGCATGGTAGGGGCTGAGCACCGGACCGATGCGCTCGGCGGCCAGCTCGAACACCCGCATATCCGCCGGCCAGGGTGGCTCGGCGTACCACAGCGTGGCATCCAGCCCGGGCTTGCGCGGATCCAGCTCGCCTTCGCTGGCGGACAGCTGCAGGCGCAGCTCCGGCAGGTCGCGATTGAGCCGGTCCAGCCGCGGAATGAACCAGCGTGCCAGCAGGCTGCCGGGACAGCCGAGCACGAAGGGGGCCTCGGCTGTCTGCCGCTGCAGCTCGGCGCAGGTGCTGCGCAGCCGCTCGAAGGCCTCGCTGGCGGCGTCACGCAGACGGATGCCGGCATCGGTGAGTTTTACGCCGCGTCCTTCCTTGACGAACAGCGCCACGCCGAGCTGTTCTTCCAGCTGCCGGACTTGCCGACTGATCGCGCCGTGAGTGACGCTCAGCTCATCTGCGGCTTGGCCGATGCTCTGCAGGCGCGCGGCAGCCTCGAAGGCGCGCAGGGCATTGAGGGGCGGAAGGCTCTGACTCATCGGTGAGTTTTCCTGACATGTTGTGGCGATCTTATCGCTTTTTACCGGGCCGTCGCAGCGCTATCCTGCGCCCATCGCCACAGGTCCGGCCGCGCCGGCCTGTCCTTCTCGCGCACCGCAGGAGACTTCCATGACTTCGCTTCGCAACGGCCCGGATGCTCGCGGCCTGTTCGGCCACTTCGGCGGGCAGTACGTCGCCGAAACGCTGATGCCGCTGATCCACGAACTCGCCGCCGAGTACGAAAAGGCCAAGGCCGACCCCGAGTTCGCCAAGGAGCTGGCCTACTTCCAGCGCGACTACGTCGGCCGGCCCTCGCCGTTGTACTTCGCCGAACGCCTGACCGAACACTGCGGCGGCGCGAAGATCTACTTCAAGCGCGAGGAGCTGAACCACACCGGCGCGCACAAGATCAACAACTGCATCGGCCAGATCCTGCTGGCCCGGCGCATGGGCAAGCAACGCATCATCGCCGAGACCGGCGCCGGCATGCACGGCGTGGCCACCGCCACCGTGGCCGCGCGCTTCGGCCTGCAGTGCGTGATCTACATGGGCACCACCGACATCGACCGCCAGCAGGCCAACGTCTTCCGCATGAAACTGCTGGGCGCCGAGGTGATTCCGGTCACCGCCGGCACCGGTACCCTGAAGGATGCGATGAACGAAGCCCTGCGCGACTGGGTAACCAATGTCGACAGCACCTTCTACCTGATCGGCACCGTCGCCGGCCCACACCCCTACCCGGCCATGGTCCGTGACTTCCAGGCGGTGATCGGCAAGGAAACCCGTGACCAGATGCTCGCCCAGGAAGGCCGTCTGCCCGACTCGCTGGTGGCCTGCATTGGCGGCGGCTCCAACGCCATGGGCCTGTTCCACCCGTTCCTCGATGACGCCGGCGTGAAGATCATTGGCGTCGAGGCCGCCGGTTACGGCATCGAGACCGGCAAGCACGCGGCCAGCCTCAACGGTGGCGAGCCGGGTGTGCTGCACGGCAATCGCACCTACCTGCTGCAGGACGACGACGGCCAGATCATCGACGCCCACTCGATTTCCGCCGGCCTGGATTACCCGGGTATCGGCCCGGAACACGCCTGGCTGCATGAGGTCGGCCGCGTCGAGTACACCTCGATCACCGACCAGGAGGCGCTGGACGCCTTCCACCTGTGCTGCCGCAAGGAAGGCATCATCCCGGCGCTGGAGTCGTCCCACGCCCTGGCCGAAGTCTTCAAGCGCGCGCCGACGCTGCCCAAGGACCACCTGATGGTGATCAACCTGTCCGGTCGCGGCGACAAGGATATGCAGACCGTCATGCACCATTTTGCCGAACAGGAGGAGCGCATATGAGCCGCCTCGAGACCCGCTTCGCCGAACTCAAGCAGCAAGGCCGCGCCGCCCTGGTCACCTTCGTCACCGCCGGTGACCCGGACTACGCCACCTCGCTGGCCATCCTCAAGGGCCTGCCGGCCGCCGGCGCCGACGTGATCGAGCTGGGCATGCCGTTCACCGACCCGATGGCCGACGGCCCGGCGATCCAGCTGGCCAACCTGCGCGCCCTGGCCGGCAAGCAGAACATGATCAAGACGCTGCAGATGGTTCGCGAATTCCGCGCGCAGGATCAGACCACCCCGCTGGTGCTGATGGGTTACTTCAACCCGATCCACCACTACGGCGTGCCGCGCTTCATCGAGGACGCGCTGGCCGCCGGCGTCGACGGCCTGATCGTCGTCGACCTGCCGCCTGAACATAACGAAGACCTCTGCGACCCGGCCCAGGCCGCGGGCATCGACTTCATCCGTCTGACCACACCGACCACCGACGACGCCCGCCTGCCGGTGGTGCTGAACAACAGCTCGGGCTTCGTCTATTACGTTTCGGTGGCCGGCGTGACCGGTGCCGGCTCAGCGACCCTGGAGCATGTCGAGCAGGCCGTCGCGCGCCTCAAGCGCCACACCGATCTGCCGGTGTGCGTCGGCTTCGGCATTCGCACCCCGGGACAGGCCGCCGCCATCGCCCGGCTGGCTGACGGCGTGGTCGTCGGCTCGGCGCTGATCGATCAGATCGCCAGCGCCAAGTCCGGCGAAGACGCCACCCAGGGCGTACTCGGCCTGTGTCGCGAGATCAGCGCCGGCGTGCGCGGCGCGCGCGGCTAAACGTCCCGCTTCACGTAGGGTGGAAAACGGCGCAGCCTTTTCCACCCGACCGCCCCACCGCACCCGCCTGAGCATCGGTGGATGATCGCCAAGGCGAGTCATCCACCCTACGCTGCTCGGCTTACCGGGCAGCGGCCTTTTTCGTTCCCCATGCCGATTCAGCATCGAGCGGCCCCACCGCTGCGCTGACGCTGGACGATCGTCTCACGCGGGAGCATCGATATTGATGACCAATATCGACCAACTCGATTTCGACCGCGTTGTCCGAACGCGTAGCATGCGTGCACATCCGCTTTCACCCACTCGAGGAGATCGCCATGCCTGATACCAGCTACGTACCGCCGAAGGTCTGGACCCACGACGCGCCATCGGGCGGCAAGTTCGCCAACATCAACGCCCCCACCGCCGGCGCGCGAGTGGAAAAGGCGTTGCCGGTGGGCCAGCACCCGCTGCAGCTGTATTCGCTGGCCACGCCGAACGGGGTGAAGGTCAGCATCATGCTCGAAGAGCTGCTCGCCCTCGGCCACAGCGGTGCCGAGTATGACGCCTGGCTGATCAAGATCGGTGACGGCGACCAGTTCGGCAGCGGCTTCGTCGAGATCAACCCGAACTCGAAGATTCCGGCACTGGTGGACCGCAGCGTCGCAGGCGAGCCGCTGCGGGTATTCGAGTCCGGCTCGATCCTGGTGTACCTGGCGGAGAAGTTCGGTGCCTTCCTGCCCACGGAGACCCGCGCGCGCACCGAGACGCTGAACTGGCTGTTCTGGCAAATGGGCTCGGCGCCCTTTGTGGGCGGCGGTTTCGGCCACTTCTATGCCTATGCGCCGGAGAAATACGAGTACCCGATCAACCGCTACGCGATGGAAACCAAGCGCCAGCTCGACGTGCTCGACCGCCAGCTGGCCGAACGTCGCTACATCGCCGGCGACGATTACACGATCGCCGACATGGCCATCTGGCCCTGGTATGGCGGACTGGTGCGTGGCGAGCTGTACGACGCCGGCGAATTCCTCTCCGTGCAGGACTACAAGCACGTGCAGCGCTGGGCTGCCGAGATCGCCGGGCGCCCGGCCGTCATCCGTGGCCGCAAGGTCAACCGCACCTGGGGCGAGGAAGCCGAACAGGCCCCCGAGCGCCACAGCGCGGCGGACCTCGACTGAGCCGCCGCCAATCCTCGCAGGGTGGAAAACGGCGCGGCCTTTTCCACCTCCCTGCGCCACCCAGCGCCTGCCGCAACCGTGCTGCGGCCAGCCTCAATCCACCCCGACGAAGCCACCGGTCTGGTGCTGCCACAGCCGCGCATAGAGGCCGCCGCGTTCGATCAGCTCGGCGTGGGTGCCGCTCTCGATCACCTGGCCCTGGTCGATCACCACCAGCCGATCCATGCGCGCGATGGTCGACAGCCGGTGGGCGATGGCGATCACCGTCTTGCCTTCCATCAGGGTATCCAGGCTCTCCTGAATCGCCGCCTCGACCTCCGAATCCAGCGCCGAGGTGGCTTCGTCGAGCACCAGGATCGGCGCGTCCTTGAGCAGCACCCGGGCGATGGCGATGCGCTGCCGTTGCCCGCCGGAGAGCTTCACGCCGCGCTCGCCCACCATCGCCTCGAAGCCCTTGCCGCCCTGGCTGTCGTCCAGGGTCTTGATGAACGCGTCCGCGCGGGCCTTGCGTGCCGCGGCCCAGAGTTCTTCCTCGGTGGCATCGGGCTTGCCGTAGCGCAGGTTGTCGCGGATCGAACGGTGCAGCAGCGCGGTGTCCTGGGAGACCACGCCAATATTGGCGCGCAGGCTTTCCTGGCTGACCTCGGCGACGTTCTGCCCGTCGATCAGGATGCGCCCGCTCTCCAGGTCATAGAGGCGCAGCAGCAGGTTGACCAGCGTCGACTTGCCCGCACCCGACGGCCCGACCAGGCCGATCTTCTCGCCCGGGCGAATATCGATGGTCAGCCCGCTGATCACCCCGCCGCTTTTGCCGTAATGGAAATGCACATCCTCGAAGCGCACGGCGCCCTGCTCCACCTGCAGCGGCCTGGCGTCCTCGCGGTCGAGCACGTCGCGCGGCCGGACGATGCTCTTCATGCCGTCCTGCACGGTGCCGACGTTCTCGAAGATGCCGTTGACCACCCACATGATCCACTCGGCCATGTTGTTGATGCGGATCACCAGGCCCAGCGCCAGGGCGATGGCGCCTGTGGTGATCAGCGCCTCGCGCCACAGCCACAGCGCCAGCGCGCCGGTGCCGACGATCAACAGGCCGTTCATGCAGGTGATGAGGCAATCCAGGCTGGTGATCACCCGCGACTGCAGGCGGAACTTGCCGAGCAGCTCCTGCATCGCCTCGCGGGCGTAGCTCTCCTCCTCCCGCGAATGGGCGAACAGCTTGAGCGTGGCGACATTGCTGTAGCCGTCCACCACCCGCCCCATCACCTTCGAACGCGCCGCGGACGCCGCCGCCGAACGCGCGCGGATACGCGGCACGAAGTACCAGAGCGCGGCGCTGTAGCCGGCGATCCACAGCAGCAACGGCACGATCAAGCGCAGGTCGGCGGCGGCGAACAAATACAGCGCGCTGCCGGCATAGACCACCACATGCCACAGCGCATCGATCACCTGCATGGCCGAATCGCGCAGCGACGGCCCGGTCTGCATCACGCGCTGGGCGATGCGCCCGGCGAAGTCGTTCTGGAAGAAATTCAGGCTCTGCTTGAGCACGTAGCGATGGTTCTGCCAGCGGATCAGATTGGTCAGCCCGGGGTTGATCGCCTGATGCGTCAGCAGGTTGTGCAGGCCGAATACCAGCGGCCGGATGACCAGCGCCACCGCCGCCATCCACAGCAACTCGTTGCGGTGCTCGGCGAAGAAGGTCCGCGCGTCGTCGGTCGCCTGCGCCATATCGATCAACTGGCCGAGAAAGCTGAACAACGCCACCTCGATCAGCGCCGCGAAAAAGCCAACCACCAGCACGGCCGTCATCAACGGCCAGACCTGCTTCAGGTAATGGGTATAGAAACGCATCATCCCGGCCGGCGGCGCAACGTCCGGGCTGGGCTTGAAGACATCGATCAAGTTTTCGAAACGGCGGAACAGCATGGGGAGGTCTGCTTTGTGGCGAGGTGGGCGAACGTCTTTCGCAAATACGACCGCTCGGGCGCGGCATCCCGGTTGGACGCCCCAAGCCCGCGAGCGTTTCGCCAACCACATGCCCTGCCCGTCGATTCGCATCGGTGGACAAGCGCAGCGTTGTCCACCCTACGCCACTCGGCCTTCTCTGCCGACACCGGACATGCGTAGGGTGGAAAATGGCGAAGCCTTTTCCACGCGTTACGTCCAGGCTACCTCGCTACCCCCTCGGAACCGATTCCGGACGCAGATACGGCAGCATATGCGCCACGTAATCCGCCTTGCCCAGCACGATCCCTTCCTTACGCAGAATCGAATACGCGGTCATCACGTGGAAATAGAACTGCGCCAGCGTCCAGTCACGGGCGTATTGCTCCGCGGTCAGATCGAAGATCATCCCGTTTGCCAGCTCGTGGGCGATTGGCTTGTCCGTGTTGGCATCCAGCGCATCGGCCGCAAGGCCGTCGAGCAACGCCACCGTCTCATTGATCCGGGCATAGGCATCAGCCAGCGTACCCGACCGCTCGCCAGCGTGCCGCCCCTCGTCCAGCAGCTCGTTGATCACCGCCGGGAACGCCTCGCCTCTCAGTCGGCACACGGCCTCCCGCGCCTGCACACAGGCAAAGCGAACCTGAGTCGACAGCGGAAACATATCCGGCGCCAACCGCGCGGATAACAACGCCTGCGCCTCGGATTCCGGTAGCTGGGCCTGCGCCTTCTTCAGCCAGCCGGAGAGGGTTTTGAGCATTTGCGTATAGGTTGGAACGAGGAGTGCCGTTAGTTGCATGGCTTCATACCTTGTAGGGTTGAGGGTTTCGCCGAAGAAAGTGACAGGGTGTTATGAAGCTAGCCACCTTAAAGGTAAACAAATCCGTCCATTCCTCGCTCAGGCGGGCGCTGAGGGAGAAACCTTGAAATCTGACAGGATGAATACCGTCTCGCTGCTTAAAAACGCTTCTACCTCGGATAAAGACGTGAACTTTTTATGGATAAGCCTTTCCGTTTCAGTGCCAGATGTGATCTTTACATCTAGCACATACGCTTTTTGATCGAATTTAAGTCGAGCTGAGTGCTCGATTAACGTTTTGCCCGTTTCAATCAGCGCAGTTACCGAAAGTTCATGGTCAATCAGCGTCTGGTTGGCTTGGCTATTCAGCCTTTTCTTTTTGCCTTTCAGCTCTTGGGCTGTCAGCCACCCACCTATCCATATAGCCGCCATCACAACCCAAACCCAACCATACGGCGGCGGGCGCCTAGCAGAAAAGCCTTGAGGGCTACCCAGCCATTCCACGATGGCACTTACAACTTCGTCCATGGTGACTCCTTCAAAGCGTAATATCCGGCTTAGCTCACCTGCTCATCTCGATCACCTATGAAAATAAAAAACAAACCTGCCCCCTTTTTCTCTTAGCCCCCTTTTCCCTTATGAGCTATTCCGGCCAACTGTTAGATGAATAACGTGAGGCTCCCGTTTGACTTTGTGTTTTCGCTATTGGCTTATCATGTAGAAATTCTGTTCTGCAGTGCGGGCATATATTTGCATCGCGCCGCGCACTTTCCTTACACTGCGGACAACGTTTCAATATCGACGCGAACAGCGAGTGCGGCAAGGCAACAATAAAAATGAGAGCACCATATATCCACCAGACAAAGAAGCGACGCCCTTTAAGGGCTGCAATTATGGCTGGAATAAGACCTAAAACCAATGCAATGAAAAAGATCATGGAATTTCCTATGGTGTGCATTTAGCTGCGTTTCGATTGATTTGCCTAGAATAACAAAGGTGGCAGATTTATTTTTCTAGCAGGACGGAACATCTGCGAATAATAAATCTGCCACCTTTTCTCTCGCTTTTCTCCTCGGCAAAACGCCACTCGCCACGTGTATCGAACTGGCATTGGGAGCGAAAAGGGAAAAAGCGCGCCATCTATACCTTCCTTGGAAACGGGCCGGTGCAACGTCAAGTTGCCGCAGCGGAACGTGATCGAATGCGCAATTGCTGCGCGTGATGGCACATTAGCCACTGCTTCCCTACGGGTAAAGCAGACGATGGATTAATCCTCGCTTTTCCTATTGCCACCTGATGTGTCATTGGCCTAGGCCGTGCGGGTGTTCGCCCTGTTGATCGGCTGCAGGGCAGCGGCCAATCGGCACCACCTGGTTGAAGCCATTCACCACTGCCACCAGACTCCACCACTCCGCTCTCTTCCACACGCCCCCACCTTATGAAAACCAACCTCGACGAAATGCTCGCCTTTGTCAGCGTGGTCGACAGTGGCTCGATCAGCGCTGCGGCCGAGCAGCTGGAACAGACCGCCTCGGGCGTCAGCCGGGCGTTGAGTCGGCTGGAAGAGAAGCTGGCGGTGACGCTGTTGCGGCGCACCACGCGGCGGCTGGAGCTGACCGAGGAAGGCGCGGCGTTTCTCGCCCAGGCGCGGCGGATTCTGGCCAGTGTGGAGGAAGCCGAGGAGCAGATGGCGCTGCGGCGGCAGGCGCCGGCCGGGCGCTTGCGGGTCAATACCGCGTCGCCGTTCATGCTGCATGTGGTCGTGCCGCTGATCGGCGATTTCCGTGCGCGCTTTCCGCTGATCGAGCTGGAGCTGCACAGCGACGACCGCATCGTCGATTTGCTGGAGCGGCGCATCGATCTGGCCATCCGCATCGGTCCGCTGCCCGACTCCAGCCTGCATGCACGGCCGCTGTGCCATACCACACGCCGGGTGCTGGCGAGCCCGGCCTATCTGGCACGGCATGGCACGCCGCAACAGGTCGAGGAGCTGGCGGAGCACAGCCTGATCGGCTTTACCGAGCCGGATCGCCTCAACGACTGGCCGCTGCGCCATGCACTGGGCGAAAGTTGGCGGATCGCGCCAGCGCTGCGGGCCTCCAGCGGCGATACGGTGCGTGAACTGGCGCTGGCTGGCGAGGGGCTGGTGTGCCTGTCGGACTTCATGACCGACGGTGACCGCGACCGCGGCGAGCTGGTGGAGGTACTGGCGGCACAACGGGTCGACGAGCGCCAGCCGATCAACGCGGTGTACTACCGCAACACCGCGCTGGCCTCGCGCATTGCCTGCTTTCTGGATTTTTTGAGTGAGCGCCTTCGGGTCGGCGCCTCGCACGACTGAGCGTGGGTCGCGCGTCCGGGCATCCACGGCTGTGGCGCGGGCTGAAGCCGAGAAGGAAAACGGCCCTGGCCGTCGAGTCACCGACGGCCAGGGCCGCATCTTTCAGCTCGTGAGCAGCGCGGTTTATTGCCCCAGCAGGCCCGCGTTCTGTACCGAGCCGAAGGCAAAGCCGAGGAACTCCGGCACGCTCATTTCGCGGCCGTTGAAGGTCACCTTGTCGTTGGCGTAGTGCAGCGAACTGACCAGCCGCTCGCCTTCCAGACGCGACCAGCCAGTGTTGAGCGCCATGCCGCTGAAGAGGTCGGTGGCGGCATCGGTTTCCTGCTGCAGTGCCGCCTGGTCGAGCTGACCGTCACGCGCGTTGTTCTGTACGACCAGCCCGGCGATATCGCGCACCAGGTCCTTGTCGATGCCGGCGTCGGCCTTGAGCGAGGCGAGCATGCTGGTGATCATCGCGTCCGGGGTGAAGGCTTCCGCACTCGGCGATTGCAGGTCGAGCACGACGGACAGGCGGGCGGCGCCGTGAGCGGTTTCGAAGCCGAACTCGTCGAGGGCCAGCGTGGGTTTGTGTTCCAGTAGCTCAAGGGCGCGAGTTTGCAGCCCCTGTTGCTGGGCGCTGGTCAGGCCGGCGAAGGATTCCTGCGGGGTGGCGCTCTGGTCGAGAATTTCCATGTAGCTCGCCACCAGGGCCTTGAGGCTGCTTTCCTCGAGGTTGCGCAGGCTGAACGCGAGGGCGAGGTTGCGGAAGGTCTGGCCTTTGGCGCTGACCTCACCGATGCGGTAAGCGATGGTCTGGTCGAGGCCACGGCTGCCGCGGCTCAGCGCCTCGTCGATCGAGGCCTGCTGGATGACCACGGCGGGTTCGTCGCCCGCCTTGATCTCCATGCGCTCCAGGGTGATGGCGGACGGGCCGAAGCCGAAACCGGCGTCGTAATCCTGCTTGTCGGCGCTCAGGCCGATGCCGCGCAGGCTCACCTGTACCGGCTGGCCACTGTCGCTGCGCTGCGTGTCGATATCGATTTCAGCCAGTTCGCCATCCAGGCGTACGTCGCTGCCGTCCTTGTTTGCCTTGAAGTTGAGATTGGCGGGGGCGATGCGCACGCTGCCGTCTTCGTCTTCGAGATTCAGCGCAGCCGTGCGCAGATCGCCGGCCTGGCCGCCGTCGTAACCGATGGTGACGTCACCCACCAGCGGCACTTCGCCGGAAGCGGCATCGAACAGTTTCTGCGTCAGCGGCGTGCGTTCGAGTTCGAAGTGGCTTTGCGCGGCGACCGGCATCAGCTGGCCACGGGCCAGGCGCGAGACGGGGAACGGGCCGTGTTCGAGGCGATCATTCAGCAGCAGGGAGAACTGGCGGTCGTTGCCTTCGTCATCCGGGATGTTGAAGTCGATCTGGTAGCGCGCGGCGCTGGACAGCAGGCCGCGCTCGAAGCTGAGCAGGGTGAGGCTGACATCGGCACCGGCGCCGACACTCATTTCGCGCAGCTGGAGATTGGCCTGGTTGACGGCATCACGGGCGATCGCTTCGACCTGGGTGCTGGTGTAGAAGGTGGCGGCGCCGAAAAGAGCCAGGGGTACGGCTACGGCGAGTGCGAGCTTTTTCATTCGAGCATCCTGTGCGGCGGCTGGGCAGACGTCCTGTCAGCCATTGGTTGGCAAGCGGCGGCACTCTAGCAGCGCGCCTCGACAGGCTCCAGCGCGTCGGGGCAGAGAATGGGAAGGCTGAGAACGTCGCAACAGATTCGGGCGGGACGACGCGTGCCGCGCCCTCGCCGCCCGGCCTGTATGGTTAATGCGTGTTATCCGATTTCGGCATGGGAATGGCCACACTGCTTTCGATACTGCCGGCCTCGGCGTTGCCTTCCTTGTAGAAGGGTTCGATGTCCTCGCGGGCTTGTTGCCAATGCTCGGTTTCCTGGCCTTCCGGCTGGTCTTCGGCTTGCCATATCTCGTAGGCGCGCTGGCGGATGCGTTCGTCGACGTTCATGGCTGAACCTCCGGGTGGCGGGCCGGGGAGTTGCCGGCCAACAAACAGAAGAAAGGCCGCCCGGGTGCAGGTTCCGGCGGGGCGACGAGCGCGTTCGGCTGAAGCGCAGCGGCGCGGCGCACGGCGATCAGGGAACCGCCACCGTCGCTGCGGTCTTAGCTCTGGATAAACGCCGCATAGTGGCGTTTCATTCGCTTCGCGCCGCCGCATGGTTCGGCGCATCGCCTTACTTCTCCACAGGACCCACCGATGAGCCTCGCCCCCAACGCCGGATGCCTGCCCGACCCGCATACCCTCACCCACCTACCGCGCCTGGTGGCGCGCTACTACAGCGACCGCCCAGACCCGGCCGACCCGGCGCAGCAGGTGGCGTTCGGCACCTCGGGGCACCGCGGTACGTCGCTCAAGGGCAGCTTCAACGAGTGGCACATCCTCGCCACCACCCAGGCGATCTGCGACTACCGCCGCCAGGAGGGCATCGACGGCCCGCTGTTCATGGGCATGGACACCCACGCACTGTCCGAACCGGCGTTCATCTCCGCGCTGGAAGTGCTGGCGGCCAACGGCATCCAGACGCGCATCGACGCCGGCTGCGCGGAAACCAACGGCGAGCCAGGCTATACGCCGACCCCGGCGATCTCCAACGCGATCCTCAGCTACAACCGCGGCCGCACCAGCGGGCTGGCCGATGGCATCGTCATCACCCCGTCGCACAACCCGCCGGGCGATGGCGGCTTCAAGTACAACCCCAGCAACGGCGGGCCGGCCGATACCGGCGTGACCAAGTGGATTCAGGAGCGCGCCAATGTGCTGCTGGTCGCCGGGCTCGACGGCGTCAAGCGCATGGATTACCGCCAGGCGCTGAACGCGTCGACCACCCAGCGCTTCGACTTCATCGATGCCTACGTCGGCGGGCTGGAGCAGGTGATCGACCTCGCCGCGATCCGCGATTCCGGGCTGAAGTTCGCCGTCGACCCGCTGGGCGGCGCCGGTGTGCACTACTGGCCGCGCATCGCCGAGCGCTTCGGCCTACCGCTGGAGGTGCTGTCCACCGTGGTCGACCCGACCTTCCGCTTCATGCGCCTGGACTGGGACGGCAAGATCCGCATGGACTGCAGCTCGCCGCACGCCATGGCCGGGCTGATCGAGAACAAGGACCGCTTCGACGTGTCCTTCGCCTGCGACACCGACCACGACCGCCACGGCATCGTCACCCGCTCCGGCGGCCTGATGAACCCCAACCATTACCTGGCGGTGGCCATCGAATACCTGTTCACCCACCGCCCGGGCTGGAGCGCCGAGGCCGGCATCGGCAAGACGCTGGTGTCCTCGTCGATGATCGACCGCGTCGCCGCCGGCATCGGTCGGCGGCTGGTGGAGGTACCGGTGGGTTTCAAATGGTTCGTCGACGGCCTGATGGACGGCAGCCTGGGCTTCGGCGGCGAGGAATCGGCCGGTGCCTCGTTCCTCGACCTGAACGGCAACGCCTGGTCCACCGACAAGGACGGGCTGATCCTCGGCCTGCTCGCCGCAGAGATCACCGCGGTGACCGGCCAGGACCCGAGCGAACGCTACCAGGCGCTGACCGACCGCTTCGGCGCCCCGGTGTACCAGCGCATCGATGCTGCCGCCAACCGCGAGCAGAAGACGCGCCTGGGCAAGCTCTCCGCGTCGCAGGTCAGCGCCAAGGAGCTGGCCGGCCAGCCGATCACCCGCATCCTCACCGAGGCACCGGGCAATGGCGCGGCCATCGGCGGGCTGAAGGTCGAGACGGAAAACGGCTGGTTCGCCGCACGGCCGTCCGGCACCGAGGACGTGTACAAGATCTACGCCGAGAGCTTCGACGGCGAGGCGCACCTCAAGCGCATCCAGGCCGAGGCCAAGGCGCTGGTGGATGCGGTGCTGGAAGGCTGACCGTCAGCCGACAGGTTCAGGGCGCTGCCGTGGCGGCGGCTTCGCCCAGGGCCTTTTCCACTTCCCGCTCCAGCGCGTAGGCCGGGCTTTCAACCGCGCGGTGATCCAGCGTGTAGCGCCGCGCGAATTCGGCAACGCCCCATTCCAGATACTGTTCGACGTGCTTGAGCTCATGGGCCCACAGCGCGACGTTGTGCTGCGCGTCCGCCGGCCGGCGGAAGACGATGACGTCGATCAGGGTGACGGCGTTGACGTCCGGATTGCGCAGCAGGGCGTTGCCAGCATCCAGCGCGACCTGGTCGCCGACGCGAAAGCGTGCCGTCTCCAGCACGGCGAGATCGAAGTAGGGTTCCAGCTGCAGGCGCAGGTGCAGCGGGATCGGCTCGGCACCGGCGGCGATCAGCTGGTCGCGCGACTGCTCGATCCAGCCCTGCAGGGCGACCGCGCTCATCTGCTGCACGCGGTCGTACACGGCACGGGCATCCGCCGACGAACCGGGCACACAGATGCAGCTACCGGCCAGACAGATCGGCTGCTGGCCGACGGCGCAGCTGGCCTGCGCCTGGACCGAAGCACTGCCGAGCAGCAGGGCGGCGAGCAGGTAAAGACGCAGGGGAAGGGTAACGAACACGCGACGTCCTCGGGGTGGGGCGGCGGCACTATAGCGACATGCCGTAGCCACGCGAAGGGCGCCAGATCGCCGGTCGCCTTGCGCCCAGCCGAGCGAGGCCGCCTGACCGACCTGGCAGCCTCGCATTAGCGCGCTGGCAACCGCGCGCCGGTCCCGCTTGTCTTTGCGGCGACGGCCCTCTGCCGTGATCGGCGCCTGAGTCGCCGCCAGCCCAGTATCACGCCCGTGGCGGCAATCAGCAGTACCCCGGCGCTGAGCGCCAGCAGCAGGCCGTCACGCAGCCCGGCATGGCGTAGCAACGGCGGCCAGTCCCAGCTGTGCAGCAGCTTGAACAGCCAGCGCACCGCGCGCCGACGTTCGTCGAGCTGTTCAAGGACGGCGCCGCTGTAGGGATCGATGTGCAGCCAGGTCGCCGCCGGATCGTCGAAGCGCACGCGCAGCACCGGCAGGCGGCGCGGCAGGTCACTGTAGAGGCTGGGTTCGCTGCGCGCGTAGTAGTGGAAATCCTCGCGCGCCAGCCAGTCGAACTGCGGTCGCTGAGCGGGCCAGGCTCGCCGGATACTGCGCTCCAGCACCGCCTGATCCAGACGCGCCAGTGGCGGCCCGCCAGCAGCGGACAGGATGCGGGTCTCGCCCCGGGCATCGATGCCCGTCAGGTAGGCCTCGCCTCCCAGCATCCGCCATTGCAGTTCGACCGGCTCGATACCGGCCCGACGCAACTGACGCAGCGCGCCCGGCAGGTTGTCGCCCAGCACCTGCGGGCGCAGCGTGCCGTGCAGCGCCTCGACATCGATGGTCGAGCGGCTGACGAACAGCCCCCAGGGCTCCATCGACAGCAGGCCACTGACCAGCCAGACCAGCAGCACACCGCCACCCAGCAAGCCGCCGACATGATGCAGACGCCCGGCGCCGCTCGGGTAGGGCGAGCGCGAACCGTTGCGGTAGCGACCGGCGAAGCGCCAGCGCAGCAGACCGATGAGCAGGCCCAGCAGCACCATCAGTCCCGCCAGCAGCGCGCCGTGGACCAGCGCCACAGCCCAGGCGGCCTTGGGCAGCAGCTCGCGCAGCGGATACAGCCAGTGCAGCCAGGCGCCCAGATAGTTCCAGGCACGTTCCCGCGTGGACGCATCGCGCACCACCAGCCCGGTATGGCTGGAGACGTAGAGCAGACGGCCTTCGGCGTCGGCACTCTGCACGCGGTACAGCGGCCGTTCGCGCGCCAGCGCGTGGTTGCGCGTCCAGGCGTCTTCCTCGATCAGGTCGACGAGACGAACCGCGGCGCCGCCGGCGAATTGCCGCGCGCTGGCCAGCGCCTCGCCCGGACCGATCCGCTCGATGCGCCGGCCGCTCCGTGCATCGACCGCGACCAGCGGACCCTCGCCATAGTCGACCAGGTAACGCGGCGAGCCACCGGCGCTGGTCAGGCGCAGACGGCTCACCGGGCGCGCGCCCGCGGCCGCCAGCGCCACCCCAGGCGCGACGCAGCAATCGCCGGCCAGCGGTGCCAGCCGCGCCAGGTGCTCGCCGCTGGTCAGCTTGGGATAGCCGACGTAGAGCATTACCGCGCCGCTGATGATCCACAGCAGCACGAACACGCCGAGGACGATGCCGAGCCAGCGGTGCGCCAGGAACAGGTAGCGCTTCATGCCGCTCAGAAGTCCAGGGTCACGGCGGCGTACAGCGCGCGACCGTCACCCGGCGCATGCAGCGACTGCACACCGTCGTACCAGACGTACTCGTAGTAGCGGTCGGTGAGGTTCTTCAGCTGCAGGTCGACCGCCAACTGCTCGGTCAGCTGGTAGCTGGCGCCGAGGTTGAACAGCACATAGCCGCCGTAGGTGCCCTGGGTATTCTCGCGCTCGAGGTAGTAGTCGGTCTGGCCGTTGAGCCAGGCGCTGAGCTGCAGGTCCGGCGTCGCCTGGTAGGTGCTGCCGGCCGAATACAGGCGCTGCGGCACGTGGTCGATCTCCTGGCCCTGGCTGGCCGGCAGGCTCGGGTCGGCCTTCTCGATCTCGGAGAACTGCCAGGAGTGCGCCAGCCACAGGCTCAGCTCCGCGCTCGGGTAGAGGTTGAGCTGCGCGTCGTAACCCCAGCGCCGCGTCTGGCCGAGGTTTTCCGATTCGCCGCTGGGGTCGTTGAGCCGGCGGCGCACCTCGTCGGAGGCCACCTGCTCCCAGTAGGCGATGCGACCGTCGAGCCAGGGCGTCGGGTTGAACTTGAGGCCGGTTTCCCAGCCGTCGTTGATCGACGGCGACAGGTCGGTAGTGCGCGGCGGCACCTTGTAGGCCGCGGCGCCGGTGCCGATCTGGAAGGTCCGACCCCAGTTGCCGTACAGGCTGAGCTGCTGCACCGGGGTGTACACCAGGCTGATCTTCGGCTGCTCGATGGTGCCGTAGTCGTTGATCGAATAGTCGTTGCCGGCCAGCTCGTCGGTGTAGTCACCCTCGATGCGATCGACGCGAAAGGCCGGGATGATCTTCAGCGACTCCACCGGCTGGATCACCGCCTGCAGGTATGCACCGTAGCTGTCGTAGTCGAAGCGCTGGTCGCGGGTCTGCGCCACCGGCTCGCGCTCAACGCTGGTGTAACGCTCGCTGCGGTTGCGCTGCTGCTCGGTATCGAGCCCGCCTTCGAGGGAGAAGTCGTATAGCCAGGCCACCTCCGGGCGGTAGGTCAGCGAACTGCGCGCGCCGTAGTGGCGCTCCTCGGTGGTGCGCTGCTGCTGCGGCGCCGATTGCGAGAAACGCACCCAGCGGTCGTCATCGAGGGTGTTGAGCCAGACCTTGGTGGCCCACGACAGATCGGCGGCCAGCTCGCTGTCCAGATGCAGGCTGAGCTGGTTCATTTCGCGCTCGCCCATGTCGGTTGCCGACAGCGCGTAGGACTCGCGCGGCGAATGGCGCGCATCCTCGCGTGACAGGTAGCCCGGCTCGTTGGCATCGGCCTCGTAGTGGCGGGCGATCAGGCCCAGGCGCCAGGCAGCGGAGTCCGGCTGGTAGAACCACTTGCCGGACAGGCTGGTGCGCTCGGCATCGGCGTGATCGCGATAGCCGCCGCTCTTCTGCTGGCCGATGAAGTAATTCTGCGTCCAGTTGCTGCCCTCGATGCCCTTGGCCACCTGCAGCTCCTGGGTGTCGTAACTGCCGTAGCGCAGCCGCGCCTTGCCGTAATCGCCACCGGTGCGTGAATGCACGGTGACGTTGCCGGCGATGTTGTACAGGCCATAGCGCGGGTCGTTGGTGCCGCGCACCACCTCGATGCCGTCGATTTCCAGCGGGAACAGCATGTCCAGGTAGGGCATGTTGCCGTCGTTGCTGTTGCTCGGAATGCCGTCGATCAGCAGCTTGACCGCGTTGACCTCGCCCTCGCCGTTGAAGCCGCGGAACGACAGCTTGCCCGAGGTCGTGCCCTGGCCGAATTCGGTGAGCATCACCCCCGGCGCGCGGCGGAACAGCTCCCAGCTGTAGAGCACCGGCTGCTGTTCGAGAATGTCGCCGCCGAGCAGGTCGACCGAGCTGATGACGCTGCTGGTCTGCAGCGGGCCGCTGCTGTCGGCGGTGACGGTGGTGGTGCCCAGGCTCAGGGCGGAATCGGCGCGGTTGTCGGCGTTCGCCGTTGTACAGAGCGTCAGCAGGGCCGAGCCGGCCAGCACGCAGGGCAGGGTGGAGCGGCGCTTGGCGCGCAGGTGAAAGGTCATCGATGATTTTTCCTTGAAGCGATTCGTGTCCCGGCAGGGCGAATGCCGGGTGATCGGCTACGGGGCGCGCAGCCATGGCCGCGATGCCGGTACGGTGAGATATCGAAAGGGCCGGTCGGCCCGCTTCAGGCGGTGGGGGAGGCGCGCGGGTTGAGCGCCGGCCATTGATGACGCGGTGCAGGAAGCAGTGCGGGTTCCGCAGGCAGGCGTGCCAGCAGGCGGGCACGCGGGTCGGGCAGCGGCGGGACGGCGCTGGGCAGTGCGGCGAATCCGGCGAATCCGGCGCCACAGCAGCATTGCGGCATACCGGCGTGATGGGCGGCCGGGGCGGAATCTTCCTGGTCGGCAGTGACCTGCGCATGGCCGGCATGTTCGAGCTGCTGCGCCAGCGGACAGTACCCGCCCCAGCCAAGCAACCGCTTGGTCTCGGCCGACAGGCTGCCGGCAAGCGGCATCGCCAGCACATGCAGGAGCATGGCCAGGCAGGCGATCCAGGCTGTCGAACGGCGCCTACGCATTGAGGAGTCCGGGTGAGAAAGGTGGGTGATCTTAAGAATTAATATCAATAAGTGAAATTGCGCAAACTCAAGAACCGGCTGCGCAGCGCATCACCGGGTGCGACATTGCGACGCACTCGGTGTCGAACTAGAGTGAATTCAAGCGCGAGGCGCTTTCGCAGTCGCCCGCCGACGTCATCCGCGGCTCCGTGTTTGACGATCAAGTCCTCTAGAACAAGGATTGCAGCCATGAAACCCACTTCTCCGCTGGCTTCCCTGCTGATCAAACGTCCCTTGGGCGTAGTGTTCTGGCTCTACGGCGTGATTCCCAGCCATATTCTCTGGGGCATGGCGCTGTTCGGCTATTTCAACGGCGCCTCACTGGCCACCAATCTGATGATGTTCGGGCTGATTCTCGGCTATACGGCGTGGATCATCACCGAGATCTGGCTCTGCGCGGACAATGTGCGCGACAAGCTCTACGGCGACATGGCGCGCCTGCTCACTGCCGCCTGGGCGATCAACAGCGTGCTGCTGGTGTTCTTCCTGTCGATCCAGCGGCTTGGCGCTGTCTGAATCACGCCTCAACAAAAAACGCCGCGTGATGCGGCGTTTTTTATCCCGATGAAACGCTGACGGTTACTGCGCGGCCTGCAACAGCTGCTGACGCTGCGCCATCTTCTGCTTCTTGTAGGCCAGCGCTGCCGCCGGAACCGGGGTGATGGTGCCGGTCTCGACCCACTTCTTCAGTCGGTTGGCATCGGCCATGTGGGTGTATTTGCCGAAGGCGTCCAGCACCACGAAAGCCACCGGACGCCGGTTCATGGTGGTGCGCATCACCAAGCAGTGGCCGGCGGCGTTGGTGAAGCCGGTCTTGGTCAGCTGGATGTCCCAGTTGGGTTTGCGCACCAGCGCGTTGGTGTTGCGAAAGCCAAGGGTGTAGCCCGGCTTGCGGAACGCTACGGTCTTCTCGCGGGTGGTGCTGAACTGCTCGATCAGCGGATAGCGCTGGCTGGCGCGGATCAGCTTGACCAGATCATTGGCGCTGGACACGTTGCGCTCCGACAGCCCGGTGGGCTCGACGTAACGGGTGCTGCTCATCCCCAGCGCGCGCGCCTTGGCGTTCATTGCCTGGATGAAGGCGCTGTAGCCGCCCGGGTAATGATGCGCCAGGCTCGCCGCTGCGCGATTCTCCGAGGACATCAGGGTTAGCAGCAGCATGTTGCGGCGGCTGATCTCGCTGCCGAGGCGCACGCGTGAATACACCCCGCGCATTTCTGCAGTTTCGCGGATGGTCACTGGCAGCATCTGGTCCAGCGGCAGTTTGGCGTCCAGTGTCACCATCGCCGTCATCAGCTTGGTCACCGAGGCGATCGGCACCACCAGATCAGGATTGCTGGAATACAGCACCTCATTGGTCTGCAGATCGACCAGCAGCGCGCTGCCAGACGCCAGTTCCTGCTGGGCCTTCGCCGCAGCGGTGGCCACCGTGGCCGATACGACGCTGCTGCATGCCAGCAGCAGTCCCAGGAACGCATGACGTAGCTTCACGGACTTCACCCAAAAATGCTGAAACGGGACGCGCCGCAACGACAGACGCGGCGCGCAGTATAAGCCCGGCGCAGACGCATCGCAGCTCCCGCATGCGGCTGCGCAAGGCACTTCCCAGGTCTCGGCCGACTTGCCGACCACAACCCACATTTTCAGCGTAGCGCTCCCCGCGCCGACGCGCCGTCTCACCGTGACGAATCGCACCTTCCAGCCAATTCAGGGTCAAACTCTCACATTGATCACAGGGGAGGCTTCACCATGTCGCGTTTCAGCCACACGCCCACCACCCGTGCCGAAGTCCAGCATGAGATCGACACGCTCATGCGGGCCCTCGACGAACTCAAGCGGGACGCCAGTCGCGAATCGCGGCACGGCCTGCACAATCTGCGCTCACGCGCCGAATCGCTCTGGCATGACGCGCATTGGGACGATCATTACGCAGACCTCTCACGCCGGACCCGTGACGCCGGACGGATGGCCAAGGACTGCGCCCGCGAGCACCCCTGGACCACGGTGGCCCTGGCCGCGGGCGCCTGTGCGCTGATCGGCTATCTGATCACCCGACGCTAGCGCGAGAACCTACTGCATGCTCAACGCCGAAACGCCCAGGCTGAAGTTCGCGCTGTATGGCGCGCACTCGAACCTCGGCCATGCGCTGCTGGTGGAGCTGCTGAGTCGCCAGCACGAAGCGGTCGCACTGCTCGACGATCTCAATTCGATCGCTGCGCGACCGGGTCTGCGTACCAAGCCGGGCGATCTGTTCGATCCGGTGCATGTCAGCCAAAGCGTCGCCGGGATGGATGCGGTGATCTGTCTGCTCGACGCCTCACCGCTGACGGCAGCAGCGGATTGTCACCAAGTGGTGGACGCGTTGCTGCTCGGATTGAAACGGGTGCAGGTGAACCGCCTGCTGCTGATTGCCGATTTCCCGGCCATCGAAGAGCAGCCGGAGGTGGCGGCGGCTTTGCATCGTCTGGCCACACATCCACTGCGCTGGACGCTGGTGGATACGCCGGCCACAGCCGATGCGCCGGTCAGTATCGAGACGCTCGCCAGCGCGGCCGGGCAGGGTGAAAGCAATCCGCATCGACAGCTGCAGCGCATCGCCGCGGGTATCGTCGATGAGCTGGAGCAACCGCAACACATCCATCAGCGCATCCACTTTCGCGCCTGAGCGGTTCAGCCGGCGGTCAGCTGGCGCCGCAAGTCGGCGAGCACCGGCGCCGTGACCGGGCGCACGCCGCGCCACAGCTCGAATGCCGCAGCCGCCTGCTCCACCAGCATGCCCAGGCCGTCGCGCACCGGCGCGCCACGCGCGGCCGCCCATTGGCAGAAAGCAGTCGGCGCGGCGCTGTACATCATGTCGTAGCAGAAAGTCTGTCCGGGAATGATCAGGCTGTCGGCGAGCGGCGGCACATCACCGGCCAGGCTGGCCGAAGTGCCGTTGATGATCACGTCGACCGGCGCCTGCAGGTCGGCAAACGCACTGGCAGTGACCGGGCCGAGCTCGGCAAACTCCGCGGCCAACTGCTCAGCCTTGCTCAAGGTGCGGTTGGCGATCACCAGGGCCAACGGACGCTGCGCCAGCAACGGTTCGAGCACCCCGCGCACCGCGCCACCGGCACCGAGGAGCAGCACGCGCTTGCCGGCCAGGGCGACCCCTGCATTGTGCAGGTCACTGACCAGCCCGACGCCATCAGTGTTGTCGCCCAGCAGGCTGCCGTCGGCGAGCTTCTTCAGGGTATTCACCGCCCCGGCGCGCCGGGCACGCTCGGTCAGTTGGTCGGCCAGGCGGTAGGCCTGTTCCTTGAACGGCACGGTGACGTTGGCGCCCAGCCCTTCGTGGAAGAACCTGCGGGCAAAGCCGGGGAAATCCTCCAAAGGCGCCAGCAATGGCTCGTAGCTCAGCGCCTGGCCGGTCTGTGCGGCGAACTGCCGGTGAATCTGCGGGGATTTGCTGTGGCCGATGGGGTTGCCGAAAACGCCGTAGCGGTCCATGAATCTTCCGTCTCTCTGCGCATGCAGCGCTGTTCTTGGGGTCGCTGCCGAACCTCAGGGCTGCTCGGCGAGCCAGTCGCGTTCCTGCAGGAAATACTCGGTCAGGCGCGCCTCCGGCGTGCCCGGCTGCGGGTGCTTGTCGTAGCCCCAGCGCACCAGCGGAGGCAACGACATCAGGATCGATTCGGTACGCCCGCCCGACTGCAGGCCGAATAGCGTGCCGCGGTCGTAGACCAGGTTGTACTCGACATAGCGACCGCGACGCAGAGCCTGGAAGTTGCGCTCGTGCTCGCCGTAGGGTGTGTTCTTGCGCTTCTGCACGATCGGCAGGTAGGCCTCCAGGTAGGCGTCGCCGACCGCACGCATGAAGGCGAAGCAGGTATCGAAGTCCCACTGGTTGAGGTCGTCGAAGAACAGCCCGCCGACGCCGCGCGGCTCGCTACGGTGCTTGATGTAGAAATAGCGGTCACACCATTCCTTGTAGCGCGGGTAGACGTCCGTGCCGAAGGGCGCGCACGCATCCCGGGCGACCCGATGCCAGTGCACGCAGTCTTCCTCGACGCCGTAGTAGGGCGTCAGGTCGAAACCGCCGCCGAACCACCAAACCGGCTCCTCGCCTTCCTTCTCGGCGATGAAGAAGCGCACGTTGGCATGCGAGGTCGGTACATGGGGGTTCTCCGGGTGGATTACCAGCGACACGCCAAGCGCCTGGAAGCTGCGCCCGGCCAGCTCCGGCCGATGGGCGCTGGCCGACGGTGGCAGTCCGGCGCCGTAGACATGGGAGAAGTTGACGCCACCTTTCTCGATCAGCGCGCCATTCTCGATGACCCGCGTCCGACCGCCACCGCCACCGGGCCGAGTCCAGGCATCCTCGACGAAGCGGGTGCTGCTGTCTTCGGCTTCCAGCGCGGCGCAAATGCGATCCTGCAGCGAGAGCAGATAGGCTTTGACGGCTTCGGTTCTGTCGTTCACGAAACACCTTGCGAATAACGGCACATCGCGCGGCAGAGCCGGGCAGGGTGCCGGGGCGGAGTCGGGCCGGCAAGCATAACATCTGCCCGATTGACTAAAGCAGGCGCGGCGGGTTCGATAGGCCTCTTTTCCGTACCAGCAGGAGCCCGACATGTCACAGCGCATTCAATTTCGCCAGCACGGTGGTCCCGAGGTTCTCGAACTGGTCGACGTTCCAGCCGGCGAACCGGCTGCCGGCGAGGTCCGCGTACGCAATCACGCCGTCGGCCTGAACTTCATCGACACCTATTTCCGCAGCGGCCTGTATGTGCCGCCGAGCCTGCCCTCCGGGCTGGGCAGTGAAGGCGCCGGAGTGGTCGAGGCCGTAGGCGAGGGCGTGAGGGGCCTGCAGCCCGGCGACCGTGTTGCCTATGCCACCGGCCCGCTGGGCGCCTACGCCGAACATCACACATTGCCGGCACGCCATCTGGTTCGCCTGCCCGACTCGATCAGCTTCGAGCAGGCCGCCGCTGTGATGCTCAAGGGCCTCACCACCCAGTATCTGCTACGCCAGATCCATCCGTTGCAGGCTGGCGATACGGTGCTTTTCCATGCCGCCGCTGGCGGTGTCGGCTCGATCGCCTGCCAGTGGGCCAAGGCACTCGACGTCAAACTGATCGGTGTGGTCGGTTCGGCAGCCAAGGCCGAGCGCGCCAGGGCGCTGGGTGCCTGGGCGACCATCGATCGCAGCGGCGAGGACGTGGTGCAACGCGTGCTCGAGCTGACCGATGGGCGCAAGTGCCCGGTGGTCTACGACTCGGTGGGCAAGGACACCTGGGAGATTTCGCTGGACTGCGTCGCCCCGCGCGGGTTGCTGGTGAGCTTCGGCAATGCCTCCGGCGCCGTCGCCGGGGTGAATCTCGGCGTACTGGCACAGAAGGGCTCGCTGTTCGTCACCCGCCCGACCCTTGCCGGCTACGCCGACACCCCGGAACGGCTGCAGGTCATGGCCGATGAGCTGTTCGCGATGATCGACAGCGGCAAGGTTCATGTCGAAATCGGCCAGCGCTATCCACTGCGCGAGGCCGCGCAAGCCCAGCGCAAGCTGGCGGGCCGCGAAACCACTGGTTCGACCATCCTGCTGCCGTAAGCTGCCGGGCGGCGGGCCTGTCCCGCCGCCGCGTTCAGGCCGGGCGTATCACCTCGCCGTTACGTACATCGCGGATCGTGCTGGGATTGCGACGCCCGCCCAGCGCACCGTTCAGCACCGCATCCAGCTGGCCGGGGAAATACTGCTCGACCCGTAGACGCGAACGCGCCGCCGGGCGCCCGGCGGGATTGGCCGAGGTCGACACCAGCGGGCCGGTCAGCGCGCACAGACGCGCTACCAGCGGATGATCGCTGACGCGCAACGCGACGCTGTCGTGCTGCCCGGTGATCCACGAGGGCAGCCGATCGCGATGCGGCACCAACCAGGTATTCGGCCCCGGCCAGCTACCCGCCAGGCGGTCGAGCCAGCGCTCAGGCAGATCCTCGAGCAGGAAATCGAACTGGTCGATGTGGTCGGCAACCAGTATCAGGCCTTTCTCCACCGGCCGCGCCTTGAGTGCCAACAGCCGGTGCACCGCCTCCTCATCCCACGGATTGCACCCCAGCCCCCAGACTGCCTCGGTCGGATAGGCGATCACGCCACCGGCCCGGACTACCCGAGCGACCTGCTGCACACGCCAACTGCCGATCATGGCGACCTCCAAACGAAAGACCGCGGCAGTGTACCCAAGCGCAGCGGAAAAACACCTGTCGCTCAGTGTCGACGCGCGCACCACAGGCCGTTTTCATTGGCGACGAGACCGTCCAGCTCCAGCTCGGTGAGCTGCGCCAGCAGCTGCGACAACGGCAGGCCAACCGCAGCTGCCAACGCCTCGCTGCTCAGCGGTGCGGCGTGCAACGGCGCCAGCACGGGATGCGTTGCCATCTGCGGCAACGTCGTGACCTCGACCGGCGCTAGCTGCTGCCAGCCACGCAGCGCATCGAGAATGTCCTCGACGCTCTCCACCAGCGTTGCACCTTGGCGGATGAGCTGATGGCAGCCACGCGCCCCGGGATGGTGAATCGAACCGGGAATGGCATAAACCTCGCGGCCCTGCTCGGCCGCCAGGCGCGCGGTGATCAGCGAGCCACTGGAGAGGCTCGCCTCGACCACCAGCACGCCGAGCGACAGCCCGCTGATGATGCGATTGCGGCGCGGAAAGTTGCCGGCCTGCGGCGGGCAGTCCAACGGCAGCTCCGATACCAGAGCGCCGCCAGCCTCGACGATTGCCGCCGCCAGACGCACATGACGCTGAGGATAAAGCCGCTGCAGGCCGGTGCCGAGCACCGCGATCGTCTTGCCCCGCGCATCCAGCGCACCCTGGTGCGCCGCGCCATCGATACCCAGCGCCAAGCCGCTGGTGATCACGAATCCACCGCCCGCCAGACTACGGGCGAACGCCTGGGCGTTGTCCAGCCCGGGACGGGACGCGCGACGGCTACCGACCATGGCCAGTTGCGGCAGCTCGAGCAACGCCGGATCACCACTGACGAACAGCAACGGTGGTGCATCCGGCAGCTCGCCCAGCAGCGCCGGATAGCCGGGATCATCCCAGCACAGCAAGTGGTGATCGGTTTGCTCGAGCCAGGCGAGGGCGGCACTGGCACGCTCGCGAATCGCCGCGCTACGCCGCGGCTCGGCGCAGCTCGCCGGCAGCCCCAGAGCACGCCAGGCACCGGCCGGGGCGCTCAGCGCCGAGCTGGCATCAGGGAAGGCGCTGAGCAGACGCTGCCACCGCCGCGGGCCCAGTTCAGGCAACAGATGCAGGCGCAGGCGGGCTTCGAGTTCGGCAGGCGATATGGCAGGCATGGGCGAGCGCTCCTTGGCTCTGCGCACCGCATCCTTGCGGTGGTTTTCCGGCAGGGAATAGAACAAGCCCCGCATTTCGCGGGGCTTGTGGGCTTACGGGTTACGCACCTTGTCGCGTACAGCCAGCGAGCGGGTGGCCTGTAGGACCAGACCGTAGCTCAGCTTTTCGTAAGCACGAAAGACCATCAGCAGGCCGGAACGCTCGTCCGGAATCTTCACGTTCTCGCCGGTGACCCGATCACGCACTGTTTCGCCGGTCTTGTACACCGCCAGCACGTTGCCATCCTGCAGACCGTCGCGGGTGCCCTTGTTGAGAGTCACCACATCGAACTGGCCGATCTGGGTCACGCCACGCGGTACGTCGAGAATCACCCCATCGACCTGACCGGCCGGCGCGCTGGGCATGAAGGTGGAGTTCACCGAGCGCTCCTCACTGGCGAACAGGCGGTCGCCCAGGCGGACTTCCTGACTGGTACGAGTGAGTTGCAGGGTGGCGATGTCGCCTTCGCGCTCGAGAACTTCGGCCGTGCCGACATCATCGGCGTTGATGCCGAGGAATTCGCCGGTGTCCGGATCGACGTAGCTCTTGCCCTGACGGAAGATGCCGTAAACCGGCATGCCATCGGCAAAGCTGCCGCGCCCATAGACGCGATCACCGGAACCACTGACCACGCGTTCGGCATTGCCGGCGACGATGTACGGCGCACCCTTGAACTGCTCTTCGCTGTCGACGATGCGGTTGCTCAGCAGGAAGCTGTTGATCGCCTCCAGCGGGATGGTCGGAATGGCATCAGCCATCGGCGTGGTGCGCATGGTAGGCGACAGTTTGATGGTGCCGCGCGATGCGCCACGATTGAGCACCAGACGCGGCTGACCGTCGATATAGACGAGGCTCAGGCTGTCACCTGGATAGATCAGATGGGGATTCTCGATCTGCGGGTTGGCGTGCCAGAGCTCCGGCCATTTCCAGGGTTCCTTGAGGAAGCGCCCGGAGATGTCCCACAGGGTATCTCCCTTCACCACGGTATAGCGCTCAGGATGGCCGTCCTTCAGCTGTACCGCGGCCTGGGCGATGCCGCCGACCGCCACCAGCAGCAGGGCGAGTAGTGATTTCCTCATGTGGTGAATCCCTTTATGATGTGCCTTCACGTAAAGCGCCCTAGCGCCGCGGAACCCTTGTGGAATGCGGCGTGAAGCCGATTTCCAAGCTGCCGGGCATCTTAGCAGCGGCTTTTGACTTTATTCCATAAGTGCATCACAAACGCATATGGCCATTCTGAACATCCTTGAATTTCCCGATCCGCGCCTGCGCACCATCGCCAAGCCGGTGGATGTGGTCGACGACGCCCTCCGTCAGCTGATCGACGACATGTTCGAAACCATGTACGAGGCTCCCGGAATCGGCTTGGCCGCGACGCAAGTCAACGTGCACAAGCGCGTGGTGGTGATGGATCTGTCCGAGGACAAGAGCGAGCCGCGGGTCTTCATCAACCCGGAGTTCGAGCCGCTTACCGACGAGAAGGACCAGTATCAGGAAGGCTGTCTGTCGGTGCCCGGTTTCTACGAGAATGTCGACCGCCCGCAGAGGGTCAAGGTCAAGGCGCTGGATCGCGATGGCCAACCCTACGAACTGATCGCTGAAGGGCTGCTGGCGGTGTGCATCCAGCACGAATGCGATCACCTCAACGGCAAGCTGTTCGTCGATTACCTCTCCAACCTCAAGCGCGACCGGATCAAGAAGAAGCTGGAAAAACTGCACCGCCAGCAGGCTTGATCGTCGATTCCCGAAAGGCTTGCTGCGGCAGGCCTTTTTCTTAGCGAGACCTCCATGCGCATTGTCTTTGCCGGTACCCCGGAATTCGCCGCCCAGCATCTGCAGGCCCTGCTGGATGCGGGCAAGTCGATCATCGCCGTCTACACCCAACCAGACCGACCCGCCGGTCGTGGCCAGAAGCTGACGCCCAGCCCGGTCAAGCAGCTTGCTCTGCAGCATGGCATTCCTGTGTACCAGCCACAGACCCTGCGCGATCCGGCGGCACAGGCCGAGCTGGCCGCGCTGCAGGCCGATCTGATGGTAGTGGTCGCCTATGGCCTGATCCTGCCGCAAGCAGTGCTCGATATGCCGCGTCTGGGTTGCATCAACAGCCATGCCTCGCTGCTGCCACGCTGGCGTGGTGCCGCACCGATCCAGCGTGCTATCGAAGCCGGCGACAGCGAATCCGGCGTCACGGTGATGCAAATGGAAGCCGGTCTGGACACCGGGCCGATGCTGCTCAAGGTGAGCACGCCGATCAGCGCTGACGATACCGGCGGCACGCTGCACGACCGTCTCGCCGTGCTCGGCTCGCAGGCGGTGGTGCAAGCCATCGATGCGCTGGCGGCGGGTTCGCTGGTGCCCGAAGCGCAGGACGATAGCCTCGCCACCTATGCGCACAAGCTGAGCAAGGACGAGGCGCGCATCGACTGGACACGCCCGGCGGTCGAGCTGGAGCGGCTGGTCCGCGCCTTCAACCCCTGGCCGATCTGTCACAGCATGCTGAACGGTGAAACGCTGAAGATTCATGGTGCCTGCCTGGGCGAAGGGCAGGGCGCGCCGGGGCAGATTCTCGATGCGAACAAGGACGGACTGACGATCGCTTGTGGCGAGGGCGCCCTACGGCTGACGCGCTTGCAACTGCCCGGCGGCAAACCGCTGAGCTTCGCCGATCTGTACAACAGTCGTCGCGACCAGTTCGCCCCCGGCCTGGTGCTCGGTCAATGAATCCGCGTCTGGCGGCAGCGCGAGCGCTGGCCACGGTGCTCTCCGGCAAGGCGTCGCTAGGCAGCAGCCTGCCCGAGGTGCTCGGCAAGGTCGAAGCACGCGATCGCGGGCTGACCCAGGAACTGGCCTTCGGCACCGCGCGCTGGCAGCCGCGGCTGGCGGGGCTGGCAGACAAGCTGTTGCAGAAGCCATTCAAAGCCGCTGATCGCGACGTCGAGGCGTTGTTGCTAGTTGGCCTTTATCAGCTGTTCCATACCCGCATCCCGGCCCATGCCGCCATCGGCGAGACCGTCGGTTGTGTCGACAAGCTGAAGAAGCCTTGGGCCAAGGGTCTGCTCAATGCCGTGCTACGGCGCGCTCAGCGCGAAGGCGAGGCGCTGCTGGCCGAGCTGGAGCACGACCCGGTAATCCGCGTCGCCCATCCGCGCTGGCTGCAGAAGGCGCTCAAGGCGCACTGGCCGGAACATTGGGAGGCAATCTGCACGGCGAACAACGCGCATCCGCCGATGATGCTGCGGGTCAACCGCCGTCAGACCAGCCGCGACGCCTATCTTGCCGAACTGCAGACCGCCGGAATCGATGCCGAGCCGTGCGCGTTCAGCGAGGACGGCATCCGGCTCGCCAGCCCCTGCGATGTGTACCAGCTACCCGGTTTTGCCGAAGGGCGCGTCAGCGTGCAGGACGAGGCCGCGCAGCTGGCCGCCGCGCTGCTGGAGCTGGCGCCCGGCCAGCGTGTGCTGGATGCCTGCTGTGCCCCAGGTGGCAAGACCTGCCACCTGCTCGAGCGCGAACCGCAGCTCGCGGGGCTGATCGCCCTGGACCTGGAACCCAAGCGCCTGCTGCGGGTGCGTGAAAATCTCGATCGACTGCAACTGAACGCCGAACTGATTGCCGATGACGCGCGTGCCACCGAGCGCTGGTGGGACGGCCAGCCGTTTCAGCGCATCCTGCTTGATGCGCCCTGCTCGGCCACCGGTGTGATCCGGCGCCACCCGGACATCAAGCTGACTCGCCAGGCCGAGGACATTGCACCGCTTGCGGCGTTGCAGGGCGCGATGCTCGACGCGCTGTGGCCAACGCTCGCGGTCGGCGGCATTCTGCTCTACGCCACCTGCTCGGTGCTCCCCACGGAGAACCGCGAGGTGATTGGCGCGTTCCTCGAACGCACCCCCGGTGCGCGCGAACTCGACCTGCCGAACAGCTTCGGCCTGGCGCAGGCTCACGGTCGCCAGTTGTTACCGCAGCTGAACGGCCACGACGGCTTCTACTATGCCAAGCTGATCAAGATTGCCGCGCAGCCGCGCGACGTCAATTCGTAACGGGGCCGGGCTGGACGCCGGTAAGCCGCGCACCAGCCGCTTTTCAGGAGCGATCGCTTGAAGATCATCATTCTCGGAGCCGGCCAGGTCGGCGGCACCCTCGCCGAGCACCTGGCCAGCGAGGCCAACGACATCACCGTAGTGGACACCGACGGTGATCGCCTGCGCGATCTCGGCGACCGCCTGGACATCCGCACCATCCACGGCCGCGGTTCGTTCCCCACGGTACTGCGTCAGGCCGGCGCGGATGACGCCGACATGCTGGTGGCGGTGACCAACAGCGACGAGACCAACATGGTCGCCTGCCAGGTCGCCTATACCCTGTTTCACACGCCGACCAAGATCGCCCGGGTGCGCGAGTCGGCCTACCTGGTGCACGCCGGCCTGTTCAACAACGAGGCCATCCCGGTGGACGTGCTGATCAGCCCGGAACAGGTGGTGACCAACTACATCAAGCGGCTGATCGAGCATCCCGGTTCGCTGCAGGTCATCGACTTCGCCGGCGGCAAGGCCCAGCTAGTGGCCGTACGCGCCTACTACGGCGGTCCGCTGGTCGGACAGGAACTGCGCCAGATCCGGCGCCATATGCCCAACGTCGATACGCGGGTGGCGGCCATCTTTCGCCGCAACCACGCGATCCTGCCGCAGGGCGATACGGTGATCGAGGCGGACGACGAGGTGTTCTTCATCGCCGCCAAGGGCCATATCCGCGCGGTGATGAGCGAGATGCGGCGCCTCGACGAGAACTACAAGCGCATCGTCATCGCCGGTGGCGGCCACATCGGCGAGCGCCTGGCCGAAGCTATCGAAAGCCGCTACCAGGTGAAGATCATCGAGATGAGCCCAGCGCGCTGTCGCTACCTGTCGGAAACCCTCGACAGCACGGTAATCCTGCAGGGCAGCGCTTCGGACCGCGACCTGCTGGTGGAAGAGAACATCAATGATGCCGACGTGTTCCTCGCGCTGACCAACGACGACGAAGCCAACATCATGTCGTCGCTGCTGGCCAAGCGCCTTGGCGCCCGCAAGGTCATGTGCATCATCAACAACACCGCTTACGTCGACCTGGTGCAAGGTGGCGAGATCGATATCGCCATCAGCCCGCAGTTGGCAACCATCGGCACACTGCTCACTCACGTGCGCCGCGGCGACATCGTCAGCGCTCACTCGCTGCGTCGCGGTGCCGCCGAGGCGATCGAGGTGATCGCCCACGGCGACTCACGGTCGAGCAAGGTGGTCGGGCGCATGATCAGCCAGATCGCGTTGCCGCCAGGGGCCACCATCGGCGCGGTCATCCGTGACGAAGAGGTGCTGATCGCCCACGACAACACGGTGATCGAGTCAGGCGATCACGTGATCCTGTTCCTGGTGGACAAGAAGCACATCCGCGATGTGGAGCGCCTGTTCCAGGCCGGTCTGACCTTCTTCTAGGCGCCTGAGACCCACGCCACTGCCCGCATGTAACGACCCGCCTCTGGCGGGTCGTTTCGTTTTATCAATCGACAAGCGCTGCTTTCAGCGTGAGCCCCTGAATCGCTGCGCATCTCTGCAGATCTGCAGGATTCATCGCTATCGCATCCATTCACCTCAAATGGCCACCGATTTCCCTTTTATGCCGAGCTTTTGTACCCTCCGTTTGGCATCGTCAAGGATCAATCTCGCGCTGCACATCAATTACTTAAGACTATTGCCGCCGAACCTTTTGAACCTTGTTGTCGTCATAAAGCCCATCAACCAACCAAGTGCGCGATATCCCTCCTAAAAAACACAACGATCCGATTCCTCGGGTCTCTACAAGGAACAGGAGAATCTCCCATGAGGAACACCACCATCCCGACACTCACTCGCCGGCTGCTGATCGGTTGTACCGCTCTGGCCAGCATCAGCTTCGGCAGCCTGACCCAGGCCGATACCCTGGAAGAGATCAAGGACAGCAGCAGCGTCCGCATTGGATACGCCAACGAAACCCCCTTCGCCTACACCGCCCTCGACGGCAGCGTCACCGGCGAATCACCGGAGATCGTGCGCAAGGTGTTCGAGCGCATGCAGATCGACACCATCAAACCGGTGCTCACCGAGTGGGGCTCGCTGATCCCCGGCCTGCGCGCCGGGCGCTTCGACCTCATCGCCGCCGGCATGTACATCACCCCCGAGCGCTGCAAGCAGGTGCTGTTCACCGATCCGCATTACCGCCTGCTCGACACCCTGCTGGTAGCCGAAGGCAACCCGAAGAACCTGCGCAGCTACGAGGACATCGCCAACAACCCCGACGTGAAGATCGCCATCATGTCCGGCACGGTGAACCTCGGTTATGCGCGCAAGGCCGGCATCAAGGATTCGCAGATCCTGCAGGTCCCGGATACCACCTCGCAGCTGCAGGCCGTACGCAGCGGTCGCGCCGACGCCGCCATCGGCACCCAGCTGACCATGAAGGGGCTGGCCGACAAGGCCGGTGACGATGTCGAGGCCATCGCCGACTTCAAGGACGACCCGTCCCGTGCCGGCTACGGTGCGCTGGCCTTCCGTCCGCAGGACAAGGCGCTACGTGATGCGGTCAATGCCGAGCTCAAGCAGTGGCTGGGCAGCGAGGAGCATCTGAAGACCATCGAGCCGTTCGGCTTCGATCGCTCCAACATCACCGACAAGACTGCCGCCGAACTCTGCGGCGCCTGAAGCCTGTCGGGACGGCTGGTTGGCGCTGTCGACCCGCTGTCCCGCCTGTGAACGCTGATCAAGGCTGCGCCGCTGTTTGCGCAGCCTCGCTCAGCGCTCCGGAAACCGGATAGCGCCATCATGATCGAACTGCTTCCTCTGCTGCTGCAGGGTGCCTGGATCACCGTGAAGGTGACTTTCTTCGGCTCCCTGCTGGCCATCGCCTGTGCGCTGATCGCCGCACTGGCCCGGCTCTCGCCAGTGGCGCCATTGCGCTGGCTGGCCATCACCTATATCGAGGTCTTCCGCGGCTCGTCGCTGCTGGTGCAGCTGTTCTGGCTGTACTTCGTGCTGCCGCTGCCACCGTTCAATGTCGAGATGAGTGCCTTCACCGTGGCCGTGATCGGGCTGGGCCTGAACATCGGTGCCTACGGCGCCGAGGTGCTGCGGGGCGCGATCCGCTCGGTGCATCGCGGCCAGCACGAAGCCTGTCAGGCGCTGAACATGACGCCGCTGACGCGCATGCGCCGGATCATCCTGCCGCAGGCATTGCTCGCAGCAATTCCGCCCGGCACCAACCTGCTGATCGAGTTGCTGAAGAACACCTCGCTGGTATCGCTGATCACCCTGTCGGATCTCGCCTTCCGTGCCCGCCAGCTGGATCAGGCGACGCTGATGACCCTGGAGATCTTCGGCCTGGCACTGGTGATCTACTTCGTCCTGGCCCAGGCGATCAACTTCGGCATGCGCCAGCTGGAGCGCCGGCTGGCCCGCGGACGGATGCGCGGAGGCCTGTCATGAACTTCTTCGACTGGCAGTTCGCCCGCGAAATCCTGCCGCGCCTGCTGGATGCCTCGCTGACCACCATCGGCATCGCCCTGGCCGGTTTCGCCATCGCCGTGGTGCTCGGCCTGTTCCTCGCCATTGGCCGCCGCAGCCGCCTGCGCTGGCTATCCTGGCCGATCACCGGGCTGATCGAGTTCATCCGCAGCACACCGCTGCTGATCCAGGTGTACTTCCTGTTCTACGTGTTCCCCAACTACGGTCTCAACCTCAGCGCGATGCAGGCGGGCATCATCGGCATTGCCCTGCATTACGCCTGCTACACCGCCGAGGTGTACCGCGCCGGCCTGGATGCGGTGCCACGTTCGCAGTGGGAAGCCGTCACCGCGCTGAACATGAAGCCCTGGACCGCCTACCGCGACGTGATCCTGCCGCAAGCGCTGCGTCCGGTGCTGCCGGCGCTGGGCAACTACCTGATCTCGATCCTCAAGGACACGCCGGTACTGTCGGCGATCACCGTGGTGGAAATCATGCAGCGGGCCAAGAACATCGGCTCCGAGAGTTTCCGCTATCTCGAGCCGATCACCATGGTCGGCCTGTTCTTCCTCATTCTCAGCCTCGGCCTCGCCTGGTGCGTGCGCCGCCTGGAAAACCGCATGGAGCTGGCCCGATGAATACGCCGATGCATTCCACGGACACCCTGAACCCGACACCGCAACAGCCGGAGCAGGCGCAACCCTTGGTGCGCTTCGCCGGCGTGACCAAACGCTACGGTGAACTGACCGTGCTCGACGGGCTCGATCTGCAAATCGAGGAAGGCGAGAAGGTCGCGATCATCGGCCCCAGCGGCTCGGGGAAATCCACCCTGCTGCGGGTGCTTATGACCCTGGAAGGCATCGACGAAGGCGTGATCGAGGTCGACGGCGAGCCGCTGACGCACATGCCCGACGCCAACGGCCAGCTGGTCCCGGCCAATGCCCGTCACCTGCGTCGGGTGCGCGGCAAGGTCGGCATGGTGTTCCAGAGCTTCAACCTGTTCCCGCATATGAACGCGTTGCAGAACGTCATGGAAGCGCCGGTGCAGGTACTCGGGCTGAGCAAGCGCGAGGCCCGCGAGCGGGCCGAAGAACTGCTGGCCATGGTCGGCCTGGAAGACAAGCTGGAACACTTCCCGGCGCAGCTGTCCGGCGGCCAGCAACAGCGCGTGGCGATTGCCCGCGCACTGGCGATGCGGCCGAAGGTGATGCTGTTCGACGAAGTGACCTCGGCGCTGGACCCGGAGCTGTGCGGCGAAGTGCTCAACGTGATCCGCCGCCTCGGCGAGGCGCACAACCTGACGATGCTGATGGTGACCCATCAGATGGGCTTTGCCCGCGAATTCGCCGACCGGGTGTGCTTCTTCCATGAGGGCCGGATTCACGAGCAGGGCAGCCCGGACGAGCTGTTCAACAACCCGCGCGAGGAACGCACCCGGGAGTTTCTCAGCGCGGTCAACGAGGCCCACTGAGTCCCCTGTGAGCCCGCTCACGTGTCGTCGCACGCCCGCAAGTGCCACGCGAACGGCCCTTAAGACCAATGGCTTATGCTGCCGACCTTGCCCGGAGGATGCTTTGCACTACAGTGAGGACACCCGGAGCGCCTGCCGAAAAAGGTCCGAAGATGCTCGAATCGCTGGAAAAAATGCTCTCGCAAGGCATGGACAACCCGATGCTGCGCTTCGGCCTCGGCAAGGGCTATCTGGATGCGGGACAGCCGGGCCGGGCGGCCGAGCATCTGCGCCGCTGCGTGGAACTCGATCCGAAGTATTCGGCGGCCTGGAAGCTGCTCGGCAAGGCACTGCAGGCCGCCGACGACATCCCCGGTGCGCGTCATGCCTGGCAGCAGGGGATTGCCGCGGCGGTCGCCCGCGGCGACAAGCAGGCGGAAAAGGAAATGACGCTGTTTCTGCGCCGACTGGACAAGCTCACGCCGGATTGAGCCGGCACCGCCGCCCTGGCTTCACTCTTCGGTGAGAAAGCGCAGCCCGGCACCCTCTGCATCCACCCGCATCACTTCCAGCTGCAATACCGGCGCGGGGATGGGCAGATCCTGCACCTGTCCGGTGACCACGCTGCCCGGGGTGAGAGCCGCCAGCTCAGGGTGCTTGATGTAGACGCCACCGTCGGACAGATCACGGGTTTGCGCGAAGAGCTCGCCAAACGCGGGATGGCAGATGCGAATCCGACATTTCATGTTGGTGCGCGGATACTGACGTTGGTTGTTCATGGTCGCTCGTCCTTGTTGTCGTTCTTGTCTGGCCCGCTCAGTACCAGCGTTTCTCACCCGGCGGACGCTTCTTGAAGCGCTTCATCGTCCACATGTACTGGCTCGGATAGGCGCGCACGTACTTCTCGATCATCGCGCTCATCGCTGCCACACCGGTTTCGGCGTCTTCGCTGTACATCCCGTCGGGCGCCGCCTCGAGGATCACCTTGAAACCCGAACCGTCCTCCAGGCGCAACGCGTGGAGGAACACGCCCACGGCCTTGCCGCCGGCGAGCATCCCCGGGACGAACTTGCTGGTCAGCGCCCGGGTGGCGAAGAAGGGCACAAATATACCGCTACCTTCGCTGGGTTCGGGATCGGCAGGAATGCCTACTGCACCACCGCGACGTACTTCCTTGATGACGCTGAGAATGCCTTCCTTGGTCGATGGCGCAACCCGATTGCCCAGCTGCACACGCTGCTGCTGCAACAGCTCGTCCACCGCCTTCAACTTCGGCGGCCGGTAGAAGATGATCGGTTTGCATTGCGCGCAATAGAAGTGGTTGAGCACTTCCCAATTGCCAAGGTGGCTGGTGATGCCGACCACGCCCTTGCCCGAGGCCAGCGCCGCCTGCAGCACCTCGAGCCCTTCGACCTCACGCACCAGTCTCAGGGTCTTTTCCGCCGGCCAGATCCAGGCGCAGGCGCTTTCGGTGAAGGTCATGCCGGTTTCACGCAGGGTGCGGCCGAGCAGGGCGTCGAGTTCCGCCGGGCTCAGCTCGGGGAAGCACTTGTGCAGATTGATCCGCGCCACTTCGCGCGAACGATTGGGTAGCTTCCACATCAGCCAGCCGATCAGCGAGCCCAGGCCCTGGACCATGCGCCAGGGCAGTCGAGCGAAGAGCCGCAGGGAGCCGACCACCAACGCACCTTTGAGCTTTTCCACACCGCACTCCGAAATTTTCAGGTCGCCTAGTCTACCTGCAACCGGCACCAGCGTTCAGGCACGGCGGCAGCAACGGCTGCACATCCTGGCAAGGCCAGCCGTGCCGCACCTACTCAATCGGTATCGGCCAGCACAGCATGGCGCTGGCAATCGACCAGATGGTCCATGACCAGGCCGCACGCCTGCATGTAGGCGTAACAGATAGTCGGCCCGACGAAGCTGAAACCGGCCTTCTTCAACGCCTTGCTCATCGCCTCGGCCTCGGGCGTGACCGCCGGCACCTGATCGATGCTTTCGAACCGGTTGATCTTCGGCGCGCCGCCGACGAAAGACCAGACAAACCCCACCGGGTCTTCCAGCTGCAGCCAGGCGCGCGCGTTGCTGCGCGCAGCCTCGAGCTTGCGCCGGTTGCGGATGATGCCGGGGTCCTGCAGGCGCTCGTCGATTTCGGCATCGCTCATGCGCGCCAGGCGCTCGGCATCGAAGCCGAACAACACCTGCCGGTAGCGTTCGCGCTTGCGCAACACGGTGATCCACGACAGGCCGGCCTGGAAGGCTTCGAGCAGAAGAAACTCGAACAGCACCTGCGAATCGCGAGTCGGCACGCCCCACTCACGATCGTGGTAGTCGATGTACAGCGGATCCGTGCCGCACCAGGCACAACGTGGCATGTCGTCTCCTTGTACAGGCGTCAGCGAATGGCCGAAACCATCGCAAGCGCGACCATGCGGGGGGTATACTTCGAGGCTTTCTGTCGAAGCCCAGCACAGGTGAAATTTTGAGCCAGACTACGCCTGCCGTGCGCACCTTCCAAGACCTGATCCTCGCCCTGCAAAGCTACTGGGCCGAGCAGGGTTGCGTGGTCCTGCAGCCCTATGACATGGAAATGGGCGCCGGTACATTCCACACCGCCACCTTCCTGCGCGCCATCGGTCCCGAGACCTGGAACGCTGCCTATGTTCAGCCTTCGCGCCGCCCGGCCGACGGCCGCTACGGCGAGAACCCCAACCGCCTGCAGCATTACTACCAGTTCCAGGTGGTATTGAAGCCCAACCCGGACAACATCCAGGACCTGTACCTCGAGTCGCTGCGTCGCATCGGCGTCGACACCTCGGTGCACGACGTGCGCTTCGTCGAGGACAACTGGGAATCGCCGACCCTCGGCGCCTGGGGTCTGGGCTGGGAAGTCTGGCTCAACGGCATGGAAGTCACCCAGTTCACCTATTTCCAGCAAGTCGGCGGCGTCGAGTGCTACCCGGTCACCGGCGAGATCACCTACGGACTCGAGCGCCTGGCCATGTACCTGCAGGGCGTCGACTCGGTCTACGACCTGATCTGGGCCGACGGTCCATTCGGCACCGTGACCTATGGCGACGTGTTCCACCAGAACGAGGTGGAGCAGTCGACCTACAACTTCGAGCACGCCAACGTGCCGAAGCTGTTCGAACTCTTCGACTTCTACGAGAGCGAAGCCAACCGGCTGATGGCCGCCGAGCTGCCGCTGCCGGCCTATGAAATGGTGGTCAAGGCCTCGCACACCTTCAACCTGCTCGATGCCCGTCGCGCCATCTCGGTCACCGCGCGCCAGCAGTACATCCTGCGCGTGCGCAGCCTGGCGCGCTCGATCGCCCAGAGCTACCTGCTGGCGCGGGCCAAACTCGGCTTCCCCATGGCCACCCCCGAACTGCGTGACGAAGTGCTGGCCAAGCTGGAGGCTGCAGAATGAGTGCACTGGATTTCCTCGTCGAACTGGGTACCGAAGAACTGCCACCGAAGGCGCTCGCCAAGCTGGCCGAAGCCTTCTGTACGGGTATCGAGAAGGGCCTGAAGGACGCCGGCCTGGACTTCGTGAAAGCCCAGGCCTACGCCGCGCCGCGCCGCCTGGCGGTGCTGGTCGAGCAGCTGGCGACTCAGCAGCCCGATCGCAGCATCAACCTCGACGGCCCGCCGATGCAGGCCGCCTTCGATGCCGAGGGTGAGCCGACCCAGGCCGCACTGGGCTTTGCCCGCAAGTGTGGCGTGGATCTGGCCGAGATCGATCGCAGCGGCCCCAAGCTCAAGTTCAGCCGCACCATCGAGGGCCAGCCGGCTGCCCAGCTGCTGCCAGGCATCGTCGAGGCCTCGCTGAACGACCTGCCGATTCCCAAGCGCATGCGCTGGGCGGCGCGCAAGGAAGAGTTCGTCCGCCCGACCCAATGGCTGGTGATGCTGTTCGGCGAGCAGGTGATCGATTGCGAAATCCTCGCCCAGCGCGCCGGTCGCGAATCCCGCGGCCACCGTTTCCACAGTCCGGGCCAGGTGCACATCTCCAAGCCGTCCAGCTACCTGGAAGACCTGCGTGGTGCCCATGTGATCGCCGACTTCGCCGAGCGCCGCGAGCTGATCGCCAAGCGCGTCGAGCAACTGGCGGCCGAGCAGAACGGCACGGCCATCGTGCCGCCGGCGCTGCTCGATGAAGTGACCGCGCTGGTCGAATGGCCGGTGCCGCTGGTCTGCTCGTTCGAGGAACGCTTCCTCGAAGTGCCGCAGGAAGCGCTGATCACCACCATGCAGGACAACCAGAAGTACTTCTGCCTGCTGGACGCCAACGGCAAGCTGCTGCCGCGCTTCATCACCGTGGCCAATATCGAATCGAAAGACCCCGCGCAGATCGTCGCCGGCAACGAGAAAGTCGTGCGTCCGCGTCTGACCGACGCCGAGTTCTTCTTCAAGCAGGACAAGAAGCAGAAGCTCGACAGCTTCAACGAGCGCCTGAAGAACGTAGTGTTCCAGGCCCAGCTCGGCACCGTGTTCGACAAGGCCGAGCGTGTCTCGCGCCTGGCCGGACTGATCGCCGAACGTACCGGCGGCGACAAGCAGCGTGCCGCCCGCGCCGGTCTGCTCTGCAAGTGCGACCTCGCCACAGAAATGGTCGGCGAGTTCCCGGAGATGCAGGGTGTCGCCGGTTACTACTACGCGCTCAACGACGGCGAGCCGCAGGACGTGGCGCTGGCACTGAACGAGCAGTACATGCCGCGCGGCGCGGGCGGCGAGCTGCCGAGCACGCTCACCGGCGCGGCTGTGGCCGTAGCCGACAAGCTCGATACCCTGGTTGGCATCTTCGGTATCGGCATGCTGCCGACCGGCTCCAAGGACCCCTACGCATTGCGTCGCGCCGCCCTCGGCGTGCTGCGCATCCTGATCGAGAAGCAGCTAGACCTGGATCTGGTCGAAGCGGTGAACTTCGCCATCGGCCAGTTCGGTGCGCAGGTCAAGTCGGCCGGGCTCGCCGATCAAGTACTGGAGTTCATCTTCGATCGCCTGCGCGCTCGTTATGAAGACGAAGGCGTCGACGTTGCCGCCTACCTGTCGGTGCGTGCCGTGCAGCCGGGCTCGGCGCTGGACTTCGACCAGCGCGTGCAGGCCGTGCAGGCTTTCCGCACACTGCCGGAAGCCGAGGCGCTGGCCGCGGCGAACAAGCGCGTCTCCAACCTGCTGAGCAAATTCGAGGCGAAGCTGCCGGAAGCGGTTGAGCCGCGCTGGTTCGACAACGCCACCGAGTTCTCGCTGTATTCGGCGATCCAGCAGGCCGAGCAGGCCGTGCAGCCGCTCGCCGCCGCGCGTCAGTACCGTGAGGCGCTGGAGCGCCTGGCGCACCTGCGCGGCCCGGTGGACGCCTTCTTCGAGGCGGTGCTGGTGAATGCCGAGGATGCCTCGGTGCGCGCCAACCGTTATGCCTTGCTGGCCCGGCTGAGAGGATTGTTCCTTGGCGTTGCCGATATTTCCGCACTTGGCTAAGCCTGTGAAGCTGATCGTGCTGGACCGCGACGGCGTGATCAACGAGGACTCCGACGAGTACGTGAAGTCGCCGGAGGAGTGGATCCCCATTCCCGGCTCCCTCGAGGCCATCGCGCGACTGTGCAAGGCCGGCTGGACGGTGGCGGTGGCCACCAACCAGTCGGGTGTCGCGCGCGGCAAATTCGATACGAGCACCCTCGGCGACATGCATTTCAAGATGCAGCAGCTGGTGTTGGAGCAGGGCGGGCGCATCGACCTGATCGTGCACTGCCCGCACGGCCCGGACGACGGTTGCGAGTGCCGCAAGCCCAAACCCGGGATGTATCGCAGCATCGCCGAGCACTTCGGCCTGGCGGACCTCAAGGGTGTGCCGGTAGTGGGCGACAGCCACCGCGATCTGCATGCTGGCATGCTGCTCGGCGGCCTGCCGTACCTGGTCCGTACTGGCAAGGGCCTGCGCACGCTGGAAGGCACACTGCCGCCCGGCACTCAGGTCTTCGATGACCTGGCCGCCGTTGTCGATCATCTACTCGAGAGTTCTCGATGAGCCTCCTGTTCCCCCTACGCATCGCCCTGTTCTATTTCCTGCTGGCCTTCACCGCGTGCGCCTGGTGTCTGGTCAGCCTAGTCTGCGCACCGTTCATGGGCTTTCGTACACGTTATCGCTTCGTAGTGCAGAACTGGTGCCGCTGCGCCGTCTGGCTGGCCAGGACGCTGATTGGCTTGCGCTATGAGGTGCATGGCACGGAGAACATCCCGGAGCGCCCTTGCGTGATCTTGGCCAAGCACCAGAGCACCTGGGAAACCTTTTTCCTGTCCGCCTACTTCGAGCCGCTGACCCAGGTGCTCAAGCGCGAGTTGCTGCGGGTACCGTTCTTCGGTTGGGCGATCATGCTGCTCAAGCCCATCGCCATCGATCGAGACAACCCCAAGGCAGCGCTACGGCAGGTCGCCAAGCAGGGCCACGAACGCCTGGAGCAGGGCGCCTGGGTGCTGATCTTCCCCGAAGGAACTCGCGTACCGGTCGGCCAGCCTGGCAAGTTCTCGCGCAGTGGCGCCGCGCTGGCGGTCAACGCAGGCCTGCCAGTGTTGCCCATCGCCCATAACGCCGGCATGTTCTGGCCAAAGGCTGGCTGGGGCAAACGGCCCGGAACCATCCAAGTGGTTATCGGCCCGGCCATGTACGGTGACAGCGAGAGCCCGCGGGCGATCGCCGAACTCAATCAGCGCGCCGAGGACTGGATCAACGCGCAGGTCAGTCAGCTCGAAACCCTGGGGCGTCCGAGCAACTGATCGACACTTTGGGGCAGCCAGGGACGTCCGCCTGCCCATCTTTCCGAGTCCGCTATGCAGCAAATACCCAATCACCAGCTGGTCGCCGAATGGCTGCGCCTGCTGGACGGCTATCCCGTTGACGCCGCCACGGCGTTGCAGGCCGTTGCGGAAGACAAGAGCGCCGAACTGGCCGAGCATTTCTATACGCAGATGCTTGCCGATCCCCATTCGGCCAGCTTTTTGTCTCACGAGCAGGTCAAAAACCGCCTCGGCAAGTCCATGCAGAGCTGGATCGTGACGGTATGCTCCTCGACCGCACATAGCGATCTCGACGCGGTCGTCGACCTGCAACGTAAGATCGGGGAGATCCATGCGCGTATAGAAATTCCGGTCAGCCTCGTGCTGCGTGGCTCCCGCTCGCTCAAGGGGCGTCTGCGCCAGCTGCTGGAACAGCGCGATCTCGACGAGCCAGTTCGGCGCAAGGCCGCGCGCATGGGCACGGACCTGATCGATCTGGCCGTGGAAATCATCTGCTTCGCCTACTCGCAGTCTCACGACCGCAATTCGCGGGCAGAGGAGGCCTACCGACTGTTCTCCGTCTCACAGAACATCGGCGTCGAGAAGGAGCGCCAGCGTGCTGCACTGCTGGATTGGGAGAACCAGCTGATGTTCGACCTGGCCGTCGGCAACCTGAGCGGAGCATTGCCGCAACTGGCGGGATCCGAGTTCGGCCTGTGGTTCCGCCACAAGGCGTCCCACGCTTTTCAGGGCTCGCCGGAAAGCGCAAGCATCCTTGAGTACATCGAACGGATCGATGACGAGCTCAAGGCCATCGCCACGCTGCAGGACGCCGGCGAGCGTCTGGCCAAGCTGCATCAGATCCGCGAGCGGACCCGCTCGATCAAGTTCCTGCTCGACAGCCTGTTCGAGCAGGCCAACGATCTGGAAGCCGGCCGTGACGTGCTGACGCGGCTACTCAATCGCAAGTTCCTGCCGGTGGTGATGGCCAAGGAAGTGCTCTATGCCCGTCAGTCAAACAACACTTTCGGCGTTCTGGCCATCGATGTGGATCACTTCAAACGCATCAATGACACCCATGGTCATGATGCTGGCGATCTCGTTCTGCAACAGATCGCGGCGGTACTGGCCAGCAACACCCGTGGCGGCGATTATGCGTTCCGTCTGGGCGGGGAGGAGTTTCTGCTGGTCTTGGTGGATATCGCTGGCGACAAAGCGTTTGCTGCCGCGGAAAAGCTGCGAGAGCGCATCGCCCGCGAACATTTCCGCCTGCCCAATGGCGACGGACTGAACGTGACCGTCAGCATCGGCATGGCGGTGCACGATGGCCATCCGGATTACGAACGCCTGCTGCAACAGGCCGATCAGGCGCTTTATCAGGCCAAGCACGGCGGGCGCAATCGCTGTGTGCTGCACGCCGACTGAAAGCAGGTCTGTAGCAAAAACCAAAAGGGGAGCAACCTAGCGGCTGCTCCCCTTTTGTTTGTTCACGCAGCGGTCAGGCCGGCGCGGAGGTGCGGATCAGGTGATCGAAGGCACTCAGCGAGGCCTTGGCGCCTTCGCCGACGGCGA
>NZ_JAOEIY010000007.1:76917-364651 GCF_025966695.1 Stutzerimonas sp. S1 | reverse complement strand
TTTTACTTAAGGACTGCGCCGGAAGTGGTGCGCATTATAGGGGCCTCAAAACTGGCGTCAACCGCTTATTTCAGTTTCTTGCCGCCTTGCTGCCACACCACTTCCAGAGCCCTCCCCCAGGAAAGTCAGAACAACGTATGCGTATAGCTCAGAATCAGGCGATTCTCATCGATGTCGCTGCGGTAGTTCGATCGAGCAGCCACGTTTCGGAGTCTGATACCGACATTCTTGAACAGGCCGCTCTGCACCGTATAGCCGAGGTCTAGATCACGCTCATGAGCCTTCCCTTCGAAGGCTTTTCCAGTGTCAACGTTGTCGCTGGTCATATAACGCACCGTAGCGACCAGGCCAGGGACGCCCAGGGCCGCAAAGTCGTAATCGTAGCGAGCTTGCCAAGAACGCTCGTCCTTCTCGGCAAATTCGTAAGTTGGGACCTCATTACCCAAGGGCGCAATGTTGTTGAAGACTCTTGGGAACGCGTCGTCGCCGAACATCGCCTGATAGCCGACCATGAAGGTGTGCCCGCCATGCCTAGCCGAGATTTGCGAGAACGCGGCCTGGTTGTCGATGTTCCCGAGCAGCCTGTCGCCGTCTTCCTGCGAGTCGAAGAAACCGATGTTGGCGCCAATCATCCACCCGCCCATCGGCTTGCTGTGCTTGAAGCTATAGAAGCGCTGGTTGTAGATGTCCTCCAGTTGCGCGTACCAGACACCTACCGAAGTACGCTTGTCATCGAAGGCATAATCGGCACCAGCGTAGTTGAAGCGATCGCTGCTCAAGCCAGCACCTCGGAGTGGCGTGTAGCCGATCTTGGCGAACATCTCGCCATCGCCTGCTTCGTTCAACAGGCTCCCGGAGCGCAGCTGGCCGGCCTGTAGCGTCAGTCCGGCGATGTCATTGGAAACAACGCTTAGTCCCTGATAGGTCGGCGGCAGCAGGCGGATATCACTGAACGCCAGCACCGGCAGATTCGGTGTCAGCTCGCCGATTCTCAGCTCAGTCTGCGAGAGCCGCACCTTGAGCGCGGCACCGAGCCGGCTGTAGTCATCCTGCGCGTTACCGTCGCTGCCGGTTGGCAGCAGGCCGGTGTTGACCCGACCGCCGCCGCTATCGAGCTTGAAGCCGAGCATGCCGATAGCGTCGACGCCGAAGCCGACCGCCCCCTGGGTAAAGCCAGAATTGACCTTGAGGATGAAGCCCTGCGCCCATTCTTCGGCTTTCGATTGCTGATTGGGACCGACGATGTCAGAGAAATCCCGACTGAAGTAATAGTTGCGCGCCTGCAGGGTAGCCGTGGCGTCCTCGATGAAGCCGCCGTCGGCGGCAAAAACGCTGGGCACAATGAAGGCCGAACCTATGGAAAAGGCGAGCAGAGAAATCATTGAATTGTGCATAACATGTCTCTTGTTGTTGTTTTTGAGGCGCACGCAGCCCCCTCCGGCATGGCCAGAAGAGAACGGCGGCTTAGGTTTTCTAGTGTGGAACGTCGGACAGCCGTCCTCAGCGGGCGGGCTGCTCCTCCTTGGCGGTTGTTTCGGCGACTGCGAGGTTCGGCGTGGGTTGTCGCAGGCCGAGCAGAAGGTGGGCTGCGATACCGAAGATCAGCCCCCAGAACGCAGCGGACAGCCCGAGGAACGACATCCCTGATGCTGTGACCAGGAAGGTGATCAGCGCCGCCTCACGATCTGCCGCGACTGACATGGCGGTACTCAGCGCACCACCGATCGCCGCGAGCAGCGCCAGCCCGGCCAAGGCGGCGATCAACGCGGCCGGGAATGCGCTGAAGATCGAGACCAGCGTCGCCCCAAAGATACCCAGCAGCAGATAGAAGACGCCGCCGGAGACGCCCGCCACATAACGCCGATCAGGATTCTCGTGCGACTCCCTACCGGTACAGATTGCCGCCGTGATCGCCGCCAGGTTCAAACCGTGACAACCAAAAGGCGCCAACAGCAACGAGCCCAGTGCACTGCTGCTGATCAACGGGCTTACCGGCGTCGCGTAACCGTCGTTGCGCAGGACTGCCATACCCGGCACGAACTGCCCGGTCAGCGCAACCATCACCAGCGGAAAGGCGATATTGAGGACAACCGGCCAACTGAACTCCGGTGTGATCCACACCGGCGTCGCCAGCCCGATCACCAGCGCCTCGCCGCGCAACTCACCCGAAGCGATGGCAATCGTCACACCGACGACCAGCACTGCAAGCACCGCGTAACGCGGCATGGAGCGCTTGAACAACAGGTAGGTACCAAACATCGCCAGCACCAGCCATGCTTGTTCCTTGACCGCAACGAAGAGGCCGGTGCCGAAGTGAAACAGGATGCCCGCCAGCATGCCTGCCGCAATCGCCGCAGGGAGACGGCTGATGATGCGGTCGAAGGCGCCGGATAAACCGATCACCAACACGATCAAGCTGGTGACGATATAAGCACCGACCGCCTCGTTGAGCGTGATGTCAGGCAACATGGTTACCAGCAGCGCCGAGCCGGGTGCTGACCAGGCAATGACGATCGGCACCCGATAGCGCACGCTAAGCAGGATGCCGAGCACACCGCTACCGATGGAGATCGTCCAGACCCACGACGAGAGCACATCATGGGGCAGATTCCCCGCCTTGGCGGCCTGGAAGATGATCACCAGCGGGCCGGCATAGGAAATCACCGTCGCGATGAAACCGGCGACCACCGCGGAGAGCGAGAAGTCTTTGAGTAGCGCTTTCATATCGCCTCGCAAGACAGGCAGGCAATCCGTGGCGTTGCCCGGATCACTCTTGTTATGGGTGATGCGCCAGCTGCGCATCGGTATATCAATGCGACACCCGCCAACGGTCAAGCACCGTAGCGGCCGGGAATGTCCCGACCACCACGGCGTGAGTCAGGCTTCTTGCAGTGCGCGCGGGCGCTGGCTGCGCTGCTCGGCCTGCGGTGCAGGCGCCTTCTGCAGCTGGAAATCGAAGTCCACTTCGGCGAAGCGGCCCTGCACACCACGGCTGTTAGCCGCCTCTGCATCCTCGATGAAGCGGATGTCGCCGACCAGGCCTTCACGCGTGGCATAGGCGAAGTCATCCCACAGGTACTTGTCGCCCGCCAGGTTGATCTGGGTAGTCAGATGACGATGGCCCGGCGCGGAGATAAAGAAGTGAATATGCGCCGGTCGCTGGCCATGGCGGCCGAGCATGTCGAGCACTTCCTGGGTCGGGCCATCGGGCGAGCAACCATAGCCGGACGGCACGATGCTGCGGGCGCGGTAGTAGCCGTTCTCGTCAGTAACGATGCGGCGACGCAGGTTGTACTCGGACTGGCTCCTGTCGAAATAGGAATAGTTGCCCTTGGTGTTGGCATGCCACAGATCGACCACCGCGCCGGCGACCGGCTGGCCATCCGGACCGGTGACGCGGCCCTGGAGGAACATCGGGGTAGCGACGCCATCCTCGCTGCCGTCGTCCATGCGCGTCACGCCCTGGGCGATCGGCGCACCCGCGACGTACAGCGGGCCTTCGATAGTGCGCGGCGTGCCGCCGGTGAGGCCTTCCTGCTCGTCCTTGGCGTCCTGCAGCAGGTCGAGGTAATGCTCCAGGCCGAGCCCGGCCACCAGCAGCCCGGCCTCGTGACGACCGCCGAGACGGTTGAGGTAATCCACCGCTTTCCAGAACTCGTCCTGGGTGATTTCCAGGTCTTCGACGATCTTCGCGGTGTCGACCAGGATGCGGTTGATCACCGTCTTCATGCGGCTGCTGCCTTCGTCATTGTTGAAGCCGCTGGCTTCCTTGAAGAAGGTCTGCACGTGATCGGAGTGGGAGATTTTTACAGTCATGGCTCAGGCCTCATTTTGTAATTGTGGTGACGCGGGTTAACTGACCGGGCATCGCCTGGTCCGGAAAAGTCGATCAGCTGTCGTCCTCACGAATCGAGGACGGGTGACGGCACAGCGGGTTGACCTCGATTTCCATGTAGGGGAACAGCGGCAGTTGCATCAGCGTGTCGTGCAGTTCCTGCACGCTGGCGACATCGAACACGCTGTAGTTGGCGTACTGCCCGGCGATGCGCCACAGATGGCGCCAATTGCCGGCGCGCATCAGGCCCTGGGCCAGTTCCTTCTCGTCCGCCTTGAGCTTGGCGGCCTTGGCCGGGTCCATGTCGACCGGCAGCTTCACGATCATCTTCACGTGGAAGAGCATCTCGGGTTCTCCTCTTACTTGCGGGCGAAGAACGCCAGGCGCTCTTCATCGAGGGTCAGGCCCAGGCCCGGCGTACGCGGCACTTCCAGCTGGAAGTCGCGATAGACCGGCGCCTCGGTGACGATTTCTTCGGTGAGCAGCAACGGGCCGAACAGCTCGGTGCCCCAGGTCAGCTTGTTGAGGGTGACGAAGGCATGCGCCGAGGCCAAAGTGCCGATGGCGCCTTCAAGCATGGTGCCGCCGTACAGCGCGATGCCCGCCGCTTCGGCGATCTGCGCGGTGCGCAGCACGGCACGCGGCCCGCCGTTCTTGGCGATCTTCAGGGCGAAGATGCTGGCCGCGCCGTCGGCGGCCAGGCTGAAGGCGTCCTCGACGCTCTCGATCGATTCGTCGGCCATGATCGGCGCCGGGCTGCGCTGATTCAGGCGCACCTGCCCGCCGCGGTTGATCCGCGAGATCGGCTGTTCGATCAGGTCGATGCCGTTGTCGCCGAGGATGCGGCAGGCACGCAGCGCCACCGATTCATCCCACGCCTGGTTAACGTCGACGCGCACGCTGGCGCGCTCGCCGAGGGCCTGCTTGATGGCGATGACGTGCTTGAGATCGGCATTCACCTCACCGGCGCCGATCTTCAGCTTGAAGATGCGGTGGCGGCGAATGTCGAGCATGCGCTCGGCTTCGGCGATGTCCTTGGCGGTGTCGCCGGACGCCAGCGTCCAGGCCACTTCCAGACTGTCGCCCACCCGGCCGCCGAGCAGCTCGCTGACCGGCAGGCCGAGGCGCTTGCCCTGCGCGTCGAGTAGCGCGCTCTCGATGCCGGACTTGGCGAAGGTGTTGCCCTTGGCCGCCTTGTCCAGGCGCAGCATGGCGGCATTGATATTCGCCGCATCCTGACCGACCAGCAGCGGGCCGAGATGGCTGTCGATGTTGGTCTTGATGCTTTCCGGGCTCTCGTTGCCGTAGGCCAGGCCGCCGATGGTGGTGGCCTCACCGATGCCTTCGATGCCGTCGGCGCAACGCACGCGGATGATCACCAGCGTCTGCTTCTGCATCGTATGCATCGCCAGCTTGTGCGGGCGGATGGTCGGCAGGTCGACGATGACCGTCTGGATGCTTTCGATCAGTGAATGGCTCATATCAGCTTCCGATTTCCAGTTTCAGTGTTCAGGCCTTCGCCGCCGCCAGCATCGCGGGTGCCGTGGCACCGCTACGCTGGCTGGAGATGGCGAAGACGGTCATGGCCAGCGCGGCAATTGCACCCGGCACAGCGAAGGCCATGAAGTTGAGTTGCAGCGGCAGGTTGATGCCCAGCAGCGCACCGCCCAGCAGCGGGCCGACGATGGCGCCGTTGCGGCCGATGCCAGAGGCCCAGCCGAGACCGGTGGAGCGGATCGACAGCCCGTAGAACTGCGCCGCGGCGGCGTAGAGCAGAATCTGCGTGCCGATGACGGTGGCGCCGGCGATGAAGATCAGCGTGTAGAGCACCGGCATCGGCGACTTGAAGCCCAGCAGGCTGATCGACACCACCGACACGGCGAAGAACGCCACCACCACCTTGGCCAGGTTGAAGCGATCGCCCAGCCAGCCGCCGAGGATCGCGCCGGCCATGCCGCCGAAGTTCAGCGCCAGCAGGAACGACAGGCTGGAACCCAGGCTGTAGCCGGCATTGGCCATCAGCTTCGGCAGCCAGGAGCCCAGCGCGTAGACCATCAGCAGGCAGCAGAAGAACGCCAGCCAGAGCGACACGGTGCGCACGCCGCGGCCGTGGCGGAACAGCTCCAGCACCGACGCACTCTTGCCCTTCACCTCGACCAGCACCGGCTCATCGCTGGCGCCCAGCTGCTGGTTCGGATCGAGCCGATTGAGCAGATGGCGCGCCTGCTCGATACGGCCCTGGCGCACCAGAAAGCCCACCGATTCAGGCAGCTTCCAGAGGATCAGCGGCAACAGCAGCAGCGGCACGGCGGCAGCGAAGAACATCGCTTCCCAGCCGAAGCGCGGCAGCATGTAGATGCCCAGTCCGGCGGAAAACATGCCGCCCAGCGAATAGCCGCTGAACATGATCGCTACCAGGGTGCTGCGCAGTTTCTTTGGCGCGTACTCGTTCATCAGCGCCACCACGTTGGGCATCAGGCCGCCGCAGCCGAGGCCGGCGAGAAAGCGGAAGATGCCGAATTCGGTGGGCGTGCTGGCGAAGCCGTTGAGCACCGTGGCGCCGCTGAACAGCACGAAGCAGATGGCGATGCCCTTCTTGCGCCCGATGCGGTCGGCCAGGGTGCCGAACACCAGGGCGCCGAACATCATGCCGAACAGCGCGTAGCTGCCCAGCGCGCCCGCTTCCAGTGGGGTGAGCCCCCACTCCTTCATGATTACCGGCAGCACCACGCCGTAGATGAACAGGTCGTAGCCGTCGAAGATCAGCAGCAGTGCGCAGAGGCACACGACCAGCCAGTGAAAGCGGTTGAAGCGCGCGTTATCGATGATTTCGTGAACATCTACTTGTCGCATGGCAAGACTCTCTATTGTTTTTGTTAGTCGCGAATCGGCTGCAGCGATGGGTCACCGCACCGCCGATGTGCCTTGGCGCTGGCCGGTCGAGCCGGCCCGGGTACTGCTCAACCGAGATCGCCACCACCCACCGGCAGGGTCACGCCGGTGATGTAGGAGGCCTCGTCGGACGCGAGGAAAAGAATGGCGCCGGCCTGCTCGTCGATGGTTCCGTAGCGCTTCATCAATGAGGAATCGACGGTCTGATCGACGATCTGCTGGTACCAGATCTTTTCCTGCTCGCTCTGCTCGGCTGCGTTGCGTGGAATACGCCGCGGTGGCGCCTCGGTACCGCCGGGTGCGGTGGCGTTGACACGGATGCCCCGCTGGGCGTTCTCGAAGGCCAGGCACGCGGTCAGCGCATTGACGCCACCCTTGGCCGCGCCGTAGGGCACGCGGTTGAGGCTGCGCGTGGCGATCGATGAGACGTTGACGATGGCCCCGCCGCCCTGCTCCAGCATGTGCGGCAGCGCGGCGTGGCAGCACCACAGCGTGGGGAACAGCGAGCGACGCACCTCGGCCTCGATCTCATGTTCCTGGTAATGCTCGAAGGGCTTGGCCCAGATGGTTCCACCGACGTTGTTGACGAGAATGTCGAGACGGCCGAAACGCTCTTTCGCGGCATCCATCACCCGATGGCAGTCGGCGAACTGCTCGAGATCGGCGGTCAGGGTCAAGACTTCGGCGCCCTGCCCCAGTTGATCGGCCAGTTCATGGACCAGTTCGGAACGGTCCACGGCCACCAGCCGGCCGCCTTCCTCGACGAATCGCTCGGCGACACGGCGACCGATGCCCTGGGCCGCGCCGGTGATCACCGCGACCTTGTCCTGAAAACGTGTGTTCATCTACCCAACCTCTGGAATGGCGAGGATTCGGTGGGCAATGCTGCGCAGTTGCCCACCCTACGGCTGGCTGATCAGGCGCTGGCGGCGAACTTCTCGTAATAGAAGTTGGCCGGCTGCAGGCCCTGTTCACGGATGAACTGGTTGACCGACTCGACCATCGGCGGCGGGCCGCACAGGTAAATGTCCACTTCGCCTTCGTTCAGGTGCTTGGGCTCGATGTGCTGGGTCACGTAGCCCTTGTGCGGATACTGGCTGTCGGAGCTGGACACGCAGGCGCTGTAGGTGAAGTTGGGAATGCGCGCGGCGAAGTCTTCGAGCCGGTCCATCTCCACCAGATCGAAATCGTTGGAGACGCCGTAGATCAGGTGCAGCGGATGCGCGCTGCCCTGCTCGGCGATCTTCTCCAGCATCGCGGTGAACGGCGCCAGGCCCGTACCGCCGGCCAGCAACAGCAGCGGCCGCTTGATTTCGCGCAGGTAGAAGCTGCCCAGCGGACCGGCCAGGGTGAGGCTGTCGCCGGCCTTGGCCATGCCGCTCAGGAAGCTGCTCATCAGCCCGCCCGGCACATTGCGGATCAGGAAGCTGACCTCACCACCCTTCTGCAGCGAGCTGAACGAGTAGGCACGGGTCTGATCGGTGCCCGGTACCTGCAGATTGACGTACTGCCCGGGCAGGAAGGCCAGCTGGCTCAGCGACTCGCCCTTGATCGACAGCGCAATGGTGCTCTGCGACAGCTGGCGCACGTTGCTGATGGTCGCCTGGTAGCTGGCCTGCGCGGTCTTGCAGACATCCGAGGAGGCCGGCACGCGAATCACGCAGTCGCTTTCGGCGCGCATCTGGCAGGTCAGCACGAAGCCTTGGGCGGCTTCGTCCTCGCTCAGCGCGTCCTCGATGTACTCCTCACCGAGGTCGTAGCTGCCGGCTTCGGCGAAGCATTTGCAGGCCCCGCAGGCACCGTCGCGGCAGTCCAGTGGGATGTTGATGCCCTGGCGGTAGGCCGCGTCGGCGACGGTTTCGCCGAGGTTGGCTTCGATGAAGCGGGTCACCCCGTCTTCGAAATTCAATGCGATCTGATGAGTCATGGCCTTGCCCTCACAGGTGGTAAACGTCGATCAACTGGCGGATGTAGTCGTTCTTCAGCACGACCTTCTTGTGCTTGATCAGCGGACTCTCGCCGCGGGTGTCGAGCGTGTAGAAGCTGGTGCCGTAGAAGTGGTCGACGGTCTTGTAGCGAAAGCTCATCGTGTGCCAGTTGAAGCGCAGCTTGCAGAAGCCCTCGCCCTGCTCGATCAGCTCCAGGTTGCTGATGTTGTGCGAGGTGCGGGTATCCGGAATGGTGGCGCTGGAACGCTCGGTGCGAATGCGGAACACCCGGTCTTCCAGACCGCTGCGGTTGCCGTACCAGATCAGCGAGATTTCCTTCTGCGGGTCCTCGGTGAGCTTGTCCTCATCGTCCCAGGCCGGCATCCAGAAGGTCGCGTCGGCGGCGTACAGCTCCAGCCAGCTATCCCAGTCCTTGTCGTCGAGGTAGCGCGCTTCGCGGTAGAGGAAGTCGCGCGCGGCTTCGTAGGAGATGCTCATTACGCGCCCTCCACGTGGATCAGCTGGTCCTGCTCGGCCTTCACCGCCTTGATCATCTGCTGCTGCCAGTAGTGGTGCTGCAGCACGAACAGGCCTTCATCCTCGGTGCGGGCACCGCTCATCAGCGGCTGCAGGTCGATTTCCCTGGCGCCTTCATCGGCACCGTCGATCCAGTGCTTGGCGCCGCGGGACATGTCGTTCCACTCCATGGCGCGACCGGCAAAGCCTTGCTGGCAGGCGCGGAACTCTTCGAGGTCATCCGGCGTGGCCATGCCGCTGACATTGAAGAAGTCTTCGTACTGACGAATGCGCCGCGCACGCGCTTCGGCACTCTCGCCCTTGGGCGCGATGCAGTAGATGGTGACTTCGGTCTTGTCCACCGACAGCGGCTTGGCGATGCGCAGCTGCGAGCCGAACTGGTCCATGAGGTACAGGTTCGGGTAGAGGCAGAGGTTGCGCGAGTTCTCGATCATCCAGTCGGTACGCGCCTGGCCGAACTCGGCGATCATCTCGTCGCGGCGGGCGTACAGCGGACGGTCTTCCGGGTTGTCCCAGCGGGTCCAGAGCAGCAGGTGGCCGTTCTCGAAGGAGTAGAAACCACCGCCCTTCTTGCCCCAGCCACCGGCGCTCATGGCGCGGATGTCGTCGCCGGCTTCCTTCAGCTTGCGCTGCTGCTGGGTGGCGGCGTAATTCCAGTGCACGGCGGTGACGTGATAACCGTCAGCGCCGTTCTCGGCCTGCAGCTTCCAGTTGCCTTCATAGACATAGGTGGACGAGCCGCGCAGAACTTCGATGCCTTCCGGAGACTGGTCGACCACCATGTCGATGATCTTCTTCGACTCGCCGAGAAACTCCTCCAGCGGCGCGACATCCTCGCGCAGGCTGCCGAAGAGGAAGCCGCGATAGGACTCGAAGCGCGCGACCTTCTTCAGGTCATGCGAGCCGTCGCAGTCGAAGCTGTCGGGGTAACCGGCCTCCTTGGGGTCCTTCACCTTGAGCAGCTTGCCCGAGTTGTTGAAGGTCCAGCCGTGGAACGGGCAGGTGTAGGTCGCCTTGTTGCCACTCTTGAAGCGGCAGAGCATGGCGCCGCGATGGCTGCAGGCATTGATGAAGGCGTTGAGCTGGCCGTCCTTGTTGCGTGCGATGAAGATCGGCTGCCGGCCCATCTGGGTGGTGTAGTAGTCGTTCTTCTCGGGGATCTGGCTCTCGTGGGCGAGGTAAATCCAGTTGCCCTCGAAGATGTGCTTCATCTCCAGCTCGAACAACCGCGGGTCGGTGAACATCTCGCGCTTGCAGCGGAAGATGCCCTTCTCTTTGTCTTCATCGAGCAGCGAATCAAGGTAGTCGATTCCCAGGGACATGGCCGGGGCCTCCATTGTTATTGTTTCCACGTGATGAAGGCTAAGGCGCTGGCGGCGGCATCAATATCCGTTTTCTGCACGACCTCTATCCATTTTCTGCACAATGCAAGAGGACAGATTGCCGCACACGCGCGCACGGCAAATCGCCACCCGGAATGGCGGTGGAGGTGGTCGAGAGCGGGAAGAAAAAGAGGCGCTGCCGTCGGAATGGCAGCGCCTCAAGGGGACTCAGTGATGGCGGCGCAGGGTGTCCGAAGGCAACTCGCCGAAGGTGCTCTTGTAGCTTTCCGAGAAACGGCCCAGGTGCATGAAGCCGTAGTCCATGGCGATCTCGGTGATGTTGCGCACCTTGGCCGAGGGGTCGCTCAGGCGCCCGTGGATCTGCTCCAGCTTGCGCTGGCGGATGTAGGACTTGGGCGTGGTGCCGGCCTTGCGTTCGAACAGCAGATACAGCGAGCGCAGGCTCATGTTGGCCAGCTCAGCCAGTTGCTCGACGGAGATGTCCTTCTTCAGGTGCTCGTCGATGTAGTCGCTGAGCCGGCCGAACGACGGGCAGCTGTCACCGAACGGATCGCGGCGGATGTTGTTGGCCAGCGTGCAGAGCAGCTTGCTGGCGATGATCCGGCTGTACTGCTCCTGAATCTGCGGGATGCTCTGCTCGGAGCCGGCCTCGCGGCAGATCAGTCCGACCAGGCTGTCGAAGCCGTCCAGCTCCTTGAGCGCGTAGCGGTTGCCGCTGAAGCGGATGCCCTCGGCCGGTGCTTGCCACTGGTTCTCGCTGCAGGCCTGTTCAAGGAAGGAGGCCGGCAGCTTGACGATAAGCTTTTCGCAATCGTCCGAATAGGTCAGGTCGACCGGATCGTCCGGGTTGATCAGCAGCAGTTCGCCTGGGGTGAAGTAGTGTTCCTGCCCGCGACCGCGCCACAGGCAGTGACCACGCTGCAGCAGTTGCAGGTGATAGATGGTTTCCAGCGCCGCCGAGCTGACGTGGACGCTGCCGCCGTAGCTGATCTGACAGAGGTCGAGCTGGCCGAACTTGCAATGGTTGAGGCTGGCCTGGGGCGTGCCGGTGCGCGGCAGACGGATGCAGTGCACACCCACGTGCTGATTGACGTACTCCGACACCGCGTGCGGGTCGGCATGCTCGAAGATCCTGCTTTTTTCATTCAGCAGTCGTTCCATCACCAGGCACTCACGTTGTTCTTATAGTTCGCCGATGCTGCGATATCGCCAGCATCGATCTCTGCCGCGCCCTCGCGTCGAGCGAGAACTTGATCTGCGTCAAGAGTATCGGCTGAGTCGAGCATAGGAGATTCGACCAACGGACAACAGCCTGTCCGTTCGGTGACCGAACAGTTTCTGCTCAACGGCGTTCGCCCGTCCCGGCGCGAACGGCGTATCGGATCAACGGACATGACAGGCGCGCGGGACTCTACTATTCCTAGCAGACTATGCGGCCGGCTCCCCGTTCCCGTGATCGACGTTTGGCGTCGCAGCGCTCCGGATTTCAATCACCCGCGCCGCCCCAATGGAGCTCGTCATGCTCACCAGACTGTTCTTCGCCGGCGACCTGATGACCGCACGCGGCATTGACCACCTGCTGCCGCACCCCGGCGATCCGCAGATCCACGAACCCTACGCACAGTCGGCCGGCGACTATGTACGCCTGGCCGAAGAGCGGAACGGGCCGATTCCACACCGCGTCGACTACGCGTATCCGTGGGGCATCGCCCTGGAGGCGATCACGAGCAGGCACCCGCAGGTCAGGCTGGTCAACTTCGAAACCGCCGTGACCCAGCGCGGCACACCCCGCCCGCACGGCCTGCACTACCGTATGAATCCGGCCAACATGGGTATTCTCGAAGTCGCCGAGATCGGCTGCTGCTCGCTGGCCAACAACCATGTACTGGACTGGGGTGAGCCCGGGCTGACCGACACACTGCAGAGCCTCGACCAGCAGCGCATCCCCCATGCCGGTGCCGGCCTCAACGAGGTCCAAGCCGAAGCGCCGGCGATACTCGCACTGCCCGGCGGTCGCCGTATGCTGGTATTCGCCTACGCTACTTACGACAGCGGCGTGCCTTCGCACTGGGCCGCAGGTCCCGACCGTCCGGGCGTGGCCTGGTTAGCGGATTTGAAGCAGGCGTCCCTGCGCCGGGTCGTCCAACGCATCCGCGCCTGCAAGCGCCCCGGTGATCTGGTGGTGGTGTCATTGCACTGGGGCGACAACTGGGATTTCGCCATCCCCGAAGAACAGATCTATTTCGCCCGCGACCTTATCGACGAAGCCGGAGTCGATCTGCTGCATGGTCATTCTTCGCACCACATCAAGGGCATGGAGGTGTACCGCGAGCGGCTGATCGTCTACGGCTGCGGCGACCTGCTGAACGACTACGAAGGCATCGCCGGTTATGAACAGTATCGCGCCGACCTCGGCTGTCTGTATTTCGCCGATCTTGCTGCCGATGGCCGACTGACAGCGCTCGAGCTGGTGCCGATTCGGCGCTGCGGTCTGCGACTGACGCCGCTCGATGCCGAGGAGCGACGATGGCTGCGCGACACGCTGGAACGCGAGTCGGCGCGCTTCGGCTGTAGCCTCAAGACGACGGTGTCAGACAGTTTCACCCTGGTCTGGCCATCGACGCGGCACTGATGCATGGCGTGCAGACGCGAAGCAGCATCACCACCCCGTCGTATCGATAGCCGAGATCAGCCAATCTCGGCAGCTGCGCACTCGGTCCCACCTTCGCGCGCGCAACATACCCGGTTTCGGCCGCTTTGCTTGGCTTCGTAGAGTGCACCGTCGGCCCTGGCGATGAGCCGAGCCACGTCATCCGGTTCGTGCTGCGTATTCGCCAGGCCGATGCTGACCGTAATGGCGATCTCGCCGGCTGCGGTCTCGATCGGCGTCTGCGCGACGGCGAGGCGGATCTTCTCGGCGACACAACGGGCGCCTTCAGTGTCCGTGTGCGGCAACGTAATCGCGAATTCCTCGCCGCCAAGCCGCCCCATCACGTCATGCGCGCGAAGCAGGCGACTGCACGTGGCGGCAAACTGCTTGAGCACCACGTCGCCAATTGGGTGGCCATAGCCGTCGTTGACGCGTTTGAAATGGTCGATATCGAGCATCAACACACTCACGCATTCACCGTGGCGCCGAGCACGAGCGAGCTCTGCCTCGAGGCTACCGAGAAACGATCGGCGGCTGCTCACGCCGGTTAGCACGTCCGTGTTAACCAGTTGCGACAGCTGTTGATGCGCCTGATGAAGCCGGGCGGTATTCAGGAAATAGCGCCGGCTCAATACGAAGATCAGCACAGCCACCGCGAACAGCAGCACCGAAATCACCCCAGCCGAGGCCAGCAGCAGCTTCCGGCGCTCATGGAAGGTCGCCATGAAATCCTTCGGCGACAGCAACACCAGCACGACGAGTCCGTTTTCCGTCAGCCGCCGATACGCGCCGAGACGATACTCACCATCGATGGAATTGACGCCTTCGTAGTAGCCGCGTTCGGGGGCATCCGGGGCGAAATAGGGCCTGCTCTCAGGCACCTTGAAGCGGCCATAACGCCCGGAAAGCGGAGTCCCGGAAGCAATGGCACGCAGGCTGCGATCGGTACCGAGCAACACGATGCTGCCGTTTGGCCCGACATCGATCTGCTGGTAGTAGTCGGCAAAGAAGCTGGTCGGCACGGATAGCACCAGCACCCCGGCAAATTGACCGTCCTTGCGAATGGGCCGGGTGAATTGGATCGTCCACTGTTGCGACATCCTGCCGAGCACCGGCTTGCTGATGTAGAGCCTATCCTCGGTGGGATTGTCACGATGAGCACGAAAATGCTCACGGTCGCTCAGATCCAATGGTTTGCTCACCGGCGCGAGGTTTGAAAACACCAACCGGCCATCGGCGTCTATCACGGCAAGCTGCGTAATGAAATTCCCGTAAGCGGCCAGCTCCTCCTTGACGTGCTCGTGGAAGTCCGAGAACTCCAACACATCATCGCGCATATCCAGCAGCACGATGTCCATCAGGCGAACGGCGCTGCGCACATGCGCTTCAAATGCGGTCGCCAGATTCATCGCATCGTTCCGTGCGCCCTCTTTTATCAGGGCACGCTCATGCCTGATCTCGTTCACCACGAAGACCCACATGGGCACCAGCGCAAGCATCAGAATCAAAACCGCCAGAAGTCCCGCCCTGCCTTTCAAACCTTCACTCCGTCTTGCCCCGCGCCCAGGTTCATGTCTTTGATCATACGTGGACGCTTGGCCGAGGCAGCTGGACACGATGCCGCGTGCGTGCCGCCAGTGTCGGCTATTGGTTGATGCAGCATGGACGCGCACTCACCGCTCGCTTATTCAGGCAACCCTGCGATACGCAAGCCTTTCAGCAGCGTGGCGAGATTCTCGGCACGGTGGATCGGCAGCCAATCGGCGATGTTCGACAGATGCAATGTCGGATCAAGCTGACGCAGCTGTTCCAGCGTCTCCCGCGCCTCGGGCACTCGGCCAGCCAGCGCATGGCTCGCGGTAAGGACGGCGGCGGCGAGCAACAGGCTTGGCAGATCGCGAAATGCTTTACCGGCCCAGCACGAGGCATCGTCGTAATGCCCCAGGAACAGATTGGCGAGCGCCATGCCTGCCTGCATGCGATACAGCTCAGGGTCAAGCGGGCTCAGGCGCATGGCATGCGTCAGATCATCGATGGCCGCCTCGGTCTCACCGTGCCAAATTCGCAGGAATGCCCCCAGAAATCTGGCGGCGGCGAGATTCGGATTGAGCATGAGTGCCTTGTTGAGCAATGCGATGCCACCTTCGAGGTCACCGGCAAGATGACCAAGGGCGTGTCCGCTACGCGTGAGCGCAACCGCATCGCCCTTGTCCAGTTCCACTGCCCGTCGTGCCAGCCGGATCCCTTCCGCCGTCTCCTGCTCACGATCCGCCATCCAGCCGTTGACCTTTCGCCAGCAGTAGCACCAGGCGGCCATCGCACACGCCGATGAAAAGTCCGGATCGATCCTCATAGCCTCATGGAAGAGCGGCAGCGCCTGGTCGATGGCCTCCCGTGACCCGTTATGCAGCCTGGCCATACCGCGCAGGTAGTAGTCGTAGGCGTCCAGGCTTTCGGTGGGCTTGTGTCTTGCCCGCTCGATCTCGGCGCGCTCTAGCTGCGGTGCGATCGCACCGACCACGCTCTCGGTAATCTGGTCCTGCAGCGCGAAGATATCGCCCAGCACACCCTCGAAGCGGCCCGCCCAATGGTGCGCACCGGTTGCGGCGTCGATCAGCTGGCCGGTGATGCGCACCCGGTTTCCCGCCCTGCGCCAACTGCCTTCGAGCACGTAGCGCACGCCCAGCTCGTAGCCGACCTGCTTTACGTCAGGCATGCGCTGCTTGTAGGTGAAGCTCGAATTGCGCGCGACGACGAACAGCCAGCGGTAGCGGGACAACGCCGCGATGATGTCCTCCACCACCCCGTCGGCAAGGTAATCCTGCTCGGGGTCACCGCTGAGATTCACGAACGGCAGCACCGCGATGGAAGGCCGGTCCGGCAGTGTCGGCACCTTTGGACTGGCATCCGAGGCAACGCCCTCCTCCGCGCCGATCTCGCTGAGTTCGGCGACGAAACGGAAGCCCTTGCGCGCAATCGTGCGTATCACGCGCTGTTGCTGGCCGTTGTCACCGACTGCCTTGCGCACTGCATTGATGTGGCTGGCCAAGGTCGACTCCGAGACGATCCGGCGGGCCCATACCGCGTCGATCAGATCATCTCTGCTGACCACGCGCGCCCGATTGCGGGCCAGGTAGACCAGAAGGTCGAACACCTTGGGCGCGGTTGCGACGACCTCGGAGCCACGGACGAGCTCCCGTCGATCCAGGTCGAGCACGCAATCATCGAATACCAAACGCATCCCAAGCTCCTCAGTCCGTTCTCATGCCACGCACGACGCCCAAAAGCTATGGCACGGCGATTATTTGCTGGACGCAACCCCGCGCGGCAACGGCACGGCCCCTACGAATATCCAAGCGCAATCCAAGGGAAAGCCAAGGCAACGACAAGGTGTTCAGCTCGCCCAGATCGCATGCTCAGTCCATCGGTCACCACAACGGTGATCGATAACGAATCGAGGACCCGAACATGAAAATAGTCGTAGTGGGTGGTACAGGGTTAATTGGCTCGAACGTCCTGAACAGGCTGCGTCTGGATGGTCACGAGGTCGTGGCGGCATCACCCGGCACCGGCGTGAATACTGTCACCGGCCGCGGCCTGGCGCAGGCACTGAGCGGTGCCCAGGTGGTGATCGACGTGGCGAACTCTCCTTCGTTCGAAGACCAGGCCGTACTGGACTTCTTCGAGACCTCCAGTCGAAACCTGCTAGCTGCCGAGGCCGAGGCAGGCGTGGAACACCACGTGGCACTCTCTGTGGTTGGCACAGATCGCCTGCCGCATAGCGGTTACTTTCGCGCAAAACTGGCCCAGGAAATTCTGATCGAAGGGTCGCGGATCCCCTATACCATCCTGCGTTCGACGCAGTTCTTCGAGTTCATCGGCAGCATCATCGAATCTGGCACGGAGGGCGATATTGCACGCCTTTCCCCGGCACTCATGCAACCCATCGCCGCGGATGACGTTGCCATTGCCCTGGCGGACCTCGCGGTCGGCGCACCAGTCAACGGCATCGTCGAGATCGCCGGCCCGGACTGTTTCCCTCTCGATGAGATTGCCCGCAAGTTCCTGACCGCACGAGGCGACAAGCGCCAGGTCATTGCGGACGTCCACGCACGCTACTTTGGCAGTGAGCTGAATGATCGCTCGCTGGTCGCTGGCATGACCCCGCGCCGTGGCTGGACGCGTTTTCAGAACTGGCTCAGCCGCGCACCGCGGGGATAAGCCCGGCGCCCGTTACCAACCTTTTGCCTATCGAGGTTCCCAACATGTCTCAGCGCATCGACTACCAGAAGCAATCCCCGGAGCTGTTCAAGAAGCTCATCGAGTTCAGCCTTGCACTCAAGCAGTGCGCCATCGAGCAACCGATCCGCGACCTCGTGGATATTCGCGCATCGCAGATCAATGGCTGCGCGTTCTGCGTCGACATGCACGTCAAGGAAGCGACGATCCACGGCGAGCGCCCGCTTAGGCTGCACCATGTCGTCACCTGGCGTGAATCTACGCTGTTCAGCCCGCGTGAACGTGCGGCGCTGGAGTGGACCGAGATCCTGACCGCGATTCCCGCTCAGGGCGTGCCCGACGACATCTACGAGCGGGTCCGCAGCCAGTTTTCTGAAAAGGAACTGTCGGACCTGACCTTCCAGATCATGTCAATCAACGCCTGGAACCGGATCAATATCGGCTTCCGTGTCGTGCCCGGCAGCTATGACAAGGCCTTCGGCGTAGACAAGTCCGGCCTCGCGTGACCACGCATCGGTGCGCTGGCCGGAAAGCCCCTCGGCTTTAACGTCAGCGCCATAGCGATCCGAAATGAGGATAAAACCATGCACAAGCTCAGCCTGCTCACTTTGCTGCTGCTGACCGCTGGCGCCGCCAGTGCACAGCAGCAGCCCGCCCAAGTGCAGGTAAACCCGCTGTTCAGCAAACCGCTGGCCGAACATCCAGGCAAGGAAGCCGTGGTCATCGAGGTGGTTTACCCGCCAGGCGGCGGCGATCCCGTGCACCGGCACAACGCACACGGCGTTGTGTACGTGCTGGAAGGCTCGATTGTCATGGGCGTACGCGGCGGCGAGCCAGTCACGCTGACACCGGGTCAAATCTTCTATGAAGGCCCGGATGACCTCCATACGGTCGGACACAACGCGAGCCGCAGCGAACCCGCCAGATTTCTTGTCTTTCTGTTGAAGCAGCAAGACGAACCAATCCTGACCCCGGAACAATAATGCGATACGGCTGCCGCCAAGCCGTCGGCAGCCGCCACCCAACGCCGGACGGTAACTGGTGTTTTTTATCCGGCCGACATCGTGGTATCGAACAAGCCGCGGATCGCGGCCTGCTGAGCGACAATAGGCTCGATCAGCACAGCGCCGCCTCCGGACAAGAAGTCTCCCGGTTCACGATCCCCAGGAAGCGCACTTCATCGGCGCGCGTAACCCGCAAGCAGTATCCAGAATCAGGGTGGTGCAGCGCACCTGTATAATGCCGCCCCTTCTGCATCCCCCTTACTGAACTGCGGTCGATACGTTGGATAACTCCCTTTCAAATCAATCTGTTGCAAGTCGACGATTCAGCGTCGCGCCGATGATGGACTGGACCGATCGCCATTGTCGGTACTTCCTGCGCCAGCTGTCTCGGCATGCGCTGCTCTACACCGAGATGGTCACCACCGGCGCGCTGATCCACGGCGATGCGCCACGCTACCTGGGATATGACCAGAGCGAGCATCCGCTGGCATTGCAGCTGGGTGGCAGCGTCCCGGCGGACCTGGCGGCCTGCGCGAAGATGGCCGAAGCGGCCGGTTACGACGAGGTCAACCTCAACGTCGGATGCCCTAGCGACCGCGTGCAGAACAACATGATCGGCGCCTGCCTGATGGCTCATCCGGCGCTGGTGGCCGACTGTGTGAAAGCGATGCGCGACAGCGTGGGCATCGACGTGACGGTCAAGCATCGCATCGGCATCAATGGCCGCGACAGCTACGCCGAGCTCTGCGATTTCGTCGGCCAGGTACGCGATGCCGGCTGTCGCAGCTTCACCGTGCATGCGCGCATCGCCATTCTCGAAGGCCTGTCGCCAAAGGAGAATCGCGAGGTGCCGCCGCTACGCTATGACGTCGCCGCACAGCTAAAGCGGGACTTCCCAGAGCTGGAGATCATCCTCAACGGCGGCATCAAGACCCTCGAGGAATGCGAGGCGCACCTGCAGACCTTCGACGGCGTGATGCTCGGCCGCGAGGCCTACCACAATCCCTACCTGCTGGCTCAGGTCGACCAGCGCCTGTTCGGCAGCGATGCGCCAAGCCCCAGCCGCGCGCAGGCGCTACGCAACATGCGCCCGTACATCGAACGGCATCTGGCGGCAGGCGGCGCCATGCATCACGTGACCCGCCACGTGCTTGGCCTGGGTTCGGGCTTTCCCGGTGCGCGGCGTTTTCGCCAGCTCCTCTCGGTGGACATTCACAAGACAGCCGATCCGCTCGCCCTGCTCGACCAGGCCTGCGCCCTGCTCGAAGGACATTGACCCTCCGCGAAGCAAGGGAACGCTGCGCCTGCATGCCCATCAAAGCCTGGCGTGCCCGCGGCCATCCGCCCGTTGAGCGGGCTGGTGCGCTCGGGTAAGGTCATGCCAATCATCGGACGGAGCCTTCTTTTTCATGACTTCCAAGCTGGAACAACTCAAGCAGTTCACCACCGTTGTCGCCGACACCGGCGACATCGACGCCATTGCCCGTCTGCAACCGGTTGATGCCACCACCAATCCGTCGCTGCTGCTCAAGGCTGCTGCGCTGCCACGTTATGCCGAGCACCTGAACGCGGCCATGGCGCGGTGCAAGAGCGATATCGGCCTCGCCTGCGATCTGTTTGCCGTGGCGGTGGGCCATGAAATTCTAAAACTGATCCCCGGACGCATCTCGACCGAGGTGGACGCCCGGCTGTCCTTCGATAGTCAGGCGATGATCCAGCGTGCCGAGCGTCTGATCGGCCTCTACGAGCAGGCCGGCATCGGCCGCGAGCGCGTGTTGATCAAAATCGCATCCACCTGGGAAGGTATCCGTGCAGCCGAGCAGCTGGAAAAGGCCGGCATCCAGACCAACCTCACCCTGCTGTTCTCCTTCACCCAGGCGGTGGCCTGTGCCGAAGCCGGCGTGTTTCTGATCTCGCCATTCGTCGGCCGCATCTACGACTGGTACAAGAAGCACGAAGGCCGTGACTATCAGGGTGCGGAAGATCCAGGCGTGCAGTCGGTCAGCCGCATCTACGACTACTACAAGGCGCACGGCTACAACACTGTGGTGATGGGCGCCAGCTTCCGCAACATCGGGCAGATCGAGGCGTTGGCCGGCTGTGATCGGCTGACCATCAGCCCGGAACTGCTGGGCCAGCTCGCCGAGGAAAGCGGCACTCTGGAGCGCCGCCTGGCACCGGGTCGCGGAAGCGAATCACGCATCAGCCTGGATGAGGCGAGTTTCCGCTGGGGCTTGAACGAAGATGCGATGGCGACCGAGAAACTGGCCGAGGGTATCCGCCAGTTCGCTCGTGATCAGGAGAAGCTCGAAGGTCTGCTCAAGGCGCTGGCCTGATCAGGACCGCTCCAGTGCGGTGACGAGGTCATGGAAGGCCTCGCGATTCGATTCGTTGAGGCTCATCAGGATGCGGTGAGCCTCGAGCACCTTGGCCTTGACCACGTCTTCAGACTGATCCTGCGACGGCAGGTCAGCCAGGCACTCCGGGCACGGTAGCGGGGTGTCGACGATGTTGAATACCTGATCGAAACCCATCGATTGCAGCAGACGGGTGATGTCCGGGTGAGTGGTCACCAGCGTCGGCAGCATGCCGACCTTCTGCCGCGAGAGGATCGACAGTTTGGCCAGCAGGCCGAGGGTGGTGCTGTCGATGCTGCGGCTTTCCGTGAGATCGATGACGATCGCGGAGAAATTCAGCGACGAGAAGATCTTGTCGATCGTGGCATCCAATGCCGAACACAGCGTCAAGCGAATTTCACCGACGAACTTCAGGACAAAGGTACCGTCCATCTCGGCGAACTGGATCTTACCAGTACTCATGCAAGGTTCCTGCTCAACACCAGCAAGGCTATATCGTCGGGCATGTCTGCCAGCTCGGCCAGACCGAAGGTCCGGCGCAAACCGTCCAGCGTGCCGCCAGCGCCGCTGATGAGCTCTGGCAACGCGGACTCTTTTTCTTTGAGTGTGTCGCCCGGCAAAAGGTCCAGAATGCCGTCCGAGAGCAACGTCAGACTGAAGGTTTCGGGAAGCTTGAGCTCGAAATCCTGATAGGTCGCCTCGACGAACAGACCTACCGGCAAGCCTCGCCCTTCCAGATAGCGGGCACTGTCACCGTTATAAAGCACCGGCATCGGCAGATGCCCGCCGATGCTGTAGTGCAGCACATCATGCTCCGTGTCGATCACGCCGCCGAGCATGGTCACATGCTTGCCCAGCTTGCAGTTGATCAAGCCACGGTTGATATGGTCGAGCACTTCGGATGGCCGGAACTCACGCAACGTGCCGCCGCGGCGCGACTCGTAGAGCAACCGCGTGGTCATGAACTTCAGCAGGACGGTGACGAATGCCGACGAAGCACCATGCCCGGACACGTCGGCGAGATAGAAGCCTATGCGCCGTTCGTCCACGCGAAAATAGTCGACGAAGTCGCCGGACAGATACAGCGAGGGGATGATCTGGTGAGCAAAGTCGAAGCCGTCCACGCTCCAGGGGGTCACCGGCAGCATGTTCATCTGCACCTGGCGACCAGCATCCTGATCTTCCTGCAGCAGATGCAGGCTGGCCTGCAGGTCACGGTTAGCCGTTTCCAGCTGCTCGCGATAGCGCCGGTTCTCCAGACGCAGGCGTGAGCGATCGAGCGCACGGCGCACCGAGTGCTCGAGCATGGCCAGATCTTCCAGCGGCTTGATCAGGTAGTCGGCGGCGCCCAGGCGCAGGGCCTCTACCGCATCGCTCATCACCCCGGCACCGGATACCACGATGACTGGCAGATCGGCCTGGCGCTCGCTGATCTGACGAATCAGCTCAAGGCCGTCCATCTGGGGCATGCGCAGGTCGCAGATGACCAGATCGGGCTGTTCGGTTTCGAACAGCTCCATGCCTTCCTGCCCGCTACTGGCCTGCAGTACCCGGAAACCACTGTCATCCAGATAGGCAGCGAGGCTGGCCCGCACCACATCGTCGTCATCTATGATCAGTAGCGTCGCGCTTGGTTTATGCATGTTCCTACCAGGCGGTATCCGCCAGGATGATTGGCCAGAGTGTGGACTTCGCGCGGGGCGCGGCTCGTGGGTTCGTTTCAAGGCGCAGACGGTACTCCCATACGAACGGCGTTTCAAGCCAAGCACCCCGGCCACAAGCCCGCCTTTGCCGATGGCATTATCGCCAGCTATAAGAAGCGTCGTGGATATATGGAAAGGACCAGCATATGACTCAGAAAGACCGGGATTACAGCGAGAAGCGCGACTTCATTCGCATGCACGTCGACAGCGTCGTTCAGTTGCTCGATGGCGAGCGACAGATCGACGGCACGTGCGTCGATCTGTCGAGCACGGGTATGCAGGTGGTCGCGCCCACCAGCTTGAAGATGGGCGACAAGTTGCGAGTATTGATTCCCTCGGAGCACCCCACGCTCAAGGGCCTGGACGCCGAGACCGAGGTGGTGCGCATCAGCACGCTCGAAGACGGCCGGCAAAGCCTGGGGCTGGCGATCCTCGCAATACTTTGAGCGCCGGGAGCGGGAGCGCCATCACATTGCGCATCCCGCGGCCACGGCTCGCCTCCCCTTAGGGCGAGGGCGGCGCGTCGATCAGAAGTCGTCCTCGACTTGCCCGTCCAGTGTGCGGAACTCGCGATTCTGCAGGTAGGCGTTGCGCACGAAGATGTACTTGTCGCCGGTGATCATCTTCTCCGCGGAAAGCAGCTCCGCACGTGTATCGACCACCTCCACACCGCGCGTCACGTTGCGCGTTGGCACATGGTCGATATGCGGGTAAGGCTGCAGGAACGAATCCGGCACCCGCCCGGCGGCATCGCGGACGGTGCTTGGCCCCAACAGCGGCAGGACGACGTAAGGGCCGTTACCCAGGCCCCAGACGCCCAGTGTCTGGCCGAAGTCTTCGTCGTTTTTCTGCAGCCCCATGCGGGTCGCCACGTCGAAGAAGCCCAGCAGGCCAAAGGTGGTGTTGAACAGAATGCGGCTGGTATCGATACCCGCTTCGTGTACCTTGCCTTGCAGCAGATCGTTGGTCAGCACGACCACATCGTCGAGGTTTCGGAAGACATTGCCGATCCCGTCTTCAAGGAAGGTCGGGGTCACCTTCTGGTAACCCTTGGCAAGCGGCTTGAGGGTGTAGGTATCGAGCGTATCGTTGAAACGGAACACCGCGCGATTGAAGCCCTCCCACGGATCTTCCTCGGCAGCCTGCAGCACGGGTGCCCCCAGTGCCATCGCAGCCACCAGAGGCACCTTGAAAAGCCCGAACCACCGCATGCCGATCTTGTGCATTGCAACTCTCCTGTAAGTCGGTGGCCGAACCACCTGCCGATCCAAGCGGCGCAGTATAAAACCATTCAATAGCGTTTCGGCAGCGCACGGACACGCGGAGCGTCCCGCGCAGAATTCGGCGGGAGATCCGCTGCAAAGGCACAGACAAGCGCCCAAGCGCTGGTTTAACCTTCATCCATCCGACACGGATCATCGCCGTGTCGCTCCGCAACCACGAGAGGGAAGCAACATGCCGGCAAATGATCTGCAGTCGCAGCTCGAAGAACTGCGTAATCAACTGGCGCAGGACACCCCGCTGACCGACGAGGAGCGCGCGTCGCTCCAAGCTATCGCCCAGGATATCGAGGCCCGTCTGGCGGATGACGGCGAGGCCGAATACAGCGATTCGCTGGTCGACGGCGTCAATCTCGCCGTGGAACGCTTCGAAGTCAGCCACCCGAGCATGGCCATGACACTGCGCAATATCATGCAAAGTCTGGCCAACATGGGTATCTGAACGGCGCCTTGCGCAGCCGGCAACCAAGCTCGCCGGCTGCCATCGCGCTCGCGCTTACTGGCGCACCAGCCGGCGATTGTCCGGCTGCACGACTTCGGTGCTGCGGTAAGGGTTGATGTCGAGCCCGCCGCGGCGCACATAGCGTGCGTAGACCGTGAGCCGGCGAGGCTGCAACAGCCGCTGCAGGTCGAGAAAGATGCGCTCCACGCACTGCTCGTGGAAATCCGCGTGCTGACGGAAGCTCACCAGGTAGGCCAGCAGACTCTCCGGCAATAATGCCGGTCCGTTGTACTCCACCACCACACTGCCCCAGTCCGGCTGACCGGTCACCGGACAGTTGGACTTGAGCAGGTGGCTGTGCAGGCACTCCTCCACCTGCCGATTCGCATCGCAGCGCAGCAAGTCCGGTCGAGGCGAGTCGTAATGCTCGATCACCACGTCCAGCTCGTCGATGCAACGCCCCGGCAATCCTGCGATGCCCTCGCTGGCAACCTCGTCGAGACTGCGAAGGCGAACCGTAACCGGCTTGCCCGCCGCGGCCGAAAGATCGCGCTGCATCACCTCGAGCAACGCCTCCCGGGAAGCGAAGACCGACTGGTTGAGCGAGTTGAGGTAGAGCTTGAACGACTTCGACTCGATAATGTTCGGCGAATCGGCCGGGATGGCGAACTCGCCGATGGCCACCACCGGCTTGCCCGACGGCAGCAGCCAGGACAGCTCGTAGCAGTTCCAGATATCTACGCCACGATACGGCAGCGTCGCTGCGCTCAGGCCCAGCTCGGCCCACTTTGGCGCGCGCGGGATGGGGAACAGCTGCTCGGGGCTGTAAGTGGCGACGTAGGCGCTGGACTTACCCAGCGGCGAATGTTCTGCGGGATGCTGCATGACGGGAACCTGAACGAAAAACGCCGCGAAGTGTAAAGCTTTGCGGCGTTTTTTTCAGTGCGGGACGGTGCCCGGCGATTACTGGCGCATACCACGCCCACTCTTGAGCAGACGCACGCAGAACAGGTACAGCAGCACCGCCGCCACGGCCATGAAACTGATCGCCACGCCGATGCGAATATCCGACACGCCGAGGATGCCGTAGCGGAAGGCGTTGACCATGTGCAGGATCGGGTTGGCCAGCGACAGCATCTGCCAGAACGGCGGCAGCAGGTTGATCGAGTAGAACACGCCGCCCAAGTAGGTCAGCGGCGTCAGCACGAATGTTGGGATGATCGAGATATCGTCGAAGTTGCGTGCATACACCGCGTTGATGAAGCCGCCTAGGGCAAAGATCGTCGCCGTCAGCACAATCACCAGCACCATGACGCCGGCGTGATGGACCTGCAGATCGGTGAAGAACATCGACAGCAGCGTGACGATCAATGCCACCGCCAGGCCGCGGGTGATACCGCCCAGTGCAAAGCCGATGACGATCACCTGCGGTGACACCGGCGAAACCAGTAGCTCCTCGATGGACCGCTGGAACTTGGTGCTGAAGAAGCTCGATACCACATTGCTGTAGGAGTTGGTGATCACCGACATCATGATCAGGCCCGGCACGATGTAGTCCATGTAGCTGAAGCCGCCCATCTCGCCGATTCGTGCACCGATCAGGCTGCCGAAGATGACGAAGTACAGCACCATGGTGATCGCCGGGGGTAGCAATGTCTGCGGCCAGATGCGTGTGTAGCGACGGATTTCGCGCTGCACGATGGTCTGCAGCGCGACCAGGTTGGGGCGCAACTCGGCACTCATGGGCTCACCTTCTGCAGGTTGGTTTCCACCAGCGACACGAACAGTTCCTCCAGCCGATTGGTCTTGTTGCGCAGGCTCAGCACCTCGATGCCCTGCGCGGCGAGCAGGCGGAACAGCTCGGTCACCCCCTGGCTCTTCTCCACCTGCACCTCAAGGGTGTGATGGTCGACCAGCCGCGACGGATAACCACCCAGCTCCGGTGGCACCAGCTGCGATTCTTTCAGGTCGAGCAGGAAGGTCTCCACGTGCAGCTGCTTGAGCAGCTCGCGCATGCTGGTGTTCTTGACGATGCGACCGTGGTCGATGATGCCGATGTTGCGGCACAACTGCTCGGCCTCCTCCAGGTAGTGCGTGGTCAGGATGATGGTGATGCCCTCACGATTCAGTTCGGTGAGGAACGACCACATCGAGCGGCGCAGCTCGATATCCACGCCCGCTGTCGGCTCGTCGAGAATCAGCAGGCGCGGCTGGTGGATCAGCGCGCGGGCGATCATCAGCCGGCGCTTCATGCCGCCGGAAAGCATTCGCGAGGACACGTCACGCTTGTCCCACAGGCCCAGCTGATTGAGGTAGCGCTCGGCGCGCTCCTTGGCGATCTTTGCCGGAATGCCGTAGTAGCCGGCCTGGGTGACAAGGATGTCGAAGGCCTTCTCGAACTGGTTGAAGTTGAACTCCTGCGGCACCACACCCAGGCAACGCTTGAGTCCGGAGGGATCGCGATCCAGATCGTGGCCGAACACATTCACCGTTCCGCCGCTCTTGTTCACCAGCGTGGAGAGGATGCCGATGGTGGTGGACTTGCCGGCGCCGTTGGGGCCGAGCAAGGCGAAGAAATCGCCTTCGGCAACGTCCAGATCGATCCCCTTGAGGGCCTGGAAACCATTGCCATAGGTCTTGGTCAACTGCCGGATGGACAGAGCAGTACTCATAAGGAATGCACACAACGCGAGAAGGATGATCCTAGATAAGGTCGGCATGCCTCGATTGCAACCGCAGATTTCCGCGCTGCTCCTGACCGTCGACGCGGCGAGTCATGCTCAGCCCCCTGCTCGCGCCGCGCACAGAGCCTGTAGGCACGCGACATTCGCCCGATCCAGGCTCGATGCGCCGCGGCACCCTGTCTACACACGTACCCGAGAAGCCTATGCTGTTAACTCAACTCGTCGATAAGGAATGACCTCAATGACATTGGTCTGGTTACTGGTCCTGTTGCTTGGCATCGTCGTCATCGCGCATCTGCGACTGCCACTCGTCCCATCGCTGGCCCTGGTGACTGTCTACCTGCTGGCAATGAGCGCCGCGGACGAGGTGTCCGGCTGGCTGGTCGCGATTCTCTGGCTGCTGCTGATCGTCACAGCCGTGCCGCTGTTGGTGGCTGATCTGCGACGCAAGTACGTGAGCGGACCGATGTTCGACTGGTTCAAGCGAGTGCTGCCGCCCATCTCGGACACAGAGCGCGATGCCATCGAAGCCGGCACCGTGTGGTGGGATGGCGAACTGTTCAGCGGCCGACCGGACTGGAACGTACTGCTCGACTACCCTGCAGCCCGGTTGACCGAAGAAGAGCAGGCGTTTCTCGATGGCCCCACCGAAACCCTCTGCGCGATGGTCAGCGAATGGGATATCGCCCAGCGGCTAGACCTGCCGCCCGAGGCCTGGGACTACATCAAGGAACAGGGATTCTTCGCGCTGATCATTCCCAAGGAATACGGTGGCAAAGGCTTCTCCGCCTATGCCCACTCGCAGATCGTGATGAAGCTCGCGACCCGCAGCGGCGACCTCGCCAGCACCGTGATGGTGCCCAACTCGCTCGGCCCGGCCGAGCTGCTGATGCACTACGGCACCGACGAACAGCGCAGCCACTACCTGCCGCGCCTGGCCACTGGCACCGATATCCCCTGTTTCGCCCTAACCGGGCCCTACGCCGGCTCGGATGCCGGCGCGATGAACGACAGCGGCATCATCTGCAGAGGCCAATGGCAGGGCGAGGAAGTGCTCGGCCTGCGACTGAACTGGGAGAAGCGCTACATCACCCTCGGACCAGTCGCTACCCTGCTCGGCGTCGCCTTCAAGACCTATGATCCCGACCATCTGCTGGGCGATGAGGACGAGCTGGGAATCAGCCTGGCGCTGATCCCCACCGACACCGCCGGCGTCGAGATCGGCCGTCGCCACCTCCCCCTCGGCGCCGCTTTCATGAACGGTCCGAACTGGGGCAAGGACGTCTTCGTGCCGCTCGACGCCGTCATCGGCGGGCGCGACATGATCGGCAAGGGCTGGATGATGCTGATGAACTGCCTGTCGGTCGGCCGCTCGATTTCCCTGCCGGCCACTGGCGTCAGCGCCGCCAAGGTCTGCAGCTATGTCAGCGGGCGTTACGCGCAGATCCGCGAACAGTTCGGCGTACCGCTGGCGGCCTTCGAAGGCATCCAGGAGCCGCTGGCACGCATCGGCGGCAATGCCTGGCTGATGGACGCCGCCCGAACCCTCACCGCCAGCGCCGTGGACCTTGGCCAGAAGCCCTCGGTGCTGTCGGCGATCCTCAAGTACCACCTCACCGAGCGCGGCCGCGTCTGCGTACGCGACGCGATGGATATCCACGGAGGCAAGGGGATCATTCTGGGGCCGAACAACTATCTGGGACGCCTGTGGCAGTCCGCGCCGATCTCCATCACGGTCGAGGGCGCCAATATCCTCTCGCGCAATCTGATGATCTTCGGTCAGGGTGCGATCCGCTGCCACCCGTTCGTGCTGAAGGAGATGGCACTGGTCCACGAGCCGGACCGCGATGCGGCAGCAGCGAAGTTCGACCAGTTGCTGATGCAGCACATCGGCTTCGCCATCGGCAACACCGCCAGCACGCTGGTACTCGGCCTGACGCTCGGCCGCTTCGGCAAGGCGCCGGGCAACGAGCTGACACGGCCCTACTTCTTGGCGCTCAACCGTATCGCTGCAGCCTTCGCCATGCTCGCCGATCTCTCGATGATGCTGCTGGGCGGCGAACTGAAGCGGCGCGAGCGGCTGTCCGCACGCCTGGGCGATGTACTCAGCCACCTTTATTTAGCCTCGGCGGCGCTCAAGCGCTACCACGATCTGGGCCAGCCGGCCGAACAGGACGCACTGCTGCGCTGGGCGCTGGAAGACTGCCTGCACCAGTGTGAAATAGCGCTGCGCGACATCCTCGGCAATTTCCCCAATCGCATCCTGGGAGGGCTGTTGCAGGTGCTGGTATTCCCGTTCGGAGCCAGACATCACGGTCCGTCGGACAGGCTGGATGCCGAGGTAGCAGCGATCCTCGGACGACCGGAGGGCGACCCAGCGCTGGAGCAGTTGCTTGATGGACTTTACCGCCCACAGAGCCCAGAGGAACCCTTGGGCGCCCTGCACCATGCATTCGACAGTCTGAAAGCCAGCCAACCGGCGGCGAAAAAGCTGCAGCAGGCACTCAAGACAGGCACATTCAAACCCGCCCCTGGTGCCGATGTCATCGGCACCGCGCAGGCTGCGGAGGTGCTCTCCGACGACGAGGCCGAGCGCTTGCAGGAGGCGGAAGTCGCCAGGCGGCGTGTCATCGATGTGGATGATTTCAGCAAGGAAGAGCTGGAGTTGCAGGCAGGCAGAACACGCTAAGGAGTGACGGCACCGCGCAGCCACCGCAGCATGGACGCTCGCGCGGGACTGCTGCTCGCTATGCACTTCAAAGTGGCATCCCCCGCCCAAACCGAAAGAAGGCGTCGAACCCTCGGCGCCATCACGAGTCAATCAAACAAGCCCGTACGCTGGCGCACACGCCTATAATCGCGACCCCAGAAATTCGACACAGGTGCATACATGGCCAATCCCTATCACGACCACAACCTGGCTCTGCTGGCCCATCTGCGCGGCATCCTGCTCGCCATGGGCGAGGCGGAACAGGTTTCGGAAGAGAGCCACGCGTTGTTCCTCGAGCGCTTCGACGAGCTGATCATGAACCTGCAGAACGTGCCGGAAGAGCGCCATATGGGTCAGGACCTGATCTGCCAAGTCTTCCACCGCTATCCGCAGATCGCTCATCTGGTGCCGCGCGACCTGCTGTGGTTCTTCGGCGGCGATTGCCTGCACTACATGCCCGACGAGGAAATCGCCATCTTTCAGGCTCTCGAAGAGCGCCGCTATGAGGCCGAACAGAACGACGAGCCCTTCGACTGGAATCAGGAAAAACAGCTGCTGAGCATGTCCGAACTAAGCGCTCGGCACTGAAGGCGCGAGCGGATTGTGGATTGAGTGAAGGTGACCCGCACCTAATAAGCGCCAGCGACTCGATAGCTGAGGTGCTACGGCCGCCACCAGCGATAAATCATGGGCCGACTCGACTCACCGGCCGGCCGGCGAACGTATACGGATAAGGCCGCACCAAGTGAAGCGTCATCAACCGAGCGAGCGGCAGCCCTCCGCTCTCACTCGCTGGGTTCGGCGCGACGCTGCTGATAGATCCAGTCGACGATTTCACCTTCTGGTACGTAGCCGCTGACCACCTCACGCAGCAACAGACGAACCTGCGGGTAATCATCCTCATCGACCGCCTTGAGCAGCTTCGCCAAGATGCCCTTGAGCACGTTCCAGGTAAGGAATTCCTCATTGGCACGCATTATCATCGGGTGATCGGTCGGACTGACGTTATCGCCAATCAGCAGCTCTTCGTACAATTTCTCACCCGGGCGCAGGCCGGTGTACTCGATGGCGATATCCCCATGCGGGCATTTTTCCGAGCGCACGCTCAGGCCGGACAGGTGAATCAACTTTTCGGCCAACTCGGCAATCCGCACCGGTTGTCCCATGTCGAGCACGAACACATCGCCGCCCTGCCCCATCGAGCCGGCCTGAATCACCAGCTGCGCTGCTTCGGGAATGGTCATGAAGTAACGGGTGATCTTCGGATGCGTCACCGTCACCGGCCCGCCCGCGCGGATCTGCGCGTAGAAGCGCGGTATCACCGAACCTGACGAGCCGAGCACATTGCCGAATCGCACCATCGTAAAGCGCGTCTTGTTGACGTGGTGCACCGCCCCATCGGCATTGAACAGAGAGGGCGCCGTCTCACGGCTCAACGCCTGCAGAATCATCTCCGCGAGACGCTTGGTGCTGCCCATGACATTCGTCGGTCGCACGGCCTTGTCAGTGGAGATCAGCACGAAATTGGCGACGCCAGCCTGCACCGCCGCCTGCGCGGTATTCAGGGTGCCCAGCACATTGTTCAGCACGCCCTCGGCGACATTGTGCTCCACCATCGGCACATGCTTGTAGGCAGCAGCGTGATAGATCGTTTCAACCTGCCAGGTGCGCATCACGTCCAGCAAGCGTTCGGGGTTGCGAATGGAACCCAGGATTGGCACCAGTCGGATCGGCAGCGAGGCGCGCTCGATAGTGCGCTCCAACTCGATGTGGATGCTGTAGAGATTGAATTCGCTATGCTCGAACAACAGCAGCGCCTGTGGCTTGTTCGAGAGAATCTGCCGGCACAGCTCAGAGCCGATCGAACCACCCGCGCCCGTCACCATGACTACCTTGCCGCGAATGCACTGCTCGAACAGCGCTTGCTCAGGTGGCACGGCGTCCCGCCCGAGCAAGTCTGCGATATCGACTTCCTGAATGTCCTCGACCTTGACCCGTCCGCTCGCCAGATCCATGAAACCCGGCACGCTACGCACGTGCAGCGGGTAATGCTCCAAATTCTCCAGCACTTCACGCCGCCGCGCGCGCGATGCCGAAGGAATCGCCAACAGGATTTCGTCGCTGCCCGTCTCATCGATCATCTGCTGGATATGCTTGGGCGAATAAACCCGCAGTCCGGCAATGGTTCGATTGTACAGATTAGGATCATCATCGATGAACGCTACCGGGCGCATACCGCGCCCCAAACGCAACGCCGCCACCAACTGATTACCCGCTGCACCAGCACCGTAAACCGCCACTTTCGGCAAACTCGCGTCGCGTCCCTTGAATTTCGTGAGCGAATCCGGCGAAAACCAGTCGCCCATGAAGTACTGACGCATCACCAACCGCAAACCACCGATCAGAACCAAGCTCAGCCACCAGTAGTTGAATACCATCGAGCGCGGGATCAGCTTTGGCGCGCCGGAGTTCCAATACACAGCGAGGGAAAGTAACAAAGCAGACAATGTGACAGCCTTGGCAATGGCCATCAGCGCATCGTTGCCGAAATAGCGCATCACCGCGCGGTACATGCCGAAGCGGATAAAGAATGGAATAGCGATGACGGGAGCGATACCAAACAGCCAGGCATGGCCATCCAACGGCTCGATATTTTTAGAGTCACCCAGCCGCACCACAAAGGCCAGCCAGAGCGCCAGCCAGACCAGCACGATATCCGCCGCTAGCTGGATTAGGCGCTTATAGCGCCGCGGTAGCGAGACTAATCGAGACCGCAATTTTTCTACCAACCTCAACACACTTCGTATCCTTATCGTTCGACTGCGGCCGTCATCACTTCGGCAAGCACTGCACAGGTCTGTTCGATTTCGGCAACTGTCAGCGTCGGATGCACGAGGAACATCAGGCTCGTCTCCCCCAGCTCCCGCGCAACCGGCAAACGCTCTGCGGGGCGCCAACCGGTACCGTCAAACGCTTTTTCCAGATAGACCTCTGAGCAGGAGCCGGAGAAGCACGGCACCCCTCGCGCAGATATCTCGCCAAGGACGCGATCCCGACTCCACCCTTCTGCAAGCTCTGCCGACTCAACAAAGACATAGCATTTGTAGCCCGCATGTGCGACTTCTTGAGGGACCTCGGGAACGCGCAGTCCCTTCAGGGTCTCGGCAACGGCCCAGATACGCTCGCAATTGGCCAGACGAGTTGCATGCCAGTCAGACATACGGCGAAGCTGAATCCGACCAATTACGGCCTGCACTTCCAACATCCGCCAGTTGGTGCCGAAGCTCTCATGCAGCCAACGGAAGCCCGGCGCATGCTCGCGCTCATAGACAGCCTCCCAGCTCTTACCGTGATCCTTGAACGACCACATCTTCGACCACAACTCCCGGTCACTCGTGGTGACCATCCCACCCTCACCGCCGGTAGTCATGATCTTGTCCTGACAGAACGACCAGGCTCCTACGTGACCAATCGAGCCGACCGAGCGCCCTTTGTAGCGCGCGCCATGGGCCTGGGCGCAGTCCTCGATGACCTTGAGGTCATGCTCGCTAGCCAACTCCATTATCGGGTCCATGTCACACGGCCAGCCAGCGAGATGCACACAAATCAAAGCGCGGGTACGCGGCGTCAGCACTGCACGAACGGTGTCGGCAGTGATGTTCTGCGATTCACGATCCACCTCAGCAAACACCGGAACCGCGCCGCGATTGACGATGCTGGATACCGAAGCCAGGAATGTGCGCGGTGTGACAACCACCTCATCACCTGCGCCAATGCCCAACGCCTGCAGCGCCACATCCAGCGCTACCGTGCCATTGGCCAGCGCGATAGCATGCTCGGTGCCAGCCCATGCCGCAAACTCCTTCTCGAACTCACGACACTCCTGCCCCGTCCAGTAATTGACCTTGTTGGATAGAACTACATCGCGAACGGCATCGGCCTCTTCTTCACTGAAACTTGGCCAGGGGGAAAACGGGGTGTTGAGCATAATACTTCTGGTTACCTCATCCTTTTGGCCGGCACGCCAGCCACAGTCACATCATCCGGAATATCACCGATGACCGCCGAACCGGCGCCCACCATCACCCGCTGGCCAATACAAATCAGTTGACGCACGCTGGCACCGATACCAATCCAGCTCAAGTCCCCCACCTGCACACCGCCCGCTAGCCGCGCACCTGGGCTGATATGCACGGCATCGCCGAGCAGGCAATCGTGATCGATGCTACAGCAGGTATTGAGAATAGCGCCCGGGTTTATACGCGCGCCGGCATTGACCACCGCACCGGCAAAAACAACCGCCCCCTCGCCAATAGCGGCGTAGCGACTGACGGTGGCGGCAGGATGAACCAGTGTCACCAAGCGAGCCCCCGCCGCCTGGAGCTCAAGCAGCTTGGCATGACGGATACGGTTATCACCGATAGCAACCAGCACCCCATCGAAATCAGCTAACCGGCTCATCAAAGCTGCCGTATCGCCCACGACTGGCCACATACTATTTTCATGAAGATCTGGCCACGCATCGTCGAAGAACTGGACGGTCTGCCAACCACAGCATTCGGCGGTATCCGCAACCACCTTGCCGTGGCCGCTCGCCCCAAGGATGGCCAACCTGCTCACAACTTACGGCCGGTGAATTTCGGCATAGTCACCTCCCCTTCCGCACTGATGCCATCACGCACGACTACCTTCTTGATGGTTAGGAAGAGGATCTTCAGATCCAGCCATAGCGAGCGGTTGTCCACGTACCAGACATCCAGCTTGAACTTTTCTTCCCAGCTCAGCGCATTACGCCCGTTGATTTGCGCCCAACCGGTAACGCCTGGACGCACCTCATGCCGTCGATACTGCTCAGGACTGTAAAGCGGTAGATATTCCATCAACAGTGGGCGCGGACCGACCAAGCTCATATCGCCCTTAAGCACGTTCCACAGCTCCGGCAATTCATCCAGGCTACTAGCACGCAGAAAGCTACCAAACGGAGTCATACGCTCGGAGTCGGGCAGCGAATTGCCTTGGGCATCCACGGCATCGCGCATGGTGCGGAACTTGATCATCTCGAACGGCTTACCATTAAGGCCCGGCCGCACTTGGCGAAACAGCACCGGCGAGCCGAGCTTGCGGCGAATTTTCCAAGCTACAACGGCAATAACTATGGATAGCAGCAACAAACCAAGAGCAGAAGCAACGATATCAAAAAGACGCTTGATCACTGCTTCACTCCTTCCAGCCAATCGACAAATCGATCACCTAACTGCTCGCGATTGAACTCACGCTCCGCCAACTCACGAGCACGCAGACCCATGACCTTGAGTACAGCCCGGTCGTTAGCAGCCTGTTCTAGGGCATCAGCAAAGGCTTGCGGGTTTTCCGCCTCGACGGCGAAACCACACTGGTTGTCCCGTATCATCCCAGCCAACCAACCTGGATAATTGTTAAGTACCGGCAAACCAGCTGCGATATAGTCAAAAAACTTGTTAGGTGACGTCCCATAATAAAAGGCTGAAATATTTGCCAGGGTTTGCAAGCCTACGTCAGCTCCAGCCATCAAGCCAGAAAGGCGAGCCTTGTTAACGGGATCATGAAAAACGATATTATCCAAGTTCTCTCGGATAGCCCGATCCTGTAGAGCAGGTTTTAGCTTACCCTGGCCAATAAGCATTAACTTTATATCTGACCGATCACGCTGTTTCAGTTCAGCCGCAACATCTAAGAGCGCATCCAGTCCGTTGGCAACGCCATGAGTTCCAGCGAACACCGCGAGCAGATCATCGGATTTCACCTGCCACGGCCGCCAAGGTTCAACCTCTCCAGCGAAGATATCCAAATCACAGCCATTGGGTATCAATGCAATACGCTCACGCGGTACGCCGAGCCTAGCAATCCCATCGACAATACCTGGCGACAATCCCACCAGACGGTGAGCCGAGCGATAACTGACCCATTCCAGAACCGACATGGCTCCCAGCACCAATGGGTTACGAATCACCCCCATAGCTCTGGGAAGCTCCGGCCATAAATCGCGAACTTCAAAAACAAAAGGTTTCCCACGAAACCAGCGAGCAAAAATGCCTGGAATACCAGCCGTCAGGGGAGTGGTGGTAGCGAAAGCCAAGTCATAGCGTGCGGTCAGTGCTACGCCGATACTGCGCAGAGCGAACTTTACAAAAGTCATAGAGCGTTTAAAAAAGCCATCGCTGTTGGAATAGGCCAAGTCGTACTCAATGATATCGATACCGTCCACTTCGCCACGACGCATCCCGTTAACGAACGGCACGGCTATTCCAGTTTCTCCACCACCGTAACTGCCACAGACCATGGTCACCTGGTGGCCCCGCGCGACAAGGCGACGAGCCATTTCATAGGAGCGTATACCCGTTGATCCTTTCGGGGTCGAAAAGTGCTGGTGAAAATAAAGGACTTTCATGAGGCCCAGCGATACTCCGTGATAAACGAGCCTGGCTGGTCTATCTCCACCTCCAGCACAGGCACTTGGGTTTTTTCCAGGTAATAACGCGATTCCCAGCCACCAACCAGCTCAAACCGCACGATAGGTACCGAAGCGTGTACTTGAATAACGTGCTCGCCGTTACTCAAAACATTGCCCTCGAAGAGCCACTGACCAGGCTCCAGACGCCAGCGCAGCACAGCCTTATGTTGAAAGCCATCGACCTGATCGTTCACCACCAGCGAGTCATCATGCAGGTGAACGCCACGCCGATGGCTCGCGCTGTATCCATCCCTGTAACCCGCGGCAAAGCTGACGGTCCCAGCCTGCACATCGAGATGCTCCAGGTATGAGGTTTTCAGCCAGTCACCAAACAGGAAACGGCTCAGACGGGGCATTTGATCGCGATCATCGAACTGCACGGTGTTATGGCTGGCAGTACCGGGGAAATAGCTCAACCACTGTGCTTCAGTGTTGTAGCTATAGGTACCTGCATCGCGTAGCAGATTACGTCCCCCAAGCCACAAATCCAGATGCAGCGCATCCGCCTGGCTAGGGCGAAAGCGGAACCTTGGATATCGCAGCATCGTCATGACCGCCCCTCGCCGCAGCACAGCAAAACCACCGTTGTCGAACTGGCAGCTACCCGGCTGCTCCGCCAGCACTGTTGGTAACTCGACCCCAAGCCAACGCAAAGGAAGATTCCATACCCCTTCTGTCTCGTAGGCACGAGCATTCGCAAACAAAGCCATAGCGAGCTGTACTGAGGGACGGAAGTCGCGGTAATCGGTATCGGTTAGCTGCAGAAGGCGTGCGCCATCATTGGCGCCAAGATTGGGACCGTCACCGTTCTCGGCATTGACCATCGCATGCAGCCAACGGCTAGCCGCCAGAGATCGCGCGTACCAGAGAGGAGAGAAACGCGGCAAGGACTGACGCTGGCGCCAAATCTCTACCATGCAGAACGTATCCAGCAGAACGCGGTGATAATTCAACGAATATTGGCTAAAGCTGCCATCTTCACCGATCAACCGCACGGCCCGGTTCTCCAGCCATTTACAACCTTGCCGTTGCCAGAGCTCGCCTTCCCGCGCTCCATGTGCAACTAACCAGCTGCCACCGATGAAGAGCGCCGCAGCCTCGGAGGTCCCGTGATTGTTATCCTGAGCTATGGCATACCGCAGAGTCGGCGCGATGCGTTGCAGATGCAGGCGTACAAGTTCCAGCAATGCCGGTGTCGTGGAACTGATTTGACCCAGTAGTAACGCAGCCATAGCCAGATGCATCACGCGAATCGAGGCTTCCTGTCCGCATTTCCAATTAGGGCCCTTATAAGGAGCGTTCTGTACACACCAATCGGCCAGCCATGCATTCAAGCGATCAAGCGATGCGATATCGCCTGTACTTGCACGTTGAGCAAAAGCCAGTACCCAATCGAATCGTGAGGCCTCCCAAATTGATTTGATATCGCCTACAGCCGGATCGAAATCAGGAATCTGCCACCAATTGTTCTGTGGTTCAGCAATCCGGGCACCGCTCAATGGATTGATATGCCAATTTGGAGTACTTGCGGCTATGGTGAACGGCCAATAGCTAAACAAGAGAGCCGTTTTTTGCCACTGCTGTGAAGCCGGCAGATCAAGAGGCTCTTGCTCGGCGGGTCGGAAGAATACCCCTTTAACAACTCCGCCAGCCAAGCGCAGTACCGGGTTCAAACCGGCTCTGACGCCAAGGCGATAGGACGCCACGCGTACAAGATTGGGTATGCCCAACGCGAAAGCGGTCCGCACCTTTGCTAAAGTCGTCATTCAAAGAAAACCTGCGGGTTACTGGTTACGCAATAATTCGGCGACTTCGATGGTGGTACGCGCAACCTCAAAGATCTCATTAGCCGGGATCGCCGGCGTACCCTGCTCGATACCCTTCAGAAAGGCAGCAGCACACGCATCCTGTCCTTTGTCCTGTTTCCATAGGTTGAGTTTGGAAAAGCCCGGCCAACCATAGCCCCTGAGCCTTCGGAAGTTATCCAGCTGAAGCACGCGGCCGGCAGCAAACACCTCGACACGCTCTTTCGGGAAACTGGCGGCACCGTTAGCCAGATACAAAATGGTACCGAAAGAACCATCTTCGAAAGCGAGGGTAATAGAAGCCTTATCTTCAGTGACAGCTACGCCGGGAGCATCTCCCATTCGACGCGCCTGTATCGAAACAATCTTGCTCCCTGCCAGGAAACGCATCAGGTCGATGAAATGGCAAGCCTCGCCAATGATTCGCCCGCCCCCAACTGCATTGTCCTGAGTCCAGTGATCAGCCGGAATGGCGCCAGCATTCATGGTCATGATGAAAGATTTCGGCTCTTGCAGCGGCTCGAGCAACGCTTTCATCTTCTGTACTTGCGGCGAGAAGCGGCGGTTGAAACCAACCATCAGTTGCGGACCACCACCGTCAGCATGAGCTGCAGCGTAGGCCGCCTCCACCTCGTCCAGCCCGGCGAAGTCAATAGCCAATGGTTTTTCGACAAAGACGTTCTTGCCAGCCTGCAACGCCTGGGCGACGAAACGGGCATGGCTGTCATGGCGAGTGACGATGGCTACGGTATTGATGCCCGGGTTGGCGAGCATGGCACCCGTATCGGTAGTAGCTTCGGCAAAACCCGCCTTCTGGCCGTGTACCACGCCGTTGATACCGCCAGCGGTAGCGATGCTATGGAATTGCGCACCGGCTGCTTTGAAGGCCGGAATCAGCATTCGTGAGGCATAGTTACCCGCACCGATAAATCCCATCACGGGTCGTTGAGCATCGAAGGTGGGAGCCGCCGTTAGTGCCACTTTTCGAACGGAGCGTTCGGCTACATCAGAGGTGTACTGAAGAAGAATACCGAGGCCGGCCTTATCTTCAGTCAGGGTCTGGTAGGCTTGCGGCGCATCCTCAAAGGCGAAGCGATGGGTGATCAGGGGTTTCACATCAAGCTGACCGCTAGCCAGAATATCCAGCACCGCCTCAAAGTTGCGCTGTTCAGTCCAGCGGACAAAGCCCAGCGGATAATCCTGCCCCTTGTCCTCATAGTTCGGATCGTAGCGACCGGGACCGTAGGAACAGGAAACTTGGAATGTCAGCTCCTTCTCATAGAAGTCGGCCCTATTGAGTTCGAGACCGGTCACACCCACCAAGACGATACGCCCCCGCTTGCGACACATACGCGCCGCCTGGGTAACGGGATCGGTGGCTTTGGTCGAGGCAGTGATGATCACACCGTCGACTCCTTGACCACGGCTGAACGCCATACCTGCCGCAACCGGGTCTTCACCCTTAGCGGGGTTACAGGTCAATGCGCCGAACTGGCGAGCCAACCCGAGCTTGGAGTCATCGAAATCAATGGCTAGCACACGGCAACCGTGGGCGCGAAGCAACTGGATGGTCAGCAGTCCAATAAGACCTGCGCCGGTAACTACGAAAGCTTCACCCAGCGTGGGCTGGGCCAAACGGATGCCCTGTAATCCAATACTGCCCACCACGACAAACGACGCAGACTCGTCGTCCACCTCGTCGGGGATTCGAGCGCAAAGATTCTTCGGTACCTTGAACAGGTCAGCATGGGGGCCATTGGAGACCACGCGGTCGCCGATCTTAAAGCCTTCAACACCAACGCCGACCTCGGATACAACCCCCACATTGCAGTAGCCAAGCGGTAACGGTTGAGCCAGCTTAGACCGCACCGCCTCAATGGTAGTCATCAGGCCATCGGTCGCCACCTTTTCAAGCACCATCTTTACCTTATCTGGCTGCTGGCGAGCCTTCTCCAGATAGGAGGCCTTTCCAAAACCAACCAGCATTCGCTCGGTTCCAGCAGATATCAGTGAAATACGACTATTAATAATCAGATTCTCACGAGATACCTGGGGTGCCGGAGCTTCGGCCAAGATAGTTTCGCCCTTAGCCATGTCTTGGAGAACTTGCCTCATATTAATCTCGCATCTTTATTACTTTTGCAGGAACACCACCAACAAATACCAGTGGCGGTACGCTTTTTGTTACCACACTACCCGCCGCAACCACTGCTCCATTGCCGACAGTTACACCTGGCAAAATAATGCAGTTAGCTCCAACCCAGACATCACTCTCAATTACTACCGGCTTCTTAACGTGCCCCGCGTCAAATATTCTTTCGGACTTAGACGGGACCCTATGATTTGACGAGAGGATCTGCGTCCCGTATCCGAGCAAAACTCGATCACCAATTGTAACCCCACCCTCAGTTGTAACCATTACACCTTTAGCAAAATCAACATCATCCCCAACAACCAGATTTCTACCAGAAAAAATTCGCACACCCGAATAGTAAACAACCCTTCTCCCGACACTTGCACCCCAAACAAATCGCAAGTAACAAGATTTAAAAAAATTAAGAGCCCTGTATCTAGGCAAAAGAAAAAGCAAAGAAGACAAAACCTCAGCACTCACAACAAGAAAGTACTTCATACCTCCCCCCAAGCAAACATCACATAAAAAAACAAAAGGCAATTAAAGAGAACCAATGCATAAAAACATATTTTATACTTACCCAGCAAAGTACGCATGTACCAATAGCCAAAAACCCCAGGCAACTTTAACAAGAGAAAGCACAAAAGCACCCCTTTAAGACCAAAGAAAAGATATAATGGATATATACTCACAAGACCCAAGACAGCTGACACGGCAAAACTAAAAGACAAATAAGCGTACCGCCCAACAGCTCTTAACCCAGCCTGAGAAAAAAAAGCGAGAGAGAAAATTGAAAAAGCGAAAATCATCGCACAAAAAGGCTTAAAGAAAGCGACCAGCCTTTCACCGAAATACAGAATATACAATTGCTGCCCGAAAAGTAAGAACAACAGCCCCAGAACAAATATCAACGAAGACAGTCCAATGCCAACAACCAAAAAGCGCGAGATCAAGTCTTTAGATTCGCATAGTTTCGGGTAGCTATAGGTGGTCCAGACCTGGCTAAATATACCGCTACGCGACGCTACATCATAAATTAAATTATAAGCCCCAGTCACCTCTGGAGAAAAAAAACGCGAAACAAAGAGCCTATCGCAAAAATCAATCACCACCTTCGATAAATTTTGACCAAATGTCCAAAATGCTTTTCTATAAAAGCTCTGACCTACTCTTCTTTTAGCCGCGATCGAAAGGTAGGGAAAGGATAGCAAAATAAACAAAAATAAAGACACACCATGAATAATTAACAAGCCAAAAGAAAGAGCGATAGAATTTTTGAAAACAGCCTCAACCGCATAAAACAAATACCCCCCTGCCACACAGAGAGACCTAAGAAGCGCCGAAACACCAACCTTATTATTAATATCTAAAGCAGCCCAAAATCCCGAATAAAAAACAAACAAAAAAAAGGCAATAAAAATATTACGGAAGTCATCCCCAGAAAAATAAGACGACAAGAACTGCGAATACAGAATGTAAATCGGAATGGATAAAAAAAGCAACACAACAACGGAAGAAGCAAACATATCAGCTATTGATATTAATTTATCTCCAGCTGAAAATTCCGAAACAAACACCGGCCTAAAAAAATCAAAAGCGCCAAACATTGCGTTAATTAACAACAAAACCGAAACCGTGGCAAACTCATCCGAACTAAAACCACGACTTATGATCGGAATAGCAACAAGCCCAGCCACTAGGTTGACTAGTACAGCTGTCACCAGCAATATTTTTTGCCGGAGAGCATCGTTCATTATTATGACTCTCTAATAAGAAAATTATGTCGCTCGACATTTAAAACAGCACCACACCCCACCCTATTTCTTGAGGGAAACATCAGATAAACACAGAACAAGAATAACGGGATAACAAGAGGCTGCCGAAGTGGAACATTAATATTATTACTGACTAGCAGCATAATAATAACCACCCAAGAAGCGCCGACCACGACCCGATCTCCACCTCTTGCTAGCCATGACTTTGCTATTGAAGCTATAGCCATAAATAATAACGAAATAGAGAAAAACAAATAAGTTAAAAAACCCGGAAACCCAGCCCACGCCCAAACATCAACGTAGAAGTTGTGTGCACTTTTTACACTCGTAGCCGCTCCATTGGAAATTACTTCCGGGGGAACCATCATAACCCCCCAAAAGGGATTATCAATAATAATTTTCACATACTCCATGATCATAATATCCCGCGCCCCAAGAGCCCCACCTTCTTCAAAAAGCCGAGCAATCTTATTTAGCAATCGAAGCTCCGACACGGAAAACCAATAGACTACCTCTTCTAACCTCGATAAAAATATAAACACGAAAAAAATTGATAGAATCGTGCAGACAAAGAGCGCACGCAGAGAGCGTAAAAATAATATAAAAAAACTACCAAGAAAATAAACCAACAACCCCTCTCTTGCCCCTGTAAAAATTAACGCAACTAATACCACTACGGCATACAGCAAGAAAGCCAATGACGAAAAAGGAAAAATGCGCGAAGACCAACTAACAAGCAAAACAAGGAACGAGTAAGCTAAAACAGTAGGCGTATAAACCGCCAATTGGTATTGCCCCTTTAGTACTAGATTTTGCGTCATTCGCCCTGCATCTAGCAAGGTTCCATAAAAGAGAAACTCCATAAAGCCAGAAATAAATATATAAAAGGCACCAAAGAAAGCACCAATAAAAAATGGACGCACCAAACTTTCAAACGGAAAGCCCTCTAAACTGGAAAAAAAATAGCCCGCCCATAAAAAAATCAATACCCACTGCGACGCATACATTAATGAAACTGGGTAATTTGAAGCAGAAGCAAAAGCGGAGCCTATAACCCACAACGAGAACAATAATAGCCAAAAATACAAAAAGGCTTTCACGCCCCTAACTTTATTAATATTAATAACCGATAAAGTAAAAACCAATGGCACCATCGCCAATGAAAGCGGAAATGCCAAAGCTTCATTCCCTATAGTTCCATTCGCGAATACTATCGAACTACTAGGAGACAGGAAGATAGGGATAGGCATCAGAAACATTACCAGCCACGCTATCGCTTTTTGTAATTTAAGCACTTGCTGATGCCCCATTCTTGTACATCCCTAGCCCCCGCATTACGCAAAAATATATATAACCTCACCTATAAACCTGTCGCCATACCGCGAGTATCAATTACATATTGCGAAGAAAACTCTTTCCACTCAACACTTTTGAATTGTTTATGATCGACGAGCAAAACCGCTATATCTACACGATTTAGCGCACCTTCAATACTAGAAAGCGTTACGTTTCTAGCCGCATTCTCTTGTAGCGCACTAATATTGGGCTCCACCGCTATTGTCGGGCCAGGATGGATAAAAGCAATTTCTTGCACTATCGCCATAGCAGGGCTTTCGCGTAGGTCATCTATATCTGCCTTGAATGCTAGACCAAAGCAGGCAATAGTAACTTCCTTCGCGGTCTTTTCAGGGTTGGCCTGTAGGTATTCGGCAACAGCCAGATTGACCTTCTCGATTACCCACTCTGGCTTGCTATCGTTGACTTCACGGGCCGCCCGAATCAGACGCGCCTGTTCTGGCGTTTTGCTAACAACGAACCAAGGGTCAACTGCAATACAGTGCCCGCCCACGCCTGGCCCTGGCTGAAGGATGTTGACGCGAGGGTGCCTATTGGCAAGCCGGATCAACTCCCATACATTGATGTCCAGCTTGTCGCAAATCATCGATAGTTCATTGGCGAAAGCAATATTGACGTCTCGAAAGCTGTTTTCCGTCAACTTACACATTTCAGCTGTGCGCGCATTGGTGATGACGCACTCGCCTTCCACAAAGGTCTTGTACAGTGCGGCAGCCTTATCCGAGCACTTCGCAGTCATACCACCAATCACCCGGTCGTTTTGCACCAGCTCACGCAGGACGTGGCCGGGTAGAACGCGCTCAGGGCAATGTGCAACTCGGATATCAGATTCTTCACCGTGGGTTTGCGGAAAGGTTAGATCCGGTCGCGCCTCTGCCATCCATTCGGCCATCTGCTCCGTCGCACCAACCGGAGAGGTGGACTCGAGAATGACCAGATCCCCCTTCTTCAGTACCGGGGCGATAGCCTTGCTGGCGGATTCGATATAGCTAAGGTCCGGTTCGTGATCGCCTTTGAACGGTGTGGGTACGGCGATCAGAAAGGCATCCGCCGGCTCGGGTATCGTGACGGCTTTCAGATAGCCTTCGGTAACAGCCGCGTGAACTACCATATCCAGATCCGGCTCGACGATATGGATTTCACCTCGGTTGATGGTGTCCACCGCTTTCTGATTTACATCGACGCCAATAACCTTCTTTTTCCGAGAGGCAAAAACTGCCGCGGTAGGAAGTCCGATATAACCGAGGCCAATGACCGAAATTGTTTCAAATGACATGATTATTCCATTTAGAGTAAAGCAGGCAGTTACGCAGCTAATCAGATTGTCAGGAAAGAAAATCAGAAAGTGTTGAGCAGATACGCAGGCAGGCCTTGCCATCACCATACGGGTTATGCGCAAAGCTCATCGACTGGTATGCGATCTTGTCAGTCAACAGGATATCCAGCTCCTCAACTATCTGTGCCACATCGGTACCGACCAGCTTGACCGTACCCGCCGATACGGCCTCCGGACGCTCCGTGGTATCGCGCATGACCAGAACAGGCTTGCCCAGCGAGGGTGCTTCTTCTTGGATACCACCTGAATCGGTCAGGATGATATGCGCCCGGCTCATTAGGTATACAAAAGGCAAGTAGTCCAACGGCTCGATCAGGTGGATGTTATCCACCCCTGCCAGCAGGCGATTGACTGGCTCCTGAACCTGGGGATTGAGGTGTACCGGATAGACGATATCCACGTCGGGATGCTGCTTGGCCGTTTCCAGCAGGGCCTGGCATATCCGCTCGAAGCCTCCGCCAAAACTTTCACGGCGATGGCCGGTAACCAAGATCAGCTTGCGGTCCCGATTGAGGAATGCGGTAGGCGCGGCTGCTTGCTGGCTTAGCTCCACATCCTTATCAAGGCGTTCGATCACTTCCAGCAACGCATCGATGACCGTATTGCCTGTGACATGGATCGACGCAGGATCGACCCCTTCGCGCAAAAGATTGGCCTTCGAATTCTCGGTAGGTGCGAAATGCAGTGTTGCCAAGGCGCCCGTCAGCTTTCTGTTAGCTTCTTCCGGCCACGGCGAATAGAGGTTTCCTGTGCGTAGCCCGGCTTCCACATGAGCGACCGGGATCTGCTGGTAGAAAGCAGCAAGGCTCGCGGCAAAAGTCGTAGCAGTATCGCCATGAACCAGCACGATGTCCGGCTTGCAGCTCGCCAGCACATCTCTCATCCCCATTAGGATAGCGGTTGTCACCCCTGTGAGATCCTGCCCAGGCTTCATGACCCTCAGGTCAAAGTCAGGCTTGAGTTCAAACAGCTCAAGCACTTGATCTAACATCTGCCTATGTTGGCCAGTCACACATACCTTGGAATCAAAGCGCTCATCGCCAGACAGGGAAAGCGCCAATGGCGCCATCTTGATCGCCTCCGGGCGCGTTCCAAAGACACAGAGAGTCTTGATTGTCATTTCTGCTCCAAAAAGAACGAGCTAATGCTCTACAGCTTCAATTCAGAAGGCGTCCGAAAATGCTGTTCTAGCACTTCGATCAGCGCCTCCTTAGATTATTTTCTAGATATGCACTATCCGTATCTCCGTCGGCCACAACTGCATTCGGGTCACAAATTTTCGCTAATTCTTTGTGATCTGCATGGGCCGAATAGCCAATAATGCTGGTGATGCCTGAACTGACAGCAAAGCACTCACCATGGAGATCCACCGTAGCCACCTGTCGGACCGTACATCTGGATTGCGTGGGTCGGGGACCTGTAGCTCGATAGCCGGCAAAGAGGACGTTGTGCCTTTTATCGCCCAGCATGACTTTGAAGTAGGTGAAGATACGGCCGGCGTTAGTGAGGCTGCTAGCCAACGGAGAGTTGAGGGTGATGTGAAGTTTGAGCCAGTTGGTAGGCTCAAGCGCGCGTGCCCGGCCATCATTCGCCCGTTCAGACGCATCGCCACCCAGGAGCAGCCCGCAGCCCATCAGCAGAGGGCTGCCCGCATTCATATGGAGCTCATGGCAGGCGCCGGTGACACCACCCTTGGCACCATGGTGCTCGATCATTGGGAAGTGCATGGTCAGTCCTTAACGAGGCACAAATAAGTCAAGAGCTAAGGGAACGGTCGCAGCGCTGGAAACTGCGACTCTAAAACGCGATTGCTGCGGCCGGCCTAACCATCTCTACGAGCCAAAAGCCGCCGTTGCGCCCTGTCTGTTTTTTCTCAATCCGTAAACGACCAACTGGGCAGCAGCAGCGTCGCTGACCGGAATAACTTTTGGATGTCACCCTATTGGCGACCGCCGCCGAAGGAGCGCAAACGGGCCAAGTGTCGCACCAATGCGGCGAAGACCCCGAACATAGCACCGAGAACAAAACCCAAGGAGATAATCAGCACAGGCCTTGGTTTTATCGGTACCAATGGAGTAGTCGCGGGCTGTTCCAATCGGTACAAGGCTGACGGCTCAACGTCTTCAGTAACCCCCATACCTTTCAGATACTCATTTAGCTGCCCTACTGTTGCATGGGATACATAAGCCGAATAAGCAACGATAAATTCATTGGTTCGCGTTGCTATTTTGTCTGTGGCACTTAAAGAAACCGGATCAGTCAGCTGCTTTCCGCGAGTCAGTTTAAATACAACTTCGCGGTAATCTGGATTGGCCGCATCAAAATCGCGCCGCATGATCCGTGAGTTAAGATTAGTGACCAACACATCAAACATTTCATTGGCCAAGTGGACACCGCTAGATATGGCCGACTGTTCCTGGCGCAGCTGCCGACTACTGAGGGCGCCGGCCAGTGTACCAAAGCGGTTTATGGATGCTGGCGCGATGATTGCCTGAGCGGAGTACGTGGGTGTAACGAGCAGCGAATACGCTGATGCAATCGCGACACCTAGGCAGGTGATCAAGATAATCATGAGCTTGTAAGACCAAAGCGCCATGACTAGCTCAATCAGATCGATCTCGTCGTCGCGAGAAATAGCCCGGTAACTTCCTGTTTCCTGCATGAGTTCCTCCACGGGAAGCGCTTTTGAAAAACGGCGCATAGTGCCATGCAGGAGTTGAATTGCCAAACTTACCAGCGCTAATTATGAGTCGAATTAGACCAATGGCATCAACAGTTGTTAATGAGAACTACTCTTCCTCATTCACCCGATCCCGCAACTCCTTCCCTGGCTTGAAATGCGGGACGAATTTGCCGTCAAGGCTGACGGATTGGCCAGTCTTGGGGTTGCGGCCTACGCGGGGGGCGCGGTAGTGGAGGGAGAAGCTGCCGAAACCACGAATTTCGATCCGGTCGCCGGTGGCCAGCGCCTGGGCCATTTGCTCCAGCATGGTCTTGATGGCCAGTTCGACATCCTTCGACGAAAGCAGGCCCTGCTGGGTGACGATACGCTCGATCAACTCCGACTTGGTCATGGTTTTCCCTTCGTTTTCAAGCGGCTAGATGATTCGGGTTGCGGTCGTTTTTAGCATGTTGTTCAGAGTTTGAACAGCCCGAACGGGATTGACGGCGAAGGAGCGCTTCGTTTAGGTGGATACCGCACGAAATGGCAAAGTCGACGGGATGCCGGTGCTTTTTCTCCACGAGGGCACATTGCTAGACGGCAGGTCGGTGCCGCCCGATTTTCTCGACGGCATAAAAAAGGCGGGCTCTAAGCCCGCCTTTTTTCGTTTAACCGCCGAGGATTAATCCTCGCGATAGCGACGCAACTTGAGCTGCTTGCCGCCGACGCGGGTGTCCTTGAGCTTGCCGAGCAGACGGTCAAGGCCGTCTTCCGGCAGCTCGACCAGGCTGAAGCTGTCGCGCACCTGGATGCGGCCGATAGCTTCGCGAGCCAAACCACCTTCATTGAGGATGGCGCCGAGCAGGTTGCGTGCGGCGATGCCGTCACGCGCGCCCAGGGGAGTGCGGCAGCGGGCACGGCCTTCAGCCAGCGGGATTGGAGCGCGACGCTCGCGATCACCACTACGCTCAGGACGATCCGAACGCTCGCTACGCTCACGCGGACCACTGGTCGGAACCAGCGGCTGCTCTTTCTCGACTTCCGCCAGGGTCAGCGCCTGACCATTGGTGGCCTTGCGCAGCAGCGCAGCGGCCAGGGCACGCGGGCTGCAGCCGATGTCGGCGACCAGCTTGTCGAGCAGCTCGCCATGGGTGGTTTCGGCGTCGGCCACCAGCGGCGCGAGGCTGTTGGTGAGCTTCTTGATACGAGCGTCCAGTACCTGCTGGGCATTGGGCAGACGGGCTTCGGCGACCTTCTGGTTGGTCACGCGCTCGATGACCTGCAGCATGCGACGCTCACGCGGAGTGACCAGCAGCAGCGCACGGCCTTCGCGACCGGCTCGACCGGTACGGCCGATGCGGTGCACATAGGATTCCGGATCGTAGGGCATGTCCACGTTGAACACGTGGGTGATGCGCGCTACATCGAGACCGCGGGCGGCGACGTCGGTGGCGACGACGATGTCCAGACGGCCATCCTTCAGCGATTCGATGACGCGCTCACGCTGGTTCTGGGCGATGTCGCCATTCAGCGCAGCGGCCTTGTAGCCCTTGGCTTCCAGCGCGGCGGCCAGATCCAGTGTGGCTTGCTTGGTCCGCACGAACGCGATCAGGGCGTCGAAATCCTCGACCTCCAGCAGGCGCAGCACGGCCTGGATCTTCTGGTCGGCATGGACCATCAGGTGCGCCTGCTCAATGCGAGCGACAGTCTGGGTCTTGGCAGCGATCTTGATGTGCTGCGGCTCGCGTAGGTGCTTTTCGGCGATGGCGCGGATTGAGTGCGGCAGCGTGGCGGAGAACAGCACGCTCTGGCGGCTCTCGGGCATGGCCTCGAAGATCACTTCCAGATCGTCCATGAAACCCAGCTTGAGCATTTCGTCCGCTTCATCGAGGACCAGGAAGCGAATGGTCGACAGCAGCTCGCTGTTGCGGCTCAGGTGATCGACCAGACGACCTGGGGTCGCAACGATGACCTGCGCGCCCTGGCGGATGGCCTTGAGCTGCGGGCCCATAGGGGCACCACCGTATACGGCGACGACGCCAACGCCGGGCAGCTGCTTGGAATAGGTTTCGAATGCCGTGGCAACCTGCAGCGCCAGCTCGCGGGTCGGCGCGAGGATCAGCGCCTGCGGCTCACGCTTGGCCGGGTCGATCTTGGACAGGATCGGCAGCGCGAAGGCTGCGGTCTTGCCGGTGCCGGTCTGCGCCTGGCCGATCATGTCGTGGCCACCGAGGATCACCGGGATCGCCTGGGCCTGAATGGGAGAAGGCTCTTCGTAGCCGACTGCGCTGATGGCAGCCAGGACAGCGGAGTGAATACCGAGTGCGGCAAAGCCGCCGATTTCTTGGGTCATGGGTCTTGTCTCTGATGCTCCGCAAGACCCATTGTTCCGAAGCTGCGCATGCCGTGCAAAACCCGAAGGTCACCCTGGCAGCCTGGTCGGCGGGGTTGCGAAAACGTATGGATGATGAATCGTCAAGGATAGCCCGCTCGAAGCGGACAGCAGCCGAAGCAGCGCTTCGTGTGTTGCAGTACCTGAACGCAGGCTGGGTTTCAGCCGGCGCGTACTATACCGGAATAACGCGAGCCTGTGCGCGTATTTTGCATAGCAATGGTCGGCGGTGAATGCAGAGCTGGTGGATAAGCCGCACGCGGCGTTATCCACCCTACCCGTTACTTTTACCTAACCCCAGCGCCGGGCCGAACGCTCAGGCCACTTCGCTGGTGGCAGTACTGACGCGGAAGAGGCCGACCAGTTGATGCAGCTTGCTGGTGGTATGTCGCACGCACTCGACGCCTTCCTGCAGCACGCCGAGCGTCTGGCCGATGTCGCTGGAGGCTTACGAACGGTCTGGCCATTGTGCAGGCTGCGTTCGCTCAGCCCCTTGATGATCTCGAATATGCGCAGCGCGCACCGACGCAGGGCATTCAGCTGGCCGGCCGCAGCGCTGCGATCAGGTAGTCGAGCGAGTAGCCGAGACGCGGCGCGAGCGCGGCAGCGCGCTGCTGCAACCCGTCGACATCCAGAGCTTGCTCCAGATCGGCGGGCACCAGCAGCACCACGTTGCCCTCCTTCACCGAGCATTCCCAGTAGTGGCGATGGAACAGCCCGCGCAACAGCGCCGCGCCCAGCGGCTTGTCCTCGTCGGTGCCCCACTGATTGATGATCAGCCAGCCGCCGGGAGCAAGTTTCTGCTGGCACTGACGCAGAAAATTCCACGCCAGATGCGCGGCGGCAGGACCGACGTCGGTGTACAGGTCGACGAAGATCAGATCGGCGCTTTCCGCCGTGTCCAGCAGCTCAACCGCGTCGCCGACGCGGATGTACAGCCGCGAGTCGTTGCGCAGACCGAGATAACGCATGGCCAGCTCCGGCACCGCCGGGCGCAGCTCGATGGCCTCCACATCTTCCAGCGGCAGGAACTCCAGGCAGGCCTGAGTCAGCGTACCGGCACCCAGCCCCAGAAACAGCGCGGTCTCCGGCGCCGGATGACATAACGCGCCGATCAACATGGCGCGGGTGTAGTCGTACTCCAGCCAGCTGGGATCGGGGGTAAATACACAGCTCTGCTCCACCGCCGCGCCGAATTCGAGGAAGCGGTAGTCGCCGACCTCGTATACCCGGATCAAGCCGAATTCGTCCTGCACTTCGGCCAGCAGCCGTTCCTCGTCTTGCATTCCCGCCCTCCCCTGAATCGGCGCATGTTAACAGCCCCATTGGCAGGCGCTATCAGCCTTCGCCGCACGCTTGCGGTAACATCGCCGCACTTTTTCGCGAATGGAACGTCCCCATGACCACCACGTGGAGCCCGTCGAGCTGGCGCAGCAAACCGATCCAGCAGCAACCCGAATATCCGAATGCCGAACATCTCGCGCGCGTCGAGCACACCCTGGCCGGCCTGCCGCCGCTGGTATTTGCCGGCGAGGCCCGCGAGCTGCGTCGGCAGTTCGCCGAAGTAACCCAGGGCCGCGCCTTCCTGCTGCAGGGCGGCGACTGCGCCGAGAGTTTCGCTGAGTTCTCCGCCACCAAGATTCGCGACACCTTCAAGGTGCTGCTGCAGATGGCCATCGTGATGACCTTCGCCGCCGGTTGCCCGGTGGTGAAGGTAGGCCGCATGGCCGGACAGTTCGCCAAGCCGCGCTCGGCCGGCGACGAAACCATCGGAGGTGTCACCCTGCCGGCCTACCGCGGCGACATTGTCAACGGCATCGGTTTCGACGAGAAGAGCCGGGTGCCGGATCCCGAGCGCCTGTTGCAGGCCTACCACCAGTCCACCGCCAGCCTCAACCTGCTGCGCGCCTTCGCCCAGGGTGGTTTTGCCGACCTACACCAGGTGCATCAGTGGAATCTGGACTTCATCGCCAACTCACTGCTGGCCGAGAAGTACCACCAGCTTGGTGCACGCATCGACGAGACGCTGAAGTTCATGCGCGCCTGCGGCCTGGATGACGCATCACAATTGCGCGAGACCAGCTTCTTCACCGCCCACGAGGCACTGCTGCTGAACTACGAACAAGCTTTCGTCCGCCAGGACAGTCTCACCGGCGGCTGGTACGACTGTTCGGCACACATGCTGTGGATCGGCGACCGCACGCGTCAGCTCGACGGTGCCCACGTCGAGTTCCTGCGCGGCGTCGGCAACCCCATCGGCGTCAAGGTCGGGCCGAGCATGGACAGCGGGGAGCTGATCCGCCTGATCGACATCCTCAACCCGCAGAATGACCCGGGCCGCCTGAACCTCATCGTGCGCATGGGTGCCGACAAGGTCGAAGCCAGCCTGCCTCGACTGATCCGCGCGGTGCAGAACGAAGGCCGCCAGGTGCTGTGGAGCTCCGATCCGATGCACGGCAACACCATGAAGGCATCCAGCGGTTACAAGACTCGCGACTTCGAACGAGTGCTGGCCGAAATGCGGCAGTTCTTCGATGTACACCGGGCCGAGGGTAGTTACCCTGGCGGCATCCACATCGAGATGACCGGACAGAACGTCACCGAGTGCATCGGCGGCTCCCGTCCGATCACCGAAGCCGGACTCTGCGATCGCTACCACACCCATTGCGATCCGCGACTGAACGCCGACCAGTCACTGGAAATGGCCTTCATGATTGCCGAAACGCTGAAGCAGCTGCGCCCGAGCTGATAGCCCGGCAGTGGTAACCGAGTCGGAGGACAAGGCCAGCCCCTTGTCCCCGCGCGGCGGCTCTCTCAGCCCTCAGCCGGTTCCAGCCACTACCGGGCCGGGCCGTCAAAAACGCGCGCAATACCGTCGACATAAATAGCCAGCTAATAATTAGCAACACCTTCAATTCGTCGGTTAACTAGCGGCTGCTAGAATTCGCGCCGCATTGATCCGGGCCTCCTACGCCCTCTCGCAGCCGGATCTGTCACTTGAGGAAACCTTGCAATGCCCGATTCACCGAAGAACAAGGGGGCCGTACTGGCGGCCACCATCGGCCTGTTTCTCGGTCCCCTGCTCCTGCTGTTGTGTGTCCTGACCGCCCCACCGGCCGGCCTTTCACAAACCGCCTGGCTGACGGTCGGCATGGCCGCGCTGATGGCCGTCTGGTGGGCCACCGAAGCGATCCCGATTCCGGCCACCTCGCTGCTGCCGATCCTGCTGGTGCCAGTGCTTGGCATCGACACCCTGGCCAAGGCCACTGCTCCCTACGCCAACCCGACGATCTTCCTGTTCCTCGGCGGTTTCCTGCTCGGCCTGGCGATGCAGCGCTGGAATCTGCACAAGCGCATCGCGCTGGCCACGCTGCTGGCGGTGGGCAATCAGCCAAAGCGGCAGATCGCCGGCTTCATGATCGCCACCGCCTTCATCAGCATGTGGGTGAGCAACACCGCGACCAGCATCATGATGCTGCCCATCGGCCTGTCGGTGATCGGCCTGCTGGTGGCCGGCAGTGTCGCGCGCGAGGCCGACCGCTTCGCTACTGCCCTGCTGCTCGGCATCGCCTACGCCGCGAGCGTCGGCGGTATCGCCACGTTGATCGGCACCCCGCCGAACGCACTACTCGCCGCCTTCCTGCGCGACAGCTACGACGTCCACATCGGCTTCGGCCAGTGGATGCTATTGGGCGTACCGGTGAGCGCCGGCATGCTGCTGTTCACTTGGTGGTGGCTGACCCGCGGCGGTTTCAAACTGGCCGGCGGAGACAGCCGCGCCCTGCTGGAAAAGGAAATGGCTGAACTGGGACCGATGTCGCGTGCCGAGAAGATGGTCGCCGTGGTGTTCGTGCTGGCTGCGCTGGCGTGGATTATTCAGCCGCTGCTCGCCCGGCACTTTGACGGCGTCAACGACACCAGCATTGCCATGGCCGCGGCGCTGGGCCTGTTCTTGCTCCCGGTGGACCTGCGCCAGCGGGTGTTCCTCATGGACTGGGAGACCGCCAACAAGGTGCCCTGGGGCGTGCTGCTGCTGTTCGGCGGCGGGCTGTCGCTGGCCGGCGTGATCGGCGCATCCGGACTGGCGCAATGGATCGCCCAGGGCCTGGGCGGCTTTGGCGTGCTGCCTCTGATCCTGATGATCGGCTTGGTCACGCTGGTCATCACCTTCCTGACCGAAATCACTTCCAACACAGCCACTGCGGCCGCGTTCCTGCCACTGCTCGGTGCGCTCGCCGTGGCACAGGGACTGCCGCCGGAAATGCTGGCGATTCCCGCCGCCATCGCCGCCAGCTGTGCGTTCATGATGCCGGTCGCCACGCCACCGAATGCCATCGTCTTCGGCACCGGACGGATGCGCATCCAGTCGATGATCAGGGCCGGCTTTGCGCTCAACCTGTTCGGCGTCGCGCTGGTGACTCTGCTCTGCTACGGCCTGGTCGGCTGGATCTGGGCAAGCTGAGCGCAGCAGCGATTCCACGAAAGCCCGGCGCGTGGCCGAGCGCTGGCGATACGGATAAAACGAAAGGCCGCCAATCACGACCGGTCCCACCGAACCAGGACGCAGGTTCTGGGCAACAGCGGACGGCGGCCGGCGGCCGGCACCGCTCGCAACAGCACCGGCGCAGAAATGAAAAAGCCCGGCACAGGCCGGGCTTTGCACGAGCAGTCTGCGAGGCGATCAGGCCTTGACGCGGGACTTGTACTCGCCGGTGCGGGTGTCGATCTCGATCGAGTCGCCGATTTCGCAGAAGGCAGAAACCTGCAGCTCGGCACCGTTCTTCAGGCGGGCGGTCTTCATCACCTTGCCGGAAGTGTCGCCGCGGACGGACGGCTCGGTGTAAACGATTTCGCGAACGATGGTGGTCGGCAGCTCGACCGAGATCACCTTGTCGTTGTAGAACACGGCTTCGCAGACGTCGGTCATGCCGTCTTCGATGAAAGTCATCACGCCTTCGAGGTCGCTTTTCTCGATTTCGTACTGGTTGAACTCGTTGTCCATGAAGACATACAGCGGGTCAGCGAAGTAGGAATAGGTCACTTCCTTGCGCTCGAGAATTACCGGCTCCAGCTTGTCGTCAGCCTTGTACACGGTCTCGGTAGCCGAACCGTTGAGCAGGTTCTTCAGCTTCATCTTGACCACGGCACTGTTACGGCCGGACTTGTTGAATTCGGCCTTCTGGATGACCCAGGGTGCGCCGTTGATGATGGCCACCTGGCCGGCACGGAACTCTTGTGCGGTTTTCATACGAACATCCGATTGGAATTAGAGACAAAAAACAGGCCGCGTATCATAGCCAATCTGTGTAAAAAAACACCAGCTTTCCGGCCAGGTCGCCGTTGGCCACCTGCTTGTGGGTCCAGGCTTCGGCGTGCGCCAGCAACGCCGAATACTCGCGCTGCAGAGCGGTCCAGGCATGACCGGCACCCTCGCCCGCATTCCAGGCCCGCCAGAAGTCGCGCAATGCTGCAGCGGCAGTCGGCGCCAGTTCGTGGGTATAGAGATCGAGGAAGGCATGGAGCTTGTCCCAGTGCGCGTCGTCTTCCTGCGGATAGATGTGCCAGGTCAGCGGTCGCCCGGCCCACTGCCCGCGGATGAACGACTCCTCGCCGCGCACCGCGTTGAAATCGCAGCTCCACAGCAGCAGGTCGTACTCGTCCTGCGTCATGAACGGCACCACCGCCACCCGCAACGAACCACGCTGATGACGATCGCCGGGATGCAGTGCCGGCACGCCGAGCCACGCCGCAACATCGCCCAGTACACGCCCCTCGGGTACCAGCAACTGGTTCGGTCGAGAATCGGCCGCCAGTGCATCGAGCCAACCCGCCACCGCCGCGTTCTCGTAGGCGAACAGCGACAGTAGCCGCGCGCCGGGCTGCAACGCCACACCGAGACTGGCGAGGAAGTCCTCGCGGCGCGCCGGGTCGCGCTGGAAGGCTTCACGGCGCAGGATCAGATCAGCCTCGCGGATCAGCCCACCGGTCTGCGCCTCGAAACCGGGGAAGAAGAAATACTTCTGCAACCCGCTCGACTGCAGCGACGGCAGCGCATGGCAGCCGACTATCCAGTCCTCGGCGCTCAGATATTCCAGGTTCAGCCAGAGGATGCGCCGGCCGCTGGCCGCCATGGCATTCACGTAGGCACGCGGCAGCTCGCACGCGAAGGCCTCGATGACCACATCGGCAGGCTCGGCCCCGCCCCACTCGCGCGGCCACTGGCGCACGTCCACACCCTCGTGCCACTGCTGTGCGGCGCTGGCGCTGGTTCCGGGGCACAGTCGGGCGAAGGTCTGCAGATCATCGACCCACAGGCGTACCCGCTGGCCATGTTCGCCCGCCAGTTGCCGGGCCAGGCGCCAGGTCACGCCGATGTCGCCGTAGTTGTCGACCACGACGCAGAAGATGTCCCAGGCAGCTTTTGCGGACAAACCGATACTCCTTGAACGAACGACACGGCGCCGTGACGACGACGATCTGTCGGTGAATGACCGAGGGCAGCATACGGATCGCGCGCCAGGCTGCAACCCGGCACGACACAGCCTTCACCCCCAACAACGGATCAGCGGACACGACGACGCCCGGAGCATGCACATGCACCAGCGAACGGAACACGAATAAAGAAGAAGGGAGATGAACGAACGGACGTTATGGAGGTGGACCCTACCAGCCACACCCCGGCACACAATGTCACCGCTGCGGCTGCTCCCTTCCGGGCCTGACCGGGTTCACGGCTGATCGTTGCGGGGGGACCGGCAGGGCCACCATAACGAAACCCGCCTGGCGGCGAGCGGCGCCATTGTACCGGCTTATCTGCAACTTACAACCGTTGTCTGGAGCGCCTCGTCGCAGGCACAACACCAGCCCTCGCCGCAGCCGCGCAAGGCTACCGCCGGTCAGCCAATGCGCCAGGATTACCCTCCGATAGCCGCATTGCGCGCAAATGCCCCTAGCCAAAGCCGAGTGTCTGTTCGAGGATGAAAGTGCATGGCGCGAGTCGAACTCCTGTCATGCAAATGTGCTGCGTCGACCTGACGATCCTGTGCCGGCGCGGCGGACGGCATCAGCAATGAGGTAATCATGAGCAAGGCCCCCATCGCCATCATCGGCACCGGTATTGCCGGGCTCTCCGCGGCCCGCGCCCTGCACGAGGCCGGCCAGGCCGTTCAGCTGTTCGACAAGAGCCGTCGCTGCGGTGGCCGCATGTCCGGCAAGCACGTCGACACCGAAGTATTCGATCTTGGCGCCCAATACTTCACCGCGCGCGACCGGCGCTTCGCCGAAACGGTTCGGTGCTGGCAGAACGAAGGCTGGACTGCCGAATGGTCGCCGAATCTCTTTCAGGCCCGCGCCGGCCAGTTGTCGCCCTCGACCGACGAGCAGCTGCGCTGGGTCGGCACGCCGCAGATGGCCTCGATTACCCGCGCGCTGCTGGGCGAGCTACCGGTGACCTTCAGCTGCCGCATCACCGAAGCTTTTCGCGGCGAAGAATTATGGACGCTGGTGGATGGCGCCGGTGCCAGTCACGGCCCCTTCAGCCAGGTGATCGTCGCCACTCCGGCGCCACAGGCCAGTGCGCTGCTTGCCGAAGCCCCCAAGCTGGCCGCCGTCGCGGCCAGCGTCGCAATGGAGCCGACCTGGGCCGTTGCTCTGGGATTTGCCACGCCGCTGGACACCAATGTCGAAGGCTGCTTCGTGCAGGATGACGCACTCGACTGGCTGGCCCGCGAACGTAGCAAGCCGGGACGGGACGGCCATCTGGACACCTGGGTGCTGCACGCCACCCACCAGTGGAGTCGCCAGCATCTCGATCTATCGAAGGAAGCGGTGACCGAACAGTTGCTCGGGGCGTTCGCCGAGCTGATTGACTGCGTGGTGCCTGCACCCGAGTTCACCCTGGCGCACCGCTGGTTGTATGCCCGCCCGACCCAGGCGCATGAGTGGGGCGCGCTCGCCGACGCGGGCCTGGGCCTGTATGCCTGCGGCGACTGGTGCCTGTCTGGCCGCGTCGAGGGCGCCTGGCTGAGCGGCCAGGAAGCCGCACGACGCCTGCTCGAGCACCTGTAGCCGGCACACTGACGGCCTCCTTCCGACGGCGCGGCAGGATGTCGCCTAAAGTTGGGGGCATCCCGGCCGAATCACCCGGTTAGATGCCGCGTGCCCATGCGGCACGCCCTCTTCTGCCGGAGTTTCGATGAACCCTTCAACCCTGATCGGCATTGTCGCGAGCATCGCTCTGCTCGCGGTTGTCATGCTGTTCGCCGCACACGACCCCTCGCTGTTCCTCGACCTGCCCAGCCTGGGCATCGTGCTGGTCGGCACGCTGGCAGCCACCTTCATCAGCTACCCGCTGCGCGAGGTGATGCGCGTGTTCGGCCTGATCGGTACCGTGTTGCGCAACGAACGGCTGTACACCCGTCAGGATCTCGAGGAGCTGGTGCAGATTTCCCGCCTGTGGATCAGCGGCGATCTGCCGGCCGTGGAGCGGGCCGTGGACCGGGTCAGCAACCCGTTTCTGCGTACCGGCGTGCAGCTGGTGATCGACAACACGCCGGAAGAAGACATCCTCGACCTGCTGCAATGGCGCATCGCCCAGTTGCGCGCGCGGGAAAACGCCGAGGCGCAGCTGTTCCGTGCCATGGCCAGCTATGCGCCGGCGTTCGGCATGATCGGCACGCTGGTGGGACTGATCAACCTGATGTTCATGCTCGGCAGCGGTGACATGCAGCTGATCGGCCGCAGCCTGGCGGTCGCGCTGATGACTACGTTCTATGGCGTATTACTGGCCAACCTGATCCTCAAGCCGGTCGCGGTGAAGCTGGAGCGCAGGACAGAGCAGCGGGTAGCCCTGATGAATCTGGTCATGCAGGGTATCTCGATGATGTGCAACAAGCGCAGCCCGGCCTACATGCGCGAGACGCTGAAATCTTTCATCGCCCACCATGACGATGAGATCCGCGACGGCAACGCCGGCAGATCACGCAACCCACAGCAGAGCGCCTGAGATGAACGGATCAGCGCAGCGTGGCGGCCGCTTCGCCAAGTGGCACGTGGAGCCGCGCGCCGATGAGGAGCAGGAGGGCTGGCTGCTCACCTATCTGGACATGATCACCCTGCTGCTGGTGATGCTGGTGGTGATGCTCGCCTTCGCCGGCCAGGGTGACGGCGAACGGACGCTGAAGGAGACGGCAGGGCCGAGCCAGACTGGCGACATCAGTCTGCTGCAGGTATCCAGCGACCTGCAGCCCATCGCACCGATCATCCCGCCGATGCCGGCCATCGAACCGGCCACGTCGCCACTTCCGGAGATGGATCTGGGCGAGGACATCGAGGTAATCCTCAACGAGGGCAGCATCAGCTTTCGCATCAGCAGCGAACTGCTCTTCGGTTCGGGACAGGCCGAGCTCGAAGATGCCGGACTGGACGTGCTCGACCGGCTGGTACCGACGCTCGCCGCCACGCCGCATCGGATCATCGTCGAGGGCCACACGGACGATCGGCCGATCCAGACGGCGCGCTTTCCGTCCAACTGGGAGCTTTCCGCCAGCCGCGCCAGCAGCGTGGTGCGCTACCTGCAGCTCAGCGGTATCGCAGCCGGTCGGATGAGTGCGACGGGCTACGCCGAGACCCGTCCGCTGGGCGACAACACCAGCGATCAGGGCCGCGCCAGCAACCGCCGCGTCGAACTGGTGATGCAGACCCAGCCGCAGAAACCCTGACCGACGCCGTCGGTCAACCCAGCGCCGTATCGAGGAACATCATCACCGCGAAGCCCGCCATCAGGCCGATGGTCGCGGGTGTCTGGTGGCCGTTGCGGTGAGTTTCGGGAATCACTTCGTGCGACACCACGAAGATCATCGCGCCGGCGGCAAGCCCCATGCTGACCGGATAAGCAATGGCGAAGCCGGTGGACATGCCCAGCCCGACCAGCGCACCCAGTGGCTCCATCAGCCCGGAGGCGGCGGCGATCAGCGCCGATGCCAGCGCCGACAGCCCGGTGGTGCGCAATGCCAACGCCACCGCCAGTCCCTCGGGAATATCCTGGATGGAAATCGCCGTGGTCAGCGGCACACCGACACTCATGTCGCCATTGGCAAAACTCACACCGATCGCCATGCCTTCCGGAATGTTGTGCAGCGCGATCGCCAGCACGAACAGCCAGACGCGGTTCAGCCGCACGCAATCCGGCCCACAGGGCCCGGTGCTTTCATGTTCGTGGGGCGTGAAGTAATCAAGCCCGAGCATCAGCAGGACGCCCAGCCCGAGCCCGACAACGACCGTCAATGCGGCAGCCGGCCCGCTGCCGAAGATATCCTTGCCCGCGGCAAGCCCAGGCAGAATCAGCGAAAACGAGGCGGCTGCAAGCATCATGCCAGCAGCGAAACCCAGCATGCTGTCCTGAGTACGGCCGGAGATGTCACGCAAACCAATCGCCAGCAACGCCCCGACGGCGGTGGCGGCAAAACCTGCGCTGCCGCCGAGCATCGCGTAACGCAGGTTGCCCTGATCGCCGTTGTGCAAGGCGCTGAAGCCGCTCGCCAGCAGTAGCACGATCACCGCCAGCAATGCCGCCGCAAGTCCTGCGGCTACCCAGGGATTGGCCTGCGCCTGAGCTACCCAGGCGGAACGAAGTGTCGCTGCAGGGCTTTGATTAGTATCCATGACAATCTGATCCGGAAAGCGGGATGCCATTGTAGCGCCGGCAGCCGCGCACGATCCTGCTATGGGCACGATAGGCAAACGACACGACGCGCTGCCACGTCGCGCGACACGGACAGCCGTACCCATGCGAGACATTTGTCCGTAAGCTTGAATCAGTTTGATGGCCCTCTTCCGGCCACGTCAGGGAGTGATCGTCTTGTCCGCCGCAACGTCTTTCCGCCGCATGCTCCCGCTGCTTCTGCTGGTTATCCTGATCGGCGGCTGGCTCGCCTGGCGTCAGTGGCAAGGTCCGCAATTACCGGGCTATCGTCTGGAGATGCGCCCCCTGGTGCAGCGCGTGGTCGCCAGCGGCGAGGTGGACAACCAGTCGATTGCCCAGGTGGGTAGCGAAATTACCGGGGTGATCTCGGCGCGCCATGTGCGCGAAGGCGATGCGGTCAAGGCCGGCGACCTGCTGCTGGAGCTGCGTGACGATGAGCAACTGGCACGCTTGCGCGAGGCGGAAGCGGCGCTGCGCCAGTTGATCGACAGCAGCCGACCGCAAGCCCAGGCCACCTTGCGCGACGCACAGAGCAATCTGGAGCAGCTCACGCGCGAACGCGAACGACGCGAAACACTGTTCGAACGCAAGCTGCTTTCCTCCGAAGCACTGGAGCAGGCCCGTCGCGCAGAGCTGGCAGCCAAGGTGATCCGTGACCGCGCGCAGCTGGCGGCCGCCGCGCAGGGCGAAGGCGGCAGCGAGGAACAGGTGCTGCGCCAGCGGCTGGAGGCGGCCCGCGCCGGCCTCGCCAAGACCCGCATCCACGCCCATGTCGATGGCATCGTGCAGACCCGCAATGTCGAACCGGGCGACCTCGTCCAGCCAGGGCGCACCCTGCTGGAAATTGCCCGCGCCGGCAGCCGCGAGGTGCTTCTGCCGCTGGACGAGAAGAACCTTGCGCCCGTTGCGCTCGGACAGTCCGCCCGCGTGATCGCCGATGCCTATCCGGCGCGGGAGTTCGCCGCGCGGGTAAGCTTCATCGCACCCAGCGTCGATACGGCACGTGGCACCATCGATGTGCACCTGGACCTCGACGAAACGGCCGAGCTGCTGCGTCAGGGCATGACGGTGTCGGTGAACATCGAAACCGGGCGCCGTGAGCAGGCGCTGGTGCTGCCGAACGATGCTCTGCGCGCCCGCGATGGCGAGCGCGCGCAGGTACTGCGGGTGCGCAACGGCAAGGTCGAGCGGGTGAAAGTACGCCTCGGTCTGCTTGGCACAGCCATGAGCGAGGTGCTCGACGGTCTGCAAGCCGGCGACCTGGTGCTTGCCGACGATGCCCGCGAAGGCCAGCGTGTTCGCGTACGCGAGCAGGCGATCCCCGCCGGCATTCAGGACTGAGCCGCGATGCGTCTGTTCGACTCGCTGTGGACCGAGTGGAAGATCGCCCTGCGCTTTCTGCTCGACAACCGCATGCAGACGCTGCTGATCATCTTCGGCATCGCCGTCGGCTCGGCGGTCATCGTCTTCATCACGGCACTGATCACCGGGCTGCAGGCCAATGTCATCGATCGCACCCTTGGCACCCAGGCACACATCCGCATCCTGCCGCCGGATGAGGTCAACCGCCTGCTGCCGGCCACCGACGGCAGCCTGACGCTGGTATTGGAGAGCCCGCGCGCCCAGCGCCTACGCTCGATCAGCAACTGGCAGGACGTCCGCGATGTACTCGATCAGGACGCCCAGGTCCTCGCCGTGTCGCCGGTGATCAGTGGCCCGGCACTGGCGCGGCGCGGTGTCGCGCGGGCCTCGGTGGCACTGATCGGCATCGACCCGCAGCGCTATCAGCGCATCATCCCGCTGGCGGAGGATCTGATTGCCGGCGAGCTGCTGGTTGGCGCCGGCAACGCGGTCATCGGCAAGGAACTGGCCAGCGATCTCGGCCTGGGCGTCGGCGACAAGCTGCGACTGGATGCCGGCGAAGGCCGCGAAGCGGTCGTCGATGTTGCTGGCATCTTCGAACTGGGCGTGCGCGAGCTGGACGAACGCTACGTCTATCTGGACCTGAAGCAGGCGCAGACGCTGCTCGACCTCCCGGGCGGGGTAACGGTGATCGACACCACCGTGGCCGAGATCTTCGAGGCCGACCAGGTCGCCAGACGCCTCGCGCGCCTGACCGGGCTGCGCGCCGAAAGCTGGATGGAAACCAACGGCCAGCTGCTCAACGCGCTCAGCTCGCAAAGCATGACCACCGAGATGATCCGCGTGTTCGTCGGCATCTCGGTGGCCTTTGGCATCGCCAGCGTGCTGGCTGTCAGCGTCGTGCAACGCACCCGTGAGATCGGCATCCTGCGGGCAATGGGCAGTCCGCGGCAGCAGATCCTGCGGGTATTCCTGATCCAAGGCGGGCTGCTCGGTCTGCTCGGCTCGGCCTGTGGCGGCGGCGTCGGCTGGGGGCTGGTGCAGGTGTTCAACCTGTTCGGGCCGCGCCTGTTCTTCATTCCGGTCGAGCCAACACTGGTGCCGGTGGCGATGCTGGTCGCGACGCTCACCGGCGTGCTGGCGGCCGCCCTGCCCGCCCGTCGCGCGGCACGCTACGATCCGGCGGTGGCGATCCGTTATGTCTGAGCCAGTCGTCGCCCCCCTGATCAACCATTCCGGCGAAGTGCTGCGCCTGGATGGCGTGCGCAAGAGCTTCAATCTCGGCACGCCGCTGGAAACCGAAGTCCTGCATGGCATCGACCTGCGCCTGTGTGCAGGCGAGCTGGTCGCGCTGATCGGCCCTTCTGGCTCGGGCAAGAGCACGTTGCTGAACGTCATCGGCCTGCTCGACCCGCCGAGTTCCGGCGAACTCTATCTGCTCGGCAACCCGACGCGGAGCATCGATGACGAAGCCCGTACCCGCCTGCGCAACGAGGCAATCGGCTTCGTCTTTCAGTTCCATCACCTGATTTCGGCCTTCAGCGTGCTGGATAACGTGCTGATGCCGCTGATGATCCGCCACGGCCGCCCATCGGCCGCCGAGATCGACCTGGCGCGTGGCCTGCTCGAAGAAGTCGGCCTCGGTCCGTATGCCGACAAGAAGCCGACGCAGATCTCCGGCGGCCAACAGCAGCGTGTCGCGATCGCGCGCGCGCTGGTGACCCGGCCGCCGCTGCTGCTGGCCGACGAGCCAACCGGCAATCTCGACACCCGCACCGCGCAGAGCATCTTCGAACTGTTTCACCGCATCAATGCCCAGTTCGGCTGTGCGGTGCTCGTGGTGACCCATGATCCGCGACTCGCCGCCGATTGCGAGCGTACCGTCCAGCTGGTCGATGGCCTCATCGTCAGCGACGAATCCAGCGCCAGCAGAAGCTGACCCGCTCATCAGCGTCACCGCTGCTCACCCGCTTGGTAATCACAAGGCACCTACGCTCCATGCGTCCGCATGGCTCACGCCCGATTAATAACCATTAATTCTAAGCATATAACCTAAATCGGAGCTAAGATCGACTCAGCCATACCCCTACCGGTATCCGCGCACAGAAGAGGAGCAAACCATGAACCCGCACGTTGAAGCTTTCTTCGATCCAGCGACCTTCACTTACAGCTATGTGGTCAGCGATCTTTCTACGCGCCAGTGCGCCTTGATCGACTCGGTCCTGGACTACGACCCGGCATCCGGCCGCACCTCCCACGCGACCGCGGAGCGCCTGATCGACTACGTGCGCGCACACGACCTGAAGGTGCAATGGCTGCTGGAAACCCACGTACATGCTGACCATCTCAGCGCCGCGCCGTATCTGAAACAGCAACTGGGTGGCCAGCTGGCGATCGGTGACCGGATCACGGTAGTGCAGGACACCTTCGGCAAACTGTTCAATGCCGGCAGTGAGTTCGCCACCGACGGTCGCCAGTTCGATCACCTGTTTCACGACGGTGACACCTTCCAGATCGGCAATGTCCAGGCGCGTGCAATTCACACTCCAGGCCACACGCCGGCCTGCATGACCTACGTGATCGGCGACGCCGCGTTCGTCGGCGACACGCTGTTCATGCCCGATTACGGTACCGCCCGTTGCGACTTCCCCGGCGGCGATGCACGCACGCTGTACCAGTCGATCCAGAAGCTGTTCACGCTGCCAGGTGAGACCCGCGTGTTCATGTGCCACGACTACAAGGCACCGGGCCGCGAGGAATTTCTCTACGAAACCACCATCGCAGCCGAACGCGAGCACAACGTGCACGTACACAGCGGCATCAGCGAGGAGCAGTTCGTCGCCATGCGTACCGCGCGCGACGCCACTCTGGCGATGCCCACGCTGATCTTGCCTTCGGTGCAGATCAACATGCGCGGCGGTGACCTGCCTAAGCCCGAAAGCAACGGCACGCGCTATCTGAAGATCCCGCTGGACGTGCTGTAACCATCTGCCTGGAGGATGTCACATGCAAACAATTAGGCGCCTGACTCCCTTCATCTCGGTAGCTGCTCAGCTACAGCCGGCAGACATGGCACTGCTGGCGGGCAGCGGCTTTCGCTGCGTCATCAACAACCGTCCGGACAACGAGGGTGAGGGGCAGCCTTCCAGCGAGGCCATGCGCACGGCGGCCGAGGCATCGGGACTCGAGTACCACCACCTGCCGGTGGTTTCCGGGCAGATCAGTGATGTCGATGTCGCGGCCTTTCGTGCCTTGCTGGAGCGGATCAAGGGGCCGGCACTGGCATTTTGTCGGACCGGCACCCGTTCGGCGTCCCTCTGGGCGCTGGCCGAGGCGCACCATCTCGACCCGCAAGTGCTGTTGCAAACTGCGCAACAGGCGAACTACGACCTGACCGCCCTGCTGCCGCGTCTGGAGCAGCACTGGCAATCTGCCGTAGACGAGCCGCCGAGCCCGGCTTTGAAATTCGCCGTCACGCCGCGCTACGACGTCCTGGTGGTCGGCGGCGGCGCTGCCGGCTGCGCCGTGACCGCCAGCCTGCTCCGACGCGACCCGGACCTGCGCATCGCCATCATCGAGCCGCGGGAGCAGCACTACTACCAACCAGGCTGGACCCTGGTCGGCGCGGGAGTATTCGATCGCGCCAGAACCGAGCGCGCAATGAGCCGCTGCATCCCGGCCAAGGCCCAGTGGATCTCCGCCGCCGCCGAGGCATTCGATCCGGAGCACCAGCAGGTGGTGCTGGAGGATGGCAGCCGCATCGGCTACCGGACACTGGTGGTCTGCCCCGGCCTGAGCCTCGACTGGGACGCCATCGAAGGCGTTCGCGACAGCCTCGGCAAGTTTGGCGTCACGTCCAACTATGCCTTCGAGCTGGCGCCCTACACCTGGCAACTGGTGCAGAACCTGCGCCACGGCAAAGCCCTGTTCACCCAGCCACCGATGCCGATCAAGTGTGCCGGGGCGCCGCAGAAAGCCATGTATCTGTCTTGCGATCACTGGCTGAGACAGGGCGTACTCAAGGACATTCAGGTGGATTTCTGCTCGGCCGGCGCCGTGCTGTTCGGCGTGGCCGATTTCGTGCCTCCGCTGATGCAGTACGTCGATCGTTACGGCGCCCAGCTCAATTTCAACAACAACCTGACCGCGGTCGACGGCCCGGCGGGCAAGGCCTGGTTCAAGGTCGCCGATAGCGACGGTCAAAGCCGGACGATCGAACGCGATTTCGATCTGCTGCACGTGGTGCCGCCTCAGCACGCGCCGGACTTCATTCGCCACAGCCCGCTGGCCAATGCCGACGGCTGGTTCGAAGCCGAGCACGAAACCCTGCGCCACCCGCGTTTCGGCAACATTTTCAGCCTCGGCGATGTTTGCTCCGCCCCCAACGCCAAGACGGCCGCCGCGGTGCGCAAGCAGGCACCGGTGGTAGCCGAGAATGTGCTGAGCGTGCTCCACGGGGAGGGACCACGAGCGATCTATGACGGCTACGGCTCCTGCCCACTGACTGTCGAGCGTGGCAAGGTCATCCTCGCCGAGTTCGGCTATGGCGGAAAATTGCTGCCAACTTTCCCCCTCGACCCACGAGTGCCCCGACGCCTGGCTTGGCGCCTGAAGACGCAATGGATGCCGTCGATCTACTTCGAGATGATGCTCAAGGGCCACGAATGGCTGGCCGAGCCGAAGCATCTGGATTTCGAGCCGCGTCCGGCTGAGGCGCCCAACGCCTGCGATTTCACGCAGGAGAAAAAGTGATGAAGCAGGCGCTGGCCCGCTACCTACCGTGCCTGGAATGGGCGAAGCAGTACGATCGGGCGGCCGCCGCCAAGGACAGCCTGGCGGCGCTGATCGTGACACTGATGTTGATTCCGCAGAGCCTGGCTTATGCCATGCTCGCCGGCTTACCGCCGGTGACCGGCCTGTACGCCAGCATCCTGCCACTACTCGCCTACACCCTCTTCGGCACCAGTCGCACGCTGGCGGTCGGCCCGGTAGCCGTCGTTTCGCTGATGACAGCCGCAGCGCTCGGCCCACTGTTCGCCGCAGGCAGTGCGGAATATGTCTCGGCGGCAATGCTGCTCGCCCTGCTGTCTGGCGCGCTGTTGTTGCTGATGGCAGCGCTGCGCCTGGGCTTTCTCGCCAACTTCCTCAGTCATCCGGTGGTCTCCGGCTTCATCAGCGCATCCGGCATCCTTATCGCGCTCGGCCAGCTCAAGCACATCCTCGGCATTCAAGTGCATGGCGAGAATGCGCCGACCCTGCTGCTGGGACTGCTAAGCGGTCTGCCGCAGGTGCATCTGCCAACCCTGGCGATCGGCGCTGGCAGCCTGCTCTTCCTGTGGCTGGTACGCAGCAGGGTCACCGGCTGGCTGCAGGCGTTGGGTATGGATGCACGGCTGGCGAGCAACCTGAGCAAGATCGGCCCGGTGATTGCGTTGCTGCTGGCGATCGCAGCCGTCAGCCTCCTGCAACTGGGCGAGGCCGGCGTTCGAGTGGTCGGCGAGGTGCCTACCGGGCTTCCGGCGCTCAGCCTGCCCAGCTTCAACCTGGCACTGGCCTGGCAACTCATGCCGGCAGCGCTGCTGATCAGCCTGGTCGGCTTCGTCGAGTCGGTGTCGGTCGCGCAGACGCTTGCGGCCAAGCGGCGGCAGCGGATCGAACCCAATCAGGAACTGGTAGCACTCGGCGGCGCCAACATCGCGGCGGCCCTGGGCGGCGGATTTCCGGTCACCGGCGGCTTCGCCCGCTCGGTGGTCAACTTCGATGCCGGCGCGCAGACACCGCTTGCCGGAGCACTGACCGCCGCCGGAATCGCACTCACCCTATTGTTCTTCACGCCGCTGTTTCACAATCTGCCGCACGCGGTATTGGCAGCGACCATCATCGTAGCGGTGCTCAGCCTCGTCGACCTGGCCGCGCTCAAGCGGACCTGGCGCTACTCACGGCAGGATGCCAGTGCGATGGCCGCCACCATGCTCGGCGTGCTGCTGGTCGGCGTCGAGGCCGGAATCCTGCTCGGCGTAGGCCTTTCACTTCTGCTATTCCTCTGGCGTACCAGCCAACCGCATATCGCTGTGGTAGGCCAGTTGCCAGGTAGCGAGCACTTTCGCAACGTCGAACGCTTCGCCGTAATCCAGAGCAAGAAAGTGCTGTCGGTAAGGGTGGATGAAAGCCTCTACTTCCCCAACGCCCGCTATCTGGAGGACCGCATCGCCGCGCTCGTCGGTCAACATCCCCAGGCCGAGCATCTGGTTCTGATGTGCCCTGGCGTCAACCTGATCGACGCCAGCGCGCTGGAGAGTCTGGAAGCGATAACCGTCCGCCTGCACGCCGCCGGCGTGCAGCTGCATCTCTCCGAGGTGAAGGGACCGGTGATGGATCGCTTACGGCGCTCGGATTTCCTGCAGCATTTCGGCGGTCGTGTATTCATCAGCCACTACGAAGCACTGCTCGAGCTCGATCCGCAGACCACCGAACAGGCGCTCAAGCGTCAGCAGGGCACTCCCAAGCTTGCCAACCCTTTGACCCACTCATTGAAGGAAACCCACGATGAAAACCGCACATGACCTCGTCGAACAGGCCAAAGCCCAGATTCACGAGATCCAGCTTGCCGATGCCGAAGCGGCGATTCGCGCGGCGGACGTCCTGATCGACGTACGCGAAGGCGAGGAGTATCACGAAGCACACATTCCCGGTGCCGTGAACATTCCGCGCGGCGTGCTGGAATTCAAGCTGAGCAATACGCCAGAGCTCGGCGCGCGGGATCTAAACATTCTGTTGTACTGCAAGACCAGTGGCCGTGCCGCCCTGGCTGCGGCCGCGCTTCAGGAGATGGGCTACCTGCAGGTGAAATCCATTGCCGGCGGTTTCGACGCCTGGTGCGCAGCGGGCCTGCCACAGGCGAAGCCGAGTCTGCCTGACTTCGAGTAACCACAGGGCTCGCCAGCTGACAGCCACTCGAGGCGCGCCCAGATGATGGCCACCCCCACTTGTCCGTTAGCACGCTAAACTTCGCTGAACGCCATGCGCGGCGTTCCGGCGAAGTTGAGGCAACATGCGCAGTTGTCGTCTTATGAGCCGGATGACTGCCTTACCCAACCTGCAGAGGTGAAGATGAAGCTAAAGACATGGGCGCTGCTGGTTGGCGTCGGCATTTGCGGAATGGGGCTTGCCCAGGCACAGGAGCTCAGGATCACACTTGTGGGCGTCGCGCATGAGAAAGGTAATGTGCGAGTCGGGCTATATGCGAGCCCAAAAACGTTTCGCAAGGAAGCCAAGTCCTTCGCCACCAAGCAGGCGCCCGCCACCGCGGGCGACGTGACGCTGACGCTCAGGGACGTACCGCCGGGACGCTACGCGATCATGGCGTATCACGATGAGAACGCGAACGGCGAACTCGACCGCCGTTTCGGCATGTTTCCCGCCGAAGGCTATGGCCTGTCGAACAACCCCAAAGTGATGGGACCGCCCGCGTTCGAGGACAGCGCGTTCGATGTTTCTGCCGACGAAGTGACGACGATCAGTATCGACATGCGCTACTGAACGAAGAGGCGAACAGGGCGCCCGCTGCTGGCCCAGGACGGCACGCAGCGGGCGAGAAACTCAGAGTTTGGTTTTGCAGGTCTTGATGCCCAGCAGTCCGTAAGCCGGACAGAAGCGGAAGATTCCGGTCGCCAGCGGCAGCACGCCAATCCAGCCCCACATGCCGATCACACCACCCAGCGTCAGGCCGATCAGCAGCAGCCCGACGACGATCCGCACGGTACGATCGATTGTTCCTACGTTGGTTTTCATAGTGACCTCCAGGTCAATGCGCGCGCCGGCTCTCCAGCGCAGTAAAAAGCAGCATTCCGCCGAGCATGGCGAGAACGAACAGCACGACCTCCCACCGTCCGGAAAGCAGCACGGCGAGCGCCGGCCCCGGACAGATCCCTGCAACGCCCCAACCGATACCGAATACCAGGCTCCCGCCGATCAAGCGCCGATCCAGTTCGCGCTTCTCGGGCAGGCGCATCGGCGCATCGAGAAGCGTCCGCTCCCTGCGTCGCGCCCAGGTAAACGGTAGTACCGCAACGCCAATGGCTCCGGCCATCACCAGCGCAAGCGAGGGATCCCACGCACCCGCCAGATCCAGAAAGCCGATCACCTTAGCCGGATTGGCCATCCCGGAGAGCAACAGGCCGAGACCGAACAGCAGCCCGGCGGCAAACGCAGTCAGTTTGCGCATGATCAACCCCCGAAAAGATGACGTAGAACAAAGACGGTTGCGAATCCGGCCGCCATGAAGACCAGCGTTGCGACGATGGAGCGTGGCGAAAGACGCGAGATCCCGCAGACGCCGTGCCCGCTGGTGCAGCCTGAGCCGTAGCGTGTTCCTACGCCGACCAACAGGCCCGCAATCAGCAATCCCAGCCAGTTCGTTTGAAACTCCATCTCCGGTAACGCGCCAGCGGTCATCCACAGCAGCGGCGCCAGCAGCACGCCGAAGATGAACAATGCCTTCTCGCCCCGTCCTTCGGCGCCTCGTTCCAACGTGCTGGCAAGCAGCCCGCTGATGCCGGCGATGCGCCCGTTCAACGCGACGAACAGACTCGCCGCGAGCCCGATCAGGGCACCGCCGGCCAGCGCCGTCCACGGGGTGAAGTTCGCCCAGTCGATAATCATTGCTGCTCTCTCCCGCAGAAAAGCTCATAGAGGGTGGTAATTACCGCCAGCGCTTGCGGACTGCTGATCCGGTAGTAGATCTGTTTCCCTTCGCGCCGGGTTTCTACCAGCCCCTCGCGCCGCAACACGCCGAGCTGCTGCGATAAGGTGGGCTGCTGAATCCCCAGCAGTCTTTCGATTTCGCTGACGTTTCGCTCGCCTTGGGTCAACTGACACAACAGAAGGAGCCGGTCCGGATTGGCGAGAGCCTTGAGGAGCCGCCCTGCAGCCGCCGCATTGGCGCGTAATTGCTGGATATCCAGCTCTGGACAATCGAGTTTCATTACAATCGATTTCACAAATTACAATATGTTTATTTATATATTGTAAAGGTAACCGCTTGTCAACGCACAGGTAGTCAACACTGATCGCTCTCGCTAGGATGCCCCTACCCGTATCCGTACCTGTTCACTTCATACACAGCAGCGGGTGTTTCGTTCGCTCTCTTCCCGCCGAGGTAACCATGGAAGACCAGGCAGCATCGATAACCGACCTTCAGGATCAGCAGCAGGCTATGCTCAAGAGGCTGGCCAGAGTCGAAGGGCAAATCCGCGGAATCCAGGCAATGATCAAGCGCGGCGAGGAATGCGAGGCTATTGCCCAGCAATTCTCCGCGGCCCGTAGCGCGCTGGACAAAAGTTACCGGCTGATGCTGACCTGCCTGCTGGAGGAAGCGCTGCTCGATCAGAATCAGGACACAGGCGCCGCACTGGATCGTGTACGCGGCATATTCACCAAGTACACCTGAACCGAACAGAAGCTTCGATAGCGGATATCTGCCCCGCTAGAGCGACATAGCTGCACTTTGTCCGACCACGAAAAGCACGGTGCCGCCATAAAACAGCCGGAATAGCCAGAATCGCGCGGGTAGGCAGAAGAATTTTCAAGCAAAAAAAAAGCGACCCTAGGTCGCTTTCTCTTTCTTCAAGCCAATTAGCGGCCTGAAGCGAATTTGGAGCGGGAAACGAGACTCGAACTCGCGACCCCGACCTTGGCAAGGTCGTGCTCTACCAACTGAGCTATTCCCGCAAACTTGGCGTCCCCTAGGGGACTCGAACCCCTGTTACCGCCGTGAAAGGGCGGTGTCCTAGGCCACTAGACGAAGGGGACACACCCCGGAAACTACAGCCTTTCTTCCGGCTCGCAGCGTTTCGTTTGGTGCTTCACGCTGCAAGTGGCGCGCATTCTAGAGACGCTCCAATAAACCGTCAACCCCGCTCCCCAAAAAAAATCGCGATCCAAGAGTACTGCAGATCAGAGCTATCACCCTGCCACCCCAGCCACTACACTCAGACGCAAAAATCAGCGGTGTGAGGTGCAATACGTGTCTCCCTTAATGATCACCGGGCTAGTCGTCGTCGGCGTTTTTCTTCTTGTCGGTATCGGCTATATCAATCAGCTCGTCGAACGAAGGAATCTGGAGAAAGCCCGATTGCGCGCCGACCTGAATGACCGTCGGCGGCGCTGCAGCGATCTGAGCGAATCCCTGCCTGGCCAGATGATGACACCCGCGCTCAAACGGGTCCTTGCTCGCATCGAACTGAACCTCAGTGAGCGCCTGCTGCCACTCGAGCGCAGCAATGACCAGCTAACCAGTCGTATCCAGAGCTTGCGCGCCGATATTGCGCAGAACCAAGCCATCGCCGTCCGCAACCCGCCCCGTCAGATCGTCAACGAAGCGCAGGTAAAGGAAGTGCGCTTCATGCTTGAGGATCTGCATGCGCAGATCGCTCGTGCGGTCAAAGACAGCCTGCTGACCCAGGAAGAGGGCCGGCAATGGGTCCGCGAAATCCAGCGCCTGCTCGCCGTGCTGCACATCGAGTACTTCGCCGGCCTTGGCAAGCAGGCATTGCAGCAGAACCTGCCACAGCGTGCCCGCCTGGCATTCGAGCGCGCCATTCAGCACATCCGCAAGCAACCCGCGGCAGCGGAGTATCAGGCGCAGCTTAAGCAGTTGGAAAACCTCCTCGACCACGCCAATACCTTGGTACTGACGCAGGTCCGCCCGAATGCAGACGAGCCGAGCGAACTGACCGAAGGCATGAAGGCGTTTGACGACGAAGATCTCTGGAAGAAAAACAATGTCTACTAACACGCTTCCCTTTTACGGAGAACGACAATGGCACTGACCGTCTTCGGGGCCCCCCTTTCGCCATTTGTACGCAAAGTCCGACTCTGCCTGCTGGAAAAAGGGCTCGATTATCAGCTGGAGATGGTGATGCCATTCACCCCGCCGGAGTGGTACCTGCAGCTCAATCCCCTCGGCCGTATCCCGGCGCTGCGGGACGGTGACGTCACCCTCGCCGACTCGAGCGTGATCTGCCAGTACCTGGAAGATGCCTATACCGATACGCTGCGCCTCTACGAGCATGACGCAAGGGCTCGCGGGCAGATCCGCTGGCTGGAAAAGTACGCCGATTACGAGCTGGCACCGCTGACCACCTTTGGCATCTTCCGCAACCGCGTGCTGAAACCCAGCACCGGACATCCATGCAACGAGGAGTTCGTGCAGACCGCCCTGCATGAGAAACTCCCGCCGCACTTCGATTACCTCGAACGACAACTAGGCCAGCAGGCTCATTTCGTTGGCGAACGGCTATCACTGGCCGATATCGCCATCGCCAGCCAGTTGATCAACATGGAGCACGGCGGCGAACAGCTGGATGCCACGCGCTGGCCTGCCCTCAGCGCGCACTATGCCCGAATGAAAGCCCTGCCCTCGCTCGCCGGCCTCCTACCCAGCGAACAACGAATGACCGCCAAACTGTTGGAAATGGGCAAGACAGCCAACGCCTGAGCAGCAAGCGCGCGAGTGTCATGCGACGTTTATTCTGCGTCTGCATGACGCTCAGTCGGCGCGCGACGCCTGGGTCTGCAGCAGGCGCACACCAACCCACTGGCGGGCGAACTGATAGGCACAGCGCCCATTGCGGTTACCCCGGCTCGTCGCCCAGCGAATCGCCTCTTTCTCCAGCGCCTCGTCCCACGTCCAGACGAGTTCCACACGCCGGGCCAGCGAGCCGATCCAGTGCTGTACCACGCGCAGATAATGCTCTTGGCTGAACGGATAGAACGACAGCCATAACCCGAAACGATCGGACAACGCGATTTTGTCCTCCACCGCCTCATTGGGGTGCAGCTCGCCGTCGACCATCTGCCAGTTCTCATTGTCGCTCTGACGCTCCGGCACGAGATGGCGACGATTGGAGGTGGCATACAGCAATACGTTCTCCGGTGCGCGCTCCAGCGAGCCATCCAGCACGCTCTTGAGCACACGATAGTCCCCTTCGCCTGCCTCGAAGGACAGATCGTCGCAGAACACCACGAACGCGTGCTGCTGGCCGGCAAGGACCTCGACCAGCCTGGGCAGATCAGCCAGGTGGTCCCGCTCGATCTCAATCAGCCGCAGGCCCGCCTCGGCATACTCAGCCAGCAAGGCGCGGATCAACGACGACTTGCCAGTGCCGCGAGCGCCCCAGAGCAACACATGGTTAGCCGGCAGCCCGGCAACGAACTGGCGTGTATTAGCCGCCAGCAGGTCGCGCTGGCGATCGACGCCGATCAGGTCATCCAGCGACAGATCGAGGTTCACGCGCAACGGCAGCAGCCAACCCCCGCGTGCGTCACGCTGCCAACGCGCAGCGAATGTCACCCGCCAGTCGATCACCTCACGCGGCATCGGCAGCAGTGGCTCGACGCGCCGCATCAACGTCTCGGCTCGCTCCAGGAAAGCTTTCAACTCGATATCCATCGACAACTCCGTAAGGCAACGGCCGAACTGCTGAAGGCCGGCATGCCGCTCCTCGACAATGGCAGGCTGTTGGCCGGAAATACTGGTGTAGCGCCCGCTTACAGCAGCGCTTCAACTTGCGCCGCAAGCGTCTGCGGCGCCGTGCTGGAAGAGAACCGTCTGACCACACGCCCCTGATCCGCGATCAGGAACTTGGTGAAGTTCCACTTGATTGCCTTGCTGCCCAGCAAGCCGGGTGCACGCTTCTTCAGCTCTGCAAACAGCGGATGTGCGTCGGCACCGTTGACTTCCACCTTGGCGAACAGCGGGAACGTAACGCCGAAGCGCCGCTCGCAAAATGCAACGATCTCCGCACCACTGCCCGGTTCCTGCTTGCCGAATTGGTTGCACGGAAAGCCGAGCACCACCAGGCCACGCTCACGATAGCGCTGCCAGAGTTCTTCCAACCCTTTGTACTGCGGCGTAAAACCGCATTGGCTCGCCGTATTGACCACCAGCAGAACCTTGGCATCGTAATCGGCAAGCGTTTTGCGCTCGCCCTCGATGGTGATGCAGGGGATAGCGAAAAGTGGATCGGGCATGCGCTGCTCCTTGCTGTCGAGCGTCAAGTCTCGCGGGGCTCGAGATCGAGGGACGCCGAGTTGATGCAGTAACGCAACCCTGTCGGGTGCGGGCCATCGGGGAACACATGACCTAGGTGCGCGTCACAACAGGCACAACGAACCTCTATGCGATGCATGCCGTGGCTGTAATCATCCAGGCTGGTAATCGCCGTGTCGCTCACAGGCTGGAAGTAACTAGGCCAGCCACAACCAGAATCGAACTTGGCATCGGCGTCGAACAGCGGCGCGCTGCAACAGGCGCAACGGTAGATACCGGGCGTTCTGGTGTCGTTGTACCTGCCAGTAAACGGACGCTCGGTCGCACCGAGGCGACAGATCTGGAATTGCTCGTCGGAGAGCTCTTCGCGCCAGACTTCGAGCGGTTTCTCCAGCTTGTCCATCGATACACTCCTCCGCGTAAAAAAGGCCGATCTGTACCTTTTCCGGTGATCAGGCCGCACGTATCATGCGTGGCTCTTCGACGCCTAGTCTGGCAGCGGGGTTTCCGACTGCCAAGGCGCCCGGGTTCATGCCAAACGTGGCCAGCCACTCCGGAGCTGGCGCGTTTTCACTTCGGGACACTCAGGATCATGCAGGTCAGCAAATCGAACAAGCTCGCCAATGTCTGCTACGACATCCGCGGGCCAGTGCTACGGCACGCCAAACGCCTGGAAGAGGAAGGCCACCGCATCCTCAAGCTGAACATCGGCAACCCGGCACCGTTCGGTTTCGAGGCCCCTGAGGAAATTCTGCAGGATGTGATTCGTAACCTGCCTACCGCTCAGGGCTACAGCGACTCGAAAGGGTTGTTCAGCGCCCGCAAGGCGATCATGCAGTACTACCAGCAGAAGCAGGTGGAAGGCATCGGTATCGAGGACATCTACCTCGGCAACGGCGTGTCCGAGCTCATCGTCATGTCCATGCAGGCGTTGCTGAACAATGGCGACGAAGTTCTGATCCCGGCGCCGGACTACCCTCTATGGACCGCTGCCGTGAGTCTGGCCGGTGGCAAGCCGGTGCACTATCTGTGTGACGAACAGGCCAACTGGTGGCCAGATCTCGCCGACATCAAAGCCAAGATCACCCCCAACACCAAGGCGCTGGTGCTGATCAATCCGAACAACCCCACCGGCGCGGTCTATCCCAGGGAAGTGCTGGAAGGCATGGTCGAACTGGCGCGCCAGCACAAGCTGGTGCTCTTCTCCGACGAGATCTACGACAAGATCCTCTACGACGACGCGGTGCACATTTCCACAGCGTCGCTGGCACCGGACGTGCTCTGTCTGACCTTCAACGGTTTGTCGAAGTCCTATCGCGTCGCTGGCTTCCGCTCCGGCTGGGTGGCGATTTCCGGACCCAAGCACAAGGCGCATAGCTACATCGAAGGCCTGGATATCCTCGCCAACATGCGCCTGTGCGCCAACGTGCCGGCGCAGCATGCCATCCAGACCGCACTGGGTGGCTACCAGAGCATCAACGACCTGGTATTACCCCCCGGCCGCCTTCTCGAGCAGCGCAACCGCACCTGGGAACTGCTTAACGACATCCCCGGCATCAGCTGCGTCAAGCCCATGGGCGCGCTCTACGCCTTTCCGCGGATCGATCCTAAGAGGTGCCCGATCCACAACGACGAGAAGTTCGTCCTCGACCTGCTGCTGGCCGAAAAACTGCTGATCGTCCAGGGCACCGCCTTCAACTGGCCGTGGCCAGATCACTTCCGCGTGGTCACCCTTCCCCGCGTGGACGATCTGGAGCAGGCGATCGGCCGGATCGGCAACTTCCTCAAGACGTACCACCAGTAAACGCATGGATCTACACATCGACGATTTCTACAGGGACGCTGCAGCAGGCCTGCTGATGCTTTATCAGGCCTTCCCGCGCAAGGTTGCGCTATATGTCGAGGATCTGATCGGTCATGAGGAGCCGGACGAATTCGGCCTGCCGAGCAAGCGCCACCAGAGCTGTCTGGGCGCCATGCTGTGGTTGGCCGAGGAAGGCTACCTGCGCTTCGATAGCACGATCCAGTTCCAGGCCCTGGATCAGGCGGTGCTTACCGAAAAAGCGTTCCAGCGCCTGACCCGTGCGGTCCCAGATTTGCCACCTGCCGCCGAAGCCTTACCGCCGAGCGTTCGACGCGTACATGCGAGCCTGGCCCACCAGCTGCGTGACGCACTGAAAAGTGGTCACGGCGACCGCCTCGCCCGCCTGGCCGGGTTGCTCTTCGAAAGCAGCCTGACCTCGCTCCGGCATGACGATTAGGCCTGATAGGCGACATAGCTTGAAATAGTCGCCTGGTTGAATAGCCCTAGGCCGCACCTTATATAGCCTATCGTTCTTCCAATGTTTCCCTGGAGTCAGCCGCAACCATGATGCGCATTTTCCTGTTCCTGGCCACCAACATTGCGGTGCTGCTGATCGCCAGCGTCACCCTCAAGGTACTCGGGGTCGATCGCTACACCGGCCAGAATTACGGCAGCCTGCTTGCCTTCTGCGCAGTCTTCGGCTTTGCCGGCTCGCTGGTTTCGCTATTCATTTCCAAGTGGATGGCGAAGATGAGCACTCGTACCGAGATCATCAGTCAACCGCGCACACGTCACGAGCAGTGGCTGTTGCAGACCGTGGAGCAACTGTCCCGCGACGCCGGCATCAAGATGCCCGAAGTCGGTATCTTCCCAGCCTACGAGGCCAATGCCTTCGCCACCGGCTGGAACAAGAACGACGCCCTGGTTGCGGTCAGTCAGGGTCTGCTGGAGCGCTTCTCGCCCGATGAAGTGAAAGCCGTACTGGCCCACGAGATCGGCCACGTGGCTAACGGTGACATGGTTACCCTCGCGCTGATCCAGGGCGTGGTGAACACCTTCGTGATGTTCTTTGCGCGAATCTTCGGCAATTTCGTCGACAAGGCCATTCTCAAGAACGAAGAAGGTCACGGGATCGGCTACATCATCGCAACCATCTTCGCCGAGCTGGTGCTAGGCATTCTCGCCAGCATCATCGTCATGTGGTTCTCGCGCAAACGCGAATATCGCGCCGACGAAGCCGGTGCTCAGCTGGCCGGCACTCAGGCCATGATTGGCGCCCTGCGACGCCTGCAAGTGGAACAGGGCGTACCGGTCCAGATGCCCGACAGCCTCAAGGCGTTCGGCATCAACGGCGCACTGAAGCACGGCATGGCCGGCCTGTTCATGACCCACCCTTCGCTCGACGACCGCATCGAGGCACTGCGCCAGCGCGGCTGATCTCGATCGGATGAACCAGGGCGACGCAGGTCGCCCTTTTTGTTTGTCTATTCTTCATCTTCCCCGCACAAGGAACTGCCATGCGCCGACTCATTCTCGCCTGCTGCGTCATGCTCAGCATCAGCGGCTGTCAAAGCGCCTACTACTCCGCCATGGAGAAAGCCGGCATTCATAAACGCGACATTCTGGTCGATCGTGTCGAGGATGCCCGCGACTCACAGCAGGACGCCAAACAGCAGTTCAAGGACGCCCTGGAGCGCTATCGCAGCGTCGTCCAGGTCAAAGGCGGGGATCTGGAGAAACGCTACGAAGCGCTGAGCGACGAGTACGAAGCCAGCGTCGCTGCCGCAAACGACGTACGCGCGCGTATTGATGCCGTAGAGGATGTCGCCGAGGCGTTGTTCGACGAATGGGAAGACGAACTGCAGCAGTACAGCAATGCCAGCCTGAAGCGCGCCAGTGCGAGTGAGCTGAGCCGTACGCGCAGTGAATACCGTACCCTGCTGAGACGCATGAAAGCGGCCGAGCAACGCATCGCGCCAGTGCTCAGCGTGTTGCACGACCAGGTACTGTTTCTCAAGCACAACCTGAACGCCCGCGCCATTAGCGCCTTGCACGGCGAGTACCGCACGCTACAGGGTAATGTCGATCAGCTGGTCGCCGAGATGCAGCGCGCCATCGATGAAGCGGACAGCTTCATCCGCCGACTGCACGCCGAACGCTAGCGACGGGTTAGAGAGCTCAGCGCTCCCGTGACGTCAGGCAGTGCATTTCCGCAGCAGATAGGTGCTTTCGTGCAGTCGTTCGAGCCCGCGCTGGAGAAACTTCCAGTTCTGCTGCAGCACATCCTCCTGCTCCAGAAGCTGCACGTGGCAGAACGCCCCCAGCAACCGGTTTACCTCAACATCGTCGACGGCGAACGGCGGCCCCGCCATCTGTGACTGATCATAGTCGAGAGTGATCAACAGCCCCTGACAACCGTCCGGCAGGATGCGCGCCAGGTGTTCGGTGTAGCGGCGGCGCATCTCTGGCGGTAACGCGATGAGCGCAGCGCGGTCATAGAACGCCCGACATCCAGCGACATCCTCGACGCCGAGTTCGAAGAAGTCGCCACAACGAATCTCCAAGGAGCCGCACCGGTAGATTCTGAACGCTGCCTGTCGAGTGACCGTCGGCTGCAAACCCTGCTCGGCAAAGAAGGCTTCGACGGCCCGCTCACTCAGCTCGACACCAAGCACCTGTAATCCCTGGCCGGCAAGCCAAATCAGATCAAGGCTCTTGCCGCAGAGGGGAACCAGCACCTGTGCGCCTTCGGCCAGCGCAAGGCGCGACCAGTGTCGACGCAGGTAGGGATTGAATTCCTTGAGGTGGAAGCCGATTTCGTTGCGCGCCCAGCGCTCCTGCCAGAACTCCTCATGCACCTTGCATCCTCCGCCACTGTGGAGGCCGCAGCTTACCAGAGCAGCCCGACAGTCGAATCCCGGGCACGGAGTCTCAGTCGGCGTAGAGCGACGCCTCGACATCCAGGCCGGCGTCGCGCATCTGCGCCAGCTTGTAGCGCAGCGTGCGCGGACTGATGCCAAGGCGATCTGCTGTCTCCTTGCGGCGCCCGCGCTCGGCGCGCAGCGTATCGATGATCAGCTGGAATTCGCGTCGACGCAGGTCATCCCCCAATCCACCGGGAGGCTCTTCAACGCCAGGACGCCCCTTCATCGGGGCTGCGGCAAACACACTGGCCACGAGGCCGACGCTGCCATCCAGGCACAGATCGGCCGGCTCGATGAGTCCGCCCTGATGAAGAATCAACGCACGCTGGATCGCATTGTCGAGCTCGCGCACATTTCCCGGCCAGGAGTATTCCTGCAGGCAGCATCGCGCCGCGTCGGAAAGCCTGACCGGCGCCTGTCGCATCTTCTGCCCATGCTTGGCCAGCAGCCGCTCAGCGAGGGGGACGATATCCGCTGCGCGCTCGCGCAACGGCGACCAGGCCAGCGGGAAAACCGAGAGCCGGTAGAACAGATCCTCTCGAAAACGCCCTGCTGCCACCTCATCCTGAAGGTTGCGGTTGGTCGTCGCCAACACGCGGATATCCAATCTGATTGGCTTGCGCCCGCCGACCCGTTCCACCTCGCGCTCCTGCAGCACACGCAGCAGTTTGGCCTGCAGCGCCAGCGGCATCTCGGATATCTCGTCGAGCAGCAACGTACCGCCATCCGCCAGCTCGAACTTGCCCGGCTGCGCTGCCACCGCCCCCGTGAAGGCACCTTTCTCGTGGCCGAATAGCGTGGCCTCGAGCATGTTGTCCGGGATCGCCGCACAGTTGATGGCTACGAACGACTTGCCTGCTCGTGGCGATTGCTGATGGATGTAGCGCGCGAGAACCTCCTTGCCGGTGCCCGACTCACCGGAGATCAATACGGTGGAATCGCTCCGCGCCACACGCGCCGCTAACGCCAGCAGCTGCTGACTGACTGGAGCGCAGGCGACCGGCGCCTGAAGCTCGTCTTCGCTCGGCCGCCCACAGGCATGCTGGCCAACCAGGCCCAGCAAGGCCTTGGGTTCGAAAGGCTTGAGCAGATAGTCCACCGCACCTTGGCGCATCGCGTCGACCGCCCGCTCCACGGCGCCGAAGGCCGTCATCAGCAACACCGGCACCTGCGGATGACGTTGACGGATAATGCGCAACAGCTCGTGCCCGTCCATGCCCGGCATGTTGACATCGCTGATCACCAGTCCGAACGCGTCCTCGCTCAGCGCCTGAACCGCCGCCTCGGCGCTATCCACTGCGTGATAGGGATAACCACCAAGCTCGAGGGTATCACCAAGGGCTTCGCGCAACGCCCGGTCATCTTCGACCAACAGTATTCTAACGGTCACGATGGAGTGCTCTCGGCGCATGACGAAATCAGTGGCAACACCAACACAGCGCAGGTTCCCCGCCCGACACGCGAAAACAGCCTCAGCTCACCGTGGTGGGCGCGCGCAACAGCTTTGACGACCGCCAGCCCCAGCCCGGTACCTGTCGTCTTGGTGGTAAGGAAGGGCTCGCCCAGGCGCGCCAGCAGTGCAGCATCGATGCCTGGGCCGTTGTCACTAATGCACAGACGCAACGTATCCGCCCGCGCATAGAGGTGAATCTTGAGGCGTGCCTGGCGGCCAGCAGCCTGCAGCGCATTCTCGATCAGATTGAGCAGCGCGCCGACCAGCGTATCGCGGTTGCACAGCAACGACCCGTCTGGCACGTCGCACTGCCAGCGCGGCTGCACATCCTGCAGCTGCGAGTCGGCAGCCGACCGCAGCGCGGCGAGCAGTGCCGCCGGCGTGACTCGATCCTCCAGGGGCAGATCACCACGAGCGAACACCAGCATGTCGCGCACCTGATGTTCCAGTTCGTGCAGGCGGCTCTTCAGGCGGCCAGCGAAGCGCTGCTGCTGTTCCGTACTCAGCCCACCCTCTTCCAGATGACTGGCATAGAGCAAGGCAGCGGACAGCGGTGTGCGGATCTGATGCGCCAGCGAGGCGACCATGCGGCCAAGCGAAGACAGCCGCTGATGACGCGCCAGCTGATCCTGCAAGCGACGGGTTTCAGTCATGTCGGTCAGCAGCACCAGCTGGCCGGGCTCGCCTTGCAACGACCGCGTAGCGATCGACAGTCTGCGGCCGTTCTTCAGGGATATCTCATGCCCGTCGTCACGCCGCGGAGCGAAGCATCGCGCAATGACATCGCGCCACAGCTGGTTCTCCAACGGCTCGCCAAGCAGTTCGATGGCGACCGGATTTGCCTCGCGCACGGTGCCGTGCCCGTCGATCACCACCACTCCGCCAGGTAACAGGTCGAGCAAGCTCTGCAACCGCTGAGCCAGGCGTTCCTTCTCGCCCAGCTCCTGCAAGCGCTGCGCACTGGCGATGTCCAGCTGACCTTTGAGCTCGGCGACGCGTGCTTCCATCAGTCCGTGGGAGACATCTAGCTGAGCTGCCAGATGAGCGAAGCCTTCCAGCGATTGCTGGCGCTGAAGATCGGCAGGACATGCGGAGGGTTGGCCGGCAGCTGAATTCACAGTTCCACTCGTGTCTGTCAAAAAATGAACGGATCACTAGCGGTCAGCAAGGTTCATGCCTGAGCATGGCAGGCCAGCGGACAGCAGTCTGGCAGGCGAGACGTACAAAGTACGCCAGGGGTTTTCGCCCTTGGCCACCGCCCGCCACCGGCGGTGACCGGCGATCAACCGTCAGTCGGCGTGAAGCTCGCCGTTGTCTTCATCGCGGCGATTCATCCCGTACTTGCGCATCTTCTCGACTAGCGTAGTACGGCGGATGCGTAGCCGCTCGGCAGCACGAGCGACCACACCACCGGCGTCTTCAAGCGCCTGGTGAATCAGCCCTTGCTCAAGATTGCCCAGATACTCCTTGAGGTCCAGCCCTTCGATCGGCAGCATCGCGTGCGCTTCCGGAACGGCCATCGGCGCGCTGATCGCCGCCCTCTCTTCCATCTCGTCGTGCAGACTGGCGGCGTACTGCTCGTCGTCATCGTCGACATGACGGAACTTCTTCGGCAACTCCATGACGCCGATGACGCCGTAGGGGTGCATGATGGCCATTCGCTCGACCAGATTGGCCAGCTCACGGATATTGCCCGGCCAATCATGACGGCAGAGCGACATGATTGCCGCGGAGTTGAAGCGAATCGAACCGCGCTTTTCATGTTCCATGCGCGAAATCAGCTCGTTCATCAGCAGCGGAATATCTTCGACGCGCTCGCGCAGCGGGGCCATCTCGATCGGAAAGACGTTCAGACGGTAGTAGAGATCCTCGCGAAAGGTCCCCTCCTCGATCATCTTCTCGAGGTCCTTGTGGGTGGCAGCAATGATGCGAACGTCGGCATTCTGCGTGCGATTGCTGCCGACGCGCTCGAAGGTGCGCTCCTGCAACACGCGCAGCAGCTTGACCTGCATCGGCAGCGGCATGTCGCCGATTTCATCGAGAAATAGCGTGCCACCCTCGGCCAGCTCGAAACGCCCGGCACGCGCAGTGATCGCTCCCGTGAAGGCGCCCTTCTCATGGCCGAAAAGCTCGCTTTCCAGCAACTCGGCAGGGATCGCGCCGCAGTTCACCGGTACGAACGGAGCCTGGCGGCGCTTGGAGTGATAGTGCAGGTTACGCGCGACAACTTCCTTGCCGGTGCCGGACTCGCCCAGAATCAATACGCTGGCTTCGGTGTCAGCGACTTGCTGCATCATCTCGCGCACGTGCTGCACGGCACGACTGGTACCTACCAAACTGCGGAACAGATTGGGTTCGCGCTGTCGCCCCCGCCCCTTGGCCTGATCGTACATTTCCCGGTAGACCTGCGCCCGGTGCAGCGAGTCGAGCAGCTTATTGTAGCTTGGCGGCATCTCCAGGCTGGTCAGTACACGGCGGCGGAGTTCTTCCGGCCAGTCGCCCGGAGTCGGCTCGCCGATCAGGATCAAGGGGACATTCTCGTCCCACTGATTCATCTGCTTGAGCAGCTCGACGGCCCCACCTTTTGTCGTCACCTCCCCCAGCAACACCCCGATGACCCCGCGACTGGAGTCCAGCCCGTCGACGACGCTGCGCCAGTCACTGCTGGAACATGCCAGGTGATCTTCACTGAGGAAGTTCAGAATCACCGTCAAATCACGGCAACGGTCACGGTCATCGTCTATCAACAAAATCTTGGTATCACGCCACATCTTGTTTATAGGGCTCTTGGATTGCTGGAAAGAAGGCCTGCGTTTTCGCATCCATGTAGAAAGGCGACCACACCGAAGGCAATTGGCCGCTAGTTAATTAAAAAAAATGAACTGAGTCAAATTTATGACGTGAATTCTCGACTAAAGGCGTCATAGGAAGCACGACGAACATGCGCTGATACGCATTCCGACAGCGCAATATCAGAAGAAAAGACAAAATCGAGGAGCGAGCCAGACAGTCAAAAATCTATCGGTCGCGGGAGAGATGCCGCCTTTAAGCGACTATATCCCTACTTTTCAGCAGGAATTTTGGGGTAAACGGCAAATCGGGAAACACCGAAAAAAGCCACGCGCCCGGTCAGTCGCAAGTACCACTGCGGCACTTCGACGCGCTACCGTCGTGACTCGACAGAACGGCCGTAGATCAGCCGAACAGTTGATATACCTTCGCGCGCTGCTGGGACTGATTGAGTTGCAGCAGCTCGTTGGCGATACGCTGCTGCTCTGCCTGGCAGGCTCCGACCAGCTCGCCGTAAAGACTCAGCAACTGCTGCATGCTTTGGCGTATCTGCGCCTCATCCCGCTCGGACTCGTGCATGGCCTCCTCGACCGCCTGACGGCATTGGTGGTCAAGCACGCTGATGGCCGCCCAGTCCTGTTGCACCAGCGCATCACGCAGCGCGCTACCGGTTTCCTCGAGGCGTTTGACGGAAGCATTCATGGATCGACTCCGGGCGTAGGCTCATCATGCGGCTGGGGGCAGGTGACAATCTAGCATCGCCCCTGCTGACTGCTTATCGGCAACGCACTATCGGCCTTTAGCACGAGCTGCGAAAAAGAAACCGAACACCCCACACCTGAGCCCTGGCAGCGGTCAGTAGCGATTACGCAACCCCGGCGGAACGCTGGGCAGCGCGACCGGATCCCAAGGGCCATCAGGCCTGCCGGCACAGTACCATTGCCCATCCCAGCGATAGTAAAGACGCTCGCGATAGTACAGCTCGCTGCCTTCGACAACATAGACGCCCAACCGATTGTCCCAATGCGCCGCAGCATGAGGCGGCGGAGCGTAGCGTGGGTGGCTGCGCTGGACGGCTGGAGCCCGCGGCGCTGGCGGCGTCTGAATGGGCGGTGGAGCAATGACCGGACCGCGTTGCACCGGCTCCTGCGGCACAGGCTTGACAGGTGGGGCTGGCCGTTCGGCTTCGTAGGGTGTCCCGGCACACGCGCCCAGAAGCAGGGTCAGGCTCAGTACAGCGACCCGCTGCCCGAGCCGGACCGATGGAGCATAGCAACCTTGCACGTGCATCTTCACACCCTCCGGCGCCCTTCAGCGCGTCAAGGCGTGTCGGGCTGGTCGATCGTCAGGCGAACGGTCTTGTCGCCCTCCGCTGTTTTCAGCGCCTCGCTCTGACCCACCCACTCGCCTTTGGTTGCATTCCCCTGCCGCGAAATTCGGGCCACCAGGGTTACCTCGGGATAATTCGACATCTTCAGCTGCGGCATCATTGCATCAGCATCGCCCAGCGTGACGGCTGCCGGCAACTCGGCGACGGTCAGACGCTTGGCTGCCAGGGGTATCGCCGGCCCGGAAACGGCACGCGCGAAGATGAACACGCTGTCATCCGGGCGCACCTCCTTTTCCAGCGCCGGAGCCAGATCCACCTCGATCTGCAGACGAACTGCAGCGGCCTCTGGCGTGGCACTTATCTGAGCTGGAGGCGCTGCATCGCCCAATTGTTCCCGCGCGCGGGCGATACCACCCTTGATCGCCTCGCGGGAAGGATCCTCTGCCGGAAGCGTGGCCACCAGGCGTTCCCAAAACCCGATCGCATCCTGGAAGCGCCCCTCTTCGAACGCGGCGATACCGAGTAGACCAAGGCTAGTCACTTCTTGGGGGTCGGCACGCAGCGCCTCGTCGGTCAGCGCCTGCAGCTCGGCCGACCACTGGCGACCTCGAGCGAAATACAGCGCCTGCGCCCACTGGCCCAGCAGTTCCGGCTGACGCCCTGCCAGCTCAACTACCCGCGCGAACGCCTTGGCAGCATCGGCAGGGCGCTCCTGATTCATGTAGGTTCGTCCGAGGAAGTACCAGCCCTCTGCGGAATCAGGTTGCGCCTCGACCGCCCGTTCCAGGCGCACGGTCATCTCCTCGATGGAACGCGGCTGCTCGCCAAACTGCCGGGCCAGCTCGACCTTATCGCTGGCACCCCAGTGCAGATAGAGACCATAGCCCAGCAGCGGTACCAGCAGCGCCGCAATCAGCGGCACTGCACGCCCGAGCCGGTCATGGCGCTGGGCCTCACTGCCTTCGGTATCGTCCAGCAGCTCGCGCGCGGCATCGGCACGCCCGGCCTCCAGCTGATCGTCGGTTAGGAGGCCAGCGGCTTGCTGCGCGGTGAGTTCGGCTAGGCGCTCCTGATAAAGGGCGACATTGAGCGCGGTACGGTCCTCTTCGGCCTGTGTCTTGCGCCCACGCAGAATGGGCAGCAGCAGAAAAGCCAGAGCTACCAGCAACAGCAGGCCGGCAGCGATCCAGAAATCGATCATGAGTCTTTTTTATCCAGCAACGTGGCGAGGCGTTGGCGCTCGGCATCGGAAAGGGTTCGCGCCGCAGGCGCGGCATCCACTCGGCGGCGACGCACCAGTATTACCGCTAGCACGCCGAAACCGAGAACCAGCAAGCCCGCCGGCCCGTACCAAAGCAGCAGCGTTGTGGTATTCACCGGCGGGTTGTAGCGAACGAAATCACCATAGCGATCCACCAGGTAGTCGACGATCTCGTCGTTGCTCTTACCCTCTTCCAGCATGCGGAAGATCTCTTCACGCAGGTCCATGGCAATCGGCGCGTTGGAATCGGCGATGTTCTGGTTTTGGCACTTCGGGCAGCGCAACTCCTCGGTGAGGGTGCGGTAGCGCTCACGCTCGGCTTCGTCCTTGAAATCGTAGGTATCGATGGCGGCATGTGCCGTCACGCTGACAAACAGACCGAGCAATGCGGCGCGAATCAATTGTTTCATTCGTCCACCAGCTCCTGATAAAGCGCCGCCAGCTGTTCGCGCCAGACCCGCTCATCGATTGCCCCGACGTACTTGTGACGGATGACGCCCGTCTTGTCGATCAGGAAGGTTTCCGGTGCGCCGTAGACACCCAGATCCAGCCCCAGCTTGCCTTCCGGATCGCTCACGTTGAGCTGGTACGGATCAAGGAAGTCCTTGAGCCACTGCTGCGCCTTGGCATTGTCATCCTTGTAGTTGATGCCGTGAATCAGCACGCCCTGGGCGGCCAGCTGATTGAGCATCTGGTGCTCGGCTTTGCAGGTCGGGCACCAGGTAGCCCAGACATTGACCAGCGCTGGCTTGCCGAGCAGATCCTCCCGACGGAGACGCCGATCCCCTTCCACCGCCGGCAGGTCGAACGCCGGAAACGGCTTGCCGATCAGTGCCGAGGGCAGCTCGGCCGGATTGAGGAACAGTCCACGGTAGAGAAATACCGCCACCACCAGAAAAATCGCCAGCGGCAGCAACATCAGCAATCGTTTCACATCAGGCTCCTTGTCCAACCAGCCCCAGCGCTTCGCGCACTCGGGTTTTCACCTTGACCCGATAACGCCGATCGCTCGCCGCCAGCACGCCGCCAAAGGCCATCATCAGTCCGCCGAGCCAGATCCAGCGGACGAACGGCTTGATATGTACCCGCACGGCCCAGGCACCATCGCCTAGAGGTTCGCCGAGCGCCACATAGAGATCACGCGTGAACCCGGCGTCGATACCAGCCTCGGTCATTGGCATCTGCTGCACGGTGTACAGACGTTTCTCCGGATGCAGAACGGCAACCTCCTCACCATCGTCGAGTACGCGGACGGTGGCGCGATCGGAAGTGTAATTCGGCCCTTCATGGTGCTGCGCACCCTCGAAGACGAACTGGTAGCCGCCCAGTTCCAGCGCCTCGCCCGGCGCCAGGCGCAGGTCACGCTCGGCGCTCTGCTGGCTGGTGAGCACCACGCCGAGCGCGCACATCACCAGACCAAGGTGGGCAAGATGCATGCCCCAGTAACTCGGCGCCAGGCTACGCATGCCCTTGAGCAGTCCCTTGTGGCGCGTCTTGTCGAGCAGGTCACGCACACTCGCCAGCACAACCCAGGCAGCAAGGAAGCTGACCGCCAGGACCGCCCAGTGGAAGTCACCAAACAACAGCGAGCCGAGGCCGCCGAGGACGGCACTGGCGATCAGAACCGGCGCCAGCATGCCCATCAACCATTGCCAGGGAGTGTCCTTCCAGCGCACCAGGATACCCACGGCAAGCGCCAGCATCAGCGCCGCCATCAGCGGCACGAACATGGCGTTGAAGTACGGCGGCCCCACCGACAGCTTGGCGCCGGACAGCGCATCAAGAAGCAGTGGATACAAGGTGCCGAGCAGGATCATCGCAGTGGCCACCACCAGCAGCAGGTTGTTGACCAGCAGAAGGGTCTCCCGCGACCACAAGCCGAAGCCAACCTGACTCTTGACCACCGGCGCGCGCAGGGCGAACAGCGTGAGCGATCCGCCGACCACGATCAGCAGGAACACCAGGATGAACACGCCACGCTCCGGATCGGTGGCAAACGCATGCACCGAAGTCAGCACCCCGGAACGCACCAGGAAGGTCCCCAGCAGACTCAGGGAGAAGGCCGCGATGGCCAGCAGCACCGTCCAGCTCTTGAACACACCGCGTTTCTCGGTGACGGCCAGTGAATGAATCAACGCCGTGCCAACCAGCCAGGGCATGAACGAGGCGTTCTCCACCGGGTCCCAGAACCACCAGCCACCCCAGCCAAGCTCGTAATAGGCCCACCAGGAGCCCAGTGCAATGCCGATGCCGAGGAAGGCCCAGGCCACGAGAGTCCAAGGTCGCGACCAACGCGCCCAGGCGGCATCCAGACGCCCGCCGAGTAGTGCGGCGATGGCGAAGGCGAAGGCCACGGAGAAGCCGACATAGCCCATGTAGAGCATTGGCGGATGCACCACCAGACCGAAATCCTGCAACAGCGGATTGAGGTCGCGACCGTCCATCGGCGACTGCGGTAACAAACGATCGAAGGGGTTGGAGGTAACGATGAGGAACAGCAGGAAACCGATGCTGATCAAGCCCATCACGCCCAGCACCCGTGCCAGCATCTCCTCCGGCAGCTGACGCGAGAAGACCGCCACCGCGAAAGTCCAAGCTGACAGGATGAAGGCCCACAACAACAGCGAGCCTTCGTGGGCACCCCATACCGCGCTGAACTTGTAATACCAAGGCAGTGCGCTGTTGGAGTTCTGTGCCACGTAGGCGACAGAGAAATCATCGACCATGAAGGCATAGGTCAGGCAGGCGAACGCGAAGGCGAGAAACGAGAACTGCCCCCAGGCGGCCGGCTGCGCCAGGCTCATCCACTGTCGATCGCCGCGCCAGGCGCCAATCAAGGGCAGCGTGCCCTGTACGCATGCGAGGCATAGCGCCAGGATCATCGCCAGGTGACCGAGCTCCGGAATCATTTGGCGTACTCCTGCTTGCCGCCTTCGTAATGCTTCATCATTCCGCTCTTCTCGAGCGCCTGCGAAACTTCCGGCGGCATGTAGTTCTCGTCGTGCTTGGCCAGCACTTCATCGGCGACCAGCACACCATCGGCGTTCACTCGCCCCAGGGCGACGATACCCTGCCCTTCGCGAAACAGGTCCGGCAGGATGCCCTGATAGTTCACCGTCACCGTGGCCGCGCCATCGGTCACGCGGAAGGCCACGCTCAGCGAGTCGTTGGAACGCTGCACCGAGCCGGTTTCCACCAGACCGCCTGCGCGAATTCGCGTGCCTTCGGGCGCCTCGCCGTTGGCGATCTGTGTCGGCGTGTAGAACAGGTTGATGTTCTGCTGCAAGGCCGACAGCGCCAATGCAACGGCGATACCCACGCCAGCGAGGATTGCCAGCACGATGAACAGACGTTTCTTGCGCACCGGATTCACTTCATTTCCTCCCGGCGCAGACGACGCGCCTCGTCTTGCAGGTAACGGCGGCGCGCCAGCATCGGCAGGGCCACGTTGAGAATCAGGACCGCCAGGCTGATGCCATAGGAGGTCCAGACATACAGGCCATGGTTGCCCATGGCGATGAAATCGGCGAAAGACGAAAAATTCACGACACTTTCCCCACCAGAGCCTTGATCTCGGTCTTCACCCAGCTGCTGCGCGACTCGCGACGCAGGACTTCCAGGCGCATGCGCATCAGCAGCACGGCGGCGAAGAAGCAATAGAAACCCACCACCATCACCAGCAGCGGCAGCCACATCTCTGCTGGCATTGCCGGCTTCTCGGTGACCTTGAAGGTGGCCGGCTGATGCAGGGTGTTCCACCATTCCACCGAGTACTTGATGATCGGAATGTTCACCACGCCGACGATCGCCAGCACCGCGCAAGCCTTGGCCGCGCTGTCGCGATTGCTGATCGCCTGGCCGAGCGCGATCACGCCGAAATACAGAAACAGCAGAATCAGCATCGAAGTCAGTCGCGCGTCCCACACCCACCATGCGCCCCAGGTGGGCTTACCCCACACTGCACCCGTGAGCAATGCAATGAACGTCATCCACGCGCCGATGGGAGCCGCCTGCTGCAAGGCAACGTCGGCGAGCTTCATCTTCCAGACCAGGCCGACAATGCCGGCCACGGCGAGCATCACGTAGACCGACTGAGCGAGAAAGGCCGCTGGTACGTGGATATAGATGATCCGGAAACTGTTGCCCTGCTGGTAATCCTCGGGGGCGAACGCCAGCGCCCAGATCGTCCCCACGATGATGAGGACAGCCGCACTCCAGCCCAGCCACGGCAGCCAGCGGCCGCTGATCTCGTAGAACCACTTGGGCGAACCCAGCTTGTGAAACCATGTCCAGTTCATCGAAATGACTCATCGTTGTAAGAGGCAGACAACCCGGCCTCGACAATCTTCAGTGACCGGCGGAACGCCGTGAATCCGGCCATCGTTATGTACAGCTATTCACCGACGCTGATCTTCAGCCCAGCGGCGATCGCAAAGGGTGTCAGGGTAACCGCCAACGCAGTCAGGCTGGCCAGCCATAGCAGATGACCGACCGCAGGCAAGCCTTGCAAGGCCGCCTGCAATGCGCCGCTGCCGAGAATCAACACCGGGATATACAGCGGCAGGATCAGCAGTGCCAGCAACAGGCCGCCACGCTTGAGTCCGACAGTCAGCGCCGCGCCAACAGCACCGAGCAAACTGAGAATCGGCGTGCCGAGCAGCAGCGACAGCAGCAGCACTGGCAACGCACTCGGCGGCAGGCCCAGCATCAGCCCCAGCAAGGGAGCCAGCAAGACCAGCGCCAGCCCCGAAAATACCCAGTGTGCCAGCACCTTGGCGAGCACCAGAAGCGCCAGCGGGTGCGGCGAAACGACCCACTGCTCGAGCGAGCCGTCTTCGAAATCACTACGGAACAGCCCGTCCAGCGACAGCAGTACGGCCAGAAGCGCCGCAACCCACACCAGCCCGGGCGAAATCGTTTGCAACAGTTGCGACTCGGGGCCGACCGCCAGTGGAAACAGCGCGATGACGATGGCGAAGAACACCAACGGATTGGCCAGCTCGGCCGGACGACGACATAGCAGTCGGGCCTCGCGGGCTACCAGGAGGGTGAAAACACTGCTCATGCGGCGCGCTGCCCAAGATCCAGTTCGCGGTAGCCGGCGGGTTTTTCCGTCAGCGTGTGATGGGTGGTCAGCACCACCAGTCCGCCCTCTTCGCAGTGTCGGGCCAGATGCCGCTCGAGCTGGGCAACGCCATGCTTGTCGAGTGCGGTGAACGGCTCGTCGAGAATCCACAGCGGTGGCGGTGCGAGATACAACCGCGCCAAGCCGACCCGACGCTGCTGGCCGGCAGACAGGGTATGACAGGGGACGTCCTCGAAACCGCGCAACCCGACCTGCGCCAGCGCCTGCCAGATCGCCTCACGGTCGGCTGGTTGGTGCAACGCGCACAGCCAGCTGAGGTTTTCTTCAGGCGTGAGCAGCCCCTTGATGCCCGCTGCATGCCCAATCCACAGCAGATTGCGCGCCAGCTCACTGCGCTGCGACTCGAGCGGCTGTCCCTTGAGCAGGATCTGCCCCGCTGTCGGCTGCATCAGCCCGCAAAGCAGACGCAACAGGCTAGTCTTGCCACTGCCGTTGGGGCCGGAGATCTGTAGCATCTGGCCGCTTTCCAGGCGGAGTTCGAGCTGCTCGAACAGCAGTCGCCAATCCCGCTCGCAGGCGAGCGCCACAGCTTCGAGAAAGGGAATTGACACGCCGGCGGCACCTCAAGATGAAAAGAGCCTGGCCGCTATAATCAAGCAGCCAGCCCAGAGCGGTCGGAATTATACATGGCAACCCCTGACTCCGAAGGCCACGGAAGCGAAAGGTTGTAAGAGCATTTGAGGAAAAATGACCGAGATCAAGAGCGCCTCCCCCGTGCCTGCCAGCAGCGCGCCTCGCGCCGGCACCGCCGCGCTCGACCTGGCGCTCAAGCTGCTACAACCGATGCAGGGGTTGCTGAGCGCCGGTGAAAGCGCGCAGGCCGAAGTCATTTCCGTCAAGGAAACGGCACAAAGCTTCCAGTTGGTATTGCGCCTGACGCTGGACAATGGTCGCCAGGCTACCGTCGAAGCCAACAGCTCACGCGCCGTGTTGCCGGGCACCAGCTACGCGGTGGCCGCGCTGTCCGACAGCCGCCTGCTGGCGCAGCCGCAGCCAGGGCGCAACCAGCCGCTGCAGAGCATCGACCTGACGCTGTTGCCAGCCGGCAGCACCATCCAGGGGAAAGTGATCGCTACCGGCCAGCAGATCGGCGCCGACGGGCGTCCGTCCTTTCAGGTGGTACTGAGCCTGCTCAACTCGCCGCTGGCTGGGCAGAAACTGCAGATCGAATCGAGCATGCCGCTGGCCCTTGGCAGCTTGCTCACCGCCCAGGTGCAAGGCAGCCAGGCATTGAGTTTCGTACCACTGAGCGGTCTTTTCGACCGTCTGCTGCTGGGTCAGCAGCTGGCCGCGCAGCAGAACCGTCAAGCCTCGCTGGAAGGGATTTTCAAAGTACTGGAAGCCATGGCCGGATCGGTGCCCGAGGGCGTCCGCGGTGCGGCCGGCAAACTGTTGGGGCTGCTGCCGAGCATCCAGCAACTGAGCGATCCCGAAGCACTGGCGCGAGCGCTCGGTGCCAGCGGCGCGTTTCTCGAGGCACGCCTACTGGCCGGACAGACCGAAGGCCTCTCCGGCGACCTGAAAGTCGCGCTGCTGCGATTATTGGCGCAGCTGCCCAATCTGCCGGGCAGCACACCGCTGGCGGCCGCGCAGGTAGGCGCAGCCACCGGCCAGGCACTGCCGGCATTCGCGCGCAACGCCCTGGGGGCACTCGGCCAGACCAGCGCACGCCAGGCGGCACTGGGCTTTCCATTGGGAGCCGGCCAGCTGGGCAGCCAACTGCCAGCGGGTCTGGAGGAGCACGCCGATCTCGAACTGCTACTCAAGCTTGCCGCCGCCGCGGTCTCGCGCCTGCAAACCCACCAGCTCTCGAGCCTGGCGCAATCGCAGACCACTCCGGACGGTACGCAACTGACCACCTGGCAACTGGAACTGCCGATGCGTGATCAGCGCGATATCGTGCCGCTGCAGGTCAAGTTGCAGCGCGAAGAGAGCCAGCGACAAAGCGAAAAGGAACAGGCGGACGTGCTCTGGAAGGTCGAACTGGCCTTCGATATGGCGCCGCTGGGGCCGCTGCAGGTCCAGGCACAGTTGCTGCGCGGCAACCTGTCCAGCCAACTGTGGGCCGAACGACCCGAAACCGCGGCGCTGATCACCACCGAGCTGGACCATCTGCGGGAACGACTGCAGGCCGCCGGCCTCAGCGTCGGCGAACTGGCGTGCCGACAAGGCGTACCGCCGCAAGGACCGCGCACATCTCTGGAACAGCGCTTCGTGGACGAAACCGCATGAACACAGCACCGCGCCAGGCTATCGCACTCAGCTATGACGGCCAGCAAGCGCCGACCCTTAGCGCCAAGGGCGATGACGAGCTGGCAGAAATGATCCTGGCGATCGCCCGCGAACATGAAGTGCCGATCTACGAGAACGCCGAACTGGTGAAACTGCTTGCACGACTGGAACTTGGCGATGAGATTCCCGCGGCGCTGTACCGCACCATCGCTGAGATCATCGCCTTCGCCTGGTACCTGAAGGGCAAACGTCCTGCCGGGCTCGACACCGAGGGCGCGGCGCCGCCTCCCCTGCCGCCGTTACTCAATGGGCCTGCGCGCTGAACGTGGCATAGTCGGCTGCGCCGCCCTTCTCCAGCGGGAAGTCCTCCAACTGCCAGGCAAAATATCCGTCGCGTAAATAGAACACCTGTCGATAACCCCATTCGACAGCCATTCGCGTCGCCTGCGCGCCGGCGGCACAGAACTCGCTGTCGCAATAGATTACCAACGGCACCGAGCGCGGCAAGTCGCTACCCGCCAGGCTGGCGAGCCCCGTTGCAAAATCCAGGTGCAGCGCACCGCGCACGTGCCCCCAGGCCCACTCGCGACCAGGACGCACATCGACGAACACCGCCCCCAGATCATGCAACCGCTTCGCCTGATAGGCATTCACGGTCAGGGCACCTTCAACTTCACCCGGAGCCTCCTGCGCCAGCGCCGCAAACGGCAGCAGCAAGCCCAGCAGAACCAGTGCACGCACCATCGCCACGCTCCTCGGCCCTTGCACCGCGAAGCGGGCCGTGAATGGATCGAAACACTCGGGGGTTTGGAGACGTCGGAAGGCAGGAGGTTCCGGCAAGTTGCCGGCAAGTGTTGGGCGAACTACGGCTTGCGAGCTTTGTGCAGCTTGCTCATCAATTCGGCCTCGGATTGCGAGAGACCACAGGATTGCGTGAGATCGTCCACGCTGGCGCCCATGCCAACCAGCTTGGCTGCCTGGCTGAAGGAAAAATTGTTGGGGTCGCGCTGCTCGAGCTGGGCGAGCTTGTCCGGCAGCGGCGCGACCAGGCGGTTCAGCTCATCGAGCCGTTCGCCCATGCGCACGCTGCCGTCAAAATACACATCAAGCTGCTGTGCGAGCTCCTTGATGCGTCGATCACGGATCGCGCCGCGGCGGTTCTGTTCCTGCGCCTGCAGCCGCTGTTGTTTGAGCAGCCACAAGCAGAAGCCCAGCAGCCCTAAACAGCCGACAGCTAGCGCAACAACCGACGCAACCAGCGACACGATCAGCATGGATCAGATGCTCTCAAGTTCCGCCCACTCTTCTTCTGTCATCATCTTGTCGAGTTCGACCAGAATCAGCAGCTCGCCGTTCTTGTTGCACACACCCTGGATGAACTTCGCCGACTCGTCGTTACCCACATTCGGTGCGGTTTCGATCTCCGACTGACGCAGATAGACCACCTCGGCCACGCTGTCGACCATGATGCCGATCACCTGACGGTCAGCTTCGATAATCACGATGCGGGTGTTGTCCGAAACCGGCGCCGGTGCGAGACCAAAGCGCTGGCGCGTATCGATGACCGTCACCACGTTGCCACGCAGGTTGATGATGCCCAGCACATAGCTCGGCGCACCAGGAACCGGTGCTATTTCGGTATAGCGCAACACTTCCTGCACCTGCATCACGTTGATGCCGTAGGTCTCGTTATCCAGACGGAAGGTCACCCATTGCAGGACAGGATCTTCGGAACCCTGCGCAGACGTCATCTTCATAGCCCCACCTTCTTCCTTCAGATACCGCCGTGGCGGTCGATTTTTCGGTTGTACGAGGCATGGCGAGCATGCCCCGCCTGTATCAATGCGTTTTTGCCGAAGCGCCGGGCAGCTGCCTGACTGCGCCACTGGCGATCAGCTCGGCGAGCGCGGTGACATCCACCAGCGCGCACATGTGTTCGATCACCGTGCCGGCCAGCCAGGGCCGCTGGCTACGCTGCGGTCGCCATTTCACCTCGCGCGGATCCAGACGGATCGACCGACTGACCTGATGCACGGCCAACCCCCACTCGTAGCCCTGCACGGAAATCACGTACTGCAGACCCTCGCGGAAGTCGTCGCGATAACGGTCGGGCATCACCCAGCGCGCGGTATCCAGCACCTTCAGATTGCCTGCGTGGCTCGGCAGTATGCCGAGGAACCAATCCGGCTGGCCGAACAGCGGCGTCAGCTCCTGTCCCGCCAGCGGATAAATCGAACCTAGACAGACCAGCGGGACTGCCAGCGTAAGCCCGGCGACATCGAACAGCAGGCACTCGAACGGCTGCTCGCCCCACTGCGGCGGCGCATCCGGGTTGATCGACGGCGGCTCACCGGCCGCACGGATGGCGACCCCCAGTTCCGCGACCGGCTCGACCACCGCCATCGATGGCGCGGCTTCGACGATCACCTCGGCAACCGCAGCCGCGACTGTCGGCGCCTCGGGGGCTGCAGGTGTAACTGCTATCGGTGCTACTGGCTCGACGCGCAGGTTGTCGCGTTGCTGTTCCTCCAGCACCGCGGCCTGAAACTCGTCCAGACTGACCGAATCCTCCAGCTCAACCGTGGCGTCCTGCAAGAGCGCGTCGAGATACGACTGCAGGGCGAGTTGGGAGCGAGTTTCGGTGAGAACGGCGCGGCTCATGGGACCCACTTCTGTTGACAATCCAGACAGGCTATCGGCCAGTGCTGCGGCGAACTTGAGTCAACCGCGTGACGCTTCGTCAGCATGTCAGGCCGCCTCGGGTGACGACTGCAACGTCAGCAGATGTTTGAGCAAGGCGCGATAGGCGAGCACCGCGCGGCTGCCCGGGTCGAACTGCGACGGTGTGAGGCCGGCGCGACTGGCATCGCGCAGCCGCGTATCGATCGGAATGACTGCCGGCCAGAGGCTGTCCGGGTAGCCAGCGCGCAGTACCTTGAGGGTGTTCATCGAGGCCTGGGTGCGCCGGTCGAACAGGGTCGGCACGATGACATACGGTAGCGGTTGCTTACGCGAACGGTTGATCATCGCCAGCGTGCCAACCATCCGCTCGAGTCCCTTCATCGCCAGAAACTCGGTCTGTACCGGGATCACCAGCTGCTGGCTCGCCGCCAGCGCATTGACCATCAGCACGCCGAGCAGTGGCGGGCTGTCGATGATCGCGTAATCGAAGTCCTGCCACAGCTGTGACAGGCTTTTGGCGATCACCAGGCCCAGACCGTTCTGGCCGGGTGACTGGCGCTCCAGCGTGGCGAGCACAGTACTGGACGGCAACAGCGAGATACGCTCATGGCTGGTCGACAGCAGCAACTGCCACGGCAAGCCCTCGGGTACGCTGCCGTTGTGCTGGAATAGATCGAAGACACTGTGCTCAAGGTTGTCGGGGTCGTGACCGAAATAGCTGGTCATCGACCCGTGGGGGTCCAGATCGAGTACCACCACCCGCTTGCCGGCATCGGCGAGCAAACCTGCGAGCGCGATCGACGTGGTGGTCTTGCCCACCCCGCCCTTTTGATTGGCTACTGCCCAGACTCTCATTGCGCACTTTCCATCTGGATCTATCCGGGGCGGCGGCTGCCGACCTCAGCGACGACGGTGATTTGACGAAGGCGCCCTACTGCGCCGAACTGGCCGTGACCGGTGCAGTTTGTGTGCCAGCTCGCCGCAGCGCGGCATCGGGCCTTGCGTTGTTGCTGCCGGTACCGGTGACGCTGCGGCGCACGTCGAGATTGCGCGACACCACCAGCACGACGCGCCGATTGCGCGCACGCCCTTCGGGCGTAGCGTTATCGGCCACCGGCTGAAATTCGCCATAGCCCACCGCCGCCAGACGCGACGGGGCGACGCCATCGGCGGCCAGCATGCGTACCACGCTACCGGCACGCGCCGCCGAGAGTTCCCAGTTGGTCGGAAACTTGGCGGTACTGATGGGCAGATTGTCGGTGAAACCTTCGACGTGGATCGGGTTGTCGAAGGGCGCAAGAATCTTCGCCACCTTGGCGATCAGATCGAAAGCGAGATCGTTAGGCAAAGCATCGCCGCTGGGAAACAGCAGACTGGAGCTGAGTTCGATTTCTACCCAGAGCTCGTTGCCGCGCACCGTGAGCTGGTCGCTGTCGATCAGCTCACCGAAGGCATCGCGGATGCTCTGCGCGATGCTCTCCAGCGGATCGAGCGTGGTGGTGTCACGCAGCAACGCCTCGCCGGATGGGTCGTCGACCTGCGAGACGTCCGGCTCGGTAGTGCGCGGCCGCTCCTCGCCGACGGGGATCGGCTTGACCGAACGATCCGCCTGGTTGAACACGCCGACCAGCGAGTCCGAGAGAATCTTGTACTTGCCTTCGTTGATCGAGGAGATCGAATACATCACCACGAAAAAGGCGAACAGCAGCGTGATGAAGTCCGCGTAGGACACCAACCAGCGCTCGTGATTCTCATGCTCTTCCGGCTGTCTGCGTCGTGCCATCGCGGCGACCTCAGTCGATGAAGCCTTGCAGCTTCATTTCGATGGAGCGCGGATTCTCGCCCTCGGCGATCGACAGCACGCCTTCGAGCAACATTTCGCGATAGGCCGTCTGCCGCTGCACCACGCTCTTGAGCTTGTTGCCAATCGGCAACACCAGCAGGTTGGCGAACCCGACACCGTAGATGGTCGCGACGAAGGCCACCGCAATGCCGCTGCCCAACTGACTGGGATCGGCCAGATTGCCCATCACGTGAATCAACCCCATCACCGCACCGATGATGCCCACGGTCGGCGCATAGCCGCCCATGCTCTCGTAGACCTTGGCCGCGCGCAGATCGCGGCTTTCCTGGGTGTACAGGTCCACCTCGAGAATGCTGCGAATGACTTCCGGCTCGGCGCCGTCGACCAGCAACTGCAGGCCCTTGCGCGCATAGGGGTCCGGTTCGGTTTCGGCCGCCGGTTCAAGTCCGAGCAGCCCCTCCTTGCGCGCCGTGTTGCTCCAGCCGGTAACCAGCAGGATGCCGCGACTGAGGTCGATGCGCGGCGGAAAGAATATCCAGCGGGCGATGTTCACGGCCCGCATGAACACCGCGATCGGCGTCTGCAGCAACACCGCGCCCAGAGTACCGCCGAGCACGATTAGCGCGGCCGGCCCGTTGAGCAACGCGGAGATATGCCCGCCTTCGAGGAAGTTGCCCCCGACGATGGCGACAAAGGCCAGAACCAGCCCGATGAGGCTGAGAACATCCATCTAGATGCACGCCTCGGTGAGATGACGACCGATATCGTCGAGGCCGTATACCGCATCGCTGAGGTTTGCTTTGACCACGGCCATGGGCATGCCGTAAATCACGCAACTAGCCTCATCCTGCGCCCACACTTGACTGCCGCTCTGCTTGAGCAGCCGCGCACCCTCACGACCGTCGGCGCCCATGCCGGTCAGCACCACCGCCAGCACCTTGTCGTGGAAGGATTTGGCAGCCGAACCGAAGGTGATATCCACGCACGGCTTGTAGTTCAGACGCTCGTCACCGGGCAGGATACGCACCACGCCGCGCCCGTCGACCATCATCTGTTTGCCGCCAGGCGCCAGCAGCGCAAGTCCGGGGCGCAGCACGTCGCCGTCCTCGGCCTCCTTCACGCGGATCTTGCAAAGCTTGTCGAGGCGATCGGCGAAGGCCTTGGTGAAGGCCGCCGGCATGTGCTGGATCAGCACGATCGGCGCTGGGAAGCTGGCCGGCAACTGCGTCAGCACACGCTGCAGGGCCACCGGGCCGCCGGTCGAGGTCCCAATGGCGACCAGCTTGTACGCCTTGCGTTTGGGCGTCGCAGAGGAAGCTGCCGATGCCGCAGTCGTTCGGGGTTGCGCGGCGCCGAGTGCCGTAGGCGTGCTGCGGGCGACCGGCGCCGGTGTCGCCGCCGAGGTGCCGCTCCAGCTGCCAAAGCGACGGTTGCTGCGCGAAACGGTATGAATCTTCTCGCACAGCAGCTGCTTGACCTTCTCCGGATTACGCGAGACGTCTTCGAAATTCTTCGGCAGGTAGTCCACCGCGCCGGCATCCAGCGCATCCAGCGTTACCCGCGCGCCCTCATGAGTCAGCGAGGAAAACATCAGCACCGGGGTCGGACAACGCTGCATGATCTGCCGCACCGCGGTGATGCCGTCCATCATGGGCATTTCGTAATCCATGGTGACGACATCAGGCTTGAGCGCCAGTACCTGGTCGATCGCCTCGCGGCCATTGGTAGCGGTGCCGACGACCTGGATGCCCGGGTCAGACGAGAGGATTTCCGAAACGCGGCGGCGGAAGAAACCCGAATCGTCGACTACCAGGACCTTGACTGCCATAACACACTCCTAGCGGCAGCGGTCCCGTCATCGACGACGACCCCTGCCTATCTGATCAAACCCGGCGCGCGTAGCGCTTGAGCATGCTGGGAACATCGAGAATCAGGGCGATGCGGCCATCGCCGGTGATGGTCGCGCCGGACATGCCGGGCGTGCCCTGCAACATCTTGCCGAGCGGCTTGATCACCACCTCTTCCTGTCCCACCAGCTGATCGACGACGAAGCCGATGCTCTGGTTGCCTACGCTCAGGATCACCACGTGCCCCTCGCGCGGCTCTTCCAGCTCGGCACCCTGGACCAGCCAGCGCTTGAGATAGAACAGCGGCAGAGCCTTGTCGCGAACGATGACGACTTCCTGCCCGTCGACCACGTTGGTGCGCGACAGATCGAGATGGAAGATCTCGTTGACGTTGACCAGCGGGAAGGCGAATGCCTGATTGCCGAGCATGACCATCAGCGTCGGCATGATCGCCAGCGTCAGCGGCACCTTGATTACCACCTTCGAGCCCTGGCCCTTGGTGGAGAACACGTTGACCGTACCGTTGAGCTGGGAAATCTTGGTCTTGACCACGTCCATGCCGACACCACGGCCGGACACGTCGGAAATCTCGGTCTTGGTCGAGAAACCCGGAGCGAAGATCAGGTTGTAGCATTCCAGGTCGCTCAGACGATCGGCGGCGTCCTTGTCCAGCATGCCTTTCTCGACCGCCTTGGCGCGCAGGACGTTTGCATCCATGCCCTTGCCGTCGTCGGTGATCATCAGCAGGATGTGGTCGCCTTCCTGCTCGGCAGAGAGCACCACGCGCCCGGTGCGCGATTTGCCCGCCGCCTCGCGGTCCTCGGGCGACTCGATACCGTGGTCGACCGCGTTGCGCACCAGGTGCACCAGCGGATCAGCCAGCGCCTCGACGAGGTTCTTGTCGAGGTCGGTTTCTTCGCCTACCAGTTCCAGGTTGATCTCTTTCTTCAGGCTGCGCGCCAGATCGCGCACCAGCCGCGGGAAGCGCCCGAAAACCTTCTTGATCGGCTGCATGCGGGTCTTCATCACCGCACTCTGCAGATCGGCGGTGACCACGTCGAGATTGGACACGGCCTTGGACATGGCCTCGTCGCCACTGTTGGCGCCCAGACGCACCAGCCGGTTACGCACCAGCACCAGCTCGCCAACCATGTTCATGATCTCGTCGAGGCGGGCGGTGTCCACGCGCACGGTGGTTTCCGCCTCGCTGGCCGGCTTCTCGGTCGCAGTGGCGGCACGCGCCGGCGCTTCGGCCTTGCTTGCGACAGCGGCTGGCTGACGTGGTGCAGCCTTGGCTGGACTGGCGGCTGGTGACGGTGGGGGTGTTGCAGGGGCAGCGGCTGCAGGGGCCACCGCCACGCTCTCGGGCTCGAACTTGCCCTTGCCGTGCAACTGGTCGAGCAGAGCCTCGAATTCGTCGTCGGTGATATTTTCACTGCCAGCCGGCGCACTCGCCTCGACCGCAGCAGTCGCTGCCGGCTCGACAGCAGCCGGGGCTGCGGCAGCGGGCTCGCTGAACTGGCCCTTGCCATGCAGCTGATCCAGCAACGCTTCGAATTCGGCGTCGGTGATCTCGTCGCTGGCCGCCGCCGCGGCCGGTTCGGCCGGTGCAGCCGCGGCTTCGGAAGCCGTTGCGCTGAACTGGCCTTTGCCATGCAGCTGGTCGAGCAGCGACTCGAATTCGTCGTCGGTGATTTCATCGCCGCCAGGCACCACAGCCTCTGCGGCTGCCGGTTCGTCGATGGCCTGGAGCATCTGCTCGAACTCGTCGTCAGCCACGGTTTGCACGATGGCCGGCGCGGCCGCCGCTACGCTGGCTTGCTCGGCTGCTGCCGGCTCGGCCAGGCGCGACAGCGCTGCCAGGAGTTCGGGAGTTGCCGGAGTGAGCTCGACGCGCTCGCGCACTTCGCTGAACATCGCGTTGACGGCATCCAGTGCCTGCAGCACCACATCCATCAGTTCGGAATCTACGCGGCGTTCGCCCTTGCGCAGGATGTCGAAGACGTTTTCGGCAATGTGGCAGCACTCGACCAGCTCATGCAGCTGGAGAAACCCTGCGCCGCCCTTGACCGTGTGGAACCCGCGAAAAATCGCATTGAGCAATGCCATGTCGTCGGGGCTGCTTTCCAGCTCCACCAGCTGCTCAGACAATAGTTCGAGAATCTCGCCGGCCTCTACCAGGAAATCCTGGAGGATTTCTTCATCGGCGTCGAAGCTCATATTCCTATCCCCTAAAATCCTAGGCTCGAAAGCAGATCATCCACGTCGTCCTGTCCGGACACGACGTCCTCACGTATATCGGCATGCATCTGCGGACCTTCACCGTTGGAAGGTTCTTTCTCTTGTTTTTTCTTTTCCTGCTCGGCGCGCATCTCTTCGCGGTCATGCTGGATGCCCGCCACGCGGTCCACTTGGCCGGCCATCAGCACCAGGTTGAGCAGATTGCTTTCCAGCTCGGTAACCAGACGGGTAACACGCTTGATCACCTGCCCGGTCAGATCCTGGAAATCCTGAGCCAGCATGATTTCGCTGAGGTTCTGCGACAGCTGACTGCTGTCGTTCATCGAGCGCTGCAGGTACTGATCGATCCGGCGGACCAGCTCCCTGAACTGCTCGGCATTCATTTCGCGGCGCATGAAACGTTGCCAGTCGGCGGTCAGACTCTGGGCTTCGTAACTCACGTAATTGACCAGCGGCGCCGATTCCTCCACCAGGTCCATGGTGCGATTGGCCGCTTTCTCGGTCATTTCCACCACGTAGGAAAGCCGATCCGTCGCATCGGTGATCGGTGACGGATCACCCCCGGTGGCGCAAGTGTCCATCTCGAGCTTGACGATGGCGTTGTGCAGTTCGCGGGTGAGCTTGCCAACCTCTTGATAGAGCCCCTGATTGCGGGTCTGGTTGAGCTCGTTGAACATCTGCGCCGCTTCGTCGAAGCGACCTTCCTGCAGACTCTCGATCAACTGGGGTGCATGAGCCTTCAGAGTCGCTTCGAACTCTGCCAGGCTTTGATCTGCTTGCGTCATAGTGCCCTCGCGGCGTTACTGCTTCAGCCGTTGACGCGCTCGAAGATCTTTTCGATCTTTTCCTTGAGCACCTGGGCGGTGAAAGGCTTGACCACGTAACCGTTGACCCCGGCCTGGGCCGCTTCGATGATCTGGTCGCGCTTGGCTTCGGCGGTCACCATCAGCACCGGCAGATGCTTGAGACGCTCGTCGGCGCGCACGTGACGCAGCAGATCGATGCCACTCATGCCCGGCATGTTCCAGTCGGTGACCAGGAAGTCGAAGCTACCGCTCTTGAGCATCGGCAAGGCGGTGGTGCCGTCGTCAGCCTCGGCGGTATTGGTAAACCCCAGGTCGCGCAAGAGGTTCTTGATGATGCGTCTCATCGTCGAGAAGTCATCGACGATGAGGATTTTCATGTTCTTGTCCAAGTCGACCTCCGTAAGTCCCAAAATCTCGGCAACCGAGCACGTCTCGCAGCGATAAAACGTCGATCAGCTTGCACGCCATTCGCCGAGGCGAGCGCGCAAACGGGCGGCGCACTGGCTGTGCAGCTGACTGACCCGCGACTCGCTGACGCCGAGCACCTGACCGATTTCCTTCAAATTCAATTCTTCGTCGTAGTACAGCGACAACACCAGCTTCTCGCGCTCGGGCAGGTTGGTGATGGCATCGGCCAGAGCCTGCTGGAAGCGCTCGTCTTCCAGATCACGAAAGGGTTCCGAATGGGTACTGGCGGCATCCTCGTGCAGCTCGCCGTGCTCGCCGTCCTGCAACAGGTCGTCGAAGCTGAACAGACGGCTGCCCAGGGTGTCACCGAGAATGCCGTAATACTCATCAAGGCTCAGCTTAAGTTCGGCCGCGACTTCGTGATCTTTAGCGTCACGCCCGGTTTTCGCCTCGATGGCGCGAATCGCCTCGCTGACCATCCGCGAATTGCGATGCACCGAACGTGGCGCCCAATCGCCCTTGCGCACTTCGTCGAGCATGGTGCCGCGGATGCGGATGCCGGCATAGGTCTCGAAGCTGGCACCCTTGCCAGCGTCATATTTTTTCGCCGCCTCGAGCAGGCCGATCATGCCGGCCTGGATCAGATCATCGACCTGAACGCTGGCGGGCAAGCGCGCCAGCAGGTGATAGGCAATACGCTTGACCAGCGGCGCATACTGGTCGATCAAACGATGCTGAGCATCCTTCGCCTGAGCTTTGCTGTAATACATGGCAGATCCAGCAACTGTCATTCGTGGGTGTCGGCAGCCGGTCTGATCAGGCGCTCGACGAAGAACTCGAGGTGCCCGCGCGGGGTCGCCGGCAACGGCCAGGTGTCGACCTTCTGCGCGATGGCTTTGAAAGCCAGTGAACATTTGGACCGTGGATAGGCTTCATAGACTGCACGCTGCTTCTGCACGGCCTTGCGCACGGCTTCGTCGTAGGGGATCGCGCCGACATACTGCAACGCGACGTCGAGAAAACGCTCGGTAACCTTGGTCAGCTTGGCGAACAGGTTGCGCCCTTCCTGCGGGGCATGCGCCATGTTGGCCAGGACGCGAAAGCGGTTGATGCCATAGTCACGGTTGAGCAGCTTGATCAGCGCATAGGCATCGGTGATCGAAGTCGGCTCGTCGGTCACCACCAGCAGCACTTCCTGCGCGGCGCGCACGAAGCTGACCACCGCATCGCCGATACCGGCGGCCGTGTCGATGATCAGCACATCGAGATCATCCCCGATGTCGCTGAAGGCCTGGATCAGCCCGGCATGCTGCAGCGAGGACAGCTGAACCATGCTCTGCGTGCCGGAGGCGGCCGGCACAATGCGGATGCCGCCGGGCCCCGGAATCAACACATCGCGCAGGTCGCACTCGCCGGCGATCACGTCGGCAAGCGTGCGTTTGGTGGTCAACCCCAGCAGCACGTCGACATTGGCCAGACCGAGGTCGGCATCCAGCAACACCACGCGCCGCCCGAGTTCGGCCAGGGCCAGCGCCAGATTGACCGACACGTTGGTCTTGCCGACGCCACCCTTGCCGCCGGTCACCGCAATCACCTGTACGGGATGCATACCCATGTTCTACGCCTATATATTGCTCGGGCCAGGAGGCCGGCGATGCATTCAGCCCGAACGCATCTGGTTTATTCGAGTAACGCCGTGCAGAGCTTATCCGGCCTGCCGCGATGATTCGTTGTACAGACCGGCGAACATGTCGGCCATGGTTTCCTCGCTCGGCTCCTCGCCGGACTGCAAACTCACCGCCCGACTGACCAGCTGATGGCTGCGCGGCAGGTGCAGGTCATCGGGAATACGCGGCCCGTCGGCGAGATAGGCTATCGGCAAGTGCTGGCTGATCGTTAGCCCGAGTACATCGCCGAGCGAGCCGGCCTCGTCAAGCTTAGTCAGGATGCAACCGGCCAGGCCACAACGCCGGTAGTTGTGCCAGGCAGCCTTGAGCACCTGGCTCTGACTGGTCGCGGCCAGCACCAGATAGTTTTTCGATTTGACGCCACGGTCGGACAGCGCCTCCAGCTGCATGCGCAGCGTCGGATCGCTCGCCGGCAGCCCGGCGGTGTCGATCAGGATGATCCGCTTGCGCGCCAGCGGGGCCAGCGTCTTGCCCAGCGGCTGCGACGGATCGATCTGTACCACCGGCACATCGAGAATGCGTCCGAGAGTCTTCAGCTGCTCTTGGGCACCGATGCGGTAGTTGTCCATGCTTGCCAGCGCGATATTCTGCGCGCCGTACTTCAGTACGTAACGGGCCGCCAGCTTGGCCAAGGTGGTGGTCTTGCCGACCCCAGCCGGTCCCACCAGCGCGATCACCCCACCCTCTTCCAGTGGCTCCTGCTTGCTGACCTTGATCGCCTGCGCCAGATGCGCCAGCACCATGCGCCAGGCCTGACGCGGATCGGCGATGGCCGCGACCTTCTCCAGCAGGCTGCGCGACAGCTCCGCCGGCAGTCCGAGGCGTTGCAGGCGACGCCAGAGGCCGGCCTGCTGCGGACGACGGCTCTGCTCCTGCCCCCAGGCGATCGAGCCGAGCTGCACTTCGATCAGCTCGCGCAAGCCCTGCAGCTCGGTGTACATGCTCTCGAAGGCTCGCGAATCGAGCGGGGCACTGGCGGCCACCGCCTGCGGCGCGGCAGCTACCGGCTGTTCGTCAAGCAGTTGACGATCCTGAGTCACCTTCATGCGGCTCGGCGTGCTCAGCTCAGCATGCGCCGAGGCAATGCGCGACTGCGTCTTGCGCAGCTCCGCTTCCAGCACGGGGTTGGGTTTCTTGGCCTCGGGTGCGGACTGCATCGGGTAATCGAGCACGGCAGTCAGCTCGACGCCGCCAGCAACCCGACGATTGCCGATGATCACGGCATCGGCGCCCAGCTCGTCGCGCACCATCTTCATGGCAATGCGCATATCGGCGGCGAAGAAACGTTTGACCTGCATGGCCTGCACCCTCGGTTAATTCTGACCCACCGTCGAAACGATGGTGACCTGCTTGTTGTCCGGTATTTCCTGATAGGCCAGCACATGCATGTTCGGCACTGCCAACCGCGCGAACCGGGACAACATCGCGCGAACCGGTCCGGCTACCAGGAGGATTGCCGGCTTGCCGAGCATTTCTTGACGCTGCGCCGCCTCTACCAATGAGCGCTGCAACTTTTCGGCCATTCCCGGCTCCAGCAAGATGCCATCTTCGGCACCCTGACCGGCCTTCTGCAGGCTATTGAGCAAAATCTGTTCCAACCGTGGCTCAAGGGTGATCACAGGCAGCTCGGGCTCTAGTCCCACAACGTTTTGCACGATCGCGCGGCACAGCGCGACCCGCACCGCCGCCACCATAGCGGCGGGATCTTGACTCTTGGCAGCCACATTGGCGATGGCCTCGGCGATGGTGCGGATATCGCGTACCGGCACCTGCTCCTGCAGCAACGCCTGCAGCACCTTGAGCAGCGTGGACAGCGATACCATGCCCGGCACCAGCTCTTCGGCGAGTTTCGGCGAGCTCTTGGCCAGCAGCTGCAGCAATTGCTGGACCTCTTCATGACCGAGCAGTTCGTGGGCGTGCTTGTGCAATACCTGGTTCAGGTGCGTGGCGACCACCGTGCTGGCATCCACCACGGTATAGCCGAGCGACTGCGCCTGATCGCGCTGACTGCCCTCGATCCACACCGCCTCCAGACCGAACGCCGGGTCCTTGGCCGCGATGCCGTTGAGCGGCCCGAACACCTGGCCCGGGTTGATCGCCAGCTCGCGGTCCGGGTAGACCTCCGCCTCGCCCAGGCTGACGCCCATCAGCGTCAGGCGATAGGCATTGGGCAACAGATCGAGGTTGTCGCGGATATGCACCGACGGCATGAGGAAGCCCAGGTCCTGCGACAACTTCTTGCGCACACCCTTGATCCGCGCCAGCAGCTGGCCACCCTGGTTGCGATCGACCAGCGGGATCAGCCGGTAGCCAACCTCCAGACCGACCATGTCCACCGGCGTGACGTCGTCCCAGCCAAGCTCCTTGGTTTCCGCCGCACGCTGTGCTGGCAACAGCTCCTGCTGCTTCTGTACTTCCTGCTCGGCCTGCTGCTTGACCTGCCGCTGCCGATGCCAGATCCAGTAAGCACCGGCGGCGGCAGCGGCGCCCAGGCCGAGGAAGGACATGTGCGGCATGCCCGGCACCAGGCCCATGGCAATCATGATCGCCGCCGACACGGCCAGCGCCTTCGGCGAGGCGAACATCTGCCGCTGGACCTGCTGGCCCATGTCCTCTGAACTGGTGACGCGGGTCACCATGATCGCCGCCGCGGTCGACAGCAACAGCGACGGAATCTGCGCCACCAGACCGTCACCGATCGTCAGTAGCGCGTAGACCCGACCAGCCTCGGCGAAGCTCAGGCCGTGCTGCGCCATACCGATACCGATGCCACCAATCAGGTTGATGAACAGGATCAGCAGGCCGGCGATCGCATCGCCGCGGACGAACTTGCTGGCACCGTCCATCGAGCCATAGAAGTCCGCCTCCGAAGCGACCTCGACGCGGCGTTTTTTCGCCTCGCTCTGATCGATCAGTCCGGCATTGAGGTCGGCATCGATCGCCATCTGCTTGCCGGGCATGGCATCCAGGGTGAAGCGCGCGCTCACCTCGGAGATACGCCCGGCGCCCTTGGTCACCACCACGAAGTTGATGATCATCAGGATCGCGAACACCACCACACCGACCACGTAGTTGCCGCCGATCACCACATTACCGAAGGCTTCGATCACGTGCCCCGCCGCGGCGCCACCCTCGTGGCCGTTGATCAGTACCACACGGGTCGAGGCGACGTTCAATGCCAGGCGCATCAGCGTGGCGACCAGCAGGATGGTGGGAAATACCGCGAAATCCAGCGGACGCAGCGCATAGACGCTGACCAGCAGCACCACAATCGACAGCGCGATATTGAAGGTGAACAGCACGTCGAGCAGGAATGCCGGGATCGGCAGCATCATCATGCCCAGCATGACCAGCAACAGCAGCGGCACGCCGAGGTTGCCCCGACCGACTCCCGTCAGGCTGTTGCGCATGTTGATGAGTTGCGTGCGATCCAACGTAGCCCCCAAGCGGACAGAATCGTTTTTTTGACGCAGGAATGCGTTCTGTCGGGGCTATAGCAAGAAGGGGTCCAACTCGACGCGCCGGCCTACACCCAGCCCGACGACATCGACAGGCGCGGCGAGCTGGCGAGGCGCAGACATCGGGACTTAGCTCATCGTGTCGCGGTCTGGTGAGTCCGCTGCCCAAGTCTGCGAACCCGCCGGGCCGCGCGCAGTCAGAGCTTCGTGCGGCGGAATCCGCCGCCCCGTCCAATCTGCAAGGAGACACGTGATGAAACAGTGGATCATCGCCGCGCTGGCCGGCTGCACCGTCCTCGGCGTCCAGGCGGAAACCCTCAGCGTCCCGCTCAAAGCCGTCAGTGCCCAGGGCATCGGCGAGGCGGTCGGCAGCGTGAAGATCGAAAGCAGCGACTACGGTCTGGTCTTTCGCCCCGAGCTGGCGGGCCTACAGCCGGGCCTCCACGGCTTCCATGTGCATGCCAAGGGCAGCTGCGAGGCAGCAGAGATCGACGGCAAGCCCACCGCCGCAGGCGCCGCCGGCGGCCATTGGGACCCGAAGAACAGCGGCAAGCATGGCGAACCCTGGGGCGACGGCCACATGGGCGACCTGCCGGCGCTGTACGTGGACGGCGATGGCAAGGCTACCCAGCCGGTACTGGCCCCGCGACTGAAGAGCCTCGGTGATATCAAGGGTCTGGCGCTGATGGTGCATCAGGGCGGCGACAATCACTCCGATCACCCGCAACCACTCGGCGGTGGCGGCGCGCGGGTCGCCTGCGGCGTCATCGAGTAAGGCCGACGCAGGGCGGCCGCCATACTCTGCCAAGCCTACGTCCATTATTCGTCGCGGCGTAATTCCGGCGGAATCGGCAGTTCGTGCAGCGGATCGGGCCGCCTGCCCTTGCCGGCGCGGTACTGCCGCAGCTGGTAGACATAGGCGAGCACCTGAGCCACAGCGAGATATAGCCCCGCCGGGATTTCCTGATCCAACTCCGTCGAGTAGTACACCGCCCGCGCCAAGGCCGGTGATTCGAGGACGGTGACGCTGTGCTCCTGGGCGATCTCGCGGATCTTCAGCGCGAGGAAGTCGCCGCCCTTGGCCACCAGCATCGGCGCCCCGCCCCGCGCGGCGTCGTATTTCAGCGCCACGGCGAAGTGCGTCGGGTTGGTGATCACCACGTCGGCTTCGGGCACCGCCTGCATCATGCGCCGCTCGGCCATCTCGCGCTGCAACTGGCGGATGCGCGACTTGACCTCGGGCTTGCCCTCGGAATCCTTGTACTCGTCCCTGACCTCCTGCTTGGTCATCATCAGCTTCTGCTTGTTGTCCCAGAGCTGGAACGGCACATCTACCGCCGCGATCAGGATCAGCCCGCAGGCCATCCACAGCGCACACCAGCCCACCAGCTCGACGCTGTGCATGATCGCCAGATCCAGCGGCTGCTTGGCGATTGACAGCAGGTCGTCCTGGTAGGAAGACAGCACCAGCAAGGCCACCAGCAGCACCACCAGAAACTTGCCGAGCGCCTTGAGCAGCTCGACCAGCGCCTTGGTCGAAAACATCCGCTTGAGTCCGGCACCGGGGTTCATCCGGCCGAAGTTGGGCGCCATCGCCTTGGCCGAAAACAGCCAGCCGCCCAAGGCAATCGGGCCGACAATGGAGGCGATCAGCAGGGCGATCAGCAGCGGCAGGATGGCCTCCAGCGCGATCATGCCGCTGGCCATCAGCAGCATCACCATGCTGCCCTCATCGAGCAGCATCTCCCGGCTCAACTCAAAGCTGCCCTGCATCATGCCCATCAGCGCCTGCGCCAACCCGCCGCCGGAGGCCAGCAGCCCTCCGATCCCGCCGATGGTGACCGCCACCGTGTTCAGCTCGCGCGAGCGCGCGATCTGGCCTTTCTCGCGAGATTCCCGTCGGCGTTTCTCTGTGGGTTCCTCGCTTTTGTCGGCACCGCTTTCGCTTTCAGCCATCGACGGCCTCCGCGTTGTGCATGAGCATGTTCATCAGCGCAGCCCCACCAGCTCGCGCAGCATGGCCAGCGCCTCGCCGACGAAGATCTGGTACTGCGCCAGGATATCGGCCATGCCGATCCAGACGATGATCAGGCCCAGTACCAGAGTCAGCGGAAAGCCGATTGAGAAAATGTTCAGCTGCGGTGCGGCGCGAGTCATCAGGCCAAACGCCAGGTTGACCACCAGCAGCGCGGTGATCGCCGGCAGCACCAGCAGCAGCCCGGCGCCGAGCACCCAGCCAAGCTTCCCCGCCACCTCCCACAGATGGTTGGTCGACAGCCCGCCACCCACCGGCAGGGTCACGAAGCTTTCGGTGAGAATTTCCAGCACCACCAGATGGCCGTTCATCGCCAGGAACAGCAGGATCACCAGCATGTTGAAGAACTGTCCGAGCACCGGCACCGACACGCCGTTGGCCGGATCGACCATCGAGGCGAAGCCCAGGCCCATCTGCATCGCCAGCAGCTGCCCGGAAACGATGAAGACATGGAAGAACAGCTGCAGCACGAAGCCGAGCATCACGCCGATCAACAGTTGCTCGGCAATCAGCAACAGCGCGCGCACGCTCAGCGCCTCGACCAGCGGCATCGGGCCGAGGGTTGGTGCCAGCACCAGGGTAATGGCCAACGCCAAGTACAAGCGCACGCGCGTCGGCACCAGCTGGGTACCGATGATCGGCATGCTCATCAGCAAGGCCGCGATGCGAAACAGCGGCAGCATGAACTGCGCTACCCAGCTGCCGATCTGCGCGTTGCTCAGCTCCAGCATGGCTCAGCCGATGATCAGCGGAATGTTGGCGATCAGGCCCTGGGTGTATTCCATCAGCTCGCGTACCAGCCAAGGCCCAGCCCAGATCAGCGTCAGCAGCATCACCAAAAGGCGCGGCAGGAAGCTCAACGTCTGCTCGTTAATCTGCGTGGCGGCCTGGAACATCGCCACCACCAGACCGACCAGCAGGCTGGGCATTACCAGCACACCGACGATCATCGCGGTCATCCAAAGGCCTTCGCGAAACAGGTCCACCGCGACTTCGGGCGTCATGACGAGCCTCCTAGAGCGTGCCGAAGCTGCCGGCCAGGGTGCCGATGATCAGCCCCCAGCCGTCGACCAGCACGAACAGCATGATCTTGAATGGCAGCGAGATGATCAGCGGCGACAGCATCATCATGCCCATCGCCATCAGCACGCTGGCCACCACCATGTCGATGATGAGGAACGGAATGAAGATCATGAAGCCGATCTGGAACGCCGTCTTCAGCTCCGAGGTGACGAATGCCGGCACCAGGATCGTCAGCGGCGCCGCCTCCGGACTGGCGATGTCGGTCCGCCGCGACAGGCGCATGAACAGGTCGAGGTCGCTTTCGCGGGTCTGCGCCAGCATGAACGCCTTGAGCGGCACCTCGGCGCGGGCGATCGCCTCCTGCGCCGGCAGCTGCTCAGCCAGGTAGGGCTGCAGCGCCTCCTGGTTTATCCGCTCGAATACCGGCGCCATGATGAACAGCGTGAGGAACAACGTCAGACCGATGAGGATCTGGTTCGACGGCGTCTGCTGCAGGCCCAGCGCCTGGCGCAGGATGGAAAAGACGATGATGATCCGCGTGAAGCTGGTCATCAGCATGACGAACGCCGGAATGAAACTCAGCGCCGTCATGATCAGCAGGATCTGCAGGCTGACCGAATACTCCTGTTGGCCCTGAGCGTCGGTGCTCAGGGTGATCGCCGGAATCGACAACGGGTTGTCACCGCGCGCCAGCAATCCGCCAGCCTCCTGACCGAGCGCCAGCGGGGCAATCGTAGCCAGCAGGACCGCCAGCAGAATACGCAACATCAGGGCTTGTCCTTGTGATCCTTGCCCAGCAACTCCATCAGGCGCTGAGCGAACTCCGGATTGGCTGGCTCGGAATCGGGCAGATGCACCGGTTCCTTGAGCACGTGCAGCGGCGTGATGCGGCCGGCGGATAGACCGATCAGCACCTGCTCGCTGCCTACCTGCACCAGCACCAGCCGCTCGCGCGGGCCCAGCGCCTGACTGGAAACCAGCTTGATCACCTGAGTACCGCGCGGGTTCAGCTGCTGGACGCGGCGCAGCAGCCAGGCGAGCAGGAAGATCAGCCCGACCACCAGCAGCAGGCCGAGCAGCAGCTTGCTCAACTGAGCGCCCATGTCGGTGCTGCTCATGCTGGTCGCCGGCTCGGCGGCCAGCGCCGGCAGTGCGAGCAGCAGGCCGAGAAAGGCTAGCGCGCGCATGTCAGCGCAGCTTCTTGATGCGTTCGGTGGGGCTGATCACGTCCGTCAGGCGAATGCCGAACTTCTCGTTGACCACCACCACCTCGCCATGCGCGATCAGCGTACCGTTGACCAGCACGTCCAGCGGCTCACCTGCCAGCCGATCGAGCTCCACCACCGAGCCCTGGTTGAGCTGCAGCAGGTTGCGAATGCTGATCTCGGTGCTGCCGACCTCCATGGAAATGGAGACTGGAATATCCAGGATCACATCCAGGTTCGGCCCCTCCAGCCCCAGCGGTGCGCCGCCGGCCTTCGGCATACTGGCAAAGTCTTCCAGCGGCGCGCGCGGTGCTGCAGGCTCGGCTGCGGCCGGCCCCTGATTGAGCAGCGCGTCAATGTCGTCCTGGCTGGCATCGCCAGCCTCGGCCAACGCCGCGGCCCACTCGTCGGCCAGCGCCTGCTCTTCTGGGGAAGTGTTTTCGTGTTCGTCTGCCATCGCTAATCCTCGACCGGCTCGAATTGAGTAAGAAAGTGAGTCACCGCGGACGAACCACCGGCTCTAGCACCTGCAGCGCCAGGTTGCCCTTGTGGGCACCCAGCTTGACCTTGAAGGCCGGCATGCCATTGGCGCGCATGATCATGTCTTCGGGCATTTCCACCGGGATGACATCGCCCGGCTGCATGTTGAGAATGTCGCGCAGCTTCAACTGCCGCCGCACCACGGTCGCGCCCAGCGGCACGTTGACGTCGAGAATGTCCTCGCGCAGCGCCTTGACCCAGCGCTCGTCCTGGTCGCTGACGTCGGACTGGAAGCCGGCGTCGAGCATCTCGCGGATCGGCTCGATCATCGAATAAGGCATGGTCACGTGCAGGTCGCCGCCGCCGCTGTCGAGTTCGATGTGGAAGGTCGACACCACCACCACCTCGCTGGGGCTGACGATGTTGGCCAGCGCCGGGTTCACTTCCGAATTGATGTACTCGAAGTTGACGTCCAGCACCGCGTGCCAGGCTTCCTTGAGATCGGTGAACGCCTGATCCAGCACCATGCGCACCACACGCAGCTCGGTAGGCGTGAACTCGCGCCCTTCGATCTTGGCGTGACGGCCGTCGCCGCCGAAGAAGTTGTCCACTAGTTTGAACACCAGCTTCGCGTCGAGTATGAACAGCGCCGTGCCACGCAGCGGCTTCATCTTCACCAGGTTGAGACTGGTCGGCACGTACAGCGAATGCACGTACTCGCCGAACTTCATCACCTGTACACCGCCCACCGAGACGTCCGCCGAGCGGCGCAGCAGGTTGAACATGCTGATGCGGGTGTAACGCGCGAAGCGCTCGTTGATCATCTCCAGCGTGGGCATGCGCCCACGGACGATGCGGTCCTGGCTGGTGAGGTCGTAGCTCTTGATCGAACCGGGTTCGGCGTCGCTCTCGGTATCCACCAGACCGTCGTCGACCCCGTGCAGGAGCGCATCGATCTCGTCTTGCGAAAGCAGGTCCTGAACAGCCATCGGCAAAAACCTTCTATTGCAGTACGAAGTTGGTGAAAAGCACTTGCTCGACCGCCAGCTTGCCGACTTCCTTCTGCGCAAGCTCCTGCACGCTGGACGTGGCCTGCTGGCGCAGCATTTCCTTGCCTACCGGCGTCATCAGCGCCGCGAAATCCTGACTGGAGAACAGCATCACCAACCGATTGCGCAGCAGCGGCATGTGTTCTTTGAGCCCGTCGAGCGCCAGTTGATCACGCGACATCAAGGCCACGCTGACCTGCATATAGCGCTGACGCCCCTTGTGATTGAAATTGACCACAAAAGCCGGCATCAGCACTTCGTAGACAGCCGCCGGCTTGCCCGAAGGAGTTCCCGCCACCTCGGCCGGTTGTTCGTCCGCCTCATCGCCCTTGTCGAGAAAGAACAGCGTGCCGCCAATCGACAAACCGATGGCCAACAAGAAAGCGACCGCGATCGCGATGATGAGTTTCAGCCGCCCCTTGCCATCCGCGCCTTCTGCGCCGGCAATCGGTGGGCCGGGAGGTACCTGTTTCTTCGCCATGCCAAATATCCGTCGTTGTGCGCGCAACATCCCGCTGGGGCAGGACAGGAGCAACTGCTGTGCCAACGTGGGGAAGCGCGGCAAGCAACAGAGGGTGAACGGGTGATGACCCACACGCGAGACGATCGTCGGCGTTCAGGCAGAGATAAACCGCTGACTATCGTCGCTCATCGAGCAAGCACACGCGCCGGAAAACCGTCAGCAGGCTGTCGCGGTTGCTCAACAGGCACGCCGGTGTACCCGGTCGGGCGTCCCGGCTCAGGCGTAATAGTCCACCAGACCGCGATCGCCGACCGTCCGATTGCTGGCGATCTCGCTGACGCCTAACGGGTGCTCATCGTCGCTCGACGCGCCACCCGCCAGGGCATTATTGCGCCCCGCTTCGCCCTCGCCACGCCCCTGCCAACCGCGCGCCGAGGACTGGTCGGACACGTTGACGTTCATGCTCATGCCTTGCTGATCGAACATTTCACGCAACCGCTGCATCTGCCCTTCGAGCGCGTCGCGTACGCCGGCATGCGGGCTGAGGAAGGTGATCTGCGCCTGATCACGACTCATCTCGATGCGCACCTCCATCCGCCCCAGCTCAGCCGGATCGAGCTGGATCTCGGCGGACTTGAGGTTCTGGCTGGACAGCCACATCACCCGATCCACCACGGCCTCACTCCAACCGGCCTGCTGCATCTGCACCGGCTGCCCGGGCACCAGGGCAGGCTTGTGCGCCTGCTGAATCTGCTGCGCGATCGCCTGGCTCAGCGGATTGATGCGGCTGGTCGCCGGTTCGGCAGCCTGGCGGCTCTCCTTCGGCCCATCCAGCCCCTCAAGCAACTCACCGACGGCCACCTCGAGTTCGGCGTCTTCCTCCGGCTCGGCGCTGGCCACCAGCAGACCGGCGAAGCTGTCCTCGCTGGTTATCGCGGCGTCCTTCGTGCTGCTGGTCAATTCGGAAACCAGAGGAGTCTTCATGCTCGGTGCAGTCGAGTCGCTCACCTTGCCAAGGGCGGCCAACCCATCATCTGCCAGCACATCGACCGCGGCAGTTGGCTGCTGCAACTGCGCCTGCGGCTGCGTCAGTCCCGGCGTGAAGGAAAAGCTCGCCTGCGTAGCCACGGCCTCTTCCTGGGGCGGGAACTGACCACTCAAGCCAAGCAGCAGCAATGGGTCGAGCTCGCTATCGAGCGCCAGCCCCTCGGCCTCGTCCCCGGCAGGCAAGGAATTGCCGCTTTCGGCAACTGCCGGCTTTTCGGCGTCACTCGCTGCCGTCGTTTCATCGACAGGCTGATCCTCGTCGGCCGGTTCGCGCGCCGACGCCGCAGCACCGTCCTTGCGCTCGACAGGCTTGCTCTGGCGCTCGCGCGCATACACCTCGGAGAAGCTTGAACGCCCGCCAGCGTTGGGCTCAGGCGCCTCTGCCGCTTTCGCCGCGGCCGCCTTGGGGCGTGCGTCAACTGATGGGGATTTCAGCAACAGATCAGGGGAAACGGCCATGGATCTTTCCGCTCAGGGTGATTCGTGCAGAACCTTGAGCAAGTTCCGGGCCAGCACAAAACGCCAGAGAGCCGTCCGCTCAGGCGTAGCGTTGCCGCTCGGCACGAAAGAGGATGCCGACGATCGCGAACTCGCGCTCGATCCGCTCGAGCATGGCTGGCGCCTCGACCAATTGCTGCTCGCGCGCCAGAACCTCCAGCTCAGAGCACAGGTCAGCGAGTGCAGCGGCGCCCAGGTTGCTGCAACTGCCCTTGAAGCTGTGCGCGGCACGGCGCAGTGCCTCGCTTTCACCGGCCTGAAGCGCATGCTGGAGCAGGCGCAAGCGTTCCTCGGAATCGATCAGAAAGGTGTCCAGCAGCACCGGATACTCGGCTTCCATTACCGCTTGCAAGGTCGCGAGCACGGAACTGTCGAGATGAGGGATGGACACAGAGCCGCTCCTTGGTGAAAGCCGCGAATTATGCATGAGCCGACCAGCGGAACTCCACGCTCAGCCCCCGCCCGTCCGCCTGCCAATCGAACCCGTCGCTCAGCTGACGGATCAGCCGCAAGCCTCTGCCGCACAAGCTGTCGACGCCGTGCCGTTCACCCAATACGTGAGCGACATCGAAACCGGGCCCGCTGTCCTGGATGCCGATACGCAGGTAGCCACCTTCGTCGCCGGACCGGATCTCCAGCTCGAGATGGATATGTCCCGTCGTCAGCTCGGCCAGGCGCTGGCGCCGCAACTCGTAGTACTGCGCGAAGCCTTCGGCATCCCGCTTGAGGTTCGAGTCCAGGCCCAGCACGCCGTGCTCCAGCGCGTTGGAAAACAGTTCGACCAGAACGGTATAGACCGCACCTGCGCGTGGGCGCAACTGCTGAACCTGCAGCAACACCTGCAACAGCAGCGGCAACGGATTGCCGGTCCGCAGGCTAGCCGCGCGCAGTTCGAACTGCGCCGACCAATCCATCGGACGCGACTCGTTAGGTGCGCCGAGCGACAACGGCAGCTGCATCGGCACCAGCTTCTCGGTCAGGTCCACCTCGACCAGGCTGAGGTCATCCTGCAACTGTCCGTGGAACGCCAGCAGCGCTTGCTCGATCTCGTCGAACAGGCGCGCCGGATCGCGATTGGCGTCCAAGGTCGCCAGCAGGCGCTGTTCGCCGAACAGCTCGTCGTTGGCGTTACGGCTCTCCACCACTCCGTCGGACAGCAGCAACAGGCGGTCGCCGAGCGCCAGCGGATGGCTTTCGAAGCGCGGTTCGAATGCTCCCGGGCTCAGCACACCCAATGGCAGATGCCGGGATACCAGCGCCACGCGCCGACCATCCGGGCGAATCAGGTAGCCGTCCGGCAGGCCGCCATTCCAGACGTTGAGCACGCCCTGGGCCATGTTGATGTCCAGCAGCGTGGCGCAGCAGAACATCTCCACCGGCAGAATCTGCTTGAGCTTGGCATTCAGCTCGCGAAGGATGTCCTTGGCCGCATAACCCTTGGCCGTCATGCCGTAGAAGGTTTCCGCCAGCGGCATGGCGCCGATCGCCGCCGGCAAACCGTGACCGGTGAAATCGCCGAGCAGCACGAACATCTGTCCAGCAGGGGCCTGCACGGCCAGCAGCAGGTCGCCGTTGAACAGCGCCCGCGGTGATTGCCGGAAGCGGATATTTGGCGCACCCAGACAGCCGGCATGCGCGACCTTGTCGAAGATCGCCTTGGCCGCGCGCTGCTCGTCGAGCAGCTGCTGGTTGCGCCGGGCGATCAGATCGCGCTGTTCGAGCACCGTTGCCTGCAAGCGGCGCAAGCGATGCATGGCCTTGATCTTGGCCTCGAGAATGACCGGGTTGTACGGCTTGACGATGAAATCGTCACCACCGGCGTCCAGGCAGCGCACCAGCGCCTGGTTCTCGCTGAGCGAGGTGAGAAAGATGATCGGCACCAGCTCGTCGCCGGCCAGACGCTTGATGCGCCGCGCGGCGTCGAAGCCGTCCATCAGCGGCATCAGCGCATCCATCAGCACCAGCTGTGGGCGCTCCCGCTCGTAGAGGGCCACTGCTTCCAGACCATCGCTGGCCGTCAGCACCTGATGCCCCTGGCGGGCGATGATGGTCGACAGCAGCATCCGATCGACCGGATTGTCCTCGGCGATCAGGATCGTCAGCTGGTCGAACATCTCAGCCGATCACGAAAAGCTGTTCGAAATTCGAGACCGAGAGAATCTTTCGCACGTCGGCGTTGCAGTTGAGCAGACGCACATCGGCTTCGTCGCCGCCGGCGTGATCACGCAGCAACAGCAACATGCCAAGCGCCGAACTATCCAGATAGGTGGTGCCTTGCAGATCGACGACATACCGCTGGGGAGCGACATCCTGGCGCTGATAGGCGTCGCGAAACGCCTGATGGGCATTGAAGTCGAAGCGACCGCTGATGGCGATCGTCAACTCGCGCCCATCCGCCGAAGGCTGAGAAGTAATGGTCATGTAGCACTCCCTGGTCCGAAACGGGATCTGGGCAGACCCACGCTCGCAATCTTTGCATTGAAAAACAATCGATGCCTGCTGACGCAGGCTGCACTGCTCAGCGGATGGGCTCGCTGTTTCTCAACGACCTGTCGCGGGCTGCTGCAATGAAGCGGGACAAGATTTAGCATCCAAGGCCCGGTGCGGCAAGCTCAATCCTGCCGGCGGCGCCCTGCCAGACGCTGCGAGAACTCGTCGAGCAGCTTCTGCTCGCGCTTGTCGGCAGCCACCCGCGCCTCGCGCAGATAGCCCTCCACCAGCTTGCTCAGCCCCTCGACCCGCGCGTGACGCTGCTGCCACTGGGCGCGCAGCTTGCTCAGGTTGTCGCGATGCCACGCGACGCTACGCTGCTGCTGCCCGATCGCCGATTCGAGCTGGGACAGGAAGCGCTGGTAGTTCATCAGCCACTGGCCGGAGACGCCCTGACTACCCTGGCGCATCCACTGTTGCTGGTAATCGCTGAAATACTGTTCAAGCTCGCCGAGTTTGGCCTCGGCCTGCGCCAGCTGCGCCTGTCCTTGCCCAAGCAGGCGAGCGGCATCGCGCTCGGCCCGCTCGGCCATCTCGATGACCGGCGCCAGCCGGGCGGCACGACTGAGTGGCACGGTTTACGCGCCCTGACGCGGGCTGAACACCGCACTCAACTGTGCCGCACTTTCGCCCAGCGATTCGCTCTCGTTAAGTCCTTGGCGCAGGTAGCGCACCATTTCGGCTTGGCGGGCGATCGCCAGGTCGGTATCCGGATCGCCGCCCGGCACGTAGGCACCGACGCTGATCAGGTCACGGCTCTGCTGGTAGCGCGACCAGAGCTGCTTGAAGCGCTGCGAGCTGCGCACATGCTCGGCGTTGACCACCTGCGGCATGACCCGGCTGATCGAAGCCTCGATATCGATCGCAGGATAATGGCCTTCCTCGGCCAAGCGCCGCGACAGCACGATATGGCCGTCGAGCACGCCACGCGCGGCATCGGCGATCGGGTCCTGCTGATCGTCGCCTTCGGAGAGCACCGTATAGAACGCGGTGATCGAACCACCGCCCTGCTCGGCGTTGCCGGCCCGCTCCACCAGGCTCGGCAGCTTGGCGAACACCGATGGCGGATAGCCCTTGGTCGCCGGCGGCTCGCCGATGGCCAGGGCGATCTCGCGCTGAGCCTGGGCGTAACGCGTCAGCGAATCCATCAGCAGCAGCACGTTCTTGCCCTTGTCGCGGAAATACTCGGCGATACGCGTGCAGTACTGCGCGGCGCGCAGACGCATCAGCGGCGCCTCGTCGGCGGGCGAGGCAACCACCACCGAACGCTTGAGACTCTCCTCGCCAAGGATGTGCTCGATGAACTCCTTGACCTCGCGACCACGCTCGCCGATCAGGCCGACGACGATGATGTCCGCCTCGGTGAACTTGGTCATCATGCCCAGCAGCACCGACTTACCGACGCCGGTACCGGCGAACAGGCCCAGGCGCTGGCCGCGGCCGACGGTGAGCAGGCCGTTGATGCTGCGGATGCCGACGTCCAGCGGCTCGCTGATCGGGTGGCGCTTGAGCGGGTTGATCACCGGGCCATCCATCGGCACCCAGTCCTCGGCGCGCATGCCGCCCTTGCCGTCCAGCGCGCGACCGGCGCCGTCGAGCACCCGGCCAAGCATGGACATGCCCATCGGCAGGCGACCGGTATTGGGCAGCGGCACCACACGCGCACCCGGCGCGATACCGGCGAGGCTGCCGACCGGCATCAGGTAAAGCTTGCCGCTGGAGAAGCCCATGACCTCGGCTTCGACCTCGGTCGGATGGTAGCTATCGTCGTTGATCACCCGGCAGCGGCTGCCAACCGCGGCGCGCAGGCCCTCGGCCTCCAGCGTCAGGCCGACCATGCGCAGCAGACGGCCTTCGAGGACCGGCTGACTGGGCAGCTTGACCGCCTCGGTGTAACAGGCCAGGCGCCGGGCGAAACTGACCCGGTCAAGGCGCATCGGGACTATCCAGATCGAGGTGCAGATCGGCCGCCGGCGGATGCGTGGCGTTCTCGCGCTGCTGCTCGAACAACTGCTTGATCGCCTGACTCAGGCGCGTCTCGACGCTGGCGTCGATGCGGCTGTGTTCGGTCTCGATGAGGCAGCCGCCGGGCAGCAGGCTGGCGTCTTCGAGAATCCGCCAGCTCTCCTCGTGACGCTCGCGCAGCGCCTTGATCAGTTCGAAATCCTGCGGATTGACGTGAACGTGCACGTTCTGCGCGCCCATCGGCAGCAGCTTGAGCGCCTCGCGCAGCACCTGGCGGATCTGGCTGGAATCGATCAGCAGATCGCGCTGGATCACCTCGCGCGACAGGTGGCTGACCAGCGTGACCAGCGCGTGCTCGAGGTTGCGATCCTGCTCGGCAATCGGATCGAGCAGCTGCGTCATCAGCTGCTCCAGGCTCTGCAGGCGTGCGGCCAGCGCCGTCTCGGCCTCCTGGCGAGCCTTCAGCTGGCCGGCATGGAAGCCGTCCTTCTCGCCGGTGGCGAAGCCTTCGTTGTAGGCCTCCTGGCGAATCGCTTCCAGCTCATCGAGCGTCAAGGGTTTGACTTCCTCGACCGGCACTTCTTCGCTGTGTGCCAGCTCCTCGACAACCGGCTCGGCCGCTTCCGGCGGATCGTCGGCCTGCGCGCCTTCGGCATCGAAGCTGGGCAGCGCCCAGCGGTCGAACAGCCGCACGTCCTGAGCGCGGATCACATCGCTGGGATTTTCCTTGGCCACGGCTTAGACCATTTCCTCGCCGCCCTTGGCACCCAGGACGATCTCCCCGGCTTCAGCCATGCGGCGGGCAATGGTGAGGATTTCCTTCTGCGCGTTCTCGACTTCGCTGACGCGCACCGGCCCCTTGGCTTCCAGGTCGTCGCGCAGCAGTTCGCCGGCGCGCTTGGACATGTTCTTGAAGACCTTTTCCTTGATCGCTTCGTCGGCGCCCTTGAGCGCCAGCACCAGCACGTCGGAGGAAACCTCGCGCAGCAGGATCTGGATGCCACGGTCATCCACGTCGGCCAGGTTGTCGAAGACGAACATCAGATCTTCGATCTGCGTGGACAGGTCCTCGTCGACATCGCGGATGGCGTCCATCAGCTGGCCTTCGATGGAGCTGTCGAGGTAGTTCATGATGTCGGCGGCACGCTTGACGCCGCCGAGGCTGGCACGACTGGTGTTGGTGTTGCCGGAGAACTGCTTCTCGAGGATCAGGTTCAGTTCCTTCAGCGCCGCCGGCTGCACGGTGTTGAGCGACGACACGCGCAGCACGATGTCCAGACGCACCTTGTGATCGAAGTGCGACAGCACCTCACCGGCCTGGTCCGGATCCAGATAGGCCACGACGATGGCCTGGATCTGCGGGTGCTCGTAGCGGATGACGTCCGCCACGGCGCGCGGCTCCATCCACTTCAGGCTGTCCAGACCGCTGGTGTTGCCGCCCAGCAGGATGCGGTCGATCAGGCCGCCGGCCTTGTCCTCACCCAGGGCCTGGGTGAGCATCTTGCGGATGTAGCCGTCGGAGCCGACGCCGAGGCTGGTCTGGTCGCCGACGATCTCGACGAACTCGCTCATCACCCGCTCGACCTGCTCCCGGTGGATGTTGCGCATCTGCGCCATCGCCGTGCCGACCCGCTGCACTTCCTTCGGGCCGAGGTGACGCAGCACTTGCGCGGCATCGGTTTCACCCAGCGACAGCAACAGGATGGCGGCCTTGTCGACCTTGTTGAGCTTGGTTTGAACCCGGTTCTCACTCATCGGCGTTGATCCACTCTTTCACCACCTGGGCGACCCGTCCCGGGTCTTCGGCCACCAGGTTCTTGATCGCGTTCAGCTGGGCTTCATATCCCTCGCTGGGACTCGGCAGCAGGATGTTCTGCGGGCCGCTGAGGCTGACCCGGTCATTGGCCAGCGCTGCGTCGACGCCGTCCATGTCGCCGAGTTCGACATCTGCGTCGCTGGTCTGCAGCTCCTTGCCCTTGCCGGCATGGGTCAGGTTGTTCAGCACCGGACGCAGCACACCGAACACCAGCACCAGGATGAACAGTACGCCCAGCACCTGCTTGACCACATCCCAGAACCACGGCTGGGAGTAGAACGGAATGTCGACCACGACGTCGTCGAAGGAGTCCGCGACGAAGGCGGTATTGATCACGCTGACGCTGTCGCCCCGGCTGGCGTCGAAGCCGACGGCGTCCTGGACCAGGCGAGTGAAGCGCGCCAGGTCTTCGGGCGTCCAGGGAGTACGCGTGGCTTCGCCGGCGGCATTGGTCATGACCTGATCATCGACCACCACCGCCACCGACAGCCGGCGCAGACGCCCCTGCTGCTGCTTGGTGTAGCTGATGGAGCGGTCCAGCTCGTAGTTGCGGGTGGCCTGTTCGCGCTTGTCCGCCGGGTATGGCGCGAGCATCGGCTGGCCGGTCACCGGATCCATGATCTGCTGGCCGTTGGCATCCAGCAGCGGCTGGCCGGGCGGCACGGCACCTGCGGCAGCGGCGGCCTGGTTGGCTTGTTCGGGCGCGGACGCCGGGCCCGGCGGCTGGTTGCTCAACGCCCCGGGCACGCCTTGCGGCGGCAGGCTGCTCTGGCGCTGTTCGTTGACACTCTGCTCGCTGCGCAGCGCCGGCTGGTCGGGATTGAAGGTTTCCGAGGTGGATTCCACCGCGCTGAAATCGACGTCGGCGGAGACCTCGGCCTTGTAGCGGCCGCTGCCCAGCACCGGCTGCAGGATGTTGTGCACGCGCTGGGTATAGAGGCTTTCCATGCGCCGGCTGTAGTCGAACTGCTTGCCGGCCATGGTCAGCTCGGACAGCTCCTGCTGGTCGGACAGCAGGTTGCCCTTCTGGTCCACCACGGTGATCTGCGACTTGCTCAGCTCGGGCACGCTGGTGGCAACCAGGTTGATGATCGCCATTACCTGGCTCGGCTCCAGCGAGCGGCCCGGATACAGCTCCACCAGCACCGAGGCGCTGGGCTTGCGCTCGTCACGGACGAACACCGAACTCTTGGGGATTGCCAGGTGCACGCGGGCGCCCTTGACATTGTTCAGGCTGGAGATGGTGCGCGCCAGTTCGCCTTCGAGGCCACGGCGATAGCGGGTCGCCTCCATGAACTGACTGGTGCCCAGGCCCTGATCCTTGTCGAGAATCTCGAAGCCGACGTTGCTGTCGGCCGGCGCAATACCGGCGCCGGCGAGCTTCAGTCGCGCGCGTGCCAGATCGTCGGCCTTGACCAGCAGGGCGCCGGAGTTCGGCTCGACGGTGTAGGAGATGTCCGCCGCGGCGAGGGTTTCCATCACCTGATTGGCATCCATCCCGGCAAGACTGCCGAGCAGCGGGCGGTAGTCCGGCTGCTGCGACCAGAGCACTACGGCAAAGCCGATCGCCACACTCGCCGCCAGCCCGACCAGCAGGCCGATCTGACGCAGCATCGACATCTCGGAGAGGTTTTCCAGGAACGACAGCCCCAGCAGAGGCTTCTTCGCCTCTGCCGCGCCGCTCGGAACCGGAACGTTGCTCACCGCGTCAGCCATAATTCAACCCGCCTCACACCGGCATCTGCATGATGTCTTGATAGGCCTGAACCAGCTTGTTGCGCACCTGGGTCATGGCTTGAAAGGAAACGCTGGCCTTCTGCGAGGCGATCATCACTTCGGTCAGGTCGACGCCGCCCTGCCCCATCTCGAAGGCGGAGGCCAACTGGCTGGAAACCTGCTGGGTTTCGTGCACCTTGTTCACCGCCTGGCCGAGCATGTCGGAGAAGCTCGGCGCGCCGGCTTCCTGGACTGGCGCCTCGGGCTTGGTGCGCGCCATTGCGTCGGTCTGCATGGCCCGCATTTCCAGCATCAAGCGATTGAATTGGACACCCTGACTCATCTACTTCCTCCAACAGCCGCGGTTTTTTTGACGCTGCGCGGCAGGCGAGATGTAGATAGCAACAAGGGTGCCAAAAATAGGTGTGCTCTCGGCGGCCAGCCCGGTCAGTCATCAGAGTGCGACGGTCGGCACTGTTACGCCGAACCGGCCGCTGGCTGTATGGGACGCCACAGCCCTGCGCCCGCTAGGCTAACCTCCGCTTTCAACCCTGACTTACACCCCGCCGCCGACCGCTGGCAGCACGACAGTGCAGACCTCAACGCTGCGACCACCAGCCGAATCGCCATGACCGAAACGATCCGCTCCACGTTACGACCGCTCAGCGATAGCTCGCCATCAACCATCGCCGCCGGCTTCATCGCCATGCTCACTGGTTACACCAGCTCGCTGGTACTAATGTTCCAGGCCGGCCAGGCGGCGGGCCTGAGTGCTCCGCAGATTTCCTCGTGGATCTGGGCGCTGTCGATCGGCATGGCGATCTGCAGTATCGGCCTGTCGCTGCGCTATCGCACGCCGGTGGTGGTGGCCTGGTCGACGCCGGGCGCCGCCCTGCTGATCAGCAGCCTGCCCGGCGTGCCATACGCCGAAGCGATTGGCGCCTACATCTTCGCCTCGCTGCTGATCGTACTCTGCGGGCTAACCGGCAGCTTCGAGCGGCTTATGCGTCGGGTACCCGCCTCACTGGCCGCCGCGCTGCTGGCCGGCGTGCTGTTCAACATCGGAATCGAGATCTTTCGCGCAGTGGAAGTGCAGCCGCTGCTGGTGCTCGGCATGTTCTTCAGCTACCTGCTGGCAAAACGGCTGTGGCCCCGCTACGCGGTGTTGACCGCCCTGGTGATCGGCTGCGCACTGGCTGCGACGCAGGGGTTGCTGGATTTCCGGCACTTCAGTCTGGAACTGGCGGTACCGGTATGGACCACGCCGTCGCTGTCATTCGCTGCGATTCTGAGCATCGGCATCCCGCTGTTCGTCATCGCCATGGCCTCGCAGAACATGCCCGGCCTCGCCGTACTGCGTGCCGAAGGTTACGACGTGCCGGCCTCGCCGCTGATCTCGGTGACCGGCATCGCCTCGGTGCTGCTGGCACCGTTCGGCTCGCACGGCATTCATCTGGCGGCGATCACCATGGCCATCTGCGCCGGCCCCGAGGCGCACCCCGACCCTGGCAAGCGTTACACCGCGGCGGCATGGTGCGGGGTGTTCTATGGCATCGCCGGCATCTTCGGCGCGACCCTGGCGGCGCTGTTCGCGGCGTTTCCAGCGGCGCTGGTGCTGTCGATCGCGGCGCTCGCGCTGCTCGGCTCGATCGGTGCGGGGCTGACCCAGGCCATGCAGCAGCCGCATGAGCGCGAGGCGGCGCTGATCACCTTCATGGTCACGGCGTCGGGGCTGACGCTGTTTGGAATCGGGGCCGCGCTGTGGGGGTTGATCGCGGGAGTGGTGACGCTGGTGATGCTTAATAGGCAGGGCTGAGAGCAGGCCTGGTTTCCGCGCCGCTCCGGGCGGTCCCGGCAGCAGGCACGCTGACCGGCAGGGCGAAACCCGAGGCATCCACACACTCGCGGATCGCCCAGCTCACCCACTCAAGCAGAACGCTAGATGGCCGTCGCTCCACCATCCACCGTCAGCGCATGGCCCGTAGTAAACGCCGCGCCATCGCTGCACAGATAGAGCACCGCCGCCGCGATCTCCTCGACCTTGCCGATGCGCCCAACCGGATGCATCGCCGCAGCGAACTCCGCCTTGCGCGGATCGGCCTCATAGGCACGGCGGAACATGTCGGTGTCGATCACCGCCGGGCACACCGCATTCACCCGGATGCCCTTCTTCGCATATTCGATGGCCGCCGACTTGGTCAGGCCGATCACCGCATGCTTGGACGCCGAGTAGATGCTCATCTTCGGCGCCGCCCCCAGGCCAGCCACCGATGCGGTATTGACGATGGCGCCGCCGCCCTGGGCCAGCATCAGCGGCAACTGGTGCTTCATGCACAGCCACACGCCCTTGACGTTGACGCCCATGATCGCGTCGAACTCCGCCTCGCTGCCTTCGGCCAGCCGGCCTTGCTCGATCTCGATACCGGCATTGTTGAAGGCATAGTCGAGCCGGCCGAATCGGCCCACGAGCTGCTCCAGCAATGCTCGAACCTCCTCGTCGCGCGTGACGTCGCAACGGACGAACAACGCCTCGCCACCATTTTCCCGAATCGCCGCTGCGGCCGCCTCGCCAGCGGTGTCATCGAGGTCGGCGAGAACGACCTTGAGGCCCTGCTCGGCGAAGGCCAGCGCCGTCGCACGGCCGATGCCCGCCGCTGCACCGGTAACGAGGGCGACCTGACCGGAGAATTTCATGCTCATGCTGAATAAACCCTGAAAGAGTTGGAACCTAGCCGCGCGGTCCTTACGTGACCACGGGACGATGTGCGGTCACCGTTATACCGCTCTGCGCGGCGCCGGCTAACAAGTGAACGCCGATATCACCACTCTGCATGCCGCTGCATACGCGTCAGCGGGTGCAAGTTGCGATCGGGATCAAGGGCGACTAAACCAAGCTTTTCGCTCAACGAAGGCTTGTTCGACATGCTCAATCAACAGTACCTGCTGGCCCAGCGGCCGATCGGCGCGCCAACGCGCGACACCTTCCGGTTCGTCGAGACCGACACCGGAGAGCCCGGACCCAACGAGATCCTGGTGCAGGTCGAATACCTGTCGATCGACCCCGCCATGCGCGGCTGGATGAACGAAGGCAAGTCCTACATCGCACCGGTGGGCCTCGGCGAGGTGATGCGCGCGCTCGGCGTCGGCAAGGTGATCGCATCGCAGCATCCTGGCTTCGCCGTCGGCGACTACGTGAACGGTCCGCTGGGTGTGCAGAAGTACTTTCGCGGCGAGCCGAAGGGCTTCTACAAGGTCGACCCGCAGCAGGCGCCGCTGCCGCGCTACCTGTCGGCGCTGGGCATGACCGGCATGACCGCCTACTTCGCCCTGCTCGCCGTCGGCCAGCCGAAGGCCGGCGATACCGTGGTGCTGTCCGGCGCTGCCGGCGCGGTGGGCAGCGTGGCCGGGCAGATCGCCAAGATCAAAGGCTGCCGGGTGATAGGTATCGCCGGCGGCGCCGACAAATGCCGCTTCCTCACCGCGGAGCTGGGCTTCGACGGCGCCATCGACTACAAGCACGAGGACCTCGCCGCGGGCCTGAAGCGCGAATGTCCGCAGGGCGTGGATGTGTATTTCGACAATGTCGGCGGCGACATCCTCGACGCGGTGCTCACCCGTATCAACGTCGGCGCGCGGGTGGTGCTGTGCGGCGCGATCAGCCAGTACAACAACAAGGAGGCGGTCAAGGGACCGGCGAACTATCTGTCGTTACTGGTCAACCGTGCGCGCATGGAAGGCATGGTGGTGACCGACTATATGGCGCGCTACCCGGAGGCGATGCGCGAGATGGCCGGCTGGCTGGCCGGCGGCCAGCTGAAGAGCAAGGAGGACATCGTCGAGGGCCTGGAAACCTTCCCCGAAACCCTGTTGAAGCTCTTCAGCGGCGAAAACTTCGGCAAGCTGGTGCTCAAGGTCGGCTGAGCACTCAACGCAGCTCGGCGACGACCGCGGCCAGCGCCTGCGCCGGGTCGGCGGCCTGGGCGATGGGCCGACCGATAACCAGATAGTCCGAACCCGCGGCCATCGCCTGCGCCGGGGTGAGGATGCGTCGCTGGTCGTCCTGGGCGCTGCCGGCCGGGCGAATGCCGGGCGTCACCAGTTGCAGCTGCGGGTATTGCGCCTTCAACGGCTGCGCTTCCTGCGCCGAGCAGACCAGACCGTCGAGACCGGACCGCGCCGCCAGCCCCGCCAGGCGCAGCACCTGCTCCTGCGGCGCGATGTCCAGGCCGATATCAGCCAGATCGGCCTGCTCCATGCTGGTCAGCACGGTCACGCCGATCAGTAGCGGGGTCGGGCCGCTGACCTTGTCCAGCGTCTCGCGGCAGGCCGCCATCATGCGCAGGCCGCCCGAGCAGTGCACGTTGACCATCCACACGCCAAGCTCGGCCGCCGCCCTCACCGCCATCGCCGTGGTGTTGGGAATGTCGTGGAATTTCAGATCGAGGAACACCTCGAAGCCGCGCTCGCGCAACGCCTCGACCACCGCCGGGCCGCAGCGGGTGAACAACTCCTTGCCGACCTTGACCCGGCACAACGCGGGATCGAGCTGCTGCGCCAGTGCCAGGGCAGCGTCCTGCGAAGGGAAATCGAGCGCAACGATGATCGGAGTCTGGCAAGTCATGACGAGTCCTCGGCAAAATTCGGCGCGCATTGTCGCAGAAAAACGCCGGAGCGACGAAACCCCCAGGCGTTAGTCAAACTGCTCGATGGCGCCAGCGGGCGCAAAGCGTGGCCCGGTATGCCATCACCGCGTAAAGTGACGGTACCTGCGGGCGTCACGTACAGCTCCGCTTATTTCTACCCGTGGAGAATTGCCATGCCCTGGTACTTCTGGTTGATCCTGGTGGTCGCTCTCGGCTCCATCGTCGGCAGCCTGCTCATGCTGCGCTCGACAGCCCGCAAGATCCCGCTCAGCGAAGAGCAGAAGAAACGCATCGCCGCTCGCAATGCCGAAGCGGATGCGCAGGACGCACGCGACCGCTGAATCGCTGAGACGTGCCGCTGGTTGCTATCCTGTCGTCAGGGCGACCCGCCGCGTACCCCGCGGTCATGCTAGGGAACGCCCAGCGAACGGTTTGCACGACGGGCAGCTTGTCCTGGTCGTATATCGCCACCCGCACGACCCTCCTTTTCCTCCAGATGGATGACCCATGCCAGCAGCTTCCATCCGCATCGATGAAGACCGTCCGCGAGCCCTCGCCACGTTCGCCCGTCGTATCATCCCCGGCATGCTTGGTCTGCTGGTGTGCGCGCTGCTCGGCGCCGCCATCGCCGTCGGCCTGATCGCCGCCCGCATCGATCGAGATGCCCTGGCACAGAGCCACTTCCTCGCCGGCAAGGCCATCGAGGCTCAGCGCGAGTGGATGTCGCGTTCGGTCATCGACTACGCCTTCTGGGGCGATGCCTACGCGCACCTCAACGGTAAGATCAGCCTCGATTGGGCGTATGAACAGGCCAACTTCGGTCCCTCGCTGTATCAAGACTTCGGCTACGAGGGATTGCTGGTGGTGACGCCGCAAGGTGGTACGGCTTATGCAGTGATACAGGGCGAATTGCAGCCGATCGACGCTCGCCAATGGCTCACGGGTGGATTGGACCTGCTGATCGCCCGTGCGCGAACAGCCTTCGAAGAAGAGCAAGGCGCAGTGGGGCTGCTGTCGGCCAATGGCACTCCCGCCATGGTGGCGGCGGCGGTGCTGTCGCCGGGCGACAGCAAGGTGCAGGCCGTTGAAGGCCCGGCCTCGGTGGTGCTGTTCGTCGATCTTCTGGACTCCGCACACCTCGGCGAGCTCGGCGAAAGCTATGCCATCGATGCGCTGCGTCTGCATGAGGCCACTCGGCGCCGCTCGGCACCGCAACTGGCGCTGGCGCTGGAAGACGGCACGCCGGTAGCGCTGACCTGGACACCGGCACAACCCGGGAGACTGATACTGTGGATAGCCCTGCCGATCCTTGGCCTGGTCGCCCTCGGGCTCGGCGTGCTGGCCTGGCTGCTGAGTCGGCAGGCGCTGCGCAGTGTGCAGTTGATGGAAACCAGCTACGAGCGGCTGGCCAGCAACCGTCGCGCGCTGGCTGCCAGCGAAGCACGCTTTCGCGATGTCGCCGAGGCTGCCTCCGACTGGATCTGGGAAACCGATGCCCAGGCCCGCCTGACCTATCTTTCGCGCCGTTTCAAGGAGATCACCGGTCACGACCCCGATGCCTGGGTCGGCCGCCCGCTGATCGAGCTGCTCATCAGTGACCATGCCGCCCTGCGCGACTGGTTGCAGGCGCCACAGGCAGCGCCGCTGAAATGCAGCTACCGTGCCGCCGACAGCTGCGAACGCTACTGTCGGCTCGCCGCGCGGGCGATCAGGGATGGCGGTGAGCTGCGTGGTTATCGCGGCACCGCCAGCGACATCACCGAGGAGACCAAGGCGCAGGCGCGCGTCCAGTATCTGTCACAGCACGATGCACTGACCGGGCTGCCCAACCGTGCCCGCATGCGCGATCACCTGGAGAACAAGCTAGCTTCGCTGAGCAATCCCGAATCCCGACTGACCGTCCTCTATCTCGATCTGGATCGCTTCAAGCCCGTCAACGACACGCTCGGCCACGCCGCCGGTGACGAGGTACTGATCGGCGTCGCGCAACGGCTCAAGCAGTGCATCCGTGACGATGATCTGGTGGCGCGCCTGGGCGGCGACGAGTTCGTCATGGTGCTCAGCCGCCTGGGCGAACAGGACGACATCGCCAGGCTCTGCGAGCGGGTGATTGCCGCCATCGGCGAGCCATTCTTCTACGAGGGCAACAAGGTCTACATCGGCACCAGCATCGGCGTTGCCACCGCGCCTACCGACGGCAGACTCGCCAGCGAACTGCTGCGTTGCGCCGACATTGCCCTCTACCAGGCCAAGACCGACGGCCGTGGCACCTGGCGGGCCTATTCAAGGGAGCTGGATCAGCGTCCCTATGATCGGCATCGCCAGGAGGATGACCTGCGCCGGGCCATCGCCGAACAGCAGTTCGAGATCTACTATCAGCCGCGCTACCGAAGCGAAGGCCTACGCATCAACGGCGCCGAGGCCCTGCTGCGCTGGCGACACCCCGAGCGCGGACTGTTGCTGCCCGAGGCTTTCATTCCGCTGGCTGAAGAGGTCGGCGTAATTGCCTTGCTGGGTGGCTGGGTGCTGCGCCAGGCTTGCCGCGAGGCCACCACCTGGCCGGGGCAGCCGGTGGTATCGGTCAACCTGTCCCCACTGCAGCTGCGCCACGATCGCTTCCTCGACGAGGTGAAGGCGGCGCTCGCCGAAAGCGGACTGCCGGCCGCGCGGCTGGAGCTGGAAATCACCGAAAGCGCTCTGCTGCAGGAAAACGACGACACCCTGGCTCTGCTCGGAAAACTCAAAGCACTCGGCGTACGGTTGGCCATGGACGATTTCGGCACCGGCTACTCGTCACTGAGCAACCTGCGCAACTATCCGTTCGACGTGATCAAGATCGACAACAGCTTCGTCGGTGGCATCCAGCAGAACGCCGAGGACCACTCGATTGTTCGCGCGCTGATCGACCTCGGCCGAGGTCTGAACCTCGAAGTGACGGCCGAGGGAGTGGAGACAGCCGAGCAGCTGCGCCTGCTACAGGACGACGGCTGCACCGAGGTGCAGGGCTTCCACATGAGTCGCCCGTTGCCGGTTGCAGCACTGCACGAACTGCTGGCTCGTCAGCCTGAGGAAGCGTGAGCGAAACGGTCGCATCCGGCCAGAATGCGGCCCTGCAAGGACAGGGTCAGCGCTTGAATTCGAACTGGATTTCCGCCCCCTCGATCAGCGGTTCGTCTTCCTCCTCGCCGGTAATCAGTCGACCGCTCATCTGAACGGAGCGCTTCGGCTCGCTGAACAGTGGCGGCAGCAGGCTCATTGCCTCCGAAGAATCGTCCACCTCGAATTCCTTGGCCCAGTCCGCTGGCAGGCTAAGGTCGAGTTTCGGCTCGTTCAGCTCGATCTCCTCGACCTGCACCGGAACCGTCTTTTTCTGCGTACTGGGCGCAGCCGGCGGTTCGGGAACGCTGATCGTGACCTCAGGCTTGACTATCTCGCCCTGCTGCGTTGTCGGAGCGGCCACTTCGATCTGCAGATCCGGCGGCGTTTCGGCCGAATCGCTTGCCGGCACGGACGGCTGCTCCTGCGGGACAGGCGCCGGCGGCACGTTCTCCTTGTCGCAGGCGGTCAGCAAGAGCAGTGCAAAAGCCACCAACACAGGTTTGACCATCGAGGCGCTGTTCCTTTGATTCGCGCGCACCGCGCGTGCCGCTATTGTGCCTCCCGGCAAAGGTCGCAAGCCAGCCCACCCAAGGTGCTCAGCGCTCGCTCGGTCTCATGATTCCAAGGCAAGCCGCAGTTCAGGCGGATGCAGTGGTTGAACTGCTCGGTATTGCTGAAGATCAGCCCCGGCGCAATGCTGATTCCCTGCGCCAAAGCCCTCGCGTGCAGCTCCTTGGTGTTGACCCGTGCCGGCAGGCTGACCCACAGAATGAAATTGCCCTTGGGCCGCGTCATCTGGGTGCCCTCGGGGAAGTAACGCTGCACCGCCAGCTGAAACGCCGACAGGTTCTTGCGGTACTCGTGACGAATGAAACGCAGGTGGCGGTCGTAGCCGCCATTCTCCAGATACGCTGCCACGCCCATCTGCGTCACGCTGCAGGCTGAGTGAGTGCTGAAGGTCTGCAGGCGTTGCACCTCGGCCTGGTGACGACCGGCAATGATCCAGCCGATCCTCACACCGGGCGAGAGGGTCTTGGAGAAACTCGAGCAATAGATGACCCGCCCCTCCCGATCATTGGACTTGAGCGCCTTGTACAGGCCCTGTTCGAACATCAGCTCGCCGTAGATATCATCCTCGACGATCTGGATATCGAAACTCGCGGCCAGGCTGAGCAATTGCTTCTGCCGACTGTCGGGCATGCTGACACCGAGCGGATTGCTCAGCCGTGCGGTCAGGACCAGCGCCTTGATCGGCCACTGACTGGCGGCCAACTGCAGCGCTTCGAGGCTCATGCCGGTATCCGGGTCGCTGGGAATCTCGATAACCTTCAATCCGAGCAGGTCGGCCAGTTGCAGCAGCCCGTAATAAGTCGGCGACTCGGCGGCGATAAGATCGCCTGGCCGGGTCAGCACGCGCAGCGACATCTGCAAGGCATCGACACAACCGTGGGTGATGACGATCTCGGCCGGGTCCACCACCACGCCAGCATCACGCATGCGAATCGCCACCTGCCGGCGCAGTGGTTCGTAACCCGGACTGAACATGTAGCTGAACGCCCGTGGACTGTGGAAGCGGGTCACTTTGGCCAGTTGTTGGTGCAGAGCCCGCACGGGCAGGTAGTCCACATGCGGCACGGCAGCACCTAACGGAATGAGTCCCTCCCGGCGCGACTCGCTGAGCACCTGGTTGATGATGCTGCTGCGGGTGACCAGGGTCGGACGCTCGACCTGGGCGATGTCCGGGGTCGGCGCGGTCAGCATGGGTGTCTGATGCACGTAGAAGCCCGACTGCGGACGCGCGCGGATCATGCCCTGGTCTTCCAGGTTGGCATACGCCTGCAACACGGTGGCATGGCTGACATTGAGCTGCAGGCTCATCTTGCGCACCGAGGGCACTCGCTCACCCGGGCGATAGACGCCACGCCGAATATCCTCGGCCAGCTGCTGAGCGATGCGCTGATAGAGCAACAGATTGGTCATTTTGCCGGTCCCCGCCAACTGAACCGTAACAGTAGCTCACCAGCTACAAATGCAACCAATACAGTTACAAAATGACTGAGCGAAACAGCTGCTCAGCGATCAGCGCCGAGCATGCCCTGAGCATCGGAGAAGAGGATTTCCACGCGGCGATTCTGCGCACGGCCGCGCGATGAAGCATTTTCCGCGATGGGGAATCCTTCACCATAGCCGCGCACCTGGATGCGCTGCGGGGCGATACCCAGATCGATCAGGACATCGGCGACCGCCTGTGCTCGCGCGCGCGACAACGCCAGATTCTCTTCCGCCCCACCGCGGCTATCGGTATAGCCCTCGATGCGCACTCGCCGCTGCGGGTTCAGCTCGAGGAAATGCGCCAGCTTGAGCAGGGTACGATTGGCCTCGCGTCCAAGTTCGTCACTGCCTGCACGGAACAGCACGTCGCCCAGCGTCATCACCAGACCGCGATCCGTCTCGGTCGCGGCCATGCTGATCATCTGGTCCTCGCCCCAACGGCCCTGTTGCTGCGCGCTCAGCAAGCGGGCGTCACGCACCATCCCGAGTAGCCGCTCGCGCTCCATTTCCAGCTGCATGACACGCTGCTGATGCTCCAACAACGCGCCGTGCTGCCGGGCAATCTCGCTGTAGCTCAGGCTGAGGTACGCATAATGCTGAGCGTTCTCGGCGCCGCCCCAGAATTCGGCAAAGCGCTGAGCCCGCCCCAGCGAGTCGCCGGCGCGCGCGACGTCCTTCGGAGCGCCGCGCTGGATCTGCGGGTCATTGCTGACCTTGGCGAACGCGACCGCGGCCTGCGCAAGTTGCTGCTCGACGTCCGGATTGGCACAACCAGCGAGTCCGGCCAGCATGGCGCATGTGATGACATGCAATCGAAGCGTTCTCACCGTAGATCTCCCAGCTGGCGGCGCAGACGCTCGATGCGTCGAGTCAGCTCCGCGACCTGCTCGCTGCCCTTCTCATTCAACACCCGAGCCTCGGCGAGACGGGCATCCAGCTCGGCCTGCTCGCTCAACAGGCGTGCCTGCCGGTAGTCCTCATCCGCCATGGCAGCACGCGCCGCGGCCAGCTTCAGCTCGGCAAGCGCCAGCTCCGCGGTCTGCTGATTGGCGCCGACCGCCCGCGCTTGCAGCACGGCCTGCTCGGTCAGGCGCAATTGTTCGAGCGGAGCCGGATCGCTGGCACAGCCGCTCAGCGCGGTTAGCGACAAACAGAGGGCGACACAGGAAAGTGCAGTTTTCACAACGAAGAAGTCCTACTGTTGCGGTGTTTTCGCCGACCCAACCTGCTGGCTCTTCCAGCGTTCCAGGTTGCTGACGAGCAACTGCTCGGGCACCCCGGCGGCGCGCAATTCTGTCATCTTCCGTGCCAGTTGTCCCCGCAGCCACGGATCGTTACAAGCTGAGTTATGAGAAACGGCCAGGTGCATGTCCTGGCTGAGTACTGGGGGTTCCAGCCGCTGCACCTTATCCATCAGCCCCAACGTGCCAATCCTGGCAAGCGCGCTGTAGCGCTCATGCAGCACGTAATCGGTACTGCCGGCGACCAGTTGCTGCATCGCCTGAGACAAAGCCGCAGTAGGCTGCAGCGTCAGCTTCTGGCTGGCGAAGGCATCGAACTCGCTATCAAAACGGTTTCCGCTGACGAAGGTGCCACTGTGCCCGGCGAGGTCTTCACGGCTTGAATAGAGGAAACCTGGCTCGTTGCGTACCCAGGCCACCGTCTGCAACGGCGCGATGGCGGGATGCACGAAATCCATCTCGTCCAGACGCTGCACCACCAGTCGGGCGTCGGCCAGCATATCAACCCGACCACTTCGGACCTCGTCGAGCGCCTTGCCGGCGTCGCCGCTATAGAGCAGCTCGACCTTCACTTCAAGCGCCTTGCCAATCTGCTTGAGCAGGTCGGCATTGGCTCCGATCAGACGCTTCGGATTCTGCGGATCGCGCCAGAGAAACGGCGGATTATCCGCAGCGCCGGTGGCGATCAACCGTTCGCATTTGCCAGCAGCGACTGCCATGACCGGCGATGCCAGCGCCAGCAAGAGCAGAGCCGATTTCAGCCGAATGCCAAACTCCATGAATGACACCTTAATCGAAAGAGTGAAAAGACCCCCGAGCGAGGGGCGCGGCGTGATCTTAGCATCCACCCCCCATCCGTTCGCCCATAAAAAAACCCGCTCGAAAGCGGGTTTTCTAGGGCCGGTCAATCAGACGAGCTTTTCCAGCTCCGGCACGATCTCGAACAGATCGCCCACCAGGCCGTAATCGGCGACCTGGAAGATCGGCGCTTCTTCGTCCTTGTTGATCGCGACGATCACCTTGGAGTCCTTCATGCCGGCCAGGTGCTGGATCGCACCGGAAATACCGACGGCGATATACAGCTGCGGCGCGACGATCTTGCCAGTCTGGCCGACCTGCATGTCGTTCGGTACGAAACCAGCATCGACCGCGGCGCGCGAGGCGCCGACTGCCGCGCCGAGTTTGTCGGCCAGCGAGTACAGGTGCTTGAAGTTCTCGCCGTTCTGCATGCCACGGCCGCCGGAAATGACGATCTTGGCTGCGGTCAGTTCGGGACGGTCAGACTTGGCCAACTCTTCGCCAACGAAGGTGGACTTGCCAGCGTCGCCAGTACCAGAGATTTGTTCGACGCTAGCGGAACCGCCTTCAGCACTGACGGCGTCGAAGCCGGTGGAGCGCACGGTGATGACCTTGATCGCAGCACTGGACTGCACGGTCGCGATGGCGTTACCCGCGTAGATGGGACGCTTGAAGGTGTCGGCGCTCTCGACGGCGACGATCTCGGAGATCTGATCGACGTCCAGCTGAGCAGCGACGCGCGGCAGGAAGTTCTTGCCGTTGGTGGTGGCAGCGGCCAGCACGTGGCTGTAATTCTTCGCCAGATCGGCGATCAACGGCGCGACGTTCTCCGGCAGCTGGTTGGCATAGGCTGCATCGTCGGCGACCAATACCTTGGCGACGCCCTCGATCTTGGCCGCCGCCTCGCCGATAGCACCGCAGCCGCTACCGGCTACCAGCACATGGATGTCGCCGCCGATGGCTTTGGCGGCCGCAACGGTATTCAGAGTCGCAGCCGCGAGGACGGCGTTGTTGTGTTCAGCGATAACCAGGATAGTCATTTAGATTACCTTCGCCTCGTTCTTCAGTTTCTCGACCAGTTCAGCCACGGACTTGACCTTGATACCGGCGCTGCGGGCGGCCGGCGCTTCGACTTTCAGGGTCTTCACGGTGGAAGTGGTGGTGACACCGAGTGCATCCGGGGTCAGCGTTTCCAGCGGCTTCTTCTTGGCCTTCATGATGTTCGGCAGCGACGCGTAGCGCGGCTCGTTCAGGCGCAGGTCGGTGGTGACGATCGCCGGCAGGTTCAGTGCGACGGTCTGCAGACCGCCGTCGATCTCGCGTGTCACGTTAACCTTGTCGCCAGCCACTTCCACCTTGGAGGCAAAAGTACCCTGGGCATAGCCGGTGAGGGCGCCGAGCATCTGCCCGGTCTGGTTGTTGTCGCTGTCGATGGCCTGCTTGCCAAGGATGACCAGCTGCGGCTGTTCCTTGTCGACCACGGCCTTGAGCAGCTTGGCCACGGCCAGCGAGTTCAGCTCTTCACTGGATTCGACCAGCACGGCGCGATCGGCGCCCAGCGCCAGTGCGGTGCGCAGCTGCTCCTGGGCAGCGCTCGGGCCGATGGAGACGACAACGATTTCGCTCGCCACGCCTTTTTCTTTCAGGCGCACGGCTTCTTCCACGGCGATTTCGCAGAAGGGGTTCATCGACATCTTGACGTTGGCCAGGTCAACGCCGGAGTTGTCCGCCTTGACGCGAACCTTGACGTTGTAATCGACCACTCGTTTGACAGCTACAAGAACCTTCATGGATTCCTCGTTACTCTCCGGAGATTAGATTTATCGCCGAGGCGAACCGGCCAGAGGCCTGGGTTCCGATAGCCCTTCTGGCTGTTCGGCGAGCGCAAACTGTCCCGTATCTTGACTGCAGGCCCTAGCGGGGTCAACAACGCATATACCCGCGCATAAGCCGCAGCGGGCCGATTCTAGCAGGCTTGCAGAAAATTCAAACAAACGTTTGTATTGGACCGATTCCGGCGTCTATATATAATGCGCCGGCTCGGCTCGGTCAGGGATGAGCACAGCCCTCCACCACCTTTTATAACAACCAAGCCTTGAGTAGGAGAAAGCCCTATGGAACGCGAATACATGGAATTCGACGTGGTGATCGTCGGTGCCGGCCCAGCAGGCCTGTCCGCCGCCTGCCGACTGAAGCAGAAGGCTGCCGACGCCGGCCAGGAAATCAGTGTATGCGTTGTTGAAAAGGGATCCGAAGTAGGCGCCCATATTCTATCCGGCGCGGTATTCGAGCCGCGCGCACTGGACGAGCTGTTCCCTGACTGGAAAGAGCTCGGCGCACCGCTGAATACCCCGGTCAAGCGCGACGATATCTATCTGCTCAAGAATGCCGACGCCGCCAGCAAGCTGCCGAACCTGCTGGTTCCAAAGACCATGCACAATGAAGGCAACTACATCATCTCTCTCGGCAACCTGTGCCGCTGGCTCGCGCAGCAGGCCGAGAACCTCGGCGTCGAGATCTATCCAGGATTCGCGGCCCAGGAAGCGCTGATCGACGAGAATGGCGTGGTGCGCGGTATCGTCACCGGCGACCTCGGCGTCGATCGCGAGGGCAATCCTAAGGAAGGGATGTACACCCCGGGTATGGAGCTGCGGGCAAAGTACACCCTGTTCGCTGAAGGCTGCCGCGGGCACATCGGCAAGCAGCTGATCAATCGCTTCCAGCTCAACGCCAATGTCGACCCGCAACATTACGGCATCGGCATCAAGGAATTGTGGGATATCGATCCTGCCAAACACGAGCAGGGCCTGGTGGTGCATACCGCCGGCTGGCCGCTGGACGATGAGAATACCGGCGGTTCCTTCCTCTACCATCTGGAGAACAATCAGGTAGTGGTCGGTCTGATCGTCGACCTCGCTTACAGCAACCCACATCTGTCACCGTTCGACGAGTTCCAGCGCTACAAGCACCACCCGGTGATCAAGCAGTATCTGGAAGGCGGCAAGCGCGTTGCTTATGGCGCCCGCGCCATCGCCAAGGGCGGCCTGAACTGCCTGCCGAAGATGGTTTTCAACGGCGGCGCACTGATCGGCTGCGACGCCGGCACCCTGAACTTCGCCAAGATCAAGGGCAGCCACACGGCCATGAAGTCCGGCATGCTCGCCGCCGAAGCCGCCGCCGACGCGCTGCTGGCCGGGCGTGAGGGCGGCGACGAGTTGACCGCCTATGAAGAAGGCTTTAAGAACAGCTGGCTGTACGACGAGCTGTACAAGAGCCGCAATTTCGGCGCGGCGATCCACAAGTGGGGAGCCATCAAAGGTGGCGCCTTCAACTTCATCGACCAGAACATCTTCGGCGGCAAGATCCCCTTCACCCTGCACGACACCAAGCCGGATCACGCCTGCCTGAAGCCGGCCGCCGAGGCGAAGAAGATCGATTACCCGAAGCCGGACGGCAAACTGAGCTTCGACAAGTTGAGCTCGGTGTTCCTTTCCAACACCAACCATGAAGAGGATCAGCCGGTTCACCTGAAACTGACCGACCCGAACATCCCGATCCAAAAGAACCTGCCGCTGTACGACGAGCCCGCGCAGCGTTACTGCCCGGCCGGCGTCTATGAAGTCGTCACCAATGACGATGGCAGCAAGCGCTTCCAGATCAACGCGCAGAACTGCGTGCACTGCAAGACCTGCGACATCAAGGACCCCGCCCAGAACATCACCTGGGTGGCGCCGGAAGGTACCGGGGGCCCGAACTACCCCAACATGTAACTACTGTTCAGCAAAGAAGGCTCCCATGGGAGCCTTCTTGCTTTCTATCCGACGCCGCATGCGTCCAGATCACGGACCGCTGCAACGCATCGCGCTACTCCGCCGGACCGATCGGAAAGAACTCTCCCCCGCTCCAGACACCCAGCCAACTCTGCCCATCAATCTGCCGCGGCACCGCCAGCTCAACCAGTTGATAGAAGACGTTACGGTGGACCAGAGCCTCCAGGTCGGCGCGCACGTGAACGTAGGGTGACGGCTCCTGGGTTTGCGGGTTCAACTCGACACGCAAGCGGTGCTCGCGCCCTAGCTGGACCTCGTCCTCGACATTGGTAACCATGCGCAGCTGTTGCCGCTCGCCCTGTCCCGCCACGTCCAGACGAACCGCCACGAAGGGTGCATCATCAACCTGAATACCCACCTTCTCGACCGGCGTAACCAGAAAATAGTCATCGCCATCGCGACGCAGCACGCTGGAAAACAGCCGCACCATCGCCGGTCGGCCAATCGGTGTGCCCAGGTAGTACCAGCTCCCATCACGGGCGATGCGCATGTCGATGTTCCCGCAAAAGGGCGGGTTCCAAAGGTGTACCGGTGGCAGAGCCTTCTTATCCGCTTTGGGGATTTGCCCCAGCAGGTCTGCTGCTCTGGTGGATTCGCTCATTCGTTTACCTCCGCCTGATCAGCTCGCCAGCATTGCAGCTCAGTCACTGAGCCCCAGCAGCCGCCGAGCGTAGTCCTGCATGGGTGGCCCGAGCAGCTGGTCCGGCTTGGCGTCGTACAGGTTCAGCAGTCCTCCTCGCGCGCGGATGCGAGCCGTGTCGACCAGATAACGCGTTCCGGTTTCCACCAGCATAAGCTGCACCACGCCAGTATCCACGCCCAGTCGATCGACGGCTCGCTGGTCGTTTAGCTCGTCGAAACTGCCGATACGATCATCCGCCGCGGCAAAACGCGTATACAGCAAATAATGAGCGCCAACCTCGGCCGCCTGGTTCATCGCCTCCTCGAATCCGACCGGCTGCGCCGAGCGTCGCACCATCGGAAAGTACTCGACAAACCCTGCGAACGTTTCTTCCGCGACCACGTTAGGACGCGGATAACCATTACCGGGCGGAACGAAGTGGCCCTGAGCAATATAGATGAAGGAATCCGCCTGCAGGCGCCACGGGCTGGCGCGGCGGGTTTCGCTGTGATCAAGAATGCCCGCATCGCGCAGGTGATAACGGGTGCCCTCGGCCATATCGCTGACCTTCATGCAGCCGGTCAGGGCCAGCGAGCCTAGCAACACGTACAGCAATCGCATCTGGTTATCTCCAGCCGGTGACAGGAAGCCGGCATATCCTCGCGAGGATGCAGCTTCCACGCCATATCGCGCCTCTGTACCCGCCTGCCCGGTGCACGGAACCGGCGCCAAACTAAGCCGGCACGGGCAGTCCTCAGTCGCGCTTACGCTTGTTACCCATGCGCACACCGATGTCCATGAGGAACTGGAAAAAGCCTTCCTGATCTTCCAGCACGTTGCTCCAGAACGGCGAGTGATACAGCGCGACCGCGCCGTGTACCAGCGCCCAGGCTGCACAGTAGTGAAAATAGGGGGGTACGTCCTCCAACTTGCCCTCGGCGATACGCCCCTCGATGAGCTGCGTCAGGCGCTGGAAGTTGGATGCGCGGATACGGTGCAGTTCCTCCACCATCTCCGGTACCTGATTGCCCTTGACGACCTTTTCTTCCAGACGATCGAACAGGCGATAGCGCTGCGGGTCGCGCATGCGGAACTCGAAATACGCACGCGACAGGGCCTCCTTGTCACGGTCCACGTCTTGCGAGTGGAGCAGCTCGTTCAGATCGCGCTCATAATCGAGCATCAGGCGCAGGTAGATCTCGGCCTTGGACTTGAAGTGCTTGTAAATGGTCCCTTTGCCGATGCCCACGGCATCGGCAATCATCTCCACCGTGACGCTGTCTTCACCCTGCTCGAGAAACAGCTGCAGGGCGGTATCGAGTATTTCCTGTTCGCGACGACGGAATTCGCGAACCTTGCGAGGTTCAATCTGCATAGGAAAGGCTGCTGGCGTTAAAAATGAGATGGCCATTATGCCTATCCAGTCATGAAATGCACGGGACATCCAGCCATGATTCAATTTAGTGACGAATTTCCACATCCGGTCGGATTGCGATATCTGAACCATGCAGCCGTCGCGCCCTGGCCTCGCCGTGCGGCTGACGCAGTAGCGAGATTCGCTGACCAAAACATGACCATCGGTGCGCGCGACTATCCGGACTGGCTGCACATTGAGAGCCGCCTGCGTGAACGCCTGGTTCGGCTGCTCAACGCCCCTAGCAGCGCGGACATCGCCCTGGTGAAGAACACGTCGGAGGCACTGTCGTTCGTCGCTTTCGGCCTGGACTGGAAGCAAGGCGACCAGATCGTCATCAGCGACGAAGAGTTTCCCTCCAACTGTGTCGTGTGGGAGGCATTACGCCCACAGGGCGTGGATGTCATTCAGGTCAGTCTCAAGGGTCTGGATCCGGAAGCGGATCTGCTAGCCGCCTGCGGCCCGCGGGTGCGCCTGATGTCGATCAGCGCCGTGCAGTACGCCAGCGGCATGCGCCTGAATCTTCCGCGCCTGGGCGAAGGCTGCGAGCAGCGCGGCGTGCTCCTGTGCATCGATGCAATCCAGCAACTGGGCGCACTACCGTTCGACGCGCAGCAGAACCGCTGCGCATTCGCCATGGCCGATGGACATAAATGGATGATGGGGCCGGAGGGACTCGGCGTGTTCTATTGTCGGAGCGATTTGCGCGAACAGTTGAAGCTGCACGAGTTTGGCTGGCATATGCTCGAACACGCTGGCGACTATGATCGCAACGACTGGGAGCCGGCACGCACAGCCCGTCGTTTCGAATGCGGCAGTCCCAACATGCTTGGCACGATGGCGCTGGAAGCGAGCCTATCGCTGCTCGAGGAGGTCGGCATCCCGAGTGTCGCCAACGCATTGGCGGAGCGCATCGACTGGCTACGCCAAGGCTTGGCCGGCATCGATGGCGTCACGCTGCTCAGCCCAGGAGCCGGTGAACGCAGATCCGGCATACTCACATTCCGCCTCGACAACCGACCCAACCCGGAATTGTTCGAGCAGCTGAAATCCGCCCAGGTCGTCTGCGCGATGCGCGGTGGTGGCATTCGCTTATCGCCGCACTTCTACACTCAGACGCCGGTCATCGACGATACGTTAAGCCTGATCCGCAGCCTTGCCCGTGGCTGAGCGATCAAGCACAAAGTGATGTATTCCAAATAGGTTTAAGAAAAACAAGGCCATTCGCGGCAGAACTCGCTGATCGGACTAATACTTGAGAGCACTGGTGAGGCATTCCCCCCACTGCCTGACCAGCTGAGAGCGCGAGGATTGCGCTCTCATACTCCTAATGGTCTTGACCCGGCTTCCTCAGGATCCGGGTTTTTTTTGCCCGCTCAACCGATACGGACTGCCCGGGCACGGCGCAGGCGAAAGCACAGCCAGAGGAATGCGACCCAGAACGGAATGGCGTACACCGACAGGCGAATACCCGGAATAAACAGCATGATGACCAGGATGCCAGCCACGAATGCTAGGCAAAGGTAGTTACTGAAGGGGAACCAGAATGCCTTGAAGCCGGGCTCCACACCGCGCTGCTGCATTGCCTTGCGGAATTTCAGATGCGCCAGGCTGATCATCGCCCAGTTGATTACCAGTGAGGCCACGACCAGCGACATCAGTAGTTCGAGCGCATTCTGCGGAGCCAGATAGTTGATGGCCACACAGAGCAGTGTCACTGCGGCCGATACCGCGATCGCCAGTACCGGCACACCGCGACGATTGACCTTGAGCAACGCCCTCGGCGCGTCGCCCTGCTCGGCCAGACCATAGAGCATGCGGCTGTTGCAGTACACGCCGCTGTTGTAGACCGACAGCGCAGCGGTCAGCACGACGAAGTTGAGCAAGTGCGCCGCCGTATCGCTGCCGATCAGCGAAAAGATCTGCACGAACGGGCTGCCGCTGTACGGATCGCCTGCTGACCCCAGGGTCTGCAGCAAGCTATCCCAGGGATAGAGCGCCAGCAGCACGCTCAAAGCACCGATATAGAAAATCAGAATGCGATACACCACTTGGTTGATCGCCTTGGGAATGACCGTTCTCGGCTCCGCCGCTTCCGCCGCGGTGATTCCGACCAGCTCAAGCCCGCCAAAGGAGAACATGATGATCGCCAGCGCCATGACCATGCCACTGATGCCATTGGGGAAGAAGCCGCCATGACTCCACAGATTGCTGATACTCGCCTGTTCGCCCCCCTGGCCGCTGAACAAAAGGAACAGTCCGAGCACGATCATGCCGATGATCGCAGCGACCTTGATGATGGCGAACCAGAATTCCGCCTCGCCGAAGGCCTTCACATTGGTCAGGTTGATCAGATTGATCAACACGAAGAACACCGCCGCCGTCGCCCACGTAGGCATCTCCGGCCACCAGAATTGCACGTACTTGCCGACTGCCGTCAGCTCGGCCATACCCACCAGCACATAGAGTACCCAGTAGTTCCAGCCGGAGAGAAAACCCGCATAAGGCCCCCAATACTGGTGGGCGAAGTGACTAAATGAGCCGGCCACTGGCTCTTCAACGATCATCTCACCGAGCTGGCGCATGATCAGGAAGGCGATCAGACCACCGATGGCGTATCCGAGAATCATCGACGGGCCGGCGCTTCTCAGCACCCCTGCCGAGCCGAGGAACAAGCCGGTACCGATCGCGCCACCGAGCGCGATGAGCTGAATGTGACGATTTTTCAGGCCACGCTGAAGCGGGCCGGCATGCAATGTATCGCGGGTCATTGCGCCACCTTCTGTGACGGATTGGGGAGCGCCGTGCCAAAGCAGACAGCATGGAAACATAGGTCGCGCCAGCAGTTCCAAGCAGCACTCAACGCCGGACTTGACCACGGCCGTAGACCTAACGGCGCGCATTGTACACGGGCGGTGCCACAGCGTAGCGAGTCCCGGCAGGACCGGCAGGAATCAGCCTGCCACGCGCGCCAGAGGGAACAGTCGCTTGAAGTTCTCAGTGGTCTGTTCGGCCAACCGGTCGAATGTCACACCTCGCAGGTCCGCCAGGAACTCGGCGACCTCGCGTACGTACTGCGGCAGATTGGGCTTCCCCCGATAGGGAATCGGTGCCAGGTACGGCGAATCGGTTTCAACCAGCAGCCGCTCGGCCGGCACCAGGCGTGCCACCTCGCGCAAGGCATCAGCGTTGCGGAAGGTGACGATGCCGGAAAGCGAAATATAGAACCCGAGATCAAGTGCGGCCTTGGCCATCTCCCAATCTTCAGTGAAGCAGTGCAACACCCCCGCTTGTGGCAACGCGGCCTCACGCAGCAGCATCAGAGTGTCGGCCCGCGCCTCACGAGTGTGCACGATTACCGGCTTGCCACAGCTACGGGCGGCCTGCAAATGCAGACGGAATGACTCGCGCTGCCTATCCGCCGCTTGTGGTTCGTAATGGTAGTCGAGACCCGTCTCGCCGATGGCCACCACCCGCGGATGATCCAGCTCGCGCAGCAACCAGTCCAAAGCCGGCTGACTACCTGGCTGCAAATCCAGCGGATGCACACCGACCGAGCAGTCGACGTCCTCGTAACGCTCGGCGAGCGCCTTGACCGCAGCAGCATTGGCGGCACTGACGCCGATACAGAGAAAGTGCCCGACACCACGTCCGCGCGCGGCGTCCAGTGCTGCGTCGAGCGAGCCACCATGCAGGGCGAGATCGAGTCGATCCAGATGACAGTGGGAATCTACCAGCATGAGAAGAACGCTACGCCAATCGTAAAGGCGAGGATTGTAATGCAAACGCGCGCTGGCCTGGAGGGCGGCAGATGGCCGGCCCGACTCACATGGTATGTGTCGGACGGTCGGATTTCAGCGCACCGGCGAGATAGGTTTCGATCTTGTTGCGCGCTGTGGAGTCGCCATCATTGAACTGCACGCCAACTCCCGCCGCGCGACTGCCCTGAGCTCCCTTGGGAGTAATCCATACCACCTTGCCAGCCACCGGTATCTTCTCCGGCTCATCCATCAGGTTGAGCAGCATGAATACCTCATCGCCGAGCTTGTAGCTCTTGTTGGTCGGAATGAACAATCCGCCGTTCTTAATGAAAGGCATGAAGGCGGCGTACAGCACCGATTTGTCCTTGATCGTCAGAGACAAGATGCCGTTACGCGGACCGAGATTTGCTGGCAGGCTCATGCGATTTTCCTAGCGACAATTGCGGTGGATTCTAGCTTGGCCCAGGCAGGCTTGCCCACTGCACCAGCAACGCTTCGAGAAGCAAGACACGATTGAGATTGGCCTTGCTAAGGACTTTCTGCCGCTGGACTAACAACCAGTCCTGCAATGCCATCACCCCATCGCGCGACGCCTTCTGCCCCAGGTACTGCAGCACCTTTCGCATATCGGCAGCGCCAAGCGCCGTTTCATCACCGGCCATCTGATAGCGCAGAATCAGGTGCGACCACTCGCAGAACCAGTCGAACAATAGACCTAGCGGCAATGCATTCCAGCTCTCGGCCAGCTGACTGGGTGACTGCTGCTGCTTGAGCAGCCTCTTCACGCCATCAACCACCAGCGCCCGCTGCTCCAGCACTCCTTGAGCGTATAACTTCGCCGCCATCAGCGGCGAACCGCCAGACAGCATCAAGAGCTCCGTGCACAGCTCGGTCGTGAGTTCTGGGAGCTGGGTTGCCAGCCAATCGAGACTCTGCTGGCGGGCCGGCAGCGGACAAGCTTGCTGCACGCAGCGGCTCTTGATGGTCGGCAACAGACGACTGGGCTGGTGACTGATCAGCAGCAGCACGGTATCGCCAGCAGGCTCCTCGAGGCTCTTGAGCAAGGCATTGGCAGCATTCAGGTTCATCGCTTCGGCAGGCTCGAGCAGCACCACCTTGCGCCCCCCAAGCTGCGCCGTCTGGGTGACGAAACTGACCAGCTCACGCACCTGGTCGACCCGGATCGCCTTGTCAGCTTCCTCCGGCTCAAGCAGGTAATGGTCAGGATGCGTATGCGCCGCCAGCAACTGGCAGGCTTTGCACTGCCCGCAGGCGCCGCCAGCGGAGGGGCGCTGGCAGAGCAGCAACTCCATCAGCCGCTCGGCCAGCAGCCGTTTACCGATGCCACGCGGCCCATGCAGCAGATAAGCATGAGCATGCTGCGCACGACCTGCCAGCTGCTGCCAGAGGTCGATCTGCCAGGGGAGAACATTAGCCATCGGCGCGTTCCAACAGCTCGGGCACCAGGATATCGATCGCTTGCTGGACCTTCGCCAAGGGTTGCGCCGCGTCCAGTACTCGGTAGCGCGACGGCGCAGCATGCGCGCGCGCCAGATAGGCCTGACGGACCGCTTCGAAGAACTGCAGGCCCTCCTGTTCGAAACGGTCCAGCCGCCCGCGAGCCGCAGCCCGACGCAGTCCCACCTCCACGGGAAGATCGAAGATCAAGGTGAGGTCCGGACGCAGATCGTGCTGTACGAAAGTCTCCAGCTGCGCAATTCGTTCGACCGACAATCCGCGGCCACCACCCTGATATGCGTAGGTCGCGTCCGTGAAGCGGTCGCAAAGCACCACGGCACCACGCTGTAATGCAGGACGGATTACCTGGGCCAGATGCTGAGCTCGTGCCGCAAATACCAATAGAAGCTCGGTGTCGTCCGCCATAGGCTCATCCGCAGGCGCCAGCAGCAGCTCTCTGATCCGCTCTGCTAGCGGCGTCCCGCCGGGCTCGCGGGTAAGCACCACGTCCAGCCCACACTTTCGCAAGCGTTCGGCAAGATACTCGCGATTGGTACTCTTACCCGCACCTTCCGGGCCTTCCAAGGTGATGAAAAGTCCTGTCACTGCTTCTTCTCGCTGGTCGCCGGAGTTGGCTGGGGCGCAGGGCTCGAACGATAGTCGGCGCGCCGATTGAGCTGGTACTGGCGCACAGCACGATTATGTTCGTCCAACGTGTTGCTGAAGACGTGACTGCCATCGCCGCGGGCAACGAAATACAGACTGCGTCCCTCCGTAGGGTGCAGCGCAGCGTGGATCGCCTCGCGCCCCACCATCGCGATCGGCGTAGGTGGCAGGCCGGCGGTGGTGTAGGTGTTGTATGGCGTAGATCGACGTAGATCGTTACGCGTGATCCGCCCACGATAGCGGTCGCCCATTCCGTAGATCACGGTTGGATCAGTCTGCAACAGCATGCCGCGCTCCAGCCGACGGACAAAAACCCCGGCTATCTCTCCACGCTCTTGCGGCACGCCGGTCTCCTTCTCGATGATCGACGCCATGATCAGCGCCTGGTAGGCATTCTGATAGGGCAACTTCTCGGCGCGCTGCGCCCACTCTTGCTCAAGGACCTGCTCCAGCCGTACATAAGCCCGTTTCAGCAAGTCGAGATCACTGGTCCCGCGGGTAAACCGATAGGTATCGGGGAAGAAGCGCCCTTCAGGATGAAGATCAGGCTGTCCCAGGCGAGCCATCACCTGCGCATCGGACAACCCCGGCAGCGTCTGTTGCAGCTTCGGCTGCCCCTGCAAAGCCGCACGTAGCTGGCGGAAATTCCACCCCTCCACCAGCGTAAGGCTGTACTGCTCCACCTCGCCGCGCTGCCAGAGCCCGATCATGTCCCGAGCCGTCATGCCCGGTTCGAGTCGGTATTCGCCGCTATGTAGACTTTGCCCGGATAGATTTAGCCGCCAGTACACCCGCAGCCAGAACGAATCATTCAACAGCCCCTGCGTCTCGAGGCGCTGAAACACGCCGCTGGGCGTATCGCCGGGCTCGACATCGAGCAGCTGCAACTCCTGCAGAATGAGCGGCTGCTCAAGAACGGAATATTGCTTCCAGGCGAACAGCCCGACGCCGGCGATTGCCAGCGCGACGACAACCGCCAGCGGAATGAATAGTTTACGGATCACGACTCTCTCGACAGGTCGGCTACAACGGCTTGCAGTTTACGGGTCAGCGCGCCGACCGGCCAGGCATGCTCCGCCAGCGCCGTCACAGGCCAGATACCGTAGACGCTATTGCAGAGAAATACTTCGTCCGCCGCCAGCAGTTCGTCATAAGCAAGGTCCCGCACCGCTGTGACGATACCCAGTTGCCGCGCCTGATCGATGATCTCCGCGCGCATAACACCTGCAACGCCGCAGCGGTGCAGTGAGGCTGTGAGCAATGCTCCGTCACGCACGACAAACAGATTGCTGAAAACCCCTTCAATCACCCGTCCAGTGCAGTCGCGCAACAGTCCTTCGGCATAGGCAGGATCGTGCCACTCGGCCCGCGCCAGTACCTGCTCCAGCCGATTGAGATGTTTGATGCCCGCCAGCAGCGGCTGTTCGGCGAGACGAGTCGCGCAAGGAAAAAGCCGCACGCCCGCCTGCCAGTTGTGGGCTGGATAATCGGGCAGCGCCGAACCGAGCAAGAGACGCCGCGGGTGACACGGCTTTGGCTGCGCGTAGCCACGCTGGCCGGTACCACGGGTAACGATAAGCTTGGCTACGCCCCGCACCAGTTCGTGGCAGAACTCCAGAAGCTCGGCCCGAGTAGCCGCCTGGTCACAGGGGATGCCCAAGCGTTCGCAGCCGTCTGCCAGACGCTGTAGGTGACGCTCGAGCAACCACGCCTGCCCCGCCTCAACTCGAATCGTCTCGAAGAGGCCATCCCCATAAGCCAGACCGCGATCGTCGACGGGCATCCCGGTACAGGGTTGCCCGTCAACCCAGCTCCGTTTCACTCGGCGAACCGGCGGAACACCAGCGAGCCGTTGGTACCACCAAAACCGAACGAATTGGAGATAGCCACGTCAATCGGCATTGCCTTGGCCTGATGCGGAACAAAGTCGAGGTCGCAGCCTTCGTCAGGCTCATCAAGGTTGATGGTCGGCGGCGCCACCTGATCGCGAATCGCAAGCACGCTGAAGATGGCCTCAACCGCACCAGCAGCCCCCAACAGGTGCCCTACCATCGACTTGGTCGAACTCACCGACAACTCGTAGGCGTGATCGCCGAACACGCTGCGAATCGCTGCTGCTTCGGCCTTGTCTCCCGCCGGCGTGGAAGTCCCGTGGGCGTTGATGTACTGCACCTGCTCGACATTGAGCTGTGCATCCTTCAGCGCGTTACGGATACAACGCGCCGCACCAGCCCCGTCATCCGGCGGGGAAGTCATATGGAACGCGTCGGCACTCATGCCAAAGCCAATAAGCTCGGCGTAAATACGCGCACCTCGCGCTTTCGCGTGCTCAAGCTCTTCCAGCACCAGCGCGCCGGCACCATCGGACAGCACGAAACCATCGCGGCCTTTGTCCCACGGGCGACTGGCCGCGGCCGGATCGTCATTACGGGTCGACAAGGCACGCGCAGCGGCGAAACCGCCGATGCCCAGACCACTGGCCGCCATTTCGGAGCCACCGGCCACCATAACGTCCGCCTCGCCATATGCAATGTTGCGTGCCGCCATACCGATACAGTGGGTACCGGTGGTGCAGGCGGTGGCGATCGCATAGTTCGGCCCCTGCAAACCAAGATGAATCGACAGAAAGCCGGAAACCATGTTGATGATCGAACCAGGCACGAAGAACGGCGAGATACGCCGCGGCCCGTGCTCGATCAGGGCTTTGCAGCTGGTTTCGATATTGGTCAGCCCACCGATACCAGAGCCCATGGCAACGCCAATGCGCTCCCGATTGGCATCGGTGATCTCCAGACCAGAATCGCGCACCGCCTGGAAGCTGGCGGCAAGGCCGTACTGAATGAACAGATCCAGCTTGCGCGCCTCCTTGGCCGGCAGATACTGCTCGACATCGAAGCCCTTGACCGAACCACCAAAACGTGTGGAGTAGGCGGAAAGATCCATATGCTCAATCAGGCCGATACCGCTGCGGCCGGCCAGAATGCCCTGCCAGCTACTCGGCACATCGTTGCCCAGTGGCGATAGCATGCCCATACCGGTGACCACGACGCGTCTACGCGACACAGCAATTCTCCTATACCTAACGTTGGTTCGATTCCCGCGGTCATCTCCGTGATAACGCGGGAACATCCGCAGGCACACACCATGCGATGTACCGCACCGCGAATAGACTCTCAAAGAAAAGCCGCACTACCTTGTACAAGGCAGTGCGGCTTTCCTAGTTCCGAAGCAGGATTACAACTTACTGCGCGTGCGCGTTGATGTAATCGATGGCTTCCTGAACGGTGGTGATCTTTTCAGCTTGCTCGTCCGGGATTTCGGTCTCGAATTCCTCTTCCAGAGCCATCACCAGCTCAACGGTGTCAAGAGAGTCGGCACCCAGGTCTTCGACGAAGGAAGCGCTATTGGTTACTTCCTCTTCTTTAACGCCAAGTTGCTCGGCAACGATTTTCTTGACGCGTTCTTCGATGGTGCTCATACCTTGTTTTCACTCCTATGGAAAAATCAGGCAGCTGGTCTGCGCGGTAGTGTATAGAAAGCGTTTTCCGCATTTCAAGCTGAAAGCGGGCAAGCATGATCCCACCTTCAACCTTCTGTCTATAAACAGTCCGCAGTTTTATAGCGAAATAAGACAGTCTTTATGACTGTCGACCTGCGTTTGGCGTCACATTCAGCTCATGTACATGCCGCCGTTCACCGGAACCGTAGCACCAGTGACATAGGCAGCGCCGTCCGAAGCCAGGAAAGCGACAACCTTGGCAATTTCTTCGGCTTGGCCAAGACGACCCAGGGGAATCTGACCCAGGAGTGCGTCACGCTGGGCTTCTGGTAATTCGCGGGTCATATCAGTATCGATGAAGCCAGGCGCCACGGAGTTGACCGTAATGCCTCGCGACCCCACCTCACGTGCCAGGGCTCGGCTGAAACCTTCCAACCCGGCCTTGGCCGCGGCGTAGTTTACCTGCCCTGCGTTACCCATGGCACCCACGACGGAACCGATGTTGATGATTCGGCCCCAACGCGCCTTGGTCATGCCGCGCAGCACAGCCTTGGAAAGGCGGTACAGGCTGTTGAGGTTGGTATTGATGACGTCATACCACTCATCATCCTTCATGCGCAGCATCAAGTTGTCGCGAGTGATGCCGGCATTGTTGACCAGAATGGCGGGCTGACCGAGGTGCTGCTGGATATGCTCCAGCGTGCGCGCGACCGACTCGTCGTTACCGACATCCAGAACCAGCCCAGCGCCTTCAATACCATTCGCCTTCAGCGTTTCGGCGATGCGCTCAGCGCCCGATGGCGTCGTTGCGGTCCCGATGACAATGGCACCCTGGCGCCCCAACTCAAGAGCGATGGCTTGACCGATACCACGGCTCGCACCGGTAACCAGTGCGACCTTACCTTGCAGACTCATTGCATTCTCCTTGTTCAAGCCAGCGCAGCACGAGTAGCTGCAAAGGCGTCAGGGGTATCCAGATTGTAGGTACTGATGCCCTTCACGCAGCGCTTGTTCAGTCCAGATAGCACCTTGCCAGGGCCACATTCGACCAGATCAGTCACACCTTGCTCGCTTAGAGCAACCATCGACTCGACCCAGCGCACCGGACTGTAGAGCTGAGCAAGCAGATCGCACCGGAGGGTCTCCAGATCCGCAACGATCGCCGCGCTGACATTCTGCACCAGCGGAATCTGCGGCGTCTGCCAAGCGATAGCCGCAACTGCACCTGCAAAGCGCTCGGCAGCAGGGCGCATCAGATCACAATGTGACGGCACGCTGACCGGCAACGCCATTGCCCGCTTGGCACCTCGGGCCTTACAAGCCTCGATCGCGCGCTCCACCGCAGTGGCGCTACCAGCAATCACCACCTGACCCGGCGCGTTGAAATTGACAGCGCTGACCACATCACCCTGCGCCGCCTCGGCACAGGCTGCCAGCACATCAGCGTCTTCTAGGCCGAGAATGGCCGCCATACCGCCTTTGCCCGCAGGTACTGCCTGCTGCATCAACTGCCCGCGCAACTCGACCAGCTTCACTGCATCGCCAAAGGAAAGACTATTGGCGGCAACCAGCGCCGAGTACTCGCCGAGACTATGCCCGGCCACGAATGCCGGACGCGAGCCGCCCTCCGCCAACCAAAGACGCCAAAGGGCAATCGACGCTGCGAGAATCGCGGGCTGAGTTTTATCGGTCTGATTCAGCTGCTCCTCTGGCCCCTGCTGAGCCAGCGCCCAGAGGTCATAGCCCAGCGCCGCGGACGCTTCGGCAAATGTATCAAGGACCACGCTCTGCTGAGCACCCAGTTCGGCGAGCATGCCGAGCGACTGCGAACCCTGGCCGGGAAAGACGAAAGCGAATGATGCGGACATGAAGCAGCTCTCTTATGGTTCTGTTCGTCTGGATGAACACGCCTGCTGACAGGCGCAGGGAATGTCAGTTGGATGACGGGCCACTCGGTGCGGTCACATCACCCGCCACCGGCGCTCGAGCCAACCGGCGCCAGCGTCCGCTCCAACTGCTCTCGCAAATGCCCCGGCAGATCATGTTCGACGTCTCGCGCGGCTCGCATGATTGCCGACTTGAGAGCGACCACACCAGCAGCGCCATGACTTTTCACCACGATGCCTTGCAGGCCGAGAAAACTGGCACCGTTATAACGAGACGGCCGCAAATCCGCGCGCAACTGGCGTAACATCGGCAATGCCAGCGCCCCCACAATGCGCGTCACCAGCGAACGCTTAAAAAGGGCCTCGACACGCTCCCCCACCATCTCAGCCAGGCCTTCGCTGGATTTGAGCAGGACATTGCCGACAAAACCATCGCATACCGCGACATCGGCCTCGCCCCGATACACCCCATCCCCCTCGATGAATCCAGTGAAATTGAGGCCCCTCGCCTGCTGCAACAATGCGGCCGCAAGCTTGACCTGTTGATTACCCTTCACCTCTTCGGTACCGACATTCAGTAAGGCGACCCGTGGCTCAGCTATGCCCAGCGCCTGAGCCGCAACCGAGCCCATGACAGCAAACTGGTACAGTTGCTCAGCAGTGCAATCGACGTTCGCCCCTAGATCCAGCAGGAGACAGGGACCACCGCGGGTCGGCACCGCCGTAACCATAGCCGGCCGATCAATGCTTGGCAGTGTTTTCAGTACCTGCCTTGCCACAGCCATCAGAGCACCTGTATTGCCCGCACTGACGCAAGCCTGTGCTTGCCCGTCGCGCACCAGCTCCAGTGCAATTCGCATCGATGCACGCGGCCTGCCGCGCAGCACCTGCGCCGGCCGCTCAGCCATGCCAATCACGTCATCCGCATCGACAATCTGCAGGCGTGCACGATCGACCGATCCATGTTCGGCAACGAGACGTTCTAATAAAGAGGATTGGCCAACCAAGGCCAGATGAAGCGAGGGGAGTTCAGCCAGGCAAGACAGACTGGCCGGAACAATGCAACGGGGACCGAAGTCCCCGCCCATTGCGTCGATCGCGATGACCGGACCGGACAAGGATTACTCGTCAGCGCCCTTGTCGATCACCTTGCGACCACGATAAAAACCGTCCGGGGAAACATGGTGACGCAGGTGAACTTCACCAGTGCTCTTTTCCACGGACAGAGCGTTCGCCTGCAGGGCGTCATGTGAACGACGCATGTCGCGAGCGGAACGGGATTTTTTGTTCTGCTGAACAGCCATTTGGATCAACTCCTAAACGTTTGGGTCACGCTTTAACTGCGCCAGTACGCTGAACGGGTTGGACCGCGTTACCTCGTCCTCACTCGGTTCAGGCTCATCCGGCCCAACCGGCGGCTGGCAAATTTCAGGGTCATGGAGTGGAACAATCGGCAGGGCGAGCAACAGCTCGTCCTCGACCAGCGCCAGCAGATCCAGAGGATCCTCCCCCACTTCCAGCACATCATAGCCCTTAGGCAGGTGCTGACTGCTCGCACCTTCATTCACAACGGCATAATCGCATTCGCTATGAATCGGCAGAACAACCTGCTCCAGGCAACGCTGGCAAATCATTTTGACTTCAACATCGAGCCGACTGTGGATTACCGCAGTTCGCTGCTCGTCGCGCCCAAAAACAAAACTGGCGCGCACCACACCCTGATCATCCTCGAGAGAATCAGCGAGCCGCGTGAGCTGCGACAATTGCAGCTCACCTTCCAAGGTAGCCGCCCGGTCTGCGAGCTTGCGCGGATCAATGTGCGGAGGTATCGGTCCTTTCAACATAAGCGCGGCATTCTAGGGATGCACTCCCTAGCTGTCAAAGGAAATCCGCCCATTCCCATCAGCGAAACGCATAGAATTCGTTCCATATATATAGGAGGAATTCATGCGCCGCCTACTTCTTGCTTCCAGCTCCCAATATCGCCAGGAATTGCTTTCGCGCCTGCACCTACCCTTCGATAGCTGCGCCCCGGATATCGATGAGACACCACTGCCCGGCGAGCACGCCGAACATATGGCACGCCGACTCGCCGAAAGCAAGGCACGAGCCCTCGCCGAAAAGCACCCGAACCACCTGATCATTGGCTCCGACCAGGTCGCCGCGCTCGGCGACACCATCCTCGGCAAACCCCACACTTTCGAACGCGCCAAACAGCAGCTGACGGCCGCCAGCGGATCCGCCGTCCGCTTCCACACCGGACTGGCGTTACTCGACAGCAGCAGCGGACGCATCCAAGTAGACTGCATCCCTTTCACGGTGTACTTCCGCCAACTGGACGAAGACCGCATAGAACGCTATCTGCGAATCGAGCAACCCTACGACTGTGCAGGCAGCTTCAAAGCAGAAGGACTTGGCATCTGCCTGTTTCGCACAACTGAAGGCGAGGACATTACCAGCCTGGTAGGCCTGCCACTGATTCGCCTGGTGGACATGCTGCAGGCCGAGGGCATCAAGGTTCCCTAACGCGTCCGCCGCATACAGCGCCACTATCGCAGCACCGGTCCCTGCAGTCCAACGAGCAGCGCAAGACGCTCGGCAACCCCAGCACCAAGCTTCTTGGTAAAGCGATCGATTGTCGATTCCTTCACGGTAAAGTCGACAAGCTCCGGCTCGCCGACCACCTCGCGAGCAACATGCGCGGTACTGCCCAGACCATCGATCAAGCCCAACTCCAAAGCCTGCTCACCCGACCACACCAACCCGGAGAACAACTCAGGGTGTTCGGCGACCTGCAAACGATCGCCCCGCCCGAGCTTGACGCTATCGATGAACTGCCGATGCGTGGTTGCCAGCACCTCGCGCCAGAACTCGGTCTCTTCCTGCTTTTCCGGCTGGAATGGGTCGAGAAAGGCCTTGTGCTCACCCGAGGTATATACGCGCCGCTCCACCCCCAGCTTCTCCATGGTCTCGACAAAACCGAACGTCGCCGCCGTCACGCCAATGGACCCCACCAGACTGGACTTATCCGCGTAGATCTCATCCGCCGCACTGGCTATATAGTAGGCACCGGACGCCCCGAGATCAGTGATCACCGCATACACCTTGATCGCCGGGTATTCGCCACGCAGCCGGCGAATCTCGTCATAGATGTAACCCGACTGCACCGGACTGCCACCCGGGCTATTGATACGCAAGATGACGCCCTTAGTATTGGCATCCTCGAACGCTGCACGCAGAGCGCCAACCACGTTATCAGCGCTAGCTGACTCTTCGTCGGCAATCATTCCGCGCACATTAATCACCGCGGTATGACTCTCTCGTGCAGCCCGATCCTTGCCGAACTGCAACGTGGGCGAAAACATCGCCAAGGCTCCGAACAGGTAGATGAAGGTCAGCAGCTTGAAGAAAATGCCCCAGCGCCTGGCTCGCCGCTGCTCCTGAATGCCGGCCTGCAGGGTTCTCTCTAGAAGCTTCCAACTGCTACGGTCGTCCGGTCTCTCGACTCCCGGCGCCTTCCATTCATCCGACATATGCACTCACCTCAAAGCTATCCACAGCGCCCAGCCAGGCACCAAGCTCCGCAAAACGGTCGATCATCAACCGCGGCTTACACCCCCGCAGGACCTCGACCGGTTGCGCACCATACGTAACCGCCACGCTATCGATGCCGGCATGCCGGGCCATCTGCAGATCGAATACCGAATCGCCCACCATCAGCGCCCGCTCCGGCCGCTTGCCACAATGACAGAGGATTTCGTGGATCATCTGCGGATCGGGCTTACTTGCAGTCTCGTCCGCACAACGCGTGACGTCGAAGAACGCCTCCCAACCCCGCCCTGCCAACACGCGATTCAGCCCCAGCCGCCCCTTGCCCGTGGCCACCGCAAGTAGATATCCACGATCACGAAACGCCTGCAATACCTCCGCCACACCGGGATATAGTGGCGATGGCTGCGCTTCAAGCGCGAGATAGTGCTCGCTGTAGTAGCGGCGAAAATCCTCAACCACGGAGGAACCAGCCAATTGCGGATAAAGGGTGGCAATCGCCTCGGGCAACGCCAAGCCGATGATATCTTTAAGGGAAGCCTCATCACGCTGCGGCAACTCACAGGCACGAGCGGCAACCTGCATCGACTCAACGATCCGCCCGATCGAATCGACCAATGTGCCGTCCCAGTCGAAAATCAGCAGCTCGTACCTATTCACCCAGCCGCTCCAGCGTGCGCGCCCAGATCTCATCCACCGGCGCCTCGAGCGACAGCTCACCGCCATCTGGAAGCGGAACACGCAATGCATAGGCGTGCAGGAACAACCTCTTGCCGCCCAACTCGCGAATGGCTCGAGTGAACTCCTCATCGCCGTACTTGCTGTCTCCGGCGATGCTGTGTCCAGCGTGCCGCGCATGCACGCGAATCTGATGGGTTCGTCCGGTAACCGGCTTAGCCTCAACCAGCGTGGCAAAATCACCAAAACGGCGCAGCACGCGAAACAGAGTGAGCGCCTCCTTGCCCTCGCTAGTCACCTCAACCATGCGCTCACCGGAGCGCAGCGTGTTCTTCAGCAACGGCGCATTGACCTGCTTTTTAGAGGCCTCCCACCGCCCACGTACCAGCGCCATGTAGCGCTTGTCAACACCGTCACCACGCAGCGCCTGGTGCAAATGACGCAACATGCTGCGCTTCTTGGCAACCATCAGCAGGCCCGACGTATCGCGATCCAGGCGATGGACGAGCTCCAACTCCTTAGCATCAGGCCGCAGTTGCCGTAACGCTTCAATAACGCCATAGCTAAGTCCGCTGCCGCCATGCACCGCGATACCTGCCGGCTTATTCAACACGATCAGCGCCTTGTCCTCATAGACGATCGCCGCTTCAAGGCGCTCGAGCAGCCCCTGAGCAAGCGGCTCAGGCTCATCCCGTTCAGCCAGGCGCAGCGGCGGCACGCGCACCAGATCTCCCGCCTGCAACTTGTACTCAGGCTTGATCCGCCCCTTGTTAACCCGCACCTCGCCTTTGCGCAGGATGCGATAGATCAGCGTCTTCGGAACGCCTCTGAGCTGGGTACGCAGGAAGTTATCGATGCGCTGGCCGGCAAGTTCCGGCGCGACCTCGAGTATTTGCACACCGGAGGTCTGGGAGGGGGTATTGGTCATCGCGGCATCATAGCAATTTTCATGGAATTGAAGCACTTAAACATTGCTGTTATAGTCGCGAACGCCGCCAAAAGCGGCCAGGTCTAGGGATGCCAGCGATATCGCCATTCCGGACCTGCAGAAATGCTCGAGGACGTGAGGCCGTCCGACGGAGCTTCCCTCAGCAGTAGTGAAGTTGCGAAACAAGCCTTGAAGACATGATGCGTGCCCCCTTTAGGGAATCGCGATAATCGACAACCCGCTCCCCGGATTCTGCGAGCGGCACCCGATTTTCAAAGTATGCGTGTTGGGTGGAGATGCACAGAGCATCGGATTGCGTAGCAAAGGCTTTCACAGACGCTTCATTCCGTCCGCTACCGATGCCTGATTCCTCCTCCCGAACCATTGCTGCTGTCAAGACAGCAAGCAGGAGATGTCGTCGCGACGCCGGCCCAATTGGCCGCACATCGCTGGACACTGGAGTGCCTTACAACCATTCCTGACTCACCTGACACCGACCGCGAGAGTCGTGTGTGCCGAACGCCGTTTCCGGACGCTACGGAAACCGACGGTACTACATGAAAAGAATGCTAATTAACGCAACTCAGCCCGAAGAGTTGCGTGTCGCACTGGTCGACGGCCAGCGCCTGTTCGATCTCGACATCGAGTCCGGTGCCCGGGAACAGAAGAAAGCCAACATTTACAAAGGCAAGATTACGCGCGTCGAGCCTAGTCTCGAAGCCGCCTTCGTAGATTTCGGCGCCGAGCGCCACGGTTTTCTACCGCTCAAAGAGATTTCCCGCGAATACTTCAGCAAGGCGCCCGAAGGCCGGGTGAACATCAAGGACGTCCTGCGCGAAGGCCAGGAAGTCATCGTCCAGGTCGAGAAGGAAGAGCGCGGCAACAAGGGCGCTGCGCTTACCACCTTCATCAGCCTTGCCGGTCGCTATCTGGTGCTGATGCCGAACAATCCGCGCGCTGGCGGCATCTCGCGTCGCATCGAAGGCGAAGAGCGCAATGAACTACGCGAAGCCCTCAACGGCATCAACGTGCCCGCCGACATGGGACTCATTGTCCGTACCGCAGGCCTGGGCCGTTCCAGCGAAGAACTGCAGTGGGACCTCGACTACCTGCTACAGCTGTGGACGGCGGTCAAGGAGGCATCGCAGGACCGCGCCGCCCCGTTCCTGATCTATCAGGAATCCAACGTCATCATCCGCGCCATCCGCGACTACCTGCGTCAGGACATTGGCGAAGTACTGATCGACAGCGTCGAGGCTCAGGACGAGGCGCTGAGCTTCATCCAGCAGGTGATGCCCCAGTACGCCAGCAAGATCAAGCTGTATGAGGACTCGGTCCCACTGTTCAACCGCTTCCAGATCGAGAGCCAGATCGAAACCGCGTTCCAGCGCGAAGTGAAGCTGCCTTCTGGCGGCTCGATCGTGATCGACCCGACCGAAGCACTGGTGTCCATCGACATCAACTCGGCGCGCGCCACCAAAGGCGGCGACATCGAAGAAACCGCTTTGCAGACCAACCTGGAGGCCGCCGAAGAAATCGCCCGCCAACTGCGTCTGCGCGACATTGGCGGCCTGATCGTCATCGACTTCATCGACATGACGCCAGCCAAGAACCAACGCGCCGTCGAAGAGAAGATGCGCGAAGCACTGGAAGCTGACCGTGCACGCATCCAGGTCGGCCGCATCTCGCGCTTCGGCCTGCTGGAGATGTCCCGTCAGCGCCTGCGCCCTTCTCTTGGCGAAACCAGCGGCATCGTCTGCCCACGCTGCAATGGCCAGGGCATCATTCGCGACGTCGAATCGCTGTCGCTGGCGATTCTGCGTCTGATCGAAGAAGAAGCGCTCAAGGACCGCACTGCCGAGGTGCGGGCCCGCGTGCCGTTCCAGGTTGCAGCATTCCTGCTCAACGAAAAGCGCAACGCGATTACCAAGATCGAACTGCGCACCCGTGCGCGCATCTTCATTCTGCCGGACGACCATCTGGAAACACCGCACTTCGAAGTTCAGCGACTGCGCGACGACAGCCCTGAGATTGTTGCCGGCCAAGCCAGCTACGAGATGAGCCACAGCGAGGCCGAAGAGGTCCAGCCGGTCAGTTCGACCCGGACGCTGGTACGCCAGGAAGCCGCCGTCAAGACCGCACCGCAACGTAGCGCGCCCGCACCGACACCAGTCGCTGCTGCCGAGGCACCCGCCGCCGCCCCTGCCGTCGCGCCGGAGCCAAGCCTGTTCAAAGGCTTGATCAAATCGCTGGTCGGCTTGTTTGCCGGCAAGCAGGAAGAGCAGAAGCCGACAGTTGAGGTCGCGTCCAAGCCGACCCCAAGCCGCCCACAGCGCAATGACGAGCGTCGCAGCGGACGTCAACAGAATCGTCGCCGCGACGGCCGCGGTCGCGACGAGGAACGCAAACCACGTGAGGAGCGTCAGGCCCGCGAGGAGCGCCAACCTCGGGAAGAGCGCCAGCCACGCGAGGAACGCCAACCACGACCGCCGCGCGAAGAGCGCAAGCCCCGCGAACAGGTCGAGGCTCCGGAGACTCAGCCACGTCGCGAGCGCGCTCCGCGTGAAGAGCGGCAGCCGCGCGAAGAGCGTAAACGCGAACTGCGCGCCCCGATCGACGAAACAACCCCTGTAGTGGAAACGCCGAGCGAAGAGCTCGTAGAACGCAAGCCGCGCCAACCGCGCGAGGAACGCAAGCCACGCGCGGAGCAGATCCCGAGCGAGGAAGAGCTGCAGCAGACCGACGAGAGCGCGGAAGAAGGCCAGGAGACCACCGATGGCGAGCGCCCACGTCGCCGTTCGCGCGGTCAGCGCCGACGCAGCAATCGCCGCGAGCGTCAGCGTGATGCCGATGGCAATGAAATCGCCGACGTCGATGAAAGCAATGCACCGGTGAAAACCGAAGAGATTGCGGTGGCTGCCACGACTGCCGCTATCGTTGCCAATGTCGAAGCTGCGCCTCAGGCCGAGATGCCGACCGACATTGCGACCGAACCAAGCACGACCATCGTAGCCCCGACTGCCGTCGAGGCCGCCGTGGTCGCAGAGGAAGCGAAGCCCGAAGCGCCGATCGAACTCCCGGCAGCCAGCGAAGAGCAGCCGCCGGCCACCGTCGAAGTCGCGGTAGCAGCACCCGAAGCGCCGGAAACCGAGCCGGTGCCAGCAGAAGCGCTCATTGAGCAACCAGCCGCCGCAGCCAAGCCAAGCGGTCGTGCACCCAACGATCCGCGCGAGGTTCGTCGCCGTCAGCGTGAAGCCGAGCGCCTGGCACAGGAAGCCGCCGCAGCGGAACAACAAGCGGCACGTGAGGCTCAATCTGCTGCACAGCAGCCACCGGCCGCCCCGGAGATCGTTGCCGCGGAGCCAGCCGCTGCTGCCGAGCAGCAGCCCGATGAACAATCGGATGCTGCCGCTCAGACTGAGGAGCGCTTGGAACCAGAAATTATTGCGTCCAGCGAGACCGAAGAGACAGGCGAGGCAGTCAAACCGGCTGCCGAAGAAGAACGTCCTGTAGCGCCTGAGCAAAGCGAGGTCACACAGGAAAGCGAGCAGGACAGCAAGGACAAGCCTCAAGCCTGATCCGCAGCGATAAGGAAAAAGGGACGCCTCGGCGTCCCTTTTTTATTGCCGAACCGCTTTCGACGCCGCCCCAAAGCGCTCAGCCGACCAAAGGAGCAATTGCCAGTATCCTGCTAGCAGGCGCAACATCCCGTCCCTGCGCTGCCAGACACAGACACAGACACAGACACAGACACAGACACAAGGATGCCGATGAACCTGTCGCTGATGAACCGCTATGCCTTCTATGCGTTCTGCGTGTCATTTACCTTGCTCAGCCTTCCCTGGCTCGAGCAGGTCTGGGGATTGACCCTGATTACTGCGCTACTCAGCGCCATCGGCACGCTCGACCTGCTGCAACCCAAGCAAGCGATTCGCCGCAATTATCCAATCCTCGGCAACCTGCGCTATCTGATCGAAACCATCCGCCCAGAGATCCGCCAGTACCTCCTGGAGAACGACAGCGATCCACTACCGTTCTCTCGCGCGCAACGCTCACTGGTCTATGCCCGCGCGAAGAACGAGGCTGCCGACAAACCCTTCGGCACCTTGGCCGATGTCTACGGCGCCGGCTTCGAGTTCATCGGGCATTCCATCCGAACCGCACCGCATAGCGACCCCCAAGGGTTTCGTGTCACGGTGGGCGGCCCACAATGCCACCAGCCCTACTCCGCATCGATCTTCAACATTTCGGCGATGAGCTTCGGCTCGCTCAGCGCGAACGCGATTCGAGCCCTGAATCAAGGCGCCAAGCTCGGTGGTTTCGCTCACGACACTGGTGAAGGCAGCATTAGCCAGTATCACCGCGAGCATGGCGGCGACCTGATCTGGGAGCTGGGAAGCGGTTACTTCGGCTGTCGCGACGAGCAGGGGCGCTTCGACCCGGTGCGTTTCGCGCGCCAGGCGCAAGATCCGCAAGTGAAGATGATCGAAGTGAAGCTCAGCCAGGGTGCCAAGCCCGGCCACGGCGGCATTCTGCCCAAGCACAAAATCACCGCCGAGATCGCCGCGACCCGCGGCATCCCTATGGACAGAGACTGCGTCTCGCCGGCTAGCCACAGCAGCTTCTCCACACCACTTGAGCTGCTAACCTTCCTCGCTCAGTTGCGCGAGTTAAGCGGCGGCAAACCAGTGGGTTTCAAGCTGTGTCTGGGTCATCCCTGGGAATTCATGGCGATTGCCAAGGCAATGCTCAAGAGCGGAATCCTGCCGGACTTCATCGTCATCGACGGCAAGGAAGGCGGCACTGGCGCCGCACCGTTGGAGTTCACCAACCACATCGGCGTACCACTGCGCGAAGGACTGCTATTCGTACACAACACCCTGGTGGGGCTGAACCTGCGCGACCACATCAAACTGGGCGCCAGCGGCAAGATCGTCAGCGCCTTCGATATCGCCTGCGTGCTAGCCATCGGTGCCGACTGGGCCAACTCGGCACGTGGCTTCATGTTCGCCATCGGCTGTATTCAGTCGCAGTCGTGCCACACCAACAAATGCCCCACCGGCGTTGCCACCCAGGATCCCCTGCGGCAGCGCGCGCTCGTGGTACCGGACAAAGCGCAACGGGTTTACAACTTTCATCGCAACACCCTGAAGGCGCTGTCCGAGATGCTTGCGGCTGCGGGTCTGTCGCATCCTGAACAGCTGGAAGCCAAGCATCTGGTGCGCAGGATGTCAGCTACCGAGATCAAGCTATTTTCGCAGCTGCACACCTTCCTCGAACCCGGGGAGTTGCTTGCCGATAACCTGCAGGGCGACTTCTACCCCCGGATGTGGCAAATGGCGCAGGCGGAAAGTTTCGAACCAAAAATCGACTGAGCTCAACTAAGACAGTCGCCTCAGATGACGTTCGGCTCGATCTCCAGCTCGACCTCGAACCGCGAAGCGATATCCGCCTGGATGCGTCGAGCCAGCCGCAACAGCTGCTCACCTGTGGCGTGACCGTGATTGACCAGAACCAGCGCCTGCAGACCGTGGACGCCGGCATCGCCTTCTCGAAAGCCCTTCCAACCCGCTTGCTCGATCAACCAACCGGCGGCGAGTTTGACCTGATCGCCCGCTTGCGGATAGACCACCAGGCCCGGGTACTGGCTCCGCAATCGATCGACCAACGCCTGCGGTACTAGTGGGTTCTTGAAGAAGCTGCCGGCGTTGCCCAGTACGCACGGATCCGGCAGCTTTTCACTACGAATGGCGCAAACGGCTCGACTGACATCCTGCGCTGTCGGTACCTCGATTCCCTGCTCTGCCAGGCGCTGGCGGATGGGTCCGTACTCCAAATGCAAGGGCGCCTGCCGCTGCAGCAGGAAGCGCACCCGCAGGATGACGTAGCGCCCCGGCAGGTGCTTGAACACGCTGTCGCGGTAGGCAAAGGCGCACTCCTGCGGAGTGAAGTCGCGCAATTCGCCAGTCTCGCAATCCAGCGCAGTGATACCGGCCAGCGTGTCCTTGATTTCCACCCCATAGGCACCGATGTTCTGGATCGGCGCTGCCCCAACGGTTCCGGGAATCAAGCTGAGATTCTCCAGCCCCATCAGTCCCTGCTGCAGCGTCCAGAGCACGAAGGGATGCCAAGGCTCACCCGCCTCGGCCTCGAGCAGAACACTACCGTCCCGCTCCGTGAGAATGCGCTTGCCGCTGCTGGCCATACGCAGCACTAGCGCCTCGACGTCGCGTGTCAGCAGCAGGTTGCTGCCACCACCGAGCACTAGCAGTGGCAGCCCGCGTTGCGTCGCCAACGCTAGCGCTTCCCGCACCTCGGCATCGCTGTGCGCCTCGGCGAACAGGCGCGCCCGCTGCTCGACGGCAAAGGTGTTGAAGGCCTTGAGCGAACGTTGCTCCTTGATCTGCAGGGTCACAGGCGCTCCAGAACTTCATCGAGGAGCGATTGCGACGCTTGTTCGATTAGGTCCAGTACCTGTTCGAAACCGTCCGTACCACCGTAGTACGGATCCGGCACGACATCGCCACCCACACCATAGCGGCGCAGGAACAGATCCAGTTCGGCACGCGCACCCACCGGGCGCAACGCTTGCAGATGCGCCAGATTATCGTGATCCATGGCAAGGATCAGATCGAAGCGCTCGAAATCCTCCGGAGCAACCTGTCTCGCGCGCAACGCCCCGATGTCGTAACCACGGCTTTTCGCTGCCAGACAGGCACGACGATCCGGCATTTTGCCCACGTGCCAGTCCCCGGTACCGGCCGAGTCGATCTCGACGAGCGCTTGCACCCCGGCCGCTTGTACCTGCTGGCGAAAGACGCCTTCGGCAGTCGGCGAGCGGCAGATATTGCCCATGCAGACGAACAACACCTTCATGCTCAATGCCCCAGCAAACGCCGGACTCGCTCCAGGTCTTCCGCCGTATCCACGCCAGCTGGCGGCGATTCGACAGCATCAGCCACGTGAATGCGCTGGCCGTGCCAGAGCGCACGCAACTGCTCCAGACACTCGGTGTTCTCCAGCCAACAGGGCCCCCAGGCGACAAAATTCGCCAGGAAACCAGCACGATAAGCATAAATGCCGATATGGCGGCGGTAAGGAACGTCGGTCGGCAGCACATCGCGGCGCTCGGCAAACGCATCTCGTGCCCAGGGTAGCGGCGCGCGGCTGAAGGTCAGCGCCAGACCATTGATGTCCGCCAGCACCTTGACGGCGTTGGGATTGAACAACGTGTCCGCATCGGTAAATGGTTCGGCCAGAGTCGCCATCGCCGCTTCCGGGTGCGCCGCCAGATTGGCCGCCACCTGGTCGATCACCGCGGGTGGAATCAAGGGCTCATCACCCTGTACGTTGACCACGATGGCATCGGCCGCCAGCCCAAGCAGGTTCGCCACTTCAGCCAAGCGGTCAGTCCCGGAGTTGTGCTCGACTCGTGTCAGCACCGCCTCGGCGCCAAAGCCGGCACAGGCGTCGAGGATGCGTTGGTCATCGGTAGCCACCACCACCCGCTGGGCGGCGCTCTTGCGCGCCTGTTCCCAGACGTACTGGATCATCGGTTTACCCGCGATCTCCTGCAAAGGCTTGCCGGGAAGACGGCTGGAGGCATAACGCGCGGGAATAACGACGGTATAAGCAATGCTCATTTGTCCAAGCGCTCGTCCACGTCAAGCGTACGGGCCTCGCTTTCCAGCATTACCGGAATTCCTTCGCGCACCGGAAAGGCCAGACCGTCAGCCTTGCAGATCAGCTCGGTTTTGTCGTCAGCCAGCTTCAGCGGCCCCTTGCACAGGGGGCAGGCCAGAATATCGAGAAGTTTGGTATCCATGCGCAGTCCTTGGAAGCGGCCGACTGCACCTGCAGATCGGACGGCTTATATGTGATCAGGCAGCAAACGAGCCAGCTGGCCATCCAACCAGGCAATGAACGCCGGCGAAGGCGCGGCCTGAACTTGCAGGTAGAACCAGCCTGAGGGCGCGAACGCCCGGCATTTCACCGCATCCTTCTCGGTCATTACCAGCGGCAACTCGGGAGTGAACCTCAGCTGCTCCGGACTATAGGCGGCGTGATCGGCGAAGGGATGCGGAATCGGGCGCCAGTGTAGCGTCTCAAGCGTGGCGAAGAAACGCTGCGGGTTGCCGATACCAGCGACGGCGTGCAACGACTGCCCCGCTGGAAAATGGTCGAGCGGCCGGAATTCGCCACTCCGCAGCTCGATCAACGCCGATGGTTGCAGGCAGAAGGCGTACCCTGCGGTCTCGTCTGCAGCAGCACCATTGAGCAACACAGCATCCACGTCCTGCAGGCGCTCAACGGGCTCACGCAGCGGCCCGGCCGGAAGACAGCGGCGATTGCCAAGGCCACGGGCAGCGTCGACCAACACCAGCTCGAGATCTCTTGCCAGACCGTAGTGCTGCAGGCCGTCGTCGGAGAGGATCAGGTCCAGCGGCTCAGCTTCCAGCAACGCTCGCACCGCACGTGCGCGGTCGGGATCGATCATCAGTGGCACGGTGGTACGCTGCACGATGAGCAACGGCTCATCGCCCGCCTCGCTCGCTGAGTGCTCCGGCCGTACCCGCCACGGCAGCGTCGGCGGTGTCGCGCCATAACCACGACTGACCACTCCAACCCGAATGCCTTGTGCACGGCAGTGCTCGATCAACCAGAGGATTAGCGGCGTCTTGCCGGTGCCACCTACAGTGATGTTGCCGACCACGATGATCGGCACGGGAGCCCGGTAGGCTTGGGCCCGTCCCGCGAGAAAGCGCTGGCGCTTGCGAGCGACCACCCAGCGATAGATCGCCTCCAGCGGTGCCAGCAGCGTCAATGCCGGATGCCCTTGATACCAGGCGTGCTGGAGACGCTCGATAAACGACATCAGGGCGCTGCCTGCGCCTCGACGGTGGTGATGCGCAGATGCGAGAAGCCCAGCTTGCCGGCTGCATCCATTGCCGTAATCACAGCTTGGTGCGGCGTCTTGCCGTCGGCACTGATGATCATCGGCAGACTGCTGTCACCCTCCGACTCCTTGTTCAGTGCCGCCATCAGCGAGTTCAGGTCACTCTTGAGCAAAGCCTTGCCGTTGAGCGAGTAATTGCCATCCACATCGATGACGACTTCCAGCTGCTTTATCTCGCTTTCCTGAGGCGGTGTGCCGCTGGCAGCCTCGGGCAGATCCACCTTGAGTTGCGTCTCGCGGGTGAAGGTGGTCGTGACAACGAAGAACAGCAGCAGGATGAACACCACGTCGATCAAGGGGGCCAGACCGATTTCGACGTTCTCCCGCGGTTTGCGCCGGAACTTCACGCCTTGCCCTCGTCACCCAGATCGACGTCGCGATCGCCCTGCACCACCTCGACGAGCTTGATCGCCTCCTGCTCCATGCCGACCACCAGCTCGTCGACTCGACGCTGGAGAAAACGGTGGAAGAACAAAGCCGGGATGCCCACCATGAGACCGGCCGCAGTGGTGATCAGCGCTTTGGCGATACCGCCTGCCAGCAATGGCGCGTTGGCCATGCCCGAGCCCATGAAGGCACTGAAGATCTCGATCATGCCCAGCACGGTGCCGAGCAGTCCGAGCAACGGAGCGATACCCGCGATCGTGCCAAGCGCGTTGAGATAACGCTCAAGATCGTGCACTACCCGGGCGGCAGCTTCTTCGATGCACTCTTTCATGATCTCGCGACCACGTTTGGAGTTGGCCAGGCCTGCCGCGAGTATCTCGCCCAGGGGCGAGTCGGCGCGCAGCTCCTTGAGCTTCTGGTTACTAAGCTTCTTGTCCTTGATCCATTTCCACACCTGGCCGAGCAGATGCGGAGGTGTGACGCGACTCGGTCGCAACGTCCACAGTCGCTCGGCGATGATCGCGGCCGCGACGATTGAACACAGGATGATCGGCAGCATTATCCAGCCACCTGCTTTGACCAGCTCCCACACGAGATGAATCCCCCTCGGAAAAGTGGCGCCACTCTAGCATAGGGTCACCAGGCCGCCGACCGTCGCCGTTCTCATTTTTCCCGCCAGAATCGTCGCTGCTCGCGTAAACCCTGCGCCGCGCCGAACGTCCCCAATTCAACCTTAAGCGCACCGGTTGCAGCAGTATCGTATAAGCGAACGTCGCGGGAACCGAGCCGCTCAAGCACCGCCGGGTGCGGATGACCGAAGGCATTGTGGCGGCCGCGCGAGATCAGTGCGGCGCTCGGGCGCACCGCCGCGAGGAACGGGGGCGACGAAGAACTGTTGCTGCCATGGTGGGGCAGCAACAGCCACTGCGCTCCTACGGGTCTGCCGCTTTGCACAAGGGCCCGCTCCGCGAGCGTGTCAATATCACCGGTCAGCAGCATGCGCTCGCCACTGGCCTCGATCATCAGCACGCAGGACGACTGGTTGCCATCCGCCGCTTGCGGCCAGCGCCAGAGGTCAAAGCGCACGCCGTCCCACTGCCAGGCCTGCGATGAATCGCAGAGTTCCGCCTGCAGTGATGGGGGCAGCTGCGCAGGCTCGCCACTGAGCACCCGCTGCGCCCCCTGCAGGCGTTGTACGGCCTCGGCACCACCGGCATGATCGTTGTCGGCATGACTGACCAATAGCAGGTCCAGACGACCGACACCCAACCGGCGCAGGGAGGGAAACAGGATTCGCTCGCCGGTATCGAAATCACCGCGCCGCGGTCCGGCATCGTAGAGCAATGCGTGAGCCCGAGTACGCACCAGCACGGACAGCCCCTGCCCCACGTCGAAAACCCAGACCTGTGCACGCCCGACGGCCGGGGCCTGCTGCGGCGGACACAGCAACGGCAGCAAGAGCAGCACGCCCAGCGCGCGCAGCGGGACACCGGCCGGCAACAACAGGACCGTTGCCCCCAGCGCAACCAGCAACCAAGCCCAGCTCGGCAAGCCTGCGGCGAACCAAGCCGGCTGCCAGCTAGCAATAACTGACAGCACCTGGAACAGCATCGACAGCGACCAACCCGTCAGCCCCAACAGGCCTTCGCCTACTCCCGACAAGGGCAACAGCAATGTTCCCAGCAGCGCGACCGGCACCGTCAGGCCGACCCAGGGCACTGCCAGTAGATTGGCCAGCGGCCCGCTCGCGCTGACGGGCAGACCCAGCGCAAGCATCAACGGCAACAGCCCCAGCAGCATCGCCCACTGTGCACGCGGTAGGGTTTGCCACCACGACCAGCGCCCCAGACGCCCGGAGAAAACCAGTGCCAACAATGCAACGGCGCCGAACGATAGCCAGAATCCGGCCTGCAGACTCGCTCGAGGATCCAGCAACAGCACACCGTCAAGAGCGATCAGCAACGGTAGCCAGATGCGCAACTGACGGAAGCGCAGTCGCCATAGCAACACCACCGCGACCATCATGCAGGCACGCTGTACAGGCACCTCGAAACCCGCCAGCCAACCATAGCCAAGTGAACTGACGAGCGCAGCCGCACACGCGCAAGGCAACCAGGGCAGACTCCGCGGCCACCAACCAAGGCGCGCCAGCAGCGCAACCATTCCATAGACAAGCCCGGCCAGCATGCCGACATGCTGGCCGGAGATGACCATCAGATGGGTCGTGCCGGTGTCCTGCAACACTCGCCAGTCAGCCGCAGACAACCCCGAACTGTCCCCCACCACCAATGCTGCGATGGCGCCCTGCCGGTCCTGTGCGTCGATTGCCATCAGCCGACTGCGCAATCGGTCACGCCAGCCACCCGCGCCGGCGGCAGCCTGCAGGCGCTCACCAGCCTTGACCGAACCGGTTGCCCCGATGCCGCGCGCCAGCAGCCAAGCCTCGTAATCGAATGATTGCGGATTGACCATCCCTGATGGACGCTTAAGCCGCACCGCCAGCCGCCAGCGCTCACCACCCCGTAGAGGCGGGCCGTCGTACCAAGCCAAACGCAGGCGCGACGGCAACCCGACATGCCGCGACTGGATATCGGTCAGCTCGAAGCGCACCACATCGCCACGAACATCAGGCAGCCCGACTACCTGCCCCTCGAGCCAGAACGTGCGCCCGTCCAGTTCGACCGGCAGCCGCTCGGCCAACGCGGTCTGGAAGTGGATGCACGCCCAGAGCAGGCCTGCGCAGAAGCACGCCAGCGGGCGCCAGCCGGGACGCAGCGCGCAGACCATACCCAGCATCGCCAGGGTTAACAGTTCCCACGACGCCGGCAGCTCCGGAGAGAAACGCGGTAAAACCAAGCCGACGGCCAATGCCAGCATCCCTGCACGCATCGTCGATCCTCCTCGGAATCCTTTCCAAAGAAATACCGGAACGCTCGCCGCATTTTCGCGCGGCGGCAATAGAACTTATGTGACAAAACTACTGTCGGCGCGACCATCAAAATAGGGGCATAATCGACAAGCTCAGCCCGCCAGAGAACCTTCATGCCGCGTCGTTTCTTCAAACGCTACATGCCGCATCCTGATCGCATCAAGACTAACAAGTCCCTGCGTTTTCTCGGCGCGCTGATTCACGATCCCAACCTATGGCATCTCAATCGCCACTCGGTATCCCGGGCAATGGCCATCGGCCTGTTCTGGGCGCTTATTCCCATGCCCATGCAGATGCTCGCGGCGGCGATCTGCGCTCTGCCGGCCAGGGCCAACCTGCCGATCGCCATCGGCCTGGTCTGGCTGACCAACCCGCTGACAATGCCGCCGGTGTTCTATTGCAACTACAAGGTGGGCGCCTGGCTGATGGATACGCCTGCGGTCAACATGCCCGATGAGCTGAGCCTGGCGTGGGTAACTCAGCTGCTGCAGAGCAACTGGCAGCCGCTCTACCTCGGTTCGCTGGTCATGGCGATCGGCTTTGCGCTGCTCGGCTACGCCGGTACGCAGGGGTACTGGCGCTGGTGGGTCGGTCGCAACTGGCGCAAGCGGCAGAATGACCGGCGCTGAGCGCCGGCGTCATTCGTAGCGCAACGCCTCGGCTGGCTGAGTCTGCGCAGCGCGCCAGGCCGGATAGAGGGTTGCCAGAAAGCTCAGACTCAGCGTCACCAGCGCAACGATCGCGACATCTTCCCAGCGCAGTTCCGACGGCAACGTGCTGATGAAATACACATCGGAGCTGAAGATGTGCTGGCCGGTCACGCGCTCCAGCCAACCGACTAGTCCGCTCACGTTCAGCGCGCCGAGTACGCCGAGCACGATACCGATCAGCGTACCGCTGAAGCCGATGAGGCTGCCTTGCACCATGAAGATCGCCATGATCTGCCGGGGCGTTGCGCCCAGAGTGCGAAGGATCGCGATGTCCGCCCGCTTGTCGGCAACCACCATGATCAGCGTGGCGATGATATTGAACGCGGCCACCGCCACGATCAGCATCAGCAGCACACCGATCATGGTCTTCTCCATCTTCATCGCACTGAACAGACTGCCCTGCGTATGCGACCAGTCCTCGGCACGATAAGCGTCGCCCAGCGAAGCCAGCAGCTGCTCGGCCACCTGCGGCGCGCGGTAAAGATCGACAAGCTTGACCCGCACACCCTGCACCTGCTCTGGCTGCCAGCGTTGGATCTGTGCAGCATCGCTGCGATGAATCATTGCCAGGCTGCCGTCGAGGTCTGCGCCAACCTTGAACACACCGACCACGTTCAGACGCTGCATACGCGGGGTAATCCCACCGGGCGTAGAGCTGACTTCGGGCACGATCAGCGTCAGCTTGTCCCCCACCGAGAGCCCAAAGCGCCGCGCAGTGATCATGCCGATAATCACCCCGAACTCGCCCGGCTTAAGGTCATCGAGGCGGCCCGCGACCATTCGTGTAGCAGCGATCGACACACCAGCCTCGGCCTGCGGCTCGATGCCATTGACCTGTATCGGCTGCATGCTGCCCTTGTACGACAGCATGCCTTCGAGCTGTGTCAACGGCGCACCGGCCAACACCTCAGGATGTATCTGCAACCGCTGCCGCAAGGCGCGCCAATCATCCAGCGGCTGTGTACCGAAGACCGTGGCATGCGGCACCATGCCAAGGATTCGCGAACTCATCTCGCGCTGGAAGCCGTTCATCACCGAGAGCACCAGGATCATCGCCAGCACTCCCAGCGCCAGACCGATCAGTGAGGTCAGGGAGATGAACGAGATGAAATGATTGCGCCGCTTGGCCCGCGTGTAACGGCTACCGATGTAGACACTCAGTGGACGGAACATTATTCGGCCACCAACCGGCCGTCTTCCAGGCGCAGGATTTGATCCATCTGCGCAGCTAGCTGACGGTCATGGGTAACCACCAGAAATGCAGTGCGCAGCGATGTGCTCAGTTCGAGCATCAGATCCTGGATACCCTGAGCAGTGTGATGGTCGAGATTGCCGGTAGGCTCATCGAGCAGCACCAGAGCCGGACGATTCACCAGCGCTCGCGCAATCGCCACGCGCTGGCGTTCGCCGCCGGAGAGCTCGGCCGGTTTGTGCTCCAGCCGGTGCCCCAGGCCGACGCGCGTCAGCAATTCGCTTGCGCGCGCGCGCGCCTCCGGGATCGCCACCTTGCCTATGAGCAATGGCATGCAGACGTTTTCCAGTGCCGTGAATTCCGGCAACAGATGATGGAACTGGTAGACGAAGCCCAGCGCACGGTTGCGTAGCAACCCACGCTCCTTCTCGTTGAGCGCCGACAACTCTTCGCCGGCCAGCCAGACGCTGCCGTGACTCGGCGTGTCCAGCCCGCCCAGCAGGTTCAGCAGCGTGCTCTTGCCGGAGCCGGAACTGCCGACTATCGCCACGCGCTGTCCGGGAAAAAGCTCCAGCTGCAGTCCCGATAGCACATCGACCGACTCCGGTCCTTGCTCGTAGCGCTTGCCCAGGTTGCGGCAACTGAGCACCGCGCGATCTTCGGAAGACAGCTCATTCATAGCCATTTCACTCATAACGAAGCGCCTCTGCCGGCTGCGTACGCGCGGCGCGCCAGGCCGGATACAGGGTAGCGAGAAAGCTCAGGACCAACGCGGCGACGCATACCTGGATCACATCCGCGGCCATCAGTCGCGACGGCAGGTAGTCGATGAAATACACATCGGCACTGAGAAATTTGTGTCCGATAAGGCGCTCCAAGGCAGCGATCCAGCCGCTGATGTTGAGTGCTGCAAGAATGCCCAGCACCGCCCCGAGCAGCGTCCCGACCACACCGATCACGGTGCCCTGTACCATGAAGATCGCCATGATCTGGCGTGGTGTCGCGCCGAGCGTGCGCAGGATGGCGATGTCACCACGTTTGTCGGTAACCACCATGACCAGCGTGGAGATGATGTTGAATGCGGCCACCGCAACGATCAGCAGTAGCAGCAGGCCGATCATCGCCTTCTCCATGCGAATCGCCTGATAGAGGTTGCCGTGGGTCCGCGTCCAGTCTCGCGAGTAGAAATCGCCGTCCAACTGGCCGGCCAGCTCCCAGGCAATCCGCGGCGCCTGGAACAAATCGTCGAAGCGCAGACGCAACCCCTGGACCTGCCCCGGCTTCCAGCGGTGCAGGCGTGCGAGATCGGCAATATTAGCCAGCGCCACGTAGCCGTCGATCTCGCCCGCCCCGACGTGGAAGATGCCAGTCACGGTGAAACGTTTCATGCGTGGGAACATCCCGGCGGGCGTCACGGTCACTTCCGGCGCGACGAAGGTAATCTTGTCCCCTACGCCCACTCCGAGCTTCTGAGCGGCCTTGTCACCGATCACGATGCCGAACTCGCCGGGCGCGAGGTCCGCGAGCGCACCTTCGCGGAAGAATCGATCGATGATCGAGACTTTGGGCTCGACCTGCGGATCTACTGCGTTGATCAGAATCTTGGAGACCTGCCCCTGATGCGTCAGCAACCCTTGCATCTGAATGAACGGCGCTACAGCACTGACCTGTGGATGACGAGAAAGCTGTTCGCCCAGCCCCTGCCAGTCGTCCACTGGTACCGCGCTTTCGATGGTGGCGTGCGGCACCATGCCAAGCACGCGGGTGCGCATCTCGTGATCGAAACCATTCATTACCGATAACACGACGATCATCACCAGCACGCCAAGCGCGAGTCCGATCATGGAGGTCAGCGAAATGAAGGAAACGAAGAGGCTGCGACGTTTGGCGCGGGTGTAGCGCGCTCCGATGAACACGGACAGCGGTCTGAACATAGATCGACGGGTTCGCTGGCGAGGTAGGAAACGAGCATGCGGCTGGCGCTGCCTGGGCCCTGTTACACTCTGAAAATCACTGCTGACCGGGGCTCGCCATGCCGACACAAGAGATTGAAGAACGCCGCGAATACTACCGTATCGACGATCGGATCGCACTGGAAATCATCCCACCCACACCGGACCGTTCTACCGACGGCGCATCACCACAGCTGTTCGACCTACTCGCCGAACTGCATCAGCTGGATTTCGAAGCCCAGCACCTGCTGCGCCAGATCGCCGAAGGCAACCGCACCCTGGCCAACTACCTGAAGGTGCAGAACAAGCGCATCGAACTCATCGGCCAGGCCCTTGCCCAGGACCTGCTCAAAGAAATCGGCCCGGCGCGTCCAGTGGTGCTTTCCGAGGGTGGCGTCAGCTTCGCCCATGATGTACCCGTTGAACTGGGGACACTCCTTACCCTCAGGCTGGTACTGCTGCCACAGGCGCTGGGGCTGACGCTACAGGCCAGGGTGACCCATTGCGCGGCGCTTGATAAGGGCGACTACCAGCTGGGGACCGAGTTCGAAGCGCTGACTGATGCACAGCGACAATTGCTGGCCCGGCATATCCTGCAGAAACAGGCGCTGCAACGACGCCTGGCCCGAGATCATCAACAAGGAAGCTGACCCAATGCTGCGCCTGCCCGCCCTTCTTCTCCTGTTTACGCTCAGCCAGTCGTCACTCGCCGAGCAACTGCACATTCCGATCGGCACGCAAGGCACACCAACGATCGACATGCCCGCCCGCGGCGAGCACAAAAATCGCGTGCTGGAACACTTCGGCCTGGCCGATGAAGAGCATCCAACTGTAGGCAAACCACCGATCACTCGCTGGGATTATCGTGAATTTTCGGTCTATTTCGAGAACGAGCGAGTGATCAACAGCGTGCGCCATCACCGCCCCATCACTGCACAGGAGCAGTCCCTACCGTGACCCTGATCTACGGCCATCGTGGCGCCAAAGGTGAAGCACCGGAAAATACCCTCACGAGCTTCCAGCAATGTCTGCAGCACGGCGTAAGTCGTTGTGAGCTGGACCTGCACCTGTCCCGTGACGGCGAGCTGATGGTCATCCACGATCCGACGCTCAAACGCACCACCGGCCGGCGCGGCAAGGTCGCCCAGCATTCGGCAGAAGAATTGGCCGGCTACGATGCGCGTCTCGGCGGGCCCGGCTGGAAGCAGCCTTGTCCGATTCCAAGGCTGTCCGAGTTGTTCGAGAATTGCGCATTCGAGCATTGGCAGCTGGAGGTCAAAAGCGCATCGCGAGATCGAGCGGCGCGGACGGTACTGGCGATCAAGGCGCTAGCTGAGCGCCATCAACTGCTCGACCGGATCACGGTAACCTCGAGTTCACGTGAAGTCCTGCGGGCGCTGAAGCGCCTGGCCCCGGCAATCTCCCGCGGGTTGGTCGCCGAATACGCCTGGCTCGATCCGCTGAAGGTTGCACGCCACTATGGTTGTGACCTGCTCGCGTTGAAATGGACGCTGTGCACTCCCGAGCGTCTGGCGAAGGCCCAGCAACAGGGTTTGCATGTGTCCGTCTGGACCGTAAACGAGCCGGCGCTGATGCGTCGACTCGCCGATTTCGGCGCGGATAGCCTCATCACCGATTTCCCCGGGGTGGCGGTAGCCACTCTCGGAACATCCCGAACGGGCGTCAAAAGGTAACGCAAAACTCACCCAAGAGGTCATGCACGAGCCAGCAGCACTACCTGAGGCGCGACGGCGGTGCAGCCCTTACGGCTGTCCCACCTTACCTACCTGATCACAGACTTTCCCGGTTCGGCCAGCGCCACCCCCGGGAATCGCTGGAGTCTCCGACCGGCTCAGGCCACCGGCCGGAGCCGCTCAAAAAAGCCGGTTGAGCCCGTCGAACGCCGCGACGCGATAGGCCTCGGCCATGGTCGGGTAGTTGAACGTGGTGTTGACGAAGTACTTGATGGTATTCGCCTCGCCTTTCTGATTCATGATCGCCTGGCCAATGTGGACGATCTCGGAGGCTTGATAGCCGAAGCAGTGCACCCCGAGGACTTCGAGCGTCTCGCGGTGAAAGAGAATCTTCAGCATGCCAACCGGCTCGAAGGAAATCTGCGCGCGCGCCATGCTCTTGAAGAAGGCCTTGCCCACCTCATAGGGGATCTTCGCCTGGGTCAGCTCGCGCTCGTTCTTGCCGATCGAACTGATCTCGGGAATCGTGTAGATACCGGTCGGCACGTCATCGACGAAGCGCCAAGTGTCGTTATCAACGATGCTGCCTGCCGCCGAGCGGCCCTGGTCGTACGCCGCGCTGGCCAGCGAAGGCCAGCCGATCACATCGCCTGCCGCATAGATGTTGCCAACGGCGGTGCGGTAGAACTCGTCCACCTGCACCTGACCGCGGCTATTGGCCTTCAGGCCGATATTCTCCAACCCCAGCTTGTCCGTATTACCGGTACGGCCATTGCACCAGAGGAATGCATCGGCCTTGATCTTCTTGCCGGACTTGAGGTGCAGAATCACTCCATTCTCCAGCCCCTCCACCCGCTCGTACTCTTCATTATGGCGAATCAGCACGTTGTTGTTACGAAGGTGATAACTCAGCGCATCGGAGATCTCGTCGTCGAGGAAGCTGAGCAGCTGGTCACGGTTGTCGATCAGGTCGACCAGCACTCCCAGGCCGCTGAAGATCGATGCATACTCACAACCGATCACGCCGGCTCCGTAGATGATCATGCGGCGCGGGGTGTGGCTGAGGTTCAGAATGGTGTCACTGTCGTAGACCCGCGGATGCCCAAAATCGATGTCGGCCGGACGATACGGACGCGAGCCAGTGGCGATGACGATCTGGTTGGCGACCAGTTTTTCCACCATCCCATTGAGACAGACAACTTCGACACTCTGTTCATCAGCGAAGCTGGCGGTTCCGAAGAAGGTATCGATGCGATTGCGCGCGTAATAACCGGTACGCGAGGTGACCTGCTTGCTGATCACCTTCTCTGCGCTTTTCAGCACATCGGGGAAAGAGAACCAGCGCGGCTCGCCGATCTGGCGAAACAGCGGATTGGTGTTGTACTGCATGATCTGGCGAACGGAATGGCGCAGCGCCTTGGACGGGATAGTGCCTAGATGCGTGCAGTTGCCGCCGACCAACGGCCGATTGTCTACCACGGCGACCTTGCGTCCCGCCTTCACGGCGTTCATTGCCGCGCCCTCCCCGGCCGGACCGGAACCCAACACCACCACATCGTAGTTATAGACAGCCATATACACTCCTGAAAACGCGGCGAGCCATGCGCCGCTGTCAACCAATTCGCTGCAAACCAGGGAGAGACGCTGCGCAGGACGGTACGTGATAACCGCCACACTGACGGCGGCGCAGCCGGGGATTCAGCGACTATGAACCTACGCGCGAAGGCGGGTTAACGCTTGCTGGCGTCGTAGGCCAAAGCGGCCTTGTCGCCTTGTCCCTTGTTCGCTTCATTCACCTCTTCGCACTTCTCACGGCTGCCGCCGCAGATCGAACATTCCTTCTCGATTCCTAGATTGGCAATACCGCCACAAGAACCCGCGATGGGCTTTCGACCCATGATCACGCCGATAGCCATGCCGAACACAACGATCAGCATGACCAGAAACACCAGTAACCACGTCATTGCGCTACTCCCGCACCGACGACCTGCTGGAAGGCCGGGGTGCTTTTCGTTACGAAATTCTGCCCTTCGCGAATCACGAAGAAGGCTGCGATGTTCCGCTGACTGGCGAAGTCGAACCCCCGCTCAGGACCCATGACCATCAATGTCGTCGACAGCCCGTCCGCACGCAACGCGGAGCCGTCCAGCACCGTCACTGCCGCCAGTTTATGCTCGATCGGGCTGCCGGTCTGCGGATCCAGCGTATGTGAGTACCGCCGGCCATCGCGCTCGAAATAGTTGCGATAGTCGCCGGAGGTGGAAACCGCCAGGCCGTCGAGCTCAATGATCTGCTGAGCAACTCGCTGATCATCGCGCGGCGCCTCGATTGCAATCCGCCAGGAGGCGCCGTCAGGCTTACGCCCCTGCGCTTTAAGCTCACCCGTGATCTCCACCAAATAGCTGCGCACCCCTAGCTCCTGTAGCCGCGCCGCCACTCGGTCAACCGCGTAGCCGGCTGCGATGCTGTTGAAATCCAGCTCCACCGCAGCATCCTTGCATAGCTTCTGACCGTCGACCCGTAGGTGCTGATAGCCCACATAGTGTCGAACCTCGGCGATTTTCTCCGGTGCCGGCACTTGCTCGACGCGCCCGTTAGGACCGAAACCCCAGAGATTGAGCAACGGCTCAAGAGTGAGATCGAATGCACCATCGCTTTCCTCGGACAGTTGCTTGCCGGCATCGACCAGCAGCCGCACCGCCTCAGGCATGACCTCACACCGCCCCGCCGGCTGGGCATTGAAGCGCTCGATATCCGAATCGGAACGATAGGTCGACAGCTGGCGATCAAGGTCAGCCAGGATCGCTTCGGTTTCGCGCACCAGCTGCTGCTTCTCGGCCACGCCATCGCTGCGCACGTACTTGATCGAAAAGGTGCTACCCATGGTCGGACCGTCGAAGGATTCGACCTTGTCCTGAAACAGACAGCCCGTCAGGGCTGCCGCGAGAGCGACAGCGATGACGGGCTGGAGTGGCGCAGCAGCCTTGAAAGGCCGCAGTAACGCTCGGGCCATGCTAGCCGCCGAAGTCGTCGAGCAGGATGTTCTCCGGTTCGACGCCCAGCTCGGTGAGCATCTTGATCACCGAGGCGTTCATCATTGGCGGGCCGCACATGTAGAACTCGCAATCCTCCGGCGCCGGATGGTCCTTGAGGTAATTCTCGTACAGCACGTTGTGGATGAAGCCGGTCGGGCCTTCCCAATTATCTTCGGGCAGCGGGTCGGACAGTGCCAGATGCCACTCGAAGTTTGGATTCTCCGCCTGCAGCTTGTCGTACTCCTCGACGTAGAACGCCTCGCGCATGGAGCGCGCACCGTACCAAAAGCTCATCTTGCGCTTGGATTTCAGGCGCTTGAGCTGGTCGAAGATGTGCGAGCGCATCGGAGCCATGCCGGCGCCACCGCCAATGAAGACCATCTCAGCATCGGTATCCTTGGCGAAGAATTCACCGAACGGACCATAGACGGTGACTTTGTCGCCCGGCTTGAGGCTGAATACCCACGAGGACATCTTGCCCGGCGGGATGTCGTCTCGCCCCGGCGGCGGCGACGCCACGCGAATATTGAACTTCACCAGTCCTCGCTCTTCCGGGTAGTTGGCCATGGAGTAGGCGCGAATGGTGGTTTCGTCGACTTTGGAGACGTAACGCCAGAGATCGAACTTGTCCCAATCGGCACGGAATTCCGGCTGGATGTCGAAATCCTTGTATTTCACCGTGTGCGGCGGGCATTCCAGCTGCACGTAACCGCCAGCACGGAAGTCGACGTTCTCGCCTTCCGGCAGTTGCAGCGTCAGCTCCTTGATGAAGGTGGCCACGTTGGGGTTCGACGCCACCGTGCATTCCCACTTCTTCACACCGAAGACTTCTTCCGGAACCTCGATCTTCATGTCCGCCTTGACCGGCGTCTGGCAGGACAAGCGCCAGCCCTCGCCAGCTTCGCGCCGGGTGAAGTGCGACTCCTCGGTGGGCAGCATTTCGCCACCACCGCTCTCGACGATGCACTTGCACTGCGCACAGGTACCGCCGCCGCCACAGGCGGACGAAAGGAAGATGTTGTTCGCCGCCAGCGTCTGCAGCAGCTTGCCGCCAGCCGGTACGGTGATCGTGCGTTCGCCGTTGATCTCGATGGACACGTCGCCGCTGGATACCAGCTTGGCGCGGGCCGCCAGAATGATCACCACCAGTGCAAGCACGATGGCGGTGAACATGCCGATGGCGAGGAAAATTTCGTAACTCATCAGTTCATCCCGTCCTTACAGCTGTACGCCAGAGAAAGACATGAAGCCCAGCGACATCAGTCCGATGGTGATGAAGGTGATCCCCAACCCCTGCAGGCCCTCCGGTACATCGCTGTACTTGAGCTTCTCGCGGATGCCGGCAAGCAAGGCGATGGCCAGAGCCCAGGACAGACCGGAGCCCACGCCGTAGACCGTACTTTCCGCCAGGTTGTAGTCACGCTCGACCATGAACAGCGTGCCACCCATGATGGCGCAGTTCACCGTGATCAGCGGCAGGAACACACCCAGCGCGTTGTACAGGCTGGGCACGTACTTATCGAGCAGCATCTCGAGAATCTGCACGATCGCCGCGATCACGCCGATGTAACTCAGCAGACCGAGGAACGACAGATCGACCTCGGGCAGCCCGGCCCAAGCCAGCGCTCCGCTCTTGAGCAGATAGGTGTAGATCAGGTTGTTGGCCGGCACGGTGATCGCCTGCACCACGATGACCGCGATGCCCAGGCCGATGGCGGTTTCCACCTTCTTGGAAATCGCGATGAAGGTGCACATGCCAAGGAAGAACGCCAGAGCCATGTTCTCGATGAACACGGCACGGACGAACAGGCTGATGTAATGCTCCATTAGTAAGCCTCCTTGTTCGAGACTTGCGGCGCCATCTTGAAGGCAGGCTTCTCAACCTGCTCTTTCTTCCAGGCACGAATGCCCCAGATGAACAGGCCGATCAGGAAGAATGCCGAAGGCGGCAGCAGCATCATGCCGTTGGGCTGATACCAACCGCCGTCGTTGACTACCGGCAGAATGGTGTAACCCAACAGTTTGCCAGCACCAGTCAGCTCGCGAACGATACCGAGCGCGATCAGCATGGCGCTGTAGCCCAGGCCGTTGCCGATACCGTCGAAGAACGACAGCATTGGCGGGTTCTGCATAGCAAAGGCTTCAGCTCGCCCCATCACGATACAGTTGGTGATGATCAGACCGACAAATACCGACAGTTGTTTGGACAGCGCGAAGGCATATGCCTTGAGTAGCTGATCGACCACGATCACCAGCGAAGCGATGATCACCATCTGCACGATCATGCGGATGCTGCTCGGGATCTGACTACGGATCATCGAGATGAACATGCTCGAGAACGCGGTCACCAGCGTCAGCGCGATGGACATCACCAGCGCCGTCTTGAGGTTTGAGGTCACCGCCAGCGCAGAGCAGATACCGAGGATCTGCAGACCGATGGGGTTATTGTTGAAGACCGGATTGAACAGGACTTCCTTGATAGTAGGTTGCGACATGCTCAAGCCTCCCCAGCACGCAGGTTAGCGATAAATTGACCGAAGCCGTTTTCACCCAGCCAGAAGTGCAGCAGGTTGTTGACGCCGTTACTGGTCAGCGTCGCACCCGCCAGTGCGTCGACCTGGTGATCGGCTTTGGGGCTCTGCGGGTCTACCCCGCCCTTGACGATCTGCACGGCCAGTTTGCCGCTGTCGTCGAAGAGCTCCTTGCCCGGCCACTGGCCACGCCATTTCGGATTATCGACTTCACCGCCCAGACCGGGGGTTTCACCGTGCTGGTAGAAGCCCAGGCCAACCACAGTGTTCAGATCGCCCTTGACCGCCATGAAACCGTACAGGGTCGACCACAGCCCATAGCCGCGTACCGGAAGGATCAGGGTATCCAGTTGGCCGTCCTTTTCCACCATGTATACGGTGCTGTAGCGCTCACGACGCTTGATCGAGGCAATGTCCTGTTCACCTGCAAGCGTTGAGGACAGCGCCGGATCCTTGGCAGCGACCAGCGGGTCGAAGCTCTGCGCATCGAACTCTTCGCTGAACTTGCCGGTTTCCAGATCGACCAGCTTGGCGACGATGCGCTCGCCATAGAGCGCTTTGACCTGCTTGGCGGACATACCCGCCTCGCCGAGACCGGCGATCGCCAGAATGCTGCGTTGCTTGTCAAGCTGGCGGTTTTCCAGCTGCGTTGGTCGCAGCGCAACCGCCGCGCCTGCGACGAATACGGAGCAGACCAGGCAGACCAGCAGGGCCACCGTCAGCGTGCGGACGGTGGATTCTTTTTGACTAGACATTACGTGCCAGCCTCCGCTTGATGTTGGCCTGAATGACGAAATGGTCAATCAACGGTGCACAAAGGTTGGCGAACAGAATCGCCAGCATCATGCCTTCCGGGAAGGCGGGGTTAACCACACGGATCAGCACGACCATCACGCCGATGACAATGCCGAAGATCCACTTGCCGGTATTGGTCATCGATGCCGAGACGGGATCGGTTGCCATGAAGATCATGCCGAAGGCAAAGCCGCCGACGACCATGTGCCAGTACCAGGGCATGGCGAACAACGGGTTGGTGTCCGAGCCGATCAGGTTGAACAGGTAGCTCAGACCGATCATGCCCAGCATCACCCCGGAAACGATCCGCCAGGAGGCAATCTTGGTCATCAGCAACACCGCGCCACCGATTAGGATCGCCAGGGTGCTGGTTTCACCGACCGAACCGTGAATGGTACCGATGAAGGCATCCATCCAGGTGATGCCGTTGCTGATCACATTCTCGATGCCGCCTGCGAAGCCGAGGCTCAGCGCTGTCGCACCGGCGTAGCCGTCGACCGCAGTCCAGACCACATCACCAGACATCTGCGCCGGATAGGCGAAGAACAGGAAGGCGCGACCAGTCAGCGCCGGGTTGAGGAAGTTCTTGCCGGTACCTCCGAAGACTTCCTTGCCGATCACCACACCGAAGCTGATGCCCAGCGCAACCTGCCACAGCGGAATCGACGGCGGCAGAATCAGCGCGAACAGCACAGATGTCACGAAGAATCCTTCGTTGACCTCATGCTTGCGGATGGAGGCAAACAGCACTTCCCAGAAGCCGCCGACGATGAAGGTCACCGCGTAGATAGGCAGGAAGTACGCTGCGCCCTGGACAAAGTTGTCCCACAGACTGCCCGGATCAAAGCCTGCCAGCATGCCGGTCAGGGCGAACTGCCAGTCGGACTGTGCCTGCAGCAACTCCGGATTGGCCGCGTAGATCAGGTTGGCCTGATAACCGGCGTTCCACATACCGAAGAACATTGCCGGGAAGGTGCACAACCAGACGGTGATCATCATCCGCTTGAGGTCGATGCCGTCACGCACGTGCGCGGTGGTCTTGGTGACGCTGCCCGGACGATAGAGGAAGGTGTCTGCGGCTTCGTAGAGTGCATACCACTTCTCGTACTTACCGCCTTTTTCAAAATGGTGCTCGATCTTGTCGAGGAATGCGCGAATGCCCATGCCTTATCCCTCCTTCTCGATGCGGGTCAGATTGTCCCGCAGGATCGGGCCGTATTCGTATTTGCCGGCACAGACATAGCTGCACAGTGCCAGATCCTCTTCATCGAGTTCGAGGCAGCCGAGCTTCTGGGCCATCTCGGTATCGCCAACGATCAGCGAGCGCAGCAATTGGGTTGGCAGCACGTCGAGCGGCATCACTTCCTCGTAGTTGCCCACCGGCACCATTGCCCGCGGACTGCCGTTGGTCGAGGTGGAGAAGGCGAACTTCTTGCCGGCCATCAGCTTGGAGATATAGATGTTGAGGATCGAGTGCTTGTCCACGCCGGCACGCATGTAGTGCAGCATCTCGCGTTCCTTGCCCTCGCGCAGGCAGGAAACCTGCTGGTGGTAGCGTCCGAGATAGGCGAATGCACCATGCGCGGTACGACCGCCGAGTAGCGAGCCAGAAACCACACGATTGCCGCCCGGTTGCAACTCGCCTGCGGTCAGCTCATCCAGGTTGGCACCGAGACGGGTACGCAGTAAACGCGGAGTCGCCACCACAGGCCCCGCCAGTGAGACGACGCGCTCGACCGACAGGCGACCGCTGGTGAACAGCTTGCCGATCGCGATCACATCCTGATAGCCGATGGCCCAGACACTCTTGCTGGCGCTAACCGGGTCGAGGAAATGGATGTGCGTACCGGCGAGACCCGCCGGATGCGGCCCACTGAACGCCTCGGTTTGTACATTGGCAAGACCTTCGCCGGGCAGCGCGACGTTGGACGCCTTGCACAGAAACACCTTGGCAAGCCTGGTGAGCACCTTGAGGCCCGCCTCGAAGGCTTCGGCCTGCTCGCCGATGATGATCGATGGATCAGCAGCCAGCGGATGAGTGTCGATCGCCGTGACGAAGATCGAGTTCGGCACCGCATCGATCGCCGGAACCTTGCTGTAAGGGCGCGTACGCAGCGCCGTCCAGAGTCCGGACTGCTGCAAATTCTCCCGAACCTGTTCGCCGCTCAGGCTGTCCAGCTGCGCGACCGAATAGGCAGCGAACGACTCCTCGTCATCCCCTTCAAGATCGATGACGATCGATTGCAGGATGCGCTTCTCACCGCGATGAATCGCACTGACCACGCCGGCACCAGGAGCGGTGAAATTCACGCCGGGCGACTTCTTGTCCGAAAACAGAAGCTGGCCCAACTTAACCCGATCCCCAACCTGCACCGCCATGGTCGGCTTCATCGTTGGATAGTCGAAGCCTATGACGGCTACGCTGCGCACAGGCCTTCCGACCTCGATACGCTGCGCTGGCGCACCGGCTATGGGCAAGTCTAGCCCTCGTTTTATATTGATCATCGGTTTGCCTAACCACTTATTTTGGAAAGCTTTTTTCAGGCCGACGGCTTGCCACAAAAGTAGGATTGCGCAGCGCGCACCAATACGTTATTGGCGCGACGCTATGCCGCGGACCCAGGTAAAAAATCCGCCCGATTATAGGGGGGGTGTGCCTTGACTGGCCACCCGGGACGCGCCGTTTTTTGACTGCGGACAAGCGGATTAGGAATAACGGCGCCACGCGATACCGCTGCGAACCTGCGGACGACGGGCTACTTGCGGAAGATTCATGCGGTCCTGACGAGCCACCAAAAAGCAAAACGGGAGCCGTAGCTCCCGTTTCGTTCAACTGGCGCAGCGCTTAGCGCGGGAAGGCTGGCGGGTTGACCCCGGCCATGTCTTCCATCACTCGCACTACCTGGCAGCTGTAGCCAAACTCGTTGTCGTACCAGACATACAGCACGACGCGGTTGTCGTTACAGATGGTCGCCTCGGCGTCCACCACACCAGCGTGGCGCGAGCCGACGAAATCTGTTGAAACAACTTCCTGCGAGTTGACGAAGTCGATCTGCTTCTGCAGATCGGAGTGCATGGCCATCTGGCGCAGGTACTCGTTGATCTCGTCGCGGCTGGTGGCCTTTTCCAGATTCAGATTGAGGATCGCCATGGACACGTTCGGCGTCGGCACACGAATGGCGTTGCCGGTCAGTTTGCCCTTGAGCACCGGCAACGCCTTGGCCGCAGCAGTAGCCGCACCGGTCTCGGTAATCACCATATTCAGCGCGGCACTACGGCCACGACGACTGCCCTTGTGGAAGTTGTCGATCAGGTTCTGGTCGTTGGTGTACGAGTGAACGGTTTCGACGTGACCGTTGACGATGCCGTACTGATCGTTCACTGCCTTGAGCACCGGCACGATGGCGTTGGTGGTGCAGGACGCGGCAGAGATGATCTTGTCATCAGCGGTGATGTCGCCATGGTTGATGCCATGCACGATGTTCTTCAGCTCGCCCTTGCCCGGCGCAGTCAGCACGACGCGAGCGACACCCGGGCACTTGAGGTGCTGACCGAGACCTTCGGCGTCACGCCACTTACCGGTGTTATCGACCAGCAGTGCGTTCTCGATGCCGTACTGGGTGTAGTCCACCGAGGCCGGGTCGTTGGAGTAGATCACCTGGATCAGGTTGCCGTTGGCGGTGATGGTGTTGTTCTCTTCGTCGATGGTGATGGTGCCATCGAACGGACCATGCACCGAATCGCGACGCAGCAGGCTGGCGCGCTTGACCAGATCATTGTCGGCGCCCTTGCGCACGACGATGGCACGCAGGCGCAGGCCGTCGCCACCACCGGTCTTCTCGATCAGGATGCGCGCCAGCAGGCGACCGATGCGGCCGAAGCCATACAGCACGACGTCGGTGCCTTTACGGCCGGCGACGGTGTGACGCTTGTCAGCTACTTCAGCCAGTTCCTCGCGCACGAACTGCTCGAGGCTGCGGCCGTTGCCCGCTTCCTTGTACTTGGCCACCAGCTTGCCCAGATCGACCGAAGCGGCCCCCAGGTTCATCTCGCTCATGGTCTTGAGGATCTGGAAGGTGTCATGCACCGACAGTTCGGCTTCGTCGGCAATGCGGTGACGGGCGAAACGGTGCGCCTTGAGGATGGCGATCACCGAACGATTGATCAGGCCGCGCCCGTAGATCGAAGTCACCACGTTGTTGTTACGGTACAGCTGACCAATCAGCGGAATCATCGCTTCGGCGAGCGCTTCGCGGTCAATCCATTCACCAAGACACTGGTCGGGCTTCTGAGTCACGGGCAGTTCCTTCCAACATGTAGGGGCTGAGAAAAGGGGCTACATTATGACGGCGCACCCTAGCGCCGGCAATCTGCAGCGGACGAAACACTGACAGCCGAGCACCTCGATAGTTACAATCCCGGCGGCCTATTTTTCGATCGGAGCCACGCCTTCTCGTGTCCGTCTTGCGCCTTCCCCCGCTGCCTGCTGCCAGCGGCAAGCAACACTGGGGCAATCTTCCAGGAGCCGCGCTGAGCCTGGCGATTGCCGAAGCAGCCAGCAACGCCTCACGCTTCACGCTCCTGCTAACCGCCGACAGCCAGAGCGCCGAACGCCTGCAGGAAGAGCTCGCCTTCTTCGCGCCCGAGCTACCGGTGTTGCATTTTCCCGACTGGGAAACCCTGCCCTACGACCTGTTCTCGCCGCATCAGGACATCATCTCCCAGCGCATCGCCACGCTCTATCAGCTGCCGGAGCTGAGCCACGGCGTGCTGGTAGTGCCGATCACCACCGCCCTACACAGGCTGGCGCCCAAGCGCTTCCTGCTCGGCTCAAGCCTGGTGCTGGATGTCGGGCAGAAGCTTGACGTCGAGCAGATGCGCCTACGCCTGGAAGCGGCCGGCTACCGATGCGTGGACACCGTCTATGAGCATGGCGAGTTCGCCGTACGCGGCGCGCTGATCGATCTGTTCCCCATGGGCAGCGCCCTGCCCTACCGCATCGACCTGTTCGACGACGAAATAGAAACGCTGCGCACCTTCGATCCGGAGAATCAGCGCTCGATCGACAAGGTCGAGTCGATCCGCCTGCTGCCGGCGCGCGAGTTCCCGCTGAAGAAGGAGGCGGTTACCGGCTTCCGTGCACGCTTCCGCGAGCGCTTCGACGTCGATTTCCGCCGCTGCCCGATCTATCAGGATCTCTCCACCGGCATCACCCCGGCAGGCATCGAGTACTACCTGCCACTGTTTTATGAAGAGACTGCGACGCTCTTCGACTACCTGCCCGAGGACAGCCAGGTCTTTTCGCTGCCCGGCATCGAACAGGCCGCTGAGCAGTTCTGGAACGACGTGCGCAACCGCTACGAGGAGCGCCGCGTTGACCCCGAGCGGCCGCTGCTGCCGCCTGCCGAGCTGTTCGTGCCGGTAGAAGACTGCTTCGCCCGCCTCAAGCTGTGGCCACGCGTGGTCGCCAGCCAGCAGGACGTCGAGCCAGGCATCGGTCGCGAGCGCTTCGCTGCACAGGCACTGCCGGAGCTGGCGATCGAGGCCAAGGCCGGCGAGCCGTTGGGCAAGCTACGCCACTTCCTCGAGAGCTACTCAGGACGCGTGCTGTTCAGCGCCGAATCCGCCGGTCGCCGCGAGGTGCTGCTGGAGCTGCTCGCTCGTCTGAAGCTACGGCCGCAAGAAGTCGAAGGCTGGGCCGGATTCCTCGCCAGCCAGGAACGCCTGGCGATCACCATCGCGCCGCTCGACGAAGGTCTGCTGCTGGACAACGTCGCGCTAGTCGCCGAAAGCCCGCTGTTCGGCCAGCGCGTCATGCAGCGCCGACGGCGAGAGAGAGGTCGCGACGGCGGCGATAACGTCATCAAGAATCTCACCGAGTTGCGCGAAGGCGCACCGGTGGTGCATATCGATCACGGCGTCGGTCGCTATCAGGGGCTGGTTACCCTGGAAATCGAAGGCCAGGCGCAGGAGTTTTTGCTGCTGCAGTACGCCGACGAGGCCAAGCTCTACGTGCCGGTCGCCAGCCTGCACCTGATCGCCCGCTACACCGGCAGCGACGACGCCCTGGCGCCGCTGCACAAGCTTGGTTCGGAAACCTGGCAGAAGGCCAAGCGCAAGGCCGCCGAACAGGTGCGCGACGTCGCCGCCGAGCTGCTGGACATCTACGCCCGCCGCGCCGCACGCCAGGGCTATGCCTTCAAGGACCCGCAGGTCGATTACGAAACCTTCGCCGCCGGCTTCCCTTTCGAGGAAACGCCCGATCAGCAAACCGCCATCGACGCAGTACGCGAGGACCTGCTCTCGACCAAGCCAATGGACCGTCTGGTCTGCGGCGACGTCGGCTTCGGCAAGACCGAAGTCGCCATGCGCGCGGCCTTCATCGCGGTGCATGGCGGCAAGCAGGTGGCGGTACTGGTGCCCACCACCCTGCTCGCCCAGCAGCACTACAACAGCTTTCGCGACCGCTTCGCCGACTGGCCGGTGCGCGTCGAGGTGATGAGCCGCTTCAAGTCGGCCAAGGAAGTGCAGAGCGCCATCGCCGAGCTCGCCGAAGGCAAGATCGACATTCTCATCGGGACTCACAAGCTGCTGCAGGACGACGTTAAGTTCAACAACCTCGGCCTGGTCATCATCGACGAGGAACACCGCTTCGGCGTGCGCCAGAAGGAACAACTGAAGGCGCTGCGCAGCGAGGTGGACATCCTCACCCTGACCGCCACGCCGATTCCGCGCACGCTGAACATGTCCATCGCCGGCATGCGCGACCTGTCGATCATCGCCACGCCGCCGGCGCGCCGGCTGTCGGTGCGCACCTTCGTCATGGAGCAGCAGAACACCGTGATCAAGGAAGCGCTGCTGCGCGAGCTTCTGCGTGGCGGCCAGGTCTATTACCTGCACAACGACGTCAAGACCATCGAGAAGTGTGCCGCCGACCTCGCCGAGCTGGTGCCCGAGGCCCGTATTGCCGTCGGCCACGGGCAGATGCGTGAGCGCGAACTCGAGCAGGTGATGAGCGACTTCTACCACAAGCGCTTCAACGTGCTGGTGGCCTCGACCATCATCGAGACCGGCATCGACGTGCCCAGCGCCAACACCATCATCATCGAGCGCGCCGACAAGTTCGGTCTGGCCCAGCTGCACCAGCTGCGCGGCCGCGTCGGTCGCAGCCACCACCAGGCCTATGCCTACCTGCTGACGCCGCCACGCAAGGCCATGACCGATGATGCGCAGAAGCGTCTGGAAGCCATCGCCAACGCCCAGGACCTCGGTGCCGGCTTTGTCCTGGCCACCCACGACCTGGAAATCCGCGGCGCCGGCGAGCTGCTCGGCGAAGGCCAGAGCGGGCAGATTCAGGCGGTCGGCTTCACCCTCTACATGGAAATGCTCGAGCGCGCGGTCAAGGCCATCCGCAAGGGCGAACAGCCCAATCTGGAACAGCCGCTGGGTGGCGGCCCGGAGATCAACCTGCGCCTGCCGGCACTGATCCCCGAAGACTATCTGCCGGACGTGCATGCGCGCCTGATTCTCTACAAGCGCATCGCCAACGCCGCCGACGAGGACGGGCTGAAAGAACTGCAAGTGGAGATGATCGACCGTTTCGGCCTGCTGCCCGAGCCGACCAAGAACCTGGTGCGCCTGACGCTGCTCAAGTTGCAGGCGGAAAAGCTCGGTATCACCAAGATCGACGCCGGCCCGCAGGGCGGACGCATCGAGTTCTCGGCCGATACCTCGGTCGACCCGATGGTGCTGATCAAGCTGATCCAGAGCCAGCCGAATCGCTACAAGTTCGAAGGCGCCACGCTGTTCAAATTCCAGGTCCCGATGGAACGTCCGGAGGAACGCTTCAACACCCTCGAAGCGCTGCTGGAACGCCTCGCGCCCAACGAGTAAGGATGCCTCATGCAGTCGCTACGTCGTCTTGCCCTGCTGGCCCTGCTGACCGCGCCACCGGTTGTGGCGCAGGAACCGTACCGGATCGAGCTCATCCTGTTTCGCCAGGCCGCGCCGCTGGAGGCCAGTCAACGCGCACCCCATGACTGGGCACATGCCGCGCCGCGGCTCGAGGCTGCAGCCCGACGCGCCCCGGCACTCGACGAGCTGGCCACCCGGCTGGATGCCAGCGACGGCTATCGCGTGCTGCTGCACGAAACCTGGCGGCAACGCCTCGACGATCAAAGCGTCCGCCTGAGTCTTGCCCAGGGCCAGTCGCACTTCGAGCATTTTCCCCTGCAGGGCACTCTCGTTCTGCGCCAGGGCCGCTGGCTGGAGGTGGACGCGCGCTTCTGGGTCAATCGCTTCGGCGAGTACGGCCAACTGCTCGCCAGCGAACAACTGCGGCAGAAAGTCCGGCTACGTCCCGGCGAGCTGCGCTACATCGACCACAACAGCCTCGGCCTGCTGATCAAGGCGAGCCGCTGAATCATGGCCAAGGGTTTTCTCGCCCACCTGCCACCGACCTGGCGCCTGGCGTTTTCCGAGAACGCCCTGGCGAGGGGCAAGCAGTACGCCGAGGAGGAACGCGTCACCCTCCTGCGTGAGGATGACGGGCTGGTGGAAGCGACCTGCCGGGGCACTGGCAGCAAGCGCTACCGGCAGTCGCTGATGCTCGGCAAGGGCGGCTGGCTCAGCTGCGTCTGCAGCTGTCCGGTAGGTCTTGCCTGCAAGCACGCGGCGGCGGTCATCCATCACCTCGAACGCGAGGCACAGCGCGGCGCCGAAGCTGCTGCCGAACAGCCGGATAGCGAACTCCCGGCCACGGTGCGCCAATGGCTCTCGCTGCTGCCGCAAGCGCTCGGTGAGGACGCCCGCCGCGATGGGCCGCAGCAATGCGTGCACTACCGAATCACGCCGGAGCTGTATGTCGAGGTGTTCAAGGTCCGCCTGCGCGAGGACGGCTCGATCGCCGCTCGCGAGCCCTATCATGCGATGCGTGAGGCGGCGTTCCGCCAACCACGGTTCCTCCAGCCGCTGGACCTGCATATCGCCGCGCTGCTGGCGCTTTCCCCGGCCCGTGGCAACGGCTTCGCTCTGAGCGGAGAAAATGGCGGTGAAGCGCTGCGCCTGCTGCTGGAAACCGGCCGCGCCTTTCTCGACTGGGATCATCCGCCGTTGCACCCGGGTCCCAGCCGGCCGGCCCGCTTCGTCTGGAAGCAGCATCAGGGCGCCTTCCGCCCCGGCCTGGAGATGGAGGGCGCTGCGGGCCAAGCGCTCACCGCCGTGGACCCGTTGTACTACCTGGACCAGCAGACGAACGAGATCGGCCTGATCGAACACGGCCTGTCGACCCCGCTGGCCCGCCACCTGCTCGACGCGCCGTCGGTACCGCCCAGCCAGGCGGGCCTGTTCAGTCTCTCGCTCAGCGAGATCGCGCCGCAGCTGCCGGCGCCCGCGAAAGCCGAGGAACAGCGCATCGACGACCTGCAGCCCGTCGCCCGCCTGGCGCTCGGTAGCCATCAGGCGATGGTTTATCAGCCGGCCAGTAGGCGCATGGTCAAGGAGCAGCAGCACCGCGCCGGCCTCAGTTTCGTTTACGGCAATCTCGCCACCCACGGCAAGGCCAAGGGCGAGCAGCGTCTTCGCCAGGCCGAGGGCGAACGCGTATTGAGCATCGCCCGCCAGCCGGTGGCCGAACAGGCGCTGCGCCAGCAACTGCAGCAACTGGGCTTTCGCCCGGCGCTGCGCCAGAGCCCGGCCTTGCCCAAGGATTCGGCGGAAATGTTCGACCTGCCCAGCGAAAGCGCATGGCAGCGCTTCGCCGAGGAACAGCTGCCGACACTGCGTCAACGGGGCTGGCAGATCGTCATCCAGCCCGGCTTCGTCTACGACCTGACGCCGGTCGAGCAGTGGTACGCCGAGCTGGACGAGTCGCCCGAGCACAACTGGTTCGATCTGGAACTCGGCATCATCGTCGAGGGCGAGCGCATCAGCCTGCTACCGGTGCTGCTCAGTGTGATCCGCAAGAACCCCGCCCTGCTCGCCCCGCAGAACTTGGCGCAGCGCGGCGATAACGAGACATTGCGCGTGGCGCTGGGCAAACGCAGCGCGGTGGACGACCGCCCGTTGCAGGTGCTGCTGCCATTCGGCCGTCTGAAGCCGATTCTCGCGACCCTTGGCGAGCTCTACCTGCGTGACCAACCGATCAGCGACAGCCTGCGCCTGTCACGACTCGACGCCGCGCGACTGGGACCGCTCGAAGCACTGCCGTTCGACTGGCACGGTGGCGAGCAGCTGCTCGAGTTTGCCCGGCGCCTGCGCGACTACGCCGGGCAACCCTGTGCGGCGCCGCAAGGCCTGAACGCGACATTGCGACCCTATCAGCTGGACGGCCTGAACTGGATGCAGGCGCTGCGCGCACTGGGCGTCAGCGGCATCCTCGGTGACGACATGGGCCTGGGCAAGACGCTACAGACCCTCGCCCACCTGCTGCTGGAAAAGCAGGCCGGCCGCCTCGACCGCCCCAGTCTGGTGGTCATGCCCACCAGCCTTATTCCCAACTGGCAGGACGAGGCGGCGCGTTTCACACCCCAACTGCGGGTGCTGACGTTGCATGGCAGCGGTCGTCAGCAGCATTTCGACCGGCTTGCCGACTACGACCTGCTGCTGACCACCTATGCCCTGCTGCCGCGGGACATCGAACGCCTCGCCGAACAACCGCTGCACGTGCTGGCACTCGACGAGGCGCAGAACATCAAGAACGCCGGCAGCAAGGCCGCCCAGGCAGCCGGCCGACTGATCGCCCGGCAGCGCCTGTGCCTGACCGGCACGCCGCTGGAAAATCATCTCGGCGAGCTGTGGTCGCTGTTCCATTTCCTCATGCCCGGCTGGCTCGGTGATGCCAGGAGCTTCACCCGGACCTACCGCACGCCCATCGAGAAGCATGGCGACAACGACCGCCTGCAGCATTTGATTGCGCGCATCCGCCCGTTCCTGCTGCGCCGGCGCAAGGAAGACGTGGCTCGCGAACTGCCGCCGAAGAGCGAGATCGTCCACTGGGTCGACCTGACGCCCGCACAGCGCGACCTCTATGAGACGGTACGTCTGGCGATGGACCGCAAGGTCCGCGAGGAAATCGACCGCAAGGGCCTGGCGCGCAGTCAGATCGTCATCCTCGACGCCCTGCTCAAGCTGCGTCAGGTTTGCTGCGACCTGCGCCTGATCAACGGTGGCGTCGAACGCCCGCGCGGCGGCAACTCCGGCAAGCTGGAAAGCCTGCTGCAGATGCTCGACGAGCTGCTTGCCGAAGGACGACGCGTGCTGCTGTTCTCCCAGTTCACCTCGATGCTCACACTGATCGAAGAGGAGCTGCGCCAGCGCGCAATCCCCTACGTGCAGATCACCGGCGCCACCCAGGACCGGCGCACGCCGGTACAGCGCTTCCAGAACGGTGAGGTGCCGCTGTTCCTGATCAGCCTCAAGGCCGGCGGCACCGGATTGAACCTCACCGCCGCCGATACCGTGATCCACTACGATCCCTGGTGGAACCCGGCGGCGGAGAATCAGGCCACCGACCGTGCCTACCGCATCGGTCAGGACAAACCGGTATTCGTCTACAAGCTGATCACCCGCGGCAGCGTCGAGGAAAAGATCCAGCAGCTGCAGGCGCGCAAGGCGGAACTCGCCGCCGGCGTGCTGGACAGCGCCGGCCAGGGCGACTGGCAGTTGCAGCAGAGCGATATCGACGCGCTACTCGCGCCGCTGCCGTGACGAGGCTACGCTCTGCGAAGCGCAAAGCTGTGACGCCAGCAATCGCGGCGTGACGCGCTTTGACGGATCATCGCCGTTACATCGCCCCGACCGGGGCCAACTCCACCAGGCCGGCACGGGCACCGGCCACAGAAGGAACAGCACCATGAGCCTCTACGAGATCGCCTTTTCCGGCCAACTGCTCCCCGGGGCCCGGCTCGAGCAGGTCGAAGCCAACCTGACCAAACTGTTCCAGGCCGATGCCCAGCGCATCGCCCTGCTGTTCTCCGGACGGCGCGTCGTCATCAAGCAAAACCTGGATTTCGCCGCGGTGGAGAAGTACCGCCAGGCGATGGAACGCGCCGGCGCGCAGGTGGAAGTCAAGCCGATGCCGGTGGATGTCGAGGAAATCGAACTGGCGCCGCCACCGGCCGTCGAAGCCCCTGCCACTGCGACCGCTCCCCTGGACAGCGGGAATTCGAGCACCACGCCGGGCGCGCTGAAAGTGGCGCCGCGAGACGAGTACATGGCGGCCTTCGTCGATGTCGAGGCGCCGGACTTCGGCATCGCCCCGGTCGGGGTCGACCTGCAGGACGCCCGTCCGGAGCCCGTGGCACCGCGCGTGGACCTGTCGCAGTTCAGCCTGGCGCCGGTGGGCAGTGACATGGGTGAACGCCGCCGCGCCAGCGATGCACCGGTTCCCAACACTTCGCATCTGAAGCTGGTGGACTGATCGACGCGGGGTCACGGCGCCGCCTTCTACCGGAGCACCGCGGCGTCGCAGCACCTCGCTCAGTGGATAACGCTTCACGATTTTCCGCCCTACAGAGGCCAGCGATTGCCTGGCCAACGAACTCGCGGCACTGCGCCGGGCTCCAACACTACAAGCCCCTCGACCTCACGTAGTCATGGACCTTGTCGTTGCCCGTCCCGAAGGCCTGTACTGCCCGCCCGGTGATTTCTATATCGATCCCTGGCGTCCGGTGGAGCGCGCCGTCATCACCCACGCCCACGGCGACCATGCGCGCTGGGGCATGGGACATTACCTGGCGACCAGTGCCAGCGAAGGCATCCTGCGTGCGCGCATCGGTGGGGACATGCCGTTGCAGACCCTGGATTACGGCGAGGCCATCGAACACAACGGTGTCAGGCTGAGCTTCCATCCCGCCGGCCACGTACTCGGCTCGGCACAGGTGCGTCTCGAATACCGCGGTGAGGTCTGGGTCGCGTCCGGCGACTACAAAGTCGAGCCGGACGCGACCTGTACACCATTCGAGCCGGTGCGCTGCCACACCTTCATCAGCGAATCGACCTTCGGCCTGCCGATCTACCGCTGGCCCGCGCAACAGCGAGTGTTTCGCGAAATCAACGACTGGTGGCGCGCCAACGCCGCGGCGGGACGCCCCAGCGTGCTGTTCTGCTATGCGTTCGGCAAGGCACAACGCATCCTGCACGGACTCGACGACAGCATCGGGCCGGTGGTGGTGCATGGTGCGGTCGAGCCGCTCAACCGGGTCTACCGCGAGGCCGGAGTCCAACTAGCGCCGACCTTGTACGCCGGCGATCTGGCGAAGCACGATCCACGTCTGCAACAAAGCATCGTCATCGCTCCGCCCTCGGCCGCTGGCAGCACCTGGATGCGCCGCTTCGGCAACTATGCCGACGCCTTCGCGAGCGGCTGGATGATGCTGCGCGGCACACGCCGGCGGCGCAGCGTCGATCGCGGTTTCGTGCTTTCCGACCACGCCGACTGGCCCGGCCTGCTCTGGGCGATCGAACAGACCGGCGCCGAACGGGTGATGGTCACCCATGGCTCGGTCGCGGTGCTGGTGCGCTACCTGCGCGAAGAGCGCGGACTGGATGCCCAGGCGTTCGACACCGAGTACGGCGACGAGGACGATGCCGCGACGCAGGATGCCGAATGAAAGCCTTCGCCGACCTCTACGCCCGCCTGGACGCCACCACCTCGAGCAACGCCAAGCTGGCGGCGATGCGCGACTACTTTCGCGACGCCTCCGCAGAGGATGCGGCCTGGGCCGTGTACTTCCTCGCTGGCGGCCGCCCGCGCCAGCTGGTACCGAGCCGCCTGTTGCGCGAGACGGCGCTGCGCGCGGCCGCGCTGCCCGAATGGTTGTTCGAGGAGAGCTACCAGGCGGTCGGCGACTTGGCTGAAACCATCTCGTTGCTGCTGCCGGAGGCCGAGCACCACTCCGACGCCGGTCTAGCCGTGTGGATGCAGGAACGGCTGCTGCCGCTGCGCGGATTGCCGCCGGACGAACTGAGTACCCGACTGCCGCGGCTCTGGGCCGAGCTGGACCGGCAGAGTCTGCTGGTCAGCATCAAGCTGATCACCGGAGCATTCCGCGTCGGCGTTTCGAAGCTGCTGGTCACCCGCGCGCTGGCGGCCCTTGCCGAGCTCGATCCCAAGCGCGTGGCGCAGCGACTGGTGGGTTATACCGATCTGTCCCATCGCCCCAGCGCCGAAGGCTATCGCGCGCTGATCGCCGCCGAGTCGGACGATGAGCACGCCCAGCGCGGCGGCCAACCCTATCCGTTCTTTCTCGCCCACCCGCTGCAGGCCGACGTCGAGGGGTTCGACGCGTTGCTCGGACCGCCCGGTGACTGGCACATCGAGTGGAAGTGGGACGGCATCCGCGCCCAGCTGGTCAAGCGCGACAGCCGGATCTGGATCTGGTCGCGCGGTGAGGAATTGGTTAGCGAGCGTTTTCCGGAGCTTTGTGCCCTGGCAGCCTGCCTGCCGGACGGCACCGTGCTGGATGGCGAGATCGTCGTCTGGAAAACCGCCGAAGCCCCCTCCGCCGTACTGTTCGAGACAGCCGACGATGCAGCCGCACCGGGCAGGTTCGGCGTGCAGCCATTCGCCCTGCTGCAGCAGCGCATCGGCCGCAAGAACCTCACCAGCAAGGTACTCGACGCAGCACCGGTGGTCGTGCTGGCCTATGACCTGCTCGAATGGCGGGGCGAAGACTGGCGGCAACGGCCGCACCTGGAACGCCGAAGTCAGCTGGAGGCGGTCATCGGCCAGTGCGACCATCCGGCGCTGCTGACCTCGCCCCTGGTGCAGGGCGAGGACTGGCAGTCCCTCGCCCGCCAGCGCGAACATTCCCGCACCCTTGGGGTCGAGGGCCTGATGCTCAAGGCCCGCGCCTCGCAGTATGGTGTCGGCCGCACCAAGGACGTCGGCGTCTGGTGGAAGTGGAAGATCGACCCCTATTCGGTGGACGCGGTGCTGATCTATGCCCAGCGCGGCCACGGTCGGCGCGCCAGCCTCTACACCGACTACACCTTCGCCGTGTGGGACGGCGAGCCGGGCGATCCCGCGCGCAGACTGGTGCCCTTCGCCAAGGCCTACTCCGGGCTGACCGACGAGGAAATGCGCAAGGTAGACGCCATCGTGCGCAAGACCACGGTAGAAAAATTCGGCCCGGTACGCAGCGTGACGCCAACCCTGGTGTTCGAGCTGGGCTTTGAAGGCATTGCTGCCAGCAGCCGACACAAGAGCGGCATCGCCGTACGCTTCCCGCGCATGCTGCGCTGGCGGCATGACAAGCCGGTGGAGGAAGCCGACACGCTGGCCAGCTTGCAGGCCCTGCTCGGATGAACGACGGTCGGATGATCTCTCTCGGCGAGCGCTGGTTCGCCAGCCGCGGCTGGCAGCCGTTTGCGTTTCAGCGCGAGGTTTGGCAGGCCGTGCGCGACGGCGAATCCGGCCTGCTGCACGCCACCACAGGCTCGGGCAAGACCTACGCAGTCTGGCTCGCAGCGCTGGACCAGCTCGCCAGCCGTTCCCCCAAACCTGCGCCACTCAGCGTGTTGTGGATTACCCCCATGCGCGCGCTGGCGGCCGATACCGCCCGCGCGCTGCAAGCGCCGCTCGACGAACTCGGCATCGCCTGGAGCATCGGCCTGCGCACCGGCGACACCGGCAGCGCCGAACGGGCGCGCCAGCGTCGTCGACTGCCGAGCGCGCTGATCACCACGCCGGAAAGTCTGACCCTGCTGCTGACCCGCACCGATGCCCGCCAGGCCTTTGCCGGGCTGCAGATGGTGGTCGTCGACGAATGGCACGAGCTGCTCGGCAACAAGCGCGGCGTGCAGCTGCAACTGGCGCTGGCCCGCCTGCGCCGGTGGCATCCGCAGCTGATCGTCTGGGGTCTGTCGGCCACGCTGGGTAATCTGCCGGAAGCCTTGCAGGTGCTGCTGCATCCACATGAGGGTCGTCTGGTGCAGGGACGCGTCGACAAGCCGTTGCTGGTCGACAGCCTGTTGCCCGAGAGCATCGAGCGCTTTCCCTGGGCCGGGCATCTGGGCCTGCGCATGCTGCCGCAGGTGGTCGCACAGATCGACAGCGCCGCCACCACGCTGGTGTTCACCAATACCCGTTCGCAGGCCGAGCGCTGGTATCAGGCACTGCTCGATGCGCGCCCCGACTGGGCCGGCCTGATCGCCCTGCATCACGGCTCACTGGCGCGCGAGGTACGCGACTGGGTCGAACAGGGCCTCAAGCAGGGTGCGCTCAAAGCCGTGGTGTGCACCTCGAGCCTGGACCTGGGCGTCGACTTTCTGCCAGTGGAGCGGGTGCTGCAGATCGGTTCGCCGAAAGGCGTGGCGCGGTTGCTGCAACGTGCCGGCCGCTCTGGTCACGCCCCCGGTCGCGCTTCGCGGGTCACCCTGGTGCCCACCCACAGCCTGGAAGTGCTGGAAGCCGCCGCGGCGCAGCGAGCGATCGCCGAACGCCGCATCGAGCCCCGCAACGCGCCACAGCGGCCGGTGGACGTGCTGGTGCAGCATCTGGTCAGCATGGCCCTCGGCGGCGGTTTTCGCCCCGACGAGCTGCTGGCCGAAGTACGCCAGGCCTGGTCCTACCGCGAGCTGAGTGACGAGCATTGGCAGTGGGCGCTGGCGTTCGTGCGCCACGGCGGGCACTCGCTCACCGCATACCCGGACTACCAGCGCGTCGAGCCGGACGACAGTGGCTTGTGGAAGGTGCCGAACCGGCGCGTTGCGCTGCGCCATCGCATGAGCATCGGCACCATCGTCAGCGATGCCAGCCTGACGGTGAAGTTCTGGGCCAAGGGCGGCAGTGGACGCTCACTGGGTTCGGTGGAGGAAGGTTTCATCGCCCGCCTGCGTCCCGGCGATGCATTCCTCTTCGCCGGCCGACTGCTGGAGCTGGTGCGGGTGGAGAACATGACCGCCTACGTCAGTCGTGCCGCTGGCCGCAAGGCCGCGGTCCCGCGCTGGAACGGCGGGCGAATGCCGCTTTCCAGCGAACTGGCCGATGCGCTGGTCGAACAGTTCGGTGCCGCTGCGCGCGGCGAGTTCGACAGTACCGAGATGCGCCTGCTACAACCGCTGCTGCGGGTCCAGCAGGACTGGTCGGCGCTGCCCGACGAAACCAGCCTGCTGGCCGAGGTGGTGAAATCCCGCGAGGGCTGGCACTTGTTCCTTTACCCATTCGCCGGGCGCCACGTACACCTAGGGCTGGCCAGCCTGCTCGCCTGGCGCATAGGCCAGCGCCAGCCGGTCACCTTCTCCATCGCCGTGAACGATTACGGGCTGGAGCTGCTCTCGGCCACCGAAGTGGGCTGGCCGCGCTGGCTGAACGCGCAACTGTTCAGTTCGCACGATCTGTTGCCGGACGTGCTCGCCAGCCTCAATGCCGGCGAGCTAGCGCGACGCCGCTTCCGCGAGATCGCGCGCATTGCCGGGCTGGTGTTTTCCGGCTATCCCGGCGCACAGAAGAGCGCACGCCAACTGCAAGCTTCCAGCGGCCTGTTCTTCGAAGTGTTCCGTCAGTACGACCCAGGCAATCTGCTGCTCACCCAGGCCGAAGAGGAGGTGCTGCGCCAGGAGCTGGATGTCGAGCGGCTCGAACAGACGCTGCAGCGCCTGCGCGAGCGTCGACTGGATCTGCGGCTGCCGCGACGCCCTACCCCGCTAGCCTTCCCGCTGCTGGTGGAACGTTTTCGCGAAAGCCTGAGTTCGGAGAAGCTGGCCGAGCGCATCCGCCGCATGGTCGCCGAGCTGGACAAGGCCGCGGGGGCCGGTGGCTATCAGGCGGAACCGCAGACGGCAATCGCCATCGAGCACGACAGCCCGCGCCCCCGCAAGCCACGTGCGCGCAAGGACGGCACGCCGCGCACGAAGAAAGCCAAGCGTGCCCATGACGCCCCTGAATAGACATCCTATGAACGCCTATCAGCCGATCGAACTGGCCGGCAGCACGCTCTGGCTCCTGGCCGAAAAGGCCATCTACTGGCCCGAACAGCAGGCGCTGCTGGTCGCCGATATCCATTTCGGCAAGGCCGCGGCCTACCGCCGGCTCGGCCAACCGGTACCGCACGGCACCACCGACGCCAATCTGCGCCAACTGGACGACCTGCTGGCACGCTACCCCAGCCGACAACTGATCGTTCTCGGTGATTTCCTGCACGCGCCCGAATCCCACACGCCCGCCACGCACAGACGTCTGGCCGAATGGCGGGCACGTCATGCGCCGCTCGACGTCATCCTGGTGCGCGGCAATCACGACCGCCGCGCCGGCGACCCGCCGGCCGAACTGAACCTCAGGGTGGTCAACGAGCCGTTGCTGCTCGGCCCGTTTGCCTTGCAGCATGAACCCACTCCGCACCCAACCCACCACGTGCTCGCCGGCCATCTGCACCCGGCCTTTCAGCTGCATGGTCGCGGTCGCCAGCGCCTGCGCCTGCCGTGCTTCTGCATCGGCGAACGACTCAGTCTGCTACCAGCCTTCGGCACTTTTACCGGGACGATGACGATCGGCGCCGACCGTGGTCGGCGCATCTATCTGGTCGGAGACGGCGCGGTATGGCCGCTGGCGGATGCGCGCAGCTAGGCCTGTGAGATGCCGGTGATGGTGATGCCGAAGCGCTCAGCCAGGCGAGTGGCCGGCGTGTTCTCCAGATCTGGGTCGTGCTCGTGCTCGCTTTCCTGCCCGGCATAGTCCTGCTCGGCCTTGCGGGTAACCAGCTCGACGGCTTCATCGATGTCCGGCTGATGCGCAGACTCGATCTTCAGCGTCGCCGTATTGCCGTCTTTGTTGTACGCGATGATCCAGGTTGTCATTGGCTGCCCCTCGTTGTTATCCAAAGCGCCAGGCCGGCGACAAGCGCCACCGATACCGGTCGTATCCCAATTAGAGATCGCGTCACGCGGTTCAGTTCGGTCGCACCGGCAACAATCGCTCGACCAGCGCGCTGGACCGCCCCGCCGCACCGGCTACGCTGTCATCCACCGACCGCGCGCAGGAGCCAAGCCATGAGCGAATCCCTCCAGGTTTCCCCGGACCTCAACGACGAGCAGCTGGTGGGCCTTCTGCAGCAACACGCAACGCCATTGCCACACGTCGACGACCCGCGTTTCGCCGACAGCTTCGAGCGTTTTGCCGATGCCCGGGTGGTACTGATCGGCGAAGCCAGCCACGGCACGTCGGAGTTCTACCGCGCGCGCGCCGCCATCACCCGCCGTCTGATCGAACGCCACGGCTTCACCATCGTGGCTGCCGAAGCGGACTGGCCGGACGCGGCGCGGATCGATCGTCATGTGCGTCAGCATCAGCCGGCAGCCTGGGTGGAGGATGCCTTCAAACGCTTTCCCAGCTGGATGTGGCGCAATCGCGAGGTGGCCGCGTTCACCCGTTGGCTGCGCCTGCACAACGACGCTCTGCCCGCCGCCCAGCGCGTCGAGTTCCGCGGCCTGGACGTCTACAGCCTGGGCGCTTCGATGGCCGAGGTGCTGCGCTACCTCGACCAGGTCGATCCACAGGCCGCCAGCAGCGCGCGCCAGCGCTATGGCTGCCTTAGCCCCTGGCACGAGGAGCCGGCGGCCTACGGTCATCGGGTCATGCTCGGCGCACCGTCCTGCGAGGATGCCGTGGTCGAGCAGTTGCGCGCGCTCTTGGAGCAGCGCCTGCACTACGCGGACCACGACGGCGAACAGTTCTTCAACGCCGAGCGTAACGCCCGCGTCGTGCTGGCGGCCGAACATTACTATCGGGCCATGTACCGCGGCTCGAGCGAATCGTGGAACCTGCGCGACCGCCACATGTTCGACACCCTGCGCTCACTGCTCGAGCATCGTGGCCCTGAGGCGAAAGCAGTGGTCTGGGCGCACAACTCGCACATCGGCAACGCGGCAGCCACCTCGATGGGCTGGGGCGGCGAATTCAACATCGGCGAGCTCTGCCGAACAGCCTATGGCCGCGACGCGGTGTTGATCGGCATGGCCACCGATCGCGGCGAGGTGGCCGCGGCAGACAATTGGGACGAGCCGATGCAGGTCAAGCAGGTTCTGCCCTCGCGGCCGGACAGCTGGGAACAGCTGTTCTTGCGCGCCGGCTACCCGGCTTCACTCACCGAATGGCGCAGCGAGGCGCATCAGAAGTTATGCCAGGCGCTGGCACGGCCGCGTCTGGAGCGCGCCATCGGCGTGATCTACCGGCCGCTGACCGAGCGGCAGAGTCATTACTTCCGGGCGATTCTCGCCGAACAGTTCGATGCGCTGGTGTGGTTCGAGCAGACCACCGCCGTCACCCCCATCGGCCCGCGTCGCTTCGACGACACGGCCATGCCGGATACCTATCCGTTCGGCGAGTGAACGGGTGGCGGCATCGTCTGCCTCTCTTCAGGCCACGGGCGCCGGCGGCGGCTGGTCCGGCACCGTGGGTTCGCCCGGTTCGGTCGGCTGCGCCGGGACACCCGGCTCCTCTGGATCGCCCGGCACGCCGCCGGCGCGCCAGTATTGCGCCTCGCTGCTGGCCATTGGAATCGATGCACTGGTCATGCTGCGGCCCTCCACTGCAGGCACCCGGAGCGGATGCGTCCTGACAGTAGAGCGCCGACGCGGCGGTTCTATCCCGCCATCTGTCGGCGTCGGTGGCTTACCACATCAGGTCGTCGGGGACCTGGTAGGCGGCGTACGGATCATCCGCATCCGGCTCTTCGGTGCGGGTGTTGAGCTGCACCACGCGCCGCGGATCGCGTTCCTGGATCTTCAGCGCGGCCTCGCGCGGGATCACCTCGTAGCCGCCACCATGGCGGACGATCGCCAGCGAACCGGACGCCAGCTTCTCGCGCATCAGCTTGTTGACCGACAGGCGCTTGACCTTCTTGTCGTCGACGAAGTTGTAGTAGTCGTCGGTGGTCAGCTTGGGCAGGCGGCTGGTTTCGATCAGCTGCTTGACCTGCGCGGTGCGGGCCTTCTGCTCGGCCTTCTCCTGCTGCTGACGATTCAGTTCCTGGTCGCGGGCGAGCTTCTCGGCCTGTGCCTGCAGGGCTGCCTGGCGCTGGGAATCGTCTTTCTCGACCTGACCTTTCTTCTCCAGGCGCTGCTGTTTCTGCTTCTGCTTGACGGCCTGCTTGGCCTGCTTTTCATTGACCAGCCCGGCTTTGAGCAGCTGGTCACGGAGGGAAAGACTCATGTTTCGGCTCGTCTCGTCGTGGATTCGAAGTGGACAGGGGGACGGGGATGAGGCGTCAGCGCTCCGTCGGGCGGGATTGTCGGCGATCCGTGAAGCGCTATCCACCCTGCGAAGTAGCGGGCTTCAGCCGCAGGAAAGCTCCCGCTCGGCCTTCTTCGCCGCGCCCCAAAGGGCGTCCAGTTCCTCAAGGTCGCAATTCTCGATGGGCCGCCCGGCTTCCCGCAAGGCCTGTTCGATGAAGCGGAAGCGTCGTTCGAATTTGCCGTTGGCCGCACGCAGGGCATTCTCCGGGTCGACCTTGAGGTGACGCGCCAGGTTGACGACGACGAACAGCAGGTCGCCCAACTCCTCGGCGATGGCCTGCGGGTCGTTCTCGCTCATTGCCTCGAGTACCTCGCCGAGTTCCTCGCGCAACTTGTCCACCACCGGCAGCGCCTCCGGCCAGTCAAAGCCGACCTGAGCCGCACGTTTCTGCAGCTTGGCGGCGCGGCTCAACGCCGGCAGCGCATTCGGCACATCATCGAGCAGCGACAACTGTTCCGGCGCCGCGGCCTTTTCGGCGCGCTCCTCGGCTTTGATCTCCTCCCAGCGCTGTTTGATCGCCGCCTCGTCGAGGCGCGGCAGCTCGGGCGAACCGTACAGGTCACCATCAGGAAACACATGCGGGTGCCGGCGAACCAGCTTGCGGGTGATCGCATCGACCACGGTGGCGAACTCGAACCGCCCTTCTTCCCTGGCCAGCTGGCTGTAGTAGACGACTTGGAACAAGAGGTCGCCCAGCTCGCCGGGCAGATGGTCGAAATCGCCGCTCTCGATGGCATCGGCCACCTCGTAGGCTTCTTCCAGCGTATGCGGCACGATGCTCGCGTAGTTCTGCTGCAGGTCCCAGGGGCAGCCGTGCTGCGGGTCGCGCAGACGGGCCATCAGGTGCAGCAGGTCGTTGAGTTGGTACATAGAATTCCTCAGCGAATCGAGTGCTGGTGAGGGACGCTGATGGCATCGCGGTGGATGTAAAAAACGACATCCACCCTACGGTTCGGTCGCGAGCCAAACGCCCAAAACCGTATTGCCTCGTAGGGTGGATGACGCTTCACTCATCCACCGTGACGCGACCGGCGCCACCGCCGGTTCTGCGCCTTACGTGGCCCGCTGGCGCTTGGCTTCGATAATGTTCGGCAGCTGAGAGATACGGCTGAGCAAGCGACCCAAGGCATTCAACCCCGGAATCTCGATGGTCAGCGTCATCTGCGCCGTGCTGTCTTCCTTGTTCGAGCGGGTGTTCATCGACAGCACGTTGATCCGCTCGTTGAGCAGCATCTGCGAGATGTCGCGCAGCAGGCCCGAGCGATCATAGGCGCGGATGAAGATCTCCACCGGGTAGGTCTTCTCCGGCACCGGCCCCCAGCTGACCTGGATGATGCGCTCCGGCTCGCGACCAGCCAGTTGCAGCACCGACGGGCAGTCCTGACGGTGAATGCTGACGCCGCGCCCCTGCGTGATGTAACCGACGATGGGATCGCCCGGCAGCGGCTGGCAGCAGCCGGCCATCTGCGTCAGCAGGTTGCCCACGCCCTGGATCTGCACGTCGCCGCGTTTGCCCGGCTTGTGCGGCGCGGAACGCCGCGGGATCAGCTCCAGCTGGTCGAAGTCGCGGTCGGGCTCGACCAGTTGCTGCGCCAGGTTGACCAGCTGGGCCAGCCGCAGGTCGCCGGCACCCAGCGCGGCAAACATGTCCTCGGCACTCTTCAGGTTGGCCTTCTCCGCGACCTTGTCGAAATCCACCGGCGGCAGGTCGAGACGATTCAGTTCGCGCTCCAGCAGTGTCTTGCCAGCGGCGACGTTCTGGTCGCGCGCCTGCAGCTTGAACCAGTGGACGATCTTCGCCCGCGAGCGCGAGGTGGTGATGTAACCCAGGTTCGGGTTCAGCCAGTCGCGGCTCGGCGAGCCGTGCTTGCTGGTGATGATCTCCACCTGCTCACCGGTCTGCAGGCTGTAGTTGAGCGGCACGATCCGCCCGTTGACCTTGGCGCCGCGACAGTTGTGGCCGATCTCGGTGTGCACGCGATATGCGAAGTCCAGCGGCGTCGCGCCCTTGGGCAGGTCGATGGCATGACCGTCCGGGGTGAATACGTAGACCCGATCCGGCTCGATATCCACGCGCAGCTGATCGGCCAGGCCGCCGATATCGCCCAGCTCCTCGTGCCATTCGAGCACCTGGCGCAGCCAGGCGATCTTCTCTTCGTAATGGTCGGAGCCGGAATTGACGTCGGTGCCCTTGTAGCGCCAGTGCGCGCAGACGCCGAGTTCGGCTTCTTCATGCATCGCGTGGGTACGGATCTGCACCTCCAGCACCTTGCCCTCGGGGCCGAGCACGGCGGTGTGCAGCGAGCGGTAACCGTTCTCCTTGGGGTTGGCGATGTAGTCGTCGAACTCCTTGGGGATGTGCCGCCACAGCGTATGCACGATGCCCAGTGCGGTGTAGCAGTCGCGCACCTCCGGCACCAGCACGCGCACGGCGCGCACGTCGTAAATCTGGCTGAACTGCAGGCCCTTCTTCTGCATCTTTCGCCAGATCGAATAGATGTGCTTGGCGCGCCCGTCGATGTCGGCCTGGATGCCGGCGCCCGACAGCTCGTCTTTCAGCTGCTGCACCACGTTGGTGATGTACTGCTCGCGGTCGAGCCGGCGCTCATGCAGCAGCTGGGCGATCTGCTTGTACTGCTCGGGTTCCAGATAGCGGAACGACAGATCCTCCAGCTCCCACTTGATATGGCCGATGCCGAGACGGTGCGCCAGCGGCGCATAGATATCGAAGACCTCGCGGGCCACGCGCTGGCGCTTGTCGTCGCTGGCGTTCTTCACCGCGCGAATCGCGCAGGTCCGCTCGGCCAGCTTGATCAGCGCCACGCGCACATCGTCGACCATCGCCACCAGCATCTTGCGCAGGTTCTCCACCTGCGCCTGGGAACCCAGCACCAGCGATTCGCGCGGATTGAGACTGGCGCTGATCGCCGCCATGCGCAGCACGCCCTCGATCAGCTTGGCCACCACCGGACCGAACCGCTGATGCACCTCGGTCAGCGGGATCTTGCCCTCGCGCACGCCACGATAGATCACTGCCGCGACCAGGCTGTCCTGGTCGAGCTTGAGGTCGGCGAGGATCTCGGCGATCTCCAGGCCGATCTGATAACTGGAAGTGCCTTCGCTCCACAGATTCTGCGCCGCGTTGGCCTGCTGCTCGGCCGCGTGGGCGAACTCGCAGGCGTCCTTGAGTGCCGCGCGATCCAGCGCCGGGTCCATCCCCAGCACGTGATCGAGCCAGCTGTCGAGGTTGATGCTGCCGTCGGTGTTGATCGGCTGAAGCGCTCTGACCTGTACCATCTAAACCTTCCCTCTGCGCAGTCACTGCGCATCACGCCGGCATTCTGCGTGCCGGTCGGTTAAACCGCAGGCCGGTTGCCTGCCAAGAAAATCACTGAGTGCGCCTGTCCGCCGCCTCGAACAGCGCCATTGCCTCGACATGCGCGGTCTGCGGAAACATGTCGAGCACCCCGGCACGCGTCAGCCGGTAGCCTTGCTGCACCAGCTCGGCGGCGTCGCGGGCGAGCGTCGCAGGATTGCATGAAACATAGACAAGGCGGCGTGTACCGAGACTCGACATTTGTCGAACGACCTCCAGCGCGCCATCACGCGGCGGATCCAGCAACACCGCCTCGAATCTGTCGCGCGCCCAGGGTGCATCGACCAGCGGCTTCGACAGATCGGCACGATAAAAGTGCACGTCGTCCAGACCATTGTGCTGCGCATTGGTGCGTGCCCGCTCGACCATCGCCTCCACTCCCTCCACGCCGGTCACCCTGGCGCCGGCCCGCGCCAGCGGCAGGGCGAAATTGCCCAGCCCGCAGAACAGATCCAGTACCCGCTCGCCGGGCGCAGGCGCCAGCCAGTCCAGCGCCTGGGCGACCATCGCCTCGTTCACCGGCGCATTGACCTGGACGAAGTCGCCTGGTCGCCACGCCAGCTCCAGCTGCCACTGCTCCAGGCGATAGCCCAGCGTGGCCACTGGCTCCACCGCTGCCGGCTCGCCCGCGCCCTGCAGCCACAGCTGCGCGTGCTGATCGCGGGCGAACGCCTGCAGGCGCGCCAGATCAGCGGTCGGCAAGGCGGCGGTATGGCGTACCAACACTGCCTCGGCGGTGCCGCTGAAGAGTTCGACATGGCCAATAGCCTGCGGTTTTTCCAAGGCACGCAATGCTGCCAACAAACCCGGCAACAGCGACTGCAAGGGCTGTACCAGAACCGGACACTGTTCGATGGACACGATCTGCTGGCTGGCCGTGGCGCGGAATCCCACCTCCAGGCGCGCGGCTTTGGCGTCCCAGCGCACCGCGAGACGAGCCCGGCGACGATAGCCGAACTCCGGCCCGCTCAGCGGCGCAGCCCAGACCTGTGGCTGCAGACCGGCAAAGCGGGTCAACTGCTCGCTCAGCGTGCGCTGCTTGAGCGCCAGCTGATCGGCCGCCGAAGCATGCTGCAGATTGCAGCCACCGCAGCGGTCGGCATGCGGACAAGGCGCACGACGACGCTGCGGGCTGGCGTCGATCACCCGTTCGCAGCGGGCTTCGACGATCTGCGCGCGCGCCGCCAGCACGCGTGCCTCGACCTGCTCGCCCGGCAGCGCGCCATCGACGAACCAGGTCTTGCCATCGACGAAAGCAATGCCGCGGCCATCATGCGCCAGCCGTTCGATACTCAGCTGCTGTCTCTTGCCGACCGGCACCTGCGGCTTGCGCGCGCCGCCGCTGGGCTGAAAGCGCAGAGCGCCGCTACGTTTGGCCATTGGCTTGAACCTGTTTCAAGGGAGGGTGGTGCATCGGCTCGCCGCCACCGCATAGCCGGTGGCGGCAGTGCCGGACTCAGTTGGGCGCGTCATACACGCCGGTGGAGAGGTAGCGATCACCGCGGTCGCAGATGATCGCGACGATCACCGCCTGTTCGACTTCTTGCGACAGGCGCAGCGCCGCGGCCACCGCACCGCCCGAGGAGACCCCGCAGAAGATACCTTCCTCACGAGCCAGCCGACGCATCACCGTTTCGGCTTCATCCTGCGACATGTCGACAACACGATCGACGCGCTCGGCCTGGTAGATCTTCGGCAGGTATTCCTGCGGCCAGCGGCGGATGCCGGGAATCGCGGCGCCTTCCATCGGCTGCAGGCCGACGATCTGTACCGCCGGGTTCTGCTCCTTGAGGTAGCGCGACACGCCCATGATGGTGCCGGTGGTGCCCATTGAGCTGACGAAATGGGTGATGCTGCCGTGGGTCTGCCGCCAGATTTCCGGGCCGGTGCTGCTGTAGTGCGCCTCCGGGTTGTCGCCGTTGGCGAACTGGTCGAGCACCTTGCCGCGACCCTCGGCCTGCATCTGCAGCGCCAGGTCGCGGGCGCCCTCCATGCCCTGCTCCTTGCTCACCAGGATCAGCTCGGCTCCGTAGGCGGTCATGGCCGCCTTGCGCTCGGCACTGGAGTTGTCCGGCATGATCAGGATCATCCGGTAACCCTTGATCGCCGCCGCCATGGCCAGGGCGATGCCGGTATTGCCGGAGGTCGCCTCGATCAGCGTGTCGCCCGGCTGAATGTCGCCACGCAGTTCCGCGCGGTTGATCATCGAGAGCGCCGGGCGATCCTTGACCGAACCGGCCGGGTTGTTGCCCTCGAGCTTGACCAGAATGGTGTTGCTGGTCGTTCCCGGCAGGCGTTGCAGACGAACCAGCGGCGTATTGCCGATGCAATCGGCAATGGTCGGGTAATGGATAGTCATGGCGTCATCGAACCGCACGGCGTGGAAAAGGCGCACATGATACCGGCAACAGCCGCCTGCGGGCAGACCGAGTGCGGCACCGCGGCTCAGCGACCGGACTCGCCGGGAGGCAGGCGCCGCAGCATTAGTCCGCCTCACCCGCTGGCCGCCCGAGAATCTTCGGCGCCGCCTCGATGATCTGTCGCGACAGATGCTCCATGCGCGGCGACTGCACCTTCCAGGTGTGCCAGTAGAGCGGGATATCCAGCGGCTCGTCCGGCGCCAGATCGACCACCTCACCGCGCGCCAGGGCATCGCTCACCAGCAGTTCCGGCACCATGCCGTAACCCAGCCCGTAGCGAATGGCGCTGTAATGCGGTTCGGCACCCGGGACGTAGTGGCAGGGGTAGGCACCCTCAGGCAACCCCAGGCGCCGCAGCAGGAACGACGACTGCAGGGTGTCCTTGCGGGTATAGGCCACCACCGGCGCCTTGCGCGCAGCGTTGCGCGTCATGCCGTGGGCGAAATGCTGGCGGCGGAAATCGGCAGACGCCACCAGGCGATAGCGCATGCTGCCCAGCGAACTGGCGGTACAGCCACGCATCGGTTTCGGTTCACTGCTGATGCAGCCGATGGCCAGGCCGGTCTCCAGCAGGCTGTAGGTGTGATCCTGGTCTTCCACCGTAAGGTCGAGCAGCACCCGTTCGCGGATCAGCACCTCGGCCAGCGCCGGGAAGAACCAGGTCCCCAGGCTGTCGGCATTGAGCGCCGCCACCACCACCAGCGGCGCATCGCTGCGCTCGGCAAGCTCAGCCAGCAGATCAGCCTCCAGCAGCGTCGCGCGCTTGAGATATTGCAGCAGACGCTGGCCGGTCTCGGTGGGGCGACACGGCCGACTGCGCACCACCAGGGCACTGCCGAGAGCACTTTCCAGCGCGCGTACCCGTTGCGAAACCGCCGGCGGCGTCAGATGCAGACGCAGCGCCGCCTGCTCGAAACTGCCGGTGCGGATGACGCTGCGGAAGGCTTCGGTCTGCTTCGGATCGAGGTTCATCGCCAGCACTCATTAAGAAAATATTTGGATGGCCTAAAAATACTTAGCGATAGCACTTTAAGCCAGCCAGTGCTCCATAATCGCGCACCTTTCACGCTGACGCCCTTCGGCAGCAGCGGCGCACGGAGACCGTCGTGGAACTTCTGCACACCATCTACCTGATCGCGATTACCGCTGAAGCCATGTCCGGCGCCATCATGGGCATGCGTCGCGGCATGGACCTGTTCGGCATCTGTCTGCTCGGTACCGTGACCGCGCTGGGTGGCGGCACCGCCCGCGACGTGTTGCTCGGTCACTATCCGGTCGGCTGGATCGCCCACCCGGAATACCTCACCTTCACCATCGGCGCAGCCATCGTCACCGCGTTCATCGCCCGCTATCTGCACCGCCTGCGCCTGGTCTTTCTGCTGGTCGACGGCCTCGGTCTGGTGGCGTTCACCGTGATCGGCTGCGACGTGGCGATGGGCATGGGCGCGCATCCGTCGATCGTGGTACTCGCCGGGGTGATCACCGGGATCTTCGGTGGCCTGCTGCGCGACGTGCTGTGCAACGAGGTACCGATGGTGTTGCAACGTGAGCTTTACGCCACCGTGGCGCTGTTCACCGGCGTGTTCTACGTCGCCCTGCTCTGGCTGGAGATCAACACCTCGGTCGCCACCCTGCTGGCCCTGGGCAGCGGCTTCCTGTTCCGCGTGCTGGCCATGAGCTTTCGTTGGAAGCTGCCGGATTTCAACGGCAAGGAGATCCGCGGGCTGGACTGATACCCCGCCACGGCACGCGGGCTTGACCTCACGTGCAGATTCCACCCCGCCGAATCGCTACACTAGCGCGCTGGCAAACCACGGGAATGGACTGTGCTGAAAGACCTAGGAATCAGAGGCCGCGTGCTGGTACTCACGTTGCTGCCAAGCACCCTGCTGGCCATTGCACTGGGTGCCTACTTCACCTGGATGCAGCTCTCCGAGATGCGCCACCAGCTCGACGAGCGCGGCGTGCTGATCGCCGAACAGCTGGCGCCGCTGGCGGCGCCAGCAATGAGCCTCGGCTACGACAAGCGCCTGCAGCGCATTCTCGCCCAAGTACTCGACCAGAACGATGTCCGCGCGGTGACCATTCTCGACGCCGAGCGCAACCCGCGGGTCCACGTCGGACCGAAGATGCTCACTCCCTCGCCGCCCGGCGATCCGGAAGGCCTGACCCGGGTCAGCAGCCTGGATACCACGCGCATTCTCATGCCGGTGCTGCACCAGGACCTGAATCTCGGCGAGGAAGCACGCAACGACGGCCGCGAGCTGATCGGCTGGCTCGAGCTGGAGCTGTCGCACCACGGCACGCTGCTGCGCGGCTATCGCAGCCTGTTCACCAGTCTGCTACTGGTGGGTGCCGGCCTGATCATCACCGCCCTGCTCGCACTGCGCATGAGCCGCACCATCAGCCAGCCGCTGCAGCGCGTTCAGCTCGCCGTCGCCCAGCTCAAGGACGGCCATCTGGAAACCCGCCTGCCGTCGCTGGGCAGCCACGAGATGGACGAACTGGCCTCGGGCATCAACCGCATGGCCGAGGCGCTGCTCAGCGCCCGTGAAGAGCTGCAACAGAGCATCGACCAGGCTACCGCGGACGTGCAGCAGAACCTGGAGACCATCGAGATCCAGAACATCGAGCTGGATCTGGCACGCAAGGAGGCGCTGGAAGCCAGCCGGATCAAGTCCGAGTTCCTCGCCAACATGAGCCACGAGATCCGTACCCCGCTCAACGGTATCCTCGGCTTCACCCATCTGCTGCAGAAGAGCGACCTGACCCCGCGCCAGCAGGATTATCTGTCGACCATCGAGAAGTCCGCCGACAACCTGCTGGGCATCATCAACGAGATCCTCGACTTCTCGAAGATCGAGGCCGGCAAGCTGGTGCTCGACAGCGTGCCGTTCAACCTGCGCGACCTGATCGAAGACACCCTGACCCTTCTCGCCCCCGCCGCGCACACCAAACAGCTGGAGTTGGTCAGCCTGGTCTACCGCGACACCCCGCTGTCGCTGGTCGGCGACCCGCAGCGTCTCAAGCAGGTGCTGACCAACCTGGTCAGCAACGCCATCAAGTTCACCAACGAAGGCACCATCGCGGTGCGCGCGATGGTCGAGGAAGAAAGCGCCGAGCGTGCGCAGCTGCGCATCAGCGTGCAGGACACCGGCATCGGCCTCACCGACCAGGATCTGCGTGCGCTGTTCCAGGCCTTCAGCCAGGCCGACAACTCGCTGTCGCGTCAACCGGGCGGCACGGGGTTGGGCCTGGTGATCTCCAAGCGACTGATCGAGCAGATGGGAGGCGAGATCGGTGTCGACAGCATTCCCGAGGAAGGCTCGGAGTTCTGGATCACCCTGAGCCTGCCGAAGGCGCGCGACGACATCGAGGACCACCCGCACATCGCCCTGCTGGAGCGTCGTGTTGCTCTGCTCGAGCAGCATCCGCTGGCGCGCCAGGCACTGCAGCATCAACTGGAGAGCTGCGGCCTCAGCGTGCAGTGCTTCGACAGCCTGGAACAGATGCAGACGAGCATCGCCGCCCTGCGCGACAGCGATGCGCCGATCGACCTGGCCGTGCTCGGCATCACCACCCGCGAACTCGCGCCGGCGCAACTCGGCGAACGTTTGCACGAGTTCGAGGCACTGGGTTGCAAGTGTGTGGTGCTCTGCCCGACCACCGAGCAGCCGCTGTTCAGCGACGCGCTGCCGGACAGCCACACGCACGCCCAGCTACAAGGCAAGCCCGCCTGCACGCGCAAGCTGCAGCGCGTTCTGCTCGAATTGGTACGCCCGCTGCAGGTGCTTGCCGCGCCGCTCCAACCAGCCAGCGGCCGCCCCCCGCGCCTGCTCTGCGTGGACGACAACCCGGCCAACCTGCTGCTGGTGGAGACCCTGCTCAGCGATCTTGGCGCCGAGGTCGTTGCGGTGGATAACGGTCCCGATGCGCTGGAGGCCGTCAAGCAACGCGCCTTCGATCTGGTGCTGATGGACGTGCAGATGCCCGGCATGGACGGCCGCCAGACCACCGAAGCAATTCGCCAGTGGGAAAGCAGCACGGGCAGCACGCCGCTGCCGATCGTCGCCCTCACCGCCCATGCGCTGGCCAACGAGAAACGCGCGCTGCTGCAGGCCGGACTCGACGACTACCTGACCAAACCCATCAGCGAGCGTCAGCTGGCGCAGGTGGTATTGAAGTGGACTGGCCTGATTCTGCGCAGCCAGCCCGCCGCGCTGCCGCAGCAGGTTGCCCCGGCGCCATCCCGCCCCGCGGCGCTGCCGGCGCCGACGCCGACGCTGGAGCAGATCTTCCCAATACTCGACGAGGAGGAAGGCCTGCGCCTCGCCGCCGGCAAGGCCGATCTCGCTGCCGAACTGCTGAGCATGCTGCTCGGCTCGCTGGACGACGATCGCGTGGCGATTCGACAGGCACGGCAGTCCGGCGACCGCCAGCTGCAGATCGAACGCGTGCACCGCCTGCACGGTGCCACCCGCTACTGCGGTGTCCCGCAGCTGCGCAATGTCTGCCAGCAGAGCGAGACGCTGCTCAAGCAGAACAGCCCGGATGCCGAGGCCGCGCTCGACGAGCTGGATGCCGCCATCGAGCGCCTGAGCCGCGCGGCGCACATCGCCAGCTGAGTTGCCCACCCGGGAGTGCCACACCGCACTCCCCTCCACCCATCGCGCCCGCGTAGGACCTCCTAGATGTCAGATCGCCCCGCAACGCCCGACTTCCAGCACGCCGAACTCGACTGGGACGACAACGGTCAGCCGCAATCACGTCACTATGGTGACGTGTACTTCTCCCGCGCTTCGGGGCTGGCGGAAACGCAGCACGTGTTTCTCGCGCAGAACGATCTGCAGCGCCGCTTCGCCGAGCTTGCCGCCGACCGACATCTGGTGATCGGCGAAACCGGCTTCGGCACTGGTCTGAACTTCCTCTGTGCCTGGCAGCTGTTCGACGAGGTCGCGCCCTCCGGCGCACGCCTGCATTTCGTCAGCGTCGAGAAACATCCGCTGACCCGTGCCGACCTCGCGCGGGCGCTGGCGCTATGGCCGCAGCTGCATACGCAGGCAGAGCAACTGCTGGAGCAATATCTGGCGATTCACCCGGGCTTCCAGCAGCTGGTCTTCGCCGGCGGCCGGGTAGTGCTGACGCTGCTGGTCGGCGATGTGCAGGATTGCCTGCCGAGCCTGGACGCACGGGTCGACGCCTGGTTCCTCGATGGCTTCGCCCCAGCGAAGAACCCGGGCATGTGGCAACCCTCGCTGTTCGCCGAGCTGGCCCGCCTCTCGGCCCCGGGCGCGACGCTCGGCACCTTCACCAGTGCCGGCTTCGTCCGCCGCGGCCTGGGCGAGGCCGGCTTCGACATGCAGCGCGTACCGGGCTTCGGCCATAAGCGCGAAATCCTGCGTGGGCGCTTTATCGGCACGCCGGCGATCACGTCGAAGCCCTGGTATGCACGCCCGGACTTCCAGCCGCGACAGCGCCGCGCGCTGGTCATCGGCGCCGGGCTCGCCGGCTGCGCCAGTGCCGCCAGCCTGGCGGCACGCGGATGGCATGTTACGGTCCTGGAGCGCCACGCGGCGCCCGCCGAAGAAGGATCCGGCAACCCGCAGGGCGTGCTCTATCTCAAGCTGTCAGCGCACGGCACGGCGCTGTCGCGACTGGTGGTCAGTGGTTTCGGCTACACCCGCCGGCTGCTGCGTCATCTGCAACAGGGTCAGGACTGGGATGCCTGCGGCGTACTGCAGATCGCCTATGACGACAGCGAACGCGAGCGCCAGGAAGAGCTGGCGGCGGCCTTCCCTGCCGATCTGGTGCACGCGCTCGCGCAGCGCGACGCCGAACAGCTCGCCGGTGTGGCGCTGCCGGCCGGCGGCCTGTTCTATCCGGACGCTGGCTGGGCCCACCCGCCTGCGGTCTGCCGCTGGCTGCTGGCGCAACCGAACATCGAATTGCTACGCCATCGCGACGTGCTCGAACTGCAGCGCGATGGCGAACAGTGGCAGGCACTCTGCGCCGGCCAAGTGCTGGTCGAGGCGCCCGTGGTGGTGCTCGCCGGCGCCGCCGATGCGGCAGCCTTCAGCCAGTGCGACTGGCTGCCGCTCAAGCGCATCCGCGGGCAGATCACCTGCCTGCCGGCCACCGAGGCCAGCGCCCAGCTGCGCACCGTGCTGTGCGCCAAAGGCTATGTCGCGCCCGCACGTAACGGTGTGCACACCCTGGGTGCCAGCTTCAACTTCCAGCAGACCGACGCCGCGCCGAGCGAAGCCGAACATCTGTCCAACCTTGAACAGCTCGCCGGCGTCTCGACCGATCTCTACCAACGCCTGCAGGCCGATCCGAGCACCGCCGCCAGCCTTGCCGGGCGCGTGGCGATGCGCTGCACCAGCCCGGACTACCTGCCGCTGGTCGGTCCGTTGGCCGACGCCGAAGGTTTCGCCAGCACCTATGCCGAGCTGGGCAAGAACGCCCGGCGAACACCGGATGCTCCCTGCCCTTGGCTGGACGGTCTGTATGTCAATACGGCACACGGCTCGCGCGGGATGATCACCACGTTACTGTCGGGAGAACTGCTGGCGGCCTGGCTGAATGGCGAACCGCTGCCGCTGCCGCGGGAAGTGGCCGAAGCCTGCCACCCCAATCGCTTCCTGCTACGCAAGCTCGTCCGCGGCGGCTGAGCGAAGACTGCCGGTCGCGCGGCGGACGACCATGCACAGCCGGCTGCGGCAATGCCGCGCATCTTGCGCTCTTCAGACCATCGAACGATACTCCCCCCACTATAGTGACCACCTGTTGGAGAGCCCGATGAAAAGCCATTCCCTGATGCTTCTGAGCCTGTTCTCACTCGGCCTGCACGCCGCTCCGGCGGTCGACACGGCGCAGCTGCAAAGCGAAGCGGCCGCATTGATTCCGCCCTTTCAACAGCAGTTGCTCGGCACGGTCAAACAGGCCGTCGCCGAGGGTGGCCCACGCAAGGCCGTGGAAGCCTGCAACCTGCTCGCCCCGGGCATCGCCGAGCAGCACAGCAAGGCGCCGTGGCAGGTGGGCCGAACCGCGCTCAAGGTCCGCAATCCGGACAATGCCCCGGATGCCTGGGAGCGCCAGGTACTCGAACAGTTCGCCCAGCGCGCCGCGGCAGGCGAGCCGCTGGATCAGCTCCGTCATGGTGAAGTCGTGAACAACGAGTACCGCTACATGCAGGCGATCGGCACCGGCGAAGCCTGCTTGGGCTGCCACGGCCCGAACATCAAGCCGGAACTGCTCAGCCTTCTCGACCAGCACTATCCCGAGGATCAGGCGCGCGGCTTCAAGGAAGGCGACCTGCGCGGCGCCTTCAGTCTGCGCAAGCAACTGGAGCGCTGAGCGGCGGCAAGGCGGATCGGGTAGCATCACCGCCTCGACCCGCCTTGCCACCGGAGCACCAGATGAGCAACCCCTGCGCCAGCGCAATCCAACCGTCTCTCTCGGGCCCCGGCCGGCGCTGATGGAAGCATTGCTGCTCGAAGCACTCGGCATCGGCCTGGTGCTCGGCCTGTTGCTCGGCCTGACCGGCGCCGGCGGCTCGCTGGTCGCCCTGCCTTTGCTGCTCAGCCTGCATCTGCCGCTGCGCGACGCCATCGGCGTCAGCCTCGGCGCCGTCGCGATGTCGGCGCTGATCGGTGCGATCCCCCGTGCATTTCAGCGCCAGGTCGCATGGAAGCCGGTATTACTGCTGGCCATCTGTGGCCTGCCGGGCAATGCCGCCGGCCAGTGGCTTGGCGAGTTCATTGCGGAAAAGGCGCTAATCATCGCGTTCTGCCTGCTGGTGCTCTGGTCCGCGTGGCGCATGTGGCGCGGAGCCAGCCTACCGGCGCGGGAAAATGCCGAAGTACGGCACGGCGCACTGGTCGCAATCGGCCTCGGGGTCGGTCTGCTCTCCGGGTTAATGGGCGTGGGCGGCGGCTTTCTCGTCGTCCCGGCGCTGCTCTGGTTCACGCCACTGTCACTGCTGAGCGCGATGGCCACTTCGATGGCGGTGATCGCCCTGGTCAGCGGTGGCGGCTTCTTCCTCTACCTCAGCGATGCACAGCCACCGCTGGCCCTGCTCGGCGGACTGGCCACCGGCGGCGCCTGCGGTGTGCTCGCTGGCAACCGCCTCGCGCAGTACCTCAACAGCAGCGTGCTGCAACGGCTGTTCGCACTGATGCTGGTAGCCGTCAGCCTGTCGCTGGGTGTACAGAAACTGTTGCTCGGGCACTGACTCAGCGGCGCAGCGGATCATCCCAGAACGGCCTCGCGGCTTCCTGCTCGATATCCGCCCTGCTGTAGCCGATGTCCTTGAGCGTCGCATCGCTCAGCGACGCCAGCTGCCGACGCTGACGCGCCAGCTCACGCCAGCGCCGCAGCTGCCGCCAGCCGTCGCGCAACAGCGCAAGCCAGCCCGCGTGACGCGTTACCGGCAGACGCAGCAGATGCAGATCGTTGTGCTGAAGATTCATGGTCTGGCCCTCCATTTCGGGATGGCGTCAGTGTCTTGCCGGCGCTACGATCAATCCAACGAATAGTCTTGATGCAACCCATCTTGGAGATTGATGATTGGCCAGCTACCCCGGCATCGATACCGAACTGCTGCGCAGTTTCGTCGCCATCGCCGATCACGGCGGTTTCACCCGCGCGGCGGATGCGGTCAACCGCACCCAGTCGGCCATCAGCATGCAGATGAAGCGGCTGGAAGAGGACGTGCTGCAACGACCGCTGTTCGAACGAAGCGGCCGGCAGGTACGCCTGACGGCCGAAGGGCAGGTACTGCTCGGCTATGCGCGGCGCATCCTCAAACTGCATGGTGAGGTGATGACCACGCTGCGCCAGCCGCACATGGTCGGCGCGGTACGCATCGGTACGCCGGATGACTACGTGATGCGCTTCCTGCCCGGCATCCTTGCCCGATTCGCCCAGGCCTACCCGCTGGTGCAGGTCGAGCTGCACTGCGAACCCTCCAGCCAGCTGCTGCAGCGTCAGGATCTCGACCTGACGATCGTCACGCGCGAGCCCGGCACCGAGATCGGCCAGTTGCTACGCCAGGAGCGCTTCGTCTGGGCCGAGGCTGCCGGTTTCGACCTGCACCAGCAGCGGCCGATCCCGCTAGCGATGTTCAACAACGGCTGCTTCTGCCGCGCCTGGGTATGCAATGCGCTGGATGCAGCGGACATCGACTATCGCATCGCCTATACCAGCCCCAGCCTGGCGGCGATCATGGCACTGGTCGGCGCCGGGTTGGCCGTGACGGCCCAGCTGCACAGTCTGATCGCGCCGGAGCTGCGCATCCTTGGCGAGGCCGAGGGCCTGCCTGCCCTGCCGCAATGCAGCATCGTGCTGCTGCGCAACCCGCGCAGCCAGTCGCCGGTGAGCGAGACACTGGCCGACTATATCGTCGAAGGTTTCCGCTTGTAGAAACGCGCGGCGACTGCGCGTGCACCGAGCTATCGGGCAAAAAACCTGAACTTCACGGGAGACCCGCCAGTCACACACCCCAACGGCACCAACCGGTAAGGAACTTATGTGTGGCATAGCTGGAGAACTTCGTTTCGATAACCAACCGGCCGATCTGGCCGCGATTGAACGCATCACCCAACACCTGACCGCGCGCGGCCCGGACGCATGCGGCTTCCATAGCCAGGGCCCGCTGGCCCTCGGCCACCGACGCCTGAAGATCATGGATCTGTGCGAGGCGTCCGGGCAGCCGATGATCGACTCGGCGCTTGGCCTGTCGATGGTCTTCAACGGCGCCATCTACAACTACCCGGAGCTGCGCGCCGAACTGGAAGGCCTGGGTTATCGCTTCTTTTCCGACGGCGACACCGAGGTACTGCTCAAGGGCTTTCACGCCTGGCGCGAGGCGCTGCTGCCGCGCCTCAACGGCATGTTCGCCTTCGCCATCTGGGAGCGCGACAGCCAGCAACTGTTCATCGCCCGCGACCGTCTCGGCGTCAAACCGCTGTACCTGTCGCGTACCGGGCAGCGCCTGCGCTTCGCCTCCACGCTGCCGGCGCTGCTGCAGGGTGGCGATATCGCCGGCGAGCTGAATCCCGTGGCGCTCAACCACTACATGAGTTTCCATGCCGTGGTGCCCGCACCGGACACCCTCATCGCCGGCATCGAGAAACTGCCGCCGGCCAGCTGGATGCGCATCGACGCTCAGGGCGTCACCACCCGGCAGCGCTGGTGGCAACTGGAGTACGGCGCGCGCGAGGACGAGCAGGACTACAGCTTCGAGGACTGGCAGCAACGCACCCTCGACACCCTGCGCGAGGCCGTGGCCATTCGGCAGCGCGCTGCGGTGGACGTCGGGGTACTGCTCTCCGGCGGCGTCGACTCCAGCCTGCTGGTCGGCCTGCTACGCGAAGCGGGCGTCGGCGACAACCTGCTGACCTTTTCCATCGGCTTCCAGGATGCCGGCGGTGAGCGCGGCGACGAATTCAAGTACTCGGACCTGATCGCCCGGCATTACAACACCCGCCATCACCAGCTGCGCATCCAGGAAAAGGAAATCCTCGAACGGCTGCCGGCGGCCTTCCGGGCCATGAGCGAGCCGATGGTCAGCCACGACTGCATCGCCTTCTACCTGCTCTCGCGGGAAGTGGCCAGGCATTGCAAGGTGGTGCAGAGCGGCCAGGGCGCTGACGAACTATTCGCCGGCTACCACTGGTATCCACAGGTGGACGGCGCTGCCGATCCGGTGGCGGCCTATCTCACTGCCTTCCGCGATCGCGACTACGACGAATATCGCGCGCTGATGCAGGAGCGCTGGCTGCAGGGTGACTTCTCCGCCGACTTCGTCCGCCAGCACTTCGCTGAGCCCGGCGCCGACGCCGCGGTGGACAAGGCGCTCCGCATCGACAGCACGGTGATGCTGGTCGACGACCCGGTCAAGCGGGTGGACAACATGACCATGGCCTGGGGGCTGGAGGCGCGCACGCCGTTCCTCGACTACCGGGTGGCCGAGCTATCGGCGCGCATTCCGGCCCGCTACAAGCTCCCCGAGGGTGGCAAGTATGTGCTCAAGGAAGCCGCGCGTCGGGTTATTCCGGCGGCGGTAATCGATCGGCCCAAGGGCTATTTCCCCGTGCCGGGGCTCAAGCACCTGCAGGGCGAAACACTGCACTGGGTGCGCGAGCTGCTGCTCGACCCCAGCCAGGATCGCGGACTCTACCGCCCCGAGGCGATCGAACGGCTGCTGGCCGACCCGGACGGCCAGCTCACACCGCTACGCGGCTCAAAACTCTGGCAACTGGCGGCGGTCAACCTTTGGTTGAGCGAACAGGGCCTCTAAGAACGCTCACGACCCGCCGCACCGGCACGCGGCAATCGGGTCGGCGCCTCGCTGCGCCGCCAGGGTCGTGACCAACGCCTCAAGGAACGCACCATGCAGAAGTCTCAAGCCTATGGTCAGCGCCTGTTGCGCGGGCAATCTCCGACTTACCAGCGTCTGCAGGCACGCTTCGCCGAGGACGGGCAGAGCGAGCCGAGCGGGCCAGTCACGCTGAATTGCGGCTGGGGACGCATCCTCATCGGGCACACCTATGCCGACCCGGCGCGGCTGGCGGCCGACCTGCTCAACGAACAGGCCGGCGAGCGCGACATCGCGCTGTATGTCGCCGCGCCACACCAGGTGCTCGCGCATGCACCGCAGCAGCTGTTCCTCGACCCCTCGGATACGCTGCGCATCTGGTTCACCGACTACCGCCCGGCGCGCAAGAGCGTGCGCGGCTTCGGCGTACGACGTGCGCAAAACGATGCCGACTGGCAGGCGATCAACGGCCTCTACCAGTCGCGCGGCATGATGCCGGTGGACCCGGAACGCTGCACGCCGCGCGAGGAAGGCGGCCCGGTGTACTGGATTGCCGAGGACGAAAGCTCCGGACAGATCATCGGCAGTGTGATGGGCATCGACCATCACAAGGCTTTCAACGATCCGGAACACGGCTCGAGCCTCTGGTGCCTGGCAGTTTCCCCCAGTTGCCCGCGACCCGGTGTGGGCGAAGCGCTGGTACGCCATCTGATCGAACATTTCATGAGCCGCGGGCTGGCCTATCTCGATCTCTCGGTACTGCACGACAACCAGCAGGCGAAGGCGCTGTACGCCAAACTCGGTTTTCGCGACCTTCCGACCTTCACCGTCAAGCGCAAGAACAGCTTCAACCAGCCGCTGTTTCTTGGCCCCGGCCCCGAAGCCACGCTCAACCCCTACGCACGGATCATCGTCGACGAAGCCCGCCGACGCGGCATCGAGATTGTCATCGACGATGCCGAAGCCGGGCTGTTCACCCTCACCCAGGGCGGCCGGCGGGTCCGTTGTCGCGAATCGCTGTCGGACCTCACCTCCGCCGTGAGCATGACCCTCTGCCAGGACAAGCAACTGACCCACCGCACCCTCGCCCGCGCCGGCATCCGCCTGCCAGCCCAGCAGTTGGCCGGCAACGCCGCCGACAACGCCGCTTTCCTCGCCGAGCATGGCAGCGTGGTCGTCAAGCCCGTGGATGGCGAGCAAGGCCAGGGCGTGGCCGTCGACCTGCGCAGCGCCGAGGACGTGGAAGAGGCGATCCGCCGCGCCCGTCAGTTCGACAGCCGGGTGCTGCTGGAAAGCTTCCATCCCGGCCTGGACCTGCGCATCGTGGTCATCGGCTACGAGGTCGTGGCCGCCGCGATCCGCCGCCCGGCCGAGGTGATCGGCGACGGGCGCAACAGCATCGGCGCGCTGATCGAAGCGCAGAGCCGCCGGCGCCAGGCGGCTACCGGCGGCGAAAGCCGGATTCCGCTGGATGACGAAACCCTGCGCTGCGTGCGCGACGCCGGACTCGAGTTCGACAGCGTGCTGGAACAGGGCATGCGGCTGGCGGTGCGCCGTACCGCCAACCTGCACACCGGTGGCACGCTGGAAGATGTCACCGCGCAGCTGCATCCGGAACTGGCGGAGGCCGCCGTGCGCGCCGCCCGGGCGCTGGACATTCCGGTGGTGGGGCTGGATCTGCTGGTGTCTGCTGCGGATTCGGCGGACTACGTGTTCATCGAGGCCAACGAGCGGGTCGGGCTGGCCAATCATCAGCCGCAGCCGACCGCCGAGCGTTTCATCGACCTGCTTTTCCCGCTCAGCCAGAACGCCGGCTGAACCGACCCCACGCCGCCCGCCGGCCTCGGGTCTGGCACGGCTCCGGCATCCACCCGGCCGCAAGCGGCCACCGACGGGAGCATTCATGACTGCGAAAATGCCTGAACCCGACCTCAACTACCTGCAGCGGGTGCTGCTGGAAATGCTCGCCATTCCCAGCCCCACCGGCTTCACCGACACCATCGTGCGCTACGTCGCCGAACGCCTGAAGGAGATCGGCATCCCCTTCGAGCTGACCCGCCGCGGCACCATCCGCGCCACCCTCAAGGGCCGCCGCTACAGCCCGGATCGTGCGGTGGCGGCACATCTCGACACCATCGGCGCGATCGTTCGCGAAATCCACCCCAGTGGGCGCCTAGGGCTGGCACCGGTGGGATGCTGGTCGAGCCGCTTCGCCGAAGGCAGCCGGGTCAGCGTCTTCACCGATACCGGCGTGATCCGTGGCAGCGTGCTGCCGTTGCTGGCCTCCGGACATGCCTTCAACACGGCGGTGGATGAAGCGCCGGTGAGCTGGGACCATGTCGAACTGCGCCTCGATGCCTACACCTACAGCCACAACGAAACCTGCGCGCTGGGGGTCAACATTGGCGATTTCGTCGCCTTCGATCCGATGCCCGAATTCACCGAGAGCGGCTACATCAGCGCGCGCCATCTGGATGACAAGGCCGGCGTCGCCGCCCTGCTCGCTGCCCTCAAGGCAATCGTCGAGAGCGGCCGCGAACCCCCGATCGACTGCCACCCGCTGTTCACCATCACCGAAGAAACCGGCTCCGGCGCCGCCGGCGCCCTGCCCTGGGACGTCAGCGAATTCGTCGGCATCGACATCGCACCGGCAGCCAAGGGCCAGGCATCGAGCGAACACGCGGTGACCGTGGCCATGCAGGACTCCGGTGGCCCCTATGACTTCCACCTCTCGCGCCACCTGCTCAAGCTGGCCGGTGAACACGAGATCCCGGTACGCCGCGACCTGTTCCGCTACTACCACAGCGACGCCCAGTCGGCGATCGAGGCCGGCCACGATATCCGCACCGCGCTGCTGGCCTTCGGCTGCGACGCCACCCACGGCTACGAACGCACCCACATCGACAGCCTCGCGGCGCTGAGTCGCCTGCTGTGCGGCTATATGCTGAGCCCGCCAGTATTCGCCAGCGACGCTCAGCACACCGAGGATTCACTGGAGCGCTTCAGTCATCAGTTGGAACACGATGCGCAGATGGAGAACGATACCCGCGTACCGGCGGTGGACTCGCTGATCGGACGCAATGCCGACGAGCGCGCGCAATGACGCGTGACGGCTTCCCAGCTTCGGCGAAGCCAGGGTTGCCGCCCGCGTTGTACCTAGGCAAAGATAGCGCCGCAACCGCGCGGCACAATGGATGGCCCGAGCCAGGGCCTTTGGGGAAGGAACCCAGAAACGCTCCCCGACCTGTTGACCGCCTTTCAGCTTTTTCTGCTGCACTGCTCCCGGAACCCGACCATGTTGCCGCGTCTCTGCCTGGCGATTCTGCTCTACTGCCTGTCGGCCCAGGCCTGGGCATTCGTGCCTGCCGCGCTGGAATCGACCGACGCGCGCCAGGCGCTCGGTAGCCACACCTATTATCTGGAAGACCCGAACGGCGAATTGAGCGTCGACGAGGTGCTTACGCTGCCGGAAGAGCGCTTTCAGCGCCTGACCGGCCGCCACGTCAACAAGGGCAAGAACGATTCGACCTGGTGGTTGCGGGTGCAACTGGACAACCGTCTGGCCGAAGCGCTCGGCGGTTTCATCGAGATCAACTATCCGCTGCTCGACCACATCGAACTCTACCTGCGCCACCCGGACGGCAGCCTGAGTCGCCAGCTATCGGGTGACAGTTATCCGTTCAGCCAGCGGCCGGTAAAGGTCGCCGACTTCTGGTTCCCGGTCGAGCTGGCAGCCGGCGACACGACGCTGCTGTTGCGCCTGAAAACCAGCAGCACGCTCTACGTGCCGCTGTACTTCAGCAGTTACGCCGCCAGCGCCGCCGCTCAGGAGGAACTGCTCGGGTTCAGCGGGGCGTTCTACGGCGTGCTGTTCGCGATGTTCTGCTACAACCTGTTCCTGTTCGCCTCGCTGCGCGAACCGGCCTATTTCTGGTACCTGATCTACAACCTCAATGTTGGTCTGTTCGCCCTCGCGTTCGACGGCATGCTGGTCAAATGGCTGGCCGACAACGGCGCGCTATCGTCGGTCGGCGTGTACGCACTGATGTTCAGCCACTGCCTGGTGGCGATCCAGTTCAGCCGACACTTCCTGCATACCCGCGAACACTTCCCACGACTGGACCGCGGGTTGCGTCTGGCCCTGCTGGCGGCGCTCGCCAGCTTCGCTTCCTGCGCAGTGCTGAGCATGCATGTCTGGAGCATCCTCGCCAGCATCACAGTGATCATCACCTCCATCGGTCTGCTGGCGACCGGCGCCTTCGTCTGGCGCCACGGTGTTCGCTACGGGCTCTACTACACCCTCGCCTGGGGCGTACTGCTGGCGTCCTTCGTCATCGTCACAGCCGGCTCGCTGGGTTTCGAGCTGCTCGGGCTGTATGGCGCCTCGGTGGTCAAGGCCGCCGTGTCCTTCGAGCTGATCACCCTGTCACTGGGGCTGGCCGATCGCATCAACCGACTCAAGGAGGAAGGCTTCCGCTCCCGCCAGGCCGCCGAACAGGCGCACAGCGAAAACGAGGCCAAGAGCCGTTTCCTCGCCAAGATGAGTCACGAGATCCGCACGCCGCTAAACGGTGTGCTAGGCATGTTGCAACTGCTGCGCGAGACGCCGCTGGATCGCAACCAGCGCTTCTATCTGGACACCATCACCAGTTCCGGCAACTCCCTGATGACGGTGATCAACGACATCCTCGACTACGCCCGCATCGGCTCGGGCAAGCTCAGCCTGGAGGACATAGAGTTCGACCTCGAGGCGCTGATCTCCGAAACCATCAGCCTGTTCACCGCGCAGGCGCTGGAGAAGCAGCTGAGTCTGCACGTCGGCCTCGAACCCCACGTGCCACGCCGAGTGCACGGCGATCCGACTCGGCTCAAGCAGATCCTCATGAACCTGCTGAGCAATGCGCTGAAATTCACCGAGCAGGGATACGTGCGCCTGGAAGTCGCCTGCACCCAGGGTGCGGACGACACGCCACGCCTGCTGTTCTGCGTCAGCGACAGTGGCATCGGCATGCGCGCAGAAGTGCTCGCGCACCTGTTTGAATCCTTCTCTCAAGGCGACTCCAGTACCACCCGCCGCTATGGCGGCAGCGGCCTGGGGCTGGCGATCAGCAAAGAGCTGGTGGAGATGATGCAGGGACGTATCGAGGTACAGAGTACGCCGGGGCGCGGCAGCCGCTTCAGCTTCGAAATCCCGCTGCGGGCCACCGACCAGGATGACGATCCGATGATCGTTCTGCTGGCAGGACGCCCGGCGCTGCTCGCCTCGCTCGACGGCAATGCGCTGGACGCCCTCGGCCAGCTGCTGCGACGCTGGGGCATGCGCACCGAACGCTGTCTGGACCCGGAGCGGCTGATCGACTATCTGAGCGATTTCACCGCACCGCCCCTGCTGGTGCTGCTGGCGCCCTGGCCAGGCACCCCGAGCCAGTGGCTGGAACAACTGATGCCGCAACTGGAAAACAACCAACGCGTGCTGCTGCTCTATCCGCCGCTCCACGAGCATCCGCCGGCCATGCCGTCCCTGCGCCTGGCCAGCCTGCCGCTGCCACTGCAGAGCGCGTCGCTACGCGATGCGCTGCTGGCGTTGTACCAGGACGCACCCGCAGCCGCGGACACGCGGCCTCACGGCGACCGGGCCGCCGGCGCGCCGTGCATTCTGGTCGCCGAAGACAATCCGGTGAACCAGATGGTGGTCAGCGGCCTGCTGAAAAAGCGTGGTTATGCCGTGCAGCTCGCCGATAACGGCCGCCAGGCAGTGGATATCTACCGCCGCGACCCGCGCTCGATCCGCCTGATCCTGATGGACTGCGAGATGCCCGAAGTCGACGGTTTCGAAGCCAGCCGCCAGATCCGCACCTTGGAGGCCGAGTGGCGCTGGCCGGCGGTGCCGATCATCGCCGTCACCGCCCACGTGCTCGCCGACCATCGTCAGCAGGGCGCCGCGGCCGGCATGGACGAGTTCATCGGCAAACCGCTGGAGAGTCAGCAGCTGTACGCCTGCCTCGACAGCTATCTGCACGACGAGCGCCCCGCCCCGGTAGAATCGCCGGATCGCAGCCTCTGACCCGACCGCAATGCTCATCCCCCACGACCTGCTCGAACCGGACACCCTCACCCGCCTCATCGAGGACTTCGTCACCCGCGACGGTACCGACAATGGTGACGAGACACCGCTGGCGACCCGCGTCGAACGGGTGCGCCGGGCGCTGGACAAAGGCGAAGCGGTGATCGTGTTCGATGCCGACAGCCAGCAGTGTCAGCTGGCGTTGCGGCACGAAGTGCCGCGCCAATGGCTCGACTGACTACGCAGACCGAACTCAGCTGAACAGTGAGCTTTCGCGCTCCCAGGCGCAGCGCAGGCGCAGATCGCTCTGCTGCGGACTGTGGGTGCCGGTTTCGGTTTCCCAGCGAAAGGTGTGGGCGCCGCTGAGTTCGGTTTCCAGGTGGACTACCGCACTGCTCCAGTAAAGCTGTTTGAGCAGCGCCTCGAAATGCTGGACCCACAGCGCCCACTCGTATTCCACCGCCCGATAGCTGGCGCCGAAGTGGATCACCTGGGTCTGGTACAGGCCCTGCTCTGCTTCGCTGCAATAAGAGAACATCTCGCGGCCGATGAACGGCCAGGCTTCGCCCTGCGGCAGCGCCCGCAGCACCTTGCGGTTGCTTGCGCGGCGCCGCAGGCATTGCTCGGGATCAGTCGACGGCCAATCACGGATGCAGCCATAGACGATGGATTCGGACTCCACGCGATTACTCCGATGCAGCGGGCTAGAGAGACGGCGAGCTTTCTAGCACAGAGCGTCGAGGCGGTCACCCGCACCGTGCCAGGAGTTGAAACCGCGCACAGCCGACGTGCCTAGCGCCGCGGGCCCAGGCGCGTCGCCAGCAGCGACATGGCCGCAGCCATAGCAGCCAGCACCAGGAACGGCAAGCGGTAGTCACCGGCCAGATCACGTCCCAGCCCGGCCAGTACCGGCGTCAGACAGGCCAGGCTGTATCCGGTGCAGAGCATCATCGCCGTGAGCCGACTGACCGCCAGCGGCGTGTGCGCCTCGTACATCGGCAACACCATCGCCAGCGAGAAAGTCGCGTTGAGCGCAACACCGAGTAGCATGCAGACCAACAGCGGCTGCCACTGCGGCACCAGTGCGATGATGGCCAGGCAGAGTGTCGCCAGCACACCGCAGCCGGCCATCAGCAGGTGTCGCCGACCGAAACGCTGCGCCAGCCAGGGCGCGACGAAGGCGCTCGGCAGGCCGATCAGCATGAAGCCGCTGAAGAAGCCGTTGCTGTGCAGCAGGCTGAATCCAGCCTCGTGATAACGCGCTACCAGCCAGGTCGCCAGCGCATAGAACAGGCCCGCCTGCAGAGCGAAATACAGGCTGATCAGCCAGGCGCGCGGTTCACGCCACGGCAGCCCCGCCCGTTGCTCCGGGGCTGTTTCCGGCGGACTCGGCAGGCGCCACCAGAGCGCCAGCGCGGCAAATGCAGGCAACGCCCACAGCGCCAGCCCCCAGGTCCAACGCTGCTCGAACAGTTCAGTTGCCGGTGCCGTCAACACCACCCCTAGGGTGCCGCCAACCGCCATGCTCAGCGAATACCACGCCGCCGTCTGGCCGATCCGCTCGAGAAAGTGGCGCTTGATGAAGCCGGACAGCAACGGCCCGGCCAGCGCTATGCCAGCACCCACCAGGCCGGCGGTGAGAATCAGCAGTGGCGCCTGCTCACCGAACAGACGCAGCAGCAGCGCCAGGGCGATCAGCCCGAGGCACAGCGCGATGCTGCGCTCCAGTCCGAAGCGTAGCGCCAGACGCGGTGCCAGCGGCGCCAGCAGCCCCATCAGCAGCACCGGCAGCGCGGTGGTCAGGCTGATCACCCCGCGGCTGAGCTGCAATTCGACGGCGATCCGCTCGATCAGCGGCGCGAACGAGGTGATACCAGGCCGCAGGTTGATGGCGGCCAGCACCAGCGCCGTCATCAACAACCAACGTGAGGGGATTTGCACAACGAGACCAACCAGTCAGGGCAAGCGCCGGACCGGCAACCCTACCCGTGCGCCGGTACGCCGACAAGCTTGACCGACCATTCGGTCAGCTTTTGCCCTTGCTGCGTTTCTTTTCGGCGAGCATCGCCATCTCGTCATAGATCGCCTGCGGGTTCTGCTGCTTCACCTTCCAGGCCATCCGCCCTTCCTCGTGCGGCAGGATCATGAAGGTGCCCTTGGCGACCTCCTGGTGGATGTACTCGGCGATATCGGTGGCCGTGATCGGCGAACCGGCCAGCAGTTTGGCCACCTGCTCCTTCATGTTCGGCGTCGGGCCGCGGAAGGAGTCAAGCAGATTGGTCTGGAAGAACGACGGGCAGACCACGTGCACGCCAATCTCCTGCTGGCGCAGCTCCACCAGCAGGCTCTCCGACAGCGCCACGACACCGGCCTTGGCCACGTTGTAGTTGCTCATGCCCGGCGCCTGCATGAGCGCGGCCATGGAGGCGATATTGATGATCTTGCCGCGACTCTTCTGCACCAGCGGCAGGAAGGCCTTGCAGCCCTTGACCACACCCATCAGGTTGATCGCGATCTGCCAGTCCCAGTCCTCCAGCGACAACTCGTCGAAGAAGCCGCCCGAGGCCACCCCGGCGTTGTTCACCACGACGTCGATGCCGCCGAGTTTTTCCTCACAAGCCTGCGCGAGCGCAATCAACTGGCTGTAATCGCGCACGTCGCAGCGCTGGGTGAAGCCGTCACCGCCGGCTGCGCGGACCAGCTGCAGGGTTTCCGCCAGCCCCGTCTCGTTGACATCGGACAGCGCCAGCTGCCAGCCATCGCGCGCCCAGCGCAGCGCGATCTCGCGGCCCAGCCCGGAGCCTGCCCCAGTGATCATCATGCGGTTGTGATTCATCTTGCTGCCTCTGTTGTTCCGGTAGTGGCAGCGAGTCTAGCGAAAGGCCGGCGGCCGCCCGGCATCCATCAGGGCGCTGAATGACGATGGCAAACCGCTGCGTCGGCGCGACAGGCAGGCATACGGATTTTCACGCTGCACAAAAAAGGGCAGCCCGCAGGCTGCCCTTCCTCACATCAGCATCCGCTGTCAGTGAGCGACTGCACCAGTCGCACCCAGACCGGTCTGCGAACGCACGAACTGCGGGAAGAAGCGCGCGCGCTCTTCGGAAGCAGCCTTCGACTTGTCGGTGATCGAGAAGAACCACAGACCGAAGAAGGACGCGAGCATGGCAAACAGCGCCGGGTACTTGTACGGGAAGATCGCCTGCTCGAAGTGCAGCACGTCGACCCACACGGTGGGGCTGAGGATGGTCAGCAGCAACGCGGTGATCAGACCCATCGCACCGCCGATCAGGGCGCCGCGGGTGGTCAGGTTCTTCCAGTACATGGAGAGGAACAGGATCGGGAAGTTGCAGCTCGCCGCCACGGAGAAGGCCAGACCCACCATGAAGGCGATGTTCTGCTTCTCGAAGGCGATACCCAGCAGGATGGCCAGCACACCCAGCGCCAGAGTGGTGCGCTTGGTGACCTTCATCTCGTCCTCTTCCTTGGCCTTGCCCTTCTTGATCACGCAGGCATAAAGGTCATGGGCCACAGCCGAAGCACCGGCCAGCGCCAGACCGGCAACCACCGCGAGGATGGTGGCGAAGGCCACGGCGGAGATGAAGCCGAGGAAGAAGTTGCCGCCCACGGCCTTGGCCAGATGGATCGCTACCATGTTGGTGCCACCGACGATGGCGCCCGCAGCGTCCTTGAACTCCGGATTGGTGCTGACCAGCAGGATCGCGCCGAAGCCGATGATGAAGGTCAGGATGTAGAAGTAGCCGATGAAGCCGGTCGCATAGAACACGCTCTTGCGTGCTTCCTTGGCGTCACCCACGGTGAAGAAGCGCATCAGGATGTGCGGCAGACCGGCGGTACCGAACATCAGCGCCAGACCCAGTGAGATCGCGGAGATGGGATCGGACACCAGGCCGCCCGGGCTCATGATGGCCTGCTCCTTGGGATGCAGGGCAACTGCTTCGGCGAACAGACGGCTGAAATCGAAACCGACGTTGTACATCACCATGACCGCCATGAAGGTGGCGCCGGAGAGCAGCAGCACGGCCTTGATGATCTGCACCCAGGTGGTCGCCAGCATGCCGCCGAACATCACGTACATCACCATCAGCACACCGACCATCACCACGGCCACGAGGTAGTCCAGACCGAACAGCAGCTGGATCAGCTTGCCGGCACCGACCATCTGCGCGATCAGGTAGAAGGCGACCACGATCAGCGAACCGAAGGCCGACAGAATGCGGATCTGGGTCTGACCAAGGCGGTAGGACGCCACGTCGGAGAAGGTGAACTTGCCCAGGTTGCGCAGGCGTTCGGCCATCAGGAACAGGATGATCGGCCAACCAACGAGGAAGCCGATCGAGTAGATCAGGCCGTCGTAACCGCTGGTGAACACCAGCGCGGAAATACCGAGGAACGAGGCGGCGGACATGAAGTCGCCAGCGATCGCCAGACCGTTCTGGAAGCCGGTGATGCTGCCGCCGGCGGTGTAGTAATCGGCGGTGGAGGTATTACGCTTGGCCGCCCACTTGGTGATCCCCATCGTGAAGATGATGAAAACCACGAACATGCTGATTGCGGTCCAGTTGGTCGCCTGCTTCTGGACTTCGCCAGTCAGGGCGTCGGCGAACAGCGCCGGGGATGCTGCCAGAAGTGCGGCAGCCATCAGAGCACGAGCGAACATTACTTCTGGGCCTCTTTGAGGATTTCCTGGGTCATGCGGTCGAACTCGCCGTTGGCGCGTTGCACGTAGACTCCGGTAAGAGCGAAGGACAGGAAGATCAGACCCAGACCCGCTGGAATTCCCCAGGTGGTCACGGAGCCGGAGCTCAGCGGCGTGCCCAGCAGTTGCGGATCGAAAGCAACCACCAGAATGAAGGCGAAGTAGGCCGCCAGCATGACGATAGCGAGGATCCAGGCGAAACGTCCGCGCTTGGCAACCAGCTCTTGGAAACGTGGGTCGGCATTGATCTGCCGGTAAACATTTTCATTGTGCATTGGGATTGTCTCCACACGATCTCGGACCACCCAGTGGCGGCCAGGCGGCTACTTTAGGGCCGAAGCTCGCCATTACCACCCGACTTTAGTCTGGCTGCGGTTTGCGCAAACTAGCGAGATAGAGGGCGCGCAGCCCCTTGAAACATCCTGTAAGCCATATTCCGCGCGGTTTCTGGGCTTTCGGGAACGTAATCTGCTTAGCGCTGAAAGGCGGCCTTCCACCGGTCGGTTGGAAGGCTCACGCGTGACCGATCAAAGAGAATTCTGCTCATGCGGCGCGTATACCAACAGCCGCAGCAAAAGTCGCATCACGGGCGCAATGCAGCACACTGCCAGCAGTTATGCTCTAACAAATTCACCGCACACTTGTCTGAGCCAGTGTCCGTACGAAACGGCTAGCCGCGGACACACGCGCAAGGAAGGGCTGCACAGCTCGACTACGCATTACTTGCTGGCCTCGCAGGCCCGTTTCTGGAGAGTTATTCATGCCGCAGCTGTTGCACCTGATCGCCCTGCTGGCCATCGCCGTGCTCCCGGCGCAGGCCGCCGATCTCACCGCCGCCGAATATGGCTTCCCGCTGGACAATCCATTCGAGGCCACCATCGCCACCACCCCGCTGGAGCTGCGAGCCGAGGTGCCGTCTGACGACGATATCGACCAGGCCGACTACAGCCTGCGCCTGCGCCCGGAGCGTGAGTTCACGCTGCCGGACAACTTCTGGCCAGTCAAACGGCTGGGCTATCGACTGGCGCGCCAGAGCGGGCCGGCTCCGCTGATCTTCATCCTCTCCGGCACTGGCGCGCACTACAGCAACGGCAAGACCGAGGCTCTTAAGCGGCTGTTCTATGGCGCCGGCTATCACGTCGTACAGCTCTCCTCGCCCACCAGTTACGACTTCATGGCCGCCGCGTCGCGCTACGCTACTCCCGGGCTCAGCCAGGACGATGCCAAGGACCTTTACCGAGTCATGCAGGCCGTACGCGCCCAACAGCACAAACTGCCAGTGACCGAATTCCACCTTGTCGGCTATAGCCTTGGCGCACTGCATGCAGCATTCGTCAGTCAGCTCGATGAGACACGGCATAGTTTCGACTTCAAGCGCGTACTGCTGCTCAACCCGCCGGTCAACCTGTATACCTCGATCAGCAACCTGGACAAGCTGGTGCAGACCCGCGTCGAAGGCATCGACAATCACACCACCTTCTATGAAGTCGTGCTGGCCAAGCTGACCCGCTATTACCGGCACAAGGGCTACATCGATTTCGATGACGCCATGCTCTTCGACTTCCAGCAGTCGTCGCTGCGGCTCAGCGACGAGCAGATGGCGATGCTGATCGGCTCGGTGTTCCGCTTCGCTGCGGCAGACATCACCTTCACCTCCGACCTGATCAATCGCCGCGGCCTGATCATCCCACCGAAGTATCCGATCAACGAGGGCACCAGCCTGGAGCCGTTCTTCAAGCGCGCGTTGCTGTGCAACTTCGACTGCTACATCACCGAACAGCTGATTCCGATGTGGCGCGCGCAGTACGACGGCGGCAGCCTCGCGCAGATGATTCAGGAGGTCAGCCTCTACGCCCTCGAAGACTATCTGCGCCAGAGCAGCAAGATCGCCGTGATGCACAATGCCGACGACCTGATTCTCGGCCCCGGCGATATCGGCTTCCTGCGCCGCACCTTCGGCGAACGCCTGACGCTTTACCCCCGTGGCGGCCATTGCGGCAACCTCAACTATCGAGTCAACACCGAACAGATGCTGGAGTTCTTCCGTGGGTAGGTCTTTTCTACTGCTGCCACTGCTACTGGCCAGTTCCTTGGTCTGGGGCGAGACACCGGCTGTCGACGAGGACGGCTTCACCCGCCCGCTGCGCGACCTCGAGTTCAACCCGGGACTGGATCAGCGCGAGTTCGAGCGTGCGACGTTCAAGGCGCTGGACGTGTATGACCCGTTCGAATCGTTCAACCGCCGCATGTATCACTTCAACTACCGGCTAGACCAATGGGTGATGTTGCCGGCGGTGCGCGGCTACGTCTTCGTGACGCCGCGGCTGGTGCGGACCGGGGTGAGCAACTTCTTCAGCAATCTGGGCGAGCTGCCGACCCTGGCCAACAGCGTGCTGCAGCTGAAGGGCGAGCGGGCAATGAATGCCACGGCGCGCTTTCTGTTCAACACCATCATCGGTGTCGCCGGCATCTGGGACCCGGCGACCCGCATGGGCCTGCAACGCCAACCGGAGGACTTCGGCCAGACCCTGGGCTACTACGGCGTGCCGAGTGGACCTTACCTGATCCTGCCGGCTCTCGGTCCGTCGAACCTGCGCGACACCGCCGGCCTGGCAGCGGACTTCACGATCGAACGGCAGGTGGACTATTTCGGCTATGCCGAGGCCAGCGGCGGCCAGTTCGGTCTGACCGCGCTGCGCATGGTGGATATGCGCTACACCACCGACTTCCGTTACGGACAGCTCAACTCACCGTTCGAATACGAGAAAGTACGCTACGTCTACAGCCGCGCCCGCAACATGCTGATCGAAGAGTGAGCACGCGCGGCGCTTTGAGCGCGCGCGCTCAGGCCTTGCGATAGAGGCTAGGCTCGCCTGCCGGCCGCGTCTTGAAACGCCGGTGCGCCCACAGATACTGCTCCGGCCTCGCGCTGACAGCCTGTTCGATCCACTGATTGATGCGCAAGCAGTCGGCCACTTCGCTTTCGCCGGGAAAATCCTCCAACGGCGGATGGATCACCAGTCGATACCCGGAACCATCGGCGAGACGCTCCTGGGTAAACGGCACCACCCGAGCCTTGCCCAGGCGGGCGAACTTGGTGGTGGCGGTAACGGTGGCCGCGCTGATGCCGAACAGCGGTACGAACAGGCTCTGCTTGCGCCCGTAGTCCTGATCCGGTGCGTACCAGATCGCCCGCCCGGCCCGCAGCACCTTGAGCATCGCCCGCACGTCCTCGCGCTCGATCGCGCTGGCGTCGCGATTGTGGCGTTCGCGCCCGCGGCGCTGCACGAAATCGAACAGCGGGTTCTTGTGCTCGCGATACATGCCGTCGATGGTGTGCCGCTGCCCCAGCAGCGCGGCGCCGATTTCCAGCGTGGTGAAATGCAGCGCCATGAGGATCACGCCCTGCCCTTCCGCCTGGGCCCGCTGCAGGTGTTCCAGCCCCTCGATATGAGCCAGGCGCTGCAGGCGCGCGCGCGGCCACCACCAGCTCATCGCCATTTCGAAGAAGGCGATGCCGTTGGATGCGAAGTTCTCCCGCAGCAGCTCCTCGCGCTGCGCTGCGGTGCGCTCAGGGAAGCAGAGCTCGAGATTGCGCTGCGCGATCCGTCGCCGCGCCCCGGCCACGCGATACATCAACGCCCCCAGCCCGCGCCCCAACCGCAGTAGTAATGGGTAAGGCAATTGCACCAGCAGCCAGAGCACTCCCAACCCCAGCCAGAGCAGCCAGAAACGCGGATGCAGGAAGTACAGGCGAAAGTGAGGACGTTCCATGGAAAGCTCGAAACCGGGTGAAGTCGCGCATTCTATCGAGAAACCGTTGGGAATCCGAACCGACGCGCAGACCGGCAACTCGGCAACAGGCCTTAACTGCGGGTTGCAGGCCGCTGCGCGCCCCGCTATAAGTCCTCGCCATTTACCGCAGCAGGCAGACCATGAGCCAAGCCGACTCCCCGCAACAATCCCCCGCCTTCCAGCTCAAGGGCAGCATGCTGGCCATCACCGTGCTGGAGTTGGTGCGCAACGATCTCGACTGCCTGGACGAGCAGCTGGCGGCCAAGGTCGAGCAGGCGCCGGACTTCTTCAACAACACGCCGCTGGTACTGGCGCTGGACAAGCTGCCCGAGGGCGGCCTGGAAGTCGACCTCCAGGCACTGATCGCGCTGTGCCGCAAGCACGGCCTGCGTACCCTCGCCGTACGCACCGGTCAGCAGGCCTACATTGCCGCTGCCGAGCAACTCGACATCCCAGTGCTGCCGCCCTCTGGCGCACGCGAGCGCAAGGTCGATCTGACGAGCAAGACCCCGGCCAAGCCAGCCGAACCGGTCTATCGCCCGACCCGCGTGGTGACCACACCGATTCGCGGAGGGCAACAGGTGTATGCCCAGGGCGGTGATCTGATCGTACTGGCGCCAGTCAGCCCCGGTGCGGAACTTCTCGCCGATGGCAACATCCATGTGTACGGTCCGTTACGCGGACGCGCCCTGGCGGGCATCAAGGGTGACGTGAACGCCCGCATTTTCTGTCAGCAGCTGGCGGCCGAGATGGTCTCGATCGCGGGCCAGTACAAGGTGGCCGAGGATCTGCGACGCGAGCCCCTGTGGGCCGAAGCGGTGCAGATTCGGCTCGCCGGCGACGTGTTGAACATCACCCGCCTTTAACGGATACTGCCGCGAATTTTCCGCACCAAACGGGCACCATGAGCCGCTCAGGCCAAGGGGCCCGACTTTCCATATTTAGGGTGAATCACCTTGGCCAAGATCCTCGTAGTCACTTCCGGCAAGGGTGGCGTCGGTAAGACCACCACCAGCGCCGCCATCGGTACCGGCCTCGCTCTGCGCGGGCACAAGACCGCCATCGTCGATTTCGACGTCGGCCTGCGCAACCTGGACCTGATCATGGGCTGCGAGCGGCGCGTGGTGTATGACTTCGTAAACGTCATCAACGGCGACGCTACTCTTACGCAGGCCCTGATCAAGGACAAGCGTCTCGAGAATCTCTACGTCCTGGCCGCCAGCCAGACCCGCGACAAGGATGCCCTGACCCTCGAAGGTGTCGGCAAGGTCATCGACGAGTTGGCGCAGAACTTCGAATACGTGATCTGCGACTCCCCTGCCGGTATCGAGAAGGGCGCGCACCTGGCGATGTACTTCGCCGACGAGGCCATCGTGGTGACCAACCCCGAGGTGTCCTCGGTGCGCGACTCCGACCGAATGCTCGGCCTGCTGGCGAGCAAATCGCGCCGCGCCGAAAATGGCGAGGAGCCGATCAAGGAACACCTGCTGCTGACCCGCTACAACCCCGAGCGCGTCAACAAGGGCGAGATGCTCGGCGTCGAAGATGTCGAGGAGATTCTCTCCATCCGCCTGCTCGGCGTGATTCCGGAATCCCAGGCAGTGCTCAAGGCGTCCAACCAGGGTATCCCGGTCATCCTCGATGATCAGAGCGACGCTGGCCAGGCCTACAGTGACGCCGTCGACCGCCTGCTCGGCAAGGAAGTAGCCCATCGCTTCCTCGACGTGAAGAAGCCGGGCTTCCTGCAACGTCTTTTTGGAGGCCGTGAATGAACCTCTTGGACTTCTTTCGTGAACGCAAGAAGAAGGAAACCCCAGCCGCGATCGCGAAAGAGCGCCTGCAGATCATCGTCGCGCACGAGCGTGGCCAGCGCGCTCAGCCGGACTACCTGCCGGCGCTGCAGAAAGAGCTGGTCGAGGTGATCCGCAAGTACGTCAACATCGATCAGGATCAGGTTCAGGTCGCACTGGAGGATCAAGGCAGCTGCTCGATCCTCGAGCTGAACATCACCCTTCCGGATCGTTGATCGACTCCGGTGGCCCAGAAACGGCGGCTCTCGAGCCGCCGTCTTCGTTTGTGGAAAAACGCATGCCGTTACGCAACATCCAGATCGTTTACCAGGACGCCGCCCTGCTGGTAATCAACAAGCCGACCCTGCTGCTCTCAGTACCCGGTCGTGCCGAGGACAACCGCGACTGCCTGGTCACCCGCCTGCAGGAAAACGGCTACCCGGAAGCGCGTATCGTGCACCGACTGGACTGGGAGACATCGGGGCTGATCGTGCTCGCCCGCGATGCCGACAGCCACCGCGAGCTGTCGCGCCAGTTCCACGATCGCGAAACCGAGAAGGCCTATACCGCGCTCTGCTGGGGTCAACCGGAGCAGGACAGCGGCAGCATCGACCTGCCGTTGCGCTACGATCCGCCGACCAAACCCAGGCACGTGGTGGACCATCAACTAGGCAAGCACGCACTGACGTTCTGGCGCATTCTCGAGCGCTGCGACGACTATTGCCGGGTCGAGCTGACGCCGATCACCGGCCGCTCGCACCAGCTGCGTGTGCACATGCTTTCCATCGGTCATCCGCTACTCGGCGATCGGCTCTACGCCCACGAGCAAGCCTTGCAAGCCCACGAGCGACTGTGCCTGCACGCCAGCATGCTGACCCTGACCCACCCGCAAACCGGAGAACGGTTGCGCTTCAACTGCCCGGCACCGTTTTAAGGATGCGTTCGCTGCGCGACACATAAGACGCTGCCGCGCAGACCCGTCCGGCCCGATGCGATAAACTCCGCGACATTGCAGTCCGGAGTCCGTCATGCAGCAAGCACTCAACCAAGGCCTGATCGAGTTTCTCCAGGCTTCCCCCACCCCATTCCACGCCACTCGCAATCTCGCCCAGCACCTGCAGGCAGCCGGGTTCAAGGCACTCGACGAACGCGAGTCCTGGCACACTCAGGCCGGCGGGCGTTATTACGTCACCCGCAACGACTCGGCGATCGTGGCCTTCCAGCTGGGCAGCAAACCGGTCGTCGAGCACGGCATGCGCCTCGTCGGCGCGCACACGGACAGCCCTTGCCTGCGCGTCAAGCCGCAACCGGATCTGCAACGCCAGGGCTTCTGGCAGCTTGGTGTCGAGGTGTACGGCGGTGCCCTACTGGCGCCGTGGTTCGACCGCGATCTCTCGCTCGCCGGGCGCGTCACCTACAGTCGTGACGGTCGCATCGAGAGCCAACTGGTCGATTTCAGGCTGCCCATCGCCGTGATTCCCAGCCTAGCCATCCATCTCAACCGCGAAGCCAATCAGGGCTGGGCAATCAACGCGCAGAACGAGCTGCCGCCGCTGGTAGCGCAGGTATTCGGCGACGAAAGTCCGGACTTCCGCGCGCTGCTGGCCGAGCAACTGAGCCGCGAACATGACCTGGTCGCCGACGTGATATTGGATTTCGAACTGAGTTTCTACGACACCCAGGCAGCGGCAGTGGTCGGCCTCAATGGCGACTTCATCACCGGCGCCCGACTGGACAACCTGCTCTCCTGTTTCGCCGGCCTGCAGGCCCTGCTGCACGCTACCCCGGAAGAAACCTGCGTGCTGGTCTGTACCGATCATGAGGAAGTCGGTTCCTGTTCGATGTGCGGAGCCGATGGCCCCTTCCTCGAGCAGGTTCTGCGACGCGTGCTGCCGGAGGGCGACGGTTTCCAGCGCTGCATCAACCGCTCCCTGCTGATTTCTGCGGACAACGCACACGCGGTGCACCCCAACTACGCAGACAAGCACGATGGTAATCACGGGCCGAAGCTCAATGCCGGCCCGGTGATCAAGGTCAATAGCAACCAACGCTACGCCACGAACAGTGAAACCGCAGGGTTCTTCCGCCATCTCTGCGTCGAGAACGAGGTGCCGGTACAGAGCTTCGTGACCCGCAGTGATCTAGGCTGCGGATCGACGATCGGCCCGATCACTGCCGGCCAGCTCGGGGTGCGCACGGTGGATATCGGCCTGCCGACCTTCGCCATGCACTCGATCCGGGAACTGGCCGGCAGTCAGGATCTGGAACATCTGGTTAAGGTGCTGACGGCCTTCTACGCGAGTACCACACTGCCTTGAAGTCCCGCCGGGCCCGCGTTGGCGTGCCCGGCACTGCCGTCACTGCAGACTGTCATCAATGATCAGCGCCACCTTGCCGGAGATGGTATTGCTTGCCAGCGCGGCGAACGCCGCTTCGACATCCCGAACCGGGAAACGCTGCTCCAGGCGGGGCGACAGCGTGCCATTGGCGAACAGCGGCCAGACCCTGCTCTCCAGCTCAGCCAGCAAGCCCGCCTTGTCGTCCGCATCACGGCTGCGCAACGTAGAGCCAATCAGCTGTATGCGCTTGGCCAGCAGCCCGGCCAGATCCAGTTCAGCCTTGCGCCCGCCCATCAGACCGATGATCACCCAGCGTGCATCCATGCCCAGCAGTTGCAGATTCAGTGCGGCGTACTTGGCACCGACGGGATCGAGGATCATGTCGAACGGCGCGAAATCGCGCAGCGCCTCCAGACCATCTCCACGCAGCACTCCGCCCTGGGCGCCAAGCGACTCGCAATAGGCCAGACGCTCAGCCGAGCCCACACTCACCCAGCAGGGATTGTCGAACGCCTTGCACAGCTGAATGGCCGCCGAGCCGACACCGCTGGCGCCAGCATGCAACAGTACCTTCTCGCCAGGCTGCAATGCCCCTAGCCGGTACAGGTTAAGCCACGCGGTGGCATACACCTCTGGAATAACCGCGGCCTCATGCAGCGTTAAGCCCTCGGGTACCGGCAGGACGTGGCGAGCATCGACCACCACCTCTTCGGCCATGCCTCCGCCTGCCAGCAGCGTGCAGACGCGATCGCCAGGGCGCCAGCGGCTGCCCGCGCCGGCCTCGCTGATCACACCGGCACACTCAAGCCCGAGAATATCGGTGACACCGGCTGGCGGCGGGTAGTGGCCGGCACGCTGCAGCAGGTCGGCACGGTTCAGCCCGGCAGCCGCAATTCGGATCCGCACCTCGCCTTCGCCACATTTAGTAAGAGCTGGCCGCTCCGCCCACTCCAGCTCCCCCTCGATGCCTTGCAATGCCTTCATGCTGCCTCCATAGTGAGTCATACCTTCCGCCCAACCGTCACTCGCTGGCTGTTTTCACCACCTGTTACCATCGGGCTCGTGCTATATACCGCCGGACGAATATCGAACCGGCGCCTACTTTAGATGGCCTAATATGCGTTATTCCTCAGCCTTACGTCGCCCCCAAACCATGAAGCGCACACTTACCTGTACCGTTTTCGCCCTGCTGTTCGGCTTCCAAGCCTCGCTGGCCCTGGCCAAGCCCGGCAGTGCAGCGAACTGGGATTATCTACAGCCAGACCGTGAGCAGGTTATCGCCAGCCTCAACGTCGTCGAGCTGCTCAAGCGTCACCATTACAACAAGCCACCGCTTAACGATGCGCGCTCGGCGAAGATCTTCGACAGCTATATCGAGATGCTCGATCCGTCGCGCAGCTATTTCATGGCTTCCGATCTCGCCGAGTTCAATCGGTGGCGTAACGAGTTCGACGACTTTCTCAAAAGCGGCAATCTCGAACCAGGCTTCGTCATCTACAAGCGCCATCTGGAGCGCCTGCAGGGCCGCCTTAGCTACGCGCTGAATCTGTTGGAACAGGGCGTGGACAAGATGGACTTCAGCGTGGACGAGACGCTGCTGGTCGATCGTGAGAAGGCGCCTTGGGCGAAGAATGCCAGCGAACTCGACGACCTCTGGCGCAAGCGGGTAAAGGACGAAGTCCTGCGTTTGAAGATCGCGGGCAAAGAGCCCAAGGCCATTCAAGAGCTCTTGACCAAGCGTTACAAGAACCAGCTCGCAAGGCTGGAGCAGACGCGTGGCGAGGACGTGTTCCAGACCTATATCAACGCATTCGCCCAATCCTACGACCCGCATACCCAGTATCTGTCGCCGGATAACGCGGAAAACTTCGACATCAACATGAGCCTGTCGCTGGAAGGCATCGGTGCGGTGCTGCAGAGCGACAACGAGCACGTCAAGATTGTCCGTCTGGTCCCTGCGGGGCCGGCCGAAAAGAGCAAGCAGCTCGCCCCGGCCGACAAAATCATCGGCGTCGCTCAGAGCGATGAGGAAATGGTCGATGTGATCGGCTGGCGTCTGGACGAAGTGGTCAAGCTCATTCGCGGGCCGAAAGGTTCGGTGGTGCGCCTGGAAGTGATTCCCGCCAGCAATGCACCCAACGACCAAACTAGCAAAGTGGTCGCTATCACCCGCGAAGCAGTGAAGCTCGAAGAGCAAGCCGCGAAGAAATCAGTGCTGAACCTCGAGCACCAGGGCCAACAGTTCAAGCTCGGCGTCATCGAGATTCCGGCCTTCTACCTGGACTTCAAGGCACTGCGCGCTGGCGACCAGAACTACAAGAGCACCACTCGTGACGTTAAGAAGCTTTTGACCGAGTTGGAAAAGGAAAAAGTCGACGGCGTGGTAATCGACCTGCGCAACAACGGTGGTGGCTCACTGCAGGAGGCCACCGAACTGACAGGACTGTTCATCAACCAGGGACCGACCGTGCTGGTGCGTAACGCCGATGGCCGTGTCGACGTACTGGCCGATGAAAACCTCGGTGCCTTCTACAAGGGGCCGCTCGCCGTATTGGTCAACCGCCTCTCCGCTTCAGCCTCCGAGATTTTCGCCGGCGCGATGCAGGATTATCACCGTGCGTTGATTCTTGGCGGCCAGACCTTCGGCAAGGGTACCGTGCAGACCATTCAGCCGCTCAACCATGGCGAGCTGAAGCTGACTCTGGCCAAGTTCTACCGGGTATCCGGACAGAGCACCCAGCACCAAGGCGTGATTCCGGACATCAGCTATCCGGCTGACGTGGATACGAAGGAAATCGGCGAAAGCGCACTGCCTGAGGCATTGCCCTGGGACAGCATTCGCGCCGCGATCAACCCCGACATGAATCCGTTCAAACCATTCCTGGCTGAGCTCAAAGCACGCCACGAGGCGCGCACCGAGAAGAACCCGGATTTCGCCTTTACCCGTGACCGCCTGGCACTGACTCAGGAGTTGATGCAGGAAACAACGGTCAGCCTCAATGAGAGCAAGCGCCGCGCGCAACAAAATGACATCGAGAAGCGCCAGCTAGCGTTGGAAAACGCCCTGCGCCAGGCAAAAGGGGAGGAGCCCCTGGCCAAATTGGAAAAGGACGACGAAAGCACAACGCATGAGGAGCCGGAAAAACTCAAGCCGGAAGACGACGCTTACCTCTCGGAAAGCGGACGAATTCTGCTCGACTACCTCGGCCTCAATTCGGCGATGGCGCAACACTAGGCCGGAGCCAATCTACCGTGACACGAAAAGGCCGCACATCGAGGCGGCCTTTCTTTTTCCGGTGTCAGGTATATCTACTACCAGCTGGACCGATGCCAATGGCGACGAACACCAGGCGAACTTACAACCCGCGCCGTACGGTGAGCGCCTTGAGCCGATCGGCCTCCTCCGGGTCTGCAGTCAACCCGTAGCCGCCCGCCCGATAAAGCTGCTCCAGTCGCATTGCTGCCAACGGGTGCCCCGCTGCTGCCGCCTGCCCCCACCAGCGCGCCGCTTCCTGGCCATCCGGCCCGCGAGAGGCATCCTCGCTGAGGCTGATAACTCCCAGCTGGTAGGCGGCCTTGGCGTCACCTGCTTGCGCAGCCAGACGCAACAGGCGCACACCCTCCTGCTTGGAGCCCAAACCATGACCACGGAAATAGAGCATGTGGCCGTAGAAGCTCTGCGCAGCCCGATCACCCAGGTTGGCCTTGCGCGAGAACTGCCCCTCCATCCAGCGCCACAGCTTCGGTTGCTGTACCGCCCAGCGCGCAGCCATCAACCTGCGCGCCACCAGGTAGCCGACGCTGGCGCGCAACTTCCACAGCATCATGGAGCCTCCGGATAATCGAATTCAAACACCCGTGCGACTTCGCCAGCATGCCAGGACGCCGCGGCAAAACCATCGGACGGCCCGCTGAACCGCCCAAGCTTCGCAGCGCATTCGAAGAAGCCGGTACGTGGCAGACGACTCGCGCCCTGACTGATGACGAGGGCGCTGCGCAACGGGCGGTCAGCTCGCGCGTCCAGCGCGGCGAGATACTCGAGAGCTGCGGTTAGCGTCTGCATCGCTGGCGGCGGCAGCTGCAACCGTTCGACCAGCGCCCGGTATGTCACCAGGTGGCGCTGACGTCTGGCCTCCCCCAGCTCCACGAGTAACGCCTGCCAATGATGCCGACTGATGCGCACCGACACCTGCTGCACACTCAAGCGTCCTCCTCCCAGCGCGGAATATCCAGCGCGCGCGCCAGAGCACGGCGAATCGCCGTATCCGGAGTCCGTTCAGCACTTTCGATCATCGCAAGATAAGCCGGACTGATGCCTACCGAACGGGCAAGCGCCTCGATGCTCATCCCCTTCGCTTCACGCAACTCCGCCAATTGCCGAAGCGCAGGTGTGGCATTCAGTACCGAGGCGGTCTGGGGCTGTTGCAGTGCGGCAGCCTGACGGCCCACCTCGCTCAATAACGCCTCGTACTCGCTCCACGGCAGGACAGCATATTCGGGTGCGCCATCGCGCATGATGACCTGCACATTCATCTCGGTCCCTCTGCATTCTTCACCATCGGTAACGGCGAATCTTAACAGCCCTGAACAGCGGTTAAAGCATGGAAGGACTGAATCAGGAAAACATCGAAGACTTTTGTTCGCTTTCCACCGACCAGCAGCGCCGACGTATCAGAGCCGTTCGGTTTCCTTCTGCTGCGGTAGCTCATCCAGCTCCGCTCGTTTCGTTGGGGACTGCGCATCGCGCCATATGCGAAACGCAGAGAGTTCATCGGACCATTTGCGCATAACCCACCCTAATACAGCGAGATCATCAATGAAGCCAAGTCCTGGGATCCAGTCGGGAATGGCGTCTAGCGGCGAGAGAAAATAGAGCAGCGCGGCGACCACTGAGATGAAGGCCTGCGTGCTGATCGCACGATACTCGCCCTTCCACCAAGCAACACCCAGCGACTGGAAGAGTGCCAGATCCTCCCGCAACCCTTTCAGCAAGCCACGATTGGAGGAACGCTTGCGCGCGACGGCGAGCAACAGGGCGGGAATCCGGCCGCGGGCGATAAGTCGCTGTGCGACCGGCAGGAATCGCAGAAAATTCCACGGTGCTTTCACGTCGAAACCCTCCAAAGTGGCGGTATTGCTGCATGGCGAGGGGTTATCCACCGAAGCTGTGGATAACCTTGTGAACAGTTTATGGATGACTGCCCGAAACGCCCAGCTCATGGGCTTCAGAGACAGATCGACTCTTTTTTGCGCAGCCACTCAACTAATTGATAAATAAGGATTTACCGGATATCGGCAAGCAGCATAAGTAAGTACGGGAGGACAGGCCTGCTGGCTGTTTGGAATGTGCATAACCGTCATATGTCAACGCTTTTTCGATAGCGTTTTGACTGATTTACATAGACGGGGTTCGGCGTGAGCCGGGTTTATCAGCGATGGGAGAAGCGAGCCATTGCAGCTCGCTCCAGCTTACAGTTATAGGCTCAGCTTGGCGCGATTCTTGTCTAGAGTCGCCGCACCGATGCCCTTCACTTCGAGCAACTCGTCGATGGACTGGAAAGGACCGTGGGCGTCACGGTAAGCAATGATCGCTTTGGCCTTGGCCGGACCAATGCCTTTCAACTCTCGCGTCAGCGTTTCCGCATCGGCGCTGTTGAGCTTGACGGCGGCCACTTCGACGGTGGCTTTGGGGGTATCCTGCTGAACCTTGCTGGCTGCATAGCCCGGAACGGAGATGCTGGTCAGCAACGCGAAGGCTACCGCGGAAAGAAACGCTCTGGTCATGTTCATATCCTTATGAAATATTGGCTAGACACCGCGGGACATCCTGCTCCGCGGCCAGCTCAATTTAGACAGCCTCCCACCGAAGTCAAAAACGAGGTGCGAACTTTGCGAACCTCGTCATATCGGGGTGCTATCTCATCGCATTGAACAGGTTGAGCCCACTGATCTTCACATAGCTCTGCTGAGCAGCCTCCAGAATCACGGTCTGGAAAGACAAGCGCGACAGTGCCTCGGCGTAGTCCAGCTCCTTCAGCTCGGCCTGGACCGACTTGTTTACCAGCGTTACATCGGCGTTGTCGGTCTGGGTAGTTTCGATGACATTCAACCGAGCGCCGATGTTGCCCCGTGCCGCATCGACGCTGATCATACCGTTGTCGAGGTTGGTCAGCCCCTCGGCTACCGCATCGCGAACTTCCCCGTTGGTCGACATTGGGTTCTCCAACGCGAGACGCAGATTTGCAATGGTATTGAGAATGCCCTGCTTCTCCTCCGCAGGCACCTTCCCCTGTACTGTGATCGACGCACCAGCCGTCGGTTGGCCACCGACGAACAGCGTCACCCCACCAAATACCAATTTGTCATCGGTCTCACTGTCGCTATCCAGGCTGCCGGTCCCGAGCGAAACTTCCGCCCCACCATCCTTCGGCAATCCGAACACCTCGTATTTGCTTGCATCCGCGGCATCGAAATCCACTCGAATGCCGCGGTAGTTCGCAAAGGCGACTTCATCGCTGACCAACGGGGAAGAAACGGGGAAACCAAGAGCCGCGGGATTATCCACGGCGAGTCGACCAGCGTTGACGACGCTTTCGAACACGCTTTTGCCATTGTCGCTGATCGGAATGTTCAGCGAGCTGGCGATCTGCAGGTTTCGCTGCCCCTCGTCGCCGCGATACTCGTAAGTGCCATTATCCAGCCGCACGAATGGCTGTGCCTTGCCCTGGAAACCGGAGAACAGATACTCGCCGCGCGCATTGCGGGTGTTCATCAGCGACAGCAGTTCATCTTCGCGCTCGCCGAGTTCGGCAGCGATGGATGCACGATCCTGAGGATCCAAGCCTCCATTGCCAGCTTGAACCGCGAGTTCGCGCACGCGCTGAAGGATCGTATTGACCGAGTTGAGCGTGACTTCTTCCTGGGTCAGGCTGTTCTTTGCCGCAGTCAGGTTTGCATCGTACTGGCTCAGTACGTTCTGTTGCTGCTCCAGCTGCAGCAGACGCACCGAGGCGACCGGATCGTCGGCGGGCGTGAGAATGCGGTTGCCGGTGCTGATCTGCTCCTGGGTTCGCGTCGCGTTCGCATAGTTGCGCTGCAGGCCAGCGACACCATTGTTGAATGCTTGCAAGGTCGATATGCGCATGAGTAGGCCTGTTACCTGAAGGTGCTGATCAATGTATCGAACAGCGAGCGCGCAACTTGAATGATCTGCGCCGAGGCGTTGTAGTACTGCTCGAACTTGATCAGGTTGGCGGCTTCCTCATCGAGGTTCACCGCAGAGAGCGAGTCACGGTTGTCAGTCGCTTGCTTGAGAATCGCGCCAGTGGCCTCGCTGTCCAGGCGCGCCTGCGCTGTCAGCGTGCCTACCCGCTCCACCAGTTCGCCGTAGCTGTCGGTGAAGCTGGCGCCGCTACCGGCAATCGCATCATCGACACCGATGGTCTGCTTGCTCTGCAGATCCACCAGCTTCAAAGCGTTGCGGTTATCGGACACGCCACTCTGGTTGAAAGTGAGGCTGAACTGATCATTGTTCGCTGGCCGGCCACTCATCGAGAGCTCGAACCGATACGTGTCGGCACCCGCCGTATACGCCAGGCGCACCGTATTGGTATTGCCCGACGCGAAAGTCGGCGCCGGCGTCAGCGGAGCACCCTCATTGTCCACGTAGGACCAACCGGCCGGCAGGGGATCACTCAAAGTATAGGTTTTGCCGTCCGCGCTGAGCGTCACATCGAGGGAAAGGCTTGCCGCGCTCAGCGTAGCCTTGTCGATCGGTGATGGCCCGGCAACCAGATCAGGCTGGCCGATGAGCCCGGTCCCGCTGTTCTGCAGATTGCTCTCGGCACGCATCGGCGCCGCGAAGGCGAGTTGGTCCGCCTGATCGAGAATCGCTGTTATATCGGTCGCACCGCGGCGCGTAGGCTGCAAGGTGAACTTGTCCCCGGTAGCCGGCAGCGGCGTACCGAGCTGAATCTGGAAACCCTGATCCTGGCCATTCTTATCGGTGATGGACAGTGTTCCCGAGGGAACGCTGTCGGTGACCGTCATGGGCTGGTTGTCGCTCAAGCGCCGAACCGTGTAAGCGGTCCCGTCATACTCCATCAGATAGTCGCTGGTGGTCAGCGAACTTGTGTCCGTGATCTCCAGCAACGGCTGTGCATTGCTGTTGCCGGCAAACGCGTTGACACGCAGCCGGGCCAGCGCCTCGTCGTTGTAATCGCCAAACAGCGCTGAACCCACATTGCCCTTCAGATCCAGCCCCTGCCCCAGCTGGCTGTTGACCTGATCGCTCACTGCCACCGCCAAGCGGCCCAGCGAGTTCATCGTGGAGTCCAGCACTTCACTGCGATAGCGAATCAACCCGCCGAGCTCGCCACCGGTGATCTGCGACGTAATGCCCTGCCGCGAGCCACCGCTGATGAATTGCACTTCATGGCGATTGGGATCGCTCTGCCCCGGCACAACCTCCAGGCGGGCCACACTACTGCCGACCACCAGCGGCTGACCGCTGCCAATGAATACGTTGAAGCTGCTGTCATCCTGCGGCACGACCGTCACGCCGATGTAGGTAGAGAGCTCTCGCACCGCCTCGTCACGCGCGTCGAGCAGATCGTTCGGCTGCTTGCCATTGGCGGCAGCGACCGCGATGGCTTCGTTCAGGCTGCCGATGCTGCCGGCCAGCCGGTTGACCTGGTCGGTCACCGCCGCCATCTGCTTGTTGGTGAAGCTGTTCTGCTCGGCAAGGCGGTCGTAGACAGTGTTGAAACGCCGCGCCAGTCCTTCGGCCTCAGCCAGTACCAGCTGTCTAGCCGGGATGTTGGCCGGGTCTTCGGCAGCGGTCTGCAGTGCCGAGAAGAAGCTCTGCAGCGACGGCGTGATGCCCGTGGTGGTGCCCGCCAGCAGGGAGTCGAGCTGGTCGATCTGGCTCTTGTAGGCTGCGACGTCGCTGTTCAGCGAGGTGCTGCTGCGCAGCTGACTGGTGAGGAACTCGCTGTAGCTGCGGCGGACGTCGACCAGCGTCGTGCCCGAGCCGATATAACCAGCGCCGCTGAACTGCGCCGAGCGGGTCGCCTGGGTCGCATCCTGGCGAGAGAAACCCGGCGTATTGACGTTGGTGATGTTATGGCCGGTGATGGACAGTTGGGTCTTGCTGGCAGAGAGGCCGGACAGGCCAATGTTGAGTAAGTCAGCCATGAATTAGCCTCTGGTCCGCATGGCGGGCGCCGAACCTGCGTCGGCGACGGTCTGATAGGTCTGCATCTTGCGCGCGATCTGGCTGATCTTGCGCGCGTATTGCGGGTCGGTTGCGTAGCCAGCCTTCTGCAGCTCCTTGACGAAGCGCTCCGAGTCGCCGGAACTGCTGGCGACCTGGATGGCGGTCCGGTAGCGGTCGTTGTTCTCCAGCAGGCTGACGAAGTCGTTAAAACTCTGCTCGAAGGAGTCGTAGGCACGAAAGCCTGCGACTTGTCGGGTCGCCTTGCCATTGACGTATTCCGTGGTGGTCGCCGACGCGGACTCACCTTGCCACCCGGTGGCCTTGATACCGAACAAGTTATGGCTGTTGCTGCCGTCGCGCTGCCGGATCATCGATTTGCCCCAGCCAGTTTCCAGCGCGGCCTGAGCCACCAGGTAACGCGGCTCCACGCCAAGGCGCTCGGCGGCCTTCTCGGCCATCGGCAGCATGGTGGTGATGAACTCTTCCGGCGAGCTGAAGCGGGTCTTGCTTGGCGAGCGCGGCGCGTTCGACGGCTCGCCATTGATGATCAGAGACTTGTCCTGTGGCGCGGCGAAGGCAGTGGCCGGCTTCCAGTCGAGATCGACCAGCGGCTTGCCATCGGACACCAGCGCCGGCGTTGCAGCGGCGGAGTCGGTTGCCGAAACATTGGCGACCTGGCGCTCGCTGAGCTTGCCCGGCAGGGCGAGACGGCGCTGGTTGAGCAGGCGCGAATCGTCACGCGCCGTTTCGGCGGCCGCTGCCGGTTTGCTCGGCCAGCTCGCGCCCTCGGTCGCGGCGACCTGAGCGAAGGGGTTGGCACGAGTGACCGATTCGGTCTGCTTGCTCAACTGCCGCACCAGTACATCGGCAAGGCCGATACCACCGCCCTCTTTGGACAGACTGACCGACAACTGCTGGTCATACATTTCCTGATACTGCTTGGCGGCCTGGCTGTTGAACGGGCTGTCCTCGGCCAGCACCGCGTTCGCCGAGCGCATCGACTTGAGCATCTCGTTGAGAAACAGCGACTCGAATTCCTGCGCAACCTTGCGCACGTTTTCTTCGCCATCACGATCCTTGCCCACCTTCAGCTGGTTGAGGCGGTTCAGATCGGTGTAACTGCCGCTGTCGACGCCGCGCCCGCCGGCGCCAAGACGAGTGTCCATATCCGTTAGCCCTTAAATCACGATCAGGTCGGCTTGCAGCGCCCCGGCCTGCTTGAGCGCCTCAAGAATCGCCATCAGATCGCTGGGAGCAGCGCCCACCTGATTCACCGCACGCACAATTTCATCCAGCGTGGTGCCGGGGCCGAACTTGAACATCGGCTTGGCTTCCTCTTCGGCCTTGACCTTGGAGTTCGGCACCACGACAGTCTGCCCGTCCGACAGTGGGTTGGGCTGGCTGACTTGGGGGTCCTCGGTGATGGTCACTGTCAGGCTGCCATGCGTAACGGCCGCCGGCTGAACCCGCACGTTCTGACCGATCACAATGGTGCCGGTACGCGAGTTGATGATGACCTTGGCCACCGCCTGGCCGACATCGACCTCGAGATTCTCCAGGATCGACAGGTAATCCACCCGCTGGCTCGGGTCCAGCGGCGCGCTGACGCTGATCGAACCGCCATCCAGCGCCTGCGCCACGCCTGGACCGAGCAGATCATTGATCTGGTCGACGATGTTCTTCGCCGTGGTGAAGTCCGGGCGGTTGAGGTTAAGGGTCAGCGTATTGCCCTGGTTGAAGCCGCTGGGCACCGGTCGCTCGACCGTAGCCCCGCCGGGAATCCGCCCAGCCGACGGTACGTTGACGGTGATTCGCGAGCCATCGGCACCACCAGCATCGAAGCCACCGACCACCAGGTTGCCCTGAGCGATGGCATAGACGTTGCCGTCGATCCCCTTGAGCGGCGCCATCAGCAGGCTACCGCCGCGCAAGCTTTTGGCATTGCCGATGGAGGATACGGTGATATCGATGGTCTGGCCGGGCTTGGCGAACGGCGGCAGCTCGGCATGGATGGATACCGCAGCGACGTTCTTCAGCTGCACATTGCCGCCGGCCGGTACCTTGATGCCGAACTGCGCCATCATGTTGTTGAAGGTCTGCACGGTAAATGGCGTCTGGGTGGTCTGATCACCACTGCCATTCAGGCCGACCACCAGCCCGTAGCCGATCAGCTGGTTGCTCCGCACGCCATTGATGGTCGCAACGTCCTTGAGGCGCTCAGCCTGCGCGGCCATCGCCATGACCGACAGGCCAAGCAGCACGAACAGTTTTCGTAACATGAGCAGGCTCCCGGTCAGAACGGCCACAACGGGCTGATGAAGAAACGATCCAGCCAACCCGGCTGGCTGGCATCGGCGAAGGCTCCGGTGCCCGAATAGGTGATTCGCGCGTCGGCAATCCGCGTCGACGGCACCGTGTTATCCGTAGCGATATCGTCCGAACGCACCAAACCTGCAATGCGCACCAGCTCATCGCCGGTATTGAGCGTCATCCACTTCTCGCCACGCACCGCCAGAATGCCGTTGGGCAGGACCTCGGACACCGTCACGGTGATCGAGCCGGACAGGCTGTTGCTCTGCCCTGCCTGGCCGGAGCCGGACGTGTCCCGGGCGGCTTCGTACTCGGCACCGAGTGTCATCTTGTTGTCGGTCAGCGGGTTGGCCATGGACACCGCTCCGCCGAACAGCGAGCCTAGGCCGATATTGGCGCTGCTGTCCTTGGACAGCTTGGACGAGGCATTCTTGCTCGCCTGAGTTCGCTCGTTGAGGGTGATGGTGATGATGTCACCAACCCGATACGCCTTGCGGTCGTCGTACAGGTTGGTCTCGAATCCAGCCTGGTAGATCGCACCGTTGTTCTGCGCCGCCGGCAGCGGCGTACGCGGCAGCACCGGCGCGTAGTACGGGTCGTTCGGCTTGGGCGCCGGCGCCACGCAGCCGGCCAGCGCCAATGCGGACGATATCGAGACAACGATCAACAAGCGGCTCATACACACCTCAGCCCTGACGGGGCCATTGATACGACTTCGGACACAGCGAGCTATCCATGCCCTGAAACAACGGCTAACGCGCGCTTACAGCTGCTGGGTAACGAAGGACAGCATCTGATCGGCGGTGGAAATGACCTTGGAGTTCATCTCGTAGGCGCGCTGGGTGGTGATCATGTTGACCAGCTCCTCCACCACGCTGACGTTGGAATTCTCCAGTGTGTTCTGCAGCACGGTACCCAGGCCATTCAGCCCCGGCGTACTGACCTGGGGCGCGCCGCTGGCGGCGGTTTCCAGGAACAGGTTGCTGCCCATCGCCTGCAGGCCAGCCGGATTGATGAAGTCGGCGGTCTGGATGTTGCCAATGATCTGCGGCTGCGCATTGCCCAGCGTAGTGACCGAGACGGTGCCGTCTTCACCTACGGTGAAGGTCTGGGTTTCCGGCGGCACGACGATCGCCGGCTCCAGCGCGTAGCCATTGGAGGTGACGATCTGGCCGTCGGAGCTCAGATGGAAGCTACCGTCGCGGGTATAGGAAACCGTGCCATCGGGCAGCAGAACCTGGAAGAAACCGCGGCCGTTGATGGCCATGTCCAGCGGCTGCTCGGTCGTCTGCAGGCTGCCGGCGGTGAAGATCTTCTGCGTACCGGTGATACGCACCCCGGTGCCGAGCTGCAGACCGGACGGCAATTCGCTGTCCTGGCTGGATTGCCCGCCGGGCTGGCGGCGGATCTGATAGAGCAGATCCTGGAACTCGGCACGGTCGCGCTTGAAACCGGTGGTCGACACGTTGGCCAGGTTGTTGGAGATGGTCGTCAGGTTCATGTCCTGAGCGGACAAACCGGTTTTACTGACCCAAAGTGCTGGAAGCATGTGCTTTCTCCTCGTGCGCCGGCGATCAGGCGCGACGCGCTGGTGTTAGCTGATTTGCAGAACGCGAGCCATGGCAGCCGCATCATCTTCGGCGGTGCGCATCATCTTCACGTGCAGTTCGAACTGGCGGGACAACGCCAGCATGGAAGTCATTTCGGCCACCGCATTGACGTTGCTCGCCTCGAGGAAGCCCGACGTCACGCGCACGTTGGCGTCGGCCTCGACCGGCTGGCCATCCTTCATGCGGATCAGGCCATCGGTGCCTTTCTCCAGCTGCTGCGGATCAGGGTTGACCAGCTTCAGACGGTCCACGGTGACGACAATGTTCGGATCTTCGCCCAAGGCGCGAATGCTGATGGTGCCGTCCTGGCCGATGTCGACCTTCTCCTCCGGTGGAATCGCGATCGGCCCGGCATTACCCATCACCGGCATGCCATCGGCAGTGCGCAGCATGCCCAGCACATCGATGTTCAGGCTGCCGGTGCGCACATAAGCTTCGCCGCCGTCCGGTGCCTGCACAGCAATCCAGCCTTCGCCCTCGACGGCGACATCCAGGTCGCGCCCGGTTTCCTGCAACGCACCGGCAGTGAAATCCGTTCCCGGACGCTCCGACATCGCATAAACGCGCGCCGGAAAACTGTCGCCGAACACTTGCATCGAACGTGCCTGCTCGAAATCCCGGCGAAAGCCGGTCGTGGAGATGTTCGCCAGGTTGTTTGCATGGGCCTGTTGCGCCCGCGCGTTCTGGCTGGCACCGGTCATGGCCACATAGAGCATCTTGTCCATCGGGAAACTCCGAGACGCGAGATTGACACTTGCGATTCTGTTGTCGATGAAATAGCAAGGCGCGTGCCACAGCCCACATGGAAGCGCAAGCAATTGAAATAAAAGGTTTTTCTAGAAAAGAAAAAGGCCCTGACGGGCCTTTTCTCAAGAGAGCGGCGGAATACTGCCGGTGGCGGCAACGGGCTTGCCGCTCAGGATCAGCGCAGGTTGATGATGGTCTGCGTGATGGCGCTCTCGGTTTCGATGGTTTTGGCGTTCGCCTGATAGTTGCGCTGAGCGACGATCAGGTTGACCAGTTGGTCCGACAGTTCGACGTTGGAGTCTTCCAAGGCGCCGGCCTGCAACGCACCCAGCGTTCCGGACATCGGCGTGCCTACGACCGGCTCGCCGGACTCGAAAGACTGCACCCACTGTGTCTTGCCCACCGGCGTCAGGCCCTGCACGTTGGCAAAGTTGGCAAGAATGATTTGTCCCTGCACCTTGGACTGCCCGTTGGTGTAGCGGGCGAAGATCACGCCGGTGTCATCGATCTCCAGCCCGGCCAGCTCGCCGGTCGTGTAGCCATCCTGGGCAACGCTGTTGACAGCGAAGGTGCTGGCGTACTGCGAGGACTTGGAGAAGTCCAGAACAATTCCGCCAGGATTGGCCACCGCACCATTGGCCGACCAAGTTGCCGGAGTAGCCCCATCGGAGATGGCCGGAATCCAGCCACCTGTCGGTGGCATGCCTGTTGCCGAATTCAGCGTCACCTTCAGGTCAGGCGCGACGCTGAACAGTGCGGAGCCACCGTTGTCGACTGCGGTCAGCGCACCAGACGCATCGAAGGTCAATCCCATCACGTAGGGTTGAGCCGGCTCCTGAGCAGGGTCAGCTGGGTTACGCCCATCGATCAGCACTTTCATATCCCAAGTATTTGCGCCGGTCTTGACGAAGTACTGCGTCATGACATGCGCGTTACCTTGAGAGTCGTAGATGTTCAGCGAGGTAGAGCTGTTGTAGGTCGTTGGATCAGTAGGGTCGAAGGTCGCTGCGGCAGCATTCGCTGCCGCAGCCAGCTCGGCTGCATCCGGATTTGCCGGATCGACGGCATTGGTCTGGATGTAACTGTCGAATGCAGCCTGCCAAGTCGCCGGCGACGTCTGCGTAGAGTTCAGGTTAAACGCTGTGTTGATCTGGCTGGTCGCCTTGGGTGCCTGATTGGTGGTCTGGATCTGCAGATCACCTACGACACCACTCTGCAGATTGCCATTGCCGTCGACCGGATAGCCCTGCAGCTTGTAGCCGAAATTATCGACCAGGAAGCCCTCGCGATCAGTACCGAAATAACCAGCGCGGGTATAGCTCACCGCACCGTTGTTGCTGACCTGGAAGAAGCCGTTGCCGTTGATCGCCAGGTCCAGTGCGTTCTGCGTGTAGTTGATGTTGCCCTGGTTGAACTGCTGGGAGATGTTGGACATCAGCACGCCGCTGCCCTGCGGGTTCTTGCCAGTGCCCATCACGGACGCGGCATACACATCAGAAAACTCCGCGCGCGACTGCTTGAAGCCGACCGTACCGGCATTGGCGATGTTGTTGCCGGTGACGTTGAGATCCTTGCTTGCGGCACGCAGGCCGCTGAGACCGATATTGAAGGACATTGAATCGCTCCTTTCGCCGGGTGCCGGCGGTTATTGTCCGATGACCTGGACCTGGGAAAGCCCGATGCTGCCGATACCGGCCAGGTTGAGCATCAGCTCCCCGCCGTTCTGCCCGAGCGTGACACTGTCCACGTTGGCTGGAAGCAGGGTGTACAGCCCCTTGGTTTCGCCGTCGTAAGTAGCCTGTGCCTCGAACTTGTAGGTGCCAGGCGGCAAGGTCTTGCCGCTAGCATCCTTACCGTCCCACATGAACGAGACGTTGCCGGCCTGCTGCTGCCCGAGGTTGACGCGGCTGACCGAAGCGCCGGTGCTGTCGTAGATGTTGACGAACACGTTGCTGCTCGACGTTGGCAGCACCAGGCTGGCTTTGAAGGTTTCGCTGGTGTCTACCACCGCCTTGTCGGTCGGCACGATGACCTTGCGCCCGACCAGCGACGATGCCTGCAACGCTTGCGACGACTGGTAGCCTGACAGGATGGTCTCCATGCTGGAATTCAGTTTCTCGACGCCCTCGACAGTGCTGAACTGCGCCAGCTGACCGATGAACTCGCCGTTCTCCTGCGGCTCCAGCGGATTCTGGTTGTTCATCTGCGCGACCAGCAGTTCGAGAAACTCGTTCTTGCCGAGCTCTTCGCCTTTGGCCTCACGGTCCTTGCCGAACTGGTACTGGTCCAGTATCGAGCCGGTACCGCCAACGCCGCTTGTTGTGCTCATCAAAAGGCTCCCTTACTGACCCAGCGTCAGCACTTTCTGCAGCATGGTCTTGGCCGTGTTCATCAGCTCGGCGTTGGTCTGGAACGCGCGGCTGGCGGAAATCATGTCGGCCATTTCCTCCACCACGTTGACGTTCGGGTAGTAGACGTAGCCCTTATCGTCGGCCGCCGGGTGATTGGGCTCGTAACGGGCCTGCAGCTCGCTCTGGTCCTCTACCACACCGAGCACCTGCACACCGACGCCAGCTTGGTCCTGATCGGCGAACAGTGACTCGTTCGGCGCGCCACTGGCCTGCTGCAGCACGGTGGCGAAGACTGGATGACGAGCGCGGTAGGTCTGATCGACGCTGGAAGACACCGTCTCGGCGTTGGCGATGTTGCTGGAAATGGTATTCAGCCGAGTGCTCTGAGCACTCATGCCACTACCGGCAATATTGAAGACACTGCTAAGAGACATGGCTGGACTCCTTATTCGCCACGCAGGGCGCTCATCAGCCCGCGAAACTTGCTGTTAAGCAGCGTGAAGCTCGCCTGAAAATCGACGGCGTTCTGCGCGTAATTGGATTGTTCGATCTGCAGGTCGACGGTGTTCTGATCGAGCGAGGCGTGAGCCGGCGTGCGAAAGCGCAACGACGGATCGGCAATTTCCAGCCCTTCGACAGCTATGTGCCTGTCATTGGTCAACCTGGTGGCAAAGCCACCCTCACCCTTCGCCGTCTGCTCGGCCAGCACGCTGCTGAAGTCCAGATCACGTGCCTTGTAATTGGGTGTATCGGCGTTAGCGATGTTGTTGGCCAGCACCTCGGCACGCTGCGCGCGAAAACCGAGCGCCTTTTCATGTATGCCGAGTGCTTTGTCGAAACTGATGCTCATGGATCTGGACCTCTGCCGGATACAAGTCTGCTTGCGCAAACCTCAGCAAAGGCCATGCCATTTACGTAAACCCTTAATCTGCAAAGGATTTGCTGTATCCAATGGCATCCATCGCGTCAAAAGCGGCAAAGCATTACCGCCTCGTTGCCGCCACCGCCGGCTTGTATGACGGTTTTCTGCCGCTATCCGTCTGCCCACCATGAGCGTCGATGACCTGCCGCTCGGACGATCACTTGGCCTTGTAGATGATGCCCGGGCTGCACTGAACCATCTGGTAGAGCTCCGGCAGCCCATTGAGCGCTTCCGATGCACCGAGAAACAGATAGCCGCCCGGCTTGAGCGTGGCATGAATGCGTCGAAGGATGTCCTTCTTCACATCAGCGGAGAAATAGATCAGCACGTTTCGGCAAAACACGATGTCGAACTTGCCCAATGCGGCATAGCTGTCGAGCAGGTTCTGCACCCTGAACTCAACGCGCGTCCGAACTGCGGGCTTAACCGCCCATCGCCCGGGAGCCTTGACGTCGAAATAGCGCTGCAAGCGCTCACTGGACAACCCGCGGGCGATCGCCAAGCTGTCGTATTCGGCCGCCTTGCTGGCCGCAAGCATGGCCCCGGACAGCTCTGTGGCGACGATCTGCACGCCCAACCTGGGCTGACTCGGGCTGGCTCGCTCAAACTCGTCGATACTCATCGAAATCGAATACGGCTCCTGCCCCGAGGAGCAGGCTGCTGACCATATGCGCAGGCGCTGACCTGCACCAGCCTTGAGCAACTCCGGCAGCACGCGGGTCTTGAGCACCTCGAATGGGTAGGTATCACGAAACCACAGCGTTTCGTTGGTCGTCATGGCGTCAACGACCTGCTCACGCAGCCCAGACCTCGGCATCGCCTGGATCTTGCGAACCAGCTCACCGAGCGACTTGATGCCCTGCTGTTCCATCAGCTTGTTCAGTCGACTGGAAACCAGGTACTGCTTGTTGCTGCCCAGCAAAATGCCGCACGCTTTCTCAAGGAATATCCGGAACTGCTCGAAATCCTGATCGCCTGACACTAATTACTCCCGCCATGGTAATGAGAGGTCATAGCCTCAGTTTCGGTCCGCGTGTCTGATCCGCTCCGCCACGCGAGTGGCCAGATCGTCGGGCTGGAACTTGGCAAGGAAGTCGTCCGCGCCCACCCGTTTCACCATGTTCTGGTTGAATACCCCCGACAGCGAGGTATGCAGAAGAATATGCATATCCTGCATGCGAGGATCGTGACGTACCTCAGTAGTGAGGGTATAGCCATCCATCTCCGGCATTTCAATATCGGAGATCATCATCAGAAATTCGTCAGCCGGCCGCCGCCCCTCATCCGCCATCTGCTTCAGAAAGGTCAGCGCCTCGCGACCATCGTTCAGCGCGACCACTTCCACCCCGAGATTCTGCAGGCAGCGGATGATCTGCCTGCGCGCGACGGAAGAGTCATCGACGATGAGAACACGACATGACAAGGCCTTGATCTGAACGTCCGCATCCAGAATTTCGACAGATGCGACCTCTGAAACCGGCGCAGCCTCGGCGAGCACCTTTTCCACATCGATGATTTCAACAAGCTGGTTCTCGAAATGCGTAACTGCCGTGAGGTAATGATCGAGCCCTGCCCCCTTGGGCGGCGGTAGGATCTCCTCCCAGTTCATGTTCACGATGCGCTCGACCGAACGCACCAGAAAACCAAGGGTCTGGGTGTTGTATTCGGTGATGATGGTGAAGCTGTTCTGCAGATCAGCAAGCGCAGGTTTGCCAATCGCCAGAGCCAGATCCAGGATCGGCAACGTCGTGCCACGGATATTGGCGACCCCCCTGACGACCGGCCCCGACTTGGGCATCAGCGTGAGACGCGGACACTGCAGCACTTCCTTCACCTTGAACACATTGATGCCATACAACTGAGAGCCATCAAGGCGAAAAAGCAGCAACTCCAGTCGGTTCTGCCCCACCAGCTGCGTACGCTGGTTAACCGAATCCAATACACCGGCCATGCCTTAATCCTCTCGCTGTGCAAGTTGCACTGCTGAAACTGTGCGGGCGCATCAGGCACGCCACTTGCTTTGATTGAGCCATGAACGCTCAACCGACTGTATTCCGACGCATAGACCGGTTTCGGCCCTGTCTTGTCGCTGTGGCCTGCCTAACATTGCTCGGCACGAACTCGCTCGCGGCAGCACCGGCAACCACGTCACACCCTGAACAGCTTATCGACGAGACACAGCAGTTTCTTGAGCAAGCGGTCACTGACTACTTGCGACGCAGCGACATCGAAGGCCGTCACGAAATCGAGGTAAACCGCCTTGATCCCCGCTTGCGCCTGACGAGCTGCGACCAGCCGTTATCCACGAGACTCGAAAGCCCGGCCCAGCCGATCGGCCGCGTAACCGTTCGCGTCAGCTGCGAAGGCAGTTCGCCCTGGTCCGTTTTCGTTCCCGCCCAGGTCCGCCTGTACCGGCAAGTCGTCACAGCCATTCGCCCACTCAAACGCGAAAGCACACTCTCCGCTGCCGACGTCTCACTGGCCGAGCGCGATGTTTCGCTGCTTCCGCAGGGATACCTGACCTCGATCGAACAGGTATTGGGCAACAAGCTGACGCGGCCGGTTCAAGCCGACCAGGCGCTCACACCAAACGTCCTGCAACTCGCCGAAGTCGTGCGCAAAGGAGACCAGGTCGTCATCACCGCGCGAAGCGGCGGCATCAACGTGCGAATGCCCGGCGAAGCTATGTCTGACGGCGCGCCAGGTACGCAGATCCGCGTCAAGAACCAACGCTCCGGCCGCATCGTCAAAGCACGCGTGACCGGCCCCGGCCAGGTTGAGGTGGCCATGTAGCGCAGCATTGCGCACATGCCGGCGATACTCTGCGATGACGGCGTCGCATAAAAAAGCTAAAGTTCTCGCGACCATTGCCGAAAACCGGGCAAGCGTCCTGATTCCTTCGAGGTTTGCACCATGGTCATCGACTTCAATCGGCCCAATAGCACTCTTGGAACGACCACTGCACGCAGTGGTGTCCAGAGCAACGAGCGCCCCGCTTCCCAGCCTGCTTCCAGCGATGCGGCGCGCAATGCCAACAGCGCATCGGCGACAGCCGGTGAATCGGTACAGCTCAGCCCGGAGGCCCAGCGCCTACAGCAAGCGGTAGACAAGCTGAACGATCAACCCACCGTCGATCAGGAGCGAGTGGCCAAGCTCAAGCAAGCCATCGCCGATGGCAGCTACCAGGTGGATAGCCAACGTGTTGCCTCGAAGCTGCTAGCTTTCGAATCACAGCGCTAAAGGCGATTCACAGCGACCTCAGAGCCAGATATGCAAGACAAAACACTGCTCCAGCAACTCATTGGCGATATCGGCATCGCCCGCCGACTTCTTGAGCTTACTGAGCAAGAGTTTCAGGCACTGAGCGAACGCGATCTTGCGAAACTCGAAAGCATCCTGACGCAGAAGCAACCTCTACTTGCGCTGCTTGGCCAACACGGCACCGAGCGTAGCCAATGGCTGAGCGAACTTGGCCTGAGTTCAGATCGGGCAGGCCTGGAAGCTTTTGCCGCTTCATCGCCGCTTGGCAAGGAGCTCATCGAGCAGGCCGAAACCCTCGAAAGCACCCTGAACAATTGCCGCGACAGCAACGAACGCAACGGTCGATTGATCCGTGCAAATCGTGCGGCGATCGGTAGCACGCTGGACATTCTGCAGGGCACCAACAGCACGACGCCCGGCCTGTATGACAACCGCGGCGGCACCGCCAAAATCAGTCAACAGAGGCCCCTCAGCCAGGCCTGATACGCATCCCACACGGACGTACGAGCATCTCGCTTGCTCGCGACGCTGCTGTTGCGCTGGAGAGCTCCCGAACGTGTCAAACCTTTTCATCGACGAAGCTGGCCCACAACCCCCGAAAGTGCTGACAGCTCCGCTTGAGATCTACGCAAATCTGAAACCGCTCTTCGATAATCACGTACCGGTGATCATCCGCTTCAGCGAGCGCAATCAGCGCTATCAAAGCTTTCTGATCGAGATCAACCGCGAAAAAGGCTGGCTCGCACTGGATGAATTGATCCCCAACGACGGCGAGCGCCTGATGCTTCAAGGCGAGGCATTTCTTGCCGAAGCCTTTTACGAAGGGGTAAAGATTGCCTGGCACAGCTCGACACCAGCCCATCCAAGCGAGATGGACGGCGCCCGCTGCTATTGGATTCCGATTCCCAGCGAACTCACTTATCACCAGCGGCGCAATGCCTACCGAGCGCAACTGCAGGGCTCGCCATCCATCGCCATCCTGAGCGGTACCGCACTGCGAGGCTGCCTTGAAGGCAAGCTGCTCGACCTATCCGCCACAGGCTGCAAGTTGAGCTTCAAGGGAGACCAGCAGAGCCGCCTACAACCAGGCCAGGTATACGATCAACTTTCCCTCCGCCTGCCGATCGGTACCGTGCAAACCGCGGTGGAGTTACGACACGTTGTCTATGACGAAAAACTCGACCTATCCTACTGCGGCATGAGTTTCTATCGGATAAGCGGCCTTTCGCAGCGCCAGATCGAGCGATTCGTCTATCAACTGCAGCGGGAGGCGCGACGCGGCCAGACCGAAGGCCCTTTCAGCTAACCTGAAACAATGCCGCCTCAGGTTTCAGCCTATCGGCACTCAAGAGTGCCGCCCGCATTTATCCCCCTTGCGCACCATCCCAGTTAAGCCTCTACAAACTGGCGTGGGATCAGCACGATCACCCGCAGAACAGGCGCAAAAGCCAACTGACTGGTGTAGAGCGTAGCGTCGGAAGCTCGGGGGAAATGAGCTGCAGCGATGACATACTGGCGTCCCAGGCGAGGTTCGAACTCACAACCTTCCCCTTAGGAGGGGCAAATAAGCCCCTTACAAATCAAGCGCTTACCTTGTAAATCAAGCACTTAGCGTCCAGTTGCATCCGGTAAATCAGCTCCGTATAGTCACTTTTGCACCCACACTGCACCCATGGGGACACCGTGCGAGAGAAGCTGACGGCGCGTCGACTGAACAGCCTAGAAGTCACCGGCAAGGAATACGAAGTCCACGATACCACCGTGCCCGGCCTGTTTGTGCGCGTGACGGCGGCCGGTGCAAAGTCCTACGTTGTGACCTGGGCACGCGGTCGCAAGAAGGCGCTCGGCCGTGTCGGCATCCTGACGCTTGAGCAGGCCCGCGAAGAGGCGCTGCAGTACCTCAATGAGGCCCGCAAGCACGGCGAGCCGCTTGCGGTTACCCAAGGCCGCCGCGGTGCTGGCACCCCTACCCTGCGCAGCTTCATCGATGACCACTATATACCGTGGTTCAAGGCCCACCACAAAGGCCACGAGAAGACGCTGCACACGCTCGACACTAGCTTCGAGCCAATCATGCACCGCCGCCTCGATGAGATAACCGGCCGCGATCTGGAGCAGATCCGAACCGCTTGGCTCAACGGTGGCAACAAGCCCGCCACCGCTAACCGCAAGATGGGCAGCATCAGCGGGGTATTCAGCCGCGCTGTGGAATGGGCCTACCTGCCAGCCTCGCCCCTGGAGAAGGTCAAACAACTCAAGGTCGATACGATCGGCCGCATTCGCTACCTATCGAAGGACGAAGCCAAGGCCCTTAGGGACGCGCTGGACGCACGCGAGGAGCGAATCAGGGCAGAGCGTGATAGCGCAAACGAATGGCGCTCAAAACGCGGCAGAGAGGCTTTGCCAGACCTTCGCGCCATCGCCTTCGCCGATCACCTGAAGCCGATGGTTCTGCTATCGCTCAATACCGGAATGAGGCGCGGCGAGCTGTTCAACCTGCGATGGCAGGACGCGAAACTGCAAGCCAAGACGCTGACCATTGCCGGCGAAGGCGCCAAGACCAGCGAGACACGGCACATACCGTTGAACGCCGAAGCGCTGGCCACGCTGCAAGGATGGTACGACCAGGCGAGCGGTACCGGCTACATCTTCCCGGGTGAAGACGATAAACCCATGACGGACGTGAAAACCGCCTGGCTTGAGCTGCTTAAGAATGCCGGCATCGTCGGCTTCCGCTGGCACGATATGCGCCACGACTTCGCGTCGCGGCTGGTGATGGCTGGCGTACCGCTGAATACGGTGCGCGATCTGCTGGGGCACGCGGATATCAAGATGACGCTGCGCTATGCTCACCTTGCGCCGGACAGTAAGGCTGCTGCGGTCGAGCTATTGGGCTAACCCGGCACCCGCCGCACGAAATCAAACGGCACGATCGTCCTACTATCCTTGTGCTCTTCGACATGAAGCGTAAGAGACATGAAATAGTTGCCCACCTTGAACTTGTCGATGTAGCCGAGCCCAGGGAGATGATACGGAGCCATGTAGCTCTCAATGTTTTCGTCCCAGAATTCCGGGGTTGCCTTGATAGTTTCCCAAATCCGCTGCTCTTCGTAAGTCAGCAGCTCTGGCATAAATGCGCACAAGCCAAGAAATCGCGCCACTTCATCGGTCGTCCAAAACTCCGACACAGCGTTAGCTAACGGCCACGTCTCCCTCTTCCCGTCGATCACTACCGGCGTATCAAGGTCGAACGCTACCGATTCGACTGCCGCTTCGATCACGCTCGTAATCGACTGCCGTCGTACGCGGGACATCAGCTCGATCGTGTACTTGATCTTCGGATCAAGACGCAGCGTTAGAGTCTCGGTCTTCCGTGAACCTTGATTCGGCTTGTTCTTTGCCATCAGTCCTCTCCTCTTGATGCGAACGGATACTAGTCGCCAGTCGAATTGGTGTCTATGCGTCCTGTTGAGTTTATGTAATGCAGTTGACGTGCAGCACGTCCAGATTTAGGATTTGTCCACTGGCTCCTTTTGTAAGCCAGATGGAGAAGACCATGACCCAACTCGCAACGCTGCAACCCCTCGCCGTCGGCCCTGAAGAGGCTGCGCGCGCATCCGGCACCACCCGTTCCGCTGTTTACGAAGCCATTGCCCGCGGCGACCTCGTGTCGTTCAAGGCTGGCAAGCGCCGCCTGATCCTCGTCGAGGAACTGCGCGCCTGGCTGAACCGTATGGCAAAGGAGAACGCTCGGTGAACGCCCGTTTTGAGGCCCTGGAACGGGCCTTCCATCTAATCGACCGCAGCGGCAAAGTCATTGGGTGGCTGGCACTGCCAACCAACACCCGACTGATTGACCTCGAATACCTGCGCCACCTTGGCGCCTCTCGACTGGAGCTAGCGAAGTGAATACAGCAGTAATCGAAAAGGTGGACGCACTCGACGCCTATGACCTGGCGACCTATGCGCGCGAGCACGGCAAATGGCTTGGCTCGATAGCACGAGCGATCCAGCTCAACTGCAAGCACAAGAACGGCCGCGATGCGCTGGACCTCGCCAACCTTGCGCAGTACCTGGCCGACGATCTGAACAACTACATGGACACCGAAGCCGAGCGCATCAAGCGCGTGGAGGGGCTGCAATGAGCCGCATCACTGATCGCGAGGCGTTCGAGATGATCCAGCGCAACACCGCGGTGCTGACGAACGCCGGCAAAGGGCTGGAAGGCATCGGCCGGCTATTGGGCGCCGACGAATCGGAGCATCACCTAAGCGACGACGACCGGAGCAGCCTCGCGTATGCGGTGGCCGCCCTGGGCTCGATGATCTACGCGGCCGCCAACGAAGCATGGGGCTACGCCGCCCCGGACAGGGACGAATGGACATGAGAAAGGAAGCAGAGCGGAAACCCGAAGCGGTGCTGCAACACCGCCAAGGGCAAACACATTGGACTGCACCAAGTGAGGACTGAACTATGCCATCACACTCCGCAACCGAGCAAGACCGCCGACTGTTGGAAGCACTGAGGATTCATCCAGTGACGACCATCGAGGCCGCCAACGACCTGGATATCGTCCACCCGCCGTCAACGGTTCGCCGTCTGCGTCGGCGTGGCTTTGATATCCGCACGCAATGGGCCTATCAGGCCACCGAGCCGGGCAGACCGCCGCACCGTGTGGGGCAATACGTCCTGATGCAGGAAGCAGCGGCCTAGCGGCCATAACGCTGGCGGGGCGCCCTGCCCTGCCAGCCATTGCGCGAGTTCGATATGGCAGGCAAATCAAAGCCCAAATCGGGGCCACCTTTCTTCCGGCTGGAGCGGCGCCTTGTTCAATCGCCCGGGCATCGAGCATTGAGCTTCGTTGCCCGCGTGGTGCTGCAAGAGCTGATGTCTCAGTACAACGGGGGCAACAACGGCGATCTGTCAGCCACGCGCACGATGGCTAGGGAATGGGGGATCGGCTCACCGTCGACGCTACAGAAGGCGCTCAGCGATCTCGAGTCGGCAGGCTGGATCACTCAGACTCGTAGCAGTCTGTTCAACAAGCACGGCGCCCGCTGCGCGCTCTACGCACTGTCCTGGCTTCCGGTAAACGAGTGCCCCGGCAAAGACCTTGAGGTAGGCCCGACTAGAGCACCGCTGCGCCCTTTGCCGACACTGCTCAATTCGATTTCTTCCTGTTCAGAAAATGAACACGTACCGGTTCAGATAGTGAACACGTAGCGAATTCTGTTCGTTCGGGTTTATCCGGTTCGGTTTGGCGTTATCGCCTACGTGTCCAGAAACCGAACCGTAATCGCTGTTCTACGTGTTCAGAAAGTGAACACCCTTTTAGATTCTGCCAGGTATCTACTGATATTCAGGGCAGCAAGTGGCTACAAACGAGGAGCGTCACGCATGACCAACATCGTTCATATCGACCCTGACCGCGGAATCGTGGCCGACGACCAAGGGGCGCACATCGACGCATTCGGCCAGGCGATGCTGCTCGGCATCTTCTCCGACCTCTGCCAGCTTCGTGATGGCGAGATCGCTCCAAGCGGGGCCATTGCCCTGGACGGGATCGCCAAGCGCTTGGGCAAGCTGCTGGAGCGCTACGAACCATGAAGCCGGGAGAGCTCTCACTGTTCGCCAAGATCGCGCCAATGGTCATCCACTGTGACGGAGCGGTCGCCGCGTTGGAGATGTACCAGGCCGACGCCGACCGGGGCGAGCTGGATACCAAGATGCTGTCGGGATTCCTGCAAGGCCTGTTCGCTGCCGGCGTGCTCAGCGACGAGGATCTGGCGATACTCGACACCAGGCGCTTCCACTGACCCACCAGACCCCGCCACCGAGCGGGGTTTTTAATGCGCTCAGAACTGAGCACGTTTCGTGCACCAAGCGTTCAGCGCGCCTATGCGATCAAGCGCCGGAAAGAAATCTGGGAGATTCGGAATCCTTCTCTGGGTGGAACAACTTGTTCCACCCAAAAAGCAACAGAGCACAAGGACCGCCCGCAGAACCAGAAGCAGTTCGCCGCCGACACTGCCGAAGCCACCGGCCAGTCGAAGCAGGACATCAACCGCCACGTCTCCCGCGCCGAAGCCCTGGGCGATGACCTTCTGGAAGTGACCGGCACATCACCCATTCCGAGCGCGTTGCGATTGGCGAGGCTATCGAGCAGGAGCTGCAAGGCCGCGTAGGTAATCCGAATCTGAAAGACTCAATCCCGGAAAATTTTCCGGAATTGCCGAAAGGCGATACCCGCGACCTAGCTGCAAAAGCTGCCGGCTTCGGCAACGTCAGTTCAACACCTGTTCAACGCCCGTTGAAACCCAACCCTAACCGGCTGGGTTATCGATGGGTTTCAAGAGTGGCGAAAGCGCCACGGTGGGGCTCCCTACCAATATCAGGCGAAACTACCAAAACTGGTAGTTTCGACGACGCATCGTAAGGCTAATAACCGGGACACCAGATGTTTGCACTACTGGCAACTCTGGGACTTTTCCGATGGACCTACCCAGCACCACCGCGCCACCGTGTAGGAATCAACACACTGTGTCGTTTTCGACACGCGAGACAGACCAACCTGTCCGACTCGGACCAGATCGGCGGTTTCACTCGATCAAGTTAGAGGGTTTCCCGCTATCAAGGCAGGGGGATATCCCCACTTCTGGGGATATCTCACTGAGACCGAACCGTCTCAGTGAGACCAAAATGTCTCACTCGCCCACCGTCGGTGGATGGATCAGATCTGCGCCATCCACTTTCCCACCATTGGTGGCAAAGCCGGTTTCCGCCCCGAATTGGGGGCGATCAAATCCCCCTGATTCGGGGTATTTACCGCGGCCGGGTTGCCCCTAGCCAATTCCGGTAGATTCCCGGATTTACGGGTATGTACGGCAGGCCCACCAGCACCGGCTAAAACCCTCAAATCCGAGGGCTTTAAATGTGGGATTGCGTCACCTTTAGATGTGATTCCGAGCCACATCTACCGCTACAGCCAAACGCCGAATTTGGTGTCTGGCCGCCCTCGCGAATTGGCAATTAATCTTGAATGGTGACCAATCTACCGTTATGGAAATACAGGTACATCCGCTCGTGCTCGTTATCGATGTCGGTCCTGTATATCCACTGCTCGCGCACAAGCATCTTCGATTCCGTTGTGTTCTTGTCGTCTGGAAACCCCCAGGCGTCCAGAGCCAGAACTTCATCCGAAGTCATCCCAAGTGATAAGCCTTCCCGAAGCGTGCGGCCCCAATACCGCGATGCTTGAGCAATGCGCCGCTGGCGTGCCCGCTCCTCAAGCTCAGCTATCCGGGCGTTTGACCGAGCTATCGATTCCCTGCCCTCACGCATCTTCCGCTCATACGGCGACTCTGGCGGCGGCGGAATATCCACAATTTCAGCGCTTTCCCCTTTCCCGCAGGGCCTGTCGGTCAGGTTGAGCTTCCCGTCCGGACCAGTACATTTGTAGATTTCTGCATGAGCCGCTAGAGGCAGCAGTAATCCGAACAGGTAGGCTTTCATCGCAACTCCTTTTGCTCCGTCATGACTGTTAAATTCTTCAGTCCGCTATCGATTTCTGTGTGTCTCTGGCGCAGCACCTCTAGCTCATCGCACCTTGGCATATAGCGCTGGCTCATCAGCTCACACTTTATCGACTACACAGTCTTGGCCAGGATGCGGTCGAGCCGAACCGTGACTCTACCGTCACGCGCGCTGATTCGGCCGACAACTTTCATCAGAAGATCCGCGCCAGCCTGACAACCGTTGGTGATGGCTCCAATCGGGGCTATCGCACAGGACGGCTATCCCATCGAATGTGAGGGATTTAGATGTATCTCCAGTTCACTTGTACTTCTGGGGCAGCATCACACTTCGCCGTTACAGCCAGACGCCGATCTGGCGCCCGACCGACTGGAGGATTGCGCAGTCGCTCGCCGCGACTCCTTGTCTCTAAAGACCCTATTGCCGTAATGGCATTTTTACATCATCTTTCGCATCCGCACGATATCGATGACTAGCCGAAGCAAGCCCTGCAGTGATTACCGTACTCGTGCAGCGGCTATCAGGCATACAAATACTACAACGCAAGGAAGCACGATGAAGAAAGCGCTCTTAATGGCACTTGCCCTCCCGCTCGCAGCAATGGCGGTAGAAGACAAGGAGGTCGCACTATGCGCCGCCAAAAAAGACACCGTTGCGCGACTTGCCTGTTTCGATCAGATGGCCGACAGGCACGATCTAGCACCAAAGACGGTCGTCACGCCTTCCGCTGGTAAAGGCAAGTGGACTACCGCCACGAACACCGACCCTTTAACTGACCAATCTGTACATCTGGCGTTCTTGGACGCGGATCGCGGGATCGGCCGGTTCGGCGAAACCATCGACCTTGTAGTTCGCTGCAAAGCAAACGAGACCGAGATGTACATCAACTGGCAGTCATTCCTCGGTATGGACGGGACAACCGTCACTCACCGCATCGACAAAAACAAGGCCGTCTCGTCAACTTGGGATGTATCTACTGACCACAAATCGGCCTTCATGCGGGCACCGGTTACTGCACTCAAGCAAATGGCTGAGGGCGAGAGCTTCATCGCGAATGTAACCCCCTACGGAGAAAGCCCAGTGACAGCCGTATTCGATATCAGCGGCGCCGGAGAGGCGTTGAAAGACATTCGTCAAAGCTGTAGCTGGTGATCAATGAAGAAGCTCTCGGCTCTCATCGCGGTTGTCGTTGTCTCTGTGCTGGCCTACACGCAACTGACCATTTTCTGCATTCCCCCCATCGGCGCAGTGCCCGAAGGGAGGACGATCATCATGCTGCGCCTCAACAAGACGCAGTTCATAGACAGTCCGGATGCTATGTGTGAGCGTATCCAGGGCGGGGTAAATCTCCTTTGCCGCGGTATGGTGCTTGGCGCAGTGGCAAGCAACGGGACCGTTCTAGCCCGCCTCCCGTACGTCGACTCGCTCTATCTAGCTTCAACGGGCGGGAGGCGTTTTTGATTGATGGTTGCTAACCAACTGTCATCGGCAACGGTCTAGCCTGCAGCGACCTAAACGAAGGCCCTGCCGGAAACTTGTACACGCAAGGATGCTAAATCATGAGTTATCTGGTGCTAACCCGCCGACAAGGCGAAAAAATCACCCTGCGCGTCCAGCCAGGCACGAATGCCGAGGATCTCCTCGCTGAGCTGTTGCTGGACGGCATCACCGTTACGGTTAAAGAGATCAAGGGCGGCAAGGCGCAAATCGCGATCGAAGCCCCACTAGATCTGCAGATTCTGCGGAGCGAGCTGGAGGAAGCATGAACGTCCGTTTGCCCTCCAGCCCTGCGTTGGCAATCTGCCGCCACCTTCGCTGGGAAATACGAACTGCTGAATAATTCAATTGAGGATGGCGGCTCCCTCGGCTGCTTAACCGTAGCTCTCTGATAGATACGAGGCAGTAATGACCCCCGCCGAGCAAATTCTGCATGAGCAGGCAATCCGATTCGCGAAAGCACACAAGAAGCCGATCGCCCGTGAGCTTGCTTGCAAAAAGCGGTTCCCGCCTGAATCGGAGCCTGTATCGGTGTTCATGGCAGGCTCACCAGGCGCAGGCAAGACCGAGGCATCTATCGAACTGCTGAGCCTTTTTAGTGATACTCCGATTCTCAGAATCGATGCAGATGAGTTGCGAGAACGGTTCGCGGGCTACGATGGAACCAACGCGTGGCTCTTCCAATACCCTGCGTCCATCCTGGTCGAGAAAATTGTTGATATGGCTTTGGAGAACCGGCAGTCCTTTTTACTCGACGGCACTCTGTCGAGCCTCGACAAAGCCACTTCTAACGTCCAGCGATCGCTTGGGCGAGGCAGGTTCGTTCAAATTCTGTATGTCTATCAAGACCCTATGCTGGCCTGGCAGTTCGTACAGGCAAGGGAAGCAGCAGAGGGAAGGCGCATTCTCCCTGAGCATTTCGTCGAACAGTACTTTGCTGCGCGTGACGTGGTGAACGCTCTTAAGCTAAAGTTCGGTAAGGACGTTCACGTCGACCTATTGTTGAAGCACATCGACAATTCGAACCGCCTCTACAAAGCTGGTGTCGATAAGATCGACTACCATATCCCGGAGAGGCACACGAGGCTCTCGCTGGCAACAGCGCTGGGACTCAACACTGGAGCTATCACATGATCGGGTTTCTGCAGACATCTCGGAAAGAAACGAAAAGCGCGTTTGCCGATTTTATCCGCAACGCAAAATCGGACGAGAAGAAGCGCGTTTACAATACCGTGATTACTCAGGCCACGAAGCGTCAGCGGGAAGTACTTGAGTCAGTGCGCGCGCGCTAAACGCGCCCTCAGAATGATGCTAAGGCCTCGCGTAAGCGGGGCTTTTTTGTACCGCCAGCTGAGGCCTCGCTCCAATGATGGCCTACCGCACCACCATAAGCTCATCCCACCGTGTCGTGTATCGCTGGCTCATCATCTCTCGTTTCATTGACCAGTCAGCGGTAGCTGGGATGCGCCCGAGCCGAACCGTGCCTCGGCCTTCCCGCGCATTGATGCGATCGACAACTTCCATCAGCCGATCGGCGCCGGGTCGAGGTGCATCCGCGAACAGGTCGCCAGTGAATTCGCCGCGCTGACGCAGATCCATCAGCAGTACCTCCGCCTTGCTGTAGGCGTAGCCGGTCCGAAAAATCGCTTCCAGCCCACGAACGGCCGCGGCGGCGAGCACTCGGGTGTCATCGGTGGGATATGGCAGAGGGCAGCTGATTGCGTTGGCGTAGCGCGGCTGGTTGGGGTTGTGCATTCCGGTACGAATCGCAACCTGCAGCGCGCCGGCCAGGCTATTCTGTGCGCGAAGCTTCTCTGCGGCCTTGGTGACGTAGGCCACGACCGCCTCACGGATCGGCGCGACGTCGCGCAGGCGGCTACCGAACATCTTCGAGGAGCAAATCATCTGCCGGGGCGGTACCGCCTCCTCCAGTTCGAGGCATGAAATCCCACGCAGCTCCCGGGCTGTTTTCTCCAGCACCACGCTGAACTGGCGGCGCAGCGACGCCGGCTCGTACTGCGCCAGATCCCAGGCCGTTTGAATGCCCAGCGGGCGTAGGCGAGCAGTCAGCCGTCGGCCAACGCCCCACACTTCGCTTACCTCTGTCATCCGCAACAGCTTGTCCCGTCGCTCCGGGTCGCGCAGGTCGATCACCCCGCCGGACTTGCGCCAGGTCTTGGCTGCCCAGTTGGCGAGCTTGGCCAAGGTCTTCGTCGGCCCAATTCCAACCCCCACCGGAATGCCGGTCCAGCGCAGCACTCGCTCCCGCGCCTCATGCCCCAGCGGCAACAAATCGCCCGTCATCCCTGTCAGGTCGGCGAACGCCTCGTCGATGCTGTACACCTCGATTCGCGGAAACATCCCCTCCAACGTCGTCATCACCCGGGCACTCATCTGCCCGTAAAGCTCATAGTTGCTTGAGAAACAGACCACGCCCCACTCGCGCATCTGGTCGCGCCATTGGAAATACGGAGCGCCCATCGGAATGCCGAGCCGTTTGGCCTCTCGCGTGCGGGCAATGACGCAGCCGTCGTTATTGCTCAGCACCACGACCGGAACACCATCGAGCCACGGCCGGTAGACGCGCTCACAGGAGCAATAGAACGAGTTGCAGTCGATCAGCGCGAACATAGCTGGTGCAAATTGTGAGTGGCCACGCCCCAAACGTGCAGGGACTCGGTAACGCGGATCGCGCGGTAATCGGGATTCTCGGCCTGCAGCCACACGCCTTCCTGCGACACCTGCAACCGTTTAACCGTCATGCCGCCGTCGACGTAGGCAACGACAATGTGCCCGGCGCGAGCCTCCAGTGCCCGGTTCACCACGAGCACATCGCCGTCGTAAATGCCGGCGCCGACCATACTGGGACCCTCTACCCTCACCAGATAGACGTGTGGCGTACGCAGGTCGACCAGCTCATCAATAGATAGCGTGACCTCCTCATAGTCCGCCGCGGGCGAAGGAAAGCCCGCTGGAACGCGAGTGTCGACGAACTGGAGGAATGTTGACGACGGGCCAAGCTGGCCGAGGATAGTGGCGCGCATGATACTGCTCTGCGATTACTGTATATGTGTACAGTAAACCGCGAGCACTTCATGCGGTCAATGAAGTAAGGCAGCCATCCGATAGCAGGCTGGAGGGGATATGTGCGGTCGCTTTACACAGTACCGAACAGCGGTCGAGTACCTGGATGCGCTGCGCTATGACAAGCCGATCGAGAGCGGCATCGATCCAGAGCCGATAGGTCGCTTCAACGTAACGCCGCGCTCGAAGGTAATGATCTTCTACGAGACAGACACCGGCTTACGGATGGCGCGGTTACCGTGGGGCTATCAGCCATTTTGGGCAATGGGAAAACGACCGCCAGCCATCAACGCGCGTGTCGAGACGGCAGCGACCAGCCGGTTTTTCCGAGACATCTGGGCCACCGGTCGAACGCTAGTTGCGGCAGATGGGTGGTTCGAGTGGGTAAAAGACGCCACCGACCCGAAGAAGAAACAGCCTTACTACATCCGTCGCAAGGACGGCGCGCCGCTATGGTTCGCCGCGCTGGCTCAGCTGGATCGCACCGGCCTGACCGATCGCAACGGGGATGGGTTCGTAATCATCACCGCCGACAGCGACCAGGGGATGCTGGACATCCATGATCGACGGCCTGTCGTGTTTGAGGCTGACCGCGCGCGAGAATGGATCGAGCCGGACCTGTCTTTAGAACGAGCCGAGGAACTGGCTCGCGACTTGGCATTACCGGTCGACGCCTTCGAATGGTTCGCTGTAGATAAGGCGGTCGGGAACGTTCGCAATGAAGGCCGGCATTTGATCGAGCCGACATCCTCACCCTTGCTCTGATCCTAGGCTCGGGCCTCCCAGCAGGCGCTGTTAGTGATGCCCCGATTTGGTCCCGCCGCACATCATGCACTTGCTGTAATCACCCCAGCGGCCCTCAAGGTGCCTGACGAAGCCGCCGCATCGATGACAACCGCCATCGGCGCCGTTCTCCCATCGGTACATGAGGAGCAAGCGCCAGGCGAACCAAAGAGCGCCCCAGCACGATAGTCCAGCCAGAAACCACCTGACAGGGACAATCACAGCCTCAAGCGTCGGCCGCAGCATCGGGCTAAGGGTGTCCATCGCGCCGCCTGTGAAGACCAGCAGAATCAGCCCAAGCAGCATGAGTGCCGTTGGCAGTGCGAATAGCCGAACAGCTCGCTCGACAGCCGTTACGTTGATTTCCACCTGAATACCTCCCTGTATGTGATAGCCAAACGCTAGCCATAAAGCGCGTGGTTGTCTCCCCCGGAGGAATCTGACGTGTCTAGTTTTCGCACAGGTTCTTCCTCCTGACGCTATCGCAGCCCCCGCGACCAGGACATACCGCACCCACAAAATACTGGATGCCCAACCAGTAAAAAGCTTGCATAAGGCCAGATCGAGAGTAATATGACTACTTGAACGACATGTATTGTTGCTTTACATGAGTCAGCTAATGAACACGATCGACAAGCCGAGAGGCCGCCAAGTGCGCCCTAACCGCGCCGAACTAACCGCAGCGTGGTCACGCATTCGTGATGCGGCAGATAAGGGCAGCATTCCAGCCAGCGCCCTTCTCATCGCACTTAGCGAGAACAAACCCTTCGTCAGCTGCCGGGAGCTTTTCGTATGAGCACCAGAGCCGCACAGCTCGCAAACAAGCGCGACGAGATACAGCGGCTCGCCGAGCAGCGAGGCCTGCACATTGAAACGCTTCCCTCTGGCCGCATTCGCGTCTTTGGCGTTGGCGTCGATATCCGCGTGGTCGACCTGGCTTACCTGAGCAGCTACGACCTGCTCCCGGCGACCCGATGAGCGCGCTCGCCATCACCGCGCATGACCCGCAGCCAAGCCCCTTCCACAACGGGTTTGCACCGAAGTATCACGCTCGCCTAAAGCACGACGGCCGGACCCTGGCAGTGCTCCAAGGCGATAGCCAGGAGAGCGCATTCAGCCGGGCCGAGCGCCTGACTGAAGCTCTCTTACTCAATCGCAGCAGCGTCTCGATCGAAGACGCCTGACCCAAGGAGACATACCGTGTTCGGACTGAAACTGCTCAGCGAGCCTCAAGAACCCACCCTCGAAGATCAGCTTGAAGAAGCGCACGCGCTCGCTGATGCCCTGCGAAGTGACATCGAAGCCGCAACGAACGACAGCAAGGCCTCCAAGCGTCCTATCAGCGGGATGCACGACGAGCTCCGCGCCACTGAAGGCGAGATTGATCGGCTCGGCCGCGAAATCGTGAAGCGCGACGACCTGCTGAATTGGAAGGCGGCGCGAGATAGCGCCGACGCAGACATCAAGGCCGCCAAGAAAGAAATGGACGCGGCAGGCAAAGCGCTGGCGGCGCTTGATGCTGACTATGAAAAGGCGAGCGCCAAACTGGCCAAGCTGCAAGCCGCTGCCGATGCAGAACTCGCTGAGGCCAAACAGAGCGAGAACCAAGCTGCAGAGGCCTACGCAGCCGCAATCGCGCAGGGCAGCGAGTCTGAAGAAACCGCCGCCCTGGACACGCTAAATGGTCGTTCCGAAGCGCTTGAGCAGATCCAGCGTAAGACCGCTCGGCAGGCCGTCATCCTCCAAGCACTGCAAAGTCAGGTCGATTCGATTGAGCAGAAGCGTACCGCCGAACGGCAGCGCTTTGAAGGCGCCCGTGAGCGCCGGCTGCTCGCCGTACGCCACAAACTCGGCGCACGTTGGGACGCGATGGCAAGCGAGATGTCGGAGCTGGCTGCTCAGATCCTCGCCGTGGATTGGGCGGTCAGCCGCAACTCTCGGGCGATGGATGACCTGCACATTCCGCTCACTGCGAGGGACGGTGGTGCGCGGATTACTGCCAGGCAAGTACGAGATTCCAGCGGCGCCATTGATGTCGACGCGCTGCGTCCCTGAGTAAACCTGCAAGGCGCCCAGTCGGCCAGTGGCGTAGTAACCCCGACAGCCGGCGCGCTCCACCTCCTGCATCGGGGACCCTCGGGAGCGGCGGCCGGCACCAAGCACGAACCTGTCATGCCTTCAATCAACAGCCGTATCTCGGAAAAGACACTGCCATGAATTGCTATGAATACGGATTCGCAGACGGCCGCCCATGGCTCATGTTGTCGAGTGCTTCGAGTGGATACGAGCACCCTCTAAAAGCCATTGAAGCCATGAACGGACACACCGGCCCGCGGATGATAGGAACGCACACGGTCACAGTGCGGAACGCGGTGGCCGTCCTCAATGTAATTGGCCCGATTCTTCGTTATGCCAACTCTCGTTATGTCAGCACAGAGGTGCTTGCACTCGATTTCCGGGCCGCTCTCGATAATGCCGCTATCAAGGCAATCGTGCTCAACATCGACAGCCCGGGCGGCGAGGCGAGCGGGATTAGCGAACTGGCCGAAACAATCTACGCAGGCCGGAGCAAGAAGAAGGTCGTCGCATACATCGGCGGAACCGGCGCCAGCGCGGCTTACTGGATCGCCAGCGCAGCCAGCCAAATCATCATCGATGCCACGGCCCTGGTGGGGGGGATTGGAGCAGCTGCATCCTTCAGAAAACCCACCGGGCCTGCACCGATTGTCAGCCGGAACGCCCCGAACAAGCGGCCCAACCTCAGCACCGAGAAAGGTCGAGCCGTGGTTGCTGGACCGATCGATGCCCTTGGCGAGTTTTTCGCTCAGCGCGTTGCCCGTAACCTCGGGGTTAAGCCCGACCAGCTGCTAAAGATGGGAGATCACGGCGGCACGAAAGTCGGAGCGGCCGCAGTAAAGGCGGGCCTCGCCCATAGCCTCGGGTCGCTTGATGGCTTGGTCGCCAGTCTTAACGCCGGCACGCCCTTCGTGCAGAGCGAGCCGGTCAAGAAGGCCGTCGCCCCGCGGACCGCTAAATCAAATCCCCCCGTTCCCGGGTGTTTGAACCGTAACGCTCCTGTCGAAACGACAGCCGCGCCCGCGGGACCGGACTCGCTGGAACGATCGGTAACTACTGACAGCATATGGCGGCAACGCACGGCACGGCGCCTCCACTGATGGCCAGACTTGAATCGGAGCTACTCGTGAACATTGAACAGCTTGCTATTGACTATCTCGACGCCCTGTTGGAAACCTGCCTGAAAGAGCACCGCGAACACATCAACCTGATAGAGCGAGCGCTTGCCGGCGACGGCGATGCTAGGGAGCGGTTTCGAACGTTCGCCCGTGACGTCAGCCGGCAACTCTCGGGAGGAACCGTTCAATGAGCACAGTCAAGACTCAACTGGTCATCGACGGTAAGAACAACTCGAAGAAAGCTTTCGACCAGGTAAACCGTGACCTTGGGAAGATGAGCCGCGAGGCGAAAGCCGCCGGTGCTGCCATTATCGCCGCGCTTGGCTCCGGAGCCTTCGCTGCGTGGATTGCCGAGTCAGCGCGTGCGGTTTCGGAAATGAATCGGCTTGCTCAGGCTTCGAACACCAGCGCCGAAGCCTTCCAGAAGTGGAGCTATGCGGCACGCTCGCTGGGCATAGAGCAGGACAAGCTTGGCGATATCTTCAAAGACGTTCAGGACAAGGTAGGCGACTTCCTGCAAACGGGAGGTGGCGAGCTTAAAGATTTCTTCGAGAAGATCGCTCCGGCCGCAGGCGTAACCGCTGAGCAGTTCCGTAAGCTTTCCGGCCCCGATGCTCTGCAGCTATATGTAAGGACATTGCAGCGCGCCAACCTCTCTCACTCCGAGATGACGTTTTACCTTGAGGCCATCGCGGATGACGCCTCCTTACTGCTGCCCCTTCTCACGGATAACGCTGCAAAACTCGAAGCGATGGGCGACCACGCAACCGAACTCGGCCGGGTGCTTGATGAGGAAACGGTAAGGAGCATTGATAGTTTCCATAAGTCCCTGAACGACGTAGGTGGAGCGCTAGATGGCTTCGGCAACCAGCTCACCGGCATCATTGGAAAGACGAATGAAGCTGCTGGCGTAACCGACACCTTCGCCGGATCAATTGACCGGCTCTCCGGCGTGCTTGCAAAGGTGTCAGCGACCAAGGCGCCGAGCTGGCTCGACAAGTTCTCCGAAACGTTCCGACTCCTTAGCTCCCCGAAGGTGCTGGATGGTGCATTGAACCTGCTCGTTTTTGGGCGAGGCGCACAACAGGGCGCGGTTAAAGCTGAAGCGGATCAATATGGCTACCGAGAAGAGCTGTTTAGTTTGCACACTGCTGAAATGGCGCTACTGCGCGCCAAGGATGTTGCCGACACCGAGCTAAGCCAAAAGAAAGTGATCGCTGCTACTGAGACGGTGCTTAAAAAGCAGGTAGCGCTTGAGAAAACCGCGGCAGCCGATCTCGAGAAAGCCAAGCAGGCACAGCTCGACACCTACGAGCGATACGCCGACGCTCTGGCTTCGATAAAAGCCGGTACCGCTGGCGACCCATCCTACGGTGCGGCTCAATCGTTGAAAGTTGGCGCCCGTGAAGCGCTTCAGGCCGGTGACCTTGAAGGGGCAAAGCAGCAGGCGCAGGCCGCACTCAAGATGCTGCAAGACCTGGCTGCAGCGGGCGGCAATACGTACGGCTTCGAGGGTTTCATTAAGGAGCTCCAGACCATTGAGCAGACGGCAGATTCTAAGATGCTCGACGGTATGCAGGAAGCGTTCGACAAAGCGCAGGCCGGCGCCAAGTATCTGCAGGCCGAGCTGGAAAAGCTGAAGAAAAGCCCGGTTTCGCTCGAGATGGATCAGGCCAGTCTGGACGCGGTAAAGGAGCAGATCACACGGCTGGCCGGGCAAAAGATCGTTATCCCGGTTACGTTCGGGGGCGGTGGCACGGACGTCTTAAACCCATACACCCTGCAAGACCCTGGCCCCGAGCCAACTGGCTACGCCACTGGCGGATACATCAGCGGCCCTGGCACCGGTACCAGCGACAGCATCCCCGCACTTTTATCGAATGGCGAGTACGTCATCCGTGCGGCGGCAGTTCGCAAACTGGGCAAGAACGCGCTGGACCTGCTCAATCGTGGCTTATCGATCCCTCGGTTTGCCGATGGCGGAATGATCGGAACAGTGGCCGGCCTGGACACGATGACTTCTGAGCCAAGCCGAGGGGTGGTTAATCTCACGCTACCAGGCGGCGAAACGTATACGATGCTTGCGGAGGCTGATCAGTTCGACCGTTTGTTGAGCAGTACGGCACGTAAGTTTGGACGTACCCATCGGGGCTCTTAATGGCAAACAGGTATCTATTTTCGGTTGAGGCAAAGCACGAACTGGTGAAGCTCCCGCATTTCGGGCCGTTCTTAACAGCGACCGAGGCGGGGCAAGCAGTAGATCGGCTTCTGGCAAGATTTGAAGATCTTTCAGTTCGTATCCATGCGTTTACAGATGCTGATTTTACGACCGATGAAGTCGAGGACAAGCACAGGCTTTGCACTGTCCAGATCGATGACGCCTGCACGGAAGGATCATATCTGTCTGTAGTAGAGCCTATTCAAGTAGTGGCAGAGATGCCAAGCAAACAACTTGCTGCACAAATAGCCGCTGATAACGGTCTCGATCCTAAGGACTTAGGTTTCTTCCCGAGCAGCAATGGCTATGCATTATTTCGAGTGCACATGGTTACCACTGACCTATCGAAGGCCATGACTGCCGCACGCTGGCGTCGTCGTGAATTGGCCGGGGCTAGTAATGCTCCCGAGGTCGCAATAATGACAATGCCCATACCTACTATTTCTTAGCAACTCGGCACGCGTACAGCAGCGCTTGGTGCTGGAGTCTGAGTTCCGAAGCGCTGGATTCCCAGCAGCTACTAGCTCCGACTTACGCGAGACCCAAGGTACTGTGACCCCGGCCGCTGGCCCATCGCGGGTAATTCGCGCCACGACCTTTCGCTATTTATGAGCATTTCTGAGAGGTTGGTTGTTGTTTAGTCGTACAGGGCCACCCCGTCGCGTTTCCCCTTCCCTGGGGCGCTTGAGGCCGGCCGTGTGTGGCTTGAAACCACAACCAGCACCCTTAACAGCCGGGAGCCCAGAACCGCTCAAAACGGAGAGAATCAGTGTCGATCACCTACGGACGACCAGCGCAAGAAACCGTCCCGTTTCCGAGAGAACTTGCTGTCCTGATCGTGAAGAAGGCGTGTCGGATGGCAGAGAAGTTCGAGAACGAATGCATTGACACAATGCAGCGTGATGCCCGTCGAGCCCTTCAGCGTGGCACCGATCCTGCCGAGATTGTTCGCCAGCTTGGCCTCTGATAAACAATCATTGGATATCAAGTGGAGGGGGCAGTCGGCAGATGCGACCCAAGCTAGCCCCTTATCGGCACTATATTATCTAGTTGCCGAGTGGCCCCCACTCGGCACTGTCATCCAAGTAGGGGGCCAGTCGATCACCAACCTTAAAGGCGGCACACCATGGTCAAGTACAAGACCATCAAACAATTCGCCGTTGAGAGCGGCTACACCGAACATGCGATCAGGGCCAAGTGCTCCAAAGGAACATGGCCTGAAGGTCAGGTGTGGATTCGCGCACCCGATAACAAGCCACTGATCAATGTCGAGGGGTACCACGCTTGGGTTGAATCAGGCCCAGCGCCACGGGCAGCGCTGAGGGTAGTGTCCAAGGCAAACTCTAAAGTCAGGGAGTTGAGCCCTCCTCCGCTCACATAGGCCGCGAGTAGCTACAGTACTCCCAACCATACGGAACGTGAGAGGCAGAGATCGATGGCTTTGTTGACACTCGAAGAATGGGCAAAGCAAACCTACGAAACACCGCCCACGTTGAATACTCTACGTCGGTGGGCACGGGAGGGATTCATTTATCCGGCTCCGGAGAAACATGGTCGAAGCTACTTTGTGTCCCCTTCCGCAAGGTACATTGAACCGAGGACGCGCTTTCGCCCTGACGGATCTTTGACCCTGGTGGAGCGCCTCGCAATCGCTCGCGCCTCTGAGAAACAGGCCTCGTCTAAAAGGCGCCCTGCTGGGAATTGACCTGTCCCGCCACCGTTAAAGAGCAGGCCTTGTGTTCCTTTCGACGAGCGATTTAGAACAACTTACCGGCTACCAGAAGCCGTCCGCCCAAGCGCGCTGGCTCGGACAGGTAGGTATTCCATTTCTGAAGGGTGGAGACGGGAAGCTGAAGGTGCTTCGCTTAGCGGTGGAGCAGCGATTAGGGGCGACCTTAGTCAATTTCCGCAGACGAGAGCCTCAGCTACGGCTCGAAGGTGTAGGGAAGCGGCAAGAGGCACCTAAACGCACCCGCCCTGCACCCACGCATAAAAAAACCACTTAGGCATAAAGCTCTAAGCGGTTGATTTTACTGGCGTCCCAGGCGAGGTTCGAACTCACAACCTTCCCCTTAGGAGGGGGATGCTCTATCCAATTGAGCTACTGGGACGTGCGGGCCGCATCTTAGCGACCCGATGCGAATTTGTCATTCGCGGGCAATTACCAACATATGACACTGAGCCCGCATTGCAAATTGCAATGAAAGAATTACAGAACCGTGCATCCTGCATTGAAAGCTCGGCCAATAATCTTACTAAGTGATTGATTTATAAGAAATAAAAATACCGTAGCGATTGGCACAACGCATGCACCAAAGGAGGCATTAGATTCCGCGAATGGAAACGCATGATGTGGAAAACGGCCTACCTGCTCAGCACGACTCTACTAATTGCCTCTGTCAGCGCCATGCAGCTGCTTCAGAAAAATGACACTGGCGCTCACCAGCCTTTCGCAACGCAACCGCTCACGCCCCAATCGTCCAGCCATGCGCCAAGCGCCCGCGTTTTTACACTCAGCGGCAGCGAAATGGGTACCCAGTATCATACGCAGCGCTGGGTTTTCTAAACCTCGCCGACAGTAACCAGCCGACCAAGGGATAACGGATATGTCCAAGCTCGCCATTTTCTGCCTGACTGTCGCTACTGGGTCTGGCGTCTTTCTGATTGTCGCTCCCGACGCAGCCACCGGCTGGCAAATCGCAGCCCAAGGAGGACTTGGCCTCGGCAGCGTTGCGTTCCTAGGTGCGATGTTCGTTGGCCGCCGCATCAAATTCGACCCTATCCTTCGCTAGCTTTTCTAACGAGGGATCCGCTACCCGGCTTGTCTTTATCTCTACGGATATGACCGCAGTTCGCAGAGAGCGGCACTCGATCACAATAAAGGCATTTTGATAGCACCATGCCTTTACCCCAAAAATGCGCCGCCGTATAATTGGCGTCACCAACCCGTCCCAACAAGTTTTTTATGCACAGCGGAACAGCGCGGGGCGGCGGTTGTCAGACCGATGACTACCAACGGCAATAAGCCACCACGCCAACCTGACTAACCGGTTTAATATGCGCCCTATGAAGCAGGCAGTTTATTCCAGCCGAACGGCTGACAAGTTCGTGGTTCGTTTACCCGACGGAATGCGTGAGCGCATCGCCGATGTGGCGCGCAACCACCATCGCAGCATGAACTCGGAAATCATCGCGCGCCTGGAGCAGAGCCTCCTTCAAGAAGGCGCGTTGGATGAAGACCTGAGCATGCGCCTGGATAGCCCCGAGCTGTCGCTGCATGAGCGTGAGCTGCTGCAACGTTTCCGTCAGCTCACACATCGACAGCAGAACGCATTGATTGCCCTAATCGCACAAGATGTAGAGTTGGCAAAAGAGGACAGCTGACTCTAGGCTGCCTCCATAAAAAAGCCGGCAAATGCCGGCTTTTTTATGCCTATTTATCCTATCCAACGAAGTTGAGTAGCACCCCTGCGGCTACCGCGGATCCAATTACACCAGCCACGTTCGGCCCCATTGCGTGCATCAACAGGAAATTCTGTGGGTTGGCTTCCAAGCCCACTTTGTTCGAGACACGGGCCGCCATTGGCACCGCCGACACACCTGCTGAGCCGATCAGCGGATTGATCTTGTTTTCACTGAAGCGATTCATCAGTTTCGCCATCAGCACGCCCGCCGCCGTGCCGCCGCAGAAAGCCACCATGCCCAGCACGAGAATTCCCAACGTTTTGAGCTGGAGAAACGCGTCCGCCGAAAGCTTGGAGCCTACGGTCAAGCCCAGTGCGATGGTAACGATATTGATGAGGGCATTTCGCGAGGTATCGGCAAGACGATCCACGACGCCACACTCACGCAGCAAGTTGCCGAACGCAAACATCCCTACCAATGGCGCAGCGTCGGGCAGCAGCAAGCCGACCAGCAGGCAGAGCACCAGAGGAAACACTATCTTCTCCGCCTGCCCGACGTGACGCAGCTGCGTCATGACGATGGCGCGATCTTCAGGCGTTGTGAGAGCACGCATGATCGGCGGCTGGATCAATGGAACCAGCGCCATGTAGGAATATGCCGCGACCGCAATGGGGCCCAACAGATCGGGCGCCAATTTGGACGTGACAAAGATCGAAGTTGGCCCGTCTGCGCCACCAATGATGGCAATGGACGCCGCCTCGCGCAGCGTAAACTCCATCCCCGGGATACCGGAGACGGTCAGTGCCAGCGCGCCCAGCAAGGTGGCGAATATGCCAAACTGGGCAGCCGCACCGAGCAATAGCGTCTTCGGATTCGCCAGCATGGGTCCAAAGTCCGTCATCGCCCCCACGCCCATGAAGATCAGCAGCGGAAACACGCTGGTTGGCAAACCCACTTCATAGAACAGATGGAGAATCCCAGCCCCTTGGGCCATGTTGGCCACGGGAATATTGGCCAGAATGCCACCAAAACCGATCGGGATCAGCAACAGCGGCTCGAACCCTTTGCGAATTGCCAAGTAGATAAGCAGTAGGCAGACGACGATCATCAGCGCCTGTCCTGCTTCTAGGTGGTACAGGCCGGTTCCCTGCCAAAGCTTGATTAACTTATCCATTGAGTGCCCCTCAAGCGATGCTCAGCAGGCAATCGCCTACCGAAACCGCGTCGCCCACCTTGATGTCGACACTGGCGACGGTACCCGCCTTGAAAGCTCGGATTTCGGTTTCCATCTTCATCGCTTCGAGAATGATCACCAGATCACCCTCTTGTACCGACTGCCCTGGCTTCACCAGAACCTTGAAGATATTTCCAGCGAGCGGCGCTACCTGAGGCTCTCCTTCGGCAACTGGCGTGGCGCCGGCTGTCGATGATGCACTAGCGGGCGCAGCGAGAGGTTTCAGACCTTCTATATCACCTCCCTCGCTGACCTGGACGACGAACGCCTTACCGTTGACTTCTACGGTGTAAACCTCCGGTTTGCCAGCCGCACGAGCCGGTTGCTCATCCCCACTGGGGACAGGCTCAAACGCTGCGGGATTGCCTCGGTTTTCCAAGAATTTCAGACCGATCTGCGGGAACAATGCGTACGTCAGCACATCGTCAATCTCGTCCGCCGCCAGCTTGATGCTCTTTTCTTGCGCCAAGGCCTTCAGTTCTGCGGTCAGCCGGTCCATTTCGGGCTGCAGAAGGTCGGCGGGACGGCAGGTGATCACATCGCTGCCCGCCAGCACTCGCGCCTGCAGCTCAGAGTCGAATGGCGCAGGAGCTGCGCCGTACTCGCCCTTGAGAATGCCGGCCGTTTCCTTGGTGATCGACTTGTAGCGCTCGCCAGTCAGCACGTTGATCACTGCCTGAGTGCCAACAATCTGTGAAGTGGGTGTTACCAATGGGATGAAACCAAGGTCCTGACGTACCCGAGGAATCTCGGCAAGCACCTGGTCGAACTTATCGAGCGCACCCTGCTCTTTCAGCTGGCTTTCCATATTGGTCAGCATGCCGCCCGGCACCTGCGCGACCAGAATCCTCGAATCGACTCCCCGCAGATTGCCTTCAAACTTCGAGTACTTGCGCCGCACCTCCCGGAAATACGCTGCCACTTCTTCAAGCAGCTCCAGATTCAGACCAGTATCCCGCTCGGTCCCTTGGAAAATCGCGACCACTGACTCTGTGGGCGAATGCCCGTACGTCATCGAAAGCGAAGAGATAGCGGTATCTACGTTGTCGATACCGGCCTCCACTGCCTTGACGATCGCTGCGGTGGAAAGCCCTGCAGTGGCATGGCACTGCATGTGAATCGGAATCGCCAAGCTAGCCTTGAGGCGCGATACGAGTTCGAATGCCGTATAGGGCGTTAGGATGCCCGCCATGTCCTTGATCGCAACGGAATCAGCGCCCAGATCCTCAATCCGCTTAGCGAGGTCGACCCACATCTGCAGCGTATGCACAGGGCTGGTGGTGTAGGAGATGGTTCCCTGAGCGTGCTTACCCTGCTGCTTCACTGCACGCAACGCGGTTTCCAGATTGCGCGGATCGTTCATCGCGTCGAACACACGGAACACGTCGACGCCATTGATCGCCGCGCGCTCGACGAACTTCTCCACGACGTCATCCGCATAGTGCCGGTACCCCAACAGGTTCTGGCCGCGCAACAACATCTGCTGCCGCGTGTTGGGCATCGCCCTTTTCAGCTCGCGAATGCGCTCCCAAGGATCCTCGCCGAGGTAACGGATGCAGGCATCGAAAGTCGCCCCACCCCAGGATTCGACGGACCAGAAGCCGACTCGATCGAGTTTGGCGGCAATCGGCAGCATATCCTCGAGACGGACGCGGGTGGCGAGAATAGACTGATGCGCATCGCGCAGCACCACATCGGTGATGCCGAGCGGTCGTTTTACGACGGTCATGGAAAAGAACTCCCTTTCCGAATCAACCGCGTCGCGCGCGGTGTTGATGGATGGCGGCCTGAATGGCGGCAAGAATCTCGGCATCCGTTTCGACAACCGCTTGAGCAGGAGCATGAGGGATCGGCTCACTGGCGAAACGGGTGGTCAGCGATGACATCAATCGGATGCAAACGATCAAAAGGATGAGGAAAAGGTAGACGAAGCCCAAGCCGAACAGCATGAGTTCGACACCTTCGAGCAGAAGTTCGCCAGGGGTCATAAAGGGTTCCCTTGTCAGCGGCACGGCCGCTTATTGTTCGTAGTTATATTTCAGGCGAGTCTCGCGAAGCGAAGCCAGCGAACCTTAGCCTGAAAAAGAAAGCCAGAGCAAACGCAGAACAAGGGAAATGCCGTAGTTACAGCAGGAATACGGTAGCTAATCCGAGAAAAATGAAGAATCCACCGCTATCGGTCATGGCGGTGATCATGACGCTCGCACCCATCGCCGGATCCCGACCAAGACGAGCCAAGGTCATCGGAATCAGTACGCCCATTAACGCAGCCAGCAGCAGATTCAAGGTCATTGCCGCGGTCATTACCACCCCAAGAGACCAGCTGCCGTAGAGCCAGTAGGCGACCACGCCGATCACCCCGCCCCACACCAGGCCATTGACCAGCCCGACCCCTACCTCCTTGCGCAATAACCGAGCGGTGTTGCCGGTCCCGACCTGATCGAGAGCCATCGCCCGCACGATCATGGTGATCGTCTGGTTACCGGAATTGCCTCCGATGCCTGCGACAATTGGCATCAGCGCGGCGAGCGCAACGAGCTTCTCGATCGAGCCATCGAACAGACCAATAACCCTTGAAGCCACGAATGCCGTAACCAGATTGACGGCCAGCCAGGCCCAGCGGTTACGTACCGACTTCCACACCGAGGCGAAGATATCCTCTTCCTCGCGCAGACCGGCCATGTTGAGCACTTCGCTTTCACTCTCCTCACGAATCAGGTCGACCATTTCATCGATCGTCAGTCGCCCAATCAACTTACCGCTTTTGTCGACCACCGGAGTGGATACCAGATCGTAGCGCTCGAACGCCTGCGCGGCCTCGTAAGCGTCCTCGTCCGGGTGAAAGGTCACCGGATCGCTAGCCATGACCTCGGCCACCTGCTTTTCCGGGTCGTTGACCAGCAATCGCTTGATCGGCAGCACGCCTTTCAGCACGCCGTCATAGTCCACCACAAACAGCTTATCGGTGTGGCCGGGCAGCTCTTTGAGCCGACGGAGATAACGCAGCACCACTTCCAGACTGACATCCTCGCGGATGGTGACCATCTCGAAGTCCATCAGCGCACCGACCTGATCCTCTTCATAGGACAAAGCCGAGCGAACTCGCTCGCGCTGTTGCGCGTCGAGGGTTTCCATGAGTTCGTGAACAACGTCGCGCGGCAACTCTGGTGCGAGGTCAGCCAGCTCGTCGGCATCCATCTCCTTGGCGGCCGCTAGCAACTCATGATCATCCATGTCGGCGATCAGGGTTTCTCGCACCGCGTCGGAGACTTCCAGAAGAATGTCGCCATCGCGCTCGGCCTTGACCAGCTGCCATACGGTCAAACGATCATCGAGCGGAAGTGCTTCGAGGATATGCGCGACATCCGCCGGATGGAGCTCATCCAGCTTGCGCTGCAGCTCGGCGAGGTTCTGCCGATGCACCAGACTTTCCACTAACTCCTGGTGCTCACCCTCCTGACGATGGGTCAGATCCTCGACCAGGCGATGCCGATGCAACAGCTCGACCACCTGCGCCAGGCGGTCCTGCAACGTTTCTTGCGGTTTTTTTGCTTCTATTTCTGTCATGGCGCACTCCACCCCCGGGCGCTAGGGGGCGCGCCAGGGGAATCAATCAATCATGTGATTGGCAAGCAGGATTCTTGAGCGACTACTGGGTAAGTCCATAGGGAGATTGGTTTCCATTGGCCCGAAGGGCGAACGGCACGGATGATAACACCCGCCGACCGGAGAAGCCTTTCAAACGGCTGACAACTGCTCGCAGCACAGGCCCGAAAGAGCTGCTGGCGCTCAGCCATGCTTAGCGGACGTCTCATGTGTCGACGCTTTCACGTCACGACAAGGCACGACTGCACAACAAAGAATTTTGCGCCTAGGCTAGACCGCACCTTTCGTCATGGAGGACGAACATGCACCAATACCTAGCCGTCACGCTCTTCACTTCAGCCCTTATGGCCAGCCAGGCGTCTATTGCGTCGACCGTGTTCCGCTGCACCGATAGCGATGGACAGGTGACCTTCAGCCAGCAAGGCTGTCCGGACGGCACCGACAGGCAAAGGCAACAGGCGTACAACCCCACACCAAGCACCGGGAAGGCAACGAAGATGGCGTCGACCAAACCGCGCGAAACGCGAAAAGCCAAACACCCTAACGAGGAAAGGCTGACCATTGTCGCTGAACGACATGATGGTTGCGGCAATCGAGTGACGGGTAGCGATCGACGCAGCGCCATCATCGCACAACGGATTTTGGCCGGAATGACCCGCGCCGACGTCGAAAGCGCGCTGGGGCGCCCGGACAACGTCGCCAGCAGCAATGGCCGCGTGCGCTACCGCTATACAGACAATGACGGCGGAACACGGACCATAACCTTCGACGAAGGCGGTTGCGTCACCGGCAAACGCTGATGATCCACAAAACAAAAAGGGCCTGCATCGCTGCAGGCCCTTCGTATATGGCGCACTCAGGAGGATTCGAACCTCCGACCGCTCGGTTCGTAGCCGAGTACTCTATCCAGCTGAGCTATGAGTGCGTAAGCGCTTGATAAGCCAGATCGCTTCTGGCTGTCATGATCTCCAATCTACGATTGAAGCTCTAACATATGGCGCACTCAGGAGGATTCGAACCTCCGACCGCTCGGTTCGTAGCCGAGTACTCTATCCAGCTGAGCTATGAGTG
>NZ_JAOEIY010000007.1:0-76820 GCF_025966695.1 Stutzerimonas sp. S1 | reverse complement strand
GTGCGCTGAGCGTGCGCATTATAGGGAGTAAACAATGATGGTCAAGCACTTTGCCGTGGAGCTTTCAATCGAAAGCCGGCTGTCGCGAGAATCAAAACCCTAGAATGCAAAATGGCGGAGAAGGGGGGATTCGAACCCCCGACACCCTTTTGAGGTGTACTCCCTTAGCAGGGGAGCGCCTTCGGCCACTCGGCCACCTCTCCGCAACACGGGGCGCATCATACCCATCTTTGCCCCGTTTGCAAAGCCAAAAATTACAGAAAAATTAGTGGCTTGGTTCCTGATCCTTCTCTTTCTGGATCCGCTGGTAAATCTCCTCGCGATGCACCGCTACCTCCTTGGGTGCATTCACACCGATTCGAACTTGGTTCCCCTTCACACCCAACACAGTGACAGTCACATCGTCACCCACCATCAGGGTCTCTCCGACCCGGCGAGTCAGAATCAGCATTCCTTTCTCCTTAAAACGGATTCAGTCAGTAAGCAGTCTGCAAAATAAAAGACGGATAATGCTCCGTGAAACGTTTACGAACACCTTCCACCAGCTATTGACCTGCAAGCAAGGCGCTAAAGTTCCTCGAATACCTGCCAACACGACAGAAGGCGCGTACTAGACACGCCTTCTGTGATTCACTCGGCGGTGTTGCTAGCCGGCGCATCCAGCTCGAATGCGGTGTGCAGGGCACGAACGGCGAGCTCAAGGTATTTTTCCTCGATGACCACCGAAACCTTGATCTCGGAAGTAGAGATCATCTGGATGTTGATGTTCTCCTTCGCCAGCGCCTCGAACATCCGACTCGCCACACCTGCATGAGAACGCATGCCAACCCCGACGATCGACACCTTGGCGATGTCCGTGTCGCCGATGACTTCGCGCGCGCCCATCTCGCTCGCGATGGTATGCAGTACTTGCAAGGCACTGTTGTAGTCGTTGCGATGAACAGTGAAAGTGAAATCGGTGGTGTTATCGTGGGCGACGTTCTGCACGATCATGTCAACCTCGACATTGGCGGCACTGATCGGACCAAGGATCTTGAACGCCACACCAGGAGTGTCCGGCACTCCACGGATAGTCAGCTTGGCTTCATCACGATTGAAGGCGATGCCGGAGATGATGGGCTGTTCCATGGATTCCTCTTCATCAAGGGTAATGAGGGTACCCGGACCCTCTTGAAAACTATGCAACACGCGCAGGGGCACACTGTATTTGCCGGCAAACTCGACCGCTCGGATCTGTAGCACCTTGGAACCCAGGCTGGCCATTTCCAGCATTTCTTCGAAGGTGATCTTGTCCAGACGCTGGGCCTTGGCAACCACCCGCGGATCGGTGGTATAGACGCCATCCACATCGGTATAGATCTGGCACTCATCGGCCTTGAGCGCAGCAGCCAGGGCGACACCAGTGGTGTCCGAACCGCCACGACCGAGGGTGGTGATGTTGCCCTTCTCGTCAACGCCCTGGAAGCCGGCGACCACAACCACCCGACCGGCCTTGAGATCCTGCTGGATACGTTGCGCATCGATTTGCAGGATGCGCGCTTTGGTATGTGCGCTGTCGGTCAGGATACGCACCTGATTTCCGGTATATGACACCGCCGGAACGCCCCGCTTGATCAGCGCCATAGCCAGCAGCGCGATGGTCACCTGCTCACCGGTGGAGACCATCACATCCAGCTCGCGTGCCACCGGTTGATCGCTGATCTGTTTGGCCAGATCGATGAGACGGTTGGTCTCGCCACTCATGGCCGAAACCACCACGACGATGTCATCCCCGCCTTCGCGGAACTTCCTGACCTTCTCGGCCACCTGCTCGATACGCTCGACGGAGCCGACCGAGGTGCCACCAAACTTCTGTACGATCAAAGCCATCTCATAGCCGCCTAAGCCCGACATGGGCTGTCATTGAACTGTTCAGCCTTCACGCACTGCCAAGCACTCGGCTTGCGCATGATGCAGGCGCCCTACCGGCCTCAGAGCCCTTGCTCGACGAACGACGCAGCAAGCCCCAGTGCGTCGTCGAGCTTGCCCGGATCACTGCCGCCCCCCTGAGCCATATCCGGCCGACCACCACCCTTGCCTCCTACTGCCGCAGCTGCTTGCTTCATCAAGTCTCCCGCCTTGAGTCGGCCAGTAAGATCCTGGGTCACGCCTGCCACCAGCACCACTTTGTCGTCCTGCACGCCGCCCAACAGGATGACCGCACTGCCGAGCTTGTTCTTCAGCTGATCGACCAATGCCAACAGCGCTTTGCCATCGAGACCATCCAAGCGCGCCGCGAGTACACGTGCGCCCTTGATCTCCACCGCCGAACTGGCGAGATCATCGCCCGCCGCACTGGCGGCCTTGGCCTTCAGCTGCTCCAACTCCTTCTCCAGCTGGCGATTGCGCTCGAGCACGCCGACAAGCTTATCCAGCAGGTTGTCGCGACTGCCCTTGACCAGATTCGCCGCCTCTTTCAGCTGCTCTTCGGCATCGTTCAAATAAGCCAGAGCCTGAGCCCCGGTGACCGCCTCGATCCGCCGTACGCCAGCTGCCACACCACCTTCGCTGGTGATCTTGAACAGACCGATATCGCCCGTGCGCGACACATGAGTACCGCCACACAGCTCCACGGAGAACCCGCCGCCCATCGTCAGCACTCGTACGGAGTCGCCATACTTCTCGCCGAACAAGGCCATGGCGCCCTTGGCCTTGGCGGTGTCAATGTCGGTTTCCTCGATTTCCACCGCGGTGTTGCGGCGAATCTCGGCATTGACCTTGTCTTCCAGCGCCTTGAGCTGCTCGGGCTTGATCGCCTCGAAGTGACTGAAATCGAAACGCAGGCGCTGGCTGTCGACGAGCGAGCCCTTCTGACTGACATGCTCGCCGAGAATCTGGCGCAACGCAGCGTGCAGCAAGTGAGTCGCCGAGTGGTTGAGTGCGGTGGCCTGACGGACCGAGGCATCAACTATGGCCTCGACATTGGCGCCAACACACAGGCCGCCGCAGTCGAGGATGCCGTGGTGCAGGAAGGCGCCACCGGCCTTGCTGGTATCACGCACATCAAAGCGCAGTCCGTCGGCGGCAAGGTAGCCACAATCACCGATCTGGCCGCCAGATTCAGCGTAGAACGGCGTCTGATCGAGAACCACCACGCCCTCCTCACCAGCACTCAGGCTGTCCACTGCCATGCCTTCCTTGAACAGCGCCAGCACCTTGCCGTTGCCGAAGGTCGCCTGGTAACCGATGAAGCGTGTTTCGCCCTCGACCTTGACCAGGCTGTTGTAGTCCATACCGAAGGCGCTGGCCGAACGAGCGCGCTCACGCTGCGCCTGCATCTCGCGCTCGAAGCCTTCTTCGTCGAGGGTCAGTTCGCGTTCGCGGGCGATGTCACCGGTCAGGTCCACGGGGAAACCGTAAGTGTCGTACAGCTTGAAGACCACCTCGCCGGGGATGACGCTGCCGTTCAGTTCCGCCAGATCCTGCTCGAGAATCTTCAGGCCCTGCTCCAGCGTCTTGGCAAACTGCTCCTCCTCGGTCTTCAGTACACGCTCAATGTGCGCCTGCTGCTGCTTCAGCTCGGGGAACGCGTCGCCCATTTCGGCCACCAGCGCAGCCACGATGCGATGGAAGAAACTTCCCTTCGCGCCCAGCTTGTTGCCATGCCGGCACGCTCGCCGAATGATCCGACGCAGCACATAGCCGCGACCTTCGTTGGACGGCGTCACTCCATCGGCGATCAGGAAACCGCAGGAGCGGATATGGTCGGCGACCACCTTCAGCGAAGCCTGACCTTCATTGGTGCAACCGATGGCTTCCGCCGCCGCGTTCAGCAGGCTCTGGAACAGGTCGATTTCATAGTTCGAGTTGACATGCTGCAGCACTGCACTGATGCGCTCCAGGCCCATGCCGGTGTCCACGCTCGGCGCCGGCAGCGGGTGCAGCACGCCGTCCGCGGTGCGGTTGAACTGCATGAACACGTTGTTCCAGATCTCGATATAGCGGTCGCCGTCCTCTTCCGGCGAGCCGGGCGGGCCGCCCCAGATGTGCTCACCGTGGTCAAAGAAGATCTCGGTACACGGGCCGCACGGGCCGGTATCACCCATCGCCCAGAAGTTATCGGATGCGTAAGGAGCGCCCTTGTTATCGCCGATGCGGACCATGCGCTCGGCCGGCACGCCGACTTCCTTGGTCCAGATGTCGTAGGCCTCGTCGTCACTGGCGTAGACGGTGACCCACAGTTTCTCGGCCGGCAGATTCAGCCACTTCGGCGAAGTGAGGAATTCCCAGGCATAGGTGATGGCGTCGCGCTTGAAATAGTCGCCGAAACTGAAATTGCCGAGCATCTCGAAGAAGGTGTGGTGACGCGCGGTGTAGCCAACGTTTTCCAGGTCGTTGTGCTTGCCGCCGGCACGCACGCACTTCTGGCTACTGGTCGCGCGGGTGTAGGCGCGCTTCTCCAGCCCGAGGAAGCAGTCCTTGAACTGATTCATCCCGGCATTGGTGAATAGCAGGGTCGGATCGTTCGCCGGAATCAGCGAACTGGAGGCCACGCGTGTATGGCCCTTCTCTTCGAAGAAGCGGAGGAAGGCTTCACGGATTTCTGCGCTTTTCATAGATTTCTTCCAGAGGACTGCGGCCGAACGGCTGCAAAACGGTAGCGCGAGGCGACGCCACCGCAAGCCGGTTCGCAACTACCCAAACGGATAGCCGGCAAAGGGCCGCATTATATCGGCCCCGCGCGCCGGGTATAGGGGATAAATACGATTGAAGCAACCCATTTGACAGGCGACGTTCGTGCCTATGGGGCTGAGATCTCTCAGCGCAGCAGTGGCGTACCGAGAACCTTGGAGCCGCCACCCAGCAATGCCGAGGTAATGTCGATGATATCGTCGGTGCTGACCTTATCCAGGCGCATCAGCCCACGGCTGACGTCGTCCAGCGAGTGCCGCCCCTTGCTGCGCTGACGGATCTCCCGATCCAGCTCCTGCAACAGCAGAACCGCACGCGCGGTGACCGCGCCGCTGGCACGCTCGGTTCGCAAGCTCGTGACATCGCGGCTCCAGGCACTGAGATGCTCGCGCACGGCCTGGTAACGGTCTTCGCTCATGCCACCGGCGCGCCTCATCAGCTCGATGGCGTAGTACTCGGCGAGCCCCTCACTGATCCAGTCGCTGCGATCGGCGTCGCTGATGCGGCTGAACACGTGCACCAGCTCGTGGATCAGAGAACTGGTGCCGTTCTCGCTGACCAGCGGACGATCGGCGTGCATATACAACGAGTTCGGAGCGGACAACCCACCACGCCACATCGGATCACCCGCGCCGACGATCAGCAGCTTGGCGGGATCACGCGGAAATACATTCTGCAGCTCCGGCCAGACGAAGGTCAGCAGGGTCAGAATGTCCATGCGCCGCATTCCCTCGCCCACCGGCGCCGCAACCGTGACATCGGTTTCCCCGAGACGGGCACGACGAGTGCCAAGCTTGCCAGCGAGCATCCAGCCGGTAGGGCGATCGAGCAGACGCTCTGGATTGTCGATGCGAAAACGATTCTTGCCGATTCGGGGCCAGCCGGTTTCTACACTCTTCCAGCCCTCGGGCAGCTCGAAGCTCAGGCGCGACACCAGCTTCACACCATCGAGCTGATCGAGTCGCGCCGCAGGCACCAGGTCGTCGCCACGAAAAAGCGCCCAATCCGGGGTCATCCGCGCGTCGAAACGACCATTGTCGCGAGGGTGGCTGATTCGTACTCGATAGGTCAGCTGCGATTTGCCCTTGCCCGGCCGCCAGCTACCGCGCTCCGGCGACTCCTGCACCCATTCGCCATCGCCCTGAAAGTCGCTGTAGTAGCCTTCGTTACCCAGATTCAGATCGAGGCTGCGAATCACCTCGCCCTTTTCCAGCGTCACTTGCACCTCGGCCTGGTCCTGCTCCGGCAGAAAACGCACTCGATAGTCGAGATCGACCCGCTGTGCAGCCAGCGCCGGAGCGGTACTCAGCAACAGAGCGGCAAACAGGGAAAGCGGGCGAACGGGCATCGGACAGAACTCCAGACTGGGCTTAACTAGGGCGACGCCGAGCAGGCGCTGATTCAACCGGCGCGAAAAATCAGGTGATCTTCCCAATCCTCTTCCGCGACGCTGCCTTCGGCCAGCATCCGCCCGGCTTGCGAGATCCGCTCGACATGCACTGCCTCACGATCACCGCAGACGAGATGGTGCCAGAGCGGCAGATCCTTGCCCTCGGCGACCAGGCGATAGGCACAGGTTGGCGGTAGCCATTTGAACTGCGCGGCGTCCAGGGGACTGAGTTGAATGCAATCCGGCACGCTGGCGCGTCGGTTGGGGTAGTCGCTGCACCGACAGCTGTCGAGGTCGAGCAGCTTGCAGGCGATACGTGTGTAGTAGACGCTGCCGTCCTCTTCGTCCTCGAGCTTCTGCAGGCAGCACAGTCCGCACCCATCGCAGAGCGACTCCCACTCATCGGAATCGAGCGCGGCAAGGGTTTTACGCTTCCAGAAGGGTTCGACTTTGGCGGCCATGACGGTGACATTCCAATCAAAGCGTCAAGTCTAGTCATTGCGTGGATGCGGGCCAAGCACGGCCAGACGGCGAGCGGTCAGGTAGCCCCGTGGGCGCGGCTGCCTGACCGCCAGTCGCTTCACTGCTTGTCGAGCATCTCGCGATGACTGCGCATCTGCTCGAGCATCTGCTCCATGTGCTGGATGCGCATATCGAGCATTTCCTTGGTGGGCGCTCCCGTCATGCGCCCACCTGGCATCATGCCCTTGCCACCTTTCATGCCCATGCCGGCGCCGCCGCTGCCCGCCATAGGGCAACCGCCCATCATGCCGAAGCCGGGCTGCATGCTCTGCCAGTGCTCGGCCTGCAACTTCTGCCGCTCCTGCGGGGTTTTCGCCGACTGCCAGGCCTGCCGGTATTCCTGCATCTGCTGCCAGTGCTTCTGCCAGACCGCATTGTCATCGACAGGTGGAGCATCCTGCGCCTGGACCGTCAACGCCAGCGCGGCGAACAAGGAACCGAGTAAACACGATCGAATATTCATAAGCAGCCTCCTTCATTCAGCTCACTAGAGCATAGGCCGACGCGCAGGAAGTACTCGATTTCCGATCACCCTGGACTGCATTGCGTTGTCACATCGGGTCGTTCATGCGCAACAGCTCTTCCGGCAGATGCTCGATGTACTCGTCCTCGGCGGGCGGCATCTGCAGGTGATAGCCCTGCTTCTCTATATTGGCGAGCACCTTGCCGATGTCTTCCCGCGCCAGTTGACGTTCCGGCGTCAGTACCAGCTCGAAGGCGAGCTGCGGCGGCCCGAACGCGGCAAGCAGCCCCTCGGGCACCCGTTTGAGTGCGTCACGCTTGTCGACATACAGGTACATCTCGTTCTTGCGCGGACTTTTATAGATGGAGCAGATGCATTTCATGATGGCGATTTTTCCAATGCGTCGAGCAATGCCTGCCCCATGCGCTCACGGCGCCAGCCGCGCAGCGAATCCGGAAGGACATAGGGGCCGTTGGGGTAGCCGCTTTTCAGCAGCGCTTCGAGAATCTTCTTGCGCAGCATGAGCTCCGGCGCGATATCCAGCTCCGCCGCCAGACGCTGACCGACGGCGCGCAGCTTCTTGAGCACGGACGAGGCCTCCAACGGCAACGGCTCAGGCAGGACGGCAGGCCAGTTGTGCTCGGGCGTAGACGCTGCCTGGCGAATCAGTTCCAGCAGGGTTTCACCGTCCTGGCGCACGCTGCGCGGATGCATGTCCTCGATACGCGCCAGCGCCACCAAATCCTTCGGCTGCGTGCGGGCCAGCGGCCACAGGCTCGCCTCGCGCAGTACGCGGTTACGCGGCTGATTGCGCGCACGCGCCTGCCGTTCGCGCCAGGCGGTCAGCGCGCGCAATACGGCCAGCTGTTGTGGCTTCAAACGCCAGGCCTGCTTGACTTCGCGATAAGCCTCGTCCGGATCGGTCTCGCGCTGCAGATTGGCAACCAGTTCGGCACCGTCTTCCAGTACCCAGTGGCGCTTCTCTTCGGAGAGCCTCGGCAGCAGGGCTGCATAGAGCTCGGCCAGGTGCTGCACATCCTCCGCGGCGTAGCGCACCTGCATCTCGCTGAGCGGGCGTTGCAACCAGTCTGAGCGGGTTTCGTCCTTGGGTAGTTCAAGACCCAGCACCGCCTGCACCAGCCGCGAGTAGCCCATGGAAAAGCCAAGGTTGAGGTAACCCGCCGCCAGCTGCGTATCGAACAGCGGTGTGGGCAGGCTAGCGGTCAGACGCGACAGCACCTCCAGATCCTCGCTGCAGGCATGCAGCACCTTGACCACCGCCGCGTCCTGCAGCAGACCGGCGAATGGCTGCCAGTCGCTCACCGCCAGCGGATCGATCAGATAGGCACGACGCCCGTCGCCGACCTGCACCAGGCCAGCGATCGGATAGAAGGTGTCCACACGCATGAATTCGGTGTCCACAGCCACGAAAGGCAGCTGCCGCCATTCGGCGCACAGGCGGGCCAGATGAGCATCATCCAGGACCCATTGAGTTTCTATGGCCACACGGCACTCCTTGATTCGGCTGACGACCGGCGCACGGCCGAACGAGTGGCGCAGTATATATCCTGACTACGGCTCTCCGGGCATTCATGGGGCGTGCGCAGCCTGCTAGTGTGTACGACTCATTTCCGTCTGGAGCCGCGCTATGCCCCTCGCCCAACTCATCAGCCCGCAACAACTGGCCGAACGCCTGCAGCAGCCCCAGCTGCGCGTACTCGATTGCCGCTTCGCTCTGGAAGACCCCGCTTACGGAAGGCGAAGCTTCGCGCAAGCGCACATTCCCGGGGCGCACTTCGCCGATCTGGAAGAGGACCTTTCCGGCCCGGTGATCAAGGGCCAGACCGGCCGTCACCCGTTGCCCGAGGCCGCAGCGCTGGTCGCCCGGCTGCGCAGCTGGGGCATCGACAACGACAGCCAGATCGTGCTGTATGACGACGGTCCCGGCGCATTCGCCGCCCGCGCCTGGTGGCTGCTCGCCTGGCTGGGCAAGCGCGAGGACGTATTTTTGCTCGACGGTGGCTTCAAAGCCTGGAAAGAAGCCGGCCTGCCGCTCAGTGATCAATCGGCGACGCAACAGCCCGGACATTTTTCCGGAACGCCGGACGAAGGGCTGATCATCGAGGCAGAGCAGCTGCTCGCAGCGCTCGACCAGCCACTGCTGGACGCCCGTGCCCTGCCGCGCTTTCGTGGCGAGGTCGAACCCATCGACCCGGTTGCGGGACACATTCCGGGAGCGATCTGCCTGCCGTTCACCGACAATCTTGCCGCGGATGGCCGCTTTCTCAGCCCCTCACAGCTGCGCCAGCGCTTTTCACCGCTGCTGGAAGGCAGAGCCAGCGAACAGGTCATCGCCTACTGCGGCTCCGGCGTCACCGCCTGTCACAACCTGTTCGCGCTCTGCCTGGCGGGCTATCCACTGGGACGCCTGTATCCCGGCTCGTGGAGCGAATGGATCACCGACCCGCAACGGCCGATTGCCTGAGTCCGCGGCAAGCCATACTCGAAAATGACCAGTCAGTCAGGAACCGAATAAGCAGTTTTACAGAAAATCAACCATCAATCCTGTAATTTCACGACCAATCGTCGTGGTATTTACGAAAAATTGCACTCTTTCATTTGCGACTCGTCAGAAAAAGTTGCTAGGTTCCGACCCGTTTTTTCTGAGGAGTACAACAATGAAAACAAGATGGTTGAAGACTGCTCTCGCCCTGGCCGTCGGCGCAATGTCCGGCCAGGCGATGGCCGCCGGCTTTGCCCTGAACGAGCAGAGCATCAGCGGCATGGGCACTTCTTTCGCTGGCCGCTCTTCTTCGGCTGACGACGCGACCACCCTGTTCGGCAACCCGGCCGGCATGTCCCGGCTCAAGCGCGACGAAGTCAGCGTCGGCGCTGCGGCGATCAAGGCCAACACCGATATCAAAGATGCTTCCGGCTCTTTCACACTGGGCGGTGCGATCAACGGCCCGACTACCGGTAGCAACGACGGCGACATGGTGCCTGCCACGGCGGTGCCGATGGGTTATTACGTCAACCCGATTGACGACAAGTGGGCGGTCGGTGTCGGCTTCTATGTGCCATTCGGGCTGGCGACAGACTACGAAAGCGGCTTCCAGGGTCGTTACTTCGGCGACTACAGCGAAGTGACGGTAATGACCGTACAGCCCACCGTCAGCTACCGGTTCAACGACAAGCTGTCGATCGGCTTCGGCCCGACCCTCAACCGCATCACCGGCGAGCTGCAGAGCGCATCGCCGAGCATGGCGGGTGACGGTCGCGTGAAGGTCAAAGGCGATGACACCGCCGTCGGTTTCAACGCGGGCGTACTCTACGAGTTCACACCGCACACGCGCATGGGCGTGACCTATCACTCCAAGGTCGAGTACACCCTCGAAGGCGACACCAAGATCACCGGCGCGGGCTTCGGCGCGGCGAATGGCAGCAAGTACGATGCATCGCTGGATCTCACCACCCCGGAATCGGTCGACGTCTCCCTCACCCATGACTTGAACGACCGCTGGACCCTTTACGCGGGTGCCATGTGGACACGCTGGAGCCGCTTCGAGGCGATCATCATCGAGAACGAGGGAGTTCCCGTTCCTCTGCAAGGCAATCTGGCCCCCATCATCGAGGAGCAAGACTGGCACGACACCTGGTCCTACGCGCTGGGCGCCGCCTACAAGCTGAACCAGCAGTGGACCCTGCGTACCGGCCTCGCCTTCGACCAGAGCCCGACCAACAACACTCACCGCTCGCCGCGTATCCCTTCCGGCGACCGTACTGCAGTGAGCTTCGGTCTGGCTTGGGACCCGACCGAAGACGTCACGGTGGATCTGGCCTACTCCTACCTATGGGAAGAGGACACCAAGGTCAACCGGAGCAAGTCTTATCAGAACGGAGCGTTGGTACAAAACTACAACGCCACCTACGAAAACAGCGCCCACGGTTTCGGCGCTTCGTTGAGTTACCGCTTCTGATGCAAAAAAGCCCCGGTCCTGCCGGGGCTTTTCGTTTCAGCGCTGCAACGCCTCCTCCACCGCCGCCAGCAACTGCGGATCATCCGGTTTCACCTTGCTGGAAAAGAACGCCACCACCCGCCCTTGGCGGTCCACCACGTACTTGTAGAAGTTCCAGCGCGGCGCCCGCCCGGCCTGTTCGGCGAGTTCGCGGAACAGTGGCGTGGCATCGCTGCCGCGTACCGGCTGGGTCTGGGTCATGGTGAAGGTCACGCCGTAGTTCACGTAACACACCTCAGCCGTCTCGGCCTCGTCGTCGGACTCCTGAAAGAAATCGTCCGACGGCACGCCCAGCACTTCCAGCCCATCGTCCTTGTAACGCTGATAAAGCGCTTCGAGCCCCTTGAACTGGGGCGTGAAACCGCAGTGACTGGCGGTGTTGACTACCACCAGCGCCTTACCCTGGAACTGCTGGCAAAGATCGATGGTTTCCTTCGAGCGCAGTTTGGGCAGTTCATGCTGCAACAGTGCCGGGCATTCGCCGGCCACCACTGGCACTGTAGGCCACACAAGTGCAAGCGCGCCGATGAGCGTGAGGACCTTCATGGCGAGTCTCCCGTGTCGGTATGCCCGTCACGCTACTCCGCCAGTGCTCACCGGACAATCTCCCAGATGACCGGCGTAGCGCCGGGTCATCTGCCCGCCACCGAGATCAGAGCCGGAAGCGCCCAACCAGCTGATTGAGTTGCGTCGCCAGGCGAGCCAGCTCGTCGCTGGCCACCGAGGTCTGCTGCGCACCGGTGGCGCTCTGCTCGGAAATGTCGCGAATCGCCACCAGATTGCGGTCGACTTCGCGTGCGACCTGCGCCTGCTCCTCGGCCGCGCTGGCGATGACCAGGTTCATCTCGTTGATCTGCCCGACCCGCTCGGCGATCAGGCTCAGCGCCTGGTCTGCCTCGTTGGCGATGGTCTGACTGCGTACGGCGAATTCGCTGCTCTGCTGCATGTCGCGCACCGACTGCTCGCTGGCGGCCTGGATCGCCCCGATCATCCGTTCGATTTCCTGCGTCGAGCTCTGCGTGCGCTGCGCCAGGTTGCGCACCTCGTCGGCGACCACGGCAAAGCCGCGCCCGGCCTCGCCGGCCCGTGCCGCTTCGATGGCCGCATTGAGCGCCAGCAGATTGGTCTGATCAGCAATCGAACGGATCACATCGACGACCTGGCCGATGCTCGCCGCCTCTTCGGCCAGGCGGCTGACGGTACTGGCAGTCTCGTTCAGCTTGCCGCTGAGCTGGTCGATGGTCTCGCGGGTGGCGGTGACCTGCTGGCGTCCGGCGGCGGCGACCGTCTCGGCGTCGCGGGAAGCGTCGGAGGTGCGGTTGGCGTTGCCAGCCACCTCATCCACCGCTGCGGACATTTCGGTGACCGCCGTGGCAGCCATCTGCACTTCTTCGTTCTGCTGATGGATTCCCTGAGCCGTGTGCTCGGTCACCGCGTGCAGTTCCTCGGCGGCGGACGCCAGCTGAGTGGCGGAGCCCTGAATGTCCTGCAGGGTGTCATGCAGGTTGGCCTGCATCTGCCGGATAGAGCGCTGCACCTCGGTGATCTCGTCGCGCCCGCGACATTCGATGGTGCGACTGAGATCGCCAGCAGCCACAGCGGCAGCGGCCTGCTTCAACTCCTCCAGCGGTCGGCTGATGCTGCGCAGCAGCACCGTAGCAAACACCCCGCCGCCGATCAGCAACGCCAGCAACAGGCCGATATTGAACAGCCGGTTGCGCTGATAGAGCGCCAGTGCGCGATCGTACTCGCTGTGCGCCTCACCCAGCTGCAGTTCGATCAGGTCGCTGAAGCCGGTGGAGAGCGGATCGATCAGCGGGTACAGGTCGTTGATGACGAACGCCGCCAGCCGCTTCTCGCTATGCCGGTCGAGAGTACGTTCCAGACCATCGAGCGGCTCGTCGGCCGCCTTCATCAGCCCTTCGATGTGCACCGCCAGCTGGCGCTCGGCCTCGATCAGCTCGGTATTCATGTACCCGCCCCAGATACGGCGGATCTCCGCACGGGCCGCGCGTACATCGTCGCGCGCTTGCGCATAGCTGAGCATGCCGCTGCGCGCCTTGTGGGTCGCGTCGACGATCTTCACGGCGTACAGGTCGGCAATCAGCTTGAGATCGCGCAGCGGCACCACGCGGTCGAGGTAGACGGTATTGAGTCCGGCGACGCTACGCTGCTGCGCGTTCAGCCCGGTCAGACCGATGATCAGACAGGCCGTCAGCATCGCTCCGACCAGAATCAGCAGACGGGCCCGGATAGTCAGTTGCTGCATCATTCGTTGGTTTCCGTATGGCGTGCCGCCTCCAAGAGGCGACAGTTGGCAAGTAAGGCGTATGTTCGAAAGACTTCAGGCCAGGTCACAGGCGGCCGGCACGACCCCGTTGCGGGACCCTGCGTGTTCTGGTGCGACGGATCAGGGCTTGTTGTTGGAAATCCCCGGAAGATGGCTTGCCGTGCCCTCAAGGCCAAATGCCAGCAAGCGTTCTGCTATCGGCCGGGTGCTGCGGCTCTTTAGCCTGAACGGCCTATAAAGCCCGCGCCAGAGCCTCCGCACCGCAATGGTGCAAATTCCAGGCGTGCGCAACTGGACGAGCCACGCCCCGATGCGCACATTGATGCAGGAAACCACGCCCGCTGACGCGGCTCCAATAAGCCACGCCCATCAGCAAATCAGCCCAGGAGCGCATCGATGCCAGACCTGTCTGCCTTTCCCATCACCCGCAAATGGCCTGCCGCCGACCCCAGTCGCCTGCAGCTCTACTCCCTGCCGACGCCCAATGGCGTGAAGGTCTCGATCATGCTCGAGGAGACCGGGCTGCCCTACGAGGCGCACCGCGTGGAGTTCGAACGCAACGAGCAGCTTTCCCCCGAGTTCCTTTCGCTCAACCCGAACAACAAGATTCCGGCGATCATCGACCCCAACGGCCCCGGCGGACAGCCGATGCCGCTGTTCGAATCCGGCGCGATTCTGCTTTATCTCGCCGAGAAGACTGGCCAGCTGCTCTCGCACGATGCCGCCGAGCGCTACCAGACGATCCAGTGGCTGATGTTCCAGATGGGCGGAATCGGCCCGATGTTCGGCCCGCTCGGCTTCTTCCACAAATTCGCCGGCAAGGAGTACGAGGACAAGCGTCCACGCGACCGTTACGTCGCCGAATCCAAACGCCTGCTCGCCGTCCTCGAGCAACGCCTGGAACATCGCGAGTGGATCATGGGTGACAGCTACAGCATCGCGGACATCGCCATCTTCCCTTGGGTACGCAACCTGGTCGGCTTTTATGACGCCGGTGAGCTGGTGGGCATCAAACACTTCGCCAACGTCAATCGGGTGCTGGAGGCGTTCCTTGCCCGCCCGGCAGTGATCCGCGGTCTGCAGATACCCAAGCCGTCCTGAAGTCCGCACGGGCGAGCGCTTTCGACCGCTCTACTGCGCAGACTGTGCGCCACTGCACAGCATCAGGATTTGCAGGTGGTACTTTCGCGCCCCTCAATTTCCAGCAAGGGACCTGTCGTGAAAACGCTCATCCAGACCGCCGCTCTGGCACTCGCCGCGACCATCACCACCAGCACGTTCGCCAACGACGGTGCCACGCAGGTTCACGGCGTGCCGTCCAAGACCCTCGCCGAGGCCGTGGCCAACTTCTCCGAATACAACCAGCGGCTGGCCAAGGCAGTGGCCGAGGCACCGACACCCGAGCGCCTGCAGGAAATCCACGAGCTGACATACACGCTGCAGACCGCGCTGGAGAAGATCAACGAAGAGATGGACGGCCTGACGGACACCCTGGAAGAGATCCACATCAGCTCGGAAGCCCAGCAAGCGGACGAGGTCCAGGAATACGCCGCCGACTACCTGAAAACCGCACGCACCGTGATCAAGTAAGCGCTCGCTTGCATGCGAAAAGCCCGCCGCTCTGGCGGGCTTTTTCGTTGGTGCAGCAGCCAGGCGCCTCGTCAGGGCTCGACGGGCAGGATGTCGAACCCAACGTCGTTGCCGCTGACCACGCGGAACTCCAATGTCTGCGCCGGTACGACCTGCGCCAGCTTCTCGCGGCGCAGGCTGAGCTTGCCGCACAGCGTGTCATCCAGCGGATCGGTACCGATGCTGACGATCCGCGCCCCCGCCGGTACCTGAAAACTCACCCGCTCACCGACATGAATGCGCGCCGCCAACTCGCGGTCGATCAGCACAGCGATATAGCAGCCGCCGCCGCGCCAGCCGAAATCTCGCGTCACCACCACCTCGCCGGCATTCTCCAACGGTTGCTGATAAGCCAGTACCCGCTCGGCCGGCACCGGTTCGATGTCCTCCGGATCGGGTTGCCAGGAGGAGCAGCCCGCCAGGAACAACAGGGAGATCAAGCCGGGCAACACGCGCATAGGACATTCCTTGGAAGATAACCATCGAAGCGTGAAAGCCTAGGCCATGCGGCGGCGTCTGGCACGCACGGAACCCAGCTCCGCCGCAGCTGCGCGACTTCCCAAGCGCCGCCTAGCTCGGCTCATCGGAGCCATCGATGCCGAGGATGTCCATGTCATCGGGCCGCACCTCCGGCTCGAGATCGTCCACCTCCGCTCGTGGCGGTGCCTGCGCTGGCCGCTCTTCTTCGAAGTCCGGGTCCTCGCCGGGACTCTTCTCGCCGGCATCGGTCATGGTCACATCAGGCTCTTCGCCCGGTTGTTCTTCGCTGGAATGCATGGCTGCCTCGCGGTCTTCCGATTGAATGGCTGTTAGCGAGTGTAGGTCGCAAACGGCGCGGTGTTCGCACGAGCCGGCTGCCGACGGTCTGAAGCCGGGCACCAGCTACGAATCTCGCACCAACGGCTACGACTAAAGTTCTACGGCCGCGTACCGATACTCCCTGATGTATCGAGCATTCATTCCCCCGTCCCCTATCGCTCGGTCAGGAGATAACTTGCAGTCGCCTCGAGCTCAAATCGCCTCGCAACTCGGCCTGGCCCTTGCGCTGATTCTTGCTGTCGTCATTACCGGAAGCACCCTCTTTGCGCTTCGCTCGCTGGATGCAGCCAACCTGCACACCCGTGAGCAGCATCTGGCCAGTGAAGCCAGGCTGCTTGCCGATCAGCTGAGCACCTTCCACGGCACCCTGCGCGAGAGCACCCAGCGCCTCAGCGGCCTCTTCGAAAAACGCTTCGCCGCTGGGCTGCAGCTTGTGGAAGAAGAACAGATCGACGTGGGCGGCACGCCAACGCCGGCCCTTCTTCACGACGGCTTGCCGCTGAACAACGATTTCACTCAGGTCGATGACTTTCGCGAGATGACCGCCGGAGTCGCCACGGTGTTTGCCCGCAAAGGCGACGACTTCGTGCGGGTCAGCACATCGGTCACCAAGCAGGACGGCAGCCGTGCCATCGGCACCCTGCTCGATCGCCTACACCCGGCGTATCGCCTGCTGTTGGACGGCAAGCAGTACATCGGCCGCGCTTTCCTGTTCGATCGTCATTACATGACGCAATACACGCCGGTCGCCGACGCCCGGGGACGCGTGATCGCGGTGCTCTTCGTCGGCTTCGATTACACCGACGCGCAGCGGGCGCAGTTCGATGACCTGGCGCGTTTTCGCATCGGCGAAACCGGTTCGCTCGCGCTGCTCGACGAGCAGCAGCAGTGGCTGGTACCACCCGCTGGCCTGAGCCTGGCGGAACAGGCCGCGCCCAAAGCCGCGGAACTGGGTCGACACAGCGGTAGCGGCCAGTACTGGAAGGATGGCGACGCCGACATCTACAGCGTCGGCGCGATGTTCGAAGGCGGCCCCTGGACCGTGGTGGCCAGCATGCCAGTCAAGGAGATACGCGAAGTCACCTGGAGCGTCGGCACCCGTCTGGCCATCGGCAGCTTGCTGGCCATGCTCCTGGCGGTTGCTGCCACCATCTGGCTCCTGCGCCACAAGCTAAGACCACTGGCCGCGGTGGTACAACAGGCACAGGCGCTCGGTGCCGGTGATCTCAGCGTGCGCCTGCCGGTGCGCAGCAATGACGAGATAGGCCAGTTGGCCGACAGTTTCAACCGGATGGGTGATGCGCTGTCGGGCATGGTCGCACGCATCCGCGGTGCGTCGGGCGAAGTCAGCCAGCGTGCGCAGCTGCTCGCTGGGCTTTCCAGCGGCGCCAACGAAGGCATGGAACAGCAGTCCGGCGAGATCACCAGCATGGCCGGCGCGGTGGAGGAGTTCAGCGCCACCTCGCTGAACATCGCCGACAACATGCGCGACACCCAGCAAGTGGCTCGCGCCAACGCCGAGCAGACTCGCGTCGGCCGCGCCGCCATGGATGAGGCGTCCGATGCCCTGGCGCAGATCGCCACGGCGCTGAGCGGCACGGCCCGCGTGGTGGAGAGCCTGGATAAGCGCTCGCAGGAAATCGGCAGCATCGTTGGCGTGATCACCGCCATCGCCGAGCAGACCAACCTGCTCGCGCTCAACGCGGCGATCGAAGCGGCACGGGCCGGCGAACAGGGCCGCGGATTCGCCGTGGTCGCCGACGAAGTCCGCAGCCTCGCCTCGCGCACCCGCGAAGCCACCGACCGCATCACCAGTATGATCAGCCAGATTCAGGCCGAAACCGGCAATGCCATGAGCACCATGGAGCTGGGGCAACAGCTGATGGACGAAGGCCTGCAGCGCAACGTCAAAGTAGCCGAAGCGCTGGCGCTGATCGATGAGCAGAGCCGCAGCACGGACGAGCAGTTCAGCGCCATCAGCACCGCCACGCAAGAGCAGAGCAGTACCGCCACCCTGCTCAGCAGCAACCTGCAGAGCATCGCGCTGACCAATCAGGAGCAGCGCGAAGTGGTCGCCAACCTGGCCGGAACCGCCGGCGAACTCGACAAGCTGGCAGCCGAGTTGCGTACTCAGGTCGATCGTTTCCGCGCCTGAAACTAAGCCGGAAATCCCGCCTGCGGCGCTGACCTGCATCAGCGCTGCAGGCGGCACATGCGACTACGCTTCCGATTGCGCTGCCCGGGCGGCTCCACCACACTGCCCACTCACACCCAACCGCAGTCGGAGATTCCATGCAGACACTCACCCCACAATCCCGCGCGGCCATTCTCGAAAACCCGGACGCCCTGGAATGCACCCTGTACCGCCCCGACGAATACGACGAGGAAGCGGAAGAGCAGGACCTCGGAGACGCGCGCATCATCATCACCGGCCCCTTTGAAGCGCCAGCCGAATGGGATGCCAAGGATCGAGACGACTACTTCGACGGCACCGCGCCGGAAGCTTTCATCACCGCCCGCATCGCCTGCCAGGCGGCACCCGATTCCGGCGTCTACTTCACGGCTGTGCCCGGCGATTACGCCGCCGTGACCGAACGCCCGGGCAAGGTATCGATGTTCTACGTCTGGGACTGCCTGAACGATGCCGAAGGCCAGTACGTGCTGATCCGCGAGGAAGAGGACGACGAGGTCTGATTCAACGTCGGCGATCACATTCACCGGGCGAGTTCCGGTGAATGTGGCAGGCGACATCCGCCCTACCGATGTACCTCGTACCCAGGATGGACTACGGCGCAACCTTGTCCACGCGAGCAGCAGCATCGACCCGGCCCAAGTCGCCGAGCGAACCATTTCTGCAGTTGCACCCCGACTAGCCCGAGCGCTTTTCGAGCCGCGTAGTTGCGCTTTTAATGCACGCGCCGACCTCATCGCGCTGCTTCGCTGTCTACCCGGTAGACACCCCTTCGCTCCCATACGACGAGGACCTGCATGCGTTCCTTGATCAGCGCCTGGCAATCACCGGTTTCGCGGATGAAGCTGGTCGCCGGCCTTCTGTTACTGCTGGCCGCCCTGCTCTACATCGTGGCGACACGCCTGGAAGCCAGCCATCCGGCCTGGGGCTATGCCGCCTCCTTCGCCGAAGCGGCGATGGTCGGCGCGATCGCCGACTGGTTCGCCGTCACCGCGCTGTTCCGCCACCCGCTGGGCCTGCCGATCCCGCACACGGCCATCATCCCGCGCAGCAAGGCGCGCATCGGCCGGAACCTGTCCAGTTTCATCACCACGCATTTCCTCGCCACACCATTGGTGCTGGCCAAACTGCAGGAGCTCGACATCGCCTCGCGCCTGGCCAGCTGGCTGCGTCACCCGAGCAATGCCGAAGCGGTCGGCCGCCGGCTCACCGGCGTCGCGCATTTCGGCATCGCCGCGCTACATGACGAAAGGGTGCGCGCCTTCGTCGAAGCCAAGGTGATCGGCCGCCTGCGCAAGTTCGACCTCGCCCCGCCGCTGGCCCAGGCTTTGCGCGTGCTGACCAGCCAGGGCCGGCATCAGGCGATGCTCGACGAGCTGCTGATCCGCCTCGACTCGATCATGCAGGACGAAGAAACCCGCGCGCTGGTGGCCGACGCCATCAGCCGCGAGATCCGCACGCTGCGCTATCTCGGCCTGAGCCGACCGGTGAGCGGCTGGTCGGCGAACAAGTTCGTCGACGGCCTGTCCGCGCTGATCGCCGAGATCGCCGCCGATCCCGAGCACCTGATCCGCCAGCGCTTCGATGAGCACGTCGGCGAATACATCGAGCGCCTCGAACAGGACCCGAAGTACGCCCTGGAAGTCGAGCGCATCCTCACGCAGCTACTGGAGCACCCGGCCACCAGCGCCTACTTCGCCAATCTCTGGGCGGAACTGACGGTCTGGCTGGAAAGCGATCTGGCCAGCGACGAATCGCGCATCGGCCGGCGCATCGTCAGTCTCTGTCGCGGCCTCGGCGACGGCCTGGCCGCGGACGAATCCATGCGCAACTGGATCAACGAACAGCTGCTGGCCGCAGCTCCCGGCCTGCTGGAACGCTACCGCGGACAGATCGGCGCCTATATCGCCGAACGCGTGGAGAACTGGGAAAGCCGCGAGTTGGTCGAGCAGTTGGAGCAGAGCGTCGGCAAGGACCTGCAGTACATCCGCATCAACGGCACCCTGGTCGGCGGGCTGGTCGGTCTGGTGCTGCATGCGCTGACGCAGCTGGCGGCCGGCTGAATGCCGCTCAGGCGCTGCGCTGACGCTCGCTGAGCGGGCTGAGACTGGCCGGCCCAGCGCAGCGCAAGGTCGCCGGGACGCCGCTCAGGTACCACAGGCGATTGGCCAGATCGTCGGCATCGCGCGGATCGTGGGTCACGCAGATCATCGCCATGTCCGGGTGCCGATCGAGCAGGCGGGCGATCAGACCGCGCAGCTCGGCGGTGCGCTCGGCATCCAGCGAGGCGAAGGGTTCGTCGAGCAGCAACAGATCCGGCTTGATCGCCAGGCAGCGCGCCAGTGCCGCCCGGCGCGCCATGCCCAGCGAGAGCTGATCCGGCAGGCTGTCAGCCGCGCCACTCAGCCCGACCTCGGCCAGCAGCCGCTCGATGTCCGCCGCGTCCGCGCCGACCAGCGCCAGGTTCTGCCGCACCGTGCGCCACGGCAGCAGGCGATGCTCCTGAAACAGGTAGCCGACGCGCAAACCGGCGCGCTGGTCGATCATCGGCCGCAGCTGCGGATCGAGTCCGGCGATGGCGTTGAGCAGCGTCGTCTTGCCGACACCGGACGGCCCGAGCAAACAGATGCGCTCGCCTTCGCGCACCTGCGCATCGATCGCGCCCAGCACGGGGTGACGGCCATCCAGGCGCAGCTCAAGCATGGCGCACACCCGCTTCGCGCCAGGACGAGGCACGCCGCTCCAACGGCTGCAACAGCGCCAGTTCGATCAGCTGGACCACGGCGATGAAGGCCAGGCTGTAGGCGAGGATGCTCGCCACGTCGAACACCTGAAAGGCCATGTGCAGCTGAAAGCCGATGCCATCCGAACGCCCGAGCAGTTCGACCACCAGGACGATCTTCCAGATCAGCGCCAGCCCACCGCGGGTGGCGGCCATCAGGTAGGGAAACAGCTGCGGCAGCCAGACATGGGCGATGCGCTGCCAGCGCGTGAAGCGGTAGACCAGCGCCATCTGTTCCAGCTTGGGATCGATACTGCGTGCGCCTTCGCGCACGGTGACGGCCACGTTCGGCACCTTGTTGATCACCACCGCCAGTACCGCCGCCGCTTCCACCAGGCCGAACCAGACGTAGAGCAGGATGATGGTGACCAGCGCCGGCAGGTTGAGGAACAGCACCAGCAGCGGATCGAGCGCCGCATTGGCCAGCCGCGAGCGGCCCATCCACACGCCTAGCAGCGTGCCCAGCGCCATCGCCAGTACGAAGGCGAACAGCACGCGGCGCAGGGTTACCAGCAGATGTTCGGGCAGTTCACCGCTCTGCGTGGCCCACCAGAAGGTGTCGAGCACGGCGGCCGGACTCGGCAACAGCGGCGTCTGCACGACCAGCGCAATCAGCGTCCAGAGTGCCACCGCACATGGCAGGGCGATCCAGCAGGCCCAGCGCGAGCCGTTCATGGCGTGCTCTGGAACGACGCGGCCGGCATCAGTTTCGCCGGATCGGCCCCGGTGAGGATCAGCAGTCGCTGCAGGTCGGCGATACGCCCCTCATCCAGCGGCTGCGGGATGCCGGCGAGGAAACTGTCGCGCAGCGCGGCGAACACGCCATCCTCGTCGGCACGCATCAGCGGCCGCAGCGCCTGCCAGTGTGCCGGCTCAGTGGCGAGCTCGTGCTTGGTCTGGCCCAGCGCCGTGGCGAAGCGCTGCAGCAGCGCCTCATGCTCGACCGCCCAGGATTCGGCGAACAGATAGCCGAGCACCGGCAGGTCAGGGTCGAGTTCCAGCGACTGCAGCAGATCGGCCAGGGCGAACGCCACCTGCACCCCGCCCTCGCCACGCATGCGCGCGGAGAAATGCCAGAAGGTCAGCAGCGCATCCACCTGACCGCGGCGCAGCGCCTGGCTGAGCAGGGGCGGTGCGGCGTATTGAACAGTCACCTGTTTGGCCAGATCGATCCCGTCCTGGGCCGCGGCATGCTGCAGCAACTGCCAGCCCAGCCCGTCCGGCCCGCCAGCGACACCGATGCGCTTGCCACGCAGGTCGGCCAGCGTGCGGATGGCGCTGCCTTCGGGCACCAGCACTTCACCGATCTGTGAGGAGAACGGCACGTAGCGATAGGCCGTGCCGGCCTGGTAACGCGCCTGCGCCCAGAGCAAGTCGCTCACCGCGCCGTCGACGCTGCCACTGGTCAATGCCAGTCGCGAGGCCGGCACATCGGCGACCAGCCGCACCTTCAGCTCGAAACCGTTGGCACGGTCCAGTCCCTGACGCTTGAGATGCTCGAGCTCCCAGTGCGGCGTGCCGAATTGCAGCACGCTGAGGGTCAACACCGGCAGCTCCTGCGCCTGCGCCCACAGTGGCAGCAGCACCAGCGCCAGCAGCGCACGGCGAGTGCGCAGAATGAACGGAGTGAGGAAGGGCAATGAAAGCATCATGCCCGCAGGGTACGAAGCCCCCTGGCGGGCACGAATTGTACTTTGGTGCCTGTTGGTTGCTGCGATGGTCGCAGCGGGCTTGGCCCCGCTACGACATCGCAACCTGGCTCAGCCCTGGACGGCGATCCGCTGCTGCAAGCGCGCCTGGAGCTTTTCCAGCTCGGCCGGATCGGCCTTGCCGGCGGCGTGGATGCCGAGCCCTTCGCCCGAGTAGCGCGGCACGATATGCACGTGGATGTGGAACACCGTCTGCCCGGCCGGCGCGCCATTGAACTGCGCGACCTGCACGCCATCGGGCTGCAGTTCGTCGACGATCGCGCGGGTCAGCTTCTGCACCACGGCCATGACCTTGGCGAGCGCCTCGGTCTCCACATCGAGGATGTTGCACGCCGCCGAGCGCTTGGGAATCACCAGCGTGTGGCCGAATGACTGCGGGAACAGGTCGAGAAAGGCGAGTACGTCGTCATCCTCGTAGAGCGTGTAGCAGGAGGCGTCGCCGCGAATGATCTGGGCGAAGATGTTCTGCGGATCGTAGGGCGTGGTCAGGGACACCGGCATTCTCCGTGGTGAGGTCGAAGGCAGACCATAGCGGCAGCGCGCGGCAAGGCCAAGCGCTGGCTGACGCGGGGACGATAATGCGGCGTCGCCACGTCGCTCACCAGCCTTGACGGGCAACAATCGGCGCCGCTGACGATGCGGCATAATCCTCCGCCACCACGCTCAGGAGGCCCGCATGCAACTGGCCAGGATCGAACGGCTGCTCATCGGCAAGGCCGTGCCCTACACCCGCCCCGGCAGCCACAGCGCCATCGCCAAGCAGCCGGTCGACGGCCCCGTGGCGGTCGGTATCGACGGGCTGGCCGGCGACGAACAGGGCGACCGCCGCGTTCATGGCGGCGTGCACAAGGCTGTGCACCATTACCCTTTCGAGCACTATCGACGCTGGATCGAACAGCTCGGCCACTCGCCGCTGCTCGAGCAGCCCGGCGCCTTCGGCGAGAACATCAGCACCGTCGGGCTCAGCGAGGCTGACCTGTGCCTGGGCGATGTGCTGCGTTGCGGCGACGTACTGCTGCAAGTGGTGCAGACGCGCCAGCCCTGCTGGAAACTCAACGATCGCTTCGGCGTGGCGGACATGGCCCTGCGCGTGCAGCAGAGCGGCATGACCGGCTGGTACTACCAGGTTCTGGAAGGCGGCCATCTGCAAGCCGGACAGTCACTGCTGCTGGAACAGCGTCCCTTCCCGCGCTGGCCGCTGCCGCGGGTGATGGAGGTGCTCTACAGGCGCACGCTCGACCGTGCCGCCCTGCTCGAACTGGCCGAGCTGCCGCTGGTACCGAACTGGCGCAAGCTGGTCGAGCGGCGCCTGGAAACCAACGCCGTGGAGGACTGGAACAAGCGTCTATACGGCGCCGCGGACACCTGACCGCTGGCCGCGCCCGCACGACTGCGATCGACAGCAGCGTTGCGCGCGCAATGGCGGTAGGCGAAATGCCGCACTACGGGTATCTTCGCCACCTCCGCCCGACAGGACCGCCCGCTCCATGCTTCGCCCCGTTCTTCTCTGCGCCCTGGCGCTGTACGCCTGCTGCACCTCGGCCCAGGTGGAAGTGTTGCCCGTGGAGCACGCCAGCCAAGGCAGGATCCTGGTGGCGCGCGTGACCGAGCAGATCGCCCCCGGCGACTATCAGGCGCTGCTCAAGGGCATCACCGCGCATCCGGGCAAGTACGCGCGCAAACTGCTGATCCTCGACAACATCGGCGGCAGCGCACCCGAGGCCATGCGCATGGGCTACCTGCTGCGCGAAACCGGCTTCGATGCCCTGGTGCCGCCCTCCGCCGTCTGCCAGGGCAGCTGCATCTACCTGCTCGCCGCCGGACGGCAACGCACCGTACGCGGTTATGTCGGCCTGCATCGGCCCTATCTGGCCAACGGCGAATCGGCCCTGGCCATCGGCCAGCGGCCGCGGCGAACGCCGCAGGCATATCTGCGCGACATGGGCGTCGACCCGGCCCTGGCGCACGACATGCAACAGATCCAGCCATGGCGGGTGCGCCGCCTGAGTCCGAGCGATCTGGCCCGCTACCGCCTCAAATAAGCCGCGCCTTTCACCTCCCGCCGCAAAAAAAATCCTCGCCGCTGTCGATTTGCCCGCCGTCCGTTCGACCAGTGATCGGAGCCGGCGGAAATCGCGTCACGTCCGTCTAGGCTCTTTCCAGTCCACGAAGGAGTCGACCAATGCGTTTCATGGTGATGATCAAAGCCAATCCGCAAACCGAAGCCGGCGAGATGCCCAGCGCGGAAATCCTCGCTGCCATGGGCCAGTACAACGAGGAACTGGCCAAGGCCGGCGTGCTGCTCGGCGGCGAAGGCCTGCAGCCCAGCAGCAAGGGCGCACGCCTGCGCTTCAACGACGGGCAGTGCACGGTGATCGACGGCCCATTCGCCGAAACCCGCGAGCTGATCGCCGGGTTCTGGCTGTTCCAGACTGCCTCTCTGCAAGCGGCCATCGACTGGGTCAAGCGCTGCCCGCTGCCGGCGATCGGCGAGTCGGAGATCGAGATCCGTCAGCTGTTCGAGGCCGAGGACTTCGGCGACGAATTCACCCCCGAACTGCGCGAGCAGGAAGAGCGCCTGCGTGCGCAACTCAATCACTGACGGCAAGGAGCACAAGATGAAGCTATCCACCTACCTCACCTTCGACGGCCAGGCCCGCGAGGCTTTCACCTTCTACCAGCAGGTGCTGGGCGGCACCCTGGAAATGATGACCTTCGCCCAGGCACCGAACCCTGAGCAGTTTCCCGCCGAGCATCGCGAGCGGATCATGCACGTCAGCCTGAACCTCGGCGACTACGCGCTGATGGCCTCGAACACCCTGCCGGGCGACAACTGCGGCGGCCCGTATGAAGGCATCAAAGGCGTCTCGATCACCCTGAGCCCGACCAGCGTCGCGGAAGGCGAGCGGCTGTTCGATGGCCTGGCCGTCGGCGGCAAGGTCGTCATGCCACTGGAGAAGACCTTCTGGGCCGAGCGCTTCGGCATGCTCACCGACCGCTTCGGCGTGTCCTGGATGGTCAACTGCGAACAACGCTGAACCCGCGCAGGCCGGCAAAACCCGGCCTGCGCATTCCCGCCACACGCCCATGCGCATAGACTCGTTTCGCTGCACGCCCATCGCGCCGCCGATGGCCACGCGCCGGGCGAAGCGGGCGACGCAACGACTCGAATTCAAGGAGCGCACGGGCTGTGGATCTGCTATTTCTCGGCACCTCCTCCGGCACCCCCACCAGAGCCCGCAATGTCAGTGCCCTGGCTCTGCTGGAGGCCACCGGCAAAGGCTGGCACCTGATCGATTGCGGCGAGGGCTGCCAGCATCAGCTGTTGCATACGCCACTGTCGCTGCACGACCTGCGCGCGATCTTCATCACCCACGTGCATGGCGACCACTGCTACGGGCTGCCCGGCCTGCTCGCCAGCGCCGGCATGACGCGCCGGCACGAGCCGCTGGACATCATCGCGCCACAGGGCATCGAAGCATGGCTGCGCGCGACCTTCGCCATGAGCCACAGCTGGCTGGGCTACGAGCTGCGCTTCCATGCCGTCGAAACCTTTGACCAATGGCGCAACCCGCACTTGCGCGTCGAGGCCACCGCCCTCTCCCACCGCGTGCCCTGCTACGGCTACACCTTCACCGAAGCACGCCCCGACCCAAGCTTGAACATCCAGCGCCTGGAACGCGACGGCATCCCCCGCGGCCCGCTGTGGGGCCAGCTCGCCCGCGGCTTCGACGTCGAATTAGGCGGTCGCACGCTACGCAGCGAGGACTACCTCACCTTCGGTCGCGCCCCGCGACGCATCGTCATTGGCGGCGACAACGACCGCCCCGACCTCCTCGCACAGGCCTGCCAGGGCGCACAGGTGCTGGTCCATGAAGCGACCTACACCGAGGCCGTCGTCAACGCCACCGGCAACCACTTCGGCCACAGCACCGCCGCCCAGGTAGCCGCCTTTGCACAGCAGGCCGGTGTACCGAACCTGCTGCTGACGCACTTCAGCCCGCGCTATCAACCAGGTCCGCAGCGCGGGCATTCGATTGACGATGTGCACAGGGAAGCGAGCGAGAAATACTCCGGCCACCTCTATCTGGCCGAAGACTTCAGCCGCTTTCACCTCAACAAGAATGGAGTGCTGGTACCCGTGGCAAGCACCTCGAACCGGTCGGGGAGTTCGCACGGCGCGCAGGAAAACTAGCCCGAGCAAAAGGCGACGGGGCATTGGCTGTGGGACAGGCACTTATCAGCCGGAAGCGGACGTTTACCGGCAGGGCACCGGTCATGGACACACTAGCGGCGGCTTCGTAATCTCCGCCCAGGTCTTGTCGCTTTTGCTCCCATGCCCATGTCGCGTCTCTCACTTGCGGACTCAACTGGCTCAAGGGTTTACGGATGGACAAGGAATGTTATGCGACACATGTGGGGTAAAAAATTACGACACATGTGTCGCCTACTTATAGTTATGCATCAGAAGCAGGACGACAGCATGGCAACAGTGCGTGAGCATTATGATACGAGCGCAAAAGCCTTGAATGCTCAGCGCCACTGGGACTTGGGAAGTAAAGTCGATAGCGTGATTGTTAGAATCTGGGGAAAGGTCTCACATTGCCTTGAAGAAAATGCCAAATATTGGTCCTTTTATTTTCCCGAGCGCGCAGAAATTGGTTGTATTTATTATTTGCTATCGCAACCCCACGTATCGGATGGCGTTATTAGCCACGACGAACCAGAGCAAGAGATCGGCTTTGCGCACACACCAGAAAGGCAAACGCTTAGCTCTTTCATCTTTACTCGTAGAGTATATATATATTTTGACAAGTATCTCTCCGGCTTGGAAATCAACCAAATCCATGAAATTGGCCAGCACTACAATTTCAACATAAAAATAAGGGATAGAAATTATATGGACAAATGCTCTGAGCTAGAAAAACCATTAGCCTTTATTTCTCATGACTCTAACGACAAAGATTCCTTGGTGAGAGAGCTTGCCCTAGAGCTCGACAAGCAACTATGCCCAGTCTGGTACGACGAATTCTCACTAGAAATAGGCGACAGCCTTATTGAAAACATAGAGAAAGGTCTTCGGGAAGCCAAGAAATGTATCTTGGTGCTCTCTCCATCATTTATCCAGAACAAAGGATGGACTAAAAAGGAATTCAACACGATTATCACAAGGGAAATATTCGAGAAAGATAATGTAATACTACCCATCTGGCACAATATATCCGCTACGGATGTATACAACTACTCCCCAGAGCTTCTTAATCGCTTCGCCTTACAATCATCACTAGGCCCAGCTGAGCTAGCAAAGAAAATTTCCGCAAAAATCAAAGCATAACAAATGGTTCAAATCGCTCGCTTCGCTCACTGGGACGGGCTAAAGCCCGCCCCTTAACCAAACGTTAGGCAATAATCCATGAACTCCAAAATCAAATATATATTCGTCATCCTAGCTGTTTTGCAGATACAGCATCTAGCCGCCGCCCAAGACGCTGAACGGGCAAGAATAGGGGAAAAGCTATCAGACTGCGGCGCTTTGTTCGGTCTTCTCTCTCAAGCCAATACAAAGCAAGCAGAATTCTCTAAGAATCTATCCACTACATCAGTCGCATATGCTCAAGTAGCTTTTAGTGATGACAAAAGGTTTACTCAAGAAACAGGCAGATCCATGCAAAAAGCATCTGCCTTTATTAATGAGCTAAAAGAAACAAATAACAAGCAGAGATTCGAGGATGAGTTTAAAACATGCATGTCGACACTTGAAATCGCCGAAAATACCCTACGAAAAGAAATGTCTGAAACCAGCAAGGCAATAGTTCCAGAGCTATTCAAGTGAGCGCAATGCCTAACAACAGGTTCAAACCGCTCGCTTCGCTCACTGGGACGGGCTAAAGCCCGCCCCTTAACCAAACGTTAGCTCGCATTGGAGGCGCATGACACATCCAATTTATTATGGATCTATTGAGGAACATCTTTTCCTCATAGAACAGCTTGCACATGCCAGCCTCTCGTGCATTTCAGAACTTCACAACTCTAGCGAAACAAACAAACAAGAAAACTGGCAAATTACAGCGTTTGAACTTGAGCGCTCAAGTTATGAGGCTTGGCTAGTAACAATTGTCAGCGACTATCTAATTCAATGCGCAACAAAAACTCGCATCATTCAAGACTCATCAGACTTCACAACCGACGATGAAGATTACTGCCCAGATAGAGAAGCATATGAAGCGTATTCAAATATCGCCATCAGCCATGCTGGGAATGTGCAATTTTCTCTCAGGGAAATCTGCAATAAAATAATCCACGCTAAAAAATTCGAGCTAATTTTCTTAAATGAACCCGAAGGAAAATTCACCTACTGGGGAGGAAGTTGCTGTTTACATGGCGACCTCAGAGGCAAACCATGGCATGTGGAAATAAATTTAAAAAAATGGGTCTTAGCAATGCGGTTTTATTATGAAAACATCAAACACCTATAAGCTAACAAATGGTTCAAATCGCTCACTTCGCTCGCTGGGACGGGCTAAAGCCCGCCCCTTAACCAAACATTATAATCCATAGCCAATGATCACTTTCGCCAATCCAAGGAAATACAAAATGGCCTCAGGGAGTAACTGCTTGCAGCTCACTGAGGCCGGAGCCTGGGAGTCATTCCCCCTGTTTGCCGAAAAATACGTTCGGCAAATTGGCGCAACTGTGTTAGCCAAAATTGAAACTCCTGATATGCATCTCTGGGAAATTGAGTACTCCGGTGCAACGCTGAATCTTGTTTATGAAGATTTTCCCAGCGGAGTTTCGATCGAACCAAAAGATAATCGAGGGCAGTCTGCGATAGACACATTGTACAGTTTGGCCATGGAGAAAAAATCCCAAAATGGCTTATAACACTTGGTTCAAACCGTTCGCTTCGCTCACTGGGACGGGTTAAAGCCCGCCCCTTAACCAAACGTTATGCGTTAAGAAAATTGCAGAAATTTTCTGCACCCAGGATTTGCTAGGAAAACGTGATGAAAAATGATTTGGCAATAAGGTCATTGCTGGTAGATAAGGACACCGGAAGATATATAAAAGCTGTAGACGAGCATGGTCTTGATGATTATGTCCATCTATTCTCAAGGAAAGATGAAAAGTCGGAAGTCGTTATTTTTGACTTCGCCAAGGCAGTTAGCCTTTTTCATGATGAATTAGATAAAAAGCTTAATGCTCGTGATTATAGGGATTTAACTGTAAAAAGAGGAATAGTATTCAACACTTGGGTTAGGCTGAGGTCACTTACAAATGAGACAATGCTTTGCCAAACAGCTTTGCAAGTATCCAGAGATGCTGAAGAGGTACTTAACTGGATATACACAAGAATCCCTGAGCTAGAAAGAAATTATCGATCAGCCGCCGATACAAAGCCACAATGGGGCGGGGTAAATGAGAAAAATTCTGCTCTTTTAAAGATCTCAAACGAAATAGAAGTATTTCTGGAAGTTTTGCTGTGCCACATCCATGCCACGACCAAGGTTGACATTAATTACTTCAAGAATGACTTTATTCTTGAGCAGCACTGCGTGAATATTAGGAAGGTAATATTAGACACCCTAAACAGTGAGCTGAACTATTGGAATGGAGACTTTCGTTACGACAGCATGGTATTTCAGCTCTGCATGGAAGATATGGGCGTTAACCCTGAAGTTATAGTTTTTCAAATAGACTCATCTTTTAGCGTGACGGAGTTAAAGAACAAAATTATTAGCACTGCCAAAATTGAAGATAAAAGTGATGGCTATAGTGTTATGCGAGAGTACACGGTAAGCTGGCCAAAATACTCAGATGAAAGTATTGGTAGAGTTAAAGCTCTAAGCAGACTTCTTCAGAAAATTGATTCAATCATTATTTTTCTGAAAAACCTTAAGGATCATGCAGTAAAGTTTAATGATGACGCTGCAAAGCAGCAGGAATTTGAAAGCAGCCTTGAATCCTTGGTCTTGAAAAATAAGGCATAACAAGTTGCTGCACGCGGATAAATTACTCGCTGCGCTCGCAATTTACCGGTGAGCAAAGCGTTATGTCTAAAGGCCACCCAGAGAGAACAGTAATGTCAGCAGAGCAAGAAAAAGAAGCAAGTAAAATCCACCACATTGGCGAGCAAGAACCGTTCCAATCCGGTCAGCCGAAAATATTCGATAAATTAACTCGTAGAGAGTTTATGGTGCGAATGGTTTATATCTATGCCGCAGCTGCACTTGCAGTGGTTTTTTATTTTACTGCCACAAGAAATCCAGAAATATTCACACTGAAAAAAGAGACTCTTTCAGTAATTACTGAGTTCTATAACGCCCTAACCCTTTTGGTCGTGCCATTCATTCTTGGCCTTATCGGTGCTCTGGCAAGAGTGCTTATGGCCGGAATACGAGCAGAGAAAAATATTCCAATAATATTTTCATCCGGCCTTATGGCTGCATTTTCATGGCTTAGTCTAAAGAGTAAGATTTTTCTTGCTTTAGTAATCCCCTACATTCCGCACTCTACCGACTCTCAAATAGAGCAGCTTCCGAGCGCGACAGATATAGGTTCTGAGTTTTATTCAATGGCACTAGTGGCTGTTCTGGTTGGCATGTTTGCATCAAATATTTACATAGCTATAAATCAGAGAGTTGAAAAATTAGCTAGCGATAAAAACAAAGCATAACAATTGGTATATGGACTCTCCCCACAAGCAGTGAGGAAAGCTTTTTTCGATCCTGTCGTCAGCGCGGTTGCATTCGTATATCCGGCCTTGTCATGGGCATTGCCCTGGCCATTCTGTAGTTCGCGCAGCGGGGGCCAAGCGTTCAAGCGATCCCGAGGATCATGATTGTTATCGGCCTTGTTCCGCTGCAGGACTCGCCTGTTCCGACAGTCTCGCTTCTCACCACAAACCGCTGGAAAGCTTCCTTATCTTGCTGATCACTCCCACCGTCAGGCGGGCCTTGCGCTCTGCCAGTCGCCACTGAAACGTCGTTGGTGGCACCACACTGCCCAGCGAGCAGCCTGGACGACCATCGGTGGAAAACGCTGCGCGGTTTTCCACCCTACGCGAACTTGTGGGCGTTGTAGGGTGGACAACGTGTACTTGTCCACCGGCTGCTGCGATTGACGGCATAAGGTCGGCCGCGCCCCCTCTGCAAACGCGGCAACCAGCCAGAACCATCCGTTGGCGGGCGCCGAGCTTCGAGCTGGCGCAGCCCCGAAAACTGTACCTGTGAACACACTCGCCAACTGAACCTGTTCCTCCCGGCCTGGTGCTCGGTACGCTCGGCGCATCCTCAGGCTATTTGGGTAGCACCATGAAACAGGTCAGCTTCAAGCAAGTGGACGTATTCACCGCCGAGCGCTTCAAGGGCAACCCGGTGGCGGTAGTGCTGGACGCGGATGGATTGAGCGACGCGCAGATGCAGCAGATCGCCAACTGGACGAACCTGTCTGAAACCACCTTCGTGGTAAGCAAGACGACCGCATCGGCCGATTACCGTGTACGCATCTTCACGCCCGCCTCGGAGCTGCCATTTGCAGGGCATCCAACCATCGGCACAGCGCATGCGTTGCTGGAGGCCGGTCTGGTCCGGCCAACCGCTGGCGGGCTCGTGCAGGAATGTGCCGCTGGCCTCGTCAGGCTGGAGTTGTCGACCGATGAAGCCGGCCGGCAACGAATCGCGTTCGAACTCCCGGAGCCAACCCTGCTTCCGCTGGAGGAGGCCGAGGTCGGTGAGCTGGAAGGCATTCTCGGCGCGTCGATCCTGAGAGAATTTCGCCCTTGCCTAGTGGACGTTGGTGCGCGCTGGGTCGTCGCGCAGCTGTCCGACGCACAGGCCGTGGCGGCGAACCGTCCCGATTTCGAGCGGATGAAGCGCCACTCCAATCGCGCCAGGGCGACCGGCGTGGTGATCTTTGGTCAGTACGCCGATGACCATGCCGCTGGCGTGGAGGTCCGCGCCTTTGCGCCGGCCTGCGGCATCAATGAAGACCCGGTGTGCGGCAGCGGTAACGGCGCCATGGCTGCGTTCATCCGGCAGACCGGGCAAACCCAGCGCTTCGGAACGACCTTTCTGGCCAGCCAGGGAGCCAATGTCGGCCGCTCGGGTTTCATTCACCTCGGCATCTGTGACGACCTGATAACGGTCGGCGGGCAGGCCGTTACCTGCATCGACGGATCGATAGTGCTCTGAACCGGCGACGTACGGCATTCGGGCGCGAGCACCGGGGCCCGTGCCGGGCGGCGCGTGGATTAGCCACGTCTCAGGCTGCCAGCCCCGATCCAGGCCGCTGCGCAGATTGACGTTTACGTAAAAGACCGATACAGCTACGCGATCCGTATCGTTCAGGACGCCATCCATGACTATCAGCGCAACGCTCGACGCAGCCGCGACGGACCTGTGGGTCGATAGTGCAGCCGGGCGCATCTTCGTTCGCAGCTGGATTCCCGACGCCGTCGCGGCTGGCGAGCGTGCGCCGATCCTGCTGCTGCACGAGTCGCTCGGCTGCATCGAGCAGTGGCGTGACTTCCCTGCCGTTCTCAGCCGCGCGACCGGGCGGACGGTGGTGGCCTATGACCGGCGGGGTTTCGGTCGCTCGGACAGGCTGACGTCGGCGCCCGCGCCGAGCTTCGTCGAGGATGAAGCCACGGACGGCTTCGCGGCCGTGCGGGAGCAGCTGGGTATCGAGCGCTTCGTGGTGCTCGGCCATAGCGTCGGCGGCAGCATGGCCGTGCATTGTGCAGCGCGGTTCGCGCAGGAGTGTCAGGCGCTGGTGACGATGGCGGCGGTCACCTTTGTCGAGGCGCGCACCCTGGCCGGCATCCGCCAGGCCAAGGCTTGGTTCGCCGATGCGGCTCAACGGGAGCGCCTGCGGCGCTATCACGGTGAGCGCAGCGATTGGGTACTGAGCGCCTGGATCGATACCTGGCTCGACCCCGGCTTCGCCTCCTGGTCGCTGCAGCCGGCACTGCCCGCCGTGCGCAGCCCGGCGCTGGCCATCCACGGCAGCGACGACGAATTCGGCTCCGAACAGCATCCGCAGCTCATCGGGCAGCATGCCGCCGGGCCGGTGGAGCAGGCGCTGTTGCCCGGCGTCGGTCATGTGCCGCACCGCGAACAGCCGCGGCAGGTGCTAGAGCGAATCGCGCGGTTTCTGCAGCCGATCGGCTGAACCGCGCCGGGTTCACGCCTGGGTCTGGCTCCACTGTTTGTTCAGGCGCTTGTCCGATACCGCCATCTTCGTGCCGAGTTGCTGCGCCCACAGCGAGACGCGATATTCCTCGAGCATCCAGCGATACAGCGCCAGCTCGGGATCGCGCTTGCCTTCCTGCAGGTGCTTCTTAAGCCGCGCCTGGTACTGCTCCCAACATCCGGCCAGTTCACCGGACCAGACCCGGTCGCGCTGCAGCTGCGCGCCGATCTTCTCGAAGCGCTGCTCGATGGCCTTGAGGTAGCGCGGGTATTCCTTCAGCCACTCGGCCGGCGTCTCGCGGACGAAGCCCGGATAGACCAGATTGGCGAGCTGCGCCTTGATGTCGTTGAGCGCGACGGCCTGGGCCAGGTCGATCCTGCCCTTGAAGCGCTTCTGCAGGCCGTGCCAGTGCTTGAGGATTTCCAGCGTCAGGCGCGCCAGCCGTTCGGCATGCGCGGTCCAGTCGCCGCGCTTGCGCTCGGCCAGGGACGCCAGTGCGGCGCCGTCACGCGGTAGCTGGGCTTCTCCATCAAGGATGCAGCTGTCCAGGCTGGCCAGCAGGATGTCCTCGACCAGCGCATCGACCTTGCCCATGTCGCGATAAAGCAGGCTCAGTTCGGTGAGACCCGGCAGCTTGTTGCGCAGGTACTTGGCCGGCTCCGCCAGCTGCTGCAGCAACAGGCGCTGCAGGGCGCGGCGGTGTTGCCACTCGGCCTCGGCCTGGGTCGGGAAACGCCCCTCCTTGACCACCCCGCCCTCTTCCACCAGCGCCGGGTAGACCGTCATCGACAGCCCGGCCATCTTCGCCTGGGCCTTCTCCGCGACCTGGGCAAAACCCTTGGCTTCGACCGGTTTCTGTTCGGCCTTCTGCTGTGGTGGCGCCAGTGCGGCCTGGCTGGCCTCGGCGAAGCGCGCGGTCAGCTCAGCCAGGTCGCGGCCTTCGCCGAGAAACTTGCCGCGGGCATCGACCACTTCGATGTTCATCTTCAGGTGGTTTTCCAGGCCGGCGGCCGCCTCTGCCCAGGCTTCCTCCGGCACTCGCGCGCCGGTCATGCGCAACAGTTCGCGACCCAGCGCCTCCGGCAGCGCGCCTTCAGCGAAGACGATCTTGGCCAGCGCCGCACCGACGAAGTCCGGCACCGGGACGAAGTTCTTGCGCAGCGCCTTCGGCAGGTTGCGCACCAGCGCCACGGCTTTGGCCTCCAGCAGGCCGGGCACCAGCCAGTCGATCCGCTCGCTGCGCAATTGCGGCAACAGCGGCGCCGGCACGCGCAGGGTCACGCCGTCGCGCGGGTGGTTGGGCTCGAAGTGATACTCCAGCGGCAACTGCAGCTCGCCAATGCGCAGGTGATCCGGGTACTGCGCGGCGGTGACCTCGCTGGCCTCGCGGGCGAGCACGTCTTCCTCACGCATGATCAGCAGCTGCGGATTCTTCGCGCTTTCGCGCTTGTACCAGTTCTCGAAGCTGGCGGTCTGGTAGATGTCCGCCGGCAGGCGCGCAGCGTAGTAGTCGTACAGGGTTTCCTCGTCGGCGAGGATGTCACGGCGGCGTGCCTTGGCTTCCAGCTCGTCGAGGCGTTCGAGCAGTTCGCGATTGGCGCTGAGCGCGCGCGCACGGCTGTGCATCTCGCCGCGCACCAACCCTTCGCGGATGAACAGCTCGCGCGCCGCCGGCGGATCGATCGGCCCGTAGTGCACCGGGCGGCGGCCGACGATGATCATGCCGTAGAGCGTCACCTGCTCGTAGGCCACCACCTGGCCGCGCTTCTTCTCCCAGTGCGGCTCGAAGTGGTTCTTCTTGATCAGGTGGCCGGCCAGCGGCTCGATCCAATCCGGTTCGATCTTGGCGACCATGCGCGCGAACAGCTTGGTGGTTTCCACGAGCTCGGCGGCCATCAGCCAGTTGGGCTTCTTGCGGCCGATCACGCTGGAGGGATGCACCCAGAAGCGCCGCTGGCGCGCACCGAGGAAGTCGCCCTCCTCGGTCTTGTTGCCGATCTGGCTGAGCAGGCCGGCGAGAATCGCCTTGTGCACCGCAGCGTAGCTCTTGGCCTTCTGCGCCGCCTCGCTGGCTTCGTGCTGCTGGCGGAGGATGACGTTGACCTTGGTGTCCTTGGTCGGCGCGGGTTGGGAGCCGGCCTCGGCGGGACGCGCGGAAGAGGCTGCGCCGTCTTCCACAAGGTGGCCATCCACCGATTTTGCGGCGTTGCCGGTGGACAAGGCTTTGCCGTTGTCCACCCTACGGTCGGGGCGGGCGCCCGGCTTTTCGTAGGGTGGATGGCCGGAGCCATCCACCGCGCGGCCCGCGCCGAGCTTGAGCTCGCGCACGATCAGCAGCAGTTGCCGGTGCGCATCACGCCATTCGCGCAGACGCAGATAGTTGAGGAAGTTCTTGCGGCACCAGCTGCGCAGCGCGTTGGCGCCCAGCTCCTGACGCTTCTCTTCGAAACCGCGCCAGAGGTTGATCAGCGCGGCGAAGTCCGAGTCCGGGTCCTTCCACTGCGCGTGGGCCTGGTCGGCGGCCTGCTGGCGGTCGGCCGGGCGCTCGCGCACGTCCTGCACCGAGAGCGCGCTGGCGACGATCAGCACCTCGGCCAGGCTGCCTTGCACCGCGGCCTCCAGCAGCATGCGACCAAGACGCGGGTCGATCGGCAGACGCGCCAGCTGGCGACCCAGCGGGGTCAGCTGGTTCTCGCGGTTGACCGCCGAGAGCTCCTGCAGCAGGTTGAAGCCGTCGCTGATGGCTTTGCCATCCGGCGGCTCGATGAAGGGGAAATCCTGAATATCACCCAAGCGCAGATGCAGCATCTGCAGGATCACCGCGGCAAGGTTGGTGCGCAGGATCTCCGGATCGGTGAATTCAGGCCGGCCGAGGAAATCCTCCTCGCTGTACAGGCGAATGCAAATACCTGGCTCGACCCGCCCGCAGCGGCCCTTGCGCTGGTTGGCGCTGGCCTGGGACACCGCCTCGATGGGCAGGCGCTGGACCTTGGCGCGGTAGCTGTAACGGCTGATGCGCGCGGTGCCCGAGTCGATCACGTAGCGGATGCCCGGCACGGTCAGCGAGGTCTCCGCGACGTTGGTCGCCAGCACGATCTTGCGCCCGGCGGCGGGCTTGAAGATCTTCTGCTGCTCGGCCGGCGTCAGCCGCGCATACAGCGGCAGCACCTCGGTCAGGCGCAGGTTGGCCTTGCGCAACACCTCGGCGGCATCGCGAATCTCCCGCTCGCCGGGGAGGAACACCAGCACGTCGCCGGGGCGCTTGCCGATGCTCTTTTCGTGGGCGGCGATCTCGTCCAGCGCGGCGAGGATGCCCTGGTCGACGGTGAGGTCGTCCTCGATGCGGTTGCCGTCCTCGTCGGTCTCGGCAGCCAGCGGCCGGTACCAGGTCTCCACCGGGTAGGTGCGCCCGGAGACCTCGATGATCGGCGCATCGTTGAAATGTTTGCTGAACCGCTCCAGATCGATGGTCGCCGAGGTGATGATCACCTTCAGGTCCGGCCGACGCGGCAGCAGGGTCTTGAGGAAGCCGAGCAGGAAGTCGATGTTCAGCGAACGCTCGTGGGCCTCGTCGACGATGATAGTGTCGTAACGCTCGAGGAAGCGGTCGTGCTGTGTTTCTGCCAGCAGGATGCCGTCGGTCATCAGCTTGATCAGCGAGCTGTCCTTGCTCTGATCCTCGAAGCGCACCTGATAACCCACCAGTTCGCCCAGGGGTGTGCCGATCTCCTCGGCCACGCGGGTGGCGACGCTGCGGGCGGCCAGGCGACGCGGCTGGGTATGGCCGATCAGCCCGTGCACACCACGGCCGATCTCCAGGCAGATCTTCGGCAACTGGGTGGTCTTGCCCGAACCGGTCTCCCCGGCGATCACCAGCACCTGGTGTTTTTCCAGCGCGGCCTTGATCTCGTCGCGCTTGGCGGCGATCGGCAGGCTGTCGTCGTAGCGCATGCGCGGCACACTCTGCCGGCGCGCTTCGACCTTGACCACCGAGGCCTGGAAGCGTTCGAGCCACTGGGCAAGCTTGGCCGCGTCGGGCTTCTTCTTCAGCTCGTGCAGTTGCCGGCGCAGGCGGTGGCGATCAGCGAACAGGGCCTGGTCGAGATTCTTCAGCAGGGTATCGATAGCGGGCGTTGCGTCGGTCATGGACAGCCATGGGGCAAATTCGTGAAGGGCGCAATTGTCGCAGATTTTGCGCGGCTGGCCGAAAGTCCCCGTGGTCAACACCACCGCGCCGGCGAACCGGCGCGGTGGCTACGACTAGCGAATCCAGTGACCCCAGCGGGATTTCTCCTGAACCTGCTGCGTCCGCAGGCTGCGCATGCCCTGCTCGGCACTCGCCGCGGCGGCGATTTCGTCGTCGATCGCCTTGGTCGACAGTGACAGCCAGCTGGTGGCGAAGGCCAGCGCATCACCGTGAAGCTCCAGGGCTTCGTTGGAGATGTTGCTCAGGTTGTCGCATTCGTTGTGGTAGCACGGATCGAACGCCTGTCCCGCGGCACCGCCATAGCGCTGCGCCTGCTCCTCGCTCTTCACATCTTCGGCGCCGGTGAACAGCCCACCGAAGGCGATGCCGTCGTCGAAGAACTGCGCATAGTCGGAGCGGAAGTCGATTTCGGTGCCTTCCGACGGCTGGTTGCGCAGGTCGAAATAGGCGCGCAGCAGACGCTCGATGGCTGCCGAACCGGGCGGGCCCTGCAGGCCGAAGTCGGAACCGTCACCGTCATAGATGAAGTTGACGAAGTTCGGCGAGCCGATCATGTCGACGTTGAGGTAGGCCTTGATGCGCTGCTTTTCCTCATCCGGCAACTGCGTGACGTAATGGGTCGAGCCCACCAGGCCGGACTCCTCCGCGCCCCACCAGGCGAAGCGCACCTTGTTCAACGGATGGGCCTTGCTCATCAGCGTCGCCATTTCCAGCAGCGCGGCGCTGCCGGAACCGTTGTCGTTGATGCCGGGCCCTTCGGACACCGAGTCCAGGTGCGCGCCGACCATCACCACGTTGTCCGGATTGCCCCTGCGGGTTTCGGCCAGCACGTTGTAGGTCTCGGTCTGCTCACGGATCACGTCGACGGTTATGCTCAGCTGCAGGCCCTCGGTCTGCACCCAGGCTGCGCCGTTGTCGTAGGTGGCGAACAGCACCGGAATCCCTCCGGCGTAATCGGCGCCGAGCGTGGCGCCCATCAGGCCCTTGCGGTCCTCGGTATCGCCCTGGTTGAAGATCACCACCCCGGCCGCGCCGGCCTCAGCTGCCAGGCTGGCCTTCTGTCCGAACGGGCAGGTGCCGCGCTGGATCAGGGCGATCGCGCCTGCGGGAAAGCCGGCGAAATCCTCGGCTTCGCAGCCGCTGGTGGAGGTGTTGCCGGCGCCGAGCGCGACATCCACCGGCACCACCTGACCGCTGACCGTGCCGGGATCGCTCTGCTCCAGATAGGTGAAGTCCTCCTCCCAGACATAGCTCTGCTGCTGCGGCGCCAGCGCGTTCAGCACGCCGGGGCCGGTGGGATAGAAGGCGAGGAAGGGAAAGGCCTGCACCTGAACCTGGTACCCGGCGCGTTCCAGCTGAGTGCGCACGTAGTCGACCGAGGCCTGATAGCCAGGCAACCCGGACGCACGATTGCCGTCATTGAGGCTGGCGATGTCCTGCAGGCTCTGTAGATGCCTGAGCACATTGCTGGCCTGCATACAGCGCGGCAAACCCAGCGGCGTGCCGACCATCAGCGGCGACCGACAGAGCGACGCATCCGGCTTGCCGGGACTCCAGAAGTCATCGAAACGTTGCTGCTCGGCCGGCGGCGCTGCGAGTGCGGCACCACTGAAAACCAGAGCGAGAGAAGCGACTACCCGTAGTGCATTGTTCTTATTGTGCATGGGTGACTCATCCTTACGACGTGATTGATGGGTAGGCCGCAGGAGGCTCACACCACCATCCCCTGAGACTCAGGGACGCGGCCATAGGGAGCTAGACCGGGGACTCGCCGCTGCGTTCTTGCAATGGCGCCGGGCGGTCGTGCCGCTGGTCGGTTCGGCGGAACTTTGGCAAACACGGCTCACGAACGTCGCGCGCGCAACGTCAACGTGAGGGGCGGAAGGCAGGAGGGATGCGCACTCTGGCGCCAACAGCGGAAGCGACGAACAGAAGCGGAACGGCGGCCTTGCGCACGCCGTTCCGTGCTGCGATCAGATGCGGAACTGACCGACCAGCTTCTGCAGGCGCTCGGTCAAGCCGTTGAGGTCGCGCGAGGTCTGCGCGCCTTGGGCGGCATCGCTGGCGACCGCATCCACCGCATCGGCGATGTGATGCACGCTGCGGTTGATTTCCTCGGCTACGGCGGTCTGTTCCTCGGCAGCCGCGGCGATCTGTGCGTTCATCGAGTTGATGGTGCCGATCAGCGTCGAGATGGCGTCCAGCGATTCGCCGGCCTGGTTGGCCTGGTCGCGGGTCGCCTCGCCCTTCTGACCGGCGCGCTGCATGGTGCTCACCGTGTGGCTGGTGGCGTTCTGCAGGCGGTCGATCATGCTCTGGATCTCGCCGGTGCTCTGCTGGGTCCGGCTGGCCAACGCGCGCACTTCGTCGGCGACCACGGCGAAACCGCGCCCCGCCTCGCCGGCCCGCGCCGCCTCGATCGCCGCGTTGAGCGCCAGCAGGTTGGTCTGCTCGGCGATGGCGCGGATGACGTCGAGCACACCGACGATGCCCTTGACGTCCTGCTGCAGCCCTTCCAGCGATTCGCCGCTGCCGCGCAGCTCGCCAACCAGCTCATGAATCTGGCGGATGCTCTGATCGACCACCTGCTTGGCCGCCTGGCCCTGATGATCGGTTTCCTGCGCCGCTTCGGCCGCACGCTGCGCGCTCATCGCCACCTCGTTGGAGGCTGCCGACATCTCGTTGATCGCGGTGGCGACCTGATCGGTCTCGTGACGCTGGCTGGCCATCGCCTGCTCGGAGCGCTGCGCCTGGCTGGCCACTGCACCGACCAGACCGGTCAGCTGGGTGGTGGTGCCGGCGACCTGCTGCACCAGGGTGTGGATCTTCTCGACGAAACGGTTGAAGGCTCCCGCCAGCTCGCCCAGCTCGTCCTGACTGGTAACCGGCAGGCGGTGGGTGAGGTCGCCGTCGCCCTGCGCCATGTCGTCCAGTTTGGTCTTGATCAGCAGCAGCGGACGCAGCACCGCATTGCTCATGAATATCGCCAGGATCGCCATCAGCACCAGCAGCGCCGCGGCGGAACCCAGCATGATGGTGACCAGCACGTCGATGCGCTGCTGGAACTCGGCACGCGCGGCCTCGACGTCACGCTCGACGCCGTCGAGGTTGAGCGAGGTGCCGAACACCATCTTCCACTTCGGCAGGTATTCGGCGTAACCGACCTTCGGCACCAAGGTGCTGCTGCTGCCGAGCACGAAGCTGTAGTCCACGTAATGGCTGCCGTTTTGCCCGGCCGCCACCAGGTCGCGGATCGCATAAACCCCGTTGGGGTCGCGATAGTCGTAGAAACTCTGGCCGATCTTGTCCTTGGTGTTGCCCTGCAGAATGCGCACGGCCTGGCTGTCGTAGCCCCAGAAGTAGCCGTCCTTGCCGTAGGACAGCCGTTCGAGAATGGCCACCGCCTCGTCGCGCGCCTGCAGATCACCCTCGGCGGAGGCGTCGTAGATCGGCGCCAGTGCATTGCGTGCCAATTGCACGTAGTGCTGCAGCTCGGCCCGGCGGTCGTTGATCAGGCTCTGGCGGGTGTGCGCCTCCTGCTGCTCGGCCAGAGTTCGCAGTTCGTAGACGGCGATGCCGCTGAGGAGAATGGCCAGCAGCAGGATTGGCCCCAGAGCGAGCAGCAGCAATTTCGTACGCAGGCGCAGATTCGAAAGCATTTATAGGTCACCGAGTCAGTGAGAAAAGCGAGGCGCGCCGTAAAAACAGCGTCAACTAATCGTTACGACTACTTTCGGCCCGGGCTTAAGTTTCTTTACTGCTTTTTCGTAACGGTGAGTAATTGCAAAAAAAAAAGACCCCGCCGAAGCGGGGCCCATGAACGCAACGCTCAGCGTCGATCAGATGCGGAACTGACCGACCAGCTTCTGCAGGCGCTCACCCAGCGCATGAAGCTCGCGCGCCGTCTGTGCACCCTGGGTGGCATCGCTGGCCACACCATCCACCGCATCGGCGATGTGGTGCACGCTGCGGTTGATCTCCTCGGCTACGGCGGTCTGCTCCTCGGCGGCGGCGGCAATCTGCGCGTTCATCGAGTTGATGGTGCCGATCAGCGTCGAGATGGCGTCCAGCGATTCGCCGGCCTGGTTGGCCTGATCGCGGGTCGCCTCGCCCTTCTGCCCGGCGCGCTGCATGGTGCTCACCGTGTGGCTGGTGGCGTTCTGCAGGCGGTCGATCATGCTCTGGATTTCGCCGGTGCTCTGCTGGGTCCGGCTGGCCAGTGCACGCACTTCATCGGCGACCACGGCAAAACCACGCCCCGCTTCGCCGGCCCGCGCCGCCTCGATCGCCGCGTTGAGTGCCAACAAGTTGGTCTGCTCGGCGATGGCACGGATCACGTCGAGCACACCGACGATGCCCTTGACGTCCTGCTGCAGCCCTTCCAGCGACTCGCCGCTGCCGCGCAGCTCGCCCACCAGCTCATGAATCTGGCGGATGCTCTGGTCGACCACCTGCTTGGCCGCGTGGCCCTGCTGGTCGGTTTCCTGCGCCGCCTCGGCGGCGCGCTGCGCGCTCATCGCCACTTCGTGGGCCGCGGCCGACATTTCATTGATCGCGGTGGCGACCTGGTCGGTCTCATGGCGCTGGCTGGCCATCGCCTGCTCGGAGCGCTGCGCCTGGCTCGCCACTGCACCGACCAGACCGGTCAGCTGGGTGGTGGTACCAGCGACCTGCTGCACCAGAACATGGATCTTCTCGACGAAGTGGTTGAAGGAGGCCGCCAGCTCGCCCAGCTCGTCCCGGCTGGTGACCGGCAAACGGGACGTGAGGTTGCCGTCGCCTTCGGCCATGTCGTCGAGGCTGTTCTTGATCAGCAGCAGCGGACGCAGGATCGAGTTGCTCATGAACACCGCCAGCACGGCGATGAGGATCAGCAGCGCCAGCGCGCAACCAAGCATGAACAGGATCAGGCCGTCGATGCGCTTCTGGAACACCTCACGTGCGGCCCGCACGTCGCGCTCGACATCGTCCAGGTTCAGCGAGGTGCCGAACACCAGGTCCCACTTGGGCAAATGCTCGGCGTAACCGACCTTGGGCACCAGTGCGTCCTTGCCGGGTACGGCGAAGCTGTAATCGACGTAATGGCTGCCGTTCTGCCCGGCTGCCACCAGTTCGCGGATCGCATAGACACCGTTCGGATCGCGGAAGTCGTGGAAGCTCTCGCCGATCTTGTCACGACTATTGCCCTGGAAGATCCGCACGGACTTGCTGTCGTACCCCCAGAAGTAGCCCTCGGCGCCGTAAGCCAGGCGCTCGAGCAGCGCGACAGCCTCGTCACGGGCGTACAGGTCATTGGCCTCCGACGCTTCGTAGATCGGCGCGATGGCGGCACGCGCCACCTCGATGTAGTGCTTGAGTTCCGCGCGGCGGTCACGAATCAGGCTTTCGCGGGTCTGGACCTCCTGCTGATCGGCGAGATCCTGCAGTTCGTACACCGTCACCCCGCTCAGCATGATTGCCAGCAGCAGAATCGGACCCAGAGCAAGCAACAGCAACTTCACTCGCAGACGTAAGGAGGACAGCATGAGGAATAACCCCTGTAAACGCATGGATAAGTAGTGCTATTTTGCCATTGACTACGGCATTAGAGAACGCTACGAACCGCTTACTAAACCTTTCCGCTCTCCGGCCGGGGTAAAAAAAAAGGCCCCGCTGAAGCGGGGCCTTTTTTTGTCCAAGGTGCGCGGTGCGGCTTACTGCTTGTGGCCGAGCTTGCGCAGCTCTTCATCACGCAGCTCGCGGCGCAGGATCTTGCCGACGTTGGTAGTCGGCAGGCTATCGCGAAACTCCACGGTCTTCGGACGCTTGTAGCCGGTCAGATTGTCATGCATGTGCTGCATGACCTGCTCGCGGGTAAGGCTCTCGCCCGGCTTGACGACCACGAACAACTTGATCGCCTCGCCGGACTTCTCGTCCGGAATCCCGATGGCGGCGCACTGCAGCACGCCCGGCAGAGTCGCCAGCACGTCTTCCAACTCGTTCGGATACACGTTGAAGCCGGACACCAGGATCATGTCCTTCTTGCGGTCGACGATGCGCATGTAGCCGTCTTCCTGAATCACCGCGATATCGCCGGTCTTCAGCCAGCCGTCGGCGTCGAGAATCTCTGCGGTGGCGTCCGGCCGCTGCCAGTAGCCCTTCATCACCTGTGGGCCCCGCACGCACAGCTCGCCGATCGCGCCCATCGGCAGGTCGTTGCCGTCATCGTCGATGACCTTGCAATCGGTGGATGGCAGCGGGATGCCGATGGTGCCGATCTGAATCCGAACGACCGGATTGACCGATACCACCGGACTGGTTTCGGTCATGCCGAACCCTTCGCAGATATCGCAGCCAGTGACTGCCTTCCAGCGCTCGGCGGTGGCCAACTGCAGCGCCATGCCACCCGAGACGGTGAGCTTGAGCGCCGAGAAGTCGAGCTTGCGGAAGCCCTCATTGTTGCACAGTGCGACGAACAGCGTGTTGAGGCCGACGAAGCCGGTAAAGCGGTAGTTGCCCAGATCCTTGACGAAGGTCGGCAGGTCGCGCGGGTTGCTGATCAGCACGTTGTGCGCGCCGATCAGCATCATCGCCATGCAGTGAAAGGTGAAGGCGTAGATGTGATACAGCGGCAGCGGCGCGACCATCACTTCCGAGCCTTCCTGCAGCGTGCTGCCCATCAGCGCGCGATTCTGCAGCATGTTGGCGACGATGTTGCGGTGGGTCAGCATGGCGCCCTTGGCCACGCCGGTAGTACCGCCGGTGTACTGCAGCACGGCGACATCCTGGCCGGTCGGATTGGCTTCGCGCACCGGCTTGCCGCGGCCCCGCGCCATGGCATCGTTGAATTTGACCGCCGCCGGCAGCTGGTACGCCGGCACCATCTTCTTCACGTGCTTGACCACGGCATTGACCAGCATGCGCTTGAGCGGCGGCAGCATGTCGCCGACCTCGGTGACCACGACATGCCTGATCCCGGTCTTGGGCAGCACTTCCTCGGCCAGGTGCGCCATGTTGGCCAGACACACCAGCGCCTTGGCGCCGGCGTCGTTGAACTGGTGTTCCATCTCCCGCGCGGTGTAGAGCGGGTTGGTGTTGACCACGATCAGCCCGGCACGCATGGCGCCGAAGACGACGATCGGATACTGGATGAGATTCGGCAGCTGCACGGCAATACGATCGCCCGGCTGCAGGTCGGTGTGCTGCTGGAGATAGGCGGCGAAGTCGCCAGAAAGCTTGTACAGCTCGCCGTAGGTCAGGGTCTTGCCGAGATTGCTGAAGGCGGGCTTGTCCGCGAAACGCTCGCAGGATTGCTTCAGCACTGCCTGGATGTTCTGGTACTCGTCGGGATTGATTTCGCTGGCAACCCCAACCGGATATTTATCCTTCCAGAAGTTTTCGGTCATGACCCCACTCCTAAGCGACAGCTTCGTCACTGCACACAATGGCAGCTGTTTTGTTGTGATTTGTAAACTTTTGTGCTGCTGATAGCAGCACAAAGCGGCCCGAGGTTAGCAGCTTTGAAACAGGCCGAACAGAGCCATTTACTCGTCTGACAGGCACAAAGTGACCGGATTGATTTTCACGGTCACTCTGTCGCTGCTCCGCCAGAAATCCCGAGCGGTCGCCGGGTCAAGCGATGTCGCGCAGCTCGCGGCGCAGGATCTTGCCCACCGGCGTCATCGGCAGCGAGTCGCGGAACACGTAATGACGGGGCATCTTGTAGCCGGTGAAATTCTCGCGACAGTAGGCCTGCAGCTCGTCGACCGTCAGCCCCGGCTCGCGCGGCACGATGAACAGCTTCACCGCCTCGCCGGATCTCTCGTCCGGCACCCCGATCGCCGCGCAGCTGGCGACCTTGGGATGCGCCATCACCACGTCCTCGATCTCGTTCGGATAGACGTTGAAGCCGGAAACGATGATCAGGTCCTTCTTGCGATCGACGATGCGCACGAAACCGTCCTCGTCGATGACCGCAATGTCGCCGGTTTTCAGCCAGCCGTCGGCGTCGAGCACCTCAGCAGTCGCCTCCGGCCGCTGCCAGTAGCCCTTCATCACCTGCGGACCCTTCACGCAAAGCTCACCGCGCGCACCGAGCGGCAGTTCGTTGCCATCATCGTCGATCACCTTGAGCAGCGTACCGGGAACCGGCAACCCCACAGTTCCCAGCCGTGACCGCTCGCCATGCGGGTTGGCACAGACCACCGGCGACGTTTCGGTCAGCCCGTAGCCCTCGACCACCGTGCAACCGGTCAGGTTCTGCCAGCGCTCGGCCGCCGACGAAACCAGCGCCGTTCCACCCGAATTGGTGCCTTTCAGCGCGGAGAAATCGATCTTGCGAAAGCCTGGATGCGACATCAACGCGACGAACAACGTGTTCAGCCCGAGGAATCCGGAGAACCGCCAGCGCTGCAGCTCCTTGACGAAGCCGTCAATGTCACGGGGATTGGTGATCAGAACGTTGTGATTGCCGGTCACCATCATGCACATGCAATTCACGGTGAAGGCATAGATGTGATACAGCGGCAACGGCGCGATCATCACCTCCTGGCCTTCCTTGATCACCGGGTGCCCGTTGCCATCCAGCTGCTGCATGTTCGCCCGCACCTGCTGCATGTTCGCCACCAGATTGCCGTGACTGAGCATCGCACCCTTGGCCACCCCGGTAGTGCCGCCGGTGTACTGCAGCACGGCGATATGTTCCAGACTCAGCGGCACGGGTCGCAGGCTATGTCGCGCCCCCTCGCGCAGCAGCCCCTTGAAGGAAACGGCCTGCGGCAGGTTGTAGGCGGGCACCATCTTTTTCACGTGCTTGACCGCGGCGTTGACCAGCGCGCCCTTGAGCGACGGCAGCAGATCACCAATCCTCGCCTCGATCAGATGCTCGATATCGGTGTCAGCCAACACCTCCTGCACTTGCTTGCCGAAGGTGTTCAGGTACACCAGTGCCCGCACGCCGGAATCCTGAAACTGATGGCGCATCTCCCGCACGGTGTACAGCGGGTTGGTATTGACGACTACCAGCCCGGCGCGCAGCGCCCCGAATACTGCGATCGGGTAGTGCAGCAAATTGGGCATCTGCACGGCAATGCGGTCACCGGGTTGCAGATCGGTATGGTTCTGCAGCCAGGCAGCGAACGCCGAGGAATAGCGTTCCAAATCGCCGTAGGTCAGGGTTACGCCCATGTTGGTGAAGGCCGGACGATCCGCATGGACCTTGCAGGCGCGCTCGAACACCTCGACCACTGAACGATAGGCGCTCAGGTCGATCTCGTTCGGCACGCCGGCAGGCCGTTTGTCATTCCAGAATTCAGGTTGCATTGTTATTAGCCTCTTGACCTGAGAGTGTTCTGGCCCACGCGCGGCGGGCTGAGCCCGAACTTAGCAGGTCGATGGCGCGGCGCAAGGGCGGTCACCCCCTCATCACCATCGTGAATCTGTCGTCCCGAGCGCGCGTACCAGATACCGGGACAAGCCGCACGCTTGCCTCTAGAATGCAGCGCACTCTTTCAGTCAGACCGTGACCCATGCGTCTCGACGCCGGGAACACCTGTCCAGTTTTCAGCGACCAAGGATCCATACCGAGCATGAATACCATCAGCAGCACGCCCTACTCCGCTTTGGAAGTAGGCCAGAAGGCGAGCTTCGAGAAGACCGTCGGCGAACGTGACATTCAGCTGTTCGCCGCCATGTCCGGCGATCGCAACCCGGTTCACCTGGATGCCGAGTACGCCGCCGGCACCCTGTTCAAGGAACGCATCGCGCATGGCATGTTCAGCGGCGCCCTGATAAGCGCCGCAGTGGCCTGCACCCTGCCGGGCCCGGGCACTATCTATCTGGGACAGGTGATGAAGTTCACCCGCCCGGTGAAGCTCGGCGACACTCTGACCGTGCGTCTGGAGATCCTCGAAAAGCTGCCGAAAAACCGCGTACGCATCGCCACTCAGGTGTTCAACCAGAACAATGAGCAGGTGGTGGACGGCGAAGCCGAAGTACTGGCGCCACGCCGCGAGGAAACGGTGGAACTGAAGGAGCTGCCGCCGATCAGCATCGGCTGAGGCGTACCGGGAAGACCGCCGCCACTCACCGTGTGTTGTGAAGCGGCGGCCCCGCACTGCCTGCTTACAGCAGTGGCGCCGTAAAAAAAGGGCAAAAAAAAAGGCGACCCAGGGTCGCCTAAATGCCTTGCGTGCTCTTTTGGACTAGCGAATCAGCTGCGCTTTTTCTTTTGCGCGTCCCGCCAGATGAAATATGCGAAACCTCCGAGGAAAGCGACCATCAGGCCGACCGTGACCACCCCTGCGAGTACCACATTATCGACGAACATGAGACCTTCCTCCGTAGCTGTTCCGCTGTCCGATGGCTGCAAGTTAAACCTGCTCCCCCCTCACAAAATTGACCGACGTCAATAGCCGCGGACAGCTTGCGAAAAGCCGGCTCGGCGACTGATCTGGATCAAGAAAACAGGGGCTTTCGGGCGTTGGAAAGGTGCCTCGGCAGCGCGGCACGACGGGCGACACGGGGATTCAGTGGGCATTCACAACAACGGCAGCGTGCGCAGCGCGACAGGCTGCCGCAGGCCGCTGCCCGCTCAAGGGCGAGCGAGTTCGCCTGCAGCAGATTTCAGCGTTTCTTCGGCTTCTTCTTCGTACTTTTCTTTGCCTTGCCCAGCGGCAAGGCTTGCTCGAACGCCTTGCGCATCTCGGCAAGACGCTTGTCGTTCTGCTCGTGGATGCGCTTGTCGCGCTCGGCGCTGAAATCGATCAGCTTGTCGTCACTGCTCATGCTCGGGCCCGTGGTGAATCATGCGGAAGGTCAGGTTGAGGCGAGGTGCCAGAACTTTGCGAGTTCGGGCGATCTGGTGCTGCCAATGATGCTGGGTCGCCCCGCTCATGACCAGTAGCGAACCATGTTCCAGCTCGAGGGAATGCTCGATGCGACTGCTGCCCTTGCGCCGCAGATCGAAGCGCCGGGTGGCCCCCAGGCTCAGCGAGGCCACCAACGGCTCGCGCCCCAGCTCCGGTTCGTCATCGGAGTGCCAGCCCATGGCATCCCGCCCGTCGCGATAGTAGTTGATCAGCACACCATTGACCGGCCGCCTCAGCTCCTGCTGCAGTCGCTCGCGAATCGCTGCAAGTAGCGGCGTCCAGGGCAGTGGTTCGTGGCGCTGACCGGAATAGCGGTAACGCGCTTGCGGATCGCCATACCAGGCCACCAGCCTCGGCACCGCGACTCGGCGACCGTACAGCGTGATCAGCGGTTGCTCCCACGGGGTCTGCTCGATCAGCTCGGCGAGCCAGGCATCGGCCTGCGGCGGGCCAACCCACTGCGCCAGATATTGAAGCTCGGCATCGGGCAGCACCAGCGGCTGCGAAGAAGACATGCGGTGCCCGACTAATGGACGGAGACGATAGACATAGCGCGCGAATCAGACCTCGACATCCACCCACAGGCCCTGGCGCGGCAACTCGTCGGAGCCATCTGCGGCTGCGACAGCCTCATCCGGAGCGGCCTGGGCCAGCTCCTCGGGCGTATGGCCGCGCCGCTGTCGGCGACGCTGTTCGTCACGCGCCATCTGCTCGGCCTCCTGCGGATGACGGCGGTCCAGACTGATCGCGCTTTCACCGGTGGCCGGCTCTACCGGAGTGACGGGCTGGATGTCAGGACGCGGTTTGACCACGTCCTGCTGCGCACTGACTGGAAAGACGCCTGAGGGGATAGGTGGCAGCATGCGGAAATCCTGTCGATCGTTCGGGCAACCCTTGCTCGTCACTGTAGCAGGGCCGCTACACTTTCAGGCTCAAGGCAGTCGGCTGTCGTCGCTCTTGAGGCGGCGTTCCGTTACCATAGCCGGCTTTTTCACAGCGGGAGGCAGCATGGCGCAGCAGTATCTACCGGGGCAACGCTGGATCAGCGACAGCGAAGCTGAACTCGGACTGGGAACCATCCTGACCCACGACGGGCGAATGCTCACCGTGCTCTATCCCGCCACCGGCGAAACCCGTCAGTACGCCACGCGCAGCGCTCCGCTGACCCGTGTGCGCTTCGTGCCCGGTGACGAGATCACCCATTTCGAAGGCTGGAAAATGACCGTCCGCGAAGTCGACGACGTCGACGGCCTGCTGGTCTATCACGGTCTCACCGCGCAGAACGAAGCCCGCACCCTGCCTGAAACCCAGCTGTCGAATTTCATCCAGTTCCGTCTGGCCAGCGACCGCCTATTCGCCGGACAGATCGATCCGCTTGCCTGGTTCAGCCTGCGCTACCACACCCTGCAGCATCAGAGCGCCCAGCTGCAGTCATCGCTGTGGGGCCTGGGCGGTGTGCGTGCGCAACCGATCGCGCACCAGCTGCACATCGCCAAGGAAGTCGCCGACCGCATCGCCCCGCGCGTGCTGCTGGCCGACGAGGTAGGCCTGGGCAAGACCATCGAGGCCGGCCTGATCATCCATCGCCAGCTGCTCTCCGGCCGCGCCAGCCGAGTGCTGATCCTGGTGCCGGAAAACCTCCAGCACCAGTGGCTGGTGGAGATGCGCCGCCGCTTCAATCTGGAAGTCGCGCTGTTCGATGCCGAGCGTTTCATCGAGAGCGATGCCAGCAACCCGTTCGAAGACACCCAGCTCGCACTGGTATCGCTAGAGTGGCTCAAGGAAGACGAGCGTGCGCAGGACGCCGCCTTCGCCGCCGGCTGGGACCTGCTGGTGGTCGACGAAGCGCATCACCTGGTCTGGCATCCGGAAGGCGCCAGTGCCGAATACAAGCTGGTCGAGCAGCTCGCCGAAGTGATTCCTGGCGTGCTGCTGCTCACCGCGACTCCGGAGCAGCTCGGCCTGGACAGCCACTTCGCCCGCCTGCGCCTGCTCGACCCCAATCGCTTCCATGACCTTGAAGCCTTCCGCGCCGAAAGCGCCAGCTACCAGCCGGTGGCCGAAGCGGTACAGGAGCTGCTTGACGACGGTCGTCTGTCGGCCAAGGCGCATCAGACCATCCACGGTTTTCTCGGCTCCGAAGGCGAGGCGCTGCTCGCCGCGGCGACCGACGGCGATGTCGAGGCCAGCAGCCGGCTGATCCGCGAACTGCTCGACCGCCACGGCACCGGCCGCCTGCTGTTCCGCAATACCCGCGCCGCCGTGCAGGGCTTCCCCGAGCGTCAGCTGCACCCTTATCCGCTACCCTGCCCGGTCGAGTACCTGGAACTTCCGCTGGGCGAGCATGCCGAGCTGTATCCCGAAGTGGCCTTCCAGAGCCAGCAGGACGATGGCGAAGCGGGCAACCGCTGGTGGCAGTTCGACCCGCGCGTCGAATGGCTGATCGACACCCTGAAGATGCTCAAGAAGTACAAGGTGCTGGTGATCTGCGCCCACGCCGAAACCGCGCTGGACTTGGAGGACGCCCTGCGCGTGCGTTCCGGCATTCCCGCCACGGTGTTCCACGAGGGCATGAGCATCCTCGAGCGCGACCGCGCCGCGGCCTATTTCGCCGACGAGGAGTTCGGCGCGCAGGTGCTGATCTGCTCCGAGATCGGCAGTGAAGGTCGCAACTTCCAGTTCAGCCATCATCTGGTGCTGTTCGACCTGCCGGCGCATCCGGACCTGCTCGAGCAGCGCATCGGCCGCCTCGATCGGATCGGTCAGCAGCACGAGATCCAGGTGCACGTGCCGTATCTGGAGAACAACCCGCAGGAGCGGCTGTTCCAGTGGTACCACCAGGCGCTGAATGCCTTCCTCAGCACCTGTCCGACCGGCAACGCCCTGCAGCACCAGTTCGGCCCGCGCCTGCTGGCGCAGCTGGAAGAAGGCGACGACGAGGCCTTCCAGCGGCTGCTCGACGAGGCCCGCGCCGAGCGCGAGCGGCTGGAAGCCGAGCTGCACAGCGGTCGCGACCGCTTGCTGGAACTCAATTCCGGCGGCGGCGAACAGGGCAAGGCGCTGGTCGAAGCCATCGAGGAGCAGGACGACCAGTTCGCCCTGCCGATCTACATGGAACAACTGTTCGACGCCTTCGGCATCGACAGCGAGGATCACTCCGAGAACGCCCTGGTGCTGCGCCCCAGCGAGAAGATGCTGGACGCCAGCTTCCCGCTCGGCGACGACGAGGCGGTGACCATCACCTACGATCGCGCCCAGGCCCTCGCGCGCGAGGACATGCAGTTCCTCACCTGGGAACATCCGATGGTGCAGGGTGGCATGGACTTGGTGCTGTCCGGCTCGATGGGCAACACCGCGGTGGCGCTGATCAAGAACAAGGCGCTCAAGCCCGGCACCGTCCTGCTCGAACTGCTGTTCGTCAGCGAAGTGGTGGCGCCGCGTGCGCTGCAGCTGAGCCGCTTCCTGCCGCCGTTGGCGCTGCGCTGTCTGCTCGACGGCAATGGCAACGACCTGGCCTCGAAGGTCGCCTTCGAGACCCTCAACGATCAGCTGGAAAGCGTGCCGCGGGCCAGCGCCAACAAGTTCGTTCAGGCCCAGCGTGACGTGCTCGCCGTGCAGATCGCTGCCGCCGAAAGCAAGATCGTGCCTCGCCATACCGAGCGGGTCGCGGAGGCGCAGCGCAAACTCAAGGCCGGGCTGGACGAGGAGCTGGCACGCCTGATCGCCTTGCAGACCGTCAACCCGAGCGTGCGTGACAGCGAGATCCAAGCCCTGCGCCAGCAACGCGAGGACGGTCTGGCGGCACTGGACAAGGCCGCGCTGCGTCTGGAAGCGATTCGGGTGCTGGTCGCCGGCTGAAACGACAATTCGGGCATGGTGCGCTGTCGCGCACCAAACCGTTTCTTTCAGCCCTGCTCGGCGCGAGCAATGCGCCAGTAGGCGCCGATTCGTGCCTGCAGCGCGTTCGGTGCCTCGGCATAAAGCCGGCGCCCCAGACGCAGGGCCTGCTGCTGCAACTGCGCGCGACGCCGTTCGATACAACGCTGCAGTTCTTCGCGAGTTTCCGGCATGCCGAACAGCTCAGGCTCGCGCTGCATCAGCTGCAGCATCATCGCCAGGTCGTGGTCGTCACCCAGGGCATCAGCAACCTGCTTGAGCTGATCGACGCGGCTGTCCAGGGCCGCCGGCCAGCACGGCGACAGCAGCTGGCAGTGGTACCAGTGATCCTTCACTCGCTTGCGCCACTCATGAAGTAACTCATCCGTGCCGTCTTTCTCGGCGCGAGCCAACTCCCGCACGCCATCGGCATAGGTACGGCGCAGACCGCCGGCGACGAGTCCGAAGCCCTTGCCCGCCAGCTTCCAATGCCGCACATCCTGGGTCAGCGCATGCAGCTCGCTCAGCACCTGCGCCACTTCCGTTTCGAACTCGGCATGCACCTCACCGTCCGGGGCCGCACGCTGCTGCAGACCGGCACGGATCTGGCGGAACGGCTCGCTCACGAACAAGGGGTGGTTGCGCCGCGCCAGCGCCTCCCAGCTTTCCAGCATCGCCGAGGCATCGCGTGACTCAGCCAGACGGCGCCCCGCATCGCGCAGGCGGCGGTTATCGACGGCGAAGCGAGCGCCGAGAGGTTCGCGCACCAGCCGCAGCAGCGCGCGCAGCTCCTTGAAGCGCTTGCGCGCCTGATGGACGCCCTCCGCGCGCTCGGCCGGCTCGGCGCAGAGCGCCTGGATCGCCTTGCCGAGACGCTCCAGCGCAGCCTTGCGCAGCTCCTTAGCAGCGTTTCGCCCAGGGCGTATTCGATAAGCCATGACGGTTCCCTCGCAATGCAGACGCTCCGGTGAGCAACCTTTTTGGGACCCGTAGGCTATACCCGACGTTGATGTCACTAGCGGAAAGATTGTGTTTCAGCTCATGACGTCTGCGACCCCGCCTCAACCGTAACGCTTGCGCGCCTCGATGGCCAATCCGCTGCCGATACTGCCGAAGCGGTTGCCCTCCACGTGGCGGGCGCGCGGCAACAAGCTGGCGACGCCCTGACGCATCGCCGGAATAGCGCTCGAGCCGCCGGTGAAGAACACCGTGTCGACCTCATCGTGACGCACGCCGGCGTCCGTCAGCAGCTGACCGATGCTGCCACCGATACGTTCGAGCAGCGGTGCGATGGCGCTTTCGAAACCGTCGCGGGTCAGCTCGGCGTGCAGGTCCGGCTCGATACGCTGGAAGTCGATGGGGAAGCGCTGTTGCTCGGTCAATTCGATCTTGCCCTGCTCCACCTGCATGGCCAGCCAGTGCCCGGCGCGCTGCTCGATCAAACGAAACAGCCGATCGATGCCGGTAGGGTCGACGATGTCGTAGCGCATGCTCTGCAGCGCACGTTGCGAGGCCGGCGCGTAGACCGCGTTGATGGTGTGCCAGGTGGCGAGGTTGAGATGGGTGCTGGTGGGCATCGGCGCATCGCTTTTCATCCGGCTGCCATAGCCGAACAGCGGCATCACGCCGTGCAGACTGAGCTGCTTGTCGAAGTCGGTACCACCGATATGTACGCCGCCGGTGGCGAGAATGTCCGCCTGACGATCATCCGCGCCGCGCCGCTCTGGCGACAGGCGTACCAGGGAGAAGTCCGAGGTACCGCCACCGATATCGACGATCAGCACGCGTTCTTCCTGCTGAATGCGCGACTCGTAGTCGAACGCCGCGGCGATCGGTTCGTACTGGAAGGACACCTCCCTGAAGCCGATCTTGCGCGCCGCGGCGGCCAGGGTATCCGCGGCCTCACGGTCGGCCTGAGCATCGTCATCGACGAAGAACACCGGGCGCCCCAGCACCACTTCCTCGAACGGCCGCCCGGCCACCGCTTCGGCGCGCTGCTTGAGGGTGCCGAGGAACAGTCCGAGGATTTCCTTGAACGGCATGGCACTGCCGAGCACCGTGGTTTCGCTTTTCAGCAGTTTGGAACCCAGCAGGCTCTTGAGCGAGCGCATCAGCCGGCCTTCGTAGCCCTCCAGGTATTCGTTCAGCGCCTGGCGACCGTAGACCGGCCGGCGCTCTTCGAGGTTGAAGAACACCACCGAGGGCAGCGTCGGCTGCTCACCTTCCAGCGCGATCAATGGGTCGACATCGGGTCGCCACCAGCCGACCGTGGAATTGGAGGTGCCGAAATCGATGCCGCAGGCGCGGGCGGGTGAAGCGTTGAGCATGGCGTGGTCCGCGGGTACAGAAAAAACGGCCGCGCAGTGTAAAGGAGGCGGCCCGCCGATGCAGGCCTATCGTCGGCTGGCCCCTCAATGGCTTGATCCAGGCGAAAAAATGCCCGGCCATCGCTGGTCCGGGCACAAACCCCATAACGCAACACCGAATCAGGCGGGCACCGCCTCCGCGCCGGGCGCATCGGCGGTCATCCCGGCAGTCATGCGCTTGGCATCGGCACAGAACGTCCGCGATGCCTGGAACAGGAACACCATGGTCAGCAACAGCGATGCCGGGATCAGGTACATCGCCCCGTGCAGGCCTTCGGCGCGGAAGGCCTCGCTCATCTCGCTGGCACCCGCCGCGACCATCGCCGCCTCGGCAAAATGATCCGAGAGCAGCCCCACCACCACCGTGCCCATGCCACCCCCGAGCAGGTAAAGCCCGGCGAAGAACAGCGCCATGGCGGTGGCCCGCAGGCGCGGCTCGACCACGTCCTGGATCGCGGTGTAGACGCAGGTGTAGAAGTTGTAGGAGAACAGCCAGCCGATGCTGAACACCGCGACGAACACCCCGACCTCGATGCGCCCGGCGAGCAGCGCGTAGCCGGTCGCGAGCGTGGCGATCAGCATGCTCACCGCGGCGAACACCAGACGGCCGCGGGCGAAGCGCTGATGAATGCGGTCGGCAATCCAGCCCCCCAGCGTCAGGCCGATCAGGCCGGTCAACCCGACGATCACCCCGGTGGCGACCGACGCCTCAACCAGCAGCACGGCGTGATAGCGCATCAGCAGCGGGACCATGAAGGCATTGCAGGCATAGGTCGCGAAGTTGAAGGCCAGCCCGGCCAGCACCAGCCACCAGAAGGTGCGAATCGCCAGCACCTTGCGCACCGGCTGTTGCACCGGCGCCTGCGAGACCCGGACAGTTTCGGCGGCACCACGCTGCGGCTCCCTGATCAGGAAGATGAACAGCGCCAGCACCAAGCCAGGCACCGCCGCGATGAAGAACGGCGCACGCCAGCTGCCGAACGCCTCGACCATCGAGCCGATGGTGAAGAACGCCAGCAGCAACCCCAGCGGCAACCCCAGCATGAAGATACCCATGGCGCGGGAGCGCTTGTGCGCCGGGAACAGGTCGCCGATCAGCGAGTTCGCCGCTGGCGCATAGCTGGCCTCACCGATGCCGATGCCCATGCGCACGAGCAGGAAGCTCCAGAAATTCCAGGCCATCCCGTTGACGGCAGTCAGGCCGCTCCAGACTGTCAGCCCCCAGCCCATGATTTTGCGACGCGAACCGAGGTCCGCCATACGTCCCAGCGGCACGCCGGCGATTGCGTAGACGATGGTGAATGCGGTGCCGATCAGACCAAGCTGAAAGTCGTTGAGATTCCATTCCAGGCGGATCGGCTCGGCGATGATCGCCGGGATGGTGCGGTCGAAGAAGTTGAACAGGTTCGCCAGAAACAGCAGGAACAGCACGCGCCAGGCGTTCGTAGCTTGGGTGGAAGGCTGCATGATGTCGGTCTCGATTGTTCTTGTTTTAACCGGCCACAGACCAGCCGGGACTCCATCGAGACTCTAGAACCTGACTCCCCTGTCGTCTGCGAACATCACCTGCGCTTATGCCGCGCGATGGCTCAGCGCGCCTGCCAATCGGCCAGCCAGCCCAGACTCATCGCAGTGCCCTGCTCGCCCGGCTTGTACTCGGCACCCAGCCAGCCCTGGTAGCCGCTCGCCTGCAGCGCCTGCAGCGCCGGGGCGAAATCGATCGCACCGCTGCCCGGTGCGCCACGTCCGGGGCAGTCGGCGAATTGCACATGGCCGATGCGACCGCGCAGCTGCGCGACGCACCCGGCCAGATCCAGCCCCTGTCGGGCCATGTGATAGAAGTCCAGCTGCGCCTGGCAGTTGGGATGATTGACGCGCTCCAGCAAGGCGGCGAGATCGGCGGCGCTGTTGACCAGAAACCCCGGCATGTCCAGCGGGTTGATCGCCTCGCAGAGCACGCGGATGCCGAGCAGGTCGAAGGCATCGGCGGCCATCCACAGGTTGTGTTCGAGGGTCTCCAGCGCTTCCTCGCGCTCGACACCTTCTCCCAGCCGCCCCGGCAGCACGTTGACAAAACTCGGACGAACCATCAGCGCATAGCTCAACGCCTCCTGCAGCGCAGCCTCGAACTCGGCCTGGCGCTGCGGCACCGCCGCCAGGCCGGGGCCTCCCTGCATCAGGTCGCCGGCCGGGAGGTTGATCAGCACCAGCGGCAGTCCGGCGCGCTCGAGCAGTTCCTTCAGGCGGATGGCCGGGAGCTCGTAAGGAAACTGGATTTCCACACCATCGAAACCGGCCGTACGGGCAGCCAGGATACGCTCGGCAAGAGGGAGCTCGGTGAACAGCAACGACAGGTTGGCCGCGATCCTCACAGGCAGCCCTCCCGATACATCTGCACCAGCGTCGCCGGATCACGCTCCAGGTTGCCCTGGCTGCCGTGCAGCCGCATCAACTGCGCCGCCAGCCCGCTCAGTGGCGTCGCCGAACCCTGCTCGCGGGACAGTTTCACCGCCGTATCGAGGTCCTTGAGCAACGTGCGCACGTGCCACTTCACCGGCTCGAACTCGCTCGCCGCCATCTGCGGGGCGAGGATCTGCAGCGGCCGGGAGTCGGCGAAGCCGCCCGCCAGCGCCGGCGCCAGCAGGCTGGCATCGACTCCGGCGCGCTCGGCCAGGGCCACCACCTCGGCGATCACCAGCGCATTGCAGGCTACGATCATCTGGTTGCACACCTTGCTCACCTGACCGGCACCGACCTCACCCATGCGGGTCAGGCGCTGCCCCAGATGCATCAGCACGGGCCGCACGCGCTCGACGTCCTCGACGCGGCCGCCAGCCATGATCGCCAGGCTGCCGCCCTCGGCGCCCGCAGTGCCGCCAGACACCGGCGCGTCCACCCAGCGCATGCCGCTGCGAAACTCCAGCTCAGCGGCCATGTCACGCGTGGCGGTCGGCTCCAGACTGGAATGGTCCACCAGCAACTTGTCGGGCTTGCCACCCTCGGCGATGCCGGCCTTGCCGAACACTACCTCGCGTACCGCCGCCGTGTCGGCCAGGCACAACAACACGATGTCCGCGGCACACAGCTCGGCCGGCGTTGCCACCGCCGTGGCGCCCAGCGTGACCAGTGGCGCGCATTTGTCTGGCGAGCGGTTCCACACCGTCAGGCGATAACCGGCCGCCAGCAGGCGGCGACACATCGGCAGGCCCATCAAGCCGATACCGGCGAAAGCAAGGGTTGGCAGCGTGGACATGGAGCGGCTCCTCGAAACGGCGAAGGCGCTGATTCTAGCGCTGCAAGCGCGCCGGAAAACATGCCGTGGCTAACCACGGCCGTCTGCTCCTATAATCGCAGCGCTTTTTCCGCCATTGAACCGGAGAACCCTCAATGCTCAAGCGCTCCCTGGCAGCCGTCGCCGGCTTTGCCCTGTCCCTGTCCGTCACCGCCATCCAAGCCGCCGAAACCCTGCGGGTTTCCGCGATCCCCGACGAAGCCCCCACCGAGCTGATCCGCAAGTTCAAGCCACTGGGCGAGTACCTGGAGAAGGAGCTCGGCATGCCGGTGAAATTCACCCCGGTATCCGACTACGCCGCCGTGGTCGAGGCGCTGGCCTCCGATCGCCTGGACATGGCCTGGCTGGGCGGCTTCACCTTCGTGCAGACGCGCCTGAAGACCGGCAATGCCATCCCGCTGGTGCAGCGCGAGCAGGATGAGCAGTTCACCAGCAAGTTCATCACCGCCGACCCCGCGGTGAAATCGCTGCAGGACCTCAAGGGCAAGACCTTCGCCTTCGGCTCGGTGTCCTCGACATCCGGCAGCCTGATGCCGCGCTATTTCATGCTCAAGGACGGCATCGAGCCGGAGAAGTATTTCAAGCGCATCGCCTATTCCGGCGCGCATGACGCCACCGCCGCCTGGGTCGAAGCCGGCAAGGCGGACGCCGGCGTGCTCAACGCCTCGGTGTGGGACAAGCTGGTCGCCGCTGGCAAGGTGAACACCGACAAGGTCCGCGTGATCGCCACTACCCCGCCCTACTACGACTACAACTGGACCGTGCGCGGCACCCTTGAGCCGGCACTCGTCGAGAAGATCAAGGCGGCATTCCTCGCCCTCGATCCGGCCAACCCGGAGCACAAGGCGATCCTCGACCTGCAGGCGGCGAGCCGCTTCATCGAGACCCGGCCGGAGAACTACCAAGGCATCGAGGAAGCCGCACGCGCTGCCGGCCTGCTGAAGTGACACTCAGCCTGAGCGGCGTGGGTCACACCCACGCCAACGGCCAGGCCGCGCTGCGCGATATTGATCTGCGGGTCGCTCAGGGCGAGCGCATCGCCATCATCGGCCCTTCCGGCGCAGGCAAGACCACCCTGCTGCGCCTGCTGGCCACGGCGCTCAGACCCGATCGAGGCGAGCTGGAACTGCTCGGCCAACAGCCCTGGAATCTTTCAGGCTCCGCGCGGCAGCGGCTGCGGGCGCGCATCGGCCTGGTCCACCAGGCACCACCGCTGCCGCCCCGCCAGCGGGTCGTCACGGCCGTGCTGGCCGGCCGTCTCGGTCAGTGGTCGCTCGGCAGAAGCCTGCTCAGCCTGCTCTACCCGCTGGATCGCCAGGGCGCCGCCGAAGCACTCGCTCGGTTGGACCTGGCTGACAAGCTGTACATGCGCTGCGACCAGCTATCCGGTGGCCAGTTGCAGCGCATCGGCATCGCCCGTGTGCTCTACCAGGCGCCCGAGCTGATCCTCGCCGACGAACCGGTGTCCGCCATGGACCCGGTACTCGCCAGCTACACCCTCGGTGTACTCAATCACGAAGCACAGCAACGTAATGCCACCCTGCTGGCCAGCCTGCATGCAGTGGAACTGGCGCTGCAGCACTTTCCACGCATCGTCGGTGTACGCGATGGGCGCATTCTGTTCGACAAGCCCGCCGCTGCGCTCAGCCCGGACGAGCTGACGATGCTCTACGCCAACGAGCAGCTGGTGGAACACTCGCCTCCACCGGCGGCGATGCCCAGTTCTGCCCTGCATATTCCACGATGCTGAATCCCGCCGCATCGCGCGATCCTGCCGCCGCACCACGCCTGCTGTTGACGCTGGGGGCGCTGGGGTTGCTATGGCCCGGGCTGTCGCTGAGCGAGCTCGACCTTGGCGTGCTGTTCGACGGCAGCAATGCCGACACCATGGGACTGTTTCTCGCCAGCTTCTGGCCACCCGAACACGGCATGGAGTTCCTTGCACTGCTGACGCAAGCAACGCTGGAAACTCTGGCCATCGCCACGGCCGGCATGGCGCTGGCGCTGGCGATCGCACTCCCCTGCGCCTTGCTCGCGACTCGCGCTCTGTCGATCTCGGCACTCGCGCATGGTGGTCAGCCGGTGTGGTGGGCGCAGGCCCTGCGCTGGCCGGTACGTGCACTGTTGATCGTGCTGCGCAGCATTCCGGAAATCGTCTGGGCGCTGTTGTTCGTCCGTGCCGTGGGCCTCGGTCCGACCGCCGGGGTGCTGGCCATCGCCATTACCTACGCTGGCATGCTCGGCAAGGTCTATGCGGAGATCTTCGAGTCGGTCGACCCGCAACCGGCGCGGGCCCTGCTGGTGGCCGGCAGTTCGCGCCTGCAAGCGTTCTGCTACGGCGTGCTGCCTCAGGCAACTGCGGAGATGCTGTCGTATTCGGTCTATCGCTGGGAGTGCGCCGTGCGCGCCTCGGTGGTGATGGGTTTCGTCGGCGCCGGCGGGCTGGGCCAGCAGATGGATCTGTCGATGCGCATGTTCGCCGGCGGAGAGGTTGCCAGCATGCTGCTGACCTTCCTGTTACTGGTGCTGCTGGCCGACCTGCTGAGCCGGCTGCTGCGCTGGAGGTTCGCATGACAGCGCTGCTCCGCCTGCTCATCCCACTGGCGTTGATCGCTGCAGTCGTCGCCGCCTTTGCCTTCCTGCAACTGGAAACCGCCACACTGCTCAGCCGCGAAGGGTTCGGGCAGATGGCCGGGTATGCTGCAGGCTTCCTCGATCCTGATCTGTCGCCAGCGCACCTACGCGCCATCGGCCACGGCGCACTGGAAACCCTGGCGATGTCAGCCATCGGCACGTTGCTCGCCGCTCTGCTAGGCCTGCTGCTGGCACTGCCCGCCGCCGGACGCTGCGGTAGACCCGCGCAAGCAGCATCGCGACTCCTGCTCAATGCCCTGCGCGCAGTTCCCGAACTGGTATGGGCGGCGCTGATGGTACTGGCCGCCGGGCTCGGCCCGAATGCAGGCACCCTCGCGCTGGCCCTGCACACCGCCGGAGTGCTCGGCCGGCTGTTCGCCGAGGCACTGGAAAACACCCCGCCCGCTCCGGCCGAAGCCCTGCGGCTGCACGGTAGCGGGCGGGTCGTCGCCTTCTGCTACGGCACATTGCCGACCCTCTGGCCGCAGCTGGTGGCCTACACGCTGTATCGCTGGGAAAACAACATCCGCATGGCCAGCGTGCTCGGCTTCGTCGGCGCCGGCGGCCTGGGTCAGATGCTCTACATGAGCCTCAGCCTGTTCCAGGAAGCCCAGGCGTCCACCGTCATTCTCGCGATGCTGCTGATGGTGCTCGCGGTGGATTCCCTCAGCAGCTGGGCGCGCCAGCGCTGGGTCAGAGGTTAATCGCCGCTGTGATCGTCGTGCGAGACCCAATGCCCTGATTCAGTGCACTGCCGGCCGCGTGCTCCGCTCCTGTACCAAGACCCAGGGCGCGACGACCACCGCCCACAGGTCAGGATCGCGTTCCAGCCAGTCCTGCGCCTGGGTAGCGTCCATCTTCAGCAGCTGACCACCGCCGAGCCAGGCGGCGACCTTCGTCCGGTCATCCTGCGCGACGGCGAGCGCCACTTCGACGAGATCGAAATCGCTCGCCACCTGCAGCAGCGCGCCACGGGCGAAGAACGGCTGCAATTCCTGCCAGGTAATCGAGGCCGTTTCGCCCAGCAGCTTGGCATAGAGAGTGCTTGCTTGGTCAGTCATGGGAGGCACCAGATCAAAGGGGCGCAATCATACCGCCGCCTTGAATCCCATCAAATCGGGTTGATCCTGCCGGCTGTGCAAACGAGGAAGACACTTCTACACTGTACCGGTACAGTTGCCGCACCGTTTCGGGACGTTCGCCCCTTAACGCCTCTGCGACACGCAGGATCCAAACAATAATGATGCAAGTGGAGCGCATATGAAGAGCAACCAGCGTCTGTCCAAACTTTTTCTCGCCCTCGCTTTGAGTGGCGCCGCAAGCTACACACTAGCCGCCGACAGCATCCGCATCGGCCTGGCTGGTCCGGTGACCGGACCGGTAGCGCAATACGGGGACATGCAGTTCATCGGTGCCGAAATGGCCATCGAGCAGATCAACAAGGCTGGCGGGGTGAACGGCCAGCAACTCGAGGGCGTGCGCTATGACGACGCCTGCGATCCGAAACAGGCCGTCGCGGTCGCCAACAAGATCGTCAACGACGGTGTTCAGTTCGTCGTCGGCCACCTGTGCTCCAGCTCTACCCAGCCCGCTTCCGATATCTACGAAGACGAAGGCATCCTGATGATCACCGCGGCCTCCACCAGCCCGGACATCACCTCGCGCGGCTATCAGCTGATCTTCCGCACCATTGGCCTGGACAGCCTGCAAGGCCCGACCGCCGGCAATTTCATCGCCGACCACGTCAAACCGAAGAATGTTGCGGTCATCCATGACAAGCAGCAGTACGGCGAAGGCATCGCCACCGCAGTCAAGCAGACGCTGGAAAGCAAGAACATCAAGGTCGGTCTGTTCGAGGGCATCAACGCCGGCGACAAGGATTTCTCCTCGCTGATCGCCAAACTCAAGCGTGAAGGCGTGGATTTCGTCTATTACGGCGGCTACCACCCGGAACTGGGCCTGCTGCTGCGCCAGTCCAAGGAGAAAGGGCTGACCGTGCGCTTCATGGGGCCGGAAGGCGTCGGCAACTCGGAGATTTCCGCCATCGCCGGCCCAGCCTCCGAAGGCATGTTAGTGACCCTGCCTAAGTCGTTCGATCAGGATCCGAAGAACCAGCAGCTCGTCGAAGCCTTCAAGGCCAAAAAGCAGGATCCGAGCGGCCCGTTCGTGTTCCCGGCCTACGCCGCCGTTCAGGTGATCGCCGAGGGTATCGAGAAAGCCGGCAGTACCGACACCGACAAGGTGGCCGAGGCACTGCGTAGCAACACCTTCGAAACCCCGACCGGCTCGCTGGCATTCGACGAGAAAGGCGACCTGAAGAACTTCAACTTCGTCGTCTACGAATGGCACCAGGACGGCACCAAAACCGAAGCCAAGTAATCTTCACCTAACCTGCAAAGCCCACTGCGTGACCGTAGTGGGCTTTGTTTTAGCAGGCAGGCCCAGCCACAAGCCCCGGGCCTGCCTTGCCATACCTACGACCATGACGAGCGGCCTGAACAGCAGGCCCGCCTCGAACCGGAGTCCTGCGTGATCCGCAGGGTGCCGTACAGCAGTGACGCTGCTCGATGGAGCGCAGCGTGTTCGAAGAGGGCAGCACAGCCGGCCGGCGTGGGATGCAGGGAGTTCGGAGAGCAGTGATGCCTGAGCTTTACCATTACCTACAACAGCTGATCAACGGGCTCACCGTTGGCAGTACCTATGCCTTGATCGCCATCGGCTACACCATGGTGTACGGCATCATCGGGATGATCAACTTCGCCCACGGCGAGGTTTACATGATCGGCTCGTACGTCGCCTTCATCGCGATCATCGGGCTATCGATGATGGGCCTCGATGCCCTGCCGATCCTGATGATCGGCGCCTTTGTCGCCAGCATGATCGTCACCAGCGCCTACGGCTACAGCATCGAACGGGTAGCCTATCGCCCGCTGCGCGGCAGCAACCGGCTGATTCCGCTGATCTCCGCGATCGGCATGTCGATTCTGCTGCAGAACGTCGTGCTGCTGGCGCAGGACTCCAAGGACAAGGCCATTCCCAACCTGATGCCGGGCAACTTCGTGCTCGGTGAAAGCACCATGAACGGCGTGACGGTTTCCTACATGCAGGTAGCGATTTTCATCGTGACCTTCATCGCCATGTACGGATTGACGCTGTTCATCTCGCGTTCGCGACTGGGACGCGCCTGCCGCGCCTGTGCCGAAGACATCAAGATGGCCAACCTGCTGGGTATCAACACCAACAACATCATCGCTCTGACCTTCGTCATCGGTGCAGCGCTGGCGGCCGTCGCCGGCGTACTGATCAGCATGCAATACGGCGTGATCAACCCGCACATCGGCTTCCTCGCTGGCATCAAGGCGTTCACCGCGGCGGTACTCGGCGGCATCGGCAGTATCCCCGGAGCCATGCTAGGCGGTCTGGTGCTCGGTGTGGCCGAGGCGTTCGGTGCCGACATCTTCGGCGATCAGTACAAGGACGTGGTGGCCTTCAGCCTGCTGGTGCTCGTCCTGCTCTTCCGCCCCACCGGCATTCTCGGCCGCCCGGAGGTGGAAAAGGTATGACGCGCAATCTTCGCACAGCCTTCTTCAGCGCCCTGCTGGTCATCGCCGTCGCGGTGCCGGTGTTCGGCCTGAAACTCACCACCGTGGGCATCAAGGTCGAGGTTCATGGCGCACAGGCCTCGACCTTCTGGATCATCGCCGCGTGCGCCGTCGCCATGTTCGTCTGGCAGCTACTGCGCACACATCTGGCAGCCGGCTGGGCCGCCAGCCCGAGTCTGCCGAGCATTCCAGCCGGGGCCGGCAGCTTCTTAACCCTGCCGTCGACCCAGCGCTGGATCATCCTCGCGCTGGTGGTCGTCGCCCTGGCCTGGCCGTTCTATGGCTCGCGTGGCGCGGTGGATATCGCCACGCTGATCCTGATCTACGTGATGCTCGGTCTCGGCCTGAATATCGTCGTCGGCCTGGCTGGCCTGCTGGATCTGGGCTATGTCGGCTTCTATGCCGTGGGCGCCTACACCTACGCGCTGCTCTCGCACTACTACGGGGTCGGTTTCTGGACCGCATTGCCAATCGCCGGGGCGATGGCGGCGCTGTTCGGCTTCCTGCTGGGTTTCCCGGTACTACGCCTGCGCGGTGACTATCTGGCCATCGTTACCCTCGGCTTCGGCGAGATCATCCGCATCCTGCTGCGCAACATGACCGAAATCACCGGCGGCCCGAACGGCATCAGCGGCATCGACAAACCGACCCTGTTCGGCCTGTCGTTCGATCGCCGCGCCGCCGAGGGCATGCAGACCTTCCACGAGTATTTCGGGGTGGCCTACAACTCGGTGAACAAGGTGATCTTCCTCTACCTGATCGCCCTGCTGCTCGTACTGCTGACCCTGTTCGTGATCAACCGCCTGCTACGCATGCCGATCGGCCGCGCCTGGGAAGCGCTGCGCGAGGACGAGATTGCGTGCCGCGCATTGGGCATGAACCCGACCGTGATCAAGCTCTCGGCCTTCACGCTCGGCGCCACCTTCGCCGGTTTCGCCGGCAGCTTCTTCGCCGCACGGCAGGGGTTGGTGTCGCCGGAATCGTTCACCTTCATCGAGTCGGCGATCATCCTCGCCATCGTCGTGCTGGGTGGCATGGGCTCGCAACTCGGGGTGATCCTGGCCGCCATCGTAATGATCCTGCTGCCCGAACTGATGCGTGAGTTCAGCGAGTATCGGATGTTGATGTTCGGCGCCTTGATGGTGCTGATGATGATCTGGCGTCCGCAAGGCCTGCTGCCGATGCAACGCCCACACCTGGAGTTGAAGCAATGAGCCGCCCGATTCTAGAAGTACGCGGCCTGATGATGCGTTTCGGCGGCCTGCTGGCTGTCAACGAGGTGGGGCTGACGGTACACGACAAGCAAGTGGTTTCGATGATTGGCCCCAACGGTGCCGGCAAGACCACAGTATTCAACTGCCTGACCGGCTTCTATCAGCCCACCGCGGGGGAGATCCTCCTCGACGGCACGCCGATCCACGGTCTGCCCGGCCACAAGATCGCGCGTCAGGGCGTGGTGCGCACCTTCCAGAACGTCCGTCTGTTCAAAGACATGACGGCGGTGGAAAACCTGCTGGTGGCGCAACACAGGCACCTGAACACCAACTTCCTCGCCGGCCTGCTGAAGACCCCGGCGTTCCGCCAGAGCGAACGCGAGGCCATGGACTTCGCCGCCCACTGGCTGGAACAGGTGAACCTCACCGACGTCGCCAACCGCCCGGCGGGCACCCTCGCCTACGGCCAGCAGCGCCGCCTGGAAATCGCCCGTTGCATGATGACGCGGCCGCACATCCTTATGCTCGACGAGCCCGCCGCCGGCCTTAATCCGAAGGAAACCGAAGATCTCAAGGCCCTGATCACCCTGCTGCGCGAAGAGCACGGAGTGACCGTCCTGCTGATCGAGCATGACATGAAGCTGGTGATGAGCATTTCCGACCACATCTACGTCATCAACCAGGGCACGCCCCTGGCGGACGGAACGCCGGATCAGATTCGCAACAATCCGGACGTGATCAAAGCCTATCTGGGGGAGGCGTGAGCATGCTGTCTTTCGAAAACGTCTCAACCTTCTACGGCAAGATCCAAGCGCTGCACGACGTCAGCATCAACGTCGAGCGGGGTGAGATCGTCACGCTGATCGGTGCCAACGGTGCCGGCAAGTCGACCCTGCTGATGACGCTCTGCGGTTCGCCGCAGGCCGCCAGCGGCAGCATCCGTTATGAGGGCGAGGAGCTGGTCGGCCAGCAGAGCTGCGACATCATGCGCAAGAGCATCGCGGTGGTCCCCGAGGGACGCCGGGTGTTCGCGCGCCTGACCGTCGAGGAAAACCTTGCCATGGGCGGGTTCTTCGGCAACAAGGCCGACAACCAACAACAGCTGGACAAGGTACTGCACCTGTTTCCCCGTCTCGAGGAGCGCCTCGCGCAGCGCGCCGGCACCATGTCTGGCGGCGAGCAGCAGATGCTTGCCATCGGTCGTGCGCTGATGAGCAAGCCGAAGCTACTACTGCTCGACGAGCCGTCACTAGGCCTGGCACCGATCATCATCCAGCAGATCTTCGACATCATCGAGCAGCTGCGCGAGGATGGCGTGACCATCTTCCTCGTCGAGCAGAACGCCAATCAGGCGCTCAAGCTCGCCGACCGCGGCTATGTGCTGGAGAACGGCCACATCGTCATGCAAGGCAGTGGCGAACAGCTGTTGAACGATCCGAAGGTGCGTGACGCCTATCTAGGCGGGTAACGGTAACCGTGCAGAAAAAAGCCGGGCAGTCGCCCGGCTTTTTTTCACTTGCCGCGAATGCTAAAGGATCAGGCCTTCGGCAGGGTCACGCCGCGTTGGCCCTGGTACTTGCCGCCACGATCGCGGTAAGACACCTCACAGGGCTCATCGGACTGCAGGAACAGCATCTGCGCCACACCCTCATTAGCGTAGATCTTAGCCGGCAGCGTGGTGGTGTTGGAGAACTCCAGCGTCACATGGCCTTCCCACTCGGGCTCCAGCGGGGTGACATTGACGATGATGCCGCAGCGCGCATAGGTACTCTTGCCCAGACAGATCGTCAGTACATCACGAGGAATACGGAAATACTCGACGGTTCGGGCCAAAGCAAAGGAGTTCGGCGGAATGATGCACACCGGCCCCTTGACGTCCACGAAGCTCTTCTCGTCGAAGTTCTTCGGGTCCACGGTCGCCGAATGGATATTGGTGAACACCTTGAATTCGTCAGCGCAGCGCACGTCGTAGCCATAGCTCGAAACGCCGTAAGAAATCAGCGGCTCGCTGCCCTCGGTACGCACCTGGCGCTCGACGAAGGGCTCGATCATGCCGTGATCCTGCGCCATACGGCGAATCCACTTGTCCGATTTGATGCTCATCGTGGCGTCCTGATTGGGCGAAGAGATTGAAAAAAACAGGTGGGCATCTTACCGGCGCCGCCGCCCCTCTCCAACCCCGGAAAACGCGGCTTTGCGTCCGGCTGGAAGCCGTCAAACAACAATACTGAAAATAAAGCTCGCTTTGCTGCAGAAAAACGGTATCGTTACTCGGCTGCTGCTGCATGTGTCACCGTGAATCGCTACATGTTTAGATTTCGATCCAAATATCGATACGACTCCTATCTCCTTGCACACAGTGATGTTCGGACCTTTTCAGTCCGCACTTTATTTTTCAAAACTTGGTTCAAGGAGACATCAAATGTCCAATCGCCAAACCGGTACCGTTAAGTGGTTCAACGATGAGAAAGGCTTCGGCTTCATCACTCCGCAATCCGGTGACGACCTCTTCGTACACTTCCGTGCCATTCAAGGTGACGGCTTCAAGAGCCTGAAAGAAGGCCAGCAGGTCTCCTTCGTCGCTACCCGCGGCCAGAAAGGCATGCAAGCTGAGGAAGTTCAGGTTATCTAACCTGAATCTTCTCTAAAAAAGCCCCGCTTCGGCGGGGCTTTTTTTGTGTCTGCGATTCCAGCAGCGAAACGGGCGATGACGCTAAGCGTCGCCGCCCACCTCGCTTAATCGTCAGATATCACGATGTGCGGCATCGACTGAGCGACGACATGCCCGCTCTGCGCAATGCGTGCACCGACGGTGCGCGCGATTTCCTGGTAGATCATCGCAATCTGGCTATCCGGGTCAGCAATCACCGTCGGTTTCCCGGCATCGGCCTGGCTGCGGATCGCCATCGACAGCGGCAGCGATGCCAGCAGATCGACGTTGTACTGCGCCGCCAGCTTCTCGCCGCCCCCCTCACCGAACAGATGCTCTGCATGGCCGCAGTTAGAGCAGATGTGAATGGCCATGTTCTCCACCACTCCCAGCACCGGGATATTCACCTTGCGGAACATCTCGACGCCTTTTTTCGCATCGAGCAGGGCCAGATCCTGCGGCGTGGTAACGATTACGGCACCGGTTACCGGAACCTTTTGCGCCAGGGTCAGCTGGATGTCGCCCGTGCCCGGCGGCATATCCACCACCAGATAATCGAGGTCGTTCCATTCGGTCTGGGTGATCAGTTGCAGCAACGCTCCAGACACCATCGGGCCGCGCCAGACCATCGGGGTCTTGTCGTCGGATAGAAATGCCATGGACATGACCTGCACGCCGTGGGCCTCAAGCGGGATGAACGCCTTGCCGTCGCGAATTTCCGGACGGGTCCCCTCGGCGATGCCGAACATGATTCCCTGGCTTGGGCCATAGATATCGGCGTCCAGCACGCCCACCCGTGCACCTTCCCGCGCCAGCGCTAAGGCAAGATTGGCTGCCGTGGTGGATTTGCCGACGCCGCCCTTACCCGAAGCCACAGCGATGATGTTCTTCACATTCGCCAAAGCGGGCACCTGATCCTGAGCCTTGTGCGCGCGGATTACGCAGTCGACCTGCACATCCGCGCGGCTTACGCCTTCCAGCTGCTCGATCGCCATCGCCAACAGCTGCGCCCAGCCGCTGCGAAACAACCCGGCAGCGTAACCCAGCTCCAGCTGCACGCTGACCCGATCACCCTGTACGTCAATCGAACGAACGCAACCGGCGCTTACCGGATCCTGATTCAAATGGGGATCGGTGTACTGACGCAGTACGGTTTCCACAGCTTCACGGGTGACGGACATGGTTACTCCTAGAAAGACCGAGCAAATCAGACAGGCATCTTACCCCGCCCGCGAGCTCCGAGCCCACCGACGACCGATCGGCACTACTACAGCGGGGCGATCGGGCTGCGCGGATGAAAAATGCGCGCCGGACCTTTATAGTTGCAGACTTTCTTTTCGCAGTTCCGACCGCAGAGTCCCCATGTCCGAAGTCCGCCAGATCCTCGTTACCAGCGCCCTGCCCTACGCCAACGGTTCGATCCACCTCGGCCACATGCTCGAGTACATCCAGACCGACATGTGGGTGCGCTTCCAGAAGCTACGCGGCAACCAGTGCATTTACGTCTGCGCCGACGATGCCCACGGCTCGGCAATCATGCTGCGTGCTGAGAAGGAAGGCATCACGCCGGAACAGCTGATTGCCAACGTGCAGGCCGAACATGGCAGCGACTTCGCCGACTTCCTGGTGGATTTCGACAACTTCCATTCGACTCATTCAGAAGAGAATCGCGAGTTCGCCGAGCTGATCTACACCCGCCTGCGCGATGCTGGCCACATCGCCACTCGCTCGGTGACGCAGTATTTCGACCCTGAGAAAGGCATGTTCCTCGCCGACCGCTTCATCAAGGGCACTTGCCCCAAGTGCGGTGCCGAAGACCAGTATGGCGACAATTGCGAGAAGTGCGGCGCCACCTACGAACCAACCGAGCTGAAAGATCCGCGCTCGGCGATTTCCGGCGCCACGCCGGTGCTCAAGGATTCCAAGCACTTCTTCTTCAAGCTGCCGGACTTCGAGGCCATGCTGAAGGAATGGACCCGCGGCGGCGCGCTGCAGGAATCGGTGGCCAACAAAATCGCCGAATGGCTCGATGGTGGACTGCAGGAATGGGACATCTCTCGCGATGCGCCCTACTTCGGCTTCGAGATCCCGGGCGAGCCGGGCAAGTATTTCTACGTATGGCTGGATGCGCCGATCGGCTACATGGCGAGCTTCAAGAACCTCTGCAAGCGCCGCCCGGAGCTCTCCTTCGACGCCTTCTGGAGCAAGGAGTCGAGCGCAGAGCTGTACCACTTCATCGGCAAGGACATCATTAACTTCCACACCCTGTTCTGGCCGGCGATGCTGGAAGGCGCGGGGTTCCGCAAGCCGACCGCAGTGAACGTGCACGGCTATCTGACGGTGAACGGACAGAAGATGTCCAAGTCGCGCGGCACCTTCATCAAGGCACGTACCTATCTAGAACACCTGAACCCCGAGTACCTGCGTTACTACTACGCCTCCAAGCTGGGTCGCGGCGTGGACGACCTCGACCTGAACCTCGACGACTTCGTGCAGAAGGTCAATTCCGACCTGGTCGGCAAGGTGGTGAACATTGCCAGCCGCTGCGCCGGCTTCATCCACAAGGGCAACGCTGGCGCAATGGTCGACGCCAATCCCGAACCCGAGCTGTGGGAAGCCTTCCAGGCCGCCGCGCCAAGCATCGCCGAAGCCTACGAGCACCGCGATTTCGGCCGCGCCATGCGCGAGATCATGCACCTGGCTGACCGCGCCAACGCCTGGATCGCCGACAAGGCGCCGTGGGCGCTGAACAAAGTTGAGGGCAAGCAAGCCGAGGTGCAGGAGATCTGCGCCTTCGGCATCAACCTGTTCCGCCAGCTGGTGATTTTCTTGAAGCCGGTGCTGCCGAACCTCGCCGCCGCTGCCGAGCAGTTCCTCAACGTCGCGCCGCTCACTTGGAACGACCATGCCGCGCTGTTGGCCAACCATCAGCTCAACGCCTTCACCCCGCTGATGATCCGCATCGAACCCGTGAAGATCGAAGCCATGATCGAAGCCTCCAAGGAAGACCTCGCTGCCCAGTCCACCGAAGCCGCCGCCCCCGCAGGCAACGGCGAGCTGGTCAAGGAGCCGCTGGCGGCGGAAATCAACTTCGACGCCTTCGCCGCGGTTGACCTGCGCATCGCGCTGATCGAGAAGGCCGAGTTCGTCGAAGGCGCCGACAAGCTGCTACGCCTGACGCTGGACATCGGTGATGCCAAGCGCAACGTGTTCTCTGGCATCAAGAGCGCCTATCCAGACCCGAGCAAGTTGGAAGGTCGCCTGACCCTCTACGTCGCCAACCTGGCACCGCGCAAGATGAAGTTCGGCATGTCCGAAGGGATGGTCCTGGCCGCTGGTCCCGGCGGCAGCGAGATCTACCTGCTGAGCCCCGATAACGGCGCCAAGCCGGGCCAGCGCGTCATGTAACCCGACTTCGCGTGCCGGCTTGCCGACCGGCACGCGACAGCCCGACGCTTAACGGAAACGCCATGAGCGAGCCTGTAGACTCTTCCCGTTGCCCGCTCTGCGGTCAGCCCAACCAGTGCGGCGAGTGCGACCCTGCTGCCGCCCAGCCCTGCTGGTGCTTCACCACCCCCATTCCTGAGCACGTGCTCGAGCGCATTCCTGCCACTTTGCGGAACCAAGCCTGCATCTGCCCCCGCTGCGCCCGCGGTGAAACCGCAAACTCCGATGCGCCTTGATCGCTACCTCGCTAACCGCGCACGCCTGAGTCGTCAGGACGTTCGCCGCCTGCTGGCCGACGGTCGAGTGCAAGTGAATGGCGAAGTCAGCCAGATCATGGATCTGGAAATCCGCGTATTTGACCGAATCGAGCTGGATGAAGAAGTGCTGCAAACGGGGAAGGCGGCGCGCTACCTGATGCTGAACAAACCGGCAGGCTGCGTCAGCGCCACCCAGGATATGGCGCATCGCACCGTGCTCGATCTGATCGACGAACCGGACAAGCACGACCTGCACATCGCCGGCCGCCTCGACTTCAACACCACCGGACTGATGCTCCTCACCAACGATGGCCTATGGTCCCGTCGCCTGACCCAGCCAACCAGCCTGCAGGGCAAGGTGTACCTGGTTGAAACTGAAAACGAAATCGACCCCAGCTGTATCGAAGCCTTCGCCCAAGGGATGTACTTTCGCTTCGAAAACCTGACCACGCTGCCCGCCCAGCTCGAACTGCTGGGCACCCACCACGCCCGTCTGACGCTGCATGAAGGCCGTTACCACCAGGTCAAGCGCATGTTTGGCCGCTTCAACAACAAGGTCATCGCCCTCCATCGTGAAAGCATGGGCTCCTTGGTTCTGGATGAAGCGCTCAGTCCCGGTAACTATCGCCCGCTTACATCGCACGAAATCGCCCTGATCTGAGACTATTCCGCCCCGCTCACCAGAAAAACCCATCGACACCCTTCATTTCACCCAGAGCTTCTGGTAAAAAGGCACCCCTCAGCGGGCGTCGTATAATGGCATTACCTGAGCTTCCCAAGCTCATGACGAGGGTTCGATTCCCTTCGCCCGCTCCAGACACCTAACGTTAAGGCCCTGTTTTTACAGGGCCTTTTCGTTTCTGGCTTTTGGTGGTGTCGAAGAAGTGTCGAAAAGGTCCAGCCGTACAGGCCGTGATCAGACGGAAGAAAGCGCCTGGATGACGTGCTTAGGATCATTATGGATGGCGCGCAGCAGCGCCTTTGCCGGTCCGGTCGGCTCCCGTCGACCTTGCTCCCAGTTACGCAGCGTACCCAGTTGAACGTCGATCATCGCTGCGAATTTGGCCTGAGTCAGACCGGTTGCTTTGCGGATCTCTTTCACCTGCAGCGAGTCGACGACGAATTCCCGCGAGGGTTGACGTTCGCCACGGTGAATCTCGTCCATCTGCTGGACGCTTTCTAGAAGATCTTCAAAGAATTTGCTCATGGTGATTACCTCCACCGTTCGATGATTTGCTTGAGCACCTTGCGCTCGTCTGCCGTCAGGTCGTCCTTCTCGTTCTTCGGATAGATCAGCAGTAGTGCGATCTGCGAAGCCGCCGTGAAGTGGTAGTAGATGACCCTGGACCCGCCTCGCTTGCCGTGATTGCTAGACGCAACGCGGACCTTGCGAATGCCGCCAGTACCTTCAATCACATCGCCCATGTCCGGCCGGTCAGCCAGTTGGCGCTGAAACTCCGCGTAGCTGTCATCGCTAAGCAGATCCCGCAGGCGCTTGGTGAAGATCGGTGTCTCGATAAAGATCATAGCCGTATAGTACGCCAGTGGCGCACCCCCTTCAATTGATTCGATTACTGGCTGGCGAGCGGTAACGTGATGCCGGCCAACGGTCCTAACCTGATCGCATCATGCAAATGCTCTGGCGCGAGGTGTGCGTATCTCATCGTCATGTTCAGTGAGGCATGGCCCAGGATCTCTTTCAGCGTCACGATATGGCCACCCCCCATGATGAAGTGAGCTGCGAACGTGTGCCGCAGGATGTGGCTTGCTTGCCCGCGTGGCGGCTTGATCGTGGTCGAGAGCAGAACCAGCCGAAACACGCCAATGCAGTTGGTGAACGGCCCGTAGGTTTGCCAGTGCTTCTTGATTGCCGCTACCAGCTCCGGCGTAACCGGGACCATCCGCACCCGTTTGGACTTGGTATTGGCGAACACCAGGGCGTTGCCTCGAATCCGCTCCGGTCGCAACGCTTGAGCCTCACCCCACCTCGCCCCGGTCGCCAAGCAGATCCGCGCCACCATCGCCGGATGCGGAGACGTGGTCCGAGCCTGAAGCGCATCGAGCAGCTCGGAGATCTGCGGCTTGGTCAGGTAGGCCAAGGGGCGCTCTTGCAGCCGAACCGGGCGAATACGTGTGAACGGACAGGGATAGTCGATCACATCGAGTTTATGCAGCTCGTTGTAAACGGCTTTCAGGTAGCCGAGGCGATTGTTCGCCGTCTTGCCGGTGACGCCAGCTGACATCCAACGCGCGCGTGTGGCGGCGATCTTCGCGCCATCGACCATACGAGCTATCGGATCGCCCATCGCCTTGGCACACGCCCGCAAGATCGCCACACGTCGAACGCCATCGGAGAGCGAGACGCCGTGGAGATCGAACCACAGCTCGACCAGCTCTGATAGCCTGCGCTTGTCCTTTGGCCGTGGCGCCCAATCGTTCGATTCGCTGCACTTGGCCCGACAAGTCGCCTCGAAGCGCATTGCCTCGGCCTTGGTCTTCAGCGTCTTGCGAAACCGCTTGCCTTTGACCGGCTCAACATCGACCCGCCAGCGACCGTCAGGGAGCTGCTGGATCGCCATCAGACCGCTCTGCCCCATCGAACATGGCGTTCTTGAAGCAACGTTTTGATGTGCTTGTACAGATCACGCTCGCTCATGTCTTTGGCGGCGTAGTGGTCACGAATGACCGGCCAGCATTCCCAATCCTTCAGTCGATCAAATGCGGTTTTAGCGCCCACTCGCTCCCGTGCCAGCAGGCTTACGAAGTTTCCCAGGAACAGCTCCACGTTCTTGCCCGAGAAGCCCCGTGACGTCTTGTAGTAGCGCTTGTATTCCGTTTCATCGACCAGGGAATCGACCGCCACATCGACCCGCACGTCATCACGCATCAACGTCCAGATCGGTTCGTATTGCCCTGGGCGGTGCAGCAACTTGAACTGGCACAGCCCGTAGCGCCACAGGCCGTCCAAGTGGGCGGAGAACGCCGCAAACGAATCCGTTTCAATGGCCTCACCGGTCTTGGCACTGATCGACCCGCTGGCGAACTGCTGGATGACCGAATGGTGATAGCGCAGCTCGACCCGCCACACGTCCGCCTCTGGATCGTAGTTATCAGGATCAGCCGGATCGAACGAATCCCTGCGACGCCAGACGCTTTCCCAGAAGTCGAGCTTATCAGTTGCGCGGGCCTGTTCGGTTTTGTTGTAGATACAGAGCTGGACGCCACCAGCAGAGCCGAACATGGACGTTTCGCCACGACCGTAAACGCTGGACTTGGTCGCCCAGCTGATCTCGTTGATACCCGAGATATCCCGGTGCGTCCGCGCGCGACAGTGCAGGCGTGCCACCAGATCCACCGGAGGCTTCCAGCCCTGGAGATCCAACGCCAGATGGACAGCGCACTGGTTGCGTTCGCGGTGTGTCATTACGGCTGCGGCGTAGTAGTCCATCCGCTCTTGCAGGCGCTCAGGCGACAGCGCGTCGATGGCGTGCGGCGACACTTCGATTTTCAAGTGCGGGCCGATGTTCTCGAGCTTGGCGTTGAAGTTCTTGATGAGCAGGATGAACCCGAGGTCGGCGTTCTGGAGCTTGTACTGGTAGCCCGAGTCCCGCCCTACCCGTCCGGCGTGCCAGAACTCCCCGGCGAACTCGACCATGACGCCCGGCTTCTCGAACAGCGCCATGATTTCCGGGCGGATCAGCCCGCGATACAGCTGGCGGACCGTATCGACGCCGCAACGCAGCAACCGAACGCCCGACAGGTCTGTCAGCTTGGCCGAATGGCTATCGAAGAACAGTCGCCCGGTTGGGGTTTCCTGGAAGTTCTGATCAACACGAATCTGGTCTTTAACGCTCATTCTCTTCTGCTCCAAATTGCAACGAATCGACACTGTTCAGTTGGGTTTATCTGACGTGTTACAGGGACGTCAGCGGCCCGGCGGCGCCGCGCTGGCCCCGGCGCCCGAGGCGCTACGCTGGCGGGCGCCGGCGTCAGACTCGCGGCGTGCCGGGCTGATCGACGCGACCGGATCGATCACGCTGGTAACCGCTCCACGCCCCGTCCAAGGCGTGATGCGTTCGCCGTCGATATCGCAGTACATATCCATCTGCCCAGCGAAGAAGCGGCACTCCCCGAGCGGTACAACGCGGGTGAGGCCACTGTTCGAGATGAGCACCACGCGGGCGGTCTTGCTTACCGGTCGGGCGTTTCCCGTGTTCTGCCAGTAGATCCCCTCCGTCTCGGGCGCAGGCGGTGACGGCGGACGCCATGAGCCGACCGGCGCCATGACGTAGCCGCCCACTCGCCACGTGAGCGACATCACCGGGCCTTCGGGCTTGCTGTACACGGTGGAAGCGGCGCGAGAGGTGCGCGAGGGCGCTTCTTTGGGGGAAGGGGTGGCCACCGGAGCGGGAGGCGGCGCAGGCGGCACCACCGGTGTACTGAAGAACGAGCGCACGCCCATGACGCCGAAGACTCCGCACACGGTGACGATGCCGATCAGCCCCCACAGGCCCCAGGAACGCAACAGCGAGGCGCGCCCATCGGCCTTGGATTCGTCGCCCACATCGCCTGTGGCCGATTGCGTGGCCGACTTGTAGTAGCACCACACGGTTGGCTTGAAGGTGCCGGCGGTCTGCCGCAGGAGAGCGGTTTTCGGTGGCCGCTGGCCCTTGGCGGCGCCCCGGTAGATATCGACCCGGTAGTACTTCTTGGACTTCTTGACGATGCGGTAGGTGGTTTCGACCAGCAGGGTGAC
>NZ_JAOEIY010000006.1:375845-428008 GCF_025966695.1 Stutzerimonas sp. S1 | reverse complement strand
GAAGTCGAGTACGGCCTTACAGCCGATGCCGATCAACAGCACAGTGGTTACGAGCGTGAATCCGATCCCGAACACCTAGGCCAATACCGCGGGGTCCAGTTGGCTGGGGTCGAACTGTTCTGGAAGCTGGATCAGGACCCAGCCACCGGAACACAGGGGCGCCCCGCCTGCATCGACCGAGACGGTGCCGTCGCAGGTGAGCGCGTAAGTCATTCGCCGGCCTCAAGGTCGGCGGTTTGTTCGGAGGGTTCGCAGTCGGGGCAGACGGCGAAGTGGGGCGGCAGGCCGAGGTTCGGCAGCAGGTCGCTTTGCGGCGCGGGCAGCGCCATGAGCTTGCCCATGTCGTTTCCGCAGCAGTCGCAGTACACCCGGTCATCGATCAGCATGGCCGCCCCTCCCGGTTAGTTGGCCTTGGCCGGGTCGCCGGCTTTGGCCTGGGGTTGAGCTGGGGTGCGCGGGGTTTCGGCAGCGGCGCGGGTCTGGACGGCTTCGAGCTGGAGCGCCAGATTCTTGCCCTTGTTCTGCCCGCCACGGGCAATCTCGAAGTGGATGCGCACCAGTTGCAGCGGCTCGAACTTGGCGCCGGCTGCGAAGATCTCGTCGGCTACTTCGTCCGCTGCTGCCATGCCGATGATCGACAGGCCGTGTTCAGTCTTGCCGTCCGGCTCATCGCCGTAGAAGACCTTGATGTACTTCTGGCCCGCTTCACCGTCGAAGCGTTGAGTGCCGAGAAATGCAACTTCCATAGTCGAACGTGCCATCTTGTGTTTCCTCTCTCTAGTTGCGCTTTATTGCGCTGCTTTGCTTTCTGCAGGCCGAGCGATCCCGAGCGAGTGAAAAAGCAATTTCACTGCAACCGGCTTGTTACTTGGCTTGCGGGTTAATCTGTAGCTCTAGTTATACGCGCTTGAAACGGACTTTTTTCATACTCAAGGAATTATCAAGTTGCGTGGTTTATTGGCATGAATAGCGACGAATCGACACTTACACTCCACGCTCAAAACAAAATTAGTTAATAAACCTCACTCTCTAAACACCAAGGGCTCTGCCCTTGTCATCCCGCTCTCGCCGCCGAGGGCTCGGGAGCGCGGGAGGGAAAAGCGCTCCCGCACTCACGAGCGAAGGCTGTTTCGGTTCGTGCGGGGTCAAGGGTGCGCTCCGCCCGTGCTTCCGTTCGCCGGATCGGTGAAGCGTGATCCGACGAGCCGGGAGCGCGGCCCTGGACCTGGACAGGTCGCGCGGGGCTGGCGAGCTGGCTCAACACGTAGCCGCCCCACTGCTTGGCTATCGCGTCCGCAATACCCTGGTAGGTACGCGAACGGTTCTTCCAGCGGTCCGGCCCCGGTGCCATGTGATGCACAGTCGGCTCGCGACCGTCGACGATCTCGGTCGGTACCAGGAGCGGCAGGTTCTGGAGCCAGAAATGGGTTTCCTTGCGTTCGCCATGACCGAACATCCACGGCTGGATGATCTGGTCCGGTTTGCGGATCTGGCTAGAGATAACGGACTTCGGGTTTTCGAGCGCCTTGAAAGGGATCGGCGCAGCAAGCAGCTCACGCACAAAATCCAGGGCGCGCTCTTGGCGACCATCAGCGATCTTCTCGGGAAACCAGCGAGCACCTGAGGTAGCGAGGTCGGTGCAGGGCGGATGGGCAATCAGCAGATCCCACCCCCAGTCGAGCACTTCCAGCACATCACCCTGGATGTGCTCGCCTTCGGTTTCGGATGGCAGCAGGTCGCAGCTGACGGCGTAGAACCCGGCGCGGGTCAGCGCATCACGAACGCGGCCGGAGAACTCGCAGGCAACAAGAGCAGTTGGCTGTCTCATGCCATCACCCCACCAGTTCGAACGGTTCGTGAATCGGCACGTAGGGCGTTGGCTTGCCCAAGTCGTAGATAACGCTCCACCACTTCGCGGGGCGGGCGGGTGGCGTGTGCTTCTCGCAGATAAAGGCTGGTTCCACTGTCCACTCCGAGCGCAGAGGCTTCCAGACTCCACCGATGCAGCCCATTTGCAACGTGCGAATCGGCTGCGCATACGCGGGGCGGCATCGGGCGCATGGTGTGGACTGGAAGGGAGCGGGTCTCGCCATTTCGCGCCTGGACCAGCAGACAGAGCAGTCGCAGTCCTGGGCGTGCGGAAGGCGTTGATAGCTGGCCGGCTTCTGCATGGGTCATCCCCTCCCCTGGCTTTCCGTAGACGGCGCGGATCATGCGGAGCGCTCCTGTTCATTGGTGCTGGGCGCAACCTGGGCGAAGGACGCTTCCAAGCGGATGACGATTTCGGCGTTCAGGGAGCGGCGTGCAGCCCAAGCGGACTGCTCGACCTGGGCGCGGAGTGCAGCAGGCATACGCAGCTTGAATTGCGGGTCTGTGCGGCTCATTGGTTAACCCCCGGAAAACGCACCAGACGGGTTTTGCCGAGCTTCACGCTCTCGACGGCGCCAGTCCTGACCCAGCCGGCGACCATATCTACGGATACACCGGCCAGAGCGGCGAAGGCGGCTTGCGTATAAAGAGGAGGATTCATGCGGTCCACTCCTGCTCAAGCAGCCAGCTACGCAGCAGCGCACTGTTAATCATGCGGCGCTTGCCGAGCTTTACGGTGGGGAGTACGCCCCGGTAGACCCAGGCGCGGGCCATGGAGCATGTCAGGCCATTACGTTCGGCCCAGGCTTCGACGGTTTCCACGTCCTGCTGTGGGGCGATCAGCTTTGAAGGTTCTAGCTCTTCCAGTTCCATGCTCGTTCCGTCACTATTCGTGGCAATTTGTGCATTACTGCACTGACGAATAATTCGTCACTGAACGAGATACTACAGACGAATATTTCGTCGATCAAATATTTCGTCAGTGCCTTTTAGAGCATTTTGGAATGATAGAAGAGCGTTTAAGAACGCTTGTTCGCCATATCGGACCGGCGCGACTCGCCCAGGCTTCGTCGATCAACAACCGGCGTCGTTGGCAGACCGTAGCCACCGATATGAAGGTCAAAACACGCATTGAAGATATGGAGGCACTGCTAAAAGCATTTCCTCAGTACGAACTTTGGCTTTGGAAAGGCGAGGTCGATCCCTCGAAGGGTCAGTACTCCCCAGGTTATGAAGAAGCGGATTCAAAATTGCCCAGTCAGAGCGCGGGATAGCGATCACATCTGAAGTTGGAAGGCGTTGGTATGCCCGGCAGTCAAGGAAGCAATAATGAAAAATTTATTCCCAGGTCATTTCGCCAAAGAAGAAAATGCCCACAGAGACTTATGGTCGAAATGTATATTCGTATTTGACGCAAATATTCTTCTAAATCTATACCGTTACTCCGAAGAGACAAAAACAACATTCTTACAAATTCTCGACCTGCTCAAAGAAAGAACTTGGATACCGTACCAAGCAGCTCATGAATATATTGAGAATCGCCTAAAAGTAATAGATGAGCAGCAGGAAAAATACACAACGACCCTAACCGAGGTCTCAACACTAAGCAGCAAACTCGAACATCCTCGCCAACACCCTTTCGTATCGAAATCGGTCATGAATCGAGTTGAAAAAAGTCTGCAGAGTCTGAAATCGGAACTTGAGGCCAACAAAGAAACACACGTTAATCGAATACACGAAGACGATATCAAAGACCAGATATCTACCATATTCAACAACAGAGTTGGCAATAAGCTAAGTGACGACCAGCTGGAAGAAATTATCAAAGAGGGGGAAAAGCGTTATGCAGAGAAGATCCCTCCCGGCTACGCTGACAACAAGAAGGCCTCAGCAGAAACTTTTTTGGCCGCCCGATGCAAACCATATGGGGATTTGATAGTTTGGAAAAGTATAATAGAAAAATCCAAAGCCGATAATTTGCCAGTCATCTTCGTAACCGATGACGGAAAAGAAGATTGGTGGTTAAGATTCAAAGGAAAAACTCTAGGACCTAGACCAGAACTGATACAGGAATTCATTCGAGAAACGGGAATGGACTTCCACATGTATCAACCAGAGCGGTTTCTTTCCTTAGCGGGTGATTTCCTTAAAGAAAAGACCTCCCGAGAAGCCTTACAGGAGATCAGAGAGCTCCGAGAGACAAAGCAGCTTTCTGAGAGTGCCTCTATTGTGCCTCCCAGCATGGGTCACTTCTCTTCGATATTAAAATCCGAAAAATTTGACGATCACACCTCAGATAACGATCTTTACCACAATTATGTGATGCTATCGGCCGAGAAAAAATTCTTACGGCAGCAACTAGACGACCTACATCTTCGTCATCAGATGGCCGTTAGGAGGGGACGCGAGCTACCACTCGACTACGACGAAGCTGATATTGAAAACTCTCTTGAATACCAAAGCATAAAAAGCGAATGCATCGAACTGGAGAGCCAAGTAGTAGAAACCCATCAGAAGCTGGCAAAGGTCTTGAAATTAATTCATGAACTAGAACGTCGACTGTTAACAAAGAACCACGACAGCATCACCATTAAAGAATGGAAGAATAGAGGAAAGAGGAAAGAGGACAGATTTATTTAATAACCCCGATCACTGAGCAAGGAGGCGTTATGAGATCAGATTGGGATGATGCACCGGAGTATCTACGCAACAGAAAGAAGCCAAGCCCTTGGCGGTTCCTGGCGATCCTGGGTATCGGTTCCGCGGTATTGTCAGCACTGGCGTTTACGTTCGGCAAGCCGGTTGTACTAGACGTAAACCAGATCAAGCAAGGCATCCATGTCGGCGGCAAGCCTTGGTTTGGCCAAGAGCCGGCACAGCCCATACAGCCGGTTAGCCAGCCTTCGGTTGCAAGCTACGAAGCCCCAGCAGCAGCGCCCCAGCAACGGCCGTTGACCCAGGAAGAAATCGACTGGTTCGAAGAAGGCACCTCGCGAGCGCTACAGCAGCGCCAAACATCGTTCAACGATAGCAACTACACGCCCCGCCCCGTTGCCAACACGATGCAGCCACCACCGGCCCGCTACTACGCAGCCAACTCCACCAGCAACACGCAAAAGCGCTCCGTTTCCCGACAGACTCACGTCAGCAACTGGAGCTGGGAGAACGGCCACAACAAACAGAGCATCAGCGGCCAGTTTGAGTGGACAGTGGTAAATGGCCAGATCGACTACAGCAGCGTGTGCCAAAACTACAAACGCGGCTCCCTGATCTACCGCGACTGTCGCAAAGGTGCAAAGGTTGCGTTCAAGAAGATGTGCAGCCAGTTTAAGCCAGCATGTGCTGCCGAAAATAATTTCTTACCTTAACTAACCTGCAGGCAAGATACCCAAGCAGCGTTCTTGCAAGCCAAATAGGAAAACAGATGAAATCAAAATGCACTCTTGATGGAATGCAGCATATAGACACCATAAACTTACTCATTCCAAAAAATTCCGAATCAAGCGTCACCATAAATATACCCGAATCTATCACAACCGCCTCAGCTGTCGATCTAAAAATAAAAATTCGTTTTATGGATGACGGAAAAGAACCAGGAGTTAACTTCACCCCACAGGACAGCTGGAGTCTGATGACTCTTCATAACTGGGAGAACTCTCTTGGAACATCGCTCACCGAGTTCTTTGAATTAGCCACCATAGATAATAATAAACACATAATGATGATGATGATGAATCATCGGATTGGCGCTATTAACTCGCTCACCATACAACTTTGGTCTAAAGTTGATGATTAACAATAATAATAAATCGATCACTATTACGGGAAAAATACCCGTAAGCGGAATCTCAGAAAATCTAGAAATTCATTTAATTCAAATAACCGAAGACAAACTACGAAACATCTTGATTGAAAACCAACAGGCACTGGAGCGCCGCAACGAATGGGTAGCCCCTTTTGGTATATCACTCACGCTGCTGATTACGATAATTACGACAACACCAACCGACTCATTTGGATTGAACAGCTCAGGCTGGCAAGCACTATTTTACTTCTGTCTCATAGCGGCAGTTATTAAAACTATAACCACATTCGTTAACCGCCCGAAAAAAACAACAATAGAAAACATTGTAGATAGAATTAAGAATGTACGAAGCGGTCGATAGCGACTGAAATTTACGCTTGATCCTAACGCTGCCACAAGGATGGTGTCGATAAAGTGTCGAAATCGCTGTGACGAATTGCCACGAAACGAGCAGGCGGTTCAGCCCGGAAACCGCATAACGACACGCATTGAGACGGAACGACACACTAAGCAAAAGGGTTCGATTCCCTTCGCCCGCTCCAGACACCACACGATGATGCCCTGTTTTTACAGGGCTTTTTCGTTTTTGAAGTCGCTGGGCGCTATTGCACGCTAGTCAGTAGTGATGGCCAGACTGAAGCCAGTCCCGACGGACTGAACTCGCTTCGATACCTGGCCGATAGAGCGGTGAGACGCCGTCCCACTTCTTTGTGCGGAGTGGAGCCTGACGCAGCCTGCTCCACGGTCTGTCGGCTCAGCCGCGCAGGAAATCCAGCACGCGCAGAGTAAAGGCTTCGCCGGCCTCGACGTTGGATAGGTGCGCCGCGTCGAGGGTCACCAGGTCGGCACCGGCAATACGCTGCTGCATGAACTCGCCGTGTTCGACGGTTGTCACCGGATCCTGCTGGCCACATACCACCATTGTAGCGGCCTTGATCGCACCCAGCTGCTCACGAAAGTCGGCGTCACGCACTGCTGCGCAGTTGGCGACATAGCCGTCGGGAGACGTGCCCGCGATCATGGCAGTGATGCGGCCTGCCGCAGCCGGGTGGCGTTCAGCGAAGGCCGGGGTGAACCAGCGCGCGATGGAAGCGTCGCGCATGTCGCGCATGGCCTGCTCGCGGCCTTTCAGCACCTGGGCGATCCGCTCGTTCCATATTTGATCGCTGCCAATCTTTGCCCCGGTATTGCACAGCACCAGCCGCTGCAAGCGCTCGCCGGCGTGGACGCCGAGCCACTGGCCGATCAGCCCGCCCATGGACAGACCGCAGAAAGAAAACTTCTCGATACCCAACGCATCGAGCAGCCCCAGCACGTCGCAGCCAAGTTGCTCGATGGTATATGGCCCATCGGTGACGCTCGATCCGCCATGGCCACGGGTATCGTAGCGCAGTACATGGAAGTGCTCGGCAAAGGCCGGAACTTGCTCGTCCCACATGCCCAAACTGGTACCCAGGGAGTTCGACAGCACCAGCACGGGCGCCCCAGCGGCGCCATCCAATCGGTAGTTCAGGCTGGCATCGGCCAGTTGTACGGTAGGCATCGTCTCTCTCACTTCAATACTGTGTTCGACCAAGACGCACGACAGCGAGTCCGGCGCAGTTAATAGCAAACTGCATTCAGCCCGATCAGACCCGTTGCAGCACCAGCGCCAGCCCCTGGCCGACGCCGACGCACATGGTCGCCAACCCGAGCTTGCCGCCGGACTTTTCCAGCTGGTGAACAGTCGTCATCACCAGGCGGGCGCCGCTCATACCCAGCGGATGTCCCAGGGCGATGGCGCCACCGTTGGGGTTCACCTTGGGGCTGTCGTCAGGCAAACCGAGATCGCGGGTCACCGCCAGGCCCTGCGCGGCGAAGGCCTCGTTGAGTTCGATGACGTCGAAATCGCTGACCGCCAGCCTCAGCCGCTCGCACAGTTTCTTCACCGCCGGTACCGGGCCGTAACCCATGATGCGCGGGGCGACGCCGGCGCTGGCCATGCCGAGCACCTTGGCGCGCGGCTTTAGGCCGTACTTCTGCACCGCTTCGGCGCTGGCGAGGATCATCGCCGCCGCGCCGTCGTTGACGCCCGAGGCGTTGCCAGCGGTGACAGTCTTGTCCGGGCCGTTGACCGGCTTGAGCCTGGCCAGCGCTTCGGCGGTGGTGTCGGCCCGCGGATGCTCGTCGGTGTCCACCACCGTTTCGCCCTTCTTGCCCTTGATCACCACCGGGACGATTTCCTCTGCGAAGAAGCCGGCTGCCTGGGCGGCAGCGGTGCGCTGCTGGCTGCGCAGGGCGAAGGCGTCCTGATCCTCGCGGTTGATCTGCCACTCGTCGGCGACATTGTCGGCGGTCTGCGGCATGGCATCGACGCCATACAGCTCCTTCATTTTCGGATTGATAAAGCGCCAGCCGATGGTGGTGTCCTCGATCTTCTGTGTGCGACCGTACGCAGTTTCGGCCTTGCCCATCACATAGGGCGCGCGGGACATAGACTCGACGCCACCGGCAATCGCGAGCTCCATTTCACCGCAGGCGATGGCACGAAACGCGGTGCCCACCGCGTCCATACCCGAGGCGCAGAGACGGTTCAGGGTCACGCCCGGCACCGTCTCCGGCAGCCCGGCGAGCAGCGCGGCCATGCGTGCGACATTGCGGTTGTCCTCGCCGGCCTGGTTGGCGCTGCCCATGAACACCTCGTCGACCGCCGCTGGATCGAGCCCAGGGTTGCGTTCGAGTAGCGCCTTGAGCGGAATCGCCGCCAGGTCGTCAGCCCGCACGCCTGCCAGCGCGCCGCCGAAGCGGCCGATGGGGGTACGCACGGCATCACAGATGAATACGTCGCGACTCATTCCTCTCCTCCTTGCTGACCGTGGGCAGCGGCGGTTCGTGCCTCCAGGGCGCGCAATGCTTCCAGTTCCTCGGCGCGCGGCGCTTCGGTGGTGGTGACCTGCTCGGCGAAACGGATCGGCCAGCCGGTGTTCTCGACCACCTGCTCGCGGGACACGCCCGGGTGCAGCGCGGTGACGATGAACTCATGGGTGCCGGCTTCCGGCTCCATGATGCATAGGTCGGTGATGATTGCCACCGGGCCCTTGCCGGGCAGCCCCAGCTGCTTGCGGTGCTCGCCACCCTCGCCGAAACCGACGGAGGTGATGAAGGCGAGCCTATCGACGAAGGTGCGATGCGACTGCTTGAGGATGATCAGCACTTCCTTGGCGCTGCCAGCAATCTCCGGCGCGCCGCCGGCACCTGGCAGGCGCACTTTCGGCTGGTGGTAGTCACCGATCACCGTGGTGTTGATGTTGCCGTACTTGTCCACCTGCGCGGCGCCGAGGAAGCCTACGTCGATACGCCCACCCTGCAACCAGTAGCGAAATATCTCGCCGGTGGGCACCACGGTGTCGGCGGTCTCGGCCAGCTCGCCGTCGCCGATGGACAGCGGCAGCACGGACGGCTTGGCGCCGATCGGGCCGGATTCGTAGATCAGCACGACTTCCGGTGCATGGGTCAGGCGCGCCAGGTTGGCGGCCTTCGATGGCAAGCCGATGCCGACGAAGCAGACGCTGCCATTGCCGAGGCGGCGGGCGGCGGCGACGGTCATCATTTCATTGGTGCTGTAAGCGCTCATCAGTTGGCCTCCCCGGCGAGCTTTTGCTTGAACTCAGCGAAATCGTCCGTGCCGCGAATGTAGGTTTCGATCCAGGCAGTGAACGCTTCGCGGTCGCGGGCGATTGGGTCCCAGGCCTGGTAGAAGCGGTTGTCGCGCTCGTAGTAGCCGTGGGCATAGGACGGATGCGCGCCGCCCGGCACCCGGCAGACCGCGGTCAGCGCCCAGGTCGGCAGCACGCAGGCGTTCATCGGTGCGTTCAACTCGTCGACGATTTCTTCGACGGTGACAATGCAGCGTTTGGCGGCCAGCGCGGCTTCCTTCTGCACACCGAGGATGCCCTGGATCAGCACGTTGCCCTTGCGATCGGCCTTCTGCGCGTGGATCACGGTGACGTCCGGGCGCACGCTCGGCACTGCGGCAAGCACCTCGCCGGTGAACGGACAGCTGACCGACTTGATCAGCGGGTTGACCTTCGGCAGATCGGAACCGGCATAGGCACGCAGCACCGCGAACGGCAGGCCGGAGGCACCGGCCACGTATGCGTTGGCGAGATCCGCGTGGCTGTGCTCCTCGATCTCCAGCGGCTGCGGCCAGCCCTTCTCCACCGCGTCGCGCAGACGGTGTAGTGAGCCGACACCGGGATTGCCGCCCCAGGAGAAGATCAGCTTCTTCGCGCAGCCGGCGCCGATCAAGAGGTCATAGACCAGGTCCGGCGTCATGCGCACCAGCGTCAGGTCCTGCTTGTTCTGGCGGACGATCTCATGAGCGGCAGCCGTGGGGATCAGGTGAGTAAAGCCTTCCAGCGCAACGGTGTCGCCGTTCTGGACGAAGCGCTCGACGGCTTCGCGGAGCGTAAGAAGTTCAGCCATGAGTCGGATCTCGTGTTGTTTTCGGTACGCAGCGTGCGTTGATGAAAACGTTAACGATCCGGCCACGACGTAACAATCCGATAATCGACATAAGGTTCGATTATCGAACACATTGCAGCAGTGGTTATCTCTCCTCCAGCATCGCTGGACTCACCGCCTTCATCAGTGCGCGGCGCACTGTGAGGTGATCGGCAGCCGTGTCTGGAGCCGATCGTCAGTGGAACAGTCGCGTGCTCAGCTCACGGCTGGCTTCGAGCAGTACCGGCAGAAAGCGCGATTCCAGTTCCTGCCGTGACACCCGTCCGGCGTGAGTGCCGACGTTCAACGCGGCCAGTACCTGGCCGGCTGAATCCTTGAGTGGAACGGCCAAGGAGCGCAGGCCCATTTCCAGCTCCTGATCGACGATCACCCAGCCCTGGCGTCGAATCTCGGCGATGTTCTCGCGCAGCGCTTCCGCGGTGTGCAAGGTGCGACTGGTCTTCACCTGCAGGTCCGCTCGAGCCAGGTAGTCATCCAGCGCAGCATCGTCGAGAGCCGCCAACAGGATGCGCCCCATCGACGTGCAATAGGCCGGCAGGCGGCTGCCCACCGAAAGATCCACCGAGATCAACCGCTGTGGCGTTGCCGAGCGCGCCACATAGAGCACCTCGTCACCTTCGAGCGTTGCCATCGAGCAAGCTTCGTGGAGCTGCTCGCTGAGGCGATCGAGGATCGGTTGCGCGGTCACCGCCAGCGGCGTGGAGGACAGATAGGCGTGACCGAGCGTCAGCACCTTGGGCAGCAGCGAATAGGTGCGCCCGTCGGTGGTGACGTAGCCGAGCTTCATCAGCGTATGCAGGCAGCGGCGCACGGCAGCGCGGGGAATTTCCGTGCGATGGCTGATCTGCGCGATGGTCAGGTGGCGCTTGCGTTCCTGAAAAGCGTGAATCACCGCCAGACCACGGGCCAGCGACGTCATGAAGTTGGGATCGCCGGTTAGCGCCTCGATACGCTTGGCCGGCGACGCCACGATGGGCGGTGCCATCGGCGGCAGGTGAACGCGGTGATCATCGGTCATGGCAAGGGGCCCGGGCGCTGACAATGGCGCGATTATCGACACACAGCTCGATAATCGCCAACTACCGGCTCAGCCCCCCAACGAAAAATCGGACAGCAACTCCATTCGCTAGGCGAAGGAGCGCGTCCGATCAAAAGGAACGTATAGCGAAGGCAGCGTCGTTGGGTCGTAACCCTACACCTCTATCTACGGCCGCTGATCCCGGTGTATCGAGGCGCCTTCAGATTCAGCGTTCATGCCGCCACTGTCGTCGATGATCGCGGGATTTGGCGTGATATTGCTCCTTTCGTGGCGCCTCCCGCCGCGCCTGAAACTTCTTGTACTCCTGGCGATGGTGTTGATACCGGGGTGAGTGCCGATCATGGATCTTGCTGTAATCGTGGCGCGGCTCATGCCGGTCGTAACGGACAGGTGGCGGCGGTGCATAGCGGCGATAATCGGGACGCTCGTAGTAGTAATAGCGCGTCGGGTAGACGTCGTGGCGATGCTCCCGATGGACGCCGTGATAGTAGGGCCGCTGATAGCCATGGTCGCCATGGCCGTAAACCGTGCAGCCACTCAGCAGGGTCAGCACGACGAGCAATATGGGAAGACGGGACATGCGATGTCTCCTGATAGCGCAAGATCGGTCGACGACCTTGCTGAGCGGGCTCTGCGGAGCAGACGCCCGATACGTCAACAGCTGCCTTTCTTGGCCTGTCCTGGCGGGCAATGTGGTGGACCGCCTCCGGCGTCACCGATATCGATGCCGATGCCCGGCAGGCGCAGGCTGCAGCCGGAGATCAACAGGGCGGCCAAGCCCACGGCTAGCAAACGCGCAGTCATCAGCAGCTCCCCTTCATACGGTGCCCTGGCGGGCAGAAGCCACCTCCGTGACCGTGGCCGCCAAGATCCACACGTACCGCGTCCGCATCGCCGATACGCGCATGCACGCCGGGTGCACTGAAACTGCAGCCAGCGAGACCGAGCGTTACACCGAGCAACAACACCATCCAGACTTTCATCGAGATACTCCTTGATTCTCCACGGCCTTAAGCCCTTTCCGCCCAAGCGCCAGCAGACGCAGCTGGACGATGGATCAGACCGTGGCCGTTTCGTCCCGTTCCGCTAGTCGGTATTAATTCTTCGCAGCTCTCGGAGGCTCGAGAAGCAGTCGACTTCCGCCGAACTGAAATAGCCAGCTCGCGTCCCACTGAAGAGGCCGCTACTCCAAGCGGCCGAACGGTCGGAGCACAAGCATGAATATGACTCGAGGTGTGATCTGGCTGGCCCGCAGTGGCTATGCCGCCCGCGGAGTGGTCTATGCCATCGTCGCCTTTATCGCGGTGCTGGCTGCGCTGGGTGCAGCACGATCCGTGGATACCAAGGGCGCCATCCAGCAACTACTGGCACAACCGTTCGGCGCCGGGCTGCTCTGGCTGATCGTGATCGGCCTGCTCGCTCACGTCGCCTGGCGCTTCACCCAGGGAATACGTGATACCGACCGCCACGGCTCCGATGCAAAGGGACTGCTGATCCGCGGTGGCCTGCTCGGTAGCGGCGGGGTCAATCTGCTGCTGGCGCTGTTCACCCTCAGTTTGATCAGCGGGCTGGATACGCTCGCCAGTGGGAACAGCTCGGGTGGCGGCAAGGCAGACCTGCTGCAGCGTCTGCTCGGGCTGCAACATTCGAAGTGGCTGATCTACGTGGTTGCCCTTGTCCCGCTGGGCGCAGGTATCGCCCATCTGATCAAAGCTTGGCGGGCGCATTTCGAACGTTATTTCCAATGCGACTCGCAGACCATGCGGCTGGTCAGGCCGATCTCTCGGATCGGCCTGGCGGCCCGCGGTTGCGTCTTCTTGATCATCGCCGCGCTGCTGTTCATGGGCGGCAGTCGTTACCAGCCCACCGACCCGCCCGGCCTCAAGGAAGCGTTCGAAGCCCTGCAGAGACTGCCGGCAGGCTCCTGGCTACTGCTGGCGATCGGCATCGGCCTGCTTGCCTTCGCCCTGTACAGCTTCGCCGAAGCGCGCTGGCGGCGGATCGACCTGTCGGAGGTGATGGACTAAGACGCCGCGTAGTAGCTGGGTTGCGGACGCTGGCGCACCTCCGGGCCACAGGGTGGCTGGCCGGGACTCAGGCGCGTTTGATCGTGTCAGGATCAAACGCGCCCTGCCCTTCTCAGCCGGCGTGGTAATCCGCGTCGGCCTCCTCGAAGCGCTTGACGATGCTCGGCGCGGGTTCCGCGCCCAGCTTGCTCACCACGAGGATGGCCAGGCTGGCGAGGATGAAGCCCGGGATGATTTCGTACAGGCCCAGACCGATGAACTCCTTCCACACCACCACGGTGACCGCGCCCACCAGCATACCGGCCAGCGCGCCGTTGCGCGTCATGCGCTTCCACAGCAGCGAGATCAGCACCACCGGACCGAACGCCGCGCCGAAGCCGGCCCACGCGTAGGACACCAGACCCAGCACCTTGCTCTCCGGGTTGGAGGCGATGCCGATGGCGATCAGGGCGATCAGCAGCACCATGCCGCGGCCGACCCAGACCAGTTCAGTCTGCGAGGCGTGTTTGCGCAGCATGGCCTTGTAGAAGTCCTGCGTCAGCGCGCTGGAGCTGACCAACAGCTGCGCGCTGAGCGTGCTCATCACCGCCGCCAGTACGCCGGAAAGGATGATGCCGGCCACCCACGGGTTGAACAGGATCTTCACCAGTTCCATGAACACGCGTTCACCGTTCTGGGTGACCGCACCAGCCTGGGCCGGGTGGTCGGCGAAGTAGGCGATGCCGAGAAAGCCCACCGCCACGGCGCCGGCCAGGGTCAGGATCATCCAGGTCATGCCGATGCGACGGGCGTTGGGAATGGTCTTGATCGAGTCGGCCGCCATGAAGCGCACCAGGATATGCGGCTGGCCGAAGTAGCCCAGGCCCCAGGCCATGAGCGAGATGATCGCGACGAAGGACAGCCCGCGGAACATGTCGAAGTTGGCCGGGTTCTGCGCCTCAATGGTGGCCATCACGCTGCCCATGTCGCCCAGCGCGAGGATGACGAACAGCGGCGTGATCAGCAGCGCGAAGATCATCAGCGTGGCCTGCACCGTGTCGGTCCAGCTCACTGCCAGGAAGCCGCCGATGAACACGTAAAGGATGGTCGCCGCGGCGCCGACCCACAGCGCGTACTCGTACGGCATGCCGAAGGTGGACTCGAACAGCCGCGCGCCGGCCACCACGCCCGAGGCGCAGTAGATGGTGAAGAACACCAGGATCACCAGCGCGGAGAAGATCCGCAGCATGCGGCTCTCGTCCTCGAAGCGGTGCGAGAAGTAGTCCGGCAGGGTCAGGGCGTTGTGGTTGTGCTCGGTGTGCACGCGCAGGCGACCGGCAACGAACAGCCAGTTGAGCCAGGCGCCGACGATCAGGCCGATGGCGATCCAGCTTTCCGACAGGCCAGCGACGAAGATCGCGCCGGGCAGGCCCATCAGCAGCCAGCCGCTCATGTCCGAGGCGCCGGCCGACAGCGCGGTGACGAAGCTGCCGAGGCTGCGCCCGCCGAGGATGTAGTCGGAGAAGTTCTTGGTAGCACGGTAGGCGATGAAGCCAATCAGGATCATCGCCGCGATGTAGATCACAAAGGTGATCAGGGTAGGAGTGCTGACGTTCATGGGACTTGTTTTCCTTGTAGGTCCTTGACGCTCCATCGCCTGGCCCAGCAACGACCGGCACCCGCAACGGAACAATCGAGGGGCGCAAGGATAGCGCGTCGCCCGCATGGCTGCGCGTGACCGCCGGGTTCTCCAAACGCGTCGGCGTCGCCGCACTCGACGAGAAAGGGCCGGCAACTCGTGCCAGCCCTTTCACGCGACCGCCGCGATCAGAACGCCAGGCGCACGCCCACGGCCAGGTTGCGACCGGGCAGCAGCACCTCATCCTTGATGAACGAGGTGTGCTGACGGGCCTTCTCGTCCAGCAGGTTGTTCGCCTTGAGATAGAGCAGGTAGTCGGTCTGGCTCAGCGAGCCGCTGTAGCCGAGGCTGGCACCGAGCATGTTGTAGCCGCCGGTTTCGGTTTCGTAGTCGGCTAGGTCGTCCTGACGCTGCACACGATAGAACTCCAGCTGACCGTTGAGCGCCGGGGTGAAGCTCTGGTCCAGCCGCACGCCGAGGCGATCGGCGGGCATACGCGGCAGGTCGCCACCGCCGTCGCGCAACTTGCCGCGCACGTGATCACCGAACAGCGTGAAGGCGGTGGCGTCGGTCGCCTGGAAGCGCACCTCCCCTTCCGCGCCGGTGAGCACGGCATCCTGCTGGCGGTACTCGATCTCGCGGTAGCCGCCACCGATATCGTGACCGGTGTCGGCGGCGTAGATGAAGTCATCCACCTCGTTGCGGAACACGCTGAGGCTGAAGGTGGTACGGCCGGCGAACTTGCGCAGGGTGATCTCGGCGTTGTGTGAGGTTTCCTCTTCCAGGTCCACGTTGCCCAGTTCGACGGTGCGGGTCGCGGCGTGCGGGCCGTTGGCGTAGAGCTCCTCGGCACTGGGCAGGCGCTGCGAACGGGTCAGCGAGAAGCCCAGCGAGTACTGCGGGGCGAAGGTCCAGACCGCGCCGGCGGACATCGAGGTGCCGCTGTGGTCGGTATCCGGGCGGCCATCGGCATCGATGTCCTGCCATTCGTGGCGCAGGCCGAGTTCGTAGCGCCAGGCGCCAGCGGTGTATTCCTCGAGCAGGAACAGGCCGTGGTTGCGGGTCAGGGTCTGCGGCACGTAGGCCTCTTCGCCGAGGGCTTCGAAGTCGCGACGCAGGGTCTGCGCGCCGAACACCCCATGCCAGCCAAACAGCGGCTGATGGGTCAGCTCCAGGCGGGCGTCGGTGGCGTCGTTGTTGAAGCGGGTGCCCACTTCGCCGCCTTCGATCTCCTTGTGCTGGTAGTCGCTGTGGCCGACACGCAGCCGCGCCAGCTCGAAGCCCGGCAGCGGATCGCTCAGCTCGCCGCGCAGATCCCAGCGCTTCTGGCGCATGTCGACGTAGGGCACGCTGCCGTGTTCGTCATGATCGTGGTCGTCGTGGCCACCGCAATGCCAGTCGCTGCCATGGGTATGGCAATCGGCATGCTCGTGGGCCAGCAGCCCGTAGCGGTTGTTCTGCTCACCGTAGGCAGCGCCGATGTAGCCACGCTCGCCGATGAAGCTGGCGCCCAGGTTGAAGCTGTCGGTGTCGTTGTAGGAGCCTTCCTGCTTGTCCGGCGAACCGGGGATTTCATACGGGTCGGCCTGGCGCTTGGTGCCTTCGGCGCGCACGGCGAAGTTGCCGCTGCCGGCGGTGATGCCGAACACCCCGGCACCTTTGTTGGCGACGCTGTTGGCGCGCAGCTCCAGCTCGCCTTCGTAGCCCTTCTCTGGGACGCGGGTGGGAATCTTCTTGTCGATGACGTTGACTACCCCGCCGATGGCGCCGCCACCGTAGAGCAGGGTCGCCGGTCCCTTGAGCACCTCGATGCGCTCGGCCAGCAACGGCTCGCTGGTCACCGCGTGGTCTGGGCTGATGGTGGAAGCATCAAGCAGCTCGACGCCATCGCTCAACACCTTGACCCGGGCGCCATCCAGCCCGCGGATCACCGGGCGCGCCGCGCCAGCGCCAAAGCTGCTGGAGCGCACGCCCGGCAGGCTTTCCAGGGTTTCGCCCAGCGTCGCTTCACGGCGCAGCACCAGTTCATCTCCCTCCATCACGGCAGCTGGCGTGGTCATCTCATGGCTCTGCTTGGCCAGGCCGCTGGCGCTGACCACGACGGATTGCAGTTCGACCGGATCGGCGGCCCAGGCAGCCGGAACCAGGGCCAGGCTGATCGCCCAGGCCAGGGGATGACGCTTCAGTTTCATGTGATTCTCCAGACAGTGGCGATTGCCTTCCAAGGCAACCGAACGAGGCTGTGCGCCGGCGTCAAACAGGGGCGCCGGTTCACGGGGCAAGAATCTAGCATGTTATATCGTAACATTTAAGCCTGTTTTTCCAGTGACAGGTACAACCGATGTGCCCTGTTCGTGGTCGACATGGAAACGCCGCGCGGCCCGCGCGCGGCTTTTGCACCGTTTCGGGAGGTAGATCATGACCGTCGACATCGACACCACCACCGGTACCTGCTGCGTGGTGATCAACGGCAACCCGCACCGTAGCGCCCTGATGGACGTGCGCATCACCACCGATCCCCAGGCACGCATGTCGGTGATGAACATCGACGGCACCAGCATCCACGTGCCGGAAGACGAAGCCGAACACCTGATCGCCGCCGGTGCGGTGGACGATCGCTCCAACCTGGTAGCAGACGACTGATACGGCGATCGGAGAAGCAAAACCCCGGCTAGCCGGGGTTCTGGTTACGCAAGGTGATGGCCTATGCCGGCCAGGTGTTCAGGGTGCGAATGATCCTGCTGCGGTCAATGCACCCTGCCCTTCTTAACCCGCGTGATAATCCGCGTCGGCTTGCTCGAAGCGCTTGACGATGCTCGGCGCCGGCTCGGCGCCCAGCTTGCTCACCACGACGATGGCCAGGCTGGCGAGGATGAAGCCCGGGATGATTTCGTACAGGCCCAGACCGATGAACTCCTTCCACACCACCACGGTGACGGCACCGACCAGCATGCCAACCAAGGCACCATTACGGGTCATGCGCTTCCACAGCAGCGAGATCAGCACCACCGGACCGAACGCCGCACCGAAGCCGGCCCAGGCGTAGGACACCAGGCCCAGCACCTTGCTGTCGGGGTTGGAGGCGATGCCGATGGCGATCAGCGCGATCAGCAGCACCATGCCGCGGCCGACCCAGACCAGTTCGGTCTGCGAGGCGTTCTTGCGCAGCATGGCCTTGTAGAAGTCCTGGGTCAGCGCGCTGGAGCTGACCAACAGCTGCGCGCTGAGCGTGCTCATCACCGCCGCCAGTACGCCGGAGAGGATGATGCCGGCGACCCAGGGGTTGAAGAGGATCTTCACCAGCTCCATGAACACCCGCTCGCCGTTCTGGCTCACCGCACCGGCCTGGTCCGGGTGGTCGGCGAAGTAGGCGATGCCGAGGAAACCCACGGCGACGGCGCCCGCCAGGGTCAGGATCATCCAGGTCATGCCGATGCGGCGGGCGTTGGGAATGGTCTTGATCGAGTCGGCCGCCATGAAGCGCACCAGGATGTGCGGCTGACCGAAGTAGCCCAGGCCCCAGGCCATGAGCGAGATGATCGCGACGAAGGACAGCCCGCGGAACATGTCGAAGTTGGCCGGATTCTGCGCCTCGATGGTGGCCATCACGGTGCCCATGTCGCCCAGCGCGAGGATGACGAACAGCGGCGTGATCAGCAGCGCGAAGATCATCAGCGTGGCCTGCACGGTGTCGGTCCAGCTCACTGCCAGGAAGCCGCCGATGAACACGTAAAGGATGGTTGCCGCGGCGCCGACCCACAGCGCGTACTCGTACGGCATGCCGAAGGTGGACTCGAACAGCCGCGCGCCGGCCACCACGCCCGAGGCGCAGTAGATGGTGAAGAACACCAGGATCACCAGCGCGGAGAAGATCCGCAGCATGCGGCTCTCGTCCTCGAAGCGGTGCGAGAAATAGTCCGGCAGGGTCAGGGCGTTGTGGTTGTGCTCGGTGTGCACGCGCAGGCGACCGGCGACGAACAGCCAGTTGAGCCAGGCGCCGATGATCAGGCCGATGGCGATCCAGCTTTCCGACAAACCAGAGACGAAGATCGCCCCGGGCAGGCCCATCAGCAGCCAGCCACTCATGTCCGAGGCACCGGCCGACAGCGCCGTGACGAAGCTGCCGAGGCTGCGCCCGCCGAGGATGTAGTCGGAGAAGTTCTTGGTGGCACGGTAGGCGATGAAGCCGATCAGGATCATCGCGGCGATGTAGATCAGAAAGGTGATCAGCGTGGGTGTACTGACGCTCATTGTGAATCCCTCGTTAGTTGTTGTTCGGCGCTACGCGAGCGAGCCCGCGCGCCGCCTTGGCAGAGGGCGATGGCAAATACGGCCATCACCTGCGACAGGCCCAACCCGGGCCCGTCAGTGGCGGAAGAGCGTCCGCCATCTGTTCCGGTTATTGTTCTGATCCAGCAGCGAAACAGCCGTAGAGTCCGCCGTGTTCGTAGGGTGGATGGCCGAAGCCATCCACCAACCCGCTGCATCCACGTGGCTGCATGCGCGTGGAAAATCGCTTCGCGAGTTTTCCACCCTACGATCTGGTCTCGCTCAGTCGTCGCCGAGCGACAGCAGCGAGGCGTTGCCGCCCACCGCCGTGGTGTTAGTCGAGGTGGTGCGCTCGTTGGCGAAGCGCAGCAGGTAGCCCGGGCCGCCCGCCTTCGGGCCGGTGCCCGACAGGCCGCAACCGCCGAATGGCTGCACGCCCACCACCGCACCGATCTGGTTGCGGTTGACGTAGAGGTTGCCGATCCGCGCCAGGCGCTCGATACGCTCGGCGGTTTCCTCGTTGCGGCTGTGCACGCCGAGGGTCAGGCCGTAGCCGGTGGCGTTGATCGCCGCGACGACCTTTTCCAGGTCTGCCGCGTCGTAGCGCACCACATGCAGCACCGGGCCGAAGTGCTCCTTCTTCAGCTGGTGGATGCCGTCGATCTCGAAGGCCACCGGCGCCACGAAATGGCCATTCAGACCAGCCGGCAATGTCGCCTCGGCGATCAGTCGCCCTTCGCTCTTGAGCTGCTGGATATGCGCCAGCAGGCCTTCGCGCGCCTCCTGATCGATCACCGGGCCGATGTCGTTCTCACGCAGATGGGTCGGACCGACCCGCAGCTCGGCCATGGCGCCCTTGAGCAGCTCGATCACCCGATCGGCGATATCACGCTGCACATACAGCACGCGCAACGCCGAGCAACGCTGGCCGGCACTGGTGAAGGCGGAGCCGACGGCGTCCTTGATCACCTGCTCGGGCAGCGCGGTGGAATCGACGATCATCGCGTTCTGCCCGCCGGTCTCGGCGATCAGCGTGGCGATCGGCCCTTCCTTCTCGGCCAGCTGGCGGTTGATGATGCGCGCCGTGTCGGTCGAGCCGGTGAAGCACACGCCGACCACCCGCGGATCGCGACAGAACACGCCGCCCAGGGTGGCGCCATCGCCGGGCAGGAAGGCGATTGCCTCCTTCGGCAGACCGGCTTCGAACATCAGCTCCAGCGCACGCGCGGCGATCAGGCTGGTCTGCTCGGCCGGCTTGGCCAGCACGGTGTTGCCGGCCACCAGTGCCGCGCTGATCTGACCGAGGTAGATGGCCAGCGGGAAGTTCCACGGGCTGACGCAGACAAACACGCCGCGCCCCTCATGGAACAGCTCGTTGCGCTCGCCGGTCGGGCCTTTCAGCTCTTCGCGGCCAAGCTTCTGCCGCGCCTGCTGGGCGTAGTAACGGCAGAAATCCACCGCCTCGCGCACCTCGTCGATACCATCCTGCAGTGACTTGCCGGCTTCCACAGTACACAGGGCCATCAGCTCGGCGCGGTGCTGCTCCAGCAGATCGCCCAGGCGTTCCAGCACTGCGGCACGGGCTTCCACCGGTGTGGCATTCCAGCTCGGCCAGTAAGCCGCCAGCCGCTCGACCGCCTGGCGTGCCTGCTCGGCGCTGGCGAACTGGGCCTGGCCGACGACCTTGCTCAGCTCATAGGGGCAACGCACCTCGGACGGCGTACCGGCCAGGGTCTGCCCGCCGATCACTGGCGCGGCCTGCCACTGGCGGTCGAGGAAGGGTTGGTAGGCGCTGGCCAGTTCGTTCCATTGTTGTTGGATATTCATGTTGATCCCTTGGGAGTTCTTGCGATTGCCGAACAGCGCCGGCGGCAGCGGAATGCGGGGGTTGCCGAGCGCCGCGAACTGGCGCAGCTGGCTCACCGGGTGATCGATCAGCGACTCGACCGGCACGCGCGGATCGACCAGCTGATGGACGAACGACGAGTTGGCGCCGTTCTCCAGCAGACGGCGCACCAGATAGGGCAGCAGGTCCTTGTGCGCACCGACCGGCGCGTAGATGCGCACGTTCTTGCGGTACTTCTCGATCACCGTGTCGTACAGCGCATCGCCCATGCCGTGCAGGCGCTGGAACTCGAATTCGCGCGGCGTGGCGGTCTGCTCGGCCATCGCCAGGATGCAGCTGACGGTGTGTGCGTTGTGGCTGGCGAACTGCGGGTAGATGACGCCGCGGGTGTGCTCGGATAGCAGGTAGCGCGCGCAGGCGAGATACGAGGTGTCGGTGCCTTCCTTGCGGGTGAACACCGGGTAGCCGTCCAGGCCCTGGACCTGGCACTGCTTGATCTCACTGTCCCAGTAGGCGCCCTTGACCAGCCGCAGCGGGATGCGCGCGCCCAGCTCGCGGCCGAGCAGGGTCAGCCAGACCAGCACCGGCAGGCAGCGTTTGGAGTAGGCCTGGATGACCAGACCGAACTCACCCCAGCCGGCGATAGCCGGGTCGCGCAGGAGCTTTTCGTACAGTTCCAGCGACAGCTCGAGGCGGTCGGCCTCCTCGGCATCGATGGTGATCCCGACGTTCAGCCGTCGCGCGAGGATGGCCAGTTCACGGACGCTGGCGAACAGCTCACTGAGCACGCGTTCGCGCTGGGCGACTTCGTAGCGCGGATGCAGCGCCGACAACTTGATCGACACCGACGGACGCGGCCCCTTGCCGACCTGCGGCTCGGCGCCGACGGTTTCCACGGCCTGACGGTAGTCGGCCATGTACTTGGCGGCGTCTTCGGCGGTCAGCGCGGCTTCGCCGAGCATGTCGAAGGAGTAGGTGTAGCCCTTCTCCCGCTCCGGGCGGCCGTTCTTCAGCGCTTCGGCGATGGTGCGACCAAGCACGAACTGCTTGCCCATCAGCTTCATCGCCTGGTTCATCGCGCTGCGGATCACCGGTTCGCCGGAACGCTTGAGCAGGCGACCAATGACGCTCTTCGGCCGGCCGTCGGCAGTTTCCGGATCGACCACCTTGCCGGTCATCACCAGGCCCCAGGCGGCGAAGTTGACCAGCACGTTGTCGCTCTGGCCGAGGTGGCGTTCCCACTCGGCGGCGTTGAGCTTGTCGCGAATCAGCGCGTCAGCCGTGGCGGCATCCGGCACGCGCAGCAGCGCTTCGGCCAGGCACATCAGCATCAGCCCTTCCTGGGTGTCCAGGCTGTACTGGCGCAGCAGTGCGTCGAGGGTATCGACGGCATTGTCACGCCCGCGCACCGCCTCGATCAGGCTGCGCGCTCGCTCGCGAATGGCGGCAATGCCCGCCTCGCCGGGATCGGCGAGCTGCAGCAGTTCGGTGAGATAGGCCGCCTCGTCAACGCTGTAGTTGGCGCTGATGGCGGGAAAGAATTCCGCGGCTTTCTGGTTGGCGAAGGCGCCTTCCAGCACGTGACCGGCCTTGAACATGCGCCGCTCCTCTTGTGATTGTGTCTGCTTATAGGTCTAGTCCACGGCCAGGCTGATGGTGCAGCACAAGACAATGAGCCAGGTCGGGAGACGGAATGTAGGGGCAGCGTGACGCGTCGTTCTTGCGCAAAACTATGGAAGTTTTACGAAAAACTCCGAAAGCCGGACGCCGAAATACGGCGGCAATGAAAGCGCACCAGGATGGCGCAGGAATATGCGCCTGATAGCTGAAGAGCCCGAAAACAGGGCGCTCAGAAGACGCTCAGGAGTCGGACTTGCGCAATCCGCGAGGGGTCAGACCGAGGTAGCGGCGGGTCGCCGTGGTCAGTGCGCTCTGGCTGGAGAAGCCGCACTCCTCGGCGATGCGTACCAGTGGCAGCGGCGTTTCGCGCAGCAGGCGGGCGGCACGATCGAGGCGCGTCTTGAGCAGGTACTGGTGCGGCGTGAGGCCGACGCAATCCTTGAACTGGACGTGGAAGTGACTGGGGCTCAGGCAGGCCACTTGGGCCAGCTCGGCGACGGTGATGCGCCGCGCCAGGTTGTCCTGAATATGGCTGTCCAGCCGCTGCAGATCCAGAGTGCCGGCCGGGCGCTGCTGGGATTCGCCGAACAGCCGCAGGTGCAGCGCGCGCAGCAGCACACCGCCCAGCGCCCGGGCCAGCAGCGGATCGCTGCCGTAGCGCGCCAGTTCGGCACCGGCGTAGGCCAGCAGGTTCTGAAAGTCCGCATCCAGCGCCGGGTAGCGCGGCGCTTCGAACAGCCGGGCGAGCAGCTCCGGGTCTTCGGTGCCAACATCCTGCTCGTCGAGATCGATGATCAGCATGCGGTTGTCGCCCATGCCAGCGAAGCCGTGGTCGGCATCGCCCGGCACCAGGCAGGCGCGCATCCGGCAGACTTCGCCACCCGAGCCATTGACCTCGAATTCCGCGCGCCCAGAAAGCGACATCACCAACTGGTGATAGTCGTGGGCGTGCTTGTGAGCCTGGTCGTCCAGGCGAAGCAGACGGGCATTGAGCATGATGGGCACCTGAGTATCTGCGGCACTCTACCGAACCGCGGCAATGCTGCCCACCCTCCTCGCCGGGATTGAAATCGTCGCCTCCACCACCCATCTAAGCTGCACGTATTCGCAACGGGTGCCGCATGAACGACGACATCAATCAGGATCACATCGAGCAGGAAATCATCTCCTCCAATGGCCTCGTACTGCCCGACCAGCAGCTACCGGACAAGCTCTACATCATTCCCGTGCACAACCGGCCATTCTTTCCCGCGCAGGTGCTGCCGGTGATCGTCAACGAAGATCCCTGGGCCGAGACCCTGGAACGCGTGGCCAAGACGCCGCACCAGCGCGTGGCACTGTTCTTCGTCGATTCGCCGGTGCTGGACATGGCGACTTTCGATCCCGACAGCCTGCCGGAACACGGCACCATGGTCCGCGTGCACCACGCCACCCAGGAGGGCGGCAAGCTGCAGTTCGTCGCCCAGGGCCTGGCGCGAGTGCGCATCCGCGGCTGGCTGCGGCGCAAGCCGCCGTATCTGGTGGAAGTTGATTATCCGAAGAGCGATGACGACCCGCGTGACGAGGTGAAGGCCTACGGCATGGCGCTGATCAACGCGATCAAGGAGCTGTTGCCGCTCAACCCGCTGTACAGCGAAGAGCTGAAGAACTACCTCAACCGCTTCAGCCCCAACGATCCCTCACCACTGACCGACTTCGCTGCCGCGCTGACCACCGCGCCGGGCGCAGAACTGCAGGAAGTGCTGGACACCGTGCCGGTATTGAAGCGCATGGAAAAGGTGCTGCCGCTGCTGCGCAAGGAAGTCGAGGTCGGCAAGCTGCAGAAGGAACTGACCGGCGAGGTCAATCGCAAGATCGGCGAGCGCCAGCGCGAGTTCTTCCTCAAGGAACAGCTGAAGATCATCCAGCGCGAGCTGGGCATCACCAAGGACGACAAGAGCGCCGACGCCGACGAATTCCGTGCCCGCCTGGAAGGCAAGGTGGTGCCGCCCGCCGCGCAGAAACGCATCGACGAGGAGCTGAACAAGCTGTCGATCCTCGAAACCGGCTCGCCGGAATACGCCGTCACCCGCAACTACCTGGACTGGGCCACCGCCCTGCCCTGGGGTGTGTACGGCCAGGACAAGCTCGACCTCAAGCGTGCGCGCAAGGTGCTCGACAAGCATCACGCCGGGCTCGACGACATCAAGAACCGCATCCTCGAGTTTCTCGCCGTCGGCGCCTTCAAGGGCGAGATCGCCGGCTCCATCGTGCTGCTGGTCGGCCCGCCGGGCGTGGGCAAGACCAGTATCGGCAAATCCATCGCCGAGTCACTCGGGCGGCCGTTCTATCGTTTCAGCGTCGGCGGCATGCGCGACGAGGCGGAGATCAAGGGCCACCGCCGCACCTACATCGGCGCCCTGCCCGGCAAGCTGGTGCAGGCGCTCAAGGATGTCGAGGTGATGAACCCGGTGATCATGCTCGATGAGATCGACAAGCTCAGCAGCAGCTACCAGGGCGATCCGGCCTCGGCGCTGCTGGAGACCCTCGACCCGGAGCAGAACGTCGAATTCCTCGACCACTATCTGGACCTGCGCCTGGACCTGTCCAAGGTGCTGTTCGTCTGCACGGCGAACACGCTGGACTCGATTCCCGGCCCGCTGCTCGACCGCATGGAGGTGATCCGGCTGTCCGGCTATATCGCCGAGGAGAAGCTTGCCATTGCCAAGCGTCACCTGTGGCCGAAGCTGTTGGACAAGACCGGCGTACCCAAGCAGCGCCTGGCCATCAGCGACAGCGCTATGAAAGCGGTGATCGAGGGCTATGCCCGCGAGGCCGGCGTGCGTCAGCTGGAAAAGCAGCTCGGCAAGCTGGTGCGCAAGGCGGTGGTCAAGCTGCTGGAAGATCCGCAAGCGGTGCTGAAGATCACCCCGAAGGATCTCGAAAGCTACCTCGGCAAGCCGGTGTTCCGCAGCGAACAGGTGCTCTCCGGCGTCGGCGTGATTACCGGTCTGGCCTGGACCAGCATGGGCGGCGCCACGCTGCCGATTGAGGCGACGCGCATCCATACGCTCAACCGCGGCTTCAAGCTCACCGGCCAGCTCGGCGAGGTGATGAAGGAATCGGCGGAAATCGCCTACAGCTATGTCAGCTCGCACCTGAAGCAGTTCAAGGGTGATCCGGCGTTCTTCGACCAGGCCTTTGTCCACTTGCATGTGCCGGAAGGCGCCACGCCAAAGGACGGCCCCAGCGCCGGTATCACCATGGCCAGCGCGCTGCTCTCGCTGGCGCGCAACCAGCCGCCGAAGAAAGGCGTGGCCATGACCGGCGAGCTGACCCTGACCGGCCATGTGCTGCCGATCGGCGGGGTACGCGAGAAGGTCATCGCCGCGCGACGGCAGAAGATCTTCGAGCTGATCCTGCCGGAGGCCAATCGCGGCGACTTCGAGGAGTTGCCTGACTACCTCAAGGACGGCCTGACGGTGCACTTCGCCAGGCGCTTCGCCGACGTGGCCAAGGTGCTGTTCTGAGCGAACACCGGGCAAGCGGACCGGCGCAAAGCGCCCCTTGCCCGGCGCCAGCGCCACGTCCGAACGTCCTGGACGAGCCGTTCAGGCGCTCGACCCGCGCCTCGTCAAGCCTGGGACTGACGCACAAGGACGGCTATCCTCTTGGCATTTCATCCCGACCGGTGCCGCTCATGTCTTTCGTCATCCGCCGCGCGTTACTTCCCGCCACCGTGCTTCTGCTCAGCGCTTGCGCACAACAGGCGCCCCAGACGCTGACCCTGGACAACCACGTTCGTAGCTGCCGGCCGATGCAGCTGGCTCAGGGCCAGGAATTCAACCTGCGCCTGCCAAGCAACCCGACCACCGGGTTCCGCTGGACCTTGCGCGCCGACGCCGCACCGCAGCTGAAATTGCTCGGCCCCGAGGTCTACACCGTCCCGGAGGAAGCCGGCTTGGTCGGCAGTGCGGGAGTCTCCACCTGGCGTTTCCGCGCGGTCGCCAGCGGCGAGGCTTTGCTCGGACTGGACTACGCGCGGCCATGGGAACTGGGGGTCGCCCCGGCGCAGCAGTTCGATTGCCGCATCCGGGTCGAATAATTCCCGGGCGCATCCTCACACGAGTACCGGCAGGTCCAGGGCGGGAGCCTGCGTGCCGTGTTCGTATTGGCGGCGACGTGCTGGTACACAAGGTCCGCAATGGCGAGCCGCAGATCCGTCGCTACCAAGTCCAGCGCAATACGCTGGAACCGCCCCAGGGCGCCGGCGAGTTTCTTTCCGATCAGCTGAAATGAGCAACCCTGGCGCGCACTTGGGCTAAAATGCGCGCCTTTTCGCTTCGCCGGACACAGCTGTGACGCAACTTCCCGACCGAATCTATGCCACCCCACAGGCGCAGATCGCCGACTTCGTGTTCAACGAGGACGTGGTGCGCGTATTTCCCGACATGATCAAACGCTCTGTCCCGGGCTATCCCACGATTGTCGAGAACATTGGCGTGATCGCCGCCCAGTTCGCACAGGCAGATACCCACCTGTACGACCTGGGCTGCTCGTTGGGCGCGGTTACGCAGGCGCTGCGCCGTCACGTTGCCGCTGATAATTGTCAGGTGATCGCTGTGGACAACTCCGCGGCAATGGTCGAGCGCTGCCGCGAGTACCTGCATGCGCAGGATTCGATGTTCCAGGAGCTGCTGCCCGTCGAGGTCATCGAAGGTGACATCCTCGCGCTGGAATTCCAGCCCAGCTCGCTGGTGGCGCTGAACTTCACCCTGCAGTTCATCGCCCCCGAGCAGCGCCCGGAGCTGCTCGGCAGGATCCGCCGGGCATTGGTGCCCGGCGGCGCGCTGATCCTGTCGGAAAAGCTGCGTTTCGAAGACGAGCAGGAGCAACAGCTGCTCACCGACCTGCACATCGCCTTCAAGCGCGCCAATGGTTACAGCGAACTGGAAATCGCCCAGAAGCGCAGCGCCATCGAGAACGTGATGAAGCCGGACAGTCTGGAAACCCATCGCCGGCGGCTACTGGACGCCGGTTTCTCTAAAGTGGTGCCCTGGTTCCAGTGCCTGAACTTCGCCTCGCTGATCGCCCTGCCATGAATCTCGACCTGACTCCCCTCGCCTGGCGCCTGGCCGGCACGCCGCTCGCCGCCTGGGCCAACGGACTTCAGCAGCAACTGGACGCCAAGCTCGCCATCGGCCACGGCGACTTGCCGCGCTGGCGTCGTGCTGTCGAGGCGCTGCCCGCGCTGGCGCCGGTACAGGTCGAACTGCGTGACGGCTTCCGCCTCGACGCCGCTTGTGACGACACCATGCGCCAGGCCACCCACGAGGCGCTGATGGGACTCTCTCCGTGGCGCAAGGGGCCGTTCGATGTATTCGGCGTGCACGTCGATACTGAATGGCGCTCGGACTGGAAATGGCAGCGCGTCTCGCCGCATCTGGATTTGGCCGGCAAGCGCATCCTCGACGTCGGCTGCGGCAACGGCTATTACATGTGGCGGATGCTCGGTGCAGGCGCCGACAGCGTGGTCGGCATCGACCCGAACTGGCTGTTCTTCTGCCAGTTCCATGCGATGAAGCGTTACCTGCAGGAACTACCGGTCTGGCATCTGCCTTTCGCTCTGGAGGAGCTGCCGGCCAAGCTCGAAGGCTTCGAGACGGTGTTTTCCATGGGCGTGCTCTATCACCGTCGCTCGCCCATCGACCATCTGCTCGACCTCAAGGATTGCCTGGTTCGCGACGGCGAACTGGTGCTGGAAACACTGGTGGTGGAGGGCGACGAGAACACCGCGCTGGTACCGGAAGACCGCTATGCGCAAATGCGCAACGTCTGGTTCCTGCCCTCGGTGCCGGCACTGGAACGCTGGCTGCGCCGGGCCGGCTTCGTCGACGTGCGCTGCGTGGACGTCAGCATGACCAGCGTCGAGGAACAGCGCAGCACCAAGTGGATGCGCTACCAGTCGTTACCCGACTTCCTCGACCCGCAGGATCATGGCCGCACCGTCGAAGGGCTGCCGGCGCCCATGCGCGCCGTGCTCCTCGCCCGCAAGCCCTGAGCCGCCTCCTCGATCATCAAGCCCCGGTGCGGCGCTTGCGGCGCCGCCCTTCCACCACTTGCCACAGCGGCAGTCGCGCCCGCTCGCAGAGCTGCTGACGATCGAGATCGCGTGCCGCCAGCTCGCGGTCGTCCAGTCTCAGCAGCTGTCGATACAGGTGTCGCTGGCGCCAGGCACGGAACCAATCGTGCAGGCAGCGCTGCAGATCGAGCGGCCACATCGCCGGCATATAGACATCAGGCATTTCGGGCTCCGCTGGGCGCGGCGCTCGGACGCTGCGTGGCTCTATAGACATGCTCACCTCCGTTTCGCTGACCATGGCGCGTCCCGAATGGTGACGGCCACTGACTTCGCGAACAGGATGAGCGGACGTGAATCGTTCAAACAAACGACTAATATGAAAGCCCGCGTTCAGAAAAATTGAAACCAGCCAAATGCCAGAGCCACGCCACGAGCTGCCTGTCAGCAACACGCCATTGCTGGAAAGCGATGTGCTGCGTACCTTCGTCGCCATCGCGGAAAGCGGCAGCTTCACCCGTGCCGCCGGGCAGATCTATCGCAGCACTTCGGCAGTCAGCATGCAGATCAAGCGCCTGGAGGAAACCCTGGGCCGCTCGCTGTTCGTCCGCGAAGCCCGACAGGTTCGTCTCACCCCGGCCGGCGAGACACTGCTCGGCTATGCCCGGCGCCTGCTGAGGCTCAACGAAGAAGCGGTCGCGCAATTCCTCCAGCCGGCTTTGCAAGGGCGCGTGCGCTTCGGCACCCCGGCCGACGTCGGCACGCGCATCCTGCCCGGTCTGCTGGCATTGTTCGCCCGCAGCCACCCTGGCGTCGAGGTGGACGTGTCAGTCGCCCGCAGCATCGACATGATCGAACGTATCGACGACGGGGAGCTGGACCTGGCCCTGGTTACGGTTGGCAACCTGGGACAGGACGATTCACGCGGCGAGCCGATCCATAGCGAGCCATTGGTGTGGGCCGGCCGTAGCGGCGGGGTCGCCGCCTTGCGCTCGCCGCTGCCCCTGGCGCTGGCCAGTCCGGATTGCGCCTGGCGACGGCAAGCGCTGGATGCGCTCGATCGCGTCGGGCGCAGCTACCGTATTGCCTATTCGAGCGAGCAGACCTCCGGGCAGGAGGCGGCAATGATTGCCGATCTGGCGATCACGCCCTATCCGGCGAGCTTGCTCCGCCCGCCCCTGCAGCGTCTGGACGGGCAATACGGACTGCCGCCACTGGGGGAGTATCAGATCAAGCTGCTGCGCGGCAGCAACCGCAGTGAAGCGGTAGAGGTGCTGGCCGCACAGGTGATCGCCACCTTCGCAGAACACCGTCGCCGGTTTGGCGGCCATCGCTCGGAGTCGAACGAGGAGCTGGCATGGCGCGCTGGATGATGGTCACTGGCGCGGCGCTGCTCCTGCTCGGCATCGCCTGGCACTACTTTCCCTGGCTGCTGAACTGGTTCGGCCGACTACCCGGCGACATCCGCATCGAGACCGAACGCAGTCGGGTGTTCATCCCAATCTCTTCGATGGTGATCCTCAGCGTCGTGCTGACCGTGCTGGTCAACCTGTTCCGTCGCTGACCCAGCCGTAGGGTCGAAAACGCGAAGCCTTTTCCCCCGGACAACTCATCGCGTGCAATGACGAAAGCCCCGCCTCAACCCCGCGCCGCTGCGCTGAGAATCAGGTGCTTCATCTCCTTGACTGCCTGCTTGAAACCGACGAACAGCGCATGGGCGACGATGGCATGGCCAATGTTCAGCTCGTTGACGCCGCGGATGGCGGCGATGGCCTCGGCGTTGTGGTAATGCAGGCCATGCCCGGCATTGACGATCAGCCCGTGGCTCAAGCCAGCCTCGACGCCATCGCGGATACGCGCCAGCTCGCAGGCGCGCTCGGCGACGCTGTGGGCATCGGCGTAGCGTCCGGTGTGCAGCTCAATCGCCGGCGCACCAATTCGCGCCGCCGCCTCGATCTGCCGCGGGTCGGCATCGATGAACAGCGAGACCTCGGAACCGCAGGCTGCAAGCCGCTCGACCGCCGCACGGATGCGCGCTTCCTGTCCGGCCACATCCAGGCCACCCTCGGTGGTGAGCTCCTGCCGCGTTTCCGGGACCAGGCAGACGTGCTCGGGACGCAGCTGCTCTGCGAATGCAAGCATCGCTTCGGTGACGCCCATCTCGAAGTTCATCCGAGTCTGCAGGGCGTCCTTCATCATCAGCACGTCGCGCTCCTGGATATGCCGGCGATCTTCGCGCAGATGTACGGTGATACCGTCTGCCCCCGCCTCTTCGGCATCCAGCGCGGCCTTCACAGGGTCCGGATAACGGGTGCCGCGGGCCTGCCGCAAGGTGGCGACATGATCGACGTTGACGCCGAGCAGGATTCGATTGGCTTCAGTCACGCGGAGGCTCCTTCAGGTTCATGAACAATTCGCGGCTGACCAGCGGCCGGCCGCCCAGATGGGGTGCCAGTGCCTGGCGCATCAGCCGCTTGGCCGCCGCCAACGCGCCCGACACCTGCCAATCGGCGTCAGCCATTGCGAGCAGCTCCGCACCATTGAATAACCCAGGCTGGAACGTCTCGGCCGGCTCGAGGCCGGCATCGGGCAAGAGTCGGTACAGCCGACCGGCGTCGACTGGCAAACCGGCGATATCGGTATCGAGGGCGAAACCATAGCCCAAGTCGCTGAGTAGCCGCCATTCGAAGGCACGCAACAGTGGCTCTAGCGGTCGGTGCGCAGCCAGGGCTGAGAGCGTCGCAACGTAATGATCGAACAGCGCGGGGTGCGCATCCTCGGCTGGCAGCAGGCGGATCAGCAATTCGTTGAGGTACATGCCGCTGAACAGCGCCTGACCATCGAGCCAGTGTGACGGGCCAGCGCTCTCGAGGCGCGCCACAGTCTTGAGCTCGGACTTGCCGCGCAGCTCCACCTCCAGCGACACGAACGGACGAATCAGGCTGCCGGCCTTGCCGCGCGCCGCACGCATGACTGCGCGCAACCGCCCCTGTGGGGTGAACAGGTCGACCAGCGCGCTGCTTTCCTTGTAGGGACGACTGTGCAGAACGAACGCAGGTTGGTGCATGGCAGCCCAGAAGGTGCGCGACGCGCACCGTTGATTGCGAGTCGGCGCTTACTGGTAACCCAGCGAATGCAGCGCACGCTCATCGTCGGACCAGCCACCTTTCACCTTGACCCACAGATGCAGCATGACCTTGGAGTCGAACAGCACCTCCATGTCCTTGCGCGCTTCCTGGCCGATGCGTTTGATGCGCTCGCCCTTGTCGCCGATGATGATCTTCTTCTGCCCGTCGCGCTCGACCAGGATCAGCGCATGGATGTGCAACACATGGCCTTCCTGCTTGAAGTCCTCGATCTCCACGGTGATCTGGTACGGCACCTCGGCGCCGAGCTGACGCATGATCTTCTCGCGCACCAGCTCGGCGGCGAGGAAGCGGCTGCTGCGGTCGGTGATCTGGTCTTCCGGGAAGAAATGCTCGCCCTCGGGCAGGCGCTCGGCCACCAATTGTTCCAGGGTTTCCAGATTCTGCCCGTGCTGCGCGGAAATCGGCACGATCTCCGCATTCGGCAGCTGCTCGGCCAGCCAGCGCAGATGCGGCAGCAACTCGGCTTTGTCTTCGATGCGGTCGGTCTTGTTCACCGCGACGATCAGCGGCCCGGTGACGTACTGCACACGCTCGAGCACGGCCTGGTCTTCATCGGTCCAACGCGTGCGGTCGACGACGAAGATCACCACGTCAACATCTTTCAACGCCGAAGCCGCAGTACGGTTCATGTAGCGATTGAGCGCCGTCTCGCCGTTCTTGTGCAACCCGGGTGTATCGACGTAGACCGCCTGCACGCTGCCCTCGGTCTTGATGCCGAGCATGTTGTGGCGGGTAGTCTGCGGCTTGCGCGAGGTGATCGCCAGTTTCTGTCCGAGGATGTGATTGAGCAGGGTCGACTTGCCAACATTCGGTCGTCCGACGATCGCGACATAACCGCAACGGCTGACGTCGTCGGGCTGTAGTTTTTCGTCAGTCATGTCCGTTCTCCACGCCCAGGGCGATCAATGCGGCTGCCGCGGCAACCTGTTCGGCAATTCGGCGGCTGGCGCCTTGCCCGTGTGTTTTCTCGTTGAGCAAGGCCACCTGACATTCGACGTAGAAAGTCCGGCAATGCGGCTCGCCCTGGATATCCACCACCTCGTAGCGCGGCAGCTCACAGGCACGCGACTGCAGGAATTCCTGCAAGCGCGTCTTCGGATCCTTGTTGGTATCGACCAGCGTCAGCCCCTGCAACTCATTGGCCAGCCACGCCAATACACGGTCACGCGCCGTTTCCATGCCGGCATCGAGGTAGATGGCACCGATCAGCGCCTCGAGGGTGTCCGCGAGGATGGAGTCACGGCGGAAACCACCACTCTTGAGCTCGCCAGAGCCCAGTCGCAGGTAGTCACCGAGTTCGAATCCACGGGCCAGGACCGCCAGCGTTTCACCTTTCACCAGACGTGCGCGCAGCCGAGAAAGCTGACCCTCGCGCGCCTGGGGGAAGTGGGTGAACAGCGCTTCACCGGCAATGAAGTTGAGAATCGCATCGCCGAGAAACTCCAGGCGCTCATTGTTGCGTCCGGCGTAGCTGCGATGGGTCAGAGCCAGGAGCATCAGCTCTTGGTCCTTGAAGTGGTAACCGAGCTTACGCTCGAGACGGGCTAACGAAGTGCTCACGGCATCCTTAGGCGGTATTCTTTGTCGAAGTTCGCCACCAGATCGAGATTACGGATCAGCGGCTCGCGTTTTTCGTACTTCAGGTGCGCCCTGAACTCGTTATTCTGAATCTCGACCTTGAGCGCTTCCTTCAGGTCGATGTCCTGGATGCCGTTGACCTGCATCCCTCTGCTGACATGACTATAGAACTCTCCGACACTTCGGATCTCTAGCGCTTCGTCGGTATCCACGGACAGGATGATCTTGTCCATGGACATGTAATCGAAGTAATGCGGGAACATCTTGAACCCGGCGCTGGCTAAAAACGCCACAACTGCCAACACCATGATCCAGCTCAGCATGGACAGCCCTTTTTGCGAACGCGCAAAACTCATGTCGACCTCTATGTCGTTGCAATACCCACCGATCGGGGCAAAACAAATATAACCAGCCGCACTGTTGGCGCGGGGGCCGCAATTCACAGCTTAGTGAATCAGCCCCACGCGGGAGAAGTGCGGCAGATTGCTGAGTTTCGGATCAGGCCAGCTCATCCACACCGCGAATGCCTTGCCAACGATGTTCCGGTCCGGAACCATGCCGGCCAACTCCGCCGGGATAGCCTCGTCCTGCCAGTAACGGCTGTCGTTGGAGTTATCGCGATTGTCGCCCATCATGAAATAGTGCCCTTGCGGCACGACCCACTGACGGTTGGGCTCGATCCGGTAACGCCCCATCTCCTTACGGATCAGGTGCTCCACCTCGCCCAGCTTCTCCCGATACAGCTTGGCACTGCCCAGACTGCCCGGCTCATCGCCGATCAGAGTTTCAGCCACTGGCTGATCATTGACGAACAAGCGCCGCTCACTGCTGTAACGCACCACGTCGCCCGGCAAGCCGACCACCCGTTTGATGTAATTGATGTTCGGATCGCTGGGATAGCGGAACACCATGACGTCACCACGCAGTGGATCGCTCACCTCGATGATTTTTGTGTCGATCACCGGCAGGCGGATACCGTAGGCAAACTTGTTGACCAGAATGAAGTCGCCGACTTCCAAGGTCGGCTTCATCGATCCGGAAGGGATCTGAAACGGCTCGACGAGGAAGGACCGCAGTACCAGGACGATAGCAAGAACCGGAAAGAACGACTTGCCATATTCGATTAATACAGGCTCGCGACTGAGCGCCTCGAGCGTGGCCGAATCGATGTCCCCATTGCGTCCTTCATAGCTGGCGATGGCAGCCCGGCGCCGAGGTGCGAAGAACAGCAGATCACTCAGGGCCAGCAGTCCACAGACAATCACCGCAAGGACCAGCAACAGCGGAAAATTGATCGACATATCAGCTATCTACCTTCAGTACCGCCAGGAAGGCCTCCTGTGGAATCTCCACACTACCGACCTGCTTCATGCGTTTCTTGCCCGCTTTTTGCTTCTCCAGCAGCTTGCGCTTACGGCTTACGTCACCACCGTAGCACTTGGCCAGAACGTTCTTACGCAATGCTTTGACCGTGGTCCGTGCGACGATCTGTCCGCCGATGGCCGCCTGGATCGCCACGTCGAACATCTGCCGCGGGATCAGTTCCTTCATTTTCTCGGTTAGCTGACGCCCTTTGTAGTGGGCATTGTCACGGTGCACGATGAGAGCCAAGGCATCGACTTTTTCGCCGTTGATCAGCACGTCCAGCTTGACCAGATTCGCCGACTGGAACCGCTCGAAGCTGTAGTCCAGCGAAGCATAGCCACGGCTGACCGATTTCAAACGGTCGAAGAAATCCAGCACCACCTCGCTCATCGGCAGGTCGTAGCGCACCTGTACCTGAGAGCCGAGGAACTGCATGTCACGCTGCACGCCGCGCTTCTCGATACAGAGCGTAATGACGTTGCCGAGATGATCCTGCGGCACGAGGATGTTGGCCTGCACGATGGGCTCGCGCATATCCTCGATGTACGACAGATCCGGTAGCTTGGACGGATTGTCGACGTAGATAGTCTCGCGATTCTTCAGCACCAGTTCGTAGACCACCGTCGGTGCAGTGGTGATCAGATCCAGGTTGTATTCGCGCTCGAGACGCTCCTGGATGATCTCCATGTGCAGCATACCGAGGAAGCCAATACGGAAACCGAAGCCCAAGGCTTCGGAGCTTTCCGGCTCATACTGCAGCGCAGCATCGTTCAGCGTGAGCTTCTGCAGCGCTTCGCGGAAATCCTCGAAATCGTCGGAGCTGACCGGAAACAGACCGGCGTACACCTGCGGTTTGATGCGTTTGAAGCCGGGCAGCATTTCCACATCGGGCGTACTGGACAGCGTCAGGGTATCGCCTACCGGCGCGCCGTGGATGTCCTTGATGCCGGCGATGATGAAACCCACCTCGCCCGCCTTGAGATCGGCCGTAGCCGTGTGTTTGGGCGTGAACACGCCGACGCTGTCGACCTGGTGAACCTTGCCGGTGGACTTCACCAGCACCTTGTCGCCTTTCTTGATCCGCCCCTGGCGTACTCGTACCAGGGAGACAACCCCCAGGTAGTTGTCGAACCAGGAATCGATGATCAATGCCTGCAGCGGCGCATCGATCTCACCCTGCGGTGGCGGAATAACCTTGACCAGGCGCTCCAGCACATCGACCACACCCATACCGCTCTTGGCACTGCAGGCAACCGCATCGGTCGCGTCAATGCCGATGATGTGCTCGATCTCGTCCTTTACCCGCTCCGGCTCGGCCTGTGGCAGGTCCATCTTGTTCAGGACCGGCATGACTTCCAGCCCCTGCTCGATGGCGGTGTAACAGTTGGCGACCGATTGCGCCTCCACGCCTTGTCCGGCATCGACCACCAGCAATGCACCCTCGCAGGCCGCCAGTGAACGACTGACTTCGTAGGTGAAGTCAACGTGGCCGGGCGTATCGATGAAGTTCAGCTGGTAGGTTTTGCCATCTTGGGCCGTGTAATAGAGGGTGACGCTGTGGGCCTTGATGGTGATGCCCCGCTCGCGCTCGAGGTCCATCGAATCCAGTACCTGAGCCTCCATTTCTCGCTCGCTCAGGCCCCCACACATCTGAATGAACCGGTCCGCCAGAGTCGACTTGCCATGGTCAATGTGGGCGATGATGGAAAAATTGCGGATATGACTCAGGTCACTCACAGCTAAACACTCGAAAAATGTCGCAGGCCGACTGCCTGCCGAAAATAGCCGCGAAGTGTAACTGATCGCCTATCCGAGCGCCACGCGCCTCAGGCGTCTGCCAGACTTCGACCTCGGAAGCTGATCAACCGGACACGAAAAGGGCGGTCTCAACCGCCCTTTCCAAGTACCGCCAGCACCCGTCGCACGTCATTCCGCGAGTTTGAACGTAATGAAACTCGCACGCCCCTGGCGCAGCACTCGCATCGACACTGAGCGATTCTTCGGCAACTGGGCGGCGACGCGACTGAAGGTCTTGGCCGAATCGATCGCCTGGTTGTTCAGATGCGTGATTACGTCGCCTGGACGCAGACCGATCATCGCCGCAGGCCCATTAAGGATCTCAGTGATCACCACACCGCCCTGCAGATCCAGGCTGGCGCGCTGTTCCGCCGTCAGCTCGGACACCTTTACGCCCAGTCGATTATCACTCTGCTCGGGACCACTCCCGGCAGCCGCGATTTCATCACCTTCCTCGGGCAGCGCACCAATGCGGACCTTGAGTTCACGGCGCTCACCTTCACGCACGACTTCCATCGCGGCGGTGCTGCCTGGCTTCAGCGCGCCGACCAAATGCGGCAGATCGGCCGACATGACGATGGGTTTGCCATTCAGGCTCAGGATCACATCACCTACCCGCAGGCCGCCCTTGGCCGCAGGACCACCATCCATGACCTGCGCCACTAGCGCTCCCGCTGGACGCTCCAGACCGAACGACTCGGCCAGGTCCTTGTTCACTTCCTGAATGACCACGCCCAGCCAACCACGACTCACCTTACCGTCAGTACGTAACTGAGAGGCGACATCCATCGCCACGTCGATCGGAATGGCGAAGGAAAGCCCCATGAAGCCGCCAGAACGGGTGAATATCTGGGAATTAATCCCTACAACCTCGCCTTGGAGGTTAAACAACGGGCCGCCCGAATTACCCGGATTGATCGCAACGTCGGTCTGAATGAAAGGCACGTAGCTTTCATTCGGCAGGCTCCGCCCAGTGGCGCTGACGATGCCGGCTGTCACGGTATGGTCGAAGCCGAACGGAGAACCGATCGCCAGCACCCACTCACCGACCTTGAGCGCGCTGGAGTCGCCCAACTTGACGGTCGGCAGGCCTTTGCCCTCGACCTTCAGCACCGCGACATCCGTACGCGGGTCCGCACCGACCAGCTTGGCCTCCAACTCACTGCGATCAGGCAGGCGCACGATGATCTCGTCGGCACCGGCCACTACGTGGTTATTGGTGAGCACGTAGCCATCATCGGAAATGATGAAGCCCGAGCCGAGCGATTGCGCCTCCCGCTGCTGACTTCGCCCCGGATCACTTGGCATCTGCGGGATGCTGCGCTCGAAGAACTCGCGAAAGATAGGCGGCAGCCCTTCTAAATCAGGTATCTGCGCGGAAGCCCCGCGAGCCGGTACTTTTTGCTTGGTGCTGATATTGACCACCGCCGGAGAAGCACTCTCGACCAATGGTGTGAAATCAGGCAATGCCGCCTGCGCGACTACCGCCTGCCCCAGCAAAGCCAGCCCCGCCAAAAAAGCGAAACAGCTGTTTCGATTAAACATGAACACTAGCCCCCACTAACGAACAAAAAACTCACTGCGCGCAGGATGGTCCCGCGAGCAAGGCTCGTAGCACCACTGGCTGCAGCCCCGGATCATGCACCGTGCGCCGACTCCGCAAACGCACGATCAACCAGGACGAGAGAAACCCACCCAGCCCGGCGACCACAACCCAAGGTTCGCTTAGCGAAAACTGGGCCGCCACCAACGAGGCCGCCAGCAGCATGAGCAGCGGGAAAAGATAGACAAGGATTGCACCACGCAGCAATACGCGCTCCTGAATCCCCAGCACGACAACATCACCGACCTGTAGATTCAACCGCGACAGCGCCCGGACCAAGCCGCGGCGCTCATGAACACCCAGACGATCCATCAGACCCTGTCCGCAGCCGTTTTTCGCAACACAGCCCGAGCAAGTACTGGTGCGCTGCGTCTCAACCCACACTGCGCCCGCCTCCACAGCAACGACGCGACCGTGCTCTTCGATCATTGCTGCACGGCCGAACGCATCGACAAGGCCACTCGCTCAGCCGTTCCGAGCGGAACCTCGCCAACGACAGTGACCATAACGTCGCCGTCCGGCGTACTGATGCGTTTGGATACCGAAACAGTGGGTCCCATCTGGCTGCGAGCATCAGTTACGACAGCTCCCCGAAGAGGCTCGAGGAAGACCGAGAAACTCGCCAGACCGTCACTGAAGGACAGCCAGGACACCGATTCCTTGGAGGCCGGACTGGGACGCACGTCGGCATCCTGCAGCTCGAAACCGGGAGGAAGCCAATCGGAGCGCCACGCCGTACTGGGCTTGCTTGTGGCTGCCGGCTCGAGCGTAACCGCCTTACAGGTCGAACCGGGTTGCACCAACTGCGCATCGACCGCGCCAGGCAGCAACTGGGTGAACTGAAAACGCTCGAGCAACTGTCCGCTATCGCTGAGCATCAGTGACTTGAGCGGCAATGCGGTGTCGCGGTCGACATGGAGTTCAAAACTGTAGCGGTGCTGATCCTTAGCCAGCACGCCCAAGGCAACCGCCGCCCGGCCGGCGATTCGAGAGTCGCCAATGACGCGAAACTCGTACCACTCGGAGAGCGCCTGCACATCGATATGCCTGTCATCCCAGGTTCGGCGCTGTTTTATCTGGGCCGCCAGGCCGTCGCTCGCGCATTGCACCTGCCCATCGAGCCGAACCACTTCTGCAGCAGCACCATCCAGCTGCAGCAGGCGCTCATGGATATGACCGTCGTCGACCCGCTGCCAGATCGCATGACTGGAAAAACTACCATTGCGCTCGTAGACGAAAGTGCCGGCATAGCTCTGAGTTCGCTCCGCCTGAGCAAGATCATTCATCCACGATTCGGCATCAGCAGCGAAGGCCGGCATCGCCAGCCAGCCTCCGAACACCACACACAGCGGTAATACGCGCATGCTTCTCCCTAACGATTAACGTTCTTCCATGCTCGCGGCCCGCGCATACGGAAGTGCGCCTTCAGATCCGCTCCCAAAAGCCGCCTGCTGAGCGTGCTGACGCACATAGGATGGCAGCCGTTCTTCATGCCAGCGCTCCACCGGAGCCGTAGCAGCGGCAGTCTGGGCCGACACTTCACCCTTCTGCCCTTCGCTATAGCCAGCCAGAACTGCCGGCCCCTGGCCCGCCTGCGGAACACTCAGCGCGGGCTGGGGCACCTGCTGGGCCATCTGCGGACCAGCGGCTTCGTTTTGATTGTACAGGCGAACACCCGCCAGAACCGCGACCGTCACCGAAGCAGCCACAGCCAGGCGTCCTAATCCACGCCACGGAGAACCTTGCGGCTTGACCGGCGTAGCCTCGTCAGCCAGCGCAGCAGATACTGCCGCAGCAATATCCAGGCGCGGTTCGATCAGTTCCTTATGCATTGCGGCGCGGGCGATTTGATAACGCGACCAAGTCGATCGCATCTCGCTATCGTCGCCAGCGGCGAGTACACGACGTAATTCCAACTCGTCCGCTTCGTTATCCATCACCGCGGACAGCGATTCATGCAGGGCTTCACGACTCATGGCGGTTCCTCTCTTGGCTGTCGCCGCTGTCTCAGGACTCATGCAACAAGGGTTGCAACGCTTTATCTATAGCTTCGCGCGCCCGGAAAATCCGAGAACGCACCGTACCTACCGGACACTGCATGACGCTCGCAATATCCTCATAACTAAGACCATCAAATTCACGCAACGTTAGAGCGGTACGCAAATCTTCCGGAAGAAGTTGAATGGTCCGATGTACCGTGTCTTCGATCTCATCCCTGAGAAGGGATCGCTCAGGCGACTCGATATCCTTGAGAGCATGATCACCCTCATAAAACTCGGCATCCTCCGAGCTCACATCACTGTCTGGCGGACGCCTGCCGCGCGCCACCAGATGATTTTTCGCCGTATTGATGGCGATGCGGTACAGCCATGTATAGAACGCGCTGTCTCCGCGAAAATTGGCCAGTGCACGATAAGCCTTGATGAACGCCTCTTGCGCGACATCCTGCGCCTCATGGGAGTCGTGCACGAAGCGCACGATCAAACCAAGGATCTTGTGCTGATACTTCAACACTAGAAGATCGAAAGCTCGCTTGTCTCCACGCTGCACTCGCTCAACCAGCTGCTGGTCCTGCTCCTGGGTCAGCATAAAACCACCTCCGCATCGCCGAAGGGGTATCGCTCACGCCAGCAAACCGACCTGCCAGAATAGACCCGGGCTTTACGCAAAAGTTCTCCCCCTTCCTAGCAAGCTATCCTGCAATACCTGACGGCGATTGCACCGCAGCGTCACCATCGAATTCGCTGTCGACGCCGCCCTGGTGTCCATAGCAAAACCGGACCGCCACACAATGGGGAGTCCGGGCTGCATTCACAACTGTCTATTGAGTCTGTACCTGCAAAAAAAGTTCCACGTGCTCAGCGACATATCTCCATCGACGCTGTTTTGCCGCAACGACCTCTCTATATACTACGGAACGATTTCTCCGCGGAACTCGACATGAGCCAACATTATCAATACGACGTATTAGTCATTGGCAGCGGCGCCGCCGGCCTAACCCTGGCGCTGAATCTGCCCGACCATCTGCGGATCGCGGTCCTTAGCAAAGGCGACCTCGCCAACGGCTCGACCTACTGGGCGCAGGGTGGTGTTGCCGCAGTCCTCGACAATGCCGACACCGTGGAATCGCATGTCGCCGACACGCTGGTCGCCGGTGGCGGCCTATGTAGCCAAGAAGCCGTACGCTTTACCGTCGAGCATAGCCGCGACGCCATTAAGTGGCTCATCGAACAAGGCGTCCCCTTTACCCGCGACGACACACCGAATCGCGAGGATGGCGGCTTTGAGTTTCATTTGACACGTGAAGGTGGCCACAGCCATAGGCGGATTATTCACGCAGCAGATGCCACTGGCGCCGCCATATTCAACACCTTGCTCGCGCGCGCGCAGGCCAAAGACAACATCGAATTGCTGCAGCAACGTGTCGCGGTGGACCTGATAACCGAACGTAAGCTTGGCCTCCCCGGCAAGCGCTGCCTCGGCGCCTATATTCTCAACCGCAACACCGGCGAAGTGGACACGTTCCAGGCCCGCTTCGTCGCGCTGGCAACCGGTGGCGCCGCCAAGGTCTACTTGTATACCAGCAATCCAGACAGTGCCTGCGGGGATGGCATAGCCATGGCCTGGCGCGCCGGCTGTCGGGTAGGCAACCTTGAATTCAATCAATTCCACCCGACATGCCTGTACCATCCGCAAGCCAAGAGTTTTCTGATAACCGAGGCATTGCGAGGCGAAGGCGCTCTGCTGAAACTCCCTAATGGCGAGCGCTTCATGCCGCGCTTCGATCCCCGCGAAGAGCTGGCTCCGCGCGATATCGTCGCCCGGGCAATCGACCATGAGATGAAACGGCTGGGTATCGACTGCGTCTATCTCGACATCAGCCACAAGCCGGCAGAGTTCATCCGAGGTCATTTTCCGACGGTCTACGAGCGCTGCCTGGCGTTCGGCATCGACATCACCCAACAACCCATACCGGTCGTTCCGGCCGCCCATTACACCTGCGGTGGCGTGGTTGTCGATCAGCACGGCCGCACCGATATCCCAGGCCTGTACGCGATCGGGGAAACCAGCTTTACCGGTCTTCACGGTGCGAACCGCATGGCGAGCAACTCTCTGCTCGAATGCTTCGTCTATGGGCGGTCCGCGGCCGAGGACATGATCCGTCAATTACCTGAGGTCGGTTTGCCCAGCAACCTGCCAGCCTGGGATGCCAGCCAGGTAACGGACTCCGACGAGGACGTCATCATTGCGCACAACTGGGATGAACTGCGGCGCTTCATGTGGGACTACGTCGGCATCGTCCGCACCAACAAGCGTCTGATGCGTGCCCAGCATCGCGTGCGCCTGCTGCTCAGCGAGATCGACGAGTTTTACAGCAATTACCGGGTGAGTCGTGACCTGCTCGAACTGCGCAATCTGGCGCTGGTAGCAGATCTGATGATTCGCTCAGCGATGGAACGCAAGGAGAGCAGAGGCCTGCACTACACGCTGGACTATCCCGAGCAACTGCCGACAGCAGTCGATACTATTCTGGTGCCGCCCACCTATTCCGACTGAACCTCAACCGCACCCGTAAGCGCCGATGCTGCGCGACCGATAATGCATCGCGAGGGATGCAAAGCCCTCGCGTGGCGCACCGCCCCGGCAGACGGAAGCGCAGCACGACGGCAAACGGCAGCGCCATACTGTCCGGCCGCAGCTGGATCGGCTGCCAGCCCCCGCGTTGCGACCACAGGCTCCAGCCACCGTCATCATGACGCAGGCCTCGCCACGCCGCCGCACTGCAAAATAGGATGGAGCGCGGTACGACCCACGCCGCATGAGCGAAACACAGGACAACCAGGCAGATCTTGACCGCCAATGGCGCAGCCGACAGCACAACGGCCGTCAGCGCCAGAGACTGCACAAGCAGATAGAGGCCCAGCAGCAGGCGCGAGGCCTGCCAGCGACACTCGAAAGTACTATTGCGGCTGGACACGATCGAGGATCATGCGAACCATGCGGCGCAAATCCTCGTCCTCGGGCTCGCCACGTTGCATGAACCAGCCGAACATATCCTGATCTTCACAGCTCAGCAGCTTGCGATAGCGCCGCTGATCCTCTTCATCCAGGCCTGGATAGACCTCCTTGACGAAGGGTACCAGTAGCACGTCCAGCTCGAGCATGCCGCGCCGGCTCTGCCAGAACAGGCGGTTGAGTTCAGATTGATCGACCATGCCACGGGCTCCTTCGTAGGGGGACGGCATTATAGCGGCAGCCGCCCGCTGACAGCACGCCCGACACATTCCGATTCACCAGCATGCACCTTGTGCCGGCCAGCTGCCTTTTCCCAGGCGCCTGCTATGATGGCCGTCCGGATTTCTCACGACGACCGATCATGACCGACACTGCCTATTTTTGCGTCCTGTCGCATGAAGGCATCCTCGCCGTACGCGGCCCGGACGCCAGCAAGTTCCTGCAGGGACAACTGACCTGCAACCTCAATTACCTCAACAACGAGACCTCCAGCCTCGGTGCGCGCTGCACGCCGAAGGGCCGGATGCAATCCAGTTTCCGCATCCTCACGGAGAGCGACGGCCTGCTTTTGGCCATGGCTAGCGAACTACTGCAGCCGCAGCTGGCTGATCTTGGCAAATACGCCGTGTTCTCCAAGTCGCGCCTGAGCGACGAAACCGAGGAATGGTGTCGCTTCGGACTGGCCGGCGGGGACGGCACGCTGGTCAGCCTCGGTCTCGACCTGCCGCAGACTGCCGACCAGATAGTACGCAGCAACGGACTGATCGCCATTCGACTGAGTGATGGACGCGCCGAGCTCTGGGCCAAGGCGCAGGATGCGAAACAGACCCGCCTACGCCTGTGCGCACAGCTTGCCGAAGCCCCACTCAACCGCTGGCTGCTCGATCAGGTGCGTGCTGGCATTGGCCAGGTTTTCGGCACTACCCGCGAGCTATTCATTCCGCAAATGATCAATCTGCAGGCGCTAGGTGGCGTCAGTTTTAAAAAAGGCTGCTACACCGGCCAGGAAATCGTCGCTCGCATGCAGTACCTCGGCAAGCTTAAGCGCAGGCTGCATCGGCTCGCTGCCGAAGGTGCGCAAAGCGAGCTTCCGGCTGCTGGCGTCGAGCTTTTTTCGCCGGTTCATGGATCGAGCGTCGGCGAGGTAGTCTTGGCTGCGCCTAGCGACGACGGCATGGAGCTACTCGCGGTACTGCAAGAAGATGCTGCCGCCGATGGACGCATATTTCTCGGATCACCGGACGGCATCCCGCTTACCCTGCTCGAACTTCCCTATACCTTGAACGCCGACCAGGAAATCCAGCGCTGAAGTTCGTATAAAAGAACACCAATGAAGCCAGTGCAGGCATGCTGCCGCTGGCCATCGAGCCGTACCCTGCCGCGGCACTCACAACTGAAGGAATCGCATGAGCACCCTCGCCGAAAAAGTTCAGCGCGAACTAACCCTCGCCATCGAGAACGATGAGCTGATTCTCCCAACGCTGCCGGAAGTTGCACTGCGCGTTCGCGAAGCTGCGGAAGATCCGGACATCAGCATTCAGGCATTGAGCAAAGTGCTCGGCAACGACGCTGCACTGACCGCCCGCATCATCAAGGTGGTCAACAGCCCGCTGCTACGCACCAATCGCGAGATCACCGATCTGCAGATGGCCATCAGCCGCCTGGGAATCAATTACACCTGCAACCTCGCCACCGGTTTGGCGATGGAGCAGATGTTCCAGGCCACTACTGACGTGGTGGATCGCAAGATGCGCGAAGTCTGGACGAAGAGCACCGAAGTGGCCGCTATCAGCCATGTGCTCTGTCGGCACTACACGCGCCTGATGCCCGACCAGGCAACCTTGGCGGGCCTCGTGCACCAGATCGGCATACTGCCGATCCTGACCTACGCCGAAGAACACGGCGAGCTCATGGCGGACTCCATCAGTCTCAACCACGTGATCGACAAGATTCACCCACTCATCGGCGAGAAGATCCTGCGCACGTGGGACTTCCGCGACCCGATCGTTGCGGTGGCGGCTCACTACACCGACTTTACGCGCAACTCGCCGGCAGTCGACTACGTCGACATCGTGCAGGTCGCCACGCTACAAAGCCACCTCGGTACCAATCACCCGTATACGCAGCTGGACTGGAGTCAGATTCCGGCATTCGCCAAGCTGGGCCTCGATCCGAGCACATTGCTGCATGAAGATGAGGATCTGTCGGCAGCCATGGACGCCGCCATGACCATGCTTCAGTAGAACTGCGGATTTCGTGTCACCGTTTCGATCGGCAAGCGCCTGCATGGGCGCTTAGCCAAGGGCTGGCAACCGCCAGTCGACTGCATCCATGCCATGCTGCTTCAGAAACTGATTGGCACGACTGAAGTGTCCATTACCCAAAAAGCCCCGATGCGCCGAGAGCGGCGACGGGTGAGCCGACTTCAGCATCAGGTGTCGCGTCGGATCGATCAGCCGTGCCTTGCTCTGCGCGTGGGCGCCCCAGAGCATGAACACCAGATGCGGACGCCGCTCGTTCACCACCTCGATAACCCGGTCAGTGAAGCGTTGCCACCCTGCCTTGGCGTGCGAGCCGGCAATACCCTGTTCCACGGTCAGCGAAGTGTTGAGCATCAGCACGCCCTGATCAGCCCAGCGCTGCAAAAAGCCATGCCCGGGCGGGTCCAGATTCAGATCGCGTTTGAGCTCCTTGAAGATGTTCTGCAGCGACGGCGGCGGCATGACGCCCGGCTGGACCGAAAAGCACAGACCATGAGCCTGGCCTGGGCCGTGATAAGGATCCTGCCCGAGAATGACCACCTTGACCCGCTCCAGGGGCGTCGAGTTCAGCGCGTTGAAGATCAGCGGTCCCGGCGGATAGATCACCTTGCCCGCCGCCTTTTCGCGACGGAGAAAAGCCGACAGCTCGCGCATGTAAGGCTGCTCGAACTCCTCTCGCAACGCCTCCTTCCAGCCCGGCTCAAGCCGGATACGATCATCTTGCGTCATGGGAATTCCTGAATGGCCAAGCGGCCGCACCGTAGAAAAGCCGTTTCGGCTTGTCAATGCATCTCCGAATGCAACTATCGGGCAGACGACTGGCAAGCCAACGCCCCAAAAAATGACGGCTGCGTCACATTCACACAGCACATCAAACGGCGCCAGGAGAGAAACAGATGACGAGTCGCCCGCCGCGGAGTAAAAAAGCGGACTGCCAGTAAACCTATAACAAAAGCAACAGCAAGGATCCTGCAATGAAACGCTTATCCCTCTTGGCGCTGGGACTGGGTCTCTGTGTTGCGGCCCAAGCCGCGGACCCCATCACCCTAGGCCTTAATTACCCACGCACCGGTAGCTACAAGGAAGAAGGGCTCGCCCAGATGCGCGGCGCGCTGCTGGCGATCGACGAGATCAATGCCCGCGGCGGCGTGCTCGGTCGCCCGCTGGAACTGACCAGCCGCAACACGGCGTCACGCCCCGAGAAAGCCGTAGCCAACGTCGACAAGATGGCCGACGAAGGCGTTGCGATGCTCTTCGGTGGCGTCTCCAGCGCAGTGGCCATCGCCGCCAGTAAGCGCGCCAAGGAACGCGGCCTGTTGTACTTCGGCACGCTGACCTATTCCAATGACACTACCGGCAAGCACGGACATCGCTACATGTTCCGCGAATGCAACAATGCTTGGATGAGTGCTCAAGTCCTCGGGCAGTACCTGAACGAGAACATGCCGGGCAAACGCTATTTCTACATCACGTCGGACTATACCTGGGGCCACACCAGCGAGAGTTCCCTCCGCCAGGCCACAGCTACCACTGATCAGAACAAGCATCCGGGTGTGAAAACCGCATTCCCGGGCGCACGCCTGTCCGACTACCGCAAAGCCCTGCAGCAGGCTGCGAGCACTGACGCCGAGGTACTGGTGCTGGTGCTGTTCGGCGAAGACATGGTCCGTGCCATGCGCATTGCCGATGAGCTAGGACTGAACAAGAAGATGCAGATCGCCGTTCCCAACCTGACCCAAGGCATGGTCGAACTCGCCGGTCCTGACATCATGCGCGGCGTGCTTGGTACCGAACCTTGGACGTGGCGAGTTCCGGAGCTGGAAGGCTCGGAGCGCGGCCAAGCGTTCGTCAAGAATTTCGGCGAACGCTACCAGACACATCCGTCCAGCTCCGCAGCATCCGCCTACAGCATCGTCTATCAGTGGGCTGACGCCGCTATGCGCGCCAGAAGCATTTCCAGTGAACAGGTGATCGCCGCACTGGAGAACCATCGTTACAAACTGCTCAAAGACGAGCAGTACTGGCGCAGCTTCGATCATCAGAACGTCCAGACGGTCTACGCCGTGCGCGTGAAGCCTCGCGAGGAAGTGCTGAAAGATCGTTTCAAGCAGGACTACTTCGAGATCGTCCACCGTCTCGGCGGTGACCAGGCAGCGCCTACACTTGCCCAATGGCAGGAAGAACGGCGTGGGGCAGGACAAGCGATCGCATTGCAGTAACAGAGACGGCCCGCCGAGAAAGCGGGCCGTCTCAAGCCACAGCTTCAAGTAGAACTGCCCTCCTTCCTCGCTGCCTTACCCCACAAGTAGCAACCGCAGCCTCCGCCCCACGGTAGAGGCCTTGCCGAGGAAGGACCGCATGAGCACAGCACTTGAACCGTATCAGTCAGGCGTCTTCGACCTGACCCACAAGCTGACCGTAGAGAAACACGGCCACACCGCCCTCATCACCATCAACCATCCCCCCGCCAACACCTGGGACCGAGAATCACTGATCGGTCTCAAGCAAGTGCTCGAGCATCTCAACCACGACGACGATATCTACGCGCTGGTCATCACTGGTCAGGGAGCAAAGTTCTTCAGCGCGGGGGCCGACCTGAAGCTGTTTGCCGACGGTGACCGCCAGCGCGCCCGCGAAATGGCCCGCCGCTTCGGCGAGGCGTTCGAAGCGCTGCGCGATTTCCGCGGCGTGTCCATCGCCGCAATCAACGGCTTCGCCCTGGGTGGCGGCCTCGAATGTGCGCTGGCCTGCGATATCCGTATCGCCGAGCAGCAGGCGCAACTTGGTCTGCCAGAAGCCGGCGTCGGCCTGCTGCCCTGTGCCGGCGGCACTCAGGCGCTGGCCTGGCTGGTTGGAGAAGGTTGGGCCAAGCGCATGATTCTGTGCGGCGAACGCATCAACGCCGACACGGCGCTGCGCATCGGCTTGATTGAGCAGATCGCCGAGCCCGGCGAATCTCGTGGGCACGCCTTGCTGTTGGCCTCACGTATCGCGCGTCAAAGCCCGGTTGCAGTACGTGCGATCAAGCCGCTGATCAATGGTGCGCGCAGCCGCCTGCCGGACACCTTCGCCGCTGCCGAGCGTGAGGCGTTCGTTCAACTGTTCGAGGCAGACGATACGTTAGAGGGGGTCAACGCATTCCTCGAGAAACGCGATCCTCGCTGGCGCAACCGCTGAGCGCACAGCACGCCGCGAATCAATAGCGATCGTAGCGATAACGCTCGCGGCGATCATGCCGTTGCAGCAGTCGATAATCTCGCCCATCGCGCACCACGGGCGGGCGCTGATAACGATGGGTTGGTCGCCGCTCCTGCCAGTAAGAGGGCCGCTCGCCCCCCCAGTGGCGCTCGTAATACCGCGGCGGCAACTGCCCCTGATAGCGCGGAGGCAGGTTCGACTGATGGCGCGGGTAATGCGAATAGGGACTACGCGGATCGTAGCGATACGCCCGTATCTCGCTGCGATACATCGGCGCGTCCGGCTGGTAGACCCACACCCCGCCTCGCCGATCAGCTTGCACCGGCCCGCTCAGACCAAACCCCAGAAACAAAAGAACCAGCAAGGAGCGAATGTTCATCTGTCACCTCCGAAACCGGAAAGGTGCAACCTGTGACGCACCCGTTCTGGTTGGACCACCGCCGTCGCCGGCCAGCACTATTGATCGGCGAACGATGCATTACAATTCATGTCACTCGGCCGCGACCGCCGGTCGCAGCTTGTATGCCCGCGGCCGCTTCCCGATAATAGCCGCCCTTTAGCCTCATGGCTCCCGCAGAGCGCGACGGAACCTCCGATGACCGAACTCGCCCTGATCATGGTTAGCGCCATCCTGGTCAACAATTTCGTACTGGTACAGTTCCTCGGCCTGTGCCCGTTCATGGGCGTCTCGAAGAAGATCGAGACGGCCATCGGCCTGTCCCTGGCCACTACCTTCGTCCTCACCCTGGCCGCAATGTGCAGCTACCTAGTGCAGCAATACGTACTCAAGCCGCTGGATCTAGAGTTCCTGCGCACCATCAGCTTCATCCTGGTCATCGCGGTGGTAGTGCAGTTCACTGAAATGGTGGTCAACAAGACCAGTCCGCTGCTCTACCGCGTACTGGGGATCTTCCTGCCACTGATCACCACCAACTGCATCGTGCTCGGCGTCGCGCTGCTCAACGCCAACAAGAGCGAGTTCACCTTCATCACCGCTACCGCCAATGGCTTTGCCGCCGGGCTTGGTTTCTCGCTGGTGTTGGTGCTGTTCGCCGCCATGCGCGAGCGTATCGCCATCGCCGATGTGCCGAAATCGTTTCAGGGTGCAGCCATCGGCATGATCACCGCCGGGCTGATGTCTCTGGCGTTCATGGGCTTCACCGGGCTGATCAAGCTATGAGTCTGGTAGTCATCGCAGTGCTGGCGTTGCTGGTCATCTGCCTGGTCTGCGGTGCGATACTCGGTTTTGCCGCGGTGCGCTTTCGCGTCGAAGGCGACCCCATCGCTGAACAGATCAATGCCCTGCTGCCGCAAACCCAGTGCGGCCAGTGCGGCTATCCCGGCTGCAAGCCCTACGCCGAAGCGATTGCCGGTGGTGACAAGATCAACAAATGCCCACCCGGTGGGGAGGCAACGATCCAGGCTCTGGCGGACCTGCTCGACGTCGAACCGGAGCCATTGGACGCCGAAGGCGGCGAGAAGCCGCAGATGGTCGCCTACATTCGCGAGGCCGAATGCATTGGCTGCACCAAATGCATCCAGGCGTGCCCGGTGGATGCGATTGTCGGCGCTGCTCGCCAGATGCACACCGTCATCATCTCCGAATGCACCGGCTGCGACCTCTGCGTCGAGCCCTGCCCAGTGGATTGCATCGACATGATCGAAGTCGGCAGCAACCTACAGAGCTGGAAGTGGAATCGGCCGCTGGCTCCCGGCCAGCTGATCGCGACTGACCGGGAGCAGGCCGCATGACCGCGTTGAAAATCTGGGACATCCACGGCGGCATCCATCCGCCGGAGCACAAGGACCTGTCCAACCGCACGCCGACTCAGCCGGCGCCGCTGCCAAAGCGTCTGATCCTGCCATTGGCACAGCATCTGGGCGCTCCGGCCGAACCCTGCGTGCAGCAGGGAGAGCGCGTGCTCAAGGGCCAGCAGATAGCGGTCGCCAGCGGTTTCGTCAGCGCGCCACTGCACGCGCCGACCTCCGGCGTGGTCAGCTTCATCGGCCCGCAGCCTTACCCGCATGTATCGGGCATGCTCGCCAATGCGATCGTGATCGACAGCGATGGCGAAGACCGTTGGATCGAGCTTGAGTCCCACCCGGATTACCGTACTCTGGAGCGCCCTGCCCTGCTCGAGCTGATTCGCCAGGCCGGCATCAGCGGTCTCGGCGGTGCCGGCTTTCCCACTGCGGTCAAGCTGACCCCACCGCCGACGCAAAGTATCCGCACGCTGATCATCAACGGCACCGAGTGCGAGCCCTACATCACCGCCGACGACCTGCTGATGCGCGAGAAGGCTGCCGAACTCGTGGCCGGCATCGAGATCCTCGCGCACCTGATCCAGCCGCAGGAAGTGTTGATCGGCATCGAGGACAACAAGCCCGAGGCCATCGCTGCGGTGCGCACAGCCATCGGTGAGCGCCCCTTCGTGCTCAAGGTCTTTCCGACCAAGTACCCCTCCGGGGGCGAAAAGCAGCTGATCCAGATCCTCACCGGTGAAGAAGTGCCCGGTGGCGGTCTGCCAGCGGATATCGGCATGCTCTGCCAGAACGTCGGCACTTGCGTCGCCATCCACGACGCGGTGTTGCTCGGCAAGCCGCTGATCTCGCGGATCACCACCCTCACTGGCGAAGCATTGGTGCAGCCGATGAACGTCGAGGTGCTGATCGGCACGCCGGTGGGCGAACTGCTGGCCTTCGCCGGACTAGAGCAGAACAGGCTCAATCGCCTGATCATGGGCGGCCCGATGATGGGTTTCACCCTGCCATCGCTTGACGTGCCGGTGATCAAGACCACCAACTGCCTGCTCGCCAGCACCCTTGAAGAACTTCCGCCACCACCACCCGCGTTGCCCTGCATCCGCTGCGGCGAATGCGCCGAGGTCTGCCCGGTCAGTCTGCTGCCTCAGCAGTTGCACTTCTTTGCGATCGGGCAGGAACATCAGCAGCTCAAGGCTCACCATCTGTTCGACTGCATCGAATGTGGTGCCTGCGCCTACGTCTGCCCATCGAGCATCCCGCTGGTGCAGTACTACCGCGCAGCCAAGGGCGAGATTCGCGAGTTGGAGCAGAAGCAGCAGAAAGCCGAACATTCCAAGCAGCGCTTCGAACTGCGCCAGGAGCGCCTGCGCCGCGCCGAGGAGCAGAAGGAAGCTGAGCGCAAGGCGCGCGCCGACAAGGCCGCACGAGCCAAAGCCGCTCAGGCGCAATCCGCCGCCTCGCCTGTGGAGGACGATCCCGTCGCCCGTGTGCAGGCGCAGAAAGCCGGCGCCCTGACCGACGAACAGAAACGCCTTAAGATCGAGGCGAGCATGGCGCAGGTCGCGCTGAAGAAAGCCGAGAAGCAGCTGGCCGCCCATGCAACACCCGAACTGGAGGCACAGGTCGCTGAACTGCGCAGCGCCGCGCGCGCTGCACAGCAGGCGCTGGATGCTGTCACGGTCCCCACCGCGGCCGCCAAGCCCGCCGGCGATGAGGCGCTGAAAAAGGCCAAGATCGAAGCGGCCATGCTCAAGGCGCAGATTCGCAAGCTGGAGAAG
>NZ_JAOEIY010000006.1:0-375748 GCF_025966695.1 Stutzerimonas sp. S1 | reverse complement strand
AAGATCGAAGCGCCAGACGACGACCAGCAGGCCGAGCTCGCCCGCCTGCGCCAGCAGCTTCACGAGGCGGAGAAGGCTTTGAGCGCCGCCGAAAGCACGACAGCCACCGCGGCCATCAAGCCCGCCGGCGATGAGGCGCTGAAAAAGGTCAAGATCGAAGCGGCCATGCTCAAGGCGCAGATTCGCAAGCTGGAGAAGATCGAAGCGCCAGACGACGACCAGCAGGCCGAGCTCGCCCGCCTGCGCCAGCAGCTTCACGAGGCGGAGAAGGCCCTGAGCGCCGCAGAAAGCACGACAGCCATCGCGGCCATCAAGCCCGCCGGCGATGAGGCGCTGAAGAAGGCCAAGATCGAACTGGCCATGAAACGCGCTGAGCTGAAGAAAGCCGAGCAAGCAGGTGCTGACGACGCCGAACTGCACCGACTGCGCGATGCGCTAGCGAGTGCGGAGCAGGCCCTGCACGCGGCCGAGGACGCTTGCGGGAAAGCCGCCCCGGAGCTGGTGCGCACCAGCAAACCTGGTGTAGATGAACGGCTGCGCGCCTTGAAGACCGAAGTGGCGTTTGCCCGAGCCGATCTGCGCAAGCTGGAACGTGACGCCAGCACAGCGGACGATCTGCTCGAGAGCACGCGAGCCCGCCTGCAGGCGGCCGAGCAGCAGCTGGCCGAGTATCAGGACAGCTGACAGCAGCGGCAAGGCAGAACGAACTTTCACCCGTGGCAACGCCGTTGCAGGCGCGCCACCGCAAGACAAAACAGGAATCGGAACCGCCAATGGCCCTGCCCCGCATCACTTCGCCCCACGCCAAGGGCGGCAACCGCACCCAGCGAGTCATGCTGCTGGTGCTCGCCGCAACCCTGCCCGGCGTGGTGGTCCTGACCTGGCTGTACGGTGCCGGCACCCTGATCAATCTGATCTGGGCCAGCAGTGTGGCCCTCTGCTGCGAAGCGGCGACCCTCTATTTACGCCAACGCCCGATGCAGTTCTTTTTGCGCGATGGCAGCGCCCTGGTCACCGCTGTGCTGCTGGCACTCGCGCTGCCGCCTTACTCCCCTTGGTGGCTGACCCTGATCGCCACGGGCATCGCCATCATCTTCGGCAAACAGCTATATGGCGGGCTGGGTCAGAATCCGTTCAACCCGGCGATGATCGGCTACGTGGTGGTGCTGATTTCCTTCCCGGTGGAGATGACAACCTGGCCCGTTCCCCACAGCGTCGGCGTGGCAGATGGGCTACGACAGATCCTCGGCCTCGGTTCGCTGCCCGACGGCTGGAGCCAAGCCACCGCGCTGGACGTGCTCAAGGTCAACAATCGGCTGACGGTCGAAGAGCTCTGGCGTAATCCTGCCTTCGGGCATTTCGGCGGGATCGGCTCGGAAGTGGTGAACCTGGCGTTCCTCGCCGGCGGCCTGTTTCTCCTGCACCAGCGGCTGTTCAGCTGGCACGCCCCAGCCGGCATGCTTGGCGCGCTGGCAATCATGAGCCTGCTGTTCTGGAACGGCAGTGGCTCGGATAGCCACGGCTCGCCACTGTTCCACCTGCTCAGTGGCGCGACCATGCTCGGCGCCTTCTTCATCGTCACCGACCCGGTGAGTGGCGCCACCAGCACGCTCGGACGGCTGATCTTCGGTATCGGCGTCGGTGTGCTGGTCTATGTCATCCGTGCCTGGGGCGGCTACCCCGATGGCGTCGCCTTCGCCGTGCTGCTGATGAACCTCGCGGCACCAACGATTGACTACTACACCCGCCCGCGCACTTACGGCCACCGCAAGGCCGAGCGCGGCTTCAAGCTGGGCGAATGACATGATGCTTCCGGAAATCAGCCGTTCGATGCTGAAGAACGCCGCAGTGCTTGGCCTGTTTGCCATCGCCACCGTCGGCACGGTCACACTGCTCCAGCAAGGCACTGCCGAACGTATCGAGGCCGCGGAACGCAACGCGCAGATACGAGCCCTTGGTGAAATCCTGCCGGCCGGGAGTTACGACAATCAGCTGCTCGATCACGCCATCGAAGTGCACGACCACCTGCTGGGCAACAAACGCCCATTGCCCGCCTACGTTGCGAGCAAGGACGGACAGCCCGTTGCGGTGATCCTGCAGGTCACAGCACCTGATGGCTACGGCGGCGCCATCCGCCTGCTGGTCGGCGTGCTCAGCGACGGTCGGCTGGCTGGCGTGCGCGTACTGAGCCATCGCGAGACACCGGGCCTGGGCGACAAGATCGAGCTGGCTAAAAGCAACTGGGTTCACGGTTTCGATGGCAAATCACTCACCGACCCGGATGAGTCGGGCTGGGCGGTGAAGAAAGACCGCGGCGAATTCGACCAGTTCGCCGGCGCCACCATTACCCCACGAGCGGTGGTCGGTGCGGTGCACCGCGCATTGCAGTACTTCGATGCGCACAAGCACGAGCTGCTAGCTCCTGCTGCTCCTACGACAGAGGCTTCCGACACGGTTACCGGCGAGTCCGGCCCGACCACCCATTCGCGCGCCGGTACAGCGGCGACCCGCGATGAACTGCGCGCGGACGAGCCTGCCGTCGCACCGCAAGGGAGCAAGCCATGAGCACGCCCAGCTACCGCGAACTGACCCTCAACGGACTGTGGAAGAACAACCCCGGACTGGTGCAGCTGCTGGGGCTGTGCCCGCTGCTGGGCGTGAGCAACTCCGCGGTCAACGCACTCGGGCTGGGGCTGGCGACCATGCTCGTACTGACCTGCTCGAACGTCGCCGTATCGCTGGTGCGTAGCGTGGTCAACACTGCCGTACGCCTGCCAGCGTTCGTCATGATCATCGCCGCGTTGACTACCTGCATCGAACTGCTGATGCAGGCGTTCACCTACGAGCTGTATCAGATCCTCGGCATTTTCATTCCGCTGATCACCACCAACTGCGTCATTCTGGGCCGTGCCGACGGCTTCGCCGCCAAGCACAAACCTCTGGTAGCTGGCTTCGACGGCCTGGTCATGGGGCTTGGTTTCTGCCTGGTGCTGGTGGTGCTCGGCGGCATCCGCGAGCTGCTCGGCACTGGTGCGCTGTTCGCCAATATGCAGTTGTTGCTCGGCCCGCTGGCCGCCGACTGGCAGATCACCCTGGTCAGCGATTACAAAGGCTTCCTGTTGGCGATCCTGCCGCCTGGCGCATTCATCGTCCTCGGCCTGTTGATTGCGCTGAAGAACCGAATCGACCAGCAACTTGCGGTACGCGCGGCGGCTCGCCAGCCGAAAGTCGCCGCACCGAGCCGTCGGGTCCGCGTCACCGGAGTCATCGAATGAGCTTCAGCCACAGACGAGCAGCGGCGCAGGCATCTCGATGAACGCCGAGAAACGCCGAGAAATCTTCCGACGGCTGCACGAAGAAAATCCCGAACCGAAGACCGAACTGGCCTACAGCACGCCGTTCGAGCTGCTGATCGCCGTCATCCTGTCGGCCCAAGCGACCGACGTTGGCGTAAACAAGGCCACGGCCAGATTGTTTCCAGTGGCCAATACCCCGGAAGCCATCTATGCCCTTGGCTATGACGGCCTTTGCGAGTACATCAAGACCATCGGCCTGTACCCGAGCAAGGCGAAGAACGTCATCGAAACCTGTCGGATGCTGGTGGAGAAGCATGGCAGCCGCGTGCCCGACAATCGCGAGGAGCTCGAGGCGCTACCCGGCGTTGGCCGCAAGACTGCCAATGTGGTGCTCAACACGGCCTTTCGCCAGTTCACCATGGCAGTGGATACCCACATATTCCGCGTGAGCAACCGCACCGGCATCGCGCCGGGCAAGAACGTGCTGGAAGTCGAACGCAAGCTGATCAAGTTCGTCCCCAAGCAGTACCTGCTCGATGCGCACCACTGGCTGATCCTGCATGGTCGTTATGTTTGCAAGGCACGCAAACCGCTGTGTGGCAGCTGTCGAATCGAAGACCTGTGCGAATACAAACACAAGACTTCCGACGATTGAGCGCACTCGTCAAAACCTTCGGTCACGATTGAAAAAATCTTTTTTACCGGACCTGACTTTGCCGCTATAAGGTGCGCCAGAGCGCCCAGTAGCCTTGGAGTGAACAAGTGGCCGAGAAAGAAGATATCCAGATCGAAGACGATTTCATCGCGGAAGAAGATGAAGAGAGCACCGATGCTCCAGTGGAAGTCGCCAAGACCAACCTGACCAAGCGGCGGATCATCGACAACCTGCTCGAAGAGCGACGTCTGCAAAAACAGCTCAACGACTTCGATTTCGATCTATAAAAAAGCCCCGCTAGGGGCTTTTTTTATGCGTGTCAGTCGCGCCGCTGCGGCGATAGCAGCTCGATCTTGTATCCATCCGGATCCTCAACGAAAGCGAGGATGCTCGAGCCGTGCTTCATCGGCCCCGGCTCACGGGTGATCTTGCCGCCACGGGCACGGATGTCTTCGCAAGCCTTGTAGACATCCTCCACCTCCAGGGCGATATGGCCATAGCCGTCCCCCAGGTCGTAGCTGTCCACGCCCCAGTTGTGGGTCAGCTCGATCACGCTGTTGTGGGCCTCGTCACCGTAGCCCACGAAGGCCAGGGTGAATTGTCCATCCGGATAATCCTTGCGCCGTAGCAAGGTCATGCCCAGCACTTCGGTATAGAAGGCGATGGACTTGTCCATGTCGCCTACACGCAGCATGGTATGCAGCAATCTCATGGGTTGGTTCTCCTCGTTCGGCCCGCGTAGGCGGAGCAGAAAACAAGACCCCGGCGCATGGCCGGGGTCAGGTCAGGCTCGGTCGGCGCAGCTTATCAGAGCGGCGAACGGCCTTTGCCTGCAGCGATGCGCATGCGCAGCGCGTTGAGCTTGATGAAGCCACCGGCATCGGCCTGGTCGTAGGCGCCGGCATCGTCCTCGAAGGTGGCGATGTTGGCGTCGAACAGCGAGTCGTCGGACTTGCGGCCGACTACGATGACGTTGCCCTTGTACAGCTTCAGGCGCACCACACCGTTCACGTTGACCTGGGACGCGTCGATCATCTGCTGCAGCATCAGACGCTCCGGGCTCCACCAGTAGCCGTTGTAGATCAGGCTGGCGTATTTGGGCATCAGCTCGTCTTTCAGGTGGGCCACTTCGCGATCGAGGGTGATCGACTCGATGGCGCGGTGGGCCTTGAGCATGATGGTGCCGCCGGGGGTCTCGTAGCAGCCGCGCGACTTCATGCCAACGTAGCGGTTCTCGACGATGTCCAGACGGCCGATGCCGTTCTCGCCACCGATCTTGTTCAGGGTGGCCAGCACGGTCGCCGGGGTCATCTCAACGCCGTCGATGGCGACGATGTCGCCGTTGCGATAGGTCAGTTCGATGTAGGTCGGCACGTTCGGTGCAGCTTCCGGAGACTTGGTCCAGCGCCACATGTCTTCTTCGTGCTCGGTCCAAGTGTCTTCCAGCACGCCACCTTCATAGGAGATGTGCAGCAGATTGGCATCCATCGAGTACGGCGACTTCTTCTTGCCGTGACGCTCGATCGGGATCTCGTGCTTGGCGGCGTAGTCCATCAGCTTCTCGCGCGACAGCAGGTCCCACTCGCGCCAGGGAGCGATCACCTTGACGCCCGGCTTGAGCGCATAGGCGCCCAGCTCGAAGCGCACCTGGTCGTTGCCCTTGCCGGTGGCGCCGTGGGAGATGGCATCAGCGCCAGTCTCGTTGGCGATCTCGATCAGACGCTTGGCAATCAGCGGACGGGCGATGGAGGTACCTAGCAGGTACTCGCCTTCGTACACGGTGTTGGCACGGAACATCGGGAAGACGAAATCACGGACGAATTCTTCGCGCAGGTCGTCGATGTAGATTTCCTTGACGCCCATGGCCTGAGCCTTGGCGCGGGCCGGCTCGACCTCTTCGCCCTGTCCCAGGTCAGCGGTGAAGGTCACCACTTCACAGTTGTAGGTGTCTTGCAGCCACTTGAGAATCACCGAGGTGTCCAGGCCACCGGAATAGGCCAGAACCACCTTCTTAACGTCCGCCATGCCATCAGCTCCACGGTTGTACGGAAAACCGAGGATTCTACCGATCGTGGCGGCGGTTTTACAGGGGCGCGCGCCGGCAGGGCGTCAGGAGGACGGCGCGCCGCCGGGCGACGAAGCCATCGAATCCGTCGGCTCGCGTTGCAGACGCAGGGTTACGCGGCGATTCTTGGCCCGCGCAGCCTCGCTGTCGTTGCGCACCAGCGGATAGCGCTCGCCGTGGAAGCGCAGCGTGATCTGCTCCTCAGGCACGCCGTTGGCCTGCAGGTACTCCTTCACCGCCAACGCCCGCCGGCGGGACAAGTCGCGATTGGTCAGGCGATTGCCGCTGTTATCCGAATGCCCGTCGAGCAGGATGCGATTGACGCTGGGGTCGGCCTTGAGGAATTGCATAACGATGTCCAGCTTGGCACGGGCAACATCATCCAGCGCCACATCGCCAGAAGGAAAGCCGACCTGAGACTGACGCACCTGATCGAAGTTGACCGGCAACAGCTTGGCGGCACAGACGCGATAGTCCTCGTACGCCTTGGCGAAGCGCGCCGGCAGCAGGCGAACCTCCAGCGATTCTCCGCCATGCAGCGTGCGGTGGCGCACCACCGGACTACGCCCCTCGAGCAACCCGCTGAGCAGGCGGCCGGCTTGCAGGTTCGAACTGCTGAACGGGATCTCGCCGCCTCCCACTGACACCACACCGAGGTTGATGTCTCCACGAGCCGGCTGCCAAGGCGCTGCCGCAGCAAACAGTGTGGCCGAACCGACACCCAGCCAGCGCTGCGGCGACTGCAGACGGAAGATTGCCTCTTCGCCGGCTCGACGCACGAATTGCCCGCTGCCGAAGCCGGCGATCGGCTGGATCAGACGGCATTCGAACTGATCACCTTCGACGTGCCATTGCACCCTCTCCAGACGGGTCTGGAAAGTTATAGCGTCGGCCGGAGAGGCCAACAGACAACACAGCACGAGCGGACGCAGGCGCACGGGGAGAACTCCGCAGAAAACGCATTCCCTTTGGGTATCGGAGCAGCGCTACAAAACTTGAGCGATCGGCCACCGTCTCGAGATCTGCCGCTCCGTCACATCGCGCGCCGCCGACGCAGCGCCACGTGCCGCAGCCAGGCTTTTCCGGTAGCATTCGCGCACGTTTCACCCGCCTGGAAACCCCGCATGTCCGACCGACTTACCCTGCTGCGCCCCGACGACTGGCATATCCACCTGCGCGACGGTGCGGTGCTGCCACACACCGTGGCAGATGCCGCACGCCAGTTCGCCCGCGCGATCATCATGCCCAACCTGGTCCCACCCGTCCGCAATGCCGACGAGGCGCAGGCATATCGCGAGCGCATCCTGGCGGTCCGCCCCGCGGGCAGCCGCTTCGAACCGCTGATGGTGCTTTACCTCACCGACAGCACCAGCGTCGACGACGTCCGCGCGGCCAAGACCAGTGGCTTCGTGCACGCGGCCAAGCTCTATCCAGCCGGTGCCACAACCAACTCGGCATCTGGCGTGACCCAGATCGACAATATCTTCCCGGTGCTGGAAGTCATGGCCGAGGTCGGCCTGCCGCTGCTGGTGCACGGCGAGGTCACCCGAGGCGAGATCGACATATTCGATCGTGAAAAATACTTCATCGACGAGCAGCTCAGCCGCGTCACCGAGCGCTTCCCCCAGCTGAAAGTTGTGTTCGAGCACATCACCACCCGCGACGCCGTCCAGTTCGTCGAGGCGGCCGGCAGCAACGTCGGCGCCACCATTACCGCCCACCACTTGCTGTACAACCGCAACCACATGCTGGTCGGCGGCATTCGCCCGCATTTCTTCTGTCTGCCCATCCTCAAGCGCAACGTGCACCAAGACGCACTGCTCGACGCGGCCACCAGCGGTAATCCGAAATTCTTCCTCGGCACCGATTCGGCACCACACGCCCAGCATGCCAAGGAGTCCGCCTGCGGCTGCGCCGGCTGCTATACCGCCCATGCGGCCATCGAGCTCTACGCCGAAGCATTCGAGCAGCGCAATGCACTGAACAAGCTGGAAGCCTTCGCCAGTCACTTCGGTGCGGATTTCTACGGCCTGCCGCGCAACACCGAGCAGATCACCCTGGTTCGCGACGCCTGGGAGATGCCGGCCAGCCTGCCGTTCGGCGAACAGCAGCTGATCCCGCTGCGGGCTGGCGAAACACTGCGCTGGCGCCTGGAGGAAAGTCGATGAGTGACGATCATTTCGACGACGAACTGGAAACCAGTCTGCCTGGCAAACCACGCTCGCCAATGGCGCGACGCTTTCGCGGCTTTCTGCCAGTGGTGATCGACGTCGAATGTGGCGGCTTCAACAGTGCCACCGACGCCTTGCTGGAGATCGCCGCGGTCACCATTGGCATGGACGAGCAAGGCCTGCTCTACCCGCAAGACACCCTGTTCTTCCGCGTAGAGCCCTTCCCCGGCGCCAATATCGAGCCGGCAGCGCTGGAGTTCACTGGCATCAAGCTCGATCACCCGCTGCGCATGGCGGTCAGCGAAGACCACGCCCTGCACGAGATCTTCCGTAGCGTTCGCAAGGCCGTGAAGTCCAGCGGGTGCAAGCGGGCGATCTTGGTCGGCCACAACAGCAGCTTCGACCTCGGCTTCCTCAACGCTGCGATCGCGCGCTGCGATATCAAACGCAACCCGTTCCATCCCTTCTCCAGCTTCGACACGGCGACGCTGGCCGGCCTCGCGTACGGTCAGACCGTATTGGCCAAGGCCTGCCAGGCCGCCGGGATCGATTTCGACGGACGCGAGGCACACTCGGCGCGCTACGATACCGAGAAGACCGCCGAGCTGTTCTGCGGCATCGTCAACCGCTGGCGGGAAATGGGTGGCTGGGAAGAGTTCGACGATTAAAATTCGCGTCCGCTTCCACCGGTCGCCAGCGATCGGCGACCAACGAAAACAAAAAAGGCCAGTCGCTCGACTGGCCTTTTTCATTGAACTCCGGCTTACAGCGGCTTGCCGCGATTGCCATGCTGCCCAACGAACGCCTGGACGGCTTTCAGTTCGTTCGGCAGCACCGTGCAACGCTCGCTACGCTCGAACAAATCGGCCAGGTGCACTGGCAATTCCAGCGCCTTGCCCACACCGGCCTTCTCCACCGCCTCCGGGAACTTCACCGGATGCGCCGTACCCAAGGTCACCATCGGCGTGCTCAGGCTGCGCCGACATTCACGCGCAGCACGTACGCCAATGGCGGTGTGCGGGTCGAGCAGCTCGCCGGTTTCCTTGAACACCTGAGCGATGGTCGCGCAGGTCTGCTCATCATCCACGGCGAGCGAATCGAACAGCTTGCGCGCTTCGGTCCAGCGGCCCTCTTCGACGGACAGCTTGCCTGTGGCCTTGAAGGCATCCAGCAGATCAGCCACCGCCTTGCCACTACGGCCGTGGAGGTCGAACAGCAGGCGCTCGAAATTGGACGACACCATGATATCCATCGACGGCGACAGCGACGGATGCAGCGTGTCCTTGTCGTAGCGATTGCCGCTCATGAAACGGTGCAGGATGTCGTTGCGGTTGGTGGCAACGATCAGCTGGCTGATCGGCAGCCCCATGTTGCGCGCCAGGTAGCCGGCGAAGATGTCGCCGAAGTTGCCGGTGGGCACCGAAAAGGCGACGGAACGCGCCGGGCCTCCCAGCTGCAGCGCCGCATGGAAGTAGTAGACGATCTGGGCCATGATCCGCGCCCAGTTGATCGAGTTGACCGCAACCAGACGGGTGCCCTTGAGGAAACCCTGATCGGCGAAACTGGCCTTGACCATCTCCTGGCAGTCGTCGAAGTTGCCTTCGATGGCGATGTTGTGGATGTTCTCGCCGAGGATGGTGGTCATCTGCCGACGCTGCACCTCAGACACACGCTGGTGCGGGTGCAGGATGAAGATGTCGACGTTGTCGCAGCGGCGGCACCCTTCGATGGCCGCCGAGCCGGTATCGCCGGAAGTGGCGCCCATGATCACCACGCGCTCGCCACGCTTGGCCAGCACGTAGTCGAGCAGTCGGCCGAGCAGTTGCAGGGCAAAGTCCTTGAACGCCAGGGTCGGGCCGTGGAACAGCTCCAGTACCCATTCGTTGCCGTTCAACTGACGCAGCGGAGCAACTGCAGCATGCGCAAACACGCCACCATCACCGGTGGCATAGGTTTCCTCGAGGATCTTCTTGAAGTCGGCGTCCGGAATGCTGCCGCTGACGAACGGGCGCATGACCCTGAAAGCCAGCTCGTGATATGGCAGGCCCGTCCACGAGGCGATTTCCTCGACGGTAAAATGCGGCAGATTCTCCGGCACGTAGAGGCCGCCGTCGCTGGCCAGGCCCGCCAGCAACACATCTTCAAAATTCAGGGCCGGCGCCTGGCCGCGGGTGCTGATGTAGCGCATGGTTCAAAACCTTCGGTTCTTCGCCGGCTTCGTATTCGAGAAGCCGGACGGCTGTTAGATCAACTGTTCGACGCGGATCCGCACGACCTTACCCACGACATCGCCGAGCGCTTCCAGCGCGGCGATGGCATCGTCGATACGCTGCTCGACCACCCGGTGGGTGACCAGAATCACCGGCACCAAGCCATCGTGCTCCTCGACCTCCTTCTGCATGATCGACTCGATATTGATGCCGCGCTCGGACAGGATGGTAGCGACCTGCGCCAGCACGCCAGGATGATCCTTGGCCTGGATACGCAGGTAATAGGCGCTCTCGCAAGCCGAGATCGGCAGAATCGGGTGATCGGACAGAGAATCCGGCTGGAACGCCAGATGCGGCACGCGGTTGTTCGGGTCAGTAGTTAGCGCGCGAGCGACATCGACGAGATCCGCCACTACTGCCGATGCCGTCGGCTCCATGCCGGCACCGGCACCGTAATACAACGTGCTGCCGACGGCGTCGCCGTTGACCATCACCGCGTTCATCACGCCATTCACGTTGGCGATCAAACGATCAGCCGGAATCAGCGTCGGATGCACACGCAGCTCGATGCCGGCCTCGGTGCGCCGTGCAACACCCAGGTGTTTGATGCGATAGCCCAGCGCCTCGGCGTAGTTGACATCCGCCGTGGTCAGCTGGGTGATGCCCTCGGTATAGGCCTTGTCGAACTGCAGCGGGATACCGAAAGCGATGGACGCAAGAATGGTCAGCTTGTGCGCGGCATCGATACCCTCGACATCGAAGGTCGGATCGGTCTCGGCATACCCCAGCGCCTGGGCTTCCTTGAGCACGTCGTCGAAGGTACGGCCCTTCTCGCGCATCTCGGTGAGAATGAAGTTGCCGGTGCCGTTGATGATGCCGGCCAGCCAGTTGATGCGATTGCCTGCCAGCCCCTCGCGAATCGCCTTGATGACCGGAATACCACCCGCTACCGAGGCCTCGAAAGCGACGATAACGCCCTTCTCACGAGCCTTGGCAAAGATTTCGTTACCGTGTACGGCGATCAGCGCCTTGTTGGCGGTGACCACATGCTTACCGTTATCGATCGCTTTAAGCACCAGCTCGCGCGCCAGCGTATAGCCGCCGATCAGCTCGACGACGATGTCGATCTCGGGATTGTTGGCCACGGCGAAGATATCGTCGGTGATCGGTGTGCCGGCGGTATCGCATTTGGGATTCGGCTGGCGAGTAGCGATCTGCGCAACCTCGATACCTCGACCGGCACGGCGGGCGATCTCCTCGGCGTTACGCTTGAGCACATTGAAGGTGCCGCCACCGACGGTTCCCAGCCCACAGATGCCAACTTTCACCGGTTTCAAGCTGCACTCCCCCATTCACGGCGATCGGCCGGGGGCGCCGGCCGAACAAAAGAGTCGCACATTACGAAGGGCGCAGGCTTTAGTCAATCAGCCTTGCCGAAGGCATCCTCTGCGCCGACCAAGCCAAGCCGCTGGTGCCATTGCGCCAATGACTCGTTCGGATATTCACCGAAGCAGCTGTCGCCGGGAGCAACTTGCGGCATCACCCAACTCGCTTTGCAATCGAGCATCATATGCGTGTTATGTGGAGGGACCGGCAACGGCGTATCAATTGCCGAGGCGTGCGGATGGACCAGCTCCGGCCAGTTCGGATCCCATAACCAGAGCGCACTGCCACACTCCCCGCAGAAGTGCCGGCGAGCGCTGCTGAGCATCACAGTGCCACTCTGCGCATCAACCAGGCGCGCTCGATAGACACGCAGATACTCTCGGCCCTCGACAATGAGCGAACGATAATCGCCGCCAAGGTTGATGGCGTAACCACCGCCGCCCGCCGTCTTGCGGCAGATCGAACAGTAGCAGCGCATGAATGGGTAAGGCTGAGCAGACTCGAGCGTGAACCGCACAGCCTGACAGTGACAGGAACCGTCGAGCTTCATAACTGCCGCCCTCAGTGAGTTTTCGACACTCGTAAGGACAGCAATCGCTCGACCGATGTCGACGGGGCCGCAGTACTGCCGACCGACGGCGCTGCGCGGGTTAATTGGCTTTGAGCGCCAACTCGGCCAGCTGCGCAGCCGGCTGGTAGCCCGGAATCATCTGCCCATCGGCGAGAATGATGGCTGGAGTACCCTGAACACCAATCAACTGCCCCATCTCGTACTGCTTGGCGATTGGGTTATCACAGCTTGCTGCGGGGACGTCCTTGCGCGCTTTCGCCAGATTCATAGCCGCCTGACGGTCCTTGGCGCACCAAACGCTCGTCAGTGTGTTGGCGCCATGACTACCCATGCCCTGCCGAGGGAACGCCACATAGCGAACCTCTACCCCCATGCCATTCAGCTCGGGGACCTCGCTATGGAGTTTCTGGCAGTAGCCACAATCAGTGTCGGTGAACACCGTGATGTGCGTTTTAGGATTCTTCGGCGCAAACACCACCATCTCGCTCGCGGGAATCGCATTGATCTCCTTGGCGATCGACTGGCTCTGAGCTTGCTCGGTCAAATTGATCGCCTGACCACCCTCGAAGCGGTACAGGAAGCCCTGCAGAACGAACTGCCCGTCCGGACTGGCATAGAGCTGACGCCCGCCTTTGAGCTGCACCTGATAGAGGCCCGGCATCGGGCTTTCGGCGATAGCCTCGATTGGCAGGTCAGGCTGGGCCGACTGCAACACCTGACGAATCGCCTGATCGGGATCGGCAGCCAGGCTAAAGGTACTGACCAGGCCGACGGTCGCGGCGGCGAACAAACGAATCACGCGCATGAAAACTCCTGGAGCGGCGCCAAAGAAAAGGTGCATAGACTAGCACAGCCGCCATCGTCAGACTGCTGGGTGCATCTCGCTAGCCACGCGGATGATGCGCTGCATGGAGCGCCTGCAGACGCGCACGCGCTACATGGGTATAGATCTGCGTGGTCGAAAGATCGCTATGGCCGAGCAGCATCTGCACGGTACGCAGGTCGGCACCGTGATTGAGCAGATGAGTGGCGAAGGCGTGACGTAACGTATGTGGCGAAATGGATGCTGCGATTCCCGCGCGCTTCGCGTGCAGCTTGATCCGGTGCCAGAAAGTCTGGCGCGTCATCTGCTCGCCTCGCCGACTCGGAAATACCACATCCGAGAGATTGTCACCGAGCAGAACTGCTCGAGCCTCGCGCTGATAACGCGCCAGCCAGTGCATGGCCTCATCGCCCAGCGGCACCAGTCGCTCCTTGTTGCCCTTGCCGAAGGTCCGCAGCACCCCTTGGCGCAGGCTCACCTGCTCCCATCCCAGCCCGACCAACTCGCTGACCCGCAGCCCGCAGGCGTATAGCACCTCAAGCATCGCCCGATCACGCAGACCAAGCGGATCACCGACATCAGGCGCAGCCAGCAATGCTTCGACATCTGCCTCGGAAAGGGCCTTGGGCAACGGCCGACCGAGCTTCGGCAGATCGACCCGCAGGGTCGGATCGACCGTAATTACCCCCTCGCGCAACAGATAGCGGTAGAAGCCACGCAAGCCAGAAAGAAATCGCGCGGTCGAGCGTGCCTTGTATCCATTGGCCAAGCGCCACGCCAGGTGATCGAGAATGACGTCACGCCCAGCATCAATCAACAGCACGCCCTGCTCAGCTAGCCAGCCATTGAACAAGGCGAGATCACTGCTATAGGCGTCGCGTGTGTTGTCCGCCAGGCCTTTTTCCAGCCACAGCGCATCAAGAAAGCGATCGATGATCGGATCGTGTATAGCCGGCATATCGAGGCATCTCGTCAATAGCGCTCACGAGTCTTTCACAACCCACCTGCCAAACCAAACCGACGAACGCCTTGCGGTCTGCGGCCCGGTAGGCAGGCACAAAAAAAGCAGCCCAAAGGCTGCTTTTTTCAGTACGCCGGAGCTGCTGCCCTCAGGACAGCTTCTCCTTGATGCGAGCTGCCTTGCCGGACAGGTCGCGGAGGTAGTACAGCTTGGCCTTGCGAACATCGCCGCGGCGCTTGACGCTCAGGCTGTCGACCATCGGGCTGTAGGTCTGGAAAGTACGCTCGACGCCTACGCCGTTGGAGATCTTGCGAACGGTGAACGCGCTGTTCAGCCCACGGTTACGCTTACCGATTACCACGCCCTCGAAGGCCTGGAGGCGCTGACGATCACCTTCCTTCACCTTCACCTGTACGACCACGGTGTCACCCGGGGCGAACGAGGGGATTTCTTTGTTCATCTGCTCGGCTTCGAGCTGCTGAATGATCTTGTTGGTCATGCTGTGCTCCTAAGACAAACCCGTACGGCCTGCCATCGATACGTTACGTTAACTATCGTCCCGCTGACGGATGTACTCCGCCAGCAGCTTCTGTTCTTCCCCAGAAAGCGAGCGGCTATCCAGAAGATCGGCCCGACGCTCCCAGGTCCTTCCGAGGGACTGCTGCAAGCGCCAGCGCCGGATGTGTTCATGATTGCCACTGAGCAGCACCTCAGGAACACGTTTATCCGCATACACTTCCGGTCGCGTGTAATGCGGGCAGTCGAGCAGGCCGTCAGTGAACGAATCCTCCTCGGCCGAATCAGCATGCCCCAGAGCTCCTGGGAGCAACCTGGTCACAGCATCGATCAGTACCATTGCCGGCAGCTCACCACCGGACAGCACGTAGTCGCCGATTGACCACTCCTCATCCACGTGCGCCTCGATAAAGCGCTCGTCGATACCTTCATAGCGGCCAGCGATGAGGATCAGCGCCTCCTCTTTGGCCAACTCACGAACGCTGGCCTGCTTCAGCTGGCGCCCCTGTGGCGAAAGATAGATCACTTTCGCCCCTTCCCCTGCAGCCTGTCTGGCATCAGCCAGAGCGCGCTCCAGAGGTTCGATTTTCATCACCATTCCGGGGCCGCCACCAAATGGCCGGTCATCCACGGTCTGATGGCGATCCTCGGTGTAGTGACGAGGATTCCAGCAGCGCAACTCCAGCAGCCCCTGTCTGACCGCGCGACTGGTTATTCCATAATCGCTAATTGCGGCAAACATTTCCGGGAACAGACTGATGACTTCAACGCGTAAACCAGGCATGAGACTCAGAAATCCGCATCCCAGTCGACCCGCATCTCTCCCGCATCCAGATCGATACGTTGCACGCACTGATCGGTATAAGGCAGCAGTCGCTCACGATCATCCAGGCTGCCCGCACAGGGCTTGACCACCAGAACATCGTTGGCCCCGGTTTCGAGCAGGTGATCCACAACGCCAAGCACTTGCTCAAGCTGATTGACGACCTTCAGACCCTGAAGTTGAAACCAGTAATACTCGTCACCAGCCAGCGCTGGCAGCTCCGCACGCGGGATGCATATCTCGAAATCCGCGTAAGTACGCGCAACTTCTCGATCATTCAAACCCTTCAGCGTCGCTACCAGGATCTTGCCCTGAAGCCGGCCCTTGACCAGCTCAACCTGCTTGACCTCATCACCTCGCCGAAGCGTCCAATGACGGTAATCGAGCAGATTGTCGATCGGATCCGTAAAGGAATAGACCTTTACATCACCACGCACGCCATGCACCGAAACGATCTTGCCGATAACTATCAGGTCTTCGGCCGGAGCAGACGTTGCGTTCATGCGATTCAGGCAGCGGCCTTGGCAGCTTCCTTCAGCAGCTGAGCAACGCGCTCAGACGGCTGGGCGCCCTGGCTCAGCCAATACGCGGCACGCTCCTGGTTAACAGAAAGCTTCAGTTCAGCACCAGTGGCGATCGGATTGAAGAAGCCGATGCGCTCAACGAAGCGACCATCGCGCGCATTGCGGCTGTTGGTCACGGTCAGGTGGTAGAAAGGGCGCTTCTTGGAGCCGCCACGGGCGAGACGAATAGTTACCATGTGAACATCGTTCCTGTAGTCGGTACAGCAAATCTTGAATGCAGGGCCCAAGGCCCGAAAGGCCGCATATTCTAAGGATTATCCGGAATTTTGCAAATGGCTTTTTCAAAAGAGCGGAAAGTGGCTACGCCTTGGAGAGACGCAAGACTCGCGCATTCACCAGCCGCACCGGAAGCACTAGAACTTCGGCATGCCACCGCCTGGGAACATACCGCCCATGCCGCGCATCATCTTGGCCATACCGCCCTTGCCGGTGACCTTCTTCATCATCTTCTGCATCTGTTTGTGCTGCTTGATCAGGCGACCGATGTCCTGCACTTGAGTGCCAGAGCCCAGCGCAATGCGGCGCTTGCGCGAGCCGCTGATGAGATCAGGGTTACGTCGCTCGGCCGGCGTCATCGAGTTGATGATCGCCTCCATCTGCTTGAATTGCTTCTCTGCCGCCCCCTGCGCGTGCCCCATCTGCGAGAGATTGACACCGCCAATGGAGGGAAGCTTGTCCATCAACCCACCGAGCCCGCCCATGTTCTTCATCTGCTGTAACTGGTCGCGGAAATCCTCGAGATCGAAGCCCTTACCCTTCTTCAGCTTCTTGGTGAGCTTCTCGGCCTTCTCGCGATCGAGCGTCTGCTCGGCCTGCTCGATCAGGCTGAGCACATCGCCCATACCGAGAATGCGCGAAGCGATCCGGTCCGGATGGAATGGCTCGAGCGCATCGCTCTTCTCGCCCATACCGAGGAACTTGATCGGCTTGCCGGTGATATGACGCACCGACAACGCAGCACCGCCACGCGCATCGCCATCAACTTTTGTTAGTACCACACCGGTCAGCGGCAGCGCATCACCGAACGCCTTGGCGGTATTGGCAGCATCCTGACCCGTCATGGCGTCGACCACGAACAGCGTTTCGGCAGGTTTGATCGCCGCATGCACGGCCTGGATCTCAGCCATCATTTCGGCATCGACGGCCAGACGACCAGCAGTATCAACCAGCACCACATCGATGAATTTAAGCTTGGCTTCGCGAATGGCTGCCTGAGCGATCTCTACAGGCTTCTGCGTGATATCGGATGGGAAGAAGGTAACACCCACGTCGTTCGCCAAGGTCTCCAACTGCTTGATTGCAGCAGGACGGTAGACGTCGGCAGACACAACCATTACCGACTTCTTCTTACGCTCCTTGAGGAAGCGCGCGAGCTTGCCGACCGTTGTGGTCTTGCCCGCACCCTGCAGGCCCGCCATCAGCACGATCGCTGGCGGTGCCACATGCAGCGCCAGGTCCTCGTTGGCAGCGCCCATCAGCTCCTCGAGCTCGGCACGAACGATCTTCACGAATGCCTGCCCTGGAGTCAGGCTCTTCGACACCTCAGTGCCGACCGCACGTTCCTTGACCTTGTTGACGAACTCCTTGACCACTGGCAACGCGACGTCGGCCTCGAGCAGGGCCATCCGCACCTCGCGCAGAGTGTCCTTGATGTTGTCCTCGGTCAGCTTCGCCTTGCCGGTGACATGGCGAAGTGTTTGTGACAGGCGATCGGTTAGGTTTTCGAACATGAGCCGTTCCACGCTGGGTGTGGTTAAGAGCGCGATTATAGAAGCTCGAGCCACCTTGCCGGTACCCCGACGGTGATGCTTTTCATGTGATGGGCATACAGCCGCTTTTGCGCCTTGGGTGTTTGTGCCACACTCACGGCCTTTCGAGCCGCTACCAGAACCTATGCACCCTCTGCTGCCCAGCCTCGCTGCCGCCCTGCTCTATGCCGGTGTTACAGGCTATCAAAGCTTGCGTTTGGCACAACGCTCAGTGCCGAACAAGCGCCTGCTGCTCGCCCTCGGCGTGCTGGCACTGCTGGCCCACGCGACCAGCCTATTTATGCAACTGCTCTCGCCGAGCGGGCTGCATCTGGATTTCTTTACAGCCTCCAGCCTCATCGCCGCCGCGGTGATTCTGCTGATTCTTCTGGCCCTCAAGCGCATGCCGGTGGAAAACCTCCTGGTGCTGCTATTCCCGCTAGGCTGTCTGACGGTACTGTTCGCACAGTTCGCCCCGTCGGGTACCGCGCCGGCGATCGCCGAAGAGGCCGGTATCCTGGCGCACATTCTGCTTTCGATCCTCGCCTACGGGATGCTCACCATCGCCGTGTTTCAGGCGCTGCTGCTGCTGTTGCAGGACCACCAGCTGAAGAACAAACACACGTCCGGCGTAATCCGCAATTTCCCGCCGCTGCAAACCATGGAAAGTCTACTGTTCGGCTTCCTTTGGGCCGGCTGGCTACTGCTTTCAGCTTCGCTGCTGTCCGGCTGGCTTTTCCTCGATGACCTGTTCGCCCAGCACTTGGTGCACAAGACTCTGTTATCCGTTATTGCCTGGGTGGTTTTCGGCTTGCTGCTCTGGGGCCGCCACCAACTCGGCTGGCGTGGCTACAAGGCCATCCGCTGGACCCTGGCCGGATTCTGCCTGCTTATGCTGGCGTACTTCGGCAGCAAACTGGTCCGCGAATTCATCCTGCACATCTAAGGCAGCCAAGTGGAACATCTACACCCCGGCTTTCTGGTCGGACTGCTGGTCTTCCTGCTTCTATGCTCGGCATTCTTTTCCGGCTCCGAAACTGGGATGCTCAGCCTCAATCGCTACCGCCTGCGCCACCACGCCAAGGAAGGCCACCGTGGCGCCAGGCGCGCCACCGAATTGCTGGCACGGCCAGATCGCCTGCTTGGGACCATTCTGGTCGGCAACAACTTCGTCAACATCCTAGCCTCCTCGATTGCCACCGTACTCGCCATGCAGCTGTGGGGTGAAGCTGGAATCGCGATCGCCACCGTTGGCTTGACCATCATGCTGCTGATCTTCGGCGAGATCACTCCGAAGACCCTCGCTGCACTGCGCCCGGAAGCGGTGGCCTACCCGGTCAGCCTGCCACTGGCGATGCTCCAGAAGATACTCTACCCACTGGTCGCGCTGCTTGGATGGATCAGCAACGGCCTGCTGAAGCTGCTCGGCGTCGACCCGGCGGCCAAGGGCAACGACAGTCTGTCCACCGAGGAATTGCGCAGTGTGGTACGCGAATCCGGCGGTGCCCTGCCGATGAACCGCCAGAGCATGCTGCTCGGCATCCTCGATCTCGAACGGGTGACGGTGGATGACATCATGATTCCGCGTAACGAGGTTACCGGCATCGACCTGGAAGATGACTTGGAAACCATCATCGGCCAACTGCGCACGACTTCGCATACCCGGTTGCCGGTGTTCCGCAAGGACATCAATCAGATCGAAGGCATTGTCCACATGAGGCACATCGCCCGCCTGCTCAGCCATGATCAGCTGACTCGGGAGAATCTTCTGGAGGCCTGTACGCCCCCTTACTTCGTGCCGGAAAACACTCCGCTGTCTACCCAGCTGCTCAACTTCCAGAAGCAAAAGCGGCGGATTGGAATCGTGGTGGACGAGTACGGCGACGTGCTGGGTATCGTCACCCTGGAGGATATTCTCGAAGAGATCGTCGGCGAGTTCAGCAATCAAGACACCCTGCGCAGCCCGGACATCCACCCCCAGGATGATGGCACGCTGGTGATCGACGGCGCCGCATACCTACGGGAAGTGAACCGTGCACTCGGCTGGCAGCTTCCGTGCGATGGACCGAAGACCCTCAACGGTCTGATCACCGAAGCGCTGGAGCACATACCCGATAGCGGCATCTGCCTGCAGATCGGACAATACCGCCTGGAAATCCTGCAAGCGTCAGACAATCGGGTGAAGAGCGTGCGCGCCTGGGCTATCGCTCCAGCAGCGACGGACGAACAGGAAGCCGGGTAAGCGCCGTCATCCCCACATCCAGCCCTTCAGAGCCGGACTACTACCGCAGCCGCGGCACGTGATGCTTTCTCCCGAGCAGCTTCGAGCGACACATCGCGCGCCAGTGCCACGCCCATTCGCCGCTGACCGCTGACACCGGGCTTGCCAAACAGCCGCAAGGACGTGTCCGGCTCACTCAGTGCAGCTTCAAGATTGCCGAAGCTGACCTGCGTCGACTCGCCCTCAACCAGAATGACTGCCGAAGCCGATGGTCCGAGTTGCCGGATTGCCGGAATCGGCAAGCCAAGAATCGCCCGGGCATGCAATGCGAACTCCGACAGATCCTGCGAGACCAAGGTCACCAATCCGGTGTCATGCGGACGCGGCGATATCTCGCAGAACCACACCCGATCACCCCTGACGAATAGCTCGACGCCGAAGATGCCACGCCCACCGAGAGCATCGGTCACGGCCAGGGCAATCCGCTCCGCCTCGGCCATTGCCGCAGCGGACATCGGTTGCGGCTGCCAGGACTCCTGATAGTCACCTTTCTCCTGCCGATGCCCGACCGGCTGACAGAACGTCGTGCCACCGGCATGCCTGACGGTGAGCAAGGTGATTTCGTAATCGAAATCGATGAACCCCTCGACGATGACCCGCCCCCGGCCAGCTCGACCACCGGCCTGGGCATACTCCCACGCCGCCTCGATATCTGCCTCGCTGCGCAGCACCGATTGCCCCTTGCCGGACGAACTCATCACCGGTTTGATCAAGCAAGGGAAACCCAGCGCCAACGCGGCAGCCCGACACTCGGCCAGCGAGTCGGCGAAACGATACGGCGAAGTCGGCAACCCCAGCTCCTCAGCCGCCAGACGCCGGATTCCTTCACGATTCATCGTCAACTGCGCCGCGCGTGCGGTCGGTATCACCGTGAAGCCCTCGGCTTCCAACTCGACCAGTGTGGCGGTGGCGATCGCCTCGATCTCGGGTACCACGTAATGCGGTTGTTCCAGCTCGATCACGGCGCGCAACGCCGCGCCGTCAAGCATGTCGATCACATGGGCGCGGTGCGCCACCTGCATGGCCGGAGCATTGGCGTAACGATCTACTGCAATGACCTCCACGCCCAGACGCTGCAGCTCGATCACCAGTTCCTTGCCAAGCTCGCCGGAGCCACAAAGCAGAACGCGCGTGGCGCTGGCAGACAGCGGGGTACCAATTCGGGGCATGGGAATCCTCGTTATTCAGAATTAACGACGCGCAGGAAGCGCGCCTACAGCAACTGGCCGCTTAGCCGGGCCCGTTCGACGCAGCGGCGCAGCACCTGGCGCCGCTCGTCATCACTCATCAGCCCCCAGCGGCGAATCTCGTCGGCGGTACGCTGGCAGCCAACGCACACGTCATCCTCATCAAGCGCGCAGAGGCTGACGCAGGGTGAGGCGACGGGCTTGTCGGCATCGCTCACTCGTCCAGCTCCAAATCGCGAGCGTAGCGCTGGGCGTTATGTACATAGTGTGCGGCGCTGGCCTCAAGCATCTTCTTCTGCTCGTCGCTGAGTTCGCGCACTACCTTGCCCGGCGAGCCGACCACCAGCGAGCCATCGGGAATTTCCTTGCCCTCGGCAATCAGCGTATTAGCGCCGATGATGCAGTGTTTGCCAATCTTCGCGCCGTTGAGCACCACGGCATTGATGCCGATCAGGCTGTAATCACCCACAGTGCAGCCGTGCAGCATGGCGTTGTGGCCGACCGTGACACCGGTACCAAGCGTCAGCGGATGCCCCATGTCGGTGTGCATCACGCTGCCATCCTGGACATTGCTGTTCGCACCGACATGAATCAGCTCGTTATCACCACGCAGCACAGCTCCGAACCAGATGCTCGCCCCTTCATCCAGACGGATCTTGCCGATCAAGGTCGCGGTGGGCGCGACCCAGCTCTGCGGGTGGGCTTCGACGCGGGACTCTCCCAGACGATATTTCACATGCAGCTCCTTTCTGAGTTTCGGTAGCCAGGCACGACGCCGGCAAGCGCCATCGTGGCGCTCAGCGCCTGTCGCGGCCAGTGAGATCGATGAAGGTGGCCGGCGCTCGACGCATCTCTATACCGGCGTCATATACCAGATTGACCAGCTCGACGATCATGATCGCCGTCAGCCCCCATATCTGGTAGTCGCCATATCGGTAAGACGGGATGTACCAGCTATGTCCCTGGTAATCGATGCGGTGGGTGACCTCTCGCGGATCCTCGCAGAAGAAGTTCAGCGGGACCGAGAACACCGACGCGATCTCCGCATCATTGGCGCGGTACTCGACGTAGTCGGGAACGATGCCCACGAAGGGCGTGACATGGATACCATGCACCGAAATCAGGCTGCTCAGCGGCCCGACGACTTCGACCATGCCAGGCGCCAGCCCCACCTCTTCCTCCGCCTCGCGTAGCGCGGTATGCATGAGATCGGGATCTTCCGGATCGCGCCGTCCACCCGGGAAGGCCACTTCGCCGCCATGCGTCGACAAGCCGCTGGCACGCAGGGTCAACACCAGCTCCGGATTTTCACTACGAGTGATGGGCATCAGAACGGCCGCTTCGGGCAGACGCCCCTCCGGCTCCAGGAGATGCGGCGAGTAGTTGCGCACCCGTTGGAGAATTGTGTCCAGCATAATCGTCTCGATTCGTCTTTGATTGGCATCATGGCACGAAAGGCGCAAGCGCCCAAGGCCCCGCGCAACGCCGCCGATAGCGCACCGGCCAACCGAACACGACGACGTACCGAGCGGGCAGAGTACTCGGCCACTCTCGTAGCAACGACAAGGAATGAGCATGAAATACTGCAGCCGCTGCGGCGGCCCGGTGCTCTCTCGCATCCCCGAAGGCGACAATCGTGCGCGCTTCGTCTGTGACGACTGCCGGACCGTTCATTACCAGAACCCGAGGATCGTCGCCGGCTGCCTGCCGGTCTGGTCTGACCAGATCCTGTTGTGCCGGCGCGCCATCGAACCACGCCGGGGTTTTTGGACCCTGCCAGCCGGATTCATGGAGAACGGTGAGACCCTGCAGGAAGCGGCGGCACGGGAAACACTCGAGGAGGCCTGCGCGCGAGTACGCGAGCTGCAGCTCTATACCCTGTTCGATCTGCCGCATATCAATCAGGTTTCGCTGTTCTTTCGCGCCGAACTGGTCGATCGGGCCTTCGCACCCGGAGAGGAAAGCCTGGAAGTCCGGCTGTTTGACGAAGCGAGCATCCCCTGGTCAGCGCTGGCTTTCCCGACCATCGGCCGTACCCTAGAATGCTTCTTTGCCGACCGGGTGCAGCAGACCTTCCCGGTACGCAATGAGGCGCTCAGCACATTGCACGGCAAGCCATTGGTCTGATGTGGTCCGGATCGCAGGAAGAGTCTCGATGCGCTGGTTGCTCGCCGTTTTCTATGTCACCTTCGCCACTCTTACCCATGCCAGTGCGACGCCTAGCCTGGAAGGTAAGCCCATCGACAAGGTGCTGGTGGTTAAATCCGAGCGCCAGCTTCATCTGATCAGCCGCGGCAAGACACTCAAGAGTTACCGCGTATCGCTCGGCAAACAACCAGCCGGAGCCAAGTTGCGCCAGGGCGACCAGCGTACACCGGAAGGCTACTACTGGATCGACTGGCGCAAGCCCAGCGACAAGTTCAACCTGTCCATGCACATCTCCTACCCCAACGCCCGTGACCTTGCACGCGCCGAAGCCGAAGGCGTGGCGCCAGGCGACATGATCATGCTGCACGGCACCCCGCTGGACGAGGAATACCCCGAGTGGTTCTTCCACACGCTCGACTGGACCGAGGGCTGCATTGCGCTGAAGAACTCGGACATGCAGGAAATCTGGCAACTGGTAAGAAACGGCACGCTGATCGAAATTCGTCCCTGACGCCTCAATCAACGCCGCCGGGGCACGACCTAAGGCGCACAGCAAGCACCGCGCCGCCGGTATTTCAGAACTGCATATCCGACAAACGCCAAACCTCGAACGCCGGCGTTTCGTAGGGGTGAGCCTTTTTCAAGGCCTTGACGCTGTCATGGATCAGCTCGTCGGCCACCACCAGTTCGACTTTCCATTCGGCCACGTGCTGCAACTGCCCTGACTGGCCGAGAAAGGGCTGGCTACCCTCCAACGGACGATACTGACCCTGGCCGAGTGCCTGCCAGCAACAGCTGTCATACGCACCAATCCGACCGGCGCCAGCCGCAAACACTGCTTTCTTCACTGCATCCAGATGACTCTCCGGAACGTAGAAACACAGTTTGTACATCGACCTCTCCGTGCAGTTGAAGCCCGGCATAGCGCCGGGCGAGCTGGATGGCAGTTTGCCATCCGCACAAGCCGCAAAAGTTGCTACGCGTCATAGCTGAGACGCCGTGCGACGTCCGCGGTTCATAGACCTTCGTCCAAATGAAAAGCCCGCGGATACGATATCAGCGGGCTTGCAGGAGGCTGGGGTGATCAGATCGATCAGTCCACCCAGACGCGAGCATTGCGGAACATACGCATCCAGCCGCCATCTTCCTGCCATTCATCCGGACGCCAGGAGTTGGTCACGGCGCGGAATACCCGCTCAGGGTGCGGCATCATGATGGTGACCCGCCCGTCGCGGCTGGTCAGACCGGTGATCCCGCGCGGCGACCCGTTGGGGTTGGCCGGGTAGCGCTCGGTGACCTTGCCGTGGCTGTCGACATAACGCAGCGCCACGGTCCCGGACAGATCCGCCTGCAGCAACGCCTCCTCGCTCTCGAACTCGGCATGCCCTTCACCGTGCGCGATGGCGATCGGCAGGCGTGATCCGGCCATGCCTTGCAGGAAGATCGACGGCGAATCCTGCACCTGGACCATCGCCACCCGCGCTTCAAACTGCTCCGAGCGATTGCGCACGAAGTGCGGCCAGGCTTCGCTGCCAGGCACCAGCTCGTGCAGATTGGACATCATCTGGCAGCCGTTGCAGACACCGAGGGCAAAGCTGTCACGGCGCTCGAAGAAGGCCTGGAAGCCATCGCGCGCACGCACATTGAACAGGATCGACTTGGCCCAGCCCTCGCCAGCGCCGAGCACATCGCCGTAGGAGAAGCCACCACAGGCGACCAGTCCCTTGAACTCCTCAAGGCTGACACGCCCGGCGAGAATATCGCTCATGTGCACGTCGACTGCGGCAAAACCGGCTCGATCGAAGGCCGCCGCCATCTCCACCTGGCCATTGACGCCCTGCTCACGCAGCACGGCCACCTTCGGTCGCACACCGCGTTTGATGTACGGCGCGGCAATGTTTTCGTTCACGTCGAAGCTGAGTTTGACGTGCAGTCCCGGATTGTCCTCCTCCAGCAGCGCGTCGAACTCCTGATCAGCACAGCCGGCGTTATCACGCAGACGCTGGATCTGGTAGCTGGTCTCAGCCCACTGCCGCTGCAATAGACGGCGCTCACCACTGTAGATGTCATTGCCGTGATGCTTGATCGCCACATGCCCGTTGTTGACTGGCTGGCCGAGCACTGCGACGCAGTCGCCGAGACCAGCTGCACTGAACTGGGCGAGCACGACCTCGGTATCGTCCTGACGCACCTGGATGACGGCGCCGAGCTCCTCATTGAACAGCACTGCTGCGATCTCATCCGCCGTTTCCGTCAGACCGTCCAGACACAGATTCAGTCCGCAATGCCCAGCAAAGGCCATTTCCAGCACGGTGGTCAGCAGGCCGCCGTCGGAACGGTCGTGATAGGCCAGCAACAACCCATCGGCACTCAGCCCCTGGATCACCGCGAACAACGCCTGCAGGTCCTCGGCATCATCGACGTCCGGCGCCTGCCGGCCGATCTGACCATAGACCTGAGCGAGGATCGAAGCGCCCATGCGGTTCTGTCCGCGTCCCAGGTCAATCAGGATCAGGTCAGTGGCGCCCTTGTCCAGGCGCAGCTGCGGCGTCAGGGTCTGACGGATGTCGGTGACCGGAGCGAAACCGGAAACGATCAGCGACAGCGGCGAGGTCACGCTCTTCTCGGCGCCCTCTTCCGACCAGCGAGTCTTCATCGACATCGAGTCCTTGCCCACCGGAACGGTGATCCCCAGCTGCGGACAGAGCTCCATGCCGACCGCGCGAACGGTTTCGTACAGCCGCGCATCCTCGCCCGGATGGCCGGCAGCGGCCATCCAGTTGGCCGACAGCTTGATGTCGGAAATCTTTTCGATGCGCGCCGCCGCGAGATTGGTCAGCGTCTCGCCGATCGCCATACGCCCGGACGCCGGGGCGTCCAGCAACGCCAGCGGGGTGCGCTCGCCCATCGCCATGGCTTCGCCGGTATAGACGTCGTAGCTGGTCGCGGTAACCGCACAGTCAGCCACCGGGACCTGCCACGGACCGACCATCTGGTCGCGGGCGACCTGGCCGGTAATGCTGCGGTCGCCGATGGTGATCAGGAAGCTCTTGCTGGCCACCGCGGGATGACGCAACACGCGCGTAACGGCCTCGCTCAGTTCGACCGAGGCGGCATCGAAGTCGTCGCCGAGCTCGGCTTCGCGTTGCGCGCTGCGGTGCATGCGCGGCGCCTTGCCGAGCAGCACATTGAGCGGCATATCCACCGGCTTGTTGCCAAAATGGCTGTCGGCGACGGTCAGGTGCGGCTCCTCGGTGGCCTCACCGACCACCGCGAAGGGGCAGCGCTCGCGTTCGCAAATAGCCTTGAAGCGCTCGAAATCGGCCGCATCGACAGAAAGTACGTAACGCTCCTGGGACTCGTTGCACCAGATTTCCAGCGGTGCCATGCCCGGCTCGTCGTTCGGAATGTTGCGCAGCTCGAATCGACCGCCACGACCTGCGTCGTTGACCAGCTCCGGGAAGGCGTTGGACAGTCCGCCGGCGCCGACATCATGGATGAACTTGATCGGGTTGCGCTCGCCCAGCTGCCAGCAGCGGTCGATGACTTCCTGGCAGCGACGCTCCATTTCCGGGTTGTCGCGCTGCACCGAGGCGAAGTCCAGGTCCGCTGAGCTGGTGCCGGTGGCCATCGACGAGGCTGCACCGCCACCCAGACCGATCAGCATGGCCGGGCCGCCGAGCACGATCAGCTTGCCACCGACCGAGATCTCGCCCTTCTGCACGTGGTCTTCACGGATGTTGCCCATGCCGCCGGCAAGCATGATCGGCTTGTGGTAGCCGCGCACTTCTTCGCCACGCGGCGTGTTGATCGCCTGCTCGAAGGTACGGAAATAACCGGTCAGCGCCGGTCGGCCGAATTCGTTGTTGAACGCGGCGCCGCCCAGCGGGCCTTCGATCATGATGTCCAGGGGCGTGACGATGCGCTCGGGCTTGCCGTAGGGCTTCTCCCAGGGCTGCTCGAAGCCGGGGATATTCAGGTTGGAAACGGTGAAGCCAGTCAGGCCGGCCTTGGGCTTCGCACCCCGACCGGTCGCCCCCTCGTCGCGGATTTCGCCACCGGAGCCGGTAGAGGCGCCCGGGAACGGTGCGATGGCGGTCGGGTGGTTGTGCGTCTCCACCTTCATCAGGATGTGCACCGGCTCCTGGCTCGCGGCGTACTCGCGCGTCTCGGGATTCGGATAGAAGCGGCCGGCAACATTGCCAACGATCACCGCGGCGTTGTCCTTGTAGGCTGACAGCACGCCCTCGTTGTGCAGCTGGTAGGTGTTCTTGATCATGCCGAACAGGGACTTTTCCTGGCTCTCGCCATCGATGTCCCAGCTGGCATTGAAGATCTTGTGCCGGCAGTGCTCGGAGTTGGCCTGGGCGAACATCATCAGTTCGATGTCATGCGGGTTGCGGCCCAGTTCACTGAAGGCCTTCACCAGGTAGTCGATTTCGTCCTCGGCCAGCGCCAGGCCCAGCTCGACGTTGGCCTTCTCCAGCGCGCCCCGGCCACCGCCGAGTACATCCACCGCGGTGAGCGGCTTGGGCTGAGCATGGCTGAACAGATTGGCGGCTTCTTCGAAGCGGCCGAGCACCAGCTGGGTCATGCGGTCATGCAGCGCGGCAGCGATGAGTTCGGCATCGCTGTCAGAGAATTCGCCCTGCACGTAGTAGGCAATGCCACGCTCCAGCCGCTGGATCTTCTCCAGGCCACAGTTGTGGGCGATGTCGCTGGCCTTGCTCGACCAGGGCGAGATAGTGCCGAAACGCGGCACCACCAGAAACAGCCGACCGGCAGGCTCCTGCACCGGCACGCTGGGGCCGTACTTCAGCAGACGGGTCAGCACTTGCTGCTCATCCGCGCCAAGCGCGCCGGCAACCTCGGCGAAATGGGCGAACTCGGCATACAACCCGCTCACTGCGGGGACCTTCTCGGTCAGTTGTGCCAGGAGCTTGCCGTGACGGAAGGCGGAAAGAGCGGGAGCGCCGCGCAGGATCAACATCGTCGGAACAGCCTCGGAGGGGGAAGCATTGGGGGCGCATATTCTAGCCCATGACGGCCGACAAGGGGCAGCGGCCAGCGGCAAGCGAATCAGCCCGGTGAGACACACAGACTGCCGGCCGACCGGCGGCCGTCGCTATCGCCCGCTGTGCTGCAGGGATTCGACCCCACGCCAGACGCTGTACGTGCCGACCGGCCGCTTCATGGGCAGACGCTTCAGCGTTTCCAGAGTCTGCGCATCGAGCACAATCAAGGCGCCGTCGTCGCGCCACAGACTGGCTAGGGCATGGCGACCGTCACGAGTGAACTCAACGTGGGCCAGCGTGGTGCCAGGCTCCACCTCAATGTGCCGCACGACCTCCAGCGTGTTCCGATCGATCACCTGCAACACATGCTTCGAGTTCGCCGCCAGCATCGAAGCGACGAACAGGTAACGGCTGTTTTCGTGGGCGGCGAGGAAGAACCCCGGCCCCTTGAGGGCGATGCGTCTTACCAGCGAGCGCCGCTCCAGGTCGATCACCGCGGCCTCAGGCAGGGTCAGGTTGGTGCTGGCCATCAGCGTCCTGCCCTGACGCTGCCAGGTGACAGCCGATCCTAGATGCGGCTGGCCCCGTAGAGGCAGCTCGCCGATCCGCTGGCGCGCATCCAGCTGGATCACCTGCACCTCGCCCTGCGGCGACACCCCGAATAGCTCGGCCTGATCAGGATTGAAGAAGAAATTATCCAGCGGCACGTCCAGCTCGATGCGCCGCGGATTGAGATAGCCGGTGACGAACGTGCCCTCCCGGTACTGGAAGTCGTGCACCAGCCCGATCGCCATGTCCTCGGCCTGTGGGTCGTAGCTGACCTCCCACAGCTCGGCGATATCCTTCATCGCCACGACGAATGATTGCCGCGACGGCACGACGTAGACCGCCGACACCCGTGAACCGCGCTCGCTCTTCTGGTCAAGGACCGGCACGGACTTGAGCAGATTCAGATCGCCGTCCAGCAGCACCAGAGTCTGGGGCTGGTAGCTGGCCACAGCGACATGATCGCCCGCCGGGGCGACGGCGATGTTGCGCGTGTCCAGCCCCGCACGCACTTCGGCGACGACCTCCAGCGTCCACAAATCGTACTTGGTCACCCAGCCATCGCGGGAAGCGAAGAATGCGTAGCGACCGTTGCGAGTGAATTTCGGACTGCCATGCAGCTGTGCCCGGGTGGCGAAGCGATGGAAAGGCTCGAGCTTGTCGCCATCGAGGATCGAGACATGCGCATCCCCCGTCTCGACCACCAGGATCAGTCCCAGCGGATCGGCCTTGTAGACCGGCGCCTGTGCCGTCGTAGTCTCGCGCAACACATGGCGGGAGGCGCGGATATCCGCGTCCGTCCATGAGCCTTCGGCCTGCGCCGTGAAGGCCAGCAGCCCCAGCAGGCCGATGAACAACCCCTGCAACGAACGAATGACGCCGCGCGTTTTACAGTTCGACACGCCGATCTTCCCAAGCCTTACGTATGCAGGGGATTACAGACCATGCACCACTCAAGGCGCATGACTGACGTCAACGCAGCGGTGCACGCGACTCTGGCAAACCGACGGTTCAAGCGCATCTCGCCGGGCATCAGCATCGTTCGGCCCAGTCGGCGCCCGCCGGCACGGAGTCGTCCCGTCAGCCTTTCAATGCAGGATCTGACTGAGAAACAGCTTGGTCCGGTCATTGACCGGATTGGTGAAGAACACCTCAGGCTCGGCCTGCTCGACGATCTCGCCCTTGTCCATGAAGATCACCCGGTCGGCCACGGTCCGCGCGAAGCCCATCTCGTGAGTCACGCAGAGCATGGTCATGCCGCTCTCGGCAAGGCCGATCATGGTGTCCAGCACCTCCTTGACCATTTCCGGATCGAGCGCAGAGGTCGGCTCGTCGAACAGCATGATCTTCGGCTTCATGCACAGCGCGCGAGCGATCGCCACGCGCTGCTGCTGCCCACCGGACAGCTGGCCGGGAAACTTGTCGGCCTGTTCTGGAATGCGCACCCGCTCCAGGTAATGCATGGCGATTTCCTCGGCCTGACGCCGCGGTAGCTTGCGAACCCACAGGGGCGCCAGCGTGCAGTTCTGCAGCACGGTCAGGTGCGGGAACAGGTTGAAATGCTGGAAGACCATGCCGACTTCACTGCGGATCGCCTCGATCTGCTTGAGGTCACTGGTCAGTTCCACTCCATTGATGACGATGCGCCCCTGCTGGTGTTCTTCCAGCCGGTTCAGGCAGCGAATGGTGGTCGACTTGCCGGAGCCGGAGGGCCCGCAGAGGACAATACGCTCCCCCTGGCGCACGCTCAGGTTGATGTCCTTGAGCACATGAAACTGGCCGTACCACTTGTGTACGCCCTGCATCTGGATGATCGGCGCGCTCGCCTGCTCGGGCCGCGCTGAAGTGTCGTTCATATCCATCTCCTAGTTCCGGTGGCCGGTATCCAGCTTGCGTTCCAGATGCATCGAATAGCGGGACATGCCGAAGCAGAACAGCCAGTACACCAGCGCGGCGAATACGTAGCCCTCGGTGGACATGCCCAGCCAGGCCGGATCGGCCGTGGCGCGCTTGATGCTGTTGAGGAAGTCGAACAGGCCGATGATGATCACCAGGCTGGTGTCCTTGAACAGCGCAATGAAGGTGTTGACGATGCCCGGAATCACCAGCTTCAACGCCTGCGGCAGAATCACCAGCAGCATGCTGCGCCAATAGCCCAGGCCCATCGCCGCCGCGGCCTCGTACTGCCCCTTGGGAATCGCCTGCAACCCGCCGCGCACCACCTCGGCGATATAGGCGGCCTCGAAGAACACCACCATGAGCATCGCGCGCAGCAGTTTGTCCAGGTTCATGCCTTCGGGCAGGAACAACGGCAGCATCACCGAGGACATGAACAGCACGGTGATCAGCGGCACGCCGCGCCAGAACTCGATGAAGGTCACGCAGAGCACGCGGATCGCCGGCATGTCCGAGCGCCGCCCCAGCGCCAGAAGGATGCCCAGCGGCAGCGCGCCGGCGATGCCCACGGCTGCGATCACGATGGTCAGCATCAGGCCTCCCCACTGGCTGGTCGGCACGCTGCTCAGGCCGAGAAAACCGCCATGCAGCAGCCAGTAAGCCAGCAACGGATAGACCAGCAGATAGCCAAACCCATAGCGCAGCCTGTGGCGCATCTGCCGCAGAAACAAGGGCGCGGCGCCGATGACCGCCAGCCACACGCAGAGGTCGACCCGCCAGCGCAGTTCTGCCGGGTAGAAGCCGTACATGAACTGGCTGAAGCGGGTCTGCACGAACACCCAGCAGGCACCTTCGCGAGTACAGTCGGCGCGGGTGTCGCCGCTCCAGTCCGCGCTGAAGATGGCCCAGTCCAGTACTGGCGGGACAATCAGCCAGACGAGGTAAAGCCCCAGCAACGTCAGCAGCGAGTTGCCGACGCTGGAGAACAGATTCGCGCGCAACCAGCCCATCACGCCCAGGCTATGCGACGGCGGCGGCAGGTCCGGCTTGAAGGTGTGAATAGTCATGCGTGCGCCCTCACCGCTCGGTCAGCGCGATGCGCTTGTTGTACCAGTTCATCAGCAGCGAAATGCTGATGCTGATGGCCAGATAGACGCTCATGGTGATCGCCATGGTTTCGATGGCCTGGCCCGTCTGGTTGAGTACCGTGCCGGCGAACAACGACACCATGTCCGGATAGCCGATGGCGGCGGCCAGCGAGGAATTCTTCGCCAGATTCAGGTACTGACTGGTCAATGGCGGGACGATCACGCGCAATGCCTGCGGCACGATCACCAACCGCAGAATCTGCCCGGAGCGCAAACCCAGCGATGCTGCCGCCTCGCTCTGGCCGTGACTGACGGCCTGGATGCCGGCCCGCACCGTCTCGCCGATGAAGGCTGCGGTATAGATCGAAAGCGCCAGCACGATCGATACCAGCTCGGGAATCACCACCCAGCCGCCCCGAATGTTGAAGCGCTGCAGCTGTGGTACTTCCCAGTCGAACGGAGCGCCCCACAGCAACCCGCTTGCCGTCGGAATCGCCACCAGCAAAGCCACGCTCGTCCAGAGCAGCGGAAACGACCGTCCGGTAGCATGGCGCCGAGCGCTGGCCCAGCGACTGAGCAGCATGACCGCCAGCAGTGCCGCCAGCACCGCCAGCCAGAATGGCCAGAAGCCCTGCGCAGCGCTGGGAGCCGGCATCTGCACGCCACGGTTGTTGATGAAGACCACATCCCACAGGCTCAGGCTATCGCGCGGGCCAGGCAGCGGGCCGATCACCGCAAAATAGACGAAGAAAATCTGCAGCAGCGGCGGAATGTTGCGGAACGTCTCGATATAAAGAGTAGCCAGCTGACGAATCAGCCAGTTCGGCGAAAGCCGGGCGACACCCAGCACGAAGCCGATCAGCGTTGCCAGAATGATGCCGATGACGCTGACCAGCAGCGTATTGAGCAGACCGACCCAGAACACTCGACCATAGGAGTCGCTCTCGCTGTAGTCGATCAGATGCTGGGGAATGCCGAAACCGGCAGCGTTATCGAGGAAGCCGAAGCCGGAGGTGATGCCTCGGTGAGCCAGATTGGCCTGGGTGTTATGAAACAGAAACCAGCCGAAGGCCACTACGGTCACCACCGCGAGCACCTGAAAGACCCAGGCACGTACTCGCGGGTCGGTCAGCGGTGATCCGCCTCTCGGCCTAGCAGAATTAGTGCTGCGCATCGAAACTCCTCATGCCGCACCGCCGGAGCGCGAAATACGCCGCCAGCGCTCGTCCATGAAACCGGGCCGACGCCAAAGGCGCCGACCCGGCCTGCTCAGCGCACGGGTGGCGCGTACTGCAGCCCGCCCTTGTTCCACAGGGCATTGAGGCCACGCTCGATCTTCAGCTCGCTGCCGACACCGACGTTGCGATCGAAGATCTCGCCATAGTTGCCGACCTGCTTGACGATCTGCACGGCCCAGTCCTTCGCCAGCTTGAGATCCTTGCCGTACTCACCCTCGGCGCCGAGCAGCCGCGCCACGTCGGGGTTCTTGGTCTCCTTGGCCATCGTCTCGACATTTGCCGAGGTGACGCCCAGCTCTTCGGCATTGACCATGGCGAACAGCGTCCAGCGGACAATATCGAACCACTCCTCGTCGCCCTGGCGAACCGCCGGGCCGAGCGGCTCCTTGGAGATCACCTCGGGCAGCACCACGTAGTCATCCGGCTTGGCCAGCTTGATGCGCTGCGCGTAAAGCTGCGACTGGTCGGAAGTCAGCACGTCGCAGCGACCGGACTCCAGTGACTTGGCGCTCTCGTCGGAGGTGTCGTAGGTGATTGGCGTGTAGCTGTGGCCGTTGGCCCGGAAGTAGTCGGAAAGATTGAGTTCGGTGGTGGTGCCAGCCTGGATGCACACCGTCGCGCCATCGAGTTCCTTGGCGCTGGAAACGCCGATTGACTTGTTGACCAGAAAGCCCTGGCCGTCGTAGTAGGTCACGCCGGTGAAGTTCAGCCCCATCGCCGCATCGCGAGAACTGGTCCAGGTGGTGTTGCGCGACAGCACGTCGATCTCGCCGGACTGCAGCGCGGTGAGGCGCTCCTTGGCCGTCAGCGGGCTGAACTTGACCTTGCCGGCATCGCCGAACACCGCGGCGGCCACGGCACGACAGACATCCACGTCGATTCCCTGGTATTGGCCCTTGGCGTCGGCGAAAGAGAAGCCCGGCAAACCGTCACTGATGCCGCACTGAACGAAGCCCTTCTTCTTCACCGCATCCAGAGTCGCCCCTGCATGCGCCAAGCCGCTGATACCGAACAGTGTCGCGGCACTCAGCACGGCCAGTGTGGATTTCACCCTTATCATCGAAACCTCCAGTTTGCTTTCTTATTCTCGGGGCTGGGATCGGCTGTCCGTTCGCAGGGACCTTTCGGCGCAACGACCACCGATGACAGCAGAGCCAGACCTGAGTCTAGTCGCAGGTGGCCGATCGGCAATGTCGCTGACCCGCCACGATCTTCTCCGCCTTGGCACGCAGTCGGAGCGTTCGCGCAACACCGTAGCAAGCGGCGTACCAGCCGCCTGGGCAGCGACATAGCGCGGCGCGACGGCTACATCGGCGGCGCACAACCGGGTACCCTCGCGCTACTTTCTCGATTGGCGATGCCCCCCTGCCCCAGGATGGGGCGATTTCGCCACTAAATTCCGTCGGAGCCAAACCATGAGCGAACCCCTGATCATCGAACCGGCCAACCAGGCCGATGCCTGTGTCATCTGGCTGCACGGCCTGGGCGCCGACCGCTACGACTTCCTGCCGGTCGCCGAGGCGCTGCAGCAACGCCTGCTCAGCACTCGCTTCGTACTGCCGCAAGCACCGACGCGAGCGGTCACCATCAACGGTGGCTGGCTCATGCCCAGCTGGTACGACATCCACGCCATGAGCCCCGCCCGCGCCATCAACCGGAACGAGCTGGAGGATTCCACCGAACAGGTCATCCGCCTGATCGAGGCGCAACGCGACAGCGGCATCAATCCGACCCGCATCTTTCTCGCCGGGTTCTCCCAGGGCGGCGCCGTGGTGCTGCATACTGCCTACCTGCGCTGGCACGGCGGACTGGGCGGGGTCATCGCGCTGTCCACCTACGCGCCGACGTTCACCGAGCAACTGCAACTGGCCGAGGCCAACCGCCGGCAGCCGCTGCTCTGCCTGCACGGCAGCCGCGACGACGTGGTGCCGATGCCGATGGGCCGCGCCGCCTATGAATGCCTGCAGACCGCGGGCGTCGAAGCAGCCTGGCGTGACTATCCGATGGGCCATGAGGTGCTGCCGCAGGAAATCCTCGACATCGGCGCCTGGCTGGCCGAACACCTCGACTGACCTCTCTCGCGACCACTGGGTGTAACGAGGCCTGGTCGTTCACGGCATGCCCCGGAGCGTGCCGGAGCATTCGGAACTACGCTTGTGACAGGGATGAATGGTTCGGAGCCGTTGCGCGTGACGTACGCCCACCCGTTCGCAACGCGAAGGAGAGGGGTCGCGATGAGAACTGTCACGGACGCTCGAGACGGCCAGAGGCCGCGGCGATGAAGCTGCTCCGGCAGCCAGTCGACCTGTTGCAACTGAGCCAGATGCGGCTGATGCAACAGGTCGACGCCGCCTGCCTGCGCAGGCTGGTCGACAGGTTCGAAACCTGCGAGATGGCCGCCGACGAGGTGCTACTTTCACCACACGGCATCAACCGCTTCCTCTATCTGCTAGTCGACGGAGAGCTCACGGTCTACCTGGACTCACTGGACAGCCAGCCGCTGCGGCTTATCGAACCCTGCGAATGCGTCGGCGAAGTCAGCTTCATCGACCGTCATCCACCCTCGACCTATATCGTTGCCACCCAGCCAAGCCGCCTGCTGCGCCTGCACAGCCGGGAATTCGCGCAGCTCACCACTTCGCCGCAGCTGATGCAGAACCTCGTCGACCTGCTTTGCGAACGCGTGCGCCTGGGCGAACGACTGATCATCAACAGTGAGCACAACGCCAATGTCGACATGCTCACCGGGGTCTTCAACCGCCGCTGGCTGGAGCACATCTTCGAGCGCGAGCGCGCCCGCTGCGCGTTCAATCAGGTACCGTTGTGCCTGCTGATGCTCGATGTGGATCGGTTCAAGGCCTACAACGACAAGCACGGACACCTCGCCGGCGATCACGCACTCTGCCTCGTCGCCCGTACGCTGGGCAGTCAGCTGCGCCCCAAGGACAGCCTGGTTCGCTTCGGCGGCGAGGAGTTCGTCATTCTGCTGCCGGAACTCGGCCTGCACGAGGCGCGACAGATCGGCGAAAGACTGTTGCACAGCGTCGAACAGATCGCCTCGTTCAACACGGCGATCGGCCTGCTGCCGGGGGTGACCATCTCCATCGGCCTGGCACAGCTGCGCGCGGAGGATGAACTCGAGGACCTGATCGATCGCGCGGACAAGGCGCTCTACCAGGCCAAGCAGCAAGGCCGAAATCGTCTGTGCGGCTGAACAGCGCCGTTGTCAACCATAAAAGTGGCAACACTTCGCCATGCCTGCGTCTTGCATTACACTGGCGCGCGAACTTTCCCAATTGACGACGAGAAGACCGTGCTCAAAGCACTCAAGAAAATCTTTGGCAAAGGCGAGCCCCAACATCCACTCGCCGCTCCCGCTGACACTACCCCCCCAAGCCAGGACGCTCCGACGACGGACGCCCGTCCTGCTCGACCGGCGCAGGCAGAAACGCAAACCGCACAGCCCGCTGCCGGCCCCGCCAGCAAACCGCGCCGGCCGCGCGCCGGCAAGCCGGCCGCTCCGACCTGGAAGCTCGAAGACTTTGTGGTCGAGCCGGTCGAAGGCAAGACCCGTTTCCACGATTTCAAGCTGGCGCCCGAGTTGATGCACGCGATTCAGGACCTCGGTTTCCCCTACTGCACACCGATCCAGGCACAGGTGCTGGGCTACACGCTCAAGGGACGGGACGCCATCGGCCGTGCACAGACCGGTACCGGCAAGACCGCTGCATTCCTGATCTCCACGATCACCCAGCTGCTTCAGACGCCGCCGCCGAAGGAGCGCTACATGGGCGAGCCGCGCGCCCTGATCATCGCGCCGACCCGCGAGCTGGTGGTGCAGATCGCCAACGACGCCCTGGACCTGGCCAAGTACACCGGCCTGAACGTGATGAGCTTCGTCGGCGGCATGGACTTCGACAAGCAGCTCAAGCAGCTCGAGTCACGCTACTGCGACATCCTCGTCGCCACCCCGGGCCGCCTGCTGGACTTCAACCAGCGCGGCGAGGTGCACCTGGACATGGTCGAAGTGATGGTGCTGGATGAAGCCGACCGCATGCTCGACATGGGCTTCATCCCGCAGGTCCGCCAGATCATCCGCCAGACCCCGATGAAGGGCGAACGGCAGACCCTGCTGTTCTCCGCGACGTTCACCGACGACGTGATGAACCTCGCCCGCCAGTGGACGGTCGATCCTGCCGTCGTCGAGATCGAGCCGGAGAACGTCGCCAGCGATACCGTCGAGCAGCATGTCTATGCGGTGGCCGGCAGCGACAAGTACAAGCTGCTGTACAACCTGATCAGCCAGAATGACTGGACCCGGGTAATGGTGTTCGCCAATCGCAAGGACGAGGTGCGGCGCATCGAGGAACGCCTGACCAAGGACGGCATCAGCGCCGCGCAGATGTCCGGCGACGTGCCGCAGCACAAACGCATCAAGGTTCTGGAAGGCTTCCGCGAGGGCAAGATCCGCGTGCTGGTGGCCACCGACGTGGCCGGGCGCGGCATCCATGTCGACGGCATCAGCCACGTGATCAATTTCACTCTGCCGGAAGACCCGGATGACTACGTGCACCGCATCGGCCGTACTGGTCGCGCCGGTGCGAGCGGTACCTCGATCAGCTTCGCAGGCGAGGACGACGCGTTCGCCCTGCCGCCCATCGAGGAGCTGATCGGCCGCAAGATCCATTGCGAAATGCCACCCGCCGAACTGCTGGTCCCGGTGCCGCGTAGCCGCTGAGCACAGTTCGAACCCGTCAGGGCGAAGCAGCTGCTTCGCCCTTTTTGCTGCGCGACGCGCCATGACTCAACACAGGCGACGGCGCGCCAGACAACTGCCATGCAACGACGAGCGTGTACGCCGGGGAAGCGGCTCCTGCGGAACATCCATCGGTTGCGGATTCTCACCACCACCGGCTTCGCCCTGCTCTGCCCGATCCTCAACTATCGCGAGCAGCAATGGAGGCATCGGGCTGCCAGCCTAGGCACCCCGCCATGTCGTCCACGCTGAAGCATCAGTTTCACCTGATCACGTCGTCATCGCGCTGCCAGCGCGCCGCCGCAGCCTGATCGCTACCGCGCCCTTCGACCCAGCGCGGGCCGGCGGGCGTGGTTTCCTTCTTCCAGAACGGTGCGCGTGTCTTCAGATAGTCCATCACGAAGTGGCAAGCATCGAAGGCAGCCTCGCGATGCGCACTGGCGACGCCGACGAACACAATCGGCTCACCCGGCTCCAGCGGACCAACCCGGTGCAGCACGTCCACACTGAGTAGCGGCCAGCGCTCCTCGGCCTCGGCGACGATCTTGCCGAGGGCCTTCTCGGTCATGCCGGGCGCGTGCTCGAGAAACATTCCGGCGACCTCCTGGCCGTCGTTGAAGTCCCGCACATAGCCAACGAAGCCGACCACCGCGCCGATCCCCAGATTCGCCGCGTGCAGCGCATTCAGCTCGGCGCCCGGGTCGAACGCTGCCTGCTGTACTCGAACGCCCATCTCAGCCTCCGGTCACGGTCGGAAAGAACGCCACCTCGTCGCCATCGACCAGTGGCTCGTCGAGGCTGCACAGCTCCTGGTTGCGTGCGCACATCAGGTTCTGCTCGCCGAGCACCTCCCAGGCGTCCCCGCGCGCCAGCAGGTACTGGCGCAGATCATCGACGCGGGCGAATGCCGCACGCCATTCGAGCCGCTCCGCCTCAAGGCCCAGCGCTTCTCGGTAGCGGGCGTAGAACTGCACGCAGATCATGTCGGCACCTGCCAATGGCCGCTCTTGCCACCGAGCTTTTCCAGCAGACGCACACCTTCAATCACCATGCCGCGATCCACGGCCTTGCACATGTCGTAGATGGTCAGCGCGGCGACACTGGCAGCGGTCAGCGCTTCCATTTCCACGCCGGTCTGCCCGGCCAGCTTGCAGGTCGCGCGGATCAGCACGCTGTCCTCGCCATCAGCCTGCAACTCGACCTTGATGCTGGTCAGCAGCAGCGGATGACAGAGCGGGATCAGCTCATGGGTCTTCTTCGCCGCCTGGATACCGGCGATCCGTGCCACGGCGAACACGTCGCCCTTGGGATGACCGCCCTGCTGGATCATCTGCAGCGTCTGCGGCAGCATCCGGACACGCGCCTCAGCCGTGGCCTCACGCGCGGTGACGGCCTTGTCGGTCACATCAACCATGCTGGCACGGCCTTGAGAATCGAGATGGGTGAGCATACGGCGCTCCTGACTGGGAAAGTCGCGAGTCTAACCCAGCCAGACGCACTCGGCCCGTCCCCGGAAGGGGTACTACCGACACCCCCTCCGCCGTGGCCGGACGCTACATATGCGCTTCAGCGTACTCGGCCAGCACCGAGCGCGGCACGCCTTGCAGCGTGATATGCACGCCATGGGAGAAGTCCTTGAAACGCTCCGTGAGGTAGGTGAGGCCCGAACTGGTGGCCGACAGGTACGGGGTATCGATCTGCGCCAGGTTGCCCAGGCAAACCACCTTGGAGCCGTTACCGGCGCGGGTGATGATCGTCTTCATCTGGTGGGGGGTGAGGTTCTGGCACTCGTCGATGAGGATCAGGCTCTGCTGGAAGCTGCGCCCGCGAATGTAGTTCAACGATTTGAACTGCAGCGGCACCTTTTGCAGGATGTAATCGATGCTGCCCGGCGTGTTCTCGTCCTCCATGTGCAACGCCTCTAGGTTGTCGGTGATCGCACCAAGCCAGGGTTCCATCTTCTCCGCCTCGGTGCCCGGCAGGAAGCCGATGTCCTCGTCCAGCCCCTGCACGCTGCGGGTTGCGATGATGCGGCGATAGCGCTTGCTGACCACCGTCTGCTCGATTGCCGCGGCCAGGGCGAGAATGGTCTTGCCCGACCCCGCCGCGCCAGACAGATTGACCAGGTGGATATCCGGATCGAGCAGTGCGAACAGCGCCAGGGCCTGATGGATGTCACGCGGCCGCAACCCCCATGCCTCCTGATGCAGCAACGGCTCCTGGTGCATGTCCAGCAACAGCAACTCGTCGCCCTTGATGCCCTTGATCCAGCCGACGAAGCCCTGCTCGTCGAGGATGAACTCGTTGATATGCACCGCCGGCAGGTTGTCGATCAGCTGCACGCGATGCCAGGTGCGGCCGTGGCCCTGATGAGTCTCGACCTTGCTCACGCGATCCCAGAACGAGCCGTTCAGGCTGTGATAGCCGCGCGACAGCTGACCGACATCATCGACGAGCTGATCCGTGTGGTAATCCTCGGCGGCCACCCCGCAGGCACGCGCCTTCAGGCGCATGTTGATGTCCTTGGTAACCAGCACCACCGGCACCCCGGGCCGCTGCCTGCTGAGCTCGACCACCTGATTGATGATCTTGTTGTCGTTCAGGTCTTCCGGCAGCCCGCTCGTCTCGAGCCGGCGGCTCATGAGGATCGAAAGGCTGCCGCGCGGCCCGCTCTTGTCACGCTGGATCGGCACACCCGCCTCCACCTCGGCGGGGGTGGCATCGCCCAGCAAACGGTCGATCAGGCGGATCGCCTGCCGGCATTCGGCGGCGACGCTGTGCTTGCCGGCCTTCAACTGATCGAGTTCTTCGAGCACGGTCATCGGTATCGCGACCTGATGCTCCTGAAAGTTCAGCAAGGCGTTGGGATCGTGAATCAGGACGTTCGTATCGAGGACATACAGGGTGGGCTGAGTCGCGTGGGATCTGCCGTAATCATCCATACCGATCACCTTATTCGTAGGGTCAGCCGACGGAGAGCCGATGGCGCTCCGCCGCAGAAAGACCACCTTGCAGCAGGGTGAGCGGGCTTGGGCGCCGGGGGTTCGGGGCCACCCAGGGGCCGCCACCTGTGTTGCAGGGTTCGGCGGTCTGATTCGGTAATAACCCAAAAACGATGACGGGCAAAAGCCTTTTCAACGTGATTGCGGCTTTTTTTGCGGGATCGACAAAACGCCCTTGGCGCGAGCGTTTCAGCCAACTACAGTCGAAAATCAACCTGCGCCGATTCGCCGCAGCGGTTCACCTCCGCGGTCACGTGCACCAGCTGTGGAAAACATTGCAGCGCACTTTTGTAGTGATCGGCGGTGTACGCCTGATGCGTCACCACGCTGAGAATGCAGCTGTACTGCGCGCGGCCGACACGCCACAGATGCAGATCGGTCACTTCCGTATCCGGCACCGACTCCAGCTGCGCGCGCACCCGACGTACCAGCGGATCGTCCATTTCCCGATCCAGCAGCGCCTTGGCGGTTTCCACGAGCAGTCCCTTGGACCAAATCAGGATCACCAGCGCGCCCACAACCCCCATCAGCGGATCGAGCCAGCCCCAGCCGAAGTACTTGCCGCCCAGCAGGGCGACGATGGCCGCTACTGATGTCAGGCCATCGGTCAGCACGTGCACAAAGGCAGCATGGCGATTGAGATCGCGGCCGCGCGCCGGCGCCTCGTGCTCGTGCTCGTGCTCGTGCTCGTGCTCGTGCTCGTGCTCGTGCTCGTGCTCGTCATGATTGTCGTGGCCATGCGCGTGAGCATGCTCGTGTCGGTCATGGAGCAGCCAGGCGGATAGCAAGTTCACCAGCAGCCCAATCACCGCCACCCAGAGTGCCTCGTCGAAGCCGATGATCGCCGGCGACCAGAAGCGCAGCAGCGATTCGCCGATCATCATGAATGCGATACCCACCAGGAACAGCGCACTGGAGAAGCCCGCCAGCACCTCGATCTTCCAGGTGCCAAACGCGAATCGCCGGTCCTCGGCATAGCGCCGGGCCAGCAGATAAGCCAGGGCCGCCAGGCCGATCGCCACCATGTGCGACGCCATGTGCCAGCCATCTGCAAGCAGCGCCATGGAGTTGAACCAGTAGCCGGCGGCGATCTCCACCAGCATCGTCACCCCGGTCAGCAGCGCCACGGCCCAGGTCTGGCGCTCGGCGCGGCGCTCGGCGGGCCGGTACTCGTGCGAGATCTGCCAGTTCGTGTGATCGCAATCGGGCATGCCACATCTCCTTCGGTGAAGCGCAATGGCCTTTGAGCCGGTGACGCTGGCAAGGGTATCCCTCCGCATTAATCGCGGCCATAGCTGGAGCTGCGTTCGCCATCGCGCCTAGAATCGCCGCAGCAGACAGGAGAGCAACTACATGCTGATGGTGATTTCCCCAGCCAAAACCCTCGATTACGAGACTCCACCGGTTACCCAGCGGTCCACCCAACCCGAACACCTCGAGCATTCACAGCAACTGATCGATCAGCTGCGCGAATTCTCGCCGGCGCAAGTCAGCGAGTTGATGCACCTGTCCGACAAACTCGCGGCCCTGAATGTCGCGCGCTTCGGCAGCTGGACCGCGAAGTTCACGCCTGAAAATGCCAAACAGGCGCTGCTCGCGTTCAAGGGCGACGTCTACACCGGCCTCGCAGCCGAGGATTTCTCCGAAGAGGACTTCGACTTCGCCCAGCAGCACCTGCGCATGCTGTCAGGACTGTACGGCCTGCTGAGGCCACTGGACCTGATGCAACCCTATCGCCTCGAGATGGGCACCAAGCTCGCCAATCCACGCGGCAAGGATCTTTACGCTTTCTGGGGCGAGCGCATCAGCGAATGGTTGAACGCTGCACTGCAGGCACAAGGTGACCAGATACTGCTCAACCTCGCGTCCAACGAGTATTTCTCGGCAGTCAAGCGCAAAACCTTGCAGGCCCGGGTAATCGACGTGGATTTCAAGGACCTGAAGAACGGGCAGTACAAGATCATCAGCTTCTACGCCAAGAAAGCCCGGGGACTGATGGCGCGATACGTGATCAAGGAACGCATCCAGAACCCTGATCGACTGCGCGACTTCGATTACGACGGCTATCGATTCAGCGCGGCGGATTCAACACCCGACCACCTGGTCTTCCTGCGCGACAACCCGGACGCCTGACCTCTGGGCGGGCCGGACGTCCTCCGCTCGGCCTGCGCCCCCTACCCGGCAACCTCTCCTCACTGAACCCCGCATCGCCGACCGTGATGCGCGATGCAGACCTCTTGCACCGTTCGAAATTACTCACCGATCAACGGTCTAGCCCGCGGGAACTATCGAGCGGCCCCCGCAATCATAAAGCGCGTACCGACAATTCCAGACTGGAAAGGGACGTCGCACATGAACGTGCTTGGGTTCTTCAACACCGATTACAGCCACCCGCTCCGCTGGCGGATGACGCGGACGGGCTCAGCGCACGCCGCGACGCGGCTGCAACACAGCGCTAGCGCCAGGACTGCCGCGCCACACAGCCGATCGACACCAGCTTGGCGACGCGCACCACGAGGGGTTCGGCCATGTGGGCACATCACCCTTACGCATCTCTTCAAGCGGAAATTGCGACGACGGCGCGCCGCTTCGGCATCTGCTCGAGCCATTGCCCTACACCCGCGCTTTCCCATGGTGGAACCGCGCGCTACGACCTGCGGCGACAACCACGCAACTAAGTCGATTCGCCAGGATGCAGGCAACAAACAACTGAGACTCGGATGACCGATCCGATCGAGGGACATCAGGCTGCGCCGCTCAGCGCGGCAGCATCTGAAGTCCGCCCAGAACAATTCGATTTCGACCGCCTGATGGCGCGTCAAGAGACAGCAGAACGATTAACGATTCAGGAGAGATGACATGATCCCGGTAATTCTTTCAGGCGGTAGCGGTTCGCGCTTGTGGCCTTTATCCCGCAAGCTCTTCCCGAAGCAGTTCCTCGCGCTGACCGGCGAACAGACGCTGTTTCAGCAAACGGTCGAGCGTCTGGCGTTCGAGGGTATGCACCAGCCGCTGCTGGTATGCAACAAGGAACACCGCTTCATCGTCAAGGAACAACTGGCTGCGCGCAAACTCGGCGTTCAGGGCCTGCTGCTCGAACCGTTCGGCCGCAATACCGCCCCGGCCATCGCCATTGCAGCGATGAAGCTCATCGAAGAGGGTCGCGACGAGCTGCTGCTGGTTCTGCCGGCGGATCATGTGATCGAAGACCAGCGCGCGTTCCAGCGCTCACTGGCATTGGCGACCAACGCCGCAGAGAACGGCGAAATGGTGCTGTTCGGCATCCCGGCAACGCGTCCGGAAACCGGCTACGGTTACATCAAGTGCGACCTTGACGATGACAGCGGCCTGCCGGAAGGCATCAATCGTGTCAGCCAGTTCGTCGAGAAACCGGACGAAGCCCGCGCGCAAAGCTATGTCGAATCTGGCGACTATTACTGGAACAGTGGCATGTTCCTGTTCCGTGCCAGCGTCTTCCTCGAGGAGCTTAAGAAGCACGATCCAGACATCTACGACACCTGCTGGGTGGCGCTCGAGCGCAGCACCAAGAACGGTGATGAAGTAGTGATCGACCCCGCCACCTTCGCCTGCTGCCCGGACAATTCGATCGACTACGCGGTGATGGAAAAGACCAACCTCGCCTGCGTGGTACCCATGTCCGCGGGCTGGAGCGACGTGGGCTCCTGGTCGTCGATCTGGGACGTGCACAAGAAGGATGCGAACGGCAACGTGTTCAAGGGTGACGTGATCGCCGAAGATACCCGCAACTGCCTGGTACACGGCAACGGCAAGCTGGTGACCGTACTGGGTCTGGAAGACATCGTGGTGGTGGAAACCAAGGACGCCATGATGATCGCGCACAAGGACAAGGTGCAGGACGTCAAGAAGCTCGTCGCCCGCCTCGATGAACAGGGACGTCCGGAAACCCAGAACCATTGCGCCGTATACCGGCCGTGGGGCTGGTACGACTCGGTCGACATGGGCGGTCGCTTCCAGGTCAAACGCATCTGCGTCAATCCTGGTGCCAGTCTCTCGCTGCAGATGCACCACCATCGCGCTGAGCACTGGATCGTCGTTTCCGGCACTGCGCAGGTGACATGTAACGAGAAAACATTCCTGCTCACCGAAAACCAGTCGACTTACATTCCGGTCACTTCCGTGCACAGGCTAGCCAACCCCGGCAAGATTCCGCTGGAGATCATCGAAGTTCAATCCGGTAGTTATCTCGGCGAAGATGACATCGAGCGTTTCGACGATGTCTATGGTCGCGCCGAACATGGCGCGGAAGCCAAGACCGCTCGCTGATCGAAGTTGGCGAAACATAAAAACCCGTGCCGCAGACACGGGTTTTTATGTTTCCGCACAACTGAGCTCGTTAGCAGGCGCATAATCCAGCCGGGGAAGCCGATCGGAAGCAACAATCGGTAACAGGATGCTGCTCTCACGCCGTGCACTTCACTGCCGGCAGCCTTTTCCACCCATTCTTTGAACCACCTCTCGTTTTCACGTAGAGCGGGTCGCGGAAAATGCCGGGCACGAAAACTTTTTCGATAGACGACGTCTGATAAACCAAGCCTTGTCCTGCATTCCCCCCATCTGGCGGAACAACTGCAATCGCACAGTCCCAGCAGGCTATCTAATTAACATGAGAGAAACGGGTCAATTACGTGACGAAAGAAGAACTGCGTATCGAACTTGAGCGTCAGGCGCAGCGTTACAAGGAAATCTATGGCGGCGAAGTTACAACTTACGCAGCCAAGTCGGAGCCGGACCGCAAACCTTGGCGCAAGAAACCGTCCCTGCAGGACCGCGTGTTCCACGAGGAACTGCAAAAGATGGAAAAAGAGCAAGCCAAGCAGAATGAACTCAATCAGGAACAAATCTGACCACTTGGTCAAACTGGACTTCCAATACGGAACAGATTTGCTCCTTAACCGTGCAGCGATACCGAAAGTTGGCAAGTCGATGCCGACTTATCAGCCAGCCACAGCCACCATTACTTCGCTGGATCACGCGCACTGTCGTGGCTGGTGTGGACGCTCAGCGCGCGCAATCGTAGCGCACGCCTCACACTCAGCGTTTTCCACCCAACAGCGACCCAAGCAGGCCTCGCACGATCTGCCGACCAATCTGACTGGCCGCCTGGTTCAGCGCGCTCTTGAGCACCCGCCCGGCGAAGTCGCCGACGCCGCCGTTCTCGGCTTGGCCACGCGCACGCGATGGCGCCTCGGCAGGTGGTGTCTCAACCGCCTCCCGGGCCCGTGCTGTCAGCATCTCGTAGGCCGATTCGCGATCGATCGCCCGGTCATAACGACCACGCAATGGCGAATGCGCGATCAGGCTGGCACGCTCCGTCTCACTCAGCACGCCAACCCGCGACTGCGGCGGTGCCACGGCAACCCGTTGCACCATCGCCGGCGTGCCCTTCGCTTCCAGGCCCCCCACCAACGCCTCGCCGATACCGAGCTGGGTGAGCTCGTCGAGCGCTGAGAACTCGGGGTTTGCGCGGAAACCATCGGCCACCGAGCGCAGCGCCTTCTGCTCTTTCACGGTGAAGGCACGCAGGCCGTGCTGGACGCGCAACCCGAGCTGGGCCAGCACGTCGTCCGGCAGGTCGCTGGGCGACTGGGTAACGAAATAGACCCCGACGCCCTTGGAGCGAATCAGCCGCACGACCTGGACCAGACGGTCCTGCAGCGCCTTTGGCGTGTCATCGAACAGCAGGTGCGCCTCGTCGAAGAACAGCGCCAGGATCGGTCGATCCATATCACCACGCTCCGGCAACTGTTCGAACAATTCGGCGAGCAACCACAACAGGAAGGTCGCGTAGACCTTGGGCGCCTCATGCACCAGTCGGCTGGCATCGAGCAGATGGATCCGGCCACGACCGTCACGCTCCGGCTGCAGCAGATCCGCCAGCTGCAACGCCGGCTCACCGAAGAGGGCGTCGGCACCCTGCTGCTCGAGCGTGGCCAGGCGCCGCTGCAGCGCCTGCGACGAGGCGCCGGTAAACAGCGCGCTGTCCTCGCCAAGTACCTGGGGATTGTCCTTCAGGTGGGTCAGCAGCGCCTTCAGGTCCTTCAGATCCAGCAGCAATAGCCCCTCGCGGTCGGCCACCTTGAACGCCGCATAGAGCGCTGCCTGCTGGCTATCGGTCAGCTCCAGCAGATTGCCCAGCAACAGCGGACCCATCTCGCTGAGCGTGGTGCGCAAAGGATGTCCGCTCTGGCCATGCACGTCCCACAGGGTCACCGGATATGCCCGTGGCTGATGCTCCAGCCACGGCATGCTGGCGATACGCTCGGCGATCTTGCCCGCGGGCGCACCAGCGGCGCCAAGGCCGCACAGATCACCCTTGATATCAGCAGCGAATACGGCAACGCCGGCGTCACTGAACTGTTCGGCCAGCCGCTGCAGGGTCACCGTCTTGCCGGTTCCGGTAGCACCGGCGATCAGCCCGTGCCGGTTGGCGAGCCGCAGCGGGTGCAGATTGGGCTGGCCGTGGGCATCGGCCCCCAGTACCAGATGATCGACAAATGCATCCATCAGCTATCTCTCCGTGTACGGGGTGGCGATCGCTCAGCCGAGCGCGGCGCCGCTGGCCTGTGGGTTGCTGTCCGGGTAATCGTTGAACGCGTTCACTTTGTCGGCGCTGGCGATGGACTGCAGATGCGCCCACAACGCGGCGGCCCCGGCGAACTCGGTACCCAGCTCGTCGCTCAGAGCATCGGGATCGTAGCGCCGGGTACAGCCACTGCCGATGACGGGTGGCGCCTCGGCCGTGGCTCGCTCGAACGGATCACCCATGAGCATCCCTTCCGATCAGTTGAATACCAGGGTCTTGTTGCTGTGCACCAACACGCGGTCCTGCAGGTGATAGCGTAGCCCGCGGGACAGGACCATCTTCTCCACGTCCTTGCCCAGCCGCACCATGTCCTCGACGCTGTCGCGATGGCTGACGCGCACCACATCCTGCTCGATGATCGGACCGGCATCCAGCTCCTCGGTCACGTAGTGGCAGGTCGCCCCGATCAGCTTGACACCTCGCATCGACGCCTGGTGATAGGGCTTGGCACCGACGAAGGACGGCAAGAAGCTGTGATGAATGTTGATGACGCGCTGGGCGAATTCCTTGCACAGCTCTGACGGCAGGATCTGCATGTAGCGCGCCAATACGATTGCATCCGCCCCATGCTCACGCACCAGCCGGGTCACCTCGGCAAACGCCTCGTCCTTGCGGGTCGGCTCTACCGGCACATGGAAATACGGGATGCCATGCCACTCGACCATGCTGCGGAGGTCGTCGTGATTGGAGATCACGCAGGGGATATCGCAGTCCAGCTCATCGCTATGCCAGCGATGCAACAGATCGGCCAGACAATGCGACTCGCGGCTGGCCATCAGCACGACGCGCTTGCGCTGCTCGGAATCGGTAATGCGCCACTCCATGGAAAACTCGCGCGCAATCGGCGCGAAGGCCTGACGGAAACCGTCGAGGTCGAAAGGCAGGGAATCGGCGCGAATCTCGTGACGCATGAAGAACCATCCACTCTGATGATCAGAATGATGGTTGGCCTCGGTAATCCAGCCGTTATAGGTCGCCAGAAAATTACTGACCTTGGCCACGATGCCGACGCCGTCGGGACAGGCAATAACCAGCCTGAAAGTGCGCATTAAAGATGACTCCGCTCTAAACAAAAGACGCCGCATTCTAGCCCAGCCACCTAAACCGCGCCCATCTCGGAAAGCAGGAGGACGAAGCACCCGCTATCGCTCTCAAGCATCGGCTACGGCAGGCGACGGCGACAACAAAGAGGCGCGGGACCGGCAGTTGCGAACATATATGAGGCAAAGGGGAAAACCCACATTGCAGTCATGCCGGGTAAATTATTGTCAGCAAACTGACCGCGCTATACGGCAAAGCGTTGAGCGAGTTCAATTGTTCGACTTTTACCTTAATGCCGACAACGCTCGTTAAAAGGACATTTCACACAAATAAACACACCTTTTTACCGGGCAGCTATATTTACTTGCAGATTGCGCATGACTATGATTGCTGCCACTTGCGTACAAACCTATCCCAAGGAAGCCACATGTCCCTGATCAACGAATACCGCGCCACGGAAGAAGCCATCAAGGAACTTCAAGAGCGTCTGAAGTCCCTGTCTGCCGATGACAAACTGAAAAAGGAACTGGAGTTCGAAGGCAAACTGCGCGAACTCATGGGCGAATATCAGAAGTCGCTGCGCGACATCATCGCTCTGCTTGATCCGGACGCCCGCACCAAAGCACCGCGCGGTGCCGCCAAAGCGCCGGCCACCAGCAAGCGCGCGCGTCGAGTCAAGCAATACAAGAATCCGCACACCGGCGAAGTTATTGAAACCAAAGGCGGCAACCACAAAACGCTGAAAGAGTGGAAAGCCAAGTGGGGCGCCGAAACCGTAGAAAGCTGGGCCACTCTGCTCGGCTAATAGTTGCGGTCATATAACGAAACGCCGCATCCCTCGACGGGGATGCGGCGTTTTTGTTTGTATGGCACAAGCTCAGTCGCTAATCGCATAACGCTCGCGCAACTGCTGCGCATGGCTACGCCATTGCTCAAGCAGCTGTGTTTGTTCCGGACTTGCAGTGGCCCGAAACTGGCGTAGCCCTTCGTCAAACTGCCGCAGCGTATTCGGCGCTCCATATTCCGTCGCAATCAACCGCAGCCTGCAGAACTGTCGCCACTGCTCGCGCTCGGTCGCCGACAATGCTTCGGGGAAGTTACGCGCGCGATAACGAAACAGCAGTTCCAGCAGACGCGGATCGTCGAACACCCAGGTTCGCGCGGCACACTCTGCCGCCGACAGGCTTCTCACCTGCTCACACAGGCGACGGTCGCGGTCACCGAGAAAACCGTCATAGAGCTGCTGTTCGGGATCGAGACACTCTTCGAACGCCTCTTCCTCGTAGATGTGCGACAGCTTGGGTAGCCACTCCTGCTGGGTATCGCGCAGCCACTGCGCGCGTTGCTGGCACTCCTGCAGATCCAGCTGCAGCCGTGCGACATCCCCTTCGCGCAACACACTCAAGGGCGCCAACACTGGGCACCGATTGACGTGCACCAGCTTCAGCGGTGTCGGTAGCGCGCCCTCCTCCAGAGCCTCGAGGCGGGTGTAGAGGCGCTGACGCAAAGTTTGCGCGCTCTCATCGCACAGCACCGAGGTGTCGGCCTGCAGATCACAAACGATCAGCGCATTGCGGTTACGTGGATGCCAGGCCAGCGGCAAGACGATCGACAGATAATGACGTTCGGCAGAAAAACGCCCCGAGACATGCACCAGCGGCTTGAGCAACTGGATCTGGTCCAGGACGGCCTGCTTGCGACGCAACTGATACAGATAGGTGTAGAGCCTCGGTTGCCGCTCCCTGAGCAGTCGCGCCAACGCGATGGTGGCACGCACATCGGACAACGCATCGTGCGCGTGCATGTGCTCCAGCCCGTTGGCCGCGCTCAGCCGCTCGAGCTTGAGCGTTACCCGGCCGTTCTCCTCCGGCCAGACGACCCCTTCCGGGCGCAATGCATAGGCGGTGCGCACCAGGTCAATCAAATCCCAGCGGCTGTTGCCGCCCTGCCACTCGCGGGCGTAGGGATCGAAGAAGTTGCGATAGAGACTGTAACGGGTCATCTCGTCGTCGAAGCGCAGGTTGTTGTAACCAGCGCCACAGGTGCCTGGCGTGGCCAGCTCCTGATGCAGGCGGTTGATGAACTCCGCTTCGCATAGCCCCTTCTGCTGCAGGATCGACGGCGTGATGCCGGTCACCAGGCAAGCGGCCGGATGCGGGAGGATGTCATCTGCCGGGCGGCAATAGATGTTCAGCGGTTCACCGATTTCCTCCAGCGCCTCGTTGGTGCGGATACCCGCCACCTGCAACGGACGGTCGCAGCGCGGCGAGATGCCGGTGGTTTCGTAGTCGTACCAGAAGATGCTCGGGCTCACGAAAAGATCCTTCTCAGTCATCGCGCGCCAGTCTAACAGGCGTTCGCGACGCTCATCGCGCAGCGCTCCCGCACACAGCGTCTTCGAATTCGGCCCATCGCGCGAATGAGTACGCGAGCCTGAGAATCGCCTCGCAACCGTCAGCACGTTTCGTGCCACGCACATTGATCCGCCAGGCCGTTGCCGCATAGCATCAGCCTCCGCCGTCACCCATACGAGCCCGATCCTTGCCACCCGCCCACCTGCCCACCGCGCTACTGGACAATCGACACCGGGTCGAAACGCCCGAAGGGATCGATCTGCTGCTACGTCCGGCAGGCCTGGTGCCGCGTGCGCTGGCCTTCGCCGTGGACCTGGCAATACGTGCAGCCATCCTCCTCACGCTAGTCCTCGGTTTCGGTCTGCTCGGCAAATTCGGCGGCGGGCTGAGCGCATTGCTGCTGTTCCTTGTGCAGTGGTGGTACATGGTGCTGTTCGAAGTGCTCAACCAGGGCCGCACGCCGGGCAAGCAATGGATGGGCCTGCGCGTGGTGCACGATGACGGCACGCCGGTCGGCTGGGCGGCGTCACTCACGCGCAACCTGCTGCGCTTCGCCGATATGCTGCCATTCGGTTATTTCCTTGGCGCACTGAGCTGCCTCGCGCACCCGGCATTCAAGCGGCTTGGCGACATCGCCGCAGGTACCCTGGTGGTCTATCGCGACCAGCCTGCCGAGCGCCCGGCGCTGCCGGAGATCGAGGCGCAGAGCGCGCCGATCGAGCTGGATCGCGAAGCCCAGCGGGCACTGATCGAGTTTGCCGAGCGCCGGGCAACCCTGACGCCGGAGCGCAGCCAGGAACTCGCCGCGCTGCTCGCCGAGCCCATGCAGCTCAGCGCATCCAACGCGGCGCCGAGCCTGGTCGCCATCGCCCAGGGTCTGCTGCGCACCACGCTGAAACAGGAGGCCTTCGAGCGCCAGCATCGGATCGAGTGGGAGACATTCGCCACCCAGTTGGACAGCCTCGAACGCACCAGGTCCGGAACCACCGGCAATCTCGACTTCCCCGCAGCCTATCGGCGGCTCTGCCAGCAGCTGGCCCTGGCCGAAGCACGCGGTTACAGCAGCCAGCTGCTCGAGCAGCTGCGGCAACTGGCACTGCGCGGCCATCAGCAACTCTATCGCCATCGCAGCCCGCTGCTCGGCCGACTGCTGGGTTTCATCCTCGGTGGCTTCGCCCGGCTGGTGCGCGCCGAGTGGCGCAGCGTGCTTGCCTCCAGCCTGCTGTTCTACGGCAGTCTGCTCGGCATGGGCCTGCTGGTCTTTGCTTTTCCTGAACTGGTCTACAGCCTGGTGCCCGCGGATCAGGTCGCGCAGATGGAAGCAATGTACGATCCCGACGCCAGCCGCCTGGGTCGCTTCGGCGAGCGCGGCTCGGCCGACGATTGGCTGATGTTCGGCTACTACGTGATGAACAACATCGGCATTGCTTTCCAGACCTTCTCCGGCGGCCTGCTGTTCGGCGTCGGCAGCCTGTTCTTCCTGATCTTCAACGGCCTGACCATCGGTGCGGTGGCCGGCCACCTGAGCGAGATCGGCTATCACCAGCCATTCTGGTCCTTCGTGATCGGCCACGGCGCCTTCGAACTCACCGCCATCACCCTCGCCGGTGCAGCGGGTCTGAAGCTTGGCGCGGCGCTGATCGCGCCCGGCAGGCACCGCCGTGGCGAAGCCCTGCGCCTGGCGGCGGCTTGCGGCGTCCGGCTGGTTGCCGGTGCCACCCTACTGCTGTCGATCGCGGCGTTCATCGAAGCCTACTGGTCATCGATGACCTACAGCTCGGCCAGTATCAAGTACGTGGTAGGCGCGCTGCTCTGGTTGCTGGTCGCGCTCTATTTCGCGTTCGCCGGCAGGAGTCGTCATGCGACTGACTGAAGCGAACCTGGCGATTCGCCCGCGTAGCGCCTGGGAGGCGCTGGACCTGGGCACGCTGTTGGCGCGGCGCCACGCCGGCGTGCTCATGCTCAGCTGGGCGACGCTTACGCTGCCGGTATTCGGCCTGCTCAGCCTGCTGTTCTGGCAGCAGCCGACCCTGGCGCTGTTGCTGTTCTGGTGGCTGAAGCCACTGTACGAACGCCTGCCGCTACATATTCTTTCACTCGCGGTTTTCGGCGACGCACCCGATCTGCGACAGAGCCTGCGTGCCCTGCCCGGCCTGCTGCGCCCCCAGTGGCTGGCCAGCCTGACTTGGCGCCGCTTCAGCTCGACCCGCAGCTTCGACCTGCCGGTATTGCAGCTTGAAGGGCTCTCCGGCCAAGCACGACACCAGCGCCTGAGCGCACTCGGCCAACGTGACCGCAGCGCGGCACGCTGGCTCACCGTGGTCGGCATGCACCTGGAAGGTGCACTCTGGCTCGGCCTGCTGGCATTGCTCTATTTCTTCCTGCCGACCCAGCTGGTGCAAAGCTGGAGCTGGCAGGACCTGCTCGGTCTGGACAGCGACTGGTTGTGGCTGGAACACCTGTCCAATCTGCTCTACGTCCTCGTATTGATTGTCTGGGAACCAATCTATGTCGCCTGCGGTTTCAGCCTCTATCTGAATCGGCGCACGCTGCTCGAGGCATGGGACCTCGAACTCGCCTTCCGCCGCCTGCGCGCACAACTGCTGACAACGCTACCGGCACTGCTGCTAGGACTCTGCCTGCTGTCGCCAAGCCAGCCCGGATGGGCCGCGAACGCGGCAACGACACCCGCCGACCAGTACCAGGCTCCGGCGGGCGCTCGCCCGCTCGAGTCACCCCTGACTCGCGACTTGGCCCGCCAGCAGATCAGCGAGCTGCTCGATCAACCGCCATTCAGCAATCGCGAGACGGTCACCCGCTGGCGCTTCGCCGAGACTCCGGACGATGTCGAAGCGGGCGGCCTGACCCGCCTGCTGGAGAACCTGTTCCGCCTCACGCAGTTCGGACAAGGCCGGGAGCGCCTGGCGCTGCTGATCGAGACCCTGCTCTGGAGCGCCTTCGCCCTGCTGATCGTGCTGCTGCTGTGGCGTCGACGCGACTGGCTGCAGGCTTTTGGCCGCCGCCTGCCGCACCCCACCAGGCGCCGCAAGGTCCCGCCAGCGCTGCTGTTCGGCCTCGAGGTAGCCCCGGAAAGCCTGCCGGACGACGTCGCCGCCGAGGCCGAACGGCTCTGGCCGACACAACCACGCCAGGCCCTCGGCCTGCTCTATCGCGCCCTGCTCAGTCGGTTGCTGCACGATTTCCAACTGCCGCTCAACGCCAGTCATACCGAAGGCGAGATGCTGCAGGCAGTGCGCACGCTCGAGCATCCCGAACTGATGCATTACGCCGAAACGCTCAACCGCCACTGGCAGAACCTCGCCTACGGCCACCAGCCGCTCGCCGAGCCACGCTGGAACGAACTCTGTGCTGGCTGGCGCGCGCTGTTCGACGGGAGGCCGGGCCGATGAAATGGCGACTGCTGACATATCTGGGCGTCGGCCTGGTGCTGCTGATCGGTCTCGGCGTGACAGTCATGCTCGAGCCCTACGACGAAGTCATCGACCACGGCCCCGCGCCGGAAACTCGCGGCAATCCCTACCTGGCCGCCGAGCAGTTCCTGCGCCGCACCGGCCGCCCGATCAGCCGCAGCGAGCATCTCGCCGACCTCGACGAGCTTCCCGCGGCGGGCCACAGTCTGTTGCTACTCGGCGACCGGGGCCGGCTGACATCCCAGCAAACCCAGCGCCTGCTCGACTGGGCGGCCCGCGGCGGGCACCTGCTGTTCGTTGCCGAACGACTGTGGAACGAAGCAGACGGCCGGAGTGGCGACCTGCTCGCCGACCGGCTCAACCTGCAGCAGTACGCCAGCGAGAGCCACAACAACAAGGACGATCCGCATGGCGAGTCGGCGGCCAACGAAGAGCATCCGCAACTGACCAAGCTGTACCTGGAGAACGAAACCAGCCCGGCCTATCTCGCCTTCGACACCGATTTCCACCTCTACGACGCCGATAACCGCGCCCACGCCTGGGCCAACAGTGCCGGCGCCACGCACATGCTGCAGCTGCGCCACGGCGACGGACTGATCACCGCCATGACCGACGCCTGGATCTGGCAGAACGACCGCATCGGCGAGTACGACCACGCCTGGCTGCTCTGGTATCTGACCCAGGACAGCAGCGTCACTCTGGTCTATCGCAACGATCATCCGGGACTGTCCAGCCTGCTGCTGAAGCATTTCCCCGAGGTGCTTGCAGCGCTCCTGCTGCTCGCGCTGCTGGGCGCCTGGCATTTCGGCCAGCGCCACGGGCCGCTGCAGACACCTGCAGACCACACGCGCCGCCGACTGCACGAGCATCTGCTGGCTTCCGCGGAGTTCACCCAGCGGCAGGCAGGCCGAGAGCACCTGTTGGCGCAGCTGCAGCAGGAGATCGCACAGCGTGCCGGCCGACACCAGGCGGACTTCAACCTGCTCGACGGCGAGGAACAGCGGCGTCTGCTCGGCCTGCTCAGCGGGCTGCCGGCCCCCGTCATCAACCAGGCCATGCGCCCTCCGGCGCGACTCAGCGCCATCGACTTCACCCGGCAGGTTGCCGACCTGCAAACACTCAGGAATGCCTTATGAGCGAACCAAACGTCGAACCAAGCAGCAGCACCGCACCCGCCCAGCAGGGCAACCAGCGCGAGCGTGCCAGCCAGCTGGCACAGGCGCTGCGCGAGGAGTTGCGCAAGGCGGTGATCGGTCAGGACGAGGTCATCGACGGTGTTCTGACCGCGCTGATTGCCGGCGGCCATGTGCTGGTCGAGGGCGTGCCGGGACTGGGCAAGACCCTGCTGGTACGCGCCCTGGCGCGCTGCTTCGCCGGCGAGTTCAGCCGTATCCAGTTCACCCCCGATCTGATGCCCAGCGACGTCACCGGCCACGCCGTCTACGACCTGCAGAGCGAGCAGTTCAAGCTGCGCAAAGGTCCGGTATTCACCAACCTGCTGCTGGCCGACGAAATCAACCGGGCGCCGGCCAAGACCCAGGCCGCGCTGCTGGAGGTGATGCAGGAGCGCCAGGTCACGCTGGAGGGGCGAGCCCTGGCGGTACCGCAGCCGTTCCTGGTGATGGCGACGCAGAACCCCATCGAGCAGGAAGGCACCTACCCGCTGCCGGAAGCGGAGCTGGATCGCTTCATGCTGATGCTGCGCATGGATTACCCCAGCGCCGACGCGGAGCTGCTGCTGGTTCGCCAGGTGACCCGCTCCGCCCGGGCCGACATGCTGGATGTCAGCGCACTGCGCCCGCAACTGACGGCCAAGGATGTGTTGGCGCTGCAGCGGATCGCCAGCGATCTGCCACTGGACGAGCAAGTGCTCGACTACGCAGTGCGTCTGGCGCGCAGCACTCGCGGTTGGCGCGGACTGGCACTAGGCGCCGGACCGCGTGCCTCCATCGCGCTGGTACGGGGAGCCAGAGCACGCGCGCTGCTGCGCGGTGGCGCGTTCGTCACCCCGGATGACGTCAAAAGCTGTGCGCTGAGCGTGCTGCGCCACCGCGTGCGGCTATCACCCGAGCTGGATATCGAAGGCCTGTCGGTAGACCGCGTGCTGCTGCAGCTGCTCGACCAGGTCGCGGCACCACGCCTGTGACTGTCATGCCCACGCGCTCCGCAAGGTCTCAGCAGCCATGATTCCGTCCCGCCGTATGCTGGCGGCACTCGCGATACTCGCGCTGCTGGGCTTGCCGCTGGGCATCCTCAGCGCGCTTGGCGAGCCCCCCTCCGCCGGCTGGCGTTCGCTGTGGTGGGGCCTGTTGTTGGCGCTGGCCCTGCTCGCCGCGCTCGACGCGCTCCGTCTGCGGCGCACGCCTACGCCGCTGGTCGAACGCCGCCTACCCACACGGCTGCCGCTGGGGCATTGGAGCGAGGTGCGTCTATTGGTACGTCAGCACAGTGCCGCGCCGCTGAGCATGGAGATTTTCGATCATCCACCGGCACAGATGGATTTCGAGCAGCTACCTCGGCGCATACACCTGCGCCCAGCGGAGCACTGCGAATTCAGCTACCGCCTGCGACCGCTGCAGCGCGGGCTTTTCGCCTTCGCCCGGTGCGAGATCCGTCTGAGCTCAGCGCTGGGGCTGTGGCACAGCCGACGCCTGCTGGCCCTATCCGACAGCACGCGCGTCTATCCGGATTTTGCCCAGCTGCACAGCGCGGGCCTGCGCGCGGTCGACGATTGGCTGAACCGGCTCGGCGTGCGACAGCAGCCGCGGCGCGGCCTGGGGCTGGAGTTTCACCAGTTGCGCGAGTTCCGCGAGGGCGACACTTTGCGGCAGATCGACTGGAAGGCCACCGCGCGCATGCGCACCCCCATCGCACGCGAGTATCAGGACGAGCGCGATCAGCAGATCCTGCTGCTGCTCGACTGTGGCCGGCGTATGCGCAGCCAGGACGACCAGCTGTCGCACTTCGACCACGCGCTCAACGCCAGCCTGCTGCTGGCCTACGCCGCCCTGCGCGAGGGCGATGCGGTCGGATTCAGCACCTTTGCCAGCGACCAGCCGCGCTTTCTCGCCCCGGCCAAGGGCCAGGCACAGCTGGGCACGCTGCTGAACGGCGTCTATGACCTGCAATGCACCCGCCAGCCAGCCGACTTCAACGCCGCGGTCGACCAGGTGCTGGTTCGCCAGCATCGCCGTGCCCTGGTGGTCGTGCTGAGCAACCTGCGCGACGAGGATGACGACGAGCTGTTCACCGCAATGCAGCGCCTCGCACGTCGGCACCGGGTACTGCTGGTCAGCTTGCGCGAAGAGGTGTTGAGCCGCGTCCAACAGCGGCCGGTGGAGAACCTCGATGACGCCCTCGCCTATTGCGGCACGCTGGCGCATCTGGAGCGGCGCGAAGCACTGTATCGGCGTCTGGTGGCGCACGGTCTGCCGGTACTGGAAGCGCGACCGCACGAGCTGGGCCCCGAGCTGGTTGGCCGCTACCTGGCCTGGAAGCGTGCCGGCGCACTTTGAGCCGGCACGCACCGTCGCCCGCGTGACTCACATGCCGCAGCAGCAGCCCTTGTCAGCGGAACGATCGGCCGCATACGGCGGCAGGGATAGCGGCGCGTACTGGATCGGCTGGAAGCTGAAGTAGTGATGCAGCGCGGCGATCATTTCCTGGATGTCACCTGGCGGCGTGATCAGCGCGAACCCGGTGTCGTAACTGCCGGGCGTGACATCCTCGCGTGACCACAGGCTCTTCGCGCTGAAATCCACGAAACGCAACTGGCCGTCGTGGCGAGGGATCTTCAAGCGCATCTCGAAACGCTCCTCGAGCATCATCGGATAGCGGCTGATCAGCATCAGACCTCCCTCGGAGAGGTTGCCGATGAAGCCCAGCGGCTTGTCGGTGTAGCGATTGAACACGTTCAGGTAGTACGGCAACTGATGCCGCTGGATACGGCGCTGATTCGACATATTCATGGTTCGAGCCTGCCTTTGCGCATGCCCCTGCCACTGCTTCCAATCCGCTCAGTCACATCGTTGGCGAATACGACTGGCCAGTTGCTGCCGGGCTTTCTCAATCTCGCTTTCACTGTAGTAGACCCGCTCACCCGCTGCATCGGTACGAAAATAACGCCCGCCGCGCTGCAGCACGGCCAGTTCCTCGCGCAGCCCGCGACATTCCTTTTCACGCTGTGCGCGCTGCTTGCCAACCTGCGCGGCATCGGCCTGTTGCTCCTGGCGCCGTGCGTCGAAGAATTTCTCGCTACGCTCCTCGCGCTGGCGAGTCGCCTCATCGCGCTCGATGATCTGTGGACGCACTTCGACTTGCTCGGCACCCGCTGCCGGCCGCTGACCGAAGTGCACCCGCCCTTCGGCATCGGTCCAGCGATAGATCTGCGCCGTCGCCAGCGGTGGCAACAGAGCAAGCAGCAGCAACAGGACGCGCATGGTTCCTCTCCTTGGATGGCATGTTCGCGAAACGGTTCAGCGTCCGGCGGGATGGACCACCGCCGGTTCGACCGGCTCATAGTGCCCGAGCTGGCGCAGCGTCTCCAGGCGCGCCGCGGCACGGTAGGCGTATTCGCTGGCGGGATAGCGGGCGCGGATGAAGCGGTAGGTCTGTGCCGCGTCGACGTACAGCCCCTGGCGTTCCAGGCACTGGCCGCGCAGCAGGGAAATCTCCGGCTGCACCTCACCGCGTCCGCGCGTGCGGCGTTCAGCCTGCGACAGGGCAAGCATGGCGCCGCCGCAGTCGCCCGCTTCGTAGCGGATGTAGGCCTCGTTGAGCTGACGATCGGCGGCATGCTGGCTGCTGCAGCCAACGGTGAACAGGGTCAGGCAGGCAATGATCAGGGTACGCATGAATGGCTCCTCCGGAGCCGGCTTATCGACCGTCGCGGGAAAAACTGCAGGCATTCGGGCCGGCAAAAGAGTAGTGCGGCGGAACAATGACTACAGCGAACGAGCATAGTAGCCTCCGGACAGTCAGAAAAAGGAGCCATTGCATGACACCGCGTCGCACCAAGATTGTCGCCACCCTGGGCCCGGCGAGCAGCTCGCCCGAGGTATTGGAAAAGATGATCGTCGCCGGGCTGGATGTCGCCCGTCTGAACTTCTCTCACGGCTCGCCCGACGAGCACCGCGCCCGCGCCGAACTGGTCCGCACGATTGCCGCTCGCCATGGCCGCTTCGTCGCGCTGCTCGGTGACCTGCAGGGCCCGAAGATCCGCATCGCCAAATTCGCCAACAAGCGTATCGAACTCAAGGAAGGCGACAGCTTCCGCTTCTCTGTTACCCACCCGCGCGACGCCGGCAACCAGGAAGTGGTCGGCATCGACTACCCGGACCTGGTCAAGGACTGCAGCGTCGGTGACGAACTGCTGCTGGACGATGGCCGCGTGGTGATGCGCGTCGACGCCGCCACCGCCGATGAACTGCACTGCACGGTACTGATCGGTGGCCCGCTGTCGGACAACAAGGGCATCAACCGCCGCGGCGGCGGCCTAACCGCGCCGGCACTGACGGCCAAGGACAAAGCTGACATCAAGCTGGCCGCCGACCTGCAGCTGGACTATCTGGCGGTGTCCTTCCCGCGCGACGCCGCCGACATGGAACTGGCCCGCCGTCTGCGTGACGAGGCCGGCTCCAGTGCCTGGCTGATCGCCAAGATCGAACGCGCCGAGGCCGTCGCCGATGACGAGGCGCTCGACGGCCTGATTCGCGCCAGCGATGGCGTGATGGTCGCGCGCGGCGATTTGGGCGTCGAAATCGGCGACGCCGAACTGGTCGGCATCCAGAAGAAAATCATTCTGCATGCCCGGCGCTACAACAAGGTGGTGATCACCGCGACGCAGATGATGGAGTCGATGATCCACAACCCGATGCCGACCCGCGCGGAAGTGTCCGATGTAGCCAACGCCGTGCTCGACTACACCGATGCGGTGATGCTGTCGGCCGAAAGTGCCGCGGGCGAGTATCCGGTGGAAGCCATCAAGGCGATGGCACGCGTCTGCTGCGGAGCCGAGAAGCATCCGACCAGCACTCGCTCCGGCCACCGTCTGGGTCAGACCTTCGAGCGTTGCGACGAAAGCACCGCGCTGGCGGCGATGTACACCGCCAACCACTTCCCGGGCGTCAAGGCCATCATCAGCCTGACCGAAAGTGGCTACACCCCGCTGATCATGTCGCGCATCCGTTCCTCGGTGCCGATCTTCGCTTTCTCGCCCCACCGCGAAACTCAGGCGCGCGTGGCCTTGTTCCGTGGCGTGCAGACAGTGCCGTTCGACCCGGCGGCATTGCCGGCCGACAAGGTCAGTCAGATGGCGGTGGAAGAGCTGCTCAAACGCAACGTGGTGCAGCCCGGCGACTGGGTGATCCTGACCAAGGGAGACAGCTATCACGACAGCACCGGCGGTACCAACACCATGAAGATCCTGCGAGTCGGAGACTCGTTTAGCTGATGGACCGCGCGAGCCGGCCTACCCGGCTCGCGCCCCCCTCTCGCGCCAACGTGCAACGCCTTGGCAATTCCGACGACGCACTCAATCTCCGTCCAGCCCGTCCCCCACTTCTCGCTCGAGAAAGCAGTCACTCAGAACCTGTCCCCGCGGCAACCCCGCGAGAAACAACTGTTTGCAGCTGGCGGCAACGAATTCGGCATGCCCGCAGACCAGCGCGATCTCCTGTCGTGACGCGACCCGCAGTTCGCGTATGCGTTGCTGCGCCTGGCTGGCGTCAGCCCACTGCACCTCCAGCCCGGCATGCTGACCCGCCAGTTCCAGCAGTGGCCCAGCCAGGTAGGAGCGTTCGCGCACAAGGTGGAGCAGGCGCACAGGCCCGGAATGCTGCTGACGCAGCGCCTCACGCAAAATGGACCACAGCGGCGCCAGCCCGGTGCCGCTGGCGAGCAGCAACAGCGGTCGCTCCGCCCAGTCCGGATCGTAGTGCAGCGCCCCGCCGTGCAGCTGCCCCAGGCGCAGTCGATCACCGGGCTGCAGCCGGCGAGCCGCCGTGCTGAAGGCACCCGGCCGGCTACAGTCGAGGTGGAATTCCAGCCAACGGTCCTCGCCCGGCAGGCTTGCCAGCGAGTAGGGCCGGGCAATGCCAGTCGGCGTCCAGAGCAGTACGTGCTGGCCGGCGCGATAACGCAATGGCCGTTCGGGCAGCAAGCGCAAGCGCAGCACATCGTGGTCCAGCCAGTCGGCACTATGCACCTGCGCCGACAGCCCCTCATGTGCAGGATCGAACGGTTCCACGCACAGATCGGCCGTCACACGGCACTGACAGGCCAACCGCCAGCCCTGGCTGCGTTGCGCCGCCGACAGCGCAGCGGGACGTTGATCGAGCGGCTCCCCATCCACGCAGCGCACCAGACAAGCATGGCAGCTACCTGCCCGACAGCTGTAGGGCACGCGCAGCCCGGCCTGGTTCAACGCATCGAGCAGGTTGGCGCCGACCTCTACCGTCCAGTGCCGTCCGCCACAACTCAGTTCAGGCATCGCTGGTCGCCCAGGCCGCCTCGCAGCGATTGCGTCCGCTGCGTTTGGCGCGGTACAGCGCCTCATCGGCGCGCTGCAGCGACGCCTCCAGATCATCGCCAGCATTCAGCAACGTCAGGCCGACCGACAGGCTCAGTTGTCCGGCCTGGATACCGGGGTCCACTGGCTGGGCATTGGCGAACGCCTCACGCAGGCGCTCGCAGCAGGCACTGAATTGCTCCGCGTCGGTGGTCGGCAGCAACAGCACGAACTCTTCACCGCCATAGCGCGCAAGCACATCGCCATCACGCAGGCAGGCCCGTGCGACGGCGGCGAAGGTCTGCAGCACGCGATCACCGGCAGCATGGCCGTGCATGTCATTGATCCGTTTGAAATGATCGAGATCGATCAGTGCCAGCCCGATCTGATGCCCGTTGCGCAGTCGGCCCAGCTCGCCTTCGGCGATACGCAGGAAGCGCCGCCGGTTGTACAGGCCGGTGAGTTCGTCGGTCGACGCCAAGTCCTCAAGCTGGCGCAGCATGCCGCGCAGCGTGTCCTGGTGAGCCTGCAGGGCAAACCGGCGCTGACGCATGCGCTGGCGCAGTTGGTAGACGTAATTGACGAACAGGCACATCCAGGTCAGCGTCACCAGCAGCACGCTCGCCTCGAGCAGAAACGCCGCCGGTTCGGCCAGTCGCCCCAGGTAGGAATCGACCACGTTGAGCCCGACGAAACTGACGAATGCCAGCACGGCGTAGCGGATGAATACCTTGGGCGGCAGAAACACCGCGAACATCAGTACCAGTAGGTAGAGCACCAGCAGCGAGCCGCGTGCGCTACCCAGGTTGAAGAGAAAGTAGGTCAGCCACACCAGCGCCACCAACACCTGTGGCTCGGTCAGGCTGGGATCCTCGAAGCGCAGGTTGAACCCGCGCCAGAACAGTCCGAGAAACATCAGCTGGCTCAGCACGATCAGCACCGAGCAGACCACCGCACTGCCAAGCGACGCCTTGTAGAAGCCTGCAGCGACCGTGATCCACGTCAGCAGCAGCGCCAGCCCGTAGGTCAGCGCGGCCATTGCGAATCGCTTCATGACCAGCTGCTGCAACGACCGCTGATCGATCTCGTCACGCCTTGCGCTCATAGGGATCCGTCCCGCTGTGGCAATGGGTCGCACTCTACGCCAGCAAAATTCAAAAACCTAGCCAACATCCCTTCACTCCTGGTCCATCCGTGTACCCGACAGTCCGACGGGTTATACTGCTGCGCTTTTTTTACTCGGCACGCCGACTGCCATGCTCGACGCGCCAAATCTCCGCCCCGCCACGAGGACGCGCTGCATGACCGTGATCAAGCAAGACGACCTGATTCAAAGCGTCGCTGACGCTTTGCAGTTCATTTCTTACTACCACCCCGTCGACTTCATTCAGGCGATGCACGAAGCCTACCTGCGTGAAGAATCTCCGGCCGCGCGCGACTCCATGGCGCAAATCCTGATCAACTCGCGCATGTGCGCCACCGGTCATCGGCCGATCTGCCAGGACACCGGCATCGTCACCGTGTTCGTTCGGGTCGGCATGGACGTGCGCTGGGATGGCGCCACCATGAGCCTGGACGACATGATCAACGAGGGCGTGCGCCGCGCCTACAACCTGCCGGAAAACGTCCTGCGTGCTTCGATCCTGGCCGACCCGGCAGGTTCCCGCAAGAACACCAAGGACAATACCCCTGCGGTCATCCACTACTCCATCGTCCCCGGCGACAAAGTGGAAGTGGACGTCGCGGCCAAAGGCGGCGGCTCCGAGAACAAGTCGAAGATGGCCATGCTCAACCCGTCCGACTCGATCGTCGACTGGGTCCTGAAGACCGTGCCGGAGATGGGCGCTGGCTGGTGCCCGCCGGGCATGCTGGGCATCGGCATCGGCGGTACCGCGGAAAAAGCCGCGGTGATGGCCAAGGAGGTCCTGATGGACCCGATCGACATCCACGAACTGAAGGCCCGCGGCCCGCAGAACCGCATCGAGGAGCTGCGCCTGGAGCTGTTCGAGAAGGTCAACCAGCTGGGCATCGGCGCCCAGGGCCTGGGCGGCCTGACCACCGTACTCGATGTGAAGATCATGGACTACCCGACCCACGCCGCCTCGCTGCCGGTGTGCATGATCCCCAACTGCGCCGCCACCCGTCATGCGCACTTCGTGCTCGACGGCTCCGGTCCGGCCGAACTGACCCCGCCGCCGCTGGACGCCTACCCGGAAATCGTCTGGGAAGCCGGCCCGAGCGCACGCCGCGTCAACCTCGACACCATCACCCCGGAAGAGGTGCAGAGCTGGAAGCCGGGCGAGACCATCCTGCTCAACGGCAAGATGCTCACCGGCCGCGACGCCGCGCACAAGCGCATGGTCGATATGCTGAACAAGGGCGAAGAGCTGCCGGTGGACCTCAAGGGCCGCTTCATCTACTACGTCGGCCCGGTCGATCCGGTCGGTGACGAAGTGGTTGGTCCGGCCGGCCCGACCACTGCCACGCGCATGGACAAGTTCACCCGGCAGATCCTCGAAAGCACCGGCCTGTTGGGCATGATCGGCAAGTCCGAGCGTGGCCCGATCGCCATCGAGGCGATCAAGGACAACAAGGCCGTGTACCTGATGGCCGTCGGCGGCGCCGCCTACCTGGTTGCTCAGGCGATCAAGAAGTCCAAGGTGCTGGCCTTCGCCGAACTGGGCATGGAAGCGATCTACGAGTTCGAGGTGAAGGACATGCCGGTTACCGTGGCCGTCGACACCAAGGGCGAGTCGGTGCACATCACCGGCCCGGCGATCTGGAAACAGAAGATCGCCGACAGCCTGGCGGTGGAAGTGCAGTAAGCACTTCGCGTCAGATACAAAAAAAGCCCGGCCAAGTGCCGGGCTTTTTTGTTTCCTCGTTTTCTGCGATCAACCACGCTTGCCACGCAGTTGGACGAACAGTGTCTCGACCTTCTGCCGGGCCCACGGTGTGCGGCGCAGGAAGGTCAGACTCGACTTGATGCTCGGCTCGCTCTTGAAGCAGCGGATATCGACCCGCTGCGCCAGCCCTTCCCAGCCGTAGTGCGCCTGCAGTTCGACCAGCATCGCCTCGAGGGTGACGCCATGCAGTGGATTGTTCGGGGCCGTACTCACTGGGTAGGTTCTCCTGGCGGGACCGCCGCCTGGCATGCGGTCATCGGTGACAAAAATGGGCACGACCAGCGGCGCTGGCCGGCCGTCGCGCATGCTACAGGGTTATCTGGGTGCCGAGCAGCTTGAGAAATCCCGCCAGCCAGGCCGGGTGTGCAGGCCACGCCGGAGCGCTGACCAGATTGCCCTCGGTGTGCGCCTGGTCCACCGGAATATCCACGTACTCGCCACCGGCCAGCTTAACTTCCGGCGCACAGGCCGGATAGGCACTGCAGGCACGGCCCTTGAGCACGCCGGCGGCAGCCAGCAGCTGAGCGCCGTGGCACACGGCCGCGATAGGCTTGTTCGCTGCGTCGAAGGCGCGAACCAGCGCCAGCACCTGCTCGTTCAGGCGCAGGTACTCTGGAGCCCGCCCGCCGGGGATGACCAGCGCATCGTAGTCTTCGGCGCGTACTGCGGCGAAATCGAAATTCAGCGCGAAATTGTGGCCCGGCTTCTCGCTGTAGGTCTGGTCACCCTCGAAATCGTGAATCGCGGTACGCACGCTATCGCCCGCCTTCTTATCAGGGCAGACCGCATGTACGCGATGCCCGACCATCTGCAGGGCCTGGAAAGGCACCATGGTTTCGTAGTCTTCGGCATAGTCGCCGACCAGCATCAGGATGTTCTTCGCCGCCATTGATCGTTCCTCTTGTCAGGTTAGGAGCATCGCTCAGTTGCGCAGCGGCCTCAGCCGCCGCGATTGAAGATATTGACCAGCAATCGATCGAGCCCGCCCCAGAGCCGCTGATACAGCCGCATATGCAGCGGCCGGGCGTACCACTTGCGCAGGTCGATCTCCAGGCTTTGCTGAAAGTCGCGTTCGAAGCTCTGCACCACCTGTGCGGTCAGCTCGGGATCGATCGCCTCGAGATTCGCCTCGAGATTCCAGCGCAGGTTCCAGTGATCGAAGTTGCAGGAGCCAACGCTGACCCAATCGTCCACCAGCACCATTTTCAGGTGCGAGAAGTGTGGCTGATATTCGTGAATTCGCACGCCGGCGCGTAGTAACCGCGGATAGAAACGCTGGCCGGCGTAGCGGATCGGCGGATGATCGGTGTTGCGACTGGTCAGCAGCAGACGCACCTCGACGCCACGACGAGCCGCGCGGATCAGCGCCCGCCGCACCTTGCCGGTGGGCAGGAAATAGGGGGTTGCCAGCCAGATGCGTTTTTCCGCCTGGCGCAGGTTGCGCAGCAGGCTGTGGAGAATGTCGCGATGCTGGCGCGCTGCCGAATAGGCCACGCGGCCGAGGCCGGAACCGGTCGGCAGCAGCGGAATCCGCGGAGCCTTCTGCGGCAGCGGGAACTGCCAGATGCGCCGCTTGAGGCAGTTCACCCAGTGGCTGTCGAACAGCACCTGCCAGTCCTGCAGCAGCGGGCCGGTCATCTCGACCATCACCTCGTGCCAGTACACCTGCGGCAGCTGGGGATTCCAGAATTCATCGGTCACGCCAGCGCCGCCGACATAGCCCTTGCAACCGTCGACCAGCAGAATCTTGCGATGGTCCCGATGCAGGTTGCGCATCTTCAAGCGCAGCGACAGCGGGTTGTACAACCGCAGTTCAACCCCCGCTGCGGCGAGCCGGTCGCGACTGCCCTGGCTCATCTTCAGGCAGCCGAAGCCATCGAACAGACAGCGCACGCGCACACCCCGCCCTGCAGCAGCCAGCAGCACCTCGAGCAGCCGTTCGAGGCAGTGCCCATCCTCCACCAGATACAGCTCCAGATCCACGCGCCGTTCGGCGCGTTCGATGGCCTCGAGCATCGGCGGGAAAAACTGCGGACCGTCAATCAGCAACCGAAACTGGTTGGCGCCGCGCCAGGGGAATACCGCGCCGGTCGGCATCATCGGCGGCTAGCTCCGCCTGGTCTGGCTGCACGGTTGAACAAGGAAGAGACGAACAGACAACGCAATGGCATGAAATCCTTTTATTCCGATTGTGCCGCCGTGGCCTCGGGCAGCCCGCACGAGCGCGACCGACACGCGTGACGGCAACTGACGGATCGGGCAGCTTAACCAGTCCGCAGCGCATGGCAAAGCGCCCGCAGCCGCACTCCGGCGGTCCGGCGTATGAAGCACGGCTTGATGGAGGTCAACGGCAACGGACATGAGCATCAGCTGAATATAGGTCCGTGGCGGCTGGCAGAGTTCCCCGGCCGTTTCAGCTGGAGACTGGCGACTCGATGCCCAGCTGCAGCAACGCCTTGCGCAGGCGCTCGGCCTGAGCGCCGCGGGCGAGCCCAAGTACGGCGCGATCACGCAGCCACAACGCCGACCATGCACCAGGCGTGCTCACCAGCGCCCGTTCGAGTTCTGCCTGCAGCGTGGCGAACTGCTCGCTCAACGCAGCCAGCAACACATGCGTGGCGGCCTCGCCCACTGGCTGGCGTGCAACCTCGGCAGCGCCGGCCAGCACACCGGTCAGCCGCAGCAGCAACCCTTGCGGCCAGGCGTGTTCCAGCGCCACGCCGTACAGCCATCCCGCCAGCGCCACCAGAACGTACAGATCCTCCAGCGTGCGAAACGGTTTGACGTAGTCATCCCAACCATCACCGGCCAGGCGCTGGCCCGCCGCCTCGGTCAAGCGCAGTCGCGCATGCGGAATGTCCGGCACCAGCGGCAATGGCGACCCGGCCTCGAGCGTTACACCGCCAGCCGTCGCCGAGAGCAGATACATGCCCAATCGCGGTGCTTCGTCGGCGCCTTCCTCGCGGGCCGGCACCAACAGCCAGCTCACCGCCGCGCCGGCAGTCACGAAATCCTTGGCGCCGACCAAGTGGCCGGCGGCGCTGCGGGTGGTCATGTCGGCCGGACGCAGTCGGCGATTCTCCGTTGCACAGAGCGCACCGAGCCCCTTCGGCGCTTCCGGCCACAACGCCCGCAGCGCCTGCTGGTAACCCGCGAGAAACGCCAGCCCCGGAGTCGCGGCCAGCCGCCCCCCCAGCAACGCTCGGGCGAACGGCGCCGCATCGCCCGGGTGTTGCTGTACACGGGCATGCCAATCGTCCAGCAGGGCGGTGCCCGGCAGGCGCTGCAGCGGGCCCAGCAACCCATCCCACGACATCGATCTCTCCAAAATCCCTCCGTTTGCGGGCCGTCACCCAACCATCACCGATCCGTCACAGCCGTGACACGGCTGCTACCTAGCCTGAGCCGGCCACCTGAACGACCGAGCGCAACCATAACAAGCAGGCGCCGCCGATTGCCAACCCGCCACCGCCAGGGGCGGAACAGGAGTAGACCGCATGAATGCCATCGATCACCCACGCAGCACCCGCCAACTGCAAGCCGAGCGCCTGGTCGGCGCAGCGGCCCTGCGCGAAGCTCAGGCCCTGCGCTATCGCGTGTTCAGCAGCGAATTCGACGCATGCCTGCAAGGTGCGGAGTTCGGTCTGGACATGGATGACTACGACGCCCACTGCAGCCACATCGGCGTGCGCGATCTGAGCAGCGGCGCGCTGGTTGCCACCACGCGCCTGCTGGACCACCTGACCGCCCGCCGCATCGGCCACTTCTACAGCGAACAGGAATTCAGCCTGCACGGCCTGACGGCCCTGAACGAGCCGCTGCTGGAGATCGGCCGCACCTGTGTCGATCCGGCCTACCGCAACGGCGCAACCATCGCCGTGCTCTGGGGCGAACTCGCGGAAATCCTCAACCAGGGTGGCTACCGCTACCTGATGGGCTGCGCCAGCATTCCCATGCGCGACGGCGGCGTGCAGGCGCAGGCCATCATGCAGCGGCTACGCGAAGCGCATCTGAGCACCGAACTGCTGCGTGCCGAGCCGAAGACGCCGTTACCGCAGCAGGAGCTGGCGCCGAACGTCACCGCGCAGCTGCCGCCCCTGCTCAAGGCGTACATGCGCCTGGGTGCGAAAATCTGCGGCGAGCCATGCTGGGACCCGGACTTCCAGGTAGCCGACGTATTCATCCTGCTCAAGCGCGACGAACTCTGCCCGCGCTATGCGCGTCACTTCAAGGCAGCGGTGTGATGCGGCGCTTACGCCTGTACCTGCGCCTGCTGCGCATCGGGGCGGTGGTCTTGCTCGGCGTATTGCTCGCCGCCGCCATCGAGCTGGGCAGCCGGATCGGTGTGGTCACATCGATGGAACGCAAGCAGCGTCTGACGCAATGGTTTCTTGCCCGACTGGCAAACGCCCTGCCGCTGCAGGTACGCGTGATCGGTGAGTGCCCTGGCGAGCCGATGCTGTGGGTCGCCAACCACATCTCCTGGAGCGACATTCCACTGCTCGGTGCGCTGCTACCGATGTCGTTCCTGGCCAAGGCGGAAGTGCGCCAGTGGGCGGTGCTGGGCTGGCTCGCCCATCAGGCCGGCACGCTCTTCATTCGCCGGGGCGCCGGCGATACCGCGCAGGTGAACCGCGAGCTAGCCAGCCACCTGCGGGATGGTCGCCATTTGCTGATCTTTCCGGAAGGGACCTCGACTGCCGGGAATACCCTGCGCACGTTCCACTCCCGGCTGTTCGCCTGCGCCGTGGAGTCCGGCTGCGCGATTCAGCCGGTCGCCATTCGCTACCTGCGTGACGGCGAGCCCGATCCCCTCGCGCCTTTCGTCGGTGACGACGATCTGCTGTCGCATCTGCGCAGGCTGCTGGCCGGTGATCTGGCCGAGGTAAAGATCCAGCTGCTACAGCCGATCCGCAGCGAGAACATGCGCCCGCGCGAACTGGCGAGCGAAGCCCAGGACGCCATCGTCCGGGCGCTGTTCGGCGCTGCCGCGGAGCTCGATCAGGCGGCCTGAACACTCATACGCTGCGACTCTGGGGGGCTGCCGGGTATCTGGGGTAAGCTCAGCCGATGAACTATCTCGCACATCTGCATCTCGGCGGCCGCCAACCGGCCGACATGCTCGGCAGCCTCTACGGCGACTTCGTCAAAGGCCCGCTGCAGGGTCGCTGGCCGCTGCAGGTCGAGGCCGGGATTCGCCTGCATCGGCAAATCGACGCCTTTACCGATAGTCACCCCTTGGTACTCCAGGCCAAGGCGCGCTTTCCCAGCGAACGGCGGCGCTACGCCGGCATTCTGCTGGATCTGTTCTTCGACCATTGCCTGGCCGCCAACTGGCGGGATTACTCGACCGAACCGCTCGAGGATTTCACCCTGCGGGTCTATCGCGCCCTGCAGAATGAGCCGCAACTTCCCGGCAAACTGGCCCTGATCGCACCGCGCATGGCGGAGCAGGACTGGCTGGGCAGTTACCGCGAATTCGCCGTACTGGAACAGGTGCTGGCCAGCATGAGCCGGCGGCTCAGCCGCCCGGAGGGCCTGGCCGGCGGCCTGGCGGAGCTGGAGCGGCTATATCAGCCGCTCCATGAAGACTTCCGCGCCTTCTATCCGCAACTGTGCGCTTTCGCCAGCCACGCCGGGGCCTGAACGCGACGGAATCGAGCCGGGCCCGCGGCGCCCCGGCTCAGCTGGCGTAGCCGGGATTCTGCGCATCCAGCGTGCGCAGCAAGGCCGGCCAGGCCAACGCACCACCCATACCCATTTTTGAACGGGTCACGGCCGCCGCCATGGCCTTGGCGCCGGCGAGGATCGGTGCCGGGATCGAGATCAGTTCGGCGCCACCTGCCTGCGCCATGACCTGGATCTCGCACGCGCGCTGGAAGGTGAACATCATCAGGAAGGTGTCGGCGATGCTGCCAGCGCAGGTGAGCAGGCCATGGTTGTGCAGGAGCATGAAGCTGTTCTCGCCGAGATCGCTCTGCAGACGGGCCTTTTCCTCGCGTTGTAGCGCTACGCCTTCGTAACCGTGAGTGGCCAGACTGGACAGCACGAACAGCGACTGCTGACTGATCGGTAGCACACCCTGGCGCTGCGCCGAGACCGCGACGCCAGCAGCGGTATGAGTGTGCAGCACGCAGGCCACATCGTGCCGCACTTCGTGTACCGCACTGTGGATGGTGTAGCCGGCCGGATTGATGTCGTAGGCGCTGTCCATCAGCTTGTTGCCGTTCAGGTCGATCTTCACCAGGCTGGACGCGGTGATCTCGTGGAACATCAGTCCATAAGGGTTGATCAGGAAATGCTCGGTGTCGGGAATCCTCGCCGAGATATGGGTGAAGATCAGATCGTCCCAGCCATACAGCGCAACCAGCCGATAGCACGCGGCGAGGTCGACGCGGGTCTGCCACTCGGCAGCGCTGACTTGGTTTTCCACGGAGACTGGAGCGGAGAAAGCGGACATGGCGGCACCTCTTGTTGTCGTTGTAGTGCCACGATTCTAGCTGCCTGCTAGTCGCGCGGAAGTCGCCCGGGCAGCCAGCCTGCTGGCCGAGCGAGTCACCTTCAGCCGCGCAGAGCCTCGGCGAACCGCGCCAGCCAGGGCTCGGCATCGCTTGCCGGCGTCACGGTCTCGCTGGCGTCGAGGCGCAGCATCTCCTGCATTTCGCGCACACCGAGTTCGGCGAACAGCTCGCGCACCAGCTCGCCGCCGCCGCAGTAGGTGTCGCCATAGCTGGCGTCGCCCAGCGCGATGACGCCACCTGGCAGGCCGTGCCAGGCCGGAAACTGCTCGCGAATCGCCGAGTACAGGGGAATGAAACTGTCGGGCAGCTCGCCCATGCCGGTCGTGGAGGTGACCACCAGCAGCGCCTCGGGCGCGAACTCGAGGATCTGCGCCAGCTGTGCGCGAGGGTCGTGCCAGGCGTCGTGACCGGCGGCCTTGAGTTGCTGCTCGGCATGACGGGCAACGTCCTCGGCATTGCCATAGACGCTACCGGAGAGAATGGCGACTTTCATGAAGGAACCTCTGCACAGTTTGAAGCCGCGCATTATGCCGCAAGGCGGTCTCGCCATTGCGTGACATGTGACCGGCATCGGCTTTTGGCGCAGCGCTCGTTTGCAAAGCTTGACGCACTGAACTGAACTATTTTCGCGCGCTGCGATCATAGCGCGCAGTAAACCGAACCGCGGCAACGTCGCGTGGTCCGGTCGTCGACGACACCCGAGTCGTCGCCCCGAGGATGCTCGAATGGCCGAACGGACCGTGCTGACCAGCGATGAGCTGGCATTCATCAACAAACTCATGACCCGCGCCGCCAGCGGCACGGGCGAGCGCGCTTCCGGCTTTCACCTCGATGGCGGCCCGCAATCCAACGAGCTGCTGCTGGAGCTGGCGACGCATGCCGAACTGTCACTGGAAGCGAAAACCGCTGACTTCCGCCTGTCCTTCCCGGTCCAGCTGAAAGAAGACGAGTTCCACAGCCTGCACCTGCATCTCGCTCCGCCCGTAATCTTCGAGCGCGGCCCCATCACCCGCGCCTGGCGACTGCAGCTGGAGCAGCCGTTATCGTTGCTGAAGAGCGACGGTGGCAAGAGCCCGCTGCGCGTACGCGAGCTGTCGTCTCACGGTTTGCTGGTGGATGCCGGTAACGCACGGGTACCCAAGCATTTCCACTTGCGTCTGGCCTTGCCGGACGACGCCCCCCTCGAGATCGATGCGCACCGGGTACGCGAAGTGAAGAACGGGGTGGCAGCCTATGAGGTCGAGTTCAGCGGTGAAAAGGATGCCGAGCGCATCCGCAGCTTCCTCTACCGTCAGCACAAGCGCCTGCATCCCGAAGCGCAGGCCGAGTCGCCCGCCGATCTGGTGTAAGCTGGCCGGCCAGCGCTGCCCGCAACAAGCATGACATCAGCGCTCGACGGCTCGAGGCGCACGATGAACCAGCACCCGCTCCCCATCTTGATTACCGGTGCCAGCCAGCGGATCGGCCTGTATTGCGCCGAACGCCTGCTCGACGATGGCTACCCAGTCATCATCAGCTACCGCAGCGAGCGCGAAGGGGTGGCCCACCTGCGCAGTCGTGGAGCCACCACACTGGCCGCCGATTTTGCTAACGCAGCCGGCATCCTGGGCTTCATCGACACCCTCAAGGCGCATACTGGCGGCTTGCGTGCCATCGTGCACAACGCCTCCGAATGGCACAGCGAAACGCCTGGCCAGGAAACCGAACTGTTCCAGCGCATGTTCAATGTGCACATGCTTGCGCCCTACCTGATCAACCTGCATTGCGCCGAGCTGCTGCGCCACGGCGGGGCCGCCGACATTGTGCATATCGGCGACGACGTCACCCGCCGCGGCAGCAAGAAGCACATCGCCTACGCTGCCAGCAAGGCCGGGCTGGACAACCTTACCCTGTCCTTCGCGGCGAGCCTCGCACCGGCGATCAAGGTCAACGGCATCGCCCCGGCGCTGATTCAGTTCAATCCTGACGATGATGAGGATTACCGGCGCAAGGCGCTGGCCAAATCGGCGCTGGGCATCGAACCGGGGCCGGAGGTGATCTACCGGAGCCTGCGATATCTGCTCGACAACCCCTATGTCACCGGCACCATCCTCACGGTGAACGGCGGCCGCCACCTGATCTGACTCACGACAAGGAGACGACATGCCAAGACTGGAACCCTCGATGGCGCGCATCCGCGTCAAGGACCTGCGCCTGCGCACCTTCATCGGCATCAAGGAAGAGGAAATCCTCAACAAGCAGGACGTGCTGATCAACCTCACCATGCTCTACCCCGCCGCTGATGCGGTGCGCGATAACGTCATCGACCACGCCCTGAACTACCGCACCATCACCAAGGCAATCATCCGCCACGTCGAGGACAACCGCTTCGCCCTGCTGGAGCGCCTCACCCAGGAGATTCTCGATCTGGTCATGCAGCATCCGCAGGTGCGCTATGCCGAGGTGGAGGTCGACAAGCCCCATGCGCTGCGTTTCGCCGAGTCGGTGTCGATCACCCTGGCGGCTCATCGCGACTGATGACGCTGGCATGTCCGGCGAGCCGACGAAGGTCCCACCGATCGGTCGCCGGCGAGACTGGCCGCTGCCGAATGCCAAGGTTATGATCCGGCCCACCTCAGCCAACGCCGAGACGCACACATGAACGAGCAAGAACGCACCGAACTGGAAGCCGCCGCCTTCCGCCGTCTGGTCCAGCACCTGCGCAGCCGCCCGGATGTGCAGAACATCGATCTGATGAATCTGGCCGGCTTCTGCCGCAACTGCCTGTCCAAATGGTACAAGGCCGCCGCCGACGACCTTGAGGTGACCGTCAGCATCGACGAGGCGCGGGAAGAGGTGTACGGCATGCCCTACGCCGAGTGGAAGAAGCGCTACCAGAAGGAAGCGACGCCCGAGCAGCAAACCGCTTTCGACAAGGGCCAGAAGCCATGAGCAGCCTCAAGGATTTCCGCGCCAGCCTGCGCAACCGCAACCATCCGTTCAGCGACACGCTCGCTTTCATCGCGGCTCACTACGACTATCAGCCGAGCCGCTTCATGAACGGCAGTGTGGAAAACGCCGCCGGAGAGAACGAAGGCTCCTGCAAGACCTTGGGCCTGGCGCTGCTGGAAGGCTTCTCCACCGAGGAAGCGCTGCTGGCCTTCGGCGAGCACTACCAGGCGGTGCTGGCCTCGCCGACCGGCTCCGACCATCGCAACATCCGGGCGCTGATGGAAACCGGCCTGCCGGGTATACGTTTCGACCAGCAGCCGCTCCGCCGTCGATGATCGGCGGGTCAGCAGCTCTCCGCCGAGAAGAAAAAAGGGCCATCCCAAAGCACTAGGGGAAGGCTGTAGGAGTGGATGACCCTTGGGAAACCAATGGCGCCACTCTACGGATGCGCGCTCCAATACGGAAATTCACCTCGCTCATCCCATCTATAGCCGCAGCCTATCGACTGTACCCTCACGGCCTTTTCCCCGTCCGGCAAAGCCGGTATGGTCCCGCCGTTTCCCGTTCTGGAGTCGCCCCATGCCCATGCCCGCTCTTATCGGCCCGCATTACCTTCGTGAAGGCCTGAGGCTGGTACTTAGCCCGGGTCTGCGGCTGTTCGTCATCCTGCCGCTGACGGTCAACGTGCTGCTGTTCGCCGGCCTGATCTATTTCGCCATCAGTCAGTTCGGTGCCTGGGTCGATGCGTTCATGCCGAGCCTGCCCGAGTGGCTGGCCGTTCTGGAATACCTGCTCTGGCCGCTGTTCGTCAGTCTGGTCATATTGATGGTGTTCTTCACCTTCACCATGCTGGCGAACATCATCGCCGCGCCCTTCAACGGCTTTCTCGCGGAGAAGGTCGAGGTGGTGGCGCGTGGCGAGGATACCGCGCCGCCCTTCAGCTGGGCCGAACTGCTCGCGATGCTGCCGCGCACCCTGGCCCGCGAGGCTCGCAAGCTGGCCTATTTCGCGCCGCGGGCGCTGGCCCTGCTGATTCTGTCGTTCATACCGGTACTCAACATCGTCGCCGCCCCCCTATGGTTGCTGTTCGGCATTTGGATGATGGCCGTGCAGTACATCGACTATCCGGCGGACAACAACAAGATGAGCTGGGCCGACATGATGAGCTGGCTGCGCCAGCGCCGTTGGCAGAGCCTGAGTTTCGGCGCGGCGACCTACGCAGCACTGCTGGTGCCAGTGCTCAACCTGCTGATCATGCCCGCGGCGGTCGCCGGTGCGACCTTGCTGTGGGTCCGCGAAGGCGGCCGCAGCCACCTGCCAACCAACCGCCCGGATAGCCAACCGAAGCCCAATCGACCTCAATGAAAAAAGGCCGGAGCGCAGCGAGCGGTCCGGCCTTCTATTGGCACCAGCGAATCAGGCGAGGGTCTTCAATGCCTCGCGACTGAACGGCAGGATGTCCTGCATCCGTCCTTCGCGTACCTTCTGCGCCCAATCCGGGTCGACCAGCAGCGCCCGCCCGACCGCCACCAGATCGAACTCCTGCCTGTTCAGACGCTCCAGCAGACCCTCGATGTTCGCCGGCTGCGCCACCTTGTCGGTCTTGACCATGAACTGCAGAAACTCATCATCCAGCCCGACGCTGCCGACAGTGATGGTCGGTTTGCCGGTCAGCTGGCGCGTCCAACCAGCCAGATTCAGCTCCGAACCCTCGAACTCCGGCTCCCAGAAACGCCGCGTCGAGCAATGAAAGATGTCCACCCCGGCGGCCGACAGCGGCGCGAGGAATTCACCCAGTTGCTCAGGGGTCTGCACCAGCCGCGCGCTGTAGTCCTGCTGCTTCCACTGCGAGAAGCGGAAGATGATCGGAAAATCAGGCCCTACAGCCGCACGTACCGCCTCGATCAGCTCGATGGCGAAACGCGAACGGTTGGCCAGGCTGCCGCCGTACTCGTCGGTACGCTGATTGCTGCCCTCCCAGAAGAACTGATCGATCAGGTAGCCGTGCGCGCCGTGAATCTCCACGCCATCCATACCGATCGCCTGGGCATCGCGGGCGGCCTGGGCGAAGGCGGCGATGACATCCTGGATGTCCTGCTTGGTCATGCCATGGACGACGACCTGATCGTCCTTGCGTTTCTCCATGGGGCCGTAACCAGGCACGTTCGCCTCCGGCTCAGTGCCGATGCGCCGCACATTACCGACGTGCCACAGCTGCGGAACGATCCTGCCGCCCGCAGCATGGACGGCTTCGACCACCAGCTTCCAGCCGGCCAGTGCATCGGCACCGTAGAACCGCGGAACCTGCGGGTAGCCGTTGGCGGCAGCGTGCCCAACCGTGGTGCCTTCGGTGATGATCAGCCCCACCCCGGACGCCGCCCGCCGCCGGTAATACTCGACCACATCGGCCGGCGGCACGCCGTTGGGCGAGAACGAACGGGTCATCGGCGCCATCACCACGCGGGTCGGCAGATGCAGGGAACCCAGCTCGAACGGCTGGAACAAGGCGTGTACGGTAGCGGTCATGCGGCACTCCTGTTGTGTTTATCGTGGCAGCCGGCCATCGGCGGCGCCGAGCGGAAAATTCAGCGGGGAATCAGCATGAGTTCCAGCTGATCAAGAAAACATTGCAGCGGCGCGACGCTGCCACTGACCTTCATGCGCAGCAGTGCGCCTTCCCAGGCATTGCCGATGAACTCGGCGAGCATGACGCAGTCGCTGTCGGCAGCGATCTCACCCTGCTGGCGCGCCTGCTCCAGGCAGCCGGCCAGCAGCTCGAGCGACTCGGCAAGAATCGCCAGCACCTGTCGGCCAATGGGCGGACACAGCTCGGCCATCTCGAAACTCAGGCTGCCGATGAAACAGTGGTACTCGGGTTTTTCCTGGCGGGAAAAATGCGCGATCAGCTCGCGGTAATAGGCGAGGATGCGCTGACGGGGAGAGCCGCCAGCTTCGTTCAGCGCCGCACGGTAGCGCTCCAGGCGCGGTCGATACAGCGCCTCGAGCGCTTGCAGGGCGAAGTCTTCCTTGCTGGCGAAGTAGTGATAGAACGATCCCTTGGGAACACCTGCCGCCTGCACGATTTCCTGCACACCGGTGCCGTGATAGCCGCGGCGGATCATCACCTGAGCGCCCTTGGCCAGGATCAGTGCATGCTTGTCGGTGCGGGTTGGACTAGTCATGCCGCGAGCATATGACCGGTCGTCTCGCGGACCTAGGATCATCAGCGATGCTTATTGCCGCTAATGCGCAGGAAGGGCGTTCGCCTCTGGCGATGGGGTGGTCAGCCCGGACGAGGCATGTCTTGCGCCACCGCCCCATCACGGGGCAGTGGCGAGAACGGCAAGGCGCTTACCAGTCAGGCGAGCGCAGCTTCGATCGCCTGGATCAGCGCCGGATCATCCGGGCTGGTGCGCGGGGAAAAGCGCGCCAGCACCCGCCCGTCCTTATCGACGAGAAACTTTTCGAAGTTCCAGCTGATGTCGCCAGGGAAATCCGCACCCTCGCCGGCCAGCAGACGATATAGGGGATGGCGTTGCGGCCCGTTGACCTCGAGCTTGCCGGTCAGCGGGAAGCTGACGCCATAGTTGAGGCTGCAGAACGCGCGGATCTCCTCGTCGCTTCCCGGCTCCTGCGCGGCGAACTGGTTGCACGGCACGCCGAGGACGGTGAAGCCACGCTCGCGATACTGCTGATGCAAGCGTTCGAGGCCCGCATACTGCGGCGTCAGGCCGCATTGCGAGGCGACGTTGACCACCAGAGTCAACTTGTCGCCGAACTGCGCCAGCGCGAGTTCCTGACCGCCAAGCCCTGGCAGAACCAATTGGTGAAATGCGCTCATGACCTGTCTCCAGACAAAAAAAACGCCCCGGCAACAACCGGAGCGCCTTTTACACAGCTAGCACAGCACACGATGACGAGGCTGTAAAACCGAACGCCCGAAGGCGCATCGATTAGTGGTGATGGCCACCCTCGCCGTGCACGTGGCCGTGGGCCACTTCTTCTTCACTGGCATCACGGACGTTGATGATCTTGACGTCGAAGTTCAGCCGCTGGCCGGCCAGCGGATGATTACCGTCGACGATCACGTCATCGCCCTCGACATCGCGGATGGTGACGATCTGCATGCCGCCATCCGGACCGGAGGCATGGAACTGCATACCGACTTCCAGCTCATCGACACCTTCGAACATGGCGCGATTCAGCGTGGCGACCAGCTCCGGACTGTACTCGCCGTAGGCGTCCTGCGGTTCGATGGTGACCTGGATCTGGTCGCCGCCCTGTTTGCCTTCCAGTGCTTTCTCCAGGCCGACGATGATATTGCCTGCACCGTGCAGGTAGACCAGCGGCGCGCCGCCAGCCGAGCTGTCGATTACCTCACCGGCATCGTTGGTGAGGGTGTAGTCGATTGAGACAGCCTTGTTAGCGGCAATCAGCATGGGCAAAACCTTTGCTTGAGGAAATAGGCGACACAGTTTACCCGCGCGCAGCCCCGAATGCGAACCAGGCCCGGATAAACGGAGCAGGCAGGCGTCTGACAACGATCCGCCATGTAGTGCCATCGACAGGCGGACTACAACCTTTGGATGGCATCGTTTTTACTGTGGGTATGCAAGAATCCGAAGCCTGAGATTGTTTTGTCAGTTCATATCAATAACTTTTAGTGAACCAAGGAGCACCGATGTCGGCTCGTAACATCCTGGTGATCAACTGCGGCAGCTCTTCGATCAAATTCGCCCTGGTCAACGAAGCGCAATCGACCTTCCCGCTGCAAGGCCTGGCCGAGTGCATCGGCACCGCAGAGGCTGTCATCCACTTCGAAAGTGCTGCCGGCAAGGAAAGCGTCAAGGTACCGAATGCCGACCACCAGGCCGCCCTCGCCCAGATCCTGCCGCGTGTCGAAGACGCAGCCGGCGGCCATCTGGACGGCATCGGTCACCGCGTGGTGCACGGCGGCGAGAAGTTCTTCGCCTCCAGCCTGCTCACCGAGGAGACGCTGGTCGGCATCGAGGCCAACATCCAGCTGGCGCCGCTGCACAACCCGGCTAACCTGAGCGGCATTCACGCCGCAATCAACCTGTTCCCCGATCTGCCGCAGGTCGGCGTGTTCGACACCGCCTTCCACCAGACCATGCCTGCGCATGCCTACCGCTACGCGATCCCCGGCTTCCTCTACGAGGATCACGGCGTGCGTCGCTACGGCTTCCACGGCACCAGCCACCGCTATGTCAGCAAGCGCGCGGCCGAACTGGCCGATCTGCCGGTAGAGAACAGCAGCTGGCTGGTCGCGCACCTCGGCAACGGTTGCTCCACCTGCGCGGTAGTCAACGGCGAGAGCCGTGACACCAGCATGGGGCTGACCCCGCTGGAGGGCCTGGTGATGGGCACTCGCAGCGGCGATGTCGATCCGAGCCTGCATAATTTCCTCAACAAGACCCTGGGCTGGGATCTGACCAAGATCGACAACATGCTGAACAAGGAAAGCGGCCTGAAGGGCCTGTCCGGTCTGTCCAACGACATGCGGACCCTGGCCGAAGCCCGCCACGCCGGACACCCGGGTGCCGTGCTGGCCTTCGAGGTGTTCTGCTACCGCCTGGCGAAGTCGCTGGCCGCGATGTCCTGCGCCCTGCCGCAGCTCGATGGTCTGGTCTTCACCGGTGGCATCGGCGAGAACTCCTCCGCCGTCCGTGAGCGCACCCTCGACCACCTCAAGTTGTTCGGTTTCAAGGTCGACGCCGAAGCTAACGCCCGCTGCACGCGTGGTGTCGCTGGCGAGATCCAGGTCGAAGGCAGCCCGCGCATCATGGTCGTGCCGACCAACGAAGAGCGCCAGATCGCTCTGGATACCCTTGCGCTGCTCGACGCCTGACCCCACCCTTGCAGGCGGGATGCCTGCACCGCAGACCCGGCGACCCGATGGCCGCCGGGTCTTGCCTCGCTCGTCCCGCCTGCGGCCCCGCTTTCTGCAGCCTGAGCACCCTGCTCCCCTGAAGGAGAACCCATGCACACTCTGTTTCTAGCCCCAACCGGTTTCGGCGGCGGTCTGAACTCCGTCAGCCTCGGACTGATTCGCGCGCTCGAGAGCGCCGGCCTGAAAGTCGGCTTCTTCAAGCCGATCGCACAACCGTTCCCGGTCGATCAGGGCCGCGAGCGCTCGTGCATCCTCGTGGAAAAGACTCTGAACCTGCCGTCGCCCGAGCCGCTGGCCCTGGAGCAGGTCGAGCGCCAGCTGGCCGATGGCGAGCTGGACCTGATGCTGGAAGAAGTGGTCAGCCGCTTCCAGCAAGCCGCTGCCGGCAAGGATGTAGTCATCGTCGAAGGCATGGTGCCGACTACCAGTTCCGACTACACCTCGCGCATCAACACTCATCTGGCCAAGAGCCTGGACGCCGAGATCATCCTGATCGCCGCCCAGGGCAAGGACAGCCTCAAGCGCATGGCTGAACGCATCGAGATCCAGGCGCAGCAGTTCGGCGGCGCCAAGGACGCAAAGGTGCTCGGCGTGATCCTCAACAAGGTCAAGAGCGAGGACGGCGTACCGGCCTTCATCGAGCGCCTCAAGGAACACCTGCCGCTGCTCGGCAGTGCGGACTTCCAGTTGCTCGGCGCCATTCCCTTCGCCGAGGAGCTCAACGCCCTGCGCACTCGCGACATCGTCGAGCTGCTCGGCGCGCAGGTGTTGAACGCCGGTGAAGCCGACCAGCGCCGCGTCGGCAAGATCGTGCTGTGTGCCCGCGCCGTTCCCAACACCGTGCAACTGCTGCGCTCCGGCGTGCTGGTCGTCACCCCGGGCGATCGCGACGACATCATCCTCGCCGCCAGTCTGGCTTCACTCAACGGCGAAAAGCTCGCCGGTCTGCTGCTGTGCAGCGACTTCGCACCCGATCCGCGCATCCTCGAACTGTGCCAGGCAGCACTCGCCAGCGGCCTGCCTGTGATGACGGTGAGCACCAATTCCTACGACACGGCCAACAACCTGTTCGGTCTGAACAAGGAAACGCCGGCCGACGATATCGAACGTGCCAGCCGCGTAACCGACTACATCGCCAAGCACCTGCACCCGGAATTCCTGCACACCCGTTGCAGCGTGCCGCGCGCCGAACTGCGCCTGTCGCCGGCGGCTTTCCGCTACCAGCTGGTCAAGCGCGCCCAGGATGCCAACAAGCGCATCGTCCTGCCGGAAGGCAACGAGCCACGCACCATCCGCGCCGCCGCGATCTGCCAGGAGCGCGGCATCGCCCGTTGCGTGCTGCTGGCCAAGCCGGCGGAAGTCGAGCAGGTCGCCCGCGAACAGGGCATCACCCTACCGGCCAGCCTGGAAATCCTCGATCCGGAAGCGATCGCCAATCGCTACGTCGAGCCGATGTGCGAAATGCGCAAGGCCAAAGGACTGACCGCCGAGGATGCGCGCGAGCAGCTCAAGGACACCGTGGTGCTCGGTACCATGATGCTGGCCCTGGATGAAGTGGATGGTCTGGTATCCGGCGCCGTGCACACCACCGCCAACACCATTCGTCCGGCCCTGCAGCTGATCAAGACTGCGCCGGGCTATAGCCTCGTGTCCTCGGTGTTCTTCATGCTGCTGCCGGACCAGGTGCTGGTCTACGGTGACTGCGCGGTGAACCCGAACCCAAGCGCCACCGAGCTGGCCGAAATCGCCCTGCAGAGTGCCGAATCGGCCGTGGCCCTCGGCGTTCCGCCGCGCGTAGCGATGATCAGCTACTCCACTGGCAGCTCCGGCAGCGGTGCCGAGGTGGAGAAGGTTGCCGAAGCCACCCGCATCGCCCAGGAGCGTGCGCCGCAGTTGCCAATCGACGGCCCGCTGCAGTACGACGCGGCCTCCGTGGCCAGCGTCGGCAAGCAGAAGGCGCCGAACAGCAAGGTCGCCGGACAAGCCACCGTGTTCATCTTCCCGGACCTGAACACCGGCAACACCACCTACAAGGCCGTTCAGCGCAACGCCAACTGCCTGAGTGTGGGCCCGATGCTGCAAGGCCTGGCCAAGCCGGTCAACGACCTGTCCCGCGGTGCCCTGGTCGAAGACATCGTCTTCACCATCGCCCTCACCGCTCTGCAGGCCGCCAGCCAGAAGGCCTGATCGACGCTCTGCCCTGAAGCCGTCCGCTGCGGCGGCTTCAGGTTTCTCTTTTCTCCTCAGATGGTTGCAGTTCAGCGCGTAATCGCTACTCTTTGCGCCTCGAATCAGGTGTATCGACGAGTGTTTTCATGCTGAGCTTCCTTCCTGCCCCTTTGCGCGGCGTCATCGCTGCCTTGATCCTGGCCGCCAACACCCTGTTCTTCTGCTGGCCATTGTTCGCTCTGGCGCTGCTCAAGCTGGTGCTGCCGATATCGGCGGTACAGCGCACGCTGCGTTTCGGCATGCACTGGATCGCCGAGTCCTGGATGGCAGTGAACAGCTTCTGGATGGACCTGGTACGCCCGATCCGCTGGGACGTGCAGGGCCTGGAGCGGGTGGACATGCGTCATTCCTACCTCGTCACCAGCAATCACCAGAGCTGGGCGGACATTCTCGTCCTGCAGTACCAGCTCAATCGGCGCATGCCGATCCTGAAGTTCTTCCTCAAGCAGGAGCTGATCTGGGTGCCAGTCATCGGCCTGTGCTGGTGGGCGCTGGAATTCCCCTTCATGAAGCGCTTCAGCAAGGAATACCTGGCCCGGCACCCGGAAAAACGCGGCCAGGATCTGATCACCACGCGCAAGGCTTGCGAGCGCTACCGGACCAACCCGGTATCGGTATTCAACTTCCTCGAAGGCACTCGTTTCACACCAGCCAAGCACGATCAGCAGGACTCGCCATTCAGCCATCTCCTCAAACCGCGCGCCGGCGGCATCGCCTTCGTGGTCGATGCCATGGGCGAGCAGCTGAGCGCGCTGATCGACATCACCATCCACTACCCCGATGGTCGCCCGAGCTTCTGGGATCTGCTCGCCGGGCGTATCCGCCAGGTGGTACTACGCATCGAGGCACGGGAGATTCCGGGCGAGTTCCTCGGCCGGAACTACGACCAGGACGAGCAGTATCGACTGGCCTTCCAGCAGTGGGTCAATCAGCTCTGGACCGCCAAGGACGCCGAACTGCGCACACTGCACGAGCAGTTCCCGCCGCGCTGACGGTCTCGTTCGACGCGCGTATCAACGCGCGTCCCATTGCACCTGTGTCGGGAAGGCGGTCGCCTGCGCAGGATCGATTGCCGGCGAAACCAGGAACCCCTGCATCACGTCACAGCCATTGGCGATCAGCCAGTCGCGCTGCGCCAGGCTCTCGACCCCCTCGGCAATCACCTCAAGGCCCAGATTGCGTCCCAGATCGATGATGGTACTGACCACCGCCGCATCGCGCGGCGAGTCGAGCATGTTGGCGATAAACAGGCGGTCGATCTTCAGCGTGTCGAGTTCGAAGTGACGCAGATAGGCCAGCGACGAGTAGCCGGTGCCGAAATCATCGATCGCCACGCGCACCCCGAGCTTGCGCAGCCGGCTCAGCTTGTCGCAGCTCTGCTCCAGATCCTGCATCAGCGTGCCTTCGGTCACCTCCAGCTCGAGCTGTGATGGCGCCAGCTGGTACTCGTCGAGTAGGCGCTTGAGACTGTCCAGCAAACCGGCCTTGGCGAACTGCAGCGGACTGACGTTGACACTGAGGATCAGGTCTTCGCCGAACGCCTTTTGCCACTGACGATGCTGATTGAGCCCCTCGCGCAACACCCAGTCGCCCACCCGCTCGATCAGCCGAGTTTCCTCCAGCAGCGGGATGAATACCCCTGGTTCGACCTGCGAACTGTCATCGCTCGGCCAGCGCAACAGCGCCTCAAAGCCACGCAGCCGGCCGCTGCCGAGCATGATCTGTGGCTGGTAGGCGAGCTCGAAATCGTTACGCTCGATGGCACTGCGCAGGTTTTCCTCCATCATCAGCCGCGCGTGGGCGCGGCCATTCATCTCGGCGGAGAAGAAACGGTACTGCCTGCGCCCGGCACGTTTGGCCTCGTACATCGCCATGTCCGCCGAGCGCAGCAGCTCGTCCACGCTCTGCCCGCAATCAGGGAAATGCGCGATACCGATGCTGGCGCCCAGGGTGACTTCCGTACCATCTACGCGGTGACGTACCGAGATCAGCTCGATGAGCTTCTCCGCCACCCGCGCCGCATCCTCAGGATGATCCAACGAGTCCAGCAGCGCGGTGAATTCGTCGCCGCCCATGCGCGCGATGATGTCGTAGGGGCGCATGCAGGTTTCCAGCAGCCGCGCCACCTTGCAGAGAATCTCGTCGCCGGCGTCGTGGCCGAGCGAGTCATTGATGCGCTTGAAGCCATCCAGATCGATATAGAGGATGGCCATGCGCTTGCCGTTGCGGTCGACCCGCGCCAGCGCCGACTCCAGCGCCTGGTGGAAGCCGCGCCGGTTGAGCAGGCCAGTCAGCGAATCGGTCACCGCCTGGGTTTCCAGTTGCACGTGCAGGTTGCGCACCACCGACATATCCAGCGCGATGACCACCATCGAGCGCTGCTGGCGCGGCAATGGCGAGCTGGACAGCGCCACCGGCAACGTCGTCCCATCGCCCTTGTACAGCTGCGCCTCGTGCAGACGGTAGGTAGAACCGCTGCGCCAGTGCTGGTAGAACGCCGACTCGCGCCAAGGTGCTGTGACGTCCGGCGCGGCCAGATGCGCAAGCAGCAAGGTGCCCTGCAGATCCTCCACACGCGTGTGCAACATCTCGGCGATCGCCGGATTGGCAAAGGTGATGTAACCATCCTCACCGACCACCAGAATGCCCTCGGCGGCGTTGTTCAGCACCGAAGCGTTAAAGGCTCGCGCGCTGTCGAGCTGTTGAGACAGCAGCTGCAGATCGCGCCGATTATGCTCGTGCGCCAGCAGCGTGTTGATCTTGTGTTTGAGCACCTGCGGATCGAACGGCTTGAGAATGAAATCCACCGCGCCGGTGGCATAGCCACGCAGCACCGATTCGCGAGTATGCGCGATGGCCGAGACGAAGATGATCGGGGTGTAGCGCGTATGCGGGCTGCCCCGCATCAGCCGGGCGACTTCGAAGCCGTCCATGCCCGGCATCTGCACGTCCAGCAACACCAGCTCCACGTCCAGTTCGAGCAGCGCCTTGAGGGCCGCCTCGCCAGAATTGACGCTGTGCACCTGCCAGTCACCATCACCCAGCAGCGCCTCCATGGCGACCAGATTGGCCTCGCGATCGTCGACCACCAGCAATGTGCGACTGCGTGGCTGTGCCTTAAGCTGCGTACGCCCCATGAAGGCCCTCCCGCGCACTGGCACGTGACGTCAAACGGTGACAAACGCCGACTTCGGCGCCCGGGACCGGCATTGCGGCTCGACGCCCGTATGCAGGAAATTCAGCGCACACTAAACACTACTCCTCTTCAGCCTTGTTCGAGTCCGCCTCCAGGCCCAGCCAGTGCCGCAGCAGCGCAGCCAGTGCCGCACGCTCGACCGGCTTGACCAGTACATCATCGGCCCCCGCATCCAGACAGCGCTGGCGCTCCGCCTCGCTGGCGCTGGCCACCAGTGCCACGACCGGCACCTGGCACCCATGCTCGCTCTTCAGGGCGCCAGGCAACATCGCACCTTCCGCCCCCGGCTTGCTCATGTCCAGCAGCACTAGATCGAAGGCACCGTCATCGAAACGGGTCAGCGCCATCGCGGCGCTGGTGACCGGCTCGACCTGCAGCCCCAGCTCGTCGAGCTCGGCGGTCAGCGAATAAATCAGCCGCACATCGTCGTCCACCAGCAGCACCTGATGCCCCAGCGCCGGGCGCGGCGCCAGGCGCATCGCCTCGGGAATGCTCAGCGGTAACGTGCGGCGGGCCAGCTCGCCCATGCGTTCCAGGCCGTCGAGTTTCGACAGCACCGCTGCCGAATAGCGTCGCAGCTGCTGCAGCTGCTCCTCGCCCAGCGGCGCGTGGCTGCTCACCATGATCAACATGCCCTGTAGCGGCCGCAGGCGCTCGAGCGCCTCGAGCAGCTCCAGGCCGTTGCCGTCGGCGAGGTCGAAGTCGATCGCCAGTGCGCTGAACGTCTGCTCGGCGAACGCCAACCGTGCCGACTCGCTGCGCCCGGTCGCCGTCACGCTGTAGCCGAGACGCTCGAAATAGTCGCGAACCTCCATGCGCCGCTGCGGATCGCCCTCCACCAGCAGCAACCGCAGCGGGTTGTGCCCCTGCCGGCGCAGCTCGATGAAAAGCTGCTCCAGGGTCGCCTGGGCGACCGGTTTGACCAGATAGCGCGCATTGTCGTCGTGCCATTCGTGAGGCTGCGGCACGCAGGAAATGATCGCCACCGGCATGCCCTGCAGATGCTCATCGGCACGCAGCTCACGGTACACCTGCCAGCCACTGAGATCGGGCAGCAGAATGTCCAGAATAACCGCGGCGAAGCGCTGCGTGCGCAGTGCCGCCAGCCCCTCGGTGCCGGTGCCGCAGACAGTGCTGACAAAACCGTGCCCCTGACCAACCTCGTCCAGCACCGAAGCGAAATCGGCATCGTCCTCGATGATCAGCAAATTCGGCTCCGGATTGCCGCGCAGAACCGGACGCGCGGCCGGAACATCGAGCGTGACGGGCGCCTCGCCCGGCGGCACCGGGAACTCGACAGTGAAACAGGAGCCGCGTCCCGGTGCGCTTTCCACCTCGACGCGCCCCCCGAGCACCGCCACCAGTTGCTGGGTGATCGCCAGCCCCAGGCCGGTCCCGCCGTACTGCCGACTGATCGAGCCGTCGATCTGCTGGAACGCCTGGAAGATCCGTTCGTGCTGGTCTTTGGCGATGCCAATGCCGGTATCACGCACCTGAATCTGCAGGGCTTCGCAGCTACCGCCGGCGCCAAGCGGATCCTTGCAGCGCACCAGCAACTGCACTTCGCCTTGTTCGGTGAACTTCAGCGCGTTGGTCAGCAGGTTATGCAGAATCTGCTGCAGGCGAACGCGGTCGCTGTTCAGCGTTTCGGGCACACCCGCTGCGATCTCCACCGTCAGCTGCAGCCCTTTCTGCTGTGCCATCGGCGCGTGCGACGCTTCGACATCCGCCAGCAGCTCGCGCAGGTTCAGCGGTTCGCGCTTGAGCTGCATGTGCCCGGACTCGATCTTGGCCAGGTCCAGCACATCGTTGATCAGCTGCAGCAGGTCGTGACCGGCGCGGTGGATGATATCGGCGTGCCGGACCTGCTTTTCATTGAGGTTGCCGCTGCCATTCTGGCGCAACTGGTCGCTGAGAATCAGGATGCTGTTGAGCGGCGTGCGCAGCTCGTGGGACATGTTGGCGAGGAACTCCGACTTGTAGCGATTGGCGACCGCCAACTGATCGGCCTGGTCGCGCAGGCGGCGTTCAGCGGCCTTGCGATGGCTGATATCGATGATCACCGCCTGCACCAGCTGCTCGTCGCCACTGCGCAACGGCGACAGCCCGATCTCCACCGGCACCGCGCTACCATCGCGGTGGCGACCGAAGAGTTCACGATTGCCGCCCATCCGCCGCGGTTCGGGGTGCTCCGTGTAACCTTGGCGCAGCCCGCTATGGGCCTCACGGGCTGCTTCCGGCAACAGCAGTTCCACCGGCTGGCCGAGCATTTCCTGACGGCCATAGCCGAACAGCAGCTCGGTCTGACGGTTGACCATGACAATCCGCCCTTCGCTATCGACCAGTACGAAGGCATTCGGCGAGGCTTCGACCACATTGCGAAAGCGTTCCTCGTCGCGCTTGCGGGCCTGCAGATCGAGCAGATTGAGTACGTAGTAACGCGCATCATCGTGGTTGAAGCTGGTCAGGCTGAGGGCCACCGGCACCGGGCTCGCGTCTTCGCGCAGTGCCTGCGTTTCCTGCTGAGCGAGCCCGCTCTGCTGAGCCAGCGAGCCATCCGCCGACAGGCTCGGCAGGTAGCGGCTGACCCGCTCGCCCGCGAGCAGCGCCGCACTACTCCCGAGCAGGCTGGCGGCACTCTGGTTGGCCAGTTCGATGCGGCCGGCAGCGTTGCACAACAACGTCGCCACCGGCAGCTGCTCGATCAACTGGCGGAAGCGTGCCTCGCGCTCCTGTGACTGCAGGCTGAGCAACTGGCTGGCACGCAGCGCCCGCTCGCGCAGATACAGATAGCCGCCGACCAGCAACGAAAACAGCGCTGCCGCGATCAGTGGTGAGAACAGGTTGAAGGTTCGGTTGCTGTGACGTAGCACGGCCTCGTACTCGGGCGTGCTGGCGACCTTGAGTTGCCAGCTGCGGCCGTACATGTAGATGTTGCGAGTGCGGCGGAAACCGGCATCGGTACTGACCGGACCGCGCCCCGCGAGCAGCGGTATGGCCGGCTCGGCGGCATCGTACAGCTGTAACTGCAGTGCGCTGCTGCGCGAACCTAGGATGCCCTCCATCAGATCGGTCAGCCGGAACGCACCGTGCAGAGTGCCGAGAAACGCGCGCTGGCGCTCCTCCTCCGTGGTGGCCGGAGCGTTCGGCACATACACCGGAAGATAGAGCAGGACGCCAGTCTGGATGTTCTGTTCGGTTTCCTGCTTGAGCCGCAACGGCCCGGTCAGCACCGGATTGCCACTGTTGCGCGCCGCCACGATCGCTTCGCGCCGGGTCGTCTCGCTGAACATGTCGAAGCCCAGCACCCGTCGGTTGCGCCAGTCGGTGGGATGGATGTAGTCGACGAACAGGTACTCGCCGCGCTGGCCAGGCGGATACATGCGAAAACGCGAACGGCCGGACTGGCGGATAGCCTCCAGAGTTGTCTCGAGCGTCTCGTCGGTGGCATAGCGGGCCAGCGCGACCGCCTGGATGCCCGGGTAGAAATCCTGCAACTGCAGCTGGTCGGAGGCGCGCACCCACTCCTCGAGGGAGACACCGTCGCTGCCGGCAAATAGTCCGGCCACGCCACGCAGGACCATCTCATAGGCACGCATGCGCTCGCGCAGAGTGCGCTCGATATCATCGACCGCAAAGGTGAAGCGCTGCTCCTGCTCGGCCCGATTGCGCGTTTCCTGAGCATGCCATTGCCAGCCGATCCATCCACCGAGCCCGGCCATCAGCGCCAGCGTGACGATCAGCGGCAGCCAAGGCTTGCGGGAATGGAGAGCGGGACGATCATCCATTCGACCTCCTCTGCGCCACTACTGGCGTGCTTCAAGTGCTTGAGAGTCACGAAGCAGGCAGAGGTTCCGCAGATCGAAGGGCTTGAACATTCTATGGCGCCGGTTTCCCGGCAAAGGCAGGGCCGTTGCGGCCCCGCCGGCTATCGCAGGTTTACAGCGGGCGCAGATTGATTTCTACACGACGGTTCTGGGCGCGGCCGGCCGCCGTATCGTTGCTCGCGATCGGCTGGCTCGGGCCGACACCTGCCGCGGAAATGCGCGATGGCGACACGCCGTTGCTGATCAGATAGGACGCAACGCTCTGCGCGCGGCGATTGGACAGATCCTGGTTCAGCTGCAGCGAGCCGGTGCTGTCGGTGTGCCCGACGATATCGACACCGTTCTTGTCGAATTCCTTGAACACCTGCACCAGCGAATTGAGGGTCGGGTAGAAGTTGCTGGAAATGTCGGCCGAGTTGCTGGCGAAGGTGATGTTGCCCGGCATGATCAGCGTCAGGTTGTCGCCGTTGCGCTGCACCTGCACGCCAGTGCCCTGCAGCGTCTGGCGCAGCTTGGCTTCCTGAGTATCGACGTAGTAGCCGTAACCGCCACCGGCCGCACCGCCGACCGCTGCGCCGATCAGCGCCCCCTTGGTGCGATCCTTTTTGCTGGACGTCGCCGCACCGATCACCGCACCGCTGACTGCACCGATGCCGCCGTAGATTCCCGCCTTGCCGGCCTCGCGCTCACCGGTATAGGGATTGGTGGTACAGCCGACCAGCAGAGCGGCGCCCGCAGCGAAGACAGCCAGGTTACTCAGCATTTTCATAAGCACATCCTTCATTTCGTCGGTAATCAGCCCGTCGTCCGCTCGTTCGAGGACGGGTCGCAATGCGCGGCTAGATTAACACCGGAAACCTCGGCAAACAGGAACGGCGCCGGAAAAGCTGCCGCAGCATGTCTGCCGCCGCAGCTGCAGCCCGGATGTGCAGAGCCGGGCTGCAGCTGCGGCGCCGGACTGAACCGCGCTGGCGCGTGGGTCAGCCGGCATGGGCCATCATCAGAGCGAGGAAATCGCCGTGCTGCCCGCCTCCAGCCAGCGTGCGATCTCCTGCCGGATGCGTTTCTTGTCCAGCTTGCCGACGCTGGTCTTGGGGATTTCGCCAACCACGGCGATCTGCTGTGGGATCGCCCATTTGTTGATATGCCCCTGCGCCACCGCCGGCTCGAGAAACGCCTTGAGCTCCTGCGCCGTCAGCTTCTGGCCCTCGCCAAGCACCAGCAGTGCGAACGGACGTTCGCCCCAGCGCTCATCCGGCACGCCGACCACGGCCACCTCGCGCACCGCCTCGTGGCGGCTGATCAGGCCCTCGAGTGCCAGGGAGGAAAGCCACTCGCCGCCGGTCTTGATCACGTCCTTGAGTCGGTCGCGGATGTCGATGTTGCTCATCTCATCGATCACCGCCACGTCACCGGTATGCAGCCAGCCACCGGCCCAGAGTTCCTCGCTCTTTTCCGGCTCATTGAAATAGCCCTGGGTCAGCCAGGGCGCGCGCAGCACCAGCTCGCCCTGTGACTGGCCATCGGCCGGCAGGAAACTGCCATCCGGAGCCTGGATCGCGGCATCCACCAGCACTACCGGTACGCCTGCCTTGAGGTGATAGCGGCTGCGGGTTTCGTCGTCGGCGGCGAGCAACTCGTCATTGATGTGCGCACCGGAGATCAGCGGGCAGGTTTCCGACATGCCGTAGGCGGCGATCAGGTTCATTCCGCGGGACTTGGCGGTGTCGTAGAGCCCGCGGGTCAGCGCGCTACCGCCAATGGTGATCTTCCAGCCACTGAAGTCGACACCCTGGGCGGCCTTGGCATTGAGCAGCATCTGCACGATGGTCGGCACGCAATGGGAGAAGGTCACCTGCTCGCGGCGCCATAGTTCGATGAGGAAATCCGGGTCGTAGCGCCCGGGATAGACCTGCTTGAGGCCGAGCATGGTGGCGACGTAAGGCAGGCCCCAGGCATGCACGTGGAACATCGGCGTGATCGGCATGTAGACGTCGCCGGAACCCATCAGCCGCGGATTCTCCCGCGCGCTGACGGTCACTGCCGCCGCCAGGGTATGCAGCACCAGTTGGCGGTGCGTGAAGTAGACGCCCTTCGGATTGCCGGTGGTGCCGGTGGTGTAAAAGGTGGTGGCGACCGAGTCCTCGTCGAAGTCGGGGAAATCGTAGCTCGGCGCGGCGGCGGCCAGCAGGCTCTCGTACTCGCCGACACAATCGGGCAGTCCCACCTCGTGCGCACCGCCATCGCTGAGCAGCAGCGTCTTCTGCACCGTGGTCAGCTGCCCGGCGATCGCCTGATACAGCGGCACGAACTCGCTGTTCACCAGTACGAAGCGATCCTCGGCATGATTCATGGTGTAGAGGATCTGGTCTGGCGAAAGGCGCACGTTGATGGTGTGTACCACGGCGCCAATCATCGGGATGGCGAACATGCACTCGAGGTAGCGATGACTGTCCCAGTCCATCACCGCCACGGTGTCGCCCGGCTTGACGCCGGCCTCGGTCAGCACATTGGCCAACCGCGCGATGCGCTCATTGAGGGTGCGATAGTCGAAACGCAGCTGGTCGCGATAGACGATCTCGCGGCTGCGCTCGTAGCGCAGCCCCGACAACAGCAGGCGTTTGATCAACAACGGGTACGAATAGGCATTGGCGGCCGGCTTGATCACACGGGTCTGCAACATGAGGGCATCCTGTTTTCTTGGAGTTGTAGGCTGCACTCTAGAGCGTCAGGGGCACCGCTAAATCAGTCCAAAGGAGGATTTTCTTTTGCCCACATGGCGTGGCTCTAGCGCATTTCACTGAAAGCCAGACGAGCACCGAGCCCGATCAGCACCGCGCCGGTCGCACGGTCGAACCAGTGCCCCATGCGCGCAAAGCCAGCGCGTACGCGCGCTCGGCTGAACAGCCAGGCCACCAGGCAGAACCAGCCCGTGGTCGCCAGCGCCAGGTAGATGCCGTAGCCGGCCTGCACCAGCAAGGGTGTATCGGGGTCGATCACCACCGTGAATAACGACAGGAAGAACAGCGTCGCCTTCGGATTCAGGCCGTTGGTGACGAAACCGATGACGAATGCCTTGCCCGCCGAGCGTTCCGGAACGTTCTGCGCAGCGTCCAGCTCGGCAACCGACAGCGGGCGCGCCTGCAGCGCACGCCAGCCCAGATAGAGCAGATATGCCGCGGCGAGCCATTTGAAGAGGTTGAACAGCACGATCGACTGCGAGACGATCAGGCCGATCCCGAGCAGGGAGTAGGCTACGTGCAGGAAAATACCGCAGCCGACACCCAGCGCGGTCCAACTGCCGGCACGACGCCCCTGCGTCACGCTCTCGCGCACCACCACCGCGAAATCCGGACCGGGACTGGCCACCGCGAGCAGATGTACCAGCGCCACGGTCAGAAATTCCATCCAGTACACAGTTCACCTCCGCTCATTCATGCCGGGCTGCATTGTCGACCAGCAACGGCCCCTTCGAAAGGTACAGTTGATGACCAGTTGCCGCGCCGTGTTTCTCGATCTCGCACCACTCGACCAGGGCGATCTTGACCTCACCGCTCTGCAGGCGGCCTTCGATGATCTGACCTGCCACACGCTAAGCGCAGCAGAACAGGTAAGCGAGCGTCTGCAGGGCGCACAGGTGGCGATCGTCAACAAGGTTGCACTGACTGAGGAAACGCTTGAGCGCTGCCCCGAGCTCAAGCTGATTCTGGTCGCCGCCACCGGTGTCAACAACATCGATCTGGCAGCGGCGCGCCGACGCGGCATCACCGTATGCAACTGCCAAGCCTACGGTACTCCTACGGTGGCGCAGCACACCCTGATGTTGCTACTGGCTCTGGCCACCCGTCTGCCGGATTACCAGGCGGCGGTCGCTGACGGCCGCTGGCAGCGAAGCGGGCAGTTCTGCCTGCTGGACTTCCCCATCGTCGAACTGGATGGCAAGACGCTCGGCCTGCTCGGTCAAGGCGAGCTGGGCAGCGCGGTGGCACGCCTGGCCGAAGCCTTCGGCATGCGCGTGCTGGTCGGCAACCTGCCGGGACGGCCGCCGCGCCCGGGACGCCTGGACCTCGACGAGCTGCTGCCGCAGGTCGATGCGCTGACATTGCACTGCCCGCTAACCGAACAGACCCGCAATCTGATTGGCGCTCGCGAACTGCAGCTGATGAAACCCAGCGCCTTTCTGATCAACGCCGCGCGCGGCGGTCTGGTCGACGAACAGGCACTGGCCGATACGCTGCGCCGCGGACACCTGGGTGGCGCAGCCACCGATGTACTGACCAGCGAACCGCCGCGTGACGACAACCCGCTACTGGCGCCGGATGTGCCGCGCCTGATCGTCACGCCACATAGTGCCTGGGGCAGTCGCGAAGCGCGCCAGCGCATCATCGGCCAGCTGGCGGAGAATGCCGCCGCGTTCTTCGCCAGAACACCGCTACGCCGGGTCGGCTGACGCGCCAGTCGATGTATCGAGCGGGGAACGCTGCTAAGCTCCCGGCTTTTTTGCGGAGGCCTCATGGATCCCCGAAGCGAAGTCCTGCTACGCCAGGCAGACCTGTTCACCGGCCGGATACTGCTTGCCGGCTTGCCGGCCGATGACCTGCTCGGCCAGTGGCCGGCGGCGCTCGGTTGGAGCTGGCACGCCGGCGAACAGCGTACGCTCGATGAGCGCTTTCCCGGCCGGTGCAGTTTCGGAGTCGAGGCACCGGCAGCTACGTTCGATGCGGCGGTGCTGTATCTGCCCAAATCTCGTGAACTCACCGACTACCTGCTCCAGACGCTCGCCGCCGGCCTCGCCGGTCGGCCGCTGTACCTGGTGGGTGAGAAGCGCGCGGGCGTCGAGCGCGCTGCCAGGCAGCTCGCTGCCTTCGGCCATACGCGCAAGCTCGACAGCGCACGGCATTGCCAACTTTGGCAGGTGCAGGTCGAACAAGCACCCGCCGCACCAGTCCTGGCGACACTCGCCGAGCGATTCAGCCTGGTGCTGGCGGACGGCCCGCTGCAGGTAGTCAGCCTGCCCGGCGTGTTCAGTCACGGGCGTCTCGACCGTGGCAGTGCGCTGCTACTCGAGCACCTCGACGAGCTACCGAGCGGGCGCCTGCTGGACTTCGGCTGCGGGGCGGGCGTACTCGGTGCCGTGCTGAAACGGCGCTACCCACAGAGCGAGGTGTTCCTGCTGGACGTCGACGCCTTCGCGCTCGAAAGCAGCCGGATGACCTTGGCGGCCAACGGACTGAACGGCACGCTGATCGCCGGCGATGGTATCGATGCGGCACCGTTCGAACTGACTGCGATCATCAGCAATCCGCCCTTTCATCACGGGGTGCACACCAGCTATCAGGCCAGCGAGGCGCTGCTCGAGCGGGCCGCGCGCCATCTGGCCCGCCACGGCGAACTGCGCCTGGTCGCCAATGCCTTCCTGCGCTACCCACCGCTGATCGAGGCCCATCTGGGTCGCTGCGAGACGCTGGCTGAGGCGGACGGTTTTCGTATCTACCGTGCCGTGCGCACAGCGTAGCGGTTGCGAAATCCGCGGCGCTTGGGCACACTCGCGCCCGTCCTTGGGGGAGTAGTCTCCGGCGAGCGCCCAGCCCGCCCGGCACGCGTCAACATACTTGGTCGGCAGACCATGGCGCATGCGACCGCACGATCGTGCCAGCCACGCTTCGCTGCCGGTTTGACAAGACCCATGGCATGAACACCTCATCCGGGGCGGAGAGGTTGTGCATGTCATGGTGTTTATGTCGATCCGCCCTTGAGGAAATCCGCTTGGAATCGTTTTTCATCCCGACCCTGATCGTTGCGCTCGCCGAAATCGGCGACAAGACGCAACTGCTCGCCCTTCTGCTCGCCGCCCGCTATCGACGCCCCTGGCCGATCATCTGGGGCATCGTGGTCGCCACTCTGGCGAACCATACAGCAGCCGGCGCGGTGGGTAACTGGGTCTCGAGTCTGTTCACCCCTGCCGTATTGAGCTGGATTCTCGCCGCCTGCTTCGCCGCCGTCGCGCTATGGACGCTGGTGCCTGACAAGCTGGACGATGACGACACCAAGCTGGGCCGCCCATATGGGCCGTTCATCGCCACCGTGATCGCATTCTTCATTGCCGAGATGGGCGACAAGACGCAGATCGCCACGGTGATGCTCGCCGCTCAGTATCCAGACTTCCTGCTGGTGATCCTCGGCACCACCGCCGGCATGCTGATTGCCAATGTGCCCGTGGTGCTGGTCAGCCACTTCGCCGCCGACCGCTTGCCGCTGACGCTGATTCGCCGGGTCGCCGCCGCGGGTTTCGCACTGCTGGCGCTGTATGCCGTCTACCAAGCGCTGAACCTCAGCGGCATGCTCTCAGGGTGATACACAGCGCAAATCCGCGAATCGAGGGAGCTGCTAGAGTGCGCAGCCGCAGCACACCGCCAGCGCCCCGAGGAGACCAGGCTGCATGTCAGCGGATGGACGCAAGAAACGAGTCTGCACCCATATCGACCTCAGTTGGAACAAGGGCCGCCTGGCCCTTTCCGAACAACTGCAGAGTCGGTATTTCAGCTACAAGTGCTCGCTGATCAGCCAGCCGCTGAACAGCGCCGGCTTCGCCGAACTGGTACGCGCAGCGCGCAGCGCGATGCCCGATCTGGAGGTCGTAGTCGACGACTGCATTTGCGAAGGCCACAAAGTGATCACCACCAGCACGGTGATGGGCACCCTGGTCAAGCCCCTGCCAGGCTGGCCTGCGAGCGACAAGATCCTCGCCGTCGCGGCAGTCAGCATCTGGACGCTCAATTCCACCGGCGATATCGAAGACGTCAGCACGCTGGTCGATCTGGAGAACCTCCGGCTGCAGCTCGGGCTGCACAGCGCGCTGTCCGATCATCTGCCGACGAACTGAACGGCCGTCGGCAGAACTTAACGGTTAGCGATTGCGTGCCTGCTCGTACAGCGGCATGACTTTCGGGATATTGGCTTTGAGCGTCGCAGTACGTGTGCTGGACGACGGGTGTGTGCTCATGAACTCCGGCGGCGCCGAGCCACCCGCCGAGGCCATCTTCTCCCACAGAGTCAGCGCTGCATTGGGGTTGTAGCCAGCCCGCGCTGCCAGCTCCAGGCCGATCAGATCCGCTTCGTTCTCGTTGTTGCGACTGTTGGGCAGCGTCATCAGATATTCCACCCCCATGTTCGCCAGCTGCAGGCTGCCGGTACCGACGCCCATCGCCGAACCTAGCTGGGTCGCCATCTGTACGCCATAAGCCTTCGACATCGCCTCGCGGCCATGCTCACGCAGGGCGTGGGCGATCTCGTGGCCCATCACTGCGGCGATTTCATCATCGGTAAGCTTGAGTTTCTCGACCAGCCCGGTATAGAAGATGATCTTGCCCCCCGGTCCGCAGTTGGCGTTGAGTTCCGGACTCTCGATCACGTTGACAGCCCAGTCCCACTGCGCCGCGTCCGGACGGAACACCGAGACCTTCGCGATCAGGCGCTGGGCGATGGCGTCGACCCGCTTGGTCACTGTGCCGCTCTTGGCTAGCACCCCCTTGCTGGAGGCCTCGCTCAGGGTCTGCTGATAGGACTGCGCATACATCTGGTTGACCTGCTCGGTCGACAGCATGCTGAACATGTACTGCTTGCGCTCGACACCGACGGCACCGCCGCTGGTGGTGTTGACGGCCTGGCAGCCGGCCAGCAGCGCGGCCGCGATCAGCACGGACAAAGGTTGCAGTTTGAACATGAAGCTTCTCCGTAGAATCTGCGTCGTATCCTAGAGCGGGGCCGACACCCAGGCAACCGAGGCGAAACGAGCATCTCAAGCGATTCGGCCCGCAGGCCTGGCAGCAGCGACGCCCCAAGCAGCGACTAGTTCGCCGGGGTCAGACACTCCGGCGCATCGAGTTTGGGATCGTTGACCAGCGTCGCCAGCGGTCGTTCGCGCAGCAGCGGCTGCGGCTGGCCCAGCAGTGCCTGCAGGGTTTCCAGCGGAGTATCAGGATCGAGCCAGGCGGCCTGCGCAGCCTCATCGAGGATCAGTGGACGCCGTTGGTTAGCCGCCGGAACAGTCACCACCGCGGCACTGAGATAGGTATGCCCCTGTACCGGATAGGCTTCCCACAACGCGGCGAAGTAGCTGAGCGAGCCCTCGGCGGTCATCCAGTACGGTCGCTTGCGCGCCGTGCCACGCCACTCGTAGAAGCCGTTTGCCGGCAACAGCCCCCGGCGTAGGCGGAAGGCTTCGCGGAACATCGGCTGCTCGGCCAGGGTTTCGGCGCGCGCCTGCGCTGGGGTGCGAGTCAGGTCGCTGAGCCAGGCCGGCGTCAAGCCCCAGCGCACGCTATCCAGCGCAAGCTCGCCATCGACCTTGCGCAACAGCAGCACCCGGGCACCCGGCGCCAGGCTCCAGTGCGGTGCCTGATCGGCGGGAAATCCCGGTAACGCGGCGAACGCCGGGCTCCAACGAAAAAAGGCATAGCGGCCACACATAAGCACACTCGTCAGCAGATCAATTCACCGGGGTAGCTCTCCGGCTCATCGCCCGGCAACGGCAGCGCGCCATTGTACGCGGCGATCAGCTGGCGCGCGCGCACGGCGTCGCGGTCGGCCACCATCAACCCGAGCAGACCGATCGCCGGCAACTCCCCCATCGCGCCGACCAAATGGCCGCCGGCGAGAAACGTCTCGATGCCCTCGCCGGCCAGCATGCCGGTGAGCATCTGCGCCTCCAGCAGGTCACGCGGCTCGTAGATACGCTGCATCAATCGTCCTCCCGACGAACCTGCAATTGCCAGACTTGACCATCGGTACTCAAATCGAACACCGCAGGGCGACAGCACACCGGGCAATCCTCGACGTACTGCTGATCGCCGCCGCTCAGGTCGAGCAGCGCTTCGGCCTGCTCGCCGCAATATGGACATTGGTATAGCTGTGACTCCAGCATCGACGTCTCCCACGTGACTTGTCGCTATAATCGCCGTCTAGTTTCAGCCCCATTCAGGGACCCGCCGTGGTGATCGCCGGCAGGCACGACTGGACAGGCAGGCTCGGGCAGCCCCCATATTCCTCGGGCGGGTGGCCCCTCTTCCTACTGTATAGCGCGTCCGGACCGCAATCGTGATCCGCCCGGCACCTTTCTCGCCGCTTCCTTATAGAGAGAATGATGGACGAATTCGAAGCCATCCGCCCCTACGCCGACGCCGAAGTACCGGGCGTCATGGCCCGCCTGTTCGCCGATCGGGACTTTCTCGACATTCTGGTGCACTTTCGCTTCCCGCGGCTGGCAGACACTTTCGGCTGGCTGCTCAAGCCGGTCATCGCCCATCGCCTGCGCCGTGAGTTCGCCCGCATCGACTCGGTCGATGCGCTGCAGGACAAGATCGAAGGCTATGTCGATCGGACCATCGAGCGCGCCACCGATGGCGTGACCTACTCGGGCGTGCAAGGGCTACAGCCCGGACGCGCCTACCTGTTCCTGGCTAACCATCGGGACATCGTGATGGATCCAGCGTTCGTCAACTACGCCGTGTATCAGGCCGGTATCCGCACCCCGCGTATCGCCATTGGCGACAACCTGCTGCAGAGGCCGTTTGTCAGCGACCTGATGCGTCTGAACAAGAGTTTCATCGTGCGCCGGTCGATCACCGCCCGACGTGAGAAGCTCGCCGCCTACCAGCTGCTTTCCGCATACATCAATCACTCCATCCGCGAGGATGGCGAATCGGTGTGGATCGCCCAGGCCGAAGGTCGCGCCAAGGACGGTGATGACCGTACCGACTCGGCCATTCTCAAGATGCTGCACATGAGCCGCAAGGACGAACCCTTCGCCGAAGTGCTGGCGGCACTACGCCCGACACCGGTGGCGATCAGCTACGAGTACGACCCCTGCGACCTGGCCAAGGCCCGCGAACTGTTCACCCGCGCCACCACCGGCAGCTATACCAAGGCACCCGGCGAGGATGACGCCAGCATTGCGCTGGGCATCACCGGCTACAAGGGCCGGGTGCACGTGCACTTCGGCGCACCGATGAGCAGCGTACCGGATGATGCGAAGGAACTGGCGGCGGCCCTCGACCGCGAGATTCTCTGCGGTTATCGGCTGTTTCCGGTGCACTACCTAGCGTACCGCATGTGGGACGAGCAGGACCCGGCGCTCAGCGTGCCGAGTGCCGCCGAACTGTTCGACAGGGCCGAGCTGGAGCGGGCCGAAGCGCAGTGGAGCGCGCGCCTGGCCGCGTGCCCGAGCGAGCAACAACCCTACCTGATCCAGCAATACGCCACCCCGGTACGCAACCAGTACCGCCTCAACGCCGGCCTGCCGCTGTAATCGGTTGCCCGCCCCGCCCGGCGCCCTCATGGCAAGGCGTCGCCCGGCGGGAGCCCGAGTCCCCAGCTCGCATCATTGACGCGGTTTATATCTGCTCCTTCGCCAGATCATCTTGACGAAGGCGTCTCCCGCCCTCACCCTCCGAACACCCCGAATGGGCGAAATAGAGCCTTCGCCTGACGATCGTCCGGCACGCGCTCACATCAAAGGAGGACGGCGTAGCCCTGCCGCTGCGTCAATGACCCCAAGAATCAGCGCAATGCGCGAATTTGACCACCTGGTCATGAACGCATCGGATGGGTCATTACTTTTTCAAGGATCACAGGACAACAACAATGAGCACCACATTATTCAAATTGGGGGCCCTCTCGCTGGCACTGCTGGCGGGCACAGCCGGCGCAGCGGTATCCGAATCGGACGCAGCCAAGCTCGGCAACAGCCTGACGCCAGTCGGCGCCGAGCGGGCCGGCAACGCTGCCGGTACCATCCCGGCCTGGACCGGGGGCCTGGCCGAAAATGCGGCCCCGGTCAGCGCCGATGGCTTCGTCGGCGACCCCTTCGCCGATGACCAGCCGAAATTCGTTATCACCGCGCAGAATTATCAGCAGTACCAGGACAATCTGAGTCCGGGCCAGATCGCGATGCTCAAGCGCTATCCGCAAAGCTACCGCCTACCGGTGTTCGAAACCCGCCGCAGCGCGGCCCTGCCGCAGCACATCTACGACGCCGCCGCGCGCAATGCCCGCAATACGACCCTGGTGCGTGGCGGCAATGGCCTGGAAAACTTCGAGACCGCAATTGCCTTCCCGATTCCGCAGGACGGCCTGCAGGTGGTCTGGAACCACATCACCCGCTACCGCGGCGCCTCGGCACGACGCGTGGTCGCCCAGGCCACACCGCAGGTGAACGGCAGCTACAGCCTGGTAAAGTTCATTGACGAGGTGGTGTACGCCAACACCCTGACGGACTACAGCGCCGAAAAACACGGCAACGTGCTGTTCTACTTCAAGCAGCAGGTGACCGAACCGTCACGCCTGGCAGGCAACGTGCTGCTGGTACACGAGACACTCGACCAGGTGAAGGAGCCGCGCATGGCGTGGATCTACAACGCCGGCCAACGCCGCGTGCGCCGCGCTCCGCAGGTCGCCTACGACGGCCCCGGCACTGCCGCCGACGGCCTGCGCACCGCAGACAACCTCGACATGTTCAACGGCGCGCCCGATCGCTACGAGTGGAAACTGATCGGCAAGCGCGAACTGTACATTCCTTATAACGCCTACCGCCTGGACTCGCCGAAGCTGAAGTACGACGACATCGTCAAGGCCGGCCACATCAACCAGGATCTGACCCGCTACGAACTGCACCGCGTCTGGGAAGTCGAGGCGACCCTCAAGGCCGGTGATCGCCACATCTATGCCAAGCGCCACTTGTTCATCGACGAAGATACCTGGCAAGCCGCGGTAATCGATCACTACGACGGCCGTAACCAGCTGTGGCGCGTCGCCGAGGCCCATGCGCAGCAGGTGTACAACGTGCAGGTCCCGCTGTATGCAATGGAGACGTTGTACGACCTGGTCTCCGGGCGCTATCTGGTGATGGGCATGAAGAACGAGGAAAAGAACCCCTACACCTACAACTACAAGGCCAACTCCAACCAGTACACCCCGGCCGCACTGCGCAACGCCGGCGTACGCTGAGCGAACACGCCGCTGATGATCTAACGCCCCGATCTCGGGGCGTTTTTCGTTGCAGCGCTCAATCCTGCCGGCAAAGAAAAAGCCCGCTGCTGCGGGCTTTTCCGGGTCGATCAACCAGCGTAGCGCTAGTGCTCACTGCGCCAGCAGCTGGCCGATGTTCTGATCCTTGAAGGCGCGCGTCAGCGCGTCGCTCAGCACGTCACTGACCAGCTTGGTATTGGTCTGCTCGTTCGGTGCCATGCCGAAACGCTGGTTCAGCGAAGCGCCGTAGCGACCGCTGTAACGACGTCCGGAGTTCTGCACCTCGACCCGCAGCGTTGCGCCGATGTTGGCTTCGGTGACATACAGGCCTTCCTTCGGCGACTGGTACTTCAGCTCCGCCAGCGTCAGCGTCAGTTGCGGTGCGTTGTAGGCGTTCGGCGAAGGCGTGAAGCCGAGCAGCCGTACAGCCGCCTCAGTCTGCGCCTGCAGCTTGGGCAGCACCTTCTCGCTCGGCACGATGACCGCACTGGTTTCCGGATACAGCCCGCCACGCGTGCCCAGGGTCGGCGAGGAACGACCATCGACGACGCGCACAACGACCGGCTGACCCTGACCAACCGGATTGATGGTACCCATGAGTTTGGGATTGGGGTCGAGCTGCTGCGGGCTGTGGGCGCAACCTGCGAGAGCCAGTCCAAGCACAGCGATAAGTCCGAACAACAGGCGTTGCAGCATGCTGTTTTTCTCCAAGTGGGGGGATGACGAACGCCGCGCAGTATACCCAGCGCCACCAAACCCCGACAGTGATGCGAATCAGACCGGACGCAGCGCCGGTGCGTTCCTTCATCTAGCTGTCATGCGCAGCTGCGATAAAGCCGGCAACTCAACGACCGGGTATGCCGAGCATGGAATTTCTTCGCCGACTGCTGCGCCGTCAGCATCACCGCCACTATGCGCTCGTCGACGAGCAGGGCTGCTGTCGCATGCTGCTCAGCGCGACCCGCAGCCCCAGCGGCCAGCAATGGGTCGAGGTCACCGAGAGTCGACTCGGCTGGATCGGCCAACCGTTACCGGCCGGCAAGGCTGAACATGCAAAAAAAAACCGCCCTGTCTCAGTGAGGCAGGGCGGTTTCGTGTACGACGTCAGCAGATACGCTTCGATCAGCCCGCCAGACCCAGGCGCTTGTCGGCCATCGCACTGACTTCGCGATACGCAGCGGCATCGTTCTGCAGGGTCGTTTCCCGCGCCGGGAACATCTCGGCCAGTTTGGACGACCAAGCCTGCGAGCGGTATTGCTCGGGGAAGCAGCGCTCGATCAGGTCAAGCATGATCGATACGGTGACCGAAGCGCCCGGCGAGGCACCGAGCAGAGCTGCAATGCTGCCGTCCTTCGCCGCGACCAGTTCGGTACCGAACTGCAGGATGCCGCCCTTCTTCGGGTCCTTCTTGATGATCTGCACGCGCTGACCCGCGATTTCCAGACGCCAGTCTTCGGCCTTGGCCTCGGGATAGAAACCACGCAGGGTTTCCAGGCGGTCTTCCATGGACTGCATCACTTCCTTGATCAGGTAACGAGTCAGGTCCATGTTGTCGCGCGCCACGGCCATCATAGGACCGATGTTGCTCGGCCGGATCGACAGCGGCAGATCCATGAAGGAGCCGCGCTTGAGGAACTTGGTGGTGAAACCGGCATAGGGTCCGAACAGCAGGGATTTCTTGCCATCGACTACGCGGGTATCCAGGTGCGGCACCGACATCGGCGGTGCGCCGACCGCGGCCAGGCTGTAAACCTTGGCCTGGTGCTTAGCGACGATCTCCGGGTTGTCGCAACGCAGCCACTGGCCGCTCACCGGGAAGCCACCGAAGCCCTTCCCCTCCTCGATACCGGACATCTGCAGCAGCGGCAATGCCGCGCCACCGGCGCCAAGGAAGACGAAACCGGCAGCCACTTCGCGAGAATCGCCACTGCGGGTGTTCTTGATGTCGACCTTCCAGCCGCTCGCGGTACGCGCCAGTCCGGTCACCTTCTGGTTGTAGGAAACCTTGACGCCCGCGCTGCGCGACAGGTAGCCGAGCATCTGGTTGGTGACAGCGCCGAAGTTGACGTCAGTACCATTCATGGCGCGGGTGGCGGCGATCGGCTCGTCGGCGGCGCGACCCGGCATCATCAGCGGCATCCACTCGGCCAGCGTCGCGCGGTCTTCCGAGTAGGTCATGTCGGCGAAAGCATGGTGGGTCTTCAGCGCATCGAACCGACGTTTGAGATAGTCGATGTTCTTGCTGCCGCGCACGAAGCTCAGATGCGGAACGGGATTGATGAAGTCGCGGGGAGAGCCGAAGCCTTCGCGATCGGCGAGGTAGGCCCAGAACTGCTTCGAGACTTCGAACTGGGTATTGATCAGGACGGCCTTCTTGATGTCGATCGCGCCGTCCTTGCTGTCCGGGGTGTAGTTCAGCTCGCAAAGCCCCGCGTGGCCAGTACCGGCATTGTTCCAGGGATTGGAGCTTTCGATGGCTCCGGATTCCTGCAGTTCGACGATCTCAAGCTTGATGTTGGGGTCGAGTTCCTTGAGCAGTACCGCGAGGGTAACGCTCATGATGCCGGCCCCCACCAACACCATATCCACTGCTTCGCTATCGTGTTGCGTCATTAACGCGTTCTCCAGAATCACAGCATTAAACTGTCACGTCCGCAGTACGCGGGCGCGTATAACCCACCAGCCAGACGGCCAGAAACGGAGGATGGTTTCTGTTCCGCTGCTCGGGAATCCTGTGCCCGAGAACAGGCGAGAAAGACGCCTGCCAGCTGTCGGAAGGGCGGCTTTTGGCCTCCTTCCTATCACCTCAACCAGTCCGGAGCAGGGCTTTACCCAAGGCTCGACGGCCGGATGTGGCGAGAAAAACGATTGCGAGTCTGCGTGCCGGTCCAGCGCCTCGGCGTGCTGCCATGTTCGCCGCCGGCACTCGACAGTTTGCGGTCAGCCGCGAGCGGCTTCGATTACCTCGATGTAGGGCCGAGCCTGATGCTGATCGGCGATCAGGTCGATGAAGTCCTGGCCCTTGACGTTACGCGCGCCGAGGTCGTAGCCGGCAGCTACGAAGAAACCGATGAAGCGCTCGAAGTCGTCGATGCGCAGACCGCGATATGCCTTGATCAACTTGTGCAGCGACGGCGGCGTATCGTCAGCCGGTTCCGGCAACAGAAACAGCTTGATCGATTCGTCGCCGATCTCCTCGCCAATCACCTGTTTCTTGTCTTTACGCATGTCGATTCCGCTCCACGGGGTCTCACGGGGGCGGCAGTTTACTCCTCGCGGCCGGCACGCTCAACGCGCGAGGGCGGCTTGCGACCAAGGTCGTACACCCGCTGCCGCACACCCGGCGCGGGGATTAACATCGGTCGAGCATCGACCCGTGCTTATACTGCGGTATTGCGTACAAGGAGCGTCACTGCATGAACCTCCCCCCCCTGTTTGCTGCGTGGCGCCAAAGCCTACGTCTGGGTTACGGCGCCGCTGCTCTGCGTGGCGATCTGAGCGCCGGTCTGACTGTCGGCATCATCGCCATCCCGCTGGCGATGGCTCTGGCGATCGCGGTGGGTGTCCCGCCGCAACATGGCCTGTATACGGTGCTGGTGGCCGCCCCCCTGATCGCGCTGACTGGCGGATCGCGCTTCAACGTCAGCGGCCCGACCGCCGCCTTCGTGGTCATCCTGCTCCCCATCACCCAGCAGTTCGGCCTAGGAGGGTTACTGCTGTGCACCATGCTCGCCGGTCTGATCCTGATTACCCTTGGCTTATTGCGTGCCGGCCGGCTGATCGCCTTCATCCCTTATCCGGTGACCCTGGGCTTCACTGCGGGGATCGGCATCGTTATCGCCACGCTGCAGATCAAGGACCTGTTCGGCCTGACACTCACCGAGCAGCCGCAGCACTATGTCGAGCAGGTAGCGCTGCTGGTGCGTTCACTGCCGGATGCACATCTGGGCGATGGTCTGATCGCAGCGATCTGCCTGGCTGTACTGATTCTCTGGCCGCGCTGGGTTCCGCGGGTGCCCGGCCACTTGGTTGCGCTGACCGTCGGCGCATTGGCTGGACTCGCCCTGGAAGCCTCCGGCCTGGCAGTCGCCACACTTGGCGAACGCTTCAGCTATGAGCTCGACGGCACCACCTATCCGGGCATACCGCCACTGCTGCCCGACTTCAGCTTGCCGTGGCAGCTACCCGGTCCGGATGGCCAGCCACTGCAGCTGACCTACGAACTGTTCCACCAGCTGCTAGCACCGGCATTCGCCATCGCCATGCTCGGCGCCATCGAATCGCTGCTCTGCGCGGTAGTCGCCGACGGCATGACCGGCAGCAACCATGAGCCCAACGGCGAACTGATCGGCCAGGGTCTTGGCAACCTGATCGCACCGCTATTCGGCGGTATCACCGCCACCGCCGCCATCGCCCGCAGCGCCGCCAACGTGCGCGCCGGCGCGTTCTCGCCGCTGGCGGCAATCATCCATGCCGGCGTGGTGCTGGTGGCGATTCTCTGGCTTGCGCCTCTGTTCAGTTACCTGCCGATGGCAGCGCTGGCGGCGTTGCTGCTGATGGTGGCGTGGAACATGAGTGAAGCGCCGCATGTCGTACACGTGCTGCGCATCGCCCCACGCAGCGACGTGCTGGTACTGCTGACCTGCCTGATCCTGACCGTGCTGTTCGATATGGTGCTGGCGGTGGGCGTCGGCCTGCTGCTGGCCGCCGGCCTGTTCATCAAGCGCATGAGCGAGCTCACCGACACTACCGGGTTATCGCGCGACCAGGGCCGTATCCTCGCCGATCTGCCCATCCATGTGGCCGCCTACGCCATCCGCGGACCGCTGTTCTTCGGTGCTGCGGAAAAAGCGCTGGGGGCGCTGCGACGCTTCAATCCCGAGGTAAAGGTGGTGATCGTCGATATCAGTGCGGTGCCCATGCTGGACATGACCGCCCTGGCTGCACTGGAAAACGTGCTGATCGACTACCGACGCCTCGGTGTCACACTCATTCTCAGCGGCAGCAATGCCCGAGTCCGTCTGAAACTGCGGCGCGCCGGCATCCACCGGCTGCAGGGGCACCTGCTGTATGTGCGTGACCTGACCCAGGCACGGGAGAAAGCCATACGGCTGTTGCAGGCAGACAGCGAGTCCTTGCCGCAACCGGCCTGATCTCGCGCGGCAGCCGGCCGGCTCCGCCCGGCTGTCGCGCAGCGCCAGGTGCTCAGCCGGCGTACTTCTGCAGGTTGGCCATCATCTCTTTCAACGCCTCGAGGTTGTCCGCCGGGTGCGCGGCATCGCTGAAGTCGCAGATCTGCTGCCAGTTGGCGGCGACATCCTCGGCATCGAATCCGGCCTTCGGATCGAACCCGAAACCCAGGCTACGCTCCCAGCGCACCTTGCCCATCCAGCCACCGCCCACCTCGAACAGCCCGGCGGTCTCCTGACATTGCGCGCTCGCCAGATACACGACCAACGGGCTCACCAGCTCCGGCTTAAGCTGCTCGAACACCTGGGGCGGAATCAGTCCTTCGGTCATGCGCGTGCCGCCGGTGGGCGCGATGGCGTTGACCAGGATGTTGCTCTTGCGACCCTCCAGCGCCAACGTGCGGGTTAGGCCGTAGAGGCCGAGCTTGGCCATGCCGTAGTTGGCCTGACCGAAGTTGCCGTAGATGCCCGACGTGGACGCCGTGAAGATCACCCGGCCGTAGCCCTGCTCGCGCATCAGCGGCCAGGCGGCACGCGTGATCTTGTAGGCACCTTCGACATGCACGCGGTAAACCAGGTCCCAGTCGGCATCCTCCATCTTGTGGAAGGTCTTATCGCGCAAAATACCGGCGTTGTTTACCACCACATCGACGCGACCGAACGCGTCCAGCGCCTGTTCAACGATACGCTGGCCGTCGATAACCGAATCATGATTGGCCACCGCCGTACCGCCAGCCTGACGAATCTCCTCAACCACCTGATCGGCAGCCGAACTGTTAGCGCCTTCGCCTTGGGCGCTACCGCCCAGGTCATTGACGACCACGCGAGCACCGTGCCGAGCGAACAGTAGAGCATGGGCGCGCCCAAGGCCGCCGCCGGCTCCGGTCACGATAACCACTTGGTCTTCAAAGCGGATGGCTTGCGTCATTGTTGGATCCTTGGCTTGTCGTGGAGAGGTGAGTGTCCGGCAGCCTGGCTAAGCGCGGCAATCAACCGGCCCTGAATGAATGACTGAGCATAACGGGCCGGGATACGCGGAGACCTGTGATCATTTTTTAGACGAAGCTGCGCAGCCCTGTGGTACTGCGCTTCGCAGAGGTTTCCCACCAACTTATGCACAGCAGTTTCCACAGCATCCGGGGATAACGGCGGCTAGCTTGGCGTGGCATTAACGGAGTCCAACGATCCGGCGCAAGCCCTCTAAATTGGGCTTTCCCCTCTATAAAGCAACCGTTGATGGAAAATCACACGATCCTTCGCAAGCCAGGCTTCATCGCACCGCCGCAGTTCCACCCAATGGTTATCCACAGACTGTTACACAGGTTCAGGGGATAACGGCCAGCAGACGCGTGACGTGTCGTTTTCTCCTATGGACGCGATGGCCGAAATCAACGAGGCAGCCGGCGATTTCAGACCTAGCATGGGGGCGTCCAGTCAGAGCGGGAGCCGTATCATGTTCAGCCACACCTTTTTCCAACGCCTGTTCGCCAACTACGCATCCGCTGCCAGCGGTGCCTGCCCGGACGAGTGATCGGCTGACAGGCTTGGCCACAGCAGGGGCACGGCGGTACTCTTCGGGCCCGCTCTTGTTGGAATCCCATCATGTCCCTACGTTCCGTTTGCGTATTCTGCGGCGCCAGCACAGGCACCAATCCCGTCTACCGAGAGGCGGCTGCAGCACTGGGCGAAACGCTGGCCGCCAATGGCATAAGGCTCGTCTATGGTGGCGGCGCGGTCGGTCTGATGGGTGTAGTCGCCGATGCCGCGATGGCTGCCGGCGGTGAAGTCGTCGGCATCATTCCGCAGAGCCTGAAGGATGCCGAGGTCGGCCATAGCGGCCTGACTCGCCTGGAAGTAGTGGATGGCATGCACGCCCGCAAGGCGCGGATGGCCGAGCTATCCGATGCCTTCATCGCACTGCCGGGAGGGCTCGGGACACTGGAGGAGCTCTTCGAGGTCTGGACATGGGGCCAGCTCGGCTACCATCGCAAGCCGTTGGGCCTACTGGATGTCGATCATTTCTATAGCAAGCTCAGCCATTTCCTCGATCACCTGGTGGACGAAGGCTTCGTGCGCGCCCCGCACCGCGCCATGCTCCAGCGCAGCGATTGCCCCGCAACGCTGTTGCAATTGCTGGTGAACTGGCAGCCCACCGTGGTAGCCAAATGGCACGACCGTACGCCAAGCTGAGCTCGCCCGCGGCTGCGCTGCTCAAATTTCAACCGCATCGCTACAGCCGTCGCCTGGCAGGGCTTCCAGCGAGCCTTGCCCATGTTATCCACAACGTGATTCACAGTAACCGGGGATAAGCACGAGCGAAGCGCGATTCTGCACCTGAGCTTTGCCGAGATCGCTTTCCGGAACCCACTCCAAGGCCAACGATCAATAAATGATCAAGACGCCGAACGCCCCGCAGCGCAAGGCTCAGGACAAGTCATTCAGTACTTATCCACAACTCGTTGCACAACTAACGGGGATAACATGCCGACGGCTGCGGCGAACAGTCCCAGGCAAAAACCTATCAAGTCATGGAATGCCGTCACCTACGGACGGTCACACCCGGGTCGGCCAACCGCCGATGCGCGGAACAGCGCGCCCCCATCCACACCGATCCGGGACCCGCAATGAACCACACCATATCCATGCTGCTCGCCGGCGCCGCAAGCCTGCTGTCCATCTCCATCCAGGCCGCCACCGAGACCTGCCAGCCCGCTCGCGAAGACGACATCGCCGCCTTGTTCGTACGCTGGAACGAGGATTTGCAAAGCGGCGTCCCCAAGCAGGTGGTCAATAACTACGCCGCCAACTCGTTACTGTTGCCCACCCAGTCGAACACCCCAAGACGCTCGGCGGCCGCCAAGGAGGACTATTTCTCGCACTTCATGACCAAGCGCCCGACGGGCACCATCGACTCGCGGATGGTACAGATCGGTTGCACCACCGCCCTTGATACCGGGCTCTACACCTTCCACTTCGCCGATGGCTCGGCAGTGCAGGCGCGCTACACCTTCACCTACAAATGGTATCCACAGGAGCAGCGCTGGCTGATCACCAGCCATCACTCCTCGACGATGCCGGAAGAAACCGCCAACACCCGCTGATCCAACTACCACGCCGCTTGACCGACCCGCAGTATCGGGCCCATTGTGCGGCCGGTCTGTGGCCGCACAACCTGCCGTCGCCCCATCGCCTGCGCTTACCTTCTTCACCGCCCCAGCTTGTCCATACTGGATGCAGCCAACGGGTCAGAGTTATCGCCGCATGTTTCTGAAGACTCAGCTGCCCCGCCTGATCGACCAGCTCAGCCGCCTGGTCCGTCGCTACCCGGGGACCATCGCGCTATTCGGCTTCTGCTCCGGCTTGGCGAGCTTCCTGTTGGTGGAGCGCCATGCCGGGCTGGCCAAGGGCATCGCGCTGATCATGCTGATCAGTTGGGTCTGGCTGGCGCTCGAGCAAAGCCTGCGACGCAACCTGAAACGCTGGTTCGGTTGGCAGATCCCCGCGCCCCTGCTGCGCTACGCGACACAAATGGTGCATCAGGAAAGCCTGTTCTTCATCATCCCGTTCTTCGCCATCACCACCACTTGGAACAGCGGGCAGGCGCTGTTCACCGGACTGCTCGGTGTCGCCGCCCTGGTATCGCTGATCGATCCGTTGTACTACCGCTGGCTGGCGCCGCGGCGCTGGATCTACCTGGGTTTTCATGCACTGACGCTGTTCGCCGTCCTGCTCACCGCGCTGCCGATCATGCTGCATCTGTCGACTCCGCAGAGCTATCAGCTGGCCCTCGCCGTTGCCGTGGTGCTGGCGCTGCCAAGTCTGGGCAGCCTGTTTACGCAATGGAGCTGGCGTAGCCTGCTGGGCGTACTGGTGTTAGCGGCCGCGCTGGGTGGTGCCGGCTGGCTCGGGCGCACCTGGGTACCGCCAGCGACACTGTGGCTCACCGATGTCGCCGTGACGGTGAGCCTCGATGATCGCCAACGCAAGCCCGGCAAGAGCCTGCGTCAACTGAGCACAGCCGAACTGCACGACAACGGTCTCTATGCCTTCACTGCAATCAACGCGCCCCGCGGGCTGAAGGAGCGTATCTACCATGAGTGGCTGCACAACGGCCGCAAGGTCGATCGCATCGCCCTCGACATCAGCGGCGGACGCGAGGCGGGCTACCGCGCCTGGACGCACAAGCGCAACTTCCCGGCGCGACCGGCAGGCAAATGGCGCGTGCGGGTGGTTACCGAAGCGGGGCAGATGATCGGCATGCTGCGCTTCGAGGTGACCGACTAGCGAACCCGCAAACGCCGGCCCGACTCCAACGTAGAACGTCGAGGCGAATCCGGAGAGCGGCATGGAGTGGTGGGACATCGTGACGCGGACGATCAGCGCGGAGTTTTCGGACATTCCTGATCTGGACGAGGCGGTGCGCGTCAGCACACGCCTGCTGATTGCCGCGCTGCTCGGCGGTATGCTCGGCTACGAGCGCGAGCTTAGACGCAAGGCCGCAGGCCTGCGCACCCACATGCTGGTGGCCTTGGGCGCTGCCCTCTTCGTTCTGGTGCCCTTGCAGGCCGGCGTACCCAAGGAGGATATCTCCAGGGTCATGCAGGGCATCGTCACTGGCGTGGGCTTTCTGGGTGCAGGAACCATTCTCAAGGGCAACTCCATCGAAGACGTGCAAGGCCTCACCACCGCCGCTGGCATCTGGATGACCGCGGCAATCGGCGTCGCCGCCGGGCTAGGTCACGAGGCGACGGCCGTCCTGAGTACGCTGCTCGCCCTGCTGGTATTGCTGCTGATGCCTCCTCTGGAGCGTTATGCGGTACGCCGCGCAGCGCGCAAGCATCGCGAGATGCGCAGGCACTGACGAGCGACCGAACGATGTGGCTGCCTGGGCGGTCGTAGATCGGACAAGCCCGCGCCAGGAGTCGACCATGCGCTTTGCCCGCCCCTGTCTGACCACTGCCACCCTAGCCCTGACTCTCGCCGGCTGCGGTGATACCGCGAAGGCACCGGTGGAGTCCGGTTACGGCCCCAACCCCGCGCTGCCGGAGCCGCACAAGACGCTGCTGCCCACCGTCAACATCGCGCCTGCCAAGGGCTGGCCTGAGGGCGCCAAGCCGCAGGCCGCTCCCGGCCTGGAGGTCGCCACGTTTGTCGACGGCCTGGAACACCCACGCTGGATTTACGTACTGCCCAATGGCGACGTGCTGGTCGCCGAATCGGACGCGCCGCCCAAGGAAGACAGCCAGGGCATTCGCGGCTGGATCATGAAGAAGGTCATGGCCCGTGCAGGCTCCGGTACCCCCAGCGCCAATCGCATTACCCTGTTGCGCGACCGTGATGGCGACGGCCAGCCGGAACAGCGCAGCGTCTTCCTCGAAGGGCTCAACTCGCCATTCGGCATGACCTTGGTCGACGATCAGCTGTACGTGGCCAACACCGATGCATTGCTCCGCTTCCCTTACCAGCAAGACGTCATGCATCTCGACAGGGCGTCAGGCGAGAAGGTCGTCGACTTGCCGGCAGGCCCGATCAACCACCACTGGACCAAGAACGTCATCGCCAGCGCGGACGGCTCGCGTCTCTATGTAACCAGCGGCTCGAACAGCAACGTCGCCGAGAACGGCATGCAGGCTGAGGAGAACCGCGCGGCCATTCTCGAAGTGGACCCTCAGGCCGGGACGCTGCGACTCTTCGCCTCCGGACTACGCAACCCCAACGGCCTGGCCTGGCAGCCCGATAGCGGAGCGCTGTGGACTACCGTCAACGAGCGCGACGAGATCGGCAGTGATCTGGTTCCGGATTACATGACCTCGGTGCAGGAAGGCGGCTTCTACGGTTGGCCTTACAGCTACTACGGCCAACACGTCGACAAGCGGGTCAAACCGCCACGTCCGGATCTGGTGGCCAAGGCGATTGTCCCGGACTACGCGCTGGGCGCCCACACCGCCTCTCTGGGGCTGGCCTTCTACGACGGCAAACTGCTGCCGGAGCGTTACGCCAACGGTGCGTTCGTCGGCCAGCATGGCTCGTGGAACCGCAAACCTCGCAGTGGCTACAAGGTGGTCTTCATTCCCTTCCGCGATGGCAAGCCCGCCGGTCACGCCGAGGATGTGCTGACCGGCTTCGTCAACGAAGACGGCGAGGCCATGGGGCGCCCGGTCGGCGTGACGGTCGACAAAGCAGGCGCCCTGCTGGTGGCAGACGATGTCGGCAATGTCATCTGGCGGGTTACGCCGCAGACGAACTGATGACTTATCCGCAATCACCTATCTGCAATATCGGCCAAGGAGAACACTCATGCCTCGTGGGGATAAATCCAAGTACACCGACAAGCAGCAACGCAAGGCGGAGCATATCGAGGAGAACTACGAACAGCGAGGCGTCCCCGAGCAGGAAGCCAAAGCACGCGCCTGGGCGACCGTCAACAAGCAATCCGGCGGTGGCGAGCGCAAGGGCGGTTCAGGGCGCAAGAAAAGCGAAATCGCCAAGCGGGCCGATCGCAAGGACTCTGCCCAGCGTGCCGCCAAAGCGCGCCAGGGCGATTCGCCCAATCGCGGCTCAGCACGCGGGCGCGGGAAGTCTGCCAGCACCTCACTCAGCGACATGACCCGCAACGAACTGCTGCAAAAGGCCCGCGAGCGTGATGTCCAAGGACGTTCGAAGATGCGCAAGGCCGAACTGATCCGTGCACTTAGCTGAACCGGAGAACTGCCCATGTCCACCGAGACCGACCACTTCCCCGACCTACCCGCCGCTGATAATCCCAAACGCGAGGAACCGGACGAGCCGCTACCGCTTGGAGATCCGGAGCAACCAGAACCGCCAGAGCAAAACGACAACAGCTGACGTGATGCTCAGGTGCTGGACCAGCCACCGCAAAAGATAGGCAAAAAAAAGCCACCCGAAGGTGGCTTAAGAATTTCAGGAAGAGAGGTATTGCTTAGCCGGCTGCCGCCGGACGCATATAGGAGATCGGGGCGGTCTGAGAGTCATCGAAGGTGACCAGCTCCCACGCATCCTTCTGGGCCATGAGGGTGCGCAGCAGACGATTGTTCAATGCGTGCCCGGACTTGAAGCCACGGAATTCGCCAATCAGGCTGGTACCTAGCAGATAGAGATCACCGATAGCGTCCAGAATCTTGTGCTTGACGAACTCGTCCTCGTAACGCAGGCCGTCTTCGTTGAGCACACGATTCTCGTCCACCACGATGGCATTCTCCACGCTGCCGCCGAGAGCCAGATTATGCGAGCGCAGGAATTCGATGTCGCGCATGAACCCGAAGGTTCGCGCACGGCTGACTTCCTTGACGAAGGAAGTACTGGAGAAATCCACACTGGCGGTCTGGGTACGGCCCTTGAACACTGGATGGTCGAAATCGATCTCGAAGCTCACCTTGAAACCGTCGAACGGCAGGAAGGTCGCACGCTTGTCGCCTTCCTCAACGGTCACTTCACGCTTGATTCGAATGAACTTCTTCGGCGCGTCCTGCTCCTGCAGACCGGCTGATTGAATCAGGAATACGAACGGCCCGGCACTGCCATCCATGATCGGCACTTCCGAAGCGGAGAGCTCGACGTAGGCATTGTCGATCCCCAGTCCGGCCATCGCCGAAAGCAGATGCTCCACTGTGTCGACCTTGACGTCACCGTTGACCAGCGTCGTGGACATGGTGGTTTCACCCACGTTCTCCGCCCGAGCAGGAATCTCGACAGGCGGATTGAGGTCGGTACGACAGAACACGATTCCGGTGTCTACCGGTGCCGGTTTCAGGGTCAGGTAAACCTTCTCTCCCGAATGCAAGCCGACGCCGGTAGCGCGAATGATGTTCTTCAGGGTGCGTTGTCTGATCATGGCCTTTGGTTCGCTATAGCACTAGTTGCGAATTGTTTTCAACAATTGCCGGCGATAATAGCAGATGCCAACTTTGCTGAACACCAATCACACCAATACTCCTGATAACTTCAATCAATCGGCCTGACGACGCAGGAAGGCCGGAATATCGAGGTAATCCAGATCTTCTTGCGGGTTCAGTTTCGCCGCGGTAGCCGCAGCATGAGCCTGGTTGCGCATCACGGTCGGACGCTCGAGGTCGCGATAGTTCACCGCAGCCTGCTCCTGACGCGGCGCGACCGGGGCGGACGCAGCCACGGTGGTCTGCAGAGTATTGTCCACGACCTTCACCGGCTTCTCGTTGCGCGGACCCAGGCCAGTAGCGACCACGGTCACGTGCAGCTCGTCGCGCATGTCCGGATCGATCACGGCGCCTACCTTCACGGTGGCCTCATCGGAAGCGAAGGCTTCGATGATTTCACCCACGGCGGCATATTCACCCAGGGACAGATCCAGGCCGGCAGTGATGTTCACCAGAATGCCGCGGGCACCCTGCAGGTTCACGTCTTCCAGCAGCGGGTTGCGGATCGCCGCCTCGGTGGCCTCACGCGCACGATTCGGACCAGTGGCGCAGCCAGTGCCCATCATCGCCATGCCCATCTCGCCCATGACGGTCTTGACGTCAGCGAAGTCGACGTTCATCAGACCCGGACGCTGCATGATGTCGGAGATGCCGCGCACCGCGCCGGTCAGCACGTCGTCAGCCTTGGCGAAGGCGGACAGCAGGCTGGCGTCCTTGCCGAGGATGGTCAGCAGCTTCTCGTTGGGAATGGTGATCAGCGAGTCGACGCATTCGGACAGCGCGCGAATGCCTTCGTCGGCCACCTGCATGCGGCGACGGCCCTCAAACGGGAACGGACGAGTGACCACAGCAACGGTGAGGATGCCCATTTCCTTGGCCACCGACGCGATGATCGGCGCCGCGCCGGTACCGGTGCCGCCGCCCATGCCGGTGGTGATGAACACCATGTCGGCGCCTTCAAGCACTTCGGCGATGCGCTCGCGATCTTCCATCGCCGCCTGGCGACCGATGTCCGGATTGGTCCCGGCGCCCAGGCCCTTGGTGATCGCCGAGCCGAGCTGCAGCACGGTACGCGCTTCGATTTTCTTCAGCGCTTGTGCGTCGGTGTTGGCACAGATGAATTCGACGCCCTCGACGTTGTTACGGACCATGTGATTGACGGCATTGCCGCCACCACCGCCGACGCCGATGACCTTGATGACTGCACTTTGCGGGGTATGATCTACGAGTTCGAACATTTCCCTCTCTCCTTCCAGCTTTCTAGTTTTGAGTTGCCGCGTACTGCTTAGAAATTGCCCTGGATCCAGCCTTTGAGCCGATCCAGAACAGATGTTTTGGTTTCTTCGTTGAAGCTGCCGGTACCGCGCGGGCCGACACCATCGGCCTGCTTTTGCAGACCGTAGAGCAGCAGGCCGACACCGGTTGCGTATATCGGATTGCGCACCACGTCATTCAGTCCCTTGACCGTATGCGGAACGCCCAGACGTACCGGCATATGGAAAATCTCTTCGGCCAGTTCGACTGCACCTTCCATCTTCGACGTGCCGCCGGTCAGCACGATGCCGGCCGGTACCAGATCTTCGTAACCGCTGCGCCGCAGCTCGGCCTGGATCAGCGTGAACAGTTCGTCGTAACGCGGCTCCACCACTTCGGCCAAGGCCTGACGGGATAGCTCGCGCGGCGGGCGCTCACCCACGCTCGGCACTTTGATGGTTTCGCCGGCGCCGGCCAGCTTGGCCAGTGCGCAGGCATAGCGAATCTTGATTTCCTCGGCGTACTGCGTGGGGGTGCGCAGGGCCATCGCGATGTCGTTGGTGACCTGGTCACCGGCGATCGGGATCACCGCCGTATGGCGAATCGCCCCTTCGGTGAAGATGCAGATGTCGGTAGTGCCGCCGCCGATATCCACCAGGCACACGCCCAGCTCCTTTTCGTCATCGGTCAGTACCGCGTGCGCCGAGGCCAGCTGCTCGAGAATGATGTCGTCAACCTCCAGACCGCAGCGACGCACGCATTTCTCGATGTTCTGCGCAGCATTTACCGCACAGGTCACGACATGCACCTTGGCTTCCAGGCGTACCCCGGACATGCCCAAGGGTTCACGCACGCCTTCCTGATTGTCGATCACGTAATCCTGCGGCAGCGTGTGCAGCACGCGCTGATCCGCAGGAATCGCCACCGCCTGAGCGGCATCGAGCACGCGCTCGAGGTCCGCACTGCTGACTTCGCGGTCACGAATCGCCACGATTCCATGGGAGTTCAGGCTGCGGATATGGTTGCCGGCCAGGCCAACGAAGGCCGAGTGAATACGGCAGCCGGCCATCAGCTGGGCCTCCTCGACGGCACGCTGGATCGACTGCACGGTGGACTCGATGTTGACTACCACGCCCTTCTTCAGGCCGCGGGACGGATGAGTGCCGATGCCGACGATCTCCAGTTCACCGTCGGCCGTCACCTCGCCCACCAGCGCGACCACCTTAGAGGTGCCGATGTCGAGACCGACGATCATCTTGCCGCTTTGCACGCTAGACATTTTGTTTCGTTCCTCAATTCTTCACGGCGACGGTCATGTCCGTCGCCGCCGGGATCGGCTCACGCCAGGCAACGGCCAGGCCGTTGGCATAACGCAGGTCGATCCGTGCAATTTTCTCGCTTTCCGTCTGCAGCGCCTTTTGATAGATGGCATTGAAACGGCGCATTTTTTCCACCACGTGGTCCCGTCCCAGCAACAGCTCGATGCCCTGGCTGGTGGTCAGGAACCAGCTGCCCCGCTCCCGCAGTTCCAGGCTTGCGATGGAGAAGCCCAGCGGCCGAAGCATCTGGCTGAGCATCTGGTACTGCTGCATGACCCGTTGCTGAGCCCGCTTCGGACCATGCAATTGCGGTAAGTGTTCATAATGATTGAGGTTATTCGGCGCGAAAGCCTGCCCCTTATTGTTCAGCAGGGCCTCGTCGCCCCAGCGGGCGATCGGCAGTTGCTCCTCCAGACTCACCTGCACCTGATCCGGCCATACGCGGCGCACCTCGACATGGGCGATCCAGGGCATCTGCTCGAGGTCGTGGCGCAAGGCATTCAGATCAACCTTGAAGAAACTTGCCTCGACGAATGGTGCGATGCGCTGCTGTACCGCGTCTCGAGCCACATAGCTCAACTCGCCTTGCACGCTGACCTTGGTGATAGGCCGATCGGCATAAGGCAACAGACGTTCCCCTAGCTCGTAGAGGCCGACCGCCAGGCCAACCAGCAACAGCGGCCAGACGAAGCGTTTGATTCCGCCCAGGCTTGGCCGAGGCAGGCGCGCAGACAACGGCTCACGTTCCACCAGGCGACTCGCCCCACGCGGCGCCGGCTTGCGCGAAGTGCGGCCGCCTCCGGGTTGCGAATGACGCAGCGTGGTGATCATGCTTAGTTCCCCGCTCCGACGCTGTCTTCCAGAATGCTCAGCACCAGTTGCTGGAAGTCCAGCCCAGCCGCCCGTGCAGCCATCGGCACTAGACTGTGGTCAGTCATGCCTGGCACGGTATTCACCTCCAGCAGCCAGAAATCGCCGTTGTCATCCTGCATCACGTCGACCCGTGCCCAGCCGCGCACACCCACTGCCTCGCAGGCCCGCGCCGAGAGTTCCTTCAGCTGTTGCTCCTTGGCAGGATCGAGTCCACAGGGAATGCGGTACTGGGTATCGGAGGCCAGGTACTTGGCGTCGTAGTCGTAAAAACTGTGCGGGGTACCCAGCCCGATGGGCGGCAGTACCTCGCCACGCAGGACGGCGATGGTGAACTCGGGACCCTGAATCCACTGCTCGACCAGCACCTGCGAGTCGTAGGCACTCGCAGCCCGCCACGCAGCGATCAGTTCGGCAATCCCGGCGACCTTGGCCATGCCGATACTGGAGCCTTCATGGGCCGGCTTGACGATCAACGGGAAGCCCAGTGCTGCGGCGGCAGCGTGACAGTCATCCTCGCTGGCCAGCACGGCATGACGCGGTGTCGGCAGGCCGAGACTCTGCCAGACCTGCTTGGTCCGCAGCTTGTCCATCGCCAGAGCTGAAGCCAGTATGCCGCTCCCGGTGTAAGGGATGCCGGCACATTCGAGCAGGCCCTGCATGCTGCCATCCTCGCCGCCGCGGCCATGCAGGACGATGAATGCGCGGTCGATACGTTCGCTACCCAGACGCTGCAGCAGATCGTCACCGACATCGATGCCGAACGCATCCACACCAGCCGCACAGAGCGCTTCCAACACGGCCGCGCCGGATTTCAGGGAGATCTCGCGCTCGGCGCTCTTGCCACCGAACAGCACGGCGACACGGCCGAAAGCCTGCGGGGCGCGGGTCGATTGCAGGGCACTCATGAATTCTTCCTCGCGGTACCTTCGGCGCCGCTAAACAGGGGGCTTTTGATCAGTTGCGGGGCCACGCCACCGATATCACCGGCACCCTGACAGAGCAGGATGTCGCCGGCACGCAGCAACGGCTTTATCACCGGCGCGAGATCACTGCCCCGCTCCACGTAGATCGGATCGAGCTGACCACGCTGCCGAATGCTGTGGCACAGCTGGCGGCTATCGGCGCCGGGAATCGGCTCCTCGCCGGCCGGATACACTTCCATCAGCAACAGCACGTTGGCATCTGCCAGCACCTGCACGAAGTCGTCGTACAGATCACGAGTACGGCTGAAACGATGCGGCTGGTAGACCATCACCAGGCGTCGCTCCGGCCAGCCGCCGCGCACGGCTTTGATGACGGCCGCCACTTCGCGCGGATGGTGGCCGTAGTCGTCCACCAGCATCACGCTGCCGCCTTCGACCGGCAGTTGGCCATAGACCTGGAAGCGCCGACCGACGCCCTCGAACTGCGACAGGCCCTGCACGATGGCCTCGTCGTCAATGCCTTCGTCAGTTGCGATGGCAATGGTCGCCAAGGCGTTGAGCACGTTGTGGTTGCCCGGCATGTTCACCGAGACATCCAGCGGCTCGCAGCCGGCACGCAGCACCGTGAAATGGGTCCGCATACCTTCCTGACGGATGTTGATGGCCCGCACGTCGGCGTCCTCGCTGACGCCATAGGTAGTGGTCGGGCGACCAATCTGCGGAATAATTTCGCGCACGACCGGGTCGTCGACACAGAGCACCGCCAAACCGTAGAACGGCAGGTTGTGCAGGAACTCGACGAAGGTTCTCTTCAGCTTGCCGAAGTCACCGCCGTAGGTGCTCATGTGGTCGGCGTCGATATTGGTCACCACCGCCACCATCGGCTGCAGATGGAGGAAGCTGGCGTCGCTCTCGTCCGCCTCGGCGATCAGGTAACGACTGCTGCCGAGCTGTGCATTGGTGCCGGCCGCAGTCAGGCGACCACCGATGACGAAGGTCGGGTCCAGGCCGCCGGCGGCGAACACCGACGCCAACAGGCTGGTGGTCGTGGTCTTGCCGTGCGTACCGGCGACCGCGATACCGTGGCGATAGCGCATCAGTTCGGCAAGCATCTCGGCTCGTGGTACCACCGGAATGCGTTGTTCCAGCGCCAACGCCACTTCCGGGTTGGCCGCATTGATCGCGCTGGACACCACCAGCACATCGGCGCCGGCGACATTGCCGGCCTGATGGCCGATAAAGATCTGCGCGCCGAAACTTTGCAAACGCTCGGTGCTCGCCGACTCCTTGAGATCGGAGCCGGACACTTCATAGCCCAGGTTGAGCAGCACCTCGGCGATGCCGCACATGCCGACACCGCCGATACCGACGAAATGGATACGCCGGATGCGCCGCATGCGCCGCACTTCGGCTTTCACGGCTGCGGGAGACTTAGCCATTGGCCACCTCCAGACAGATATCGACCACGCGACGGGTGGCATCCGGCCGAGCCAGCCGGCGTGCGGTGGCTCCCATGGCCTTGAGTTTTTCCGGCTGCATCATTACCTCGGTCAGCCGTGCGGCAAGCACGGCGGCATCAGTCTTGGCTTGTGGCAGAAGAACGGCAGCGCCTTCCTTCGCCAGATATTCGGCGTTGCGTGTCTGGTGATCATCGATTGCATGGGGCAACGGAACGAGGAACGACGGCAGACCGGCAGCCGCCAACTCGCAGACGGTTAGCGCTCCGGCACGGCAAATCACCAGGTCCGCCCAGGCATAGGCCCGCGCCATGTCCTTGATGAAGGGCGCGACCTCGGCCTCGACTCCCGCCTCGACGTAGCGCTGTTTGGTGATTTCGGCGTGCTGCTTGCCAGCCTGATGGAACACCTCGGGGCGCAACTCCGCCGACACCTGAGCCAGCGCGGCCGGCAGCAGCTTGTTCAACGGTTCGGCACCCAGACTGCCCCCCAGAACCAGCAGACGCGGACGACGGCCGGTCAGCGTATCGCGCGGTGTCTCGAGGAACAGTTCCTCGCGCACCGGATTGCCGGTGGTACGACGCTTGTCGCTGGCCTTGAAGGTATCCGGGAAGGCCTCGCAGACACGACGAGCCAACGGCACCAGGCTGCGATTGGCGGTCCCGGCCACGGCGTTCTGCTCGTGAATGATCAGCGGCGCGCCGGCAAGCTTCGCCGCCAGGCCGCCCGGGCCGGTGACATAACCGCCTAGTCCGAGTACACAGACCGGCTTGATCTCGCTGATGATCCGCCGCGCCTGCAGCAGCGATCGGAACAGTTGCCAAGGTGCCTTGAGCAGCGCCAGCAGATTCTTGCCGCGCAACCCACTGACCTGGATCAGATGCAAAGGCAGGCCGGCAGCCGGCACCAGCTCGTTCTCGATGCCGCGCGGCGTTCCCAGCCAATGCACGGCATAACCGCGCGCCTGGAACTCCCGGGCACAGGCCAGGGCAGGAAAAACGTGGCCGCCGGTCCCGCCGGCCATGATCAATACATTAGCGGCCATGGGCGACCTCCTTGGCGGCCGGCGCCTCGTCGAAGTCCGCCTCGCTGAACTCGACATCCTCGCTGCCTAGCACCGTGCGGCTTTCCCATTCGATACGCAGCAGCAGCGCCATGCTTGCGCAGGTCACCACCAGCGAACTGCCGCCGTAGCTGAGGAACGGCAGGGTCAATCCCTTGGTGGGCAGCAGGCCGACGTTCACTCCAACGTTGATCAGGAACTGGCCGAGCCAGAGGAATGCCATGCCCCACGCCACATAGGCGGCGAAGAACTGCCGAGCCTTTTCCGCGCGCAGACCAATGTACAGCGCACGCACACCGACGAAAGCGAACAGCAGAATGGTCAGCAACGCGCCGACCATGCCCAGTTCCTCGGCCAGCACGGAGAACACGAAGTCGGTATGCGCCTCGGGCAGATAGAACTGCTTCTGCACGCTGTTGCCCAGTCCGACACCGAACCACTCACCACGCCCGAAGGCGATCAGCGCCTGCGTCAGCTGGTAGCCGGCGCCGTACTGGTCGGCCCACGGATCGGTGAAGGTGATCAGGCGCTGCAGACGATACTCCTGGGTCTGCACCAGCACGAACACCGCGCCAACGGCCGCGGCAACCAGCAGGCTGAAGCGGATCAGCCCGACGCCGCCGAGAAAGAGCATGGCCACCGCCGAGCCCATCATCACCACGGTGGCGCCGAAGTCCGGCTCCATAAGCAGCAGGAAGGCCATCGGCAGCAATACCAGGAACGGTTTGGCGAAGCCCCAGAAGCTCTCACGTACCTCTTCCTGACGGCGCACCAGATATCCCGCGAGGTAGATCACCACGAACACCTTCGCCAGCTCGGACGGCTGCACGTTGAAGGCACCGAAGCCGATCCAGCGCATCGAACCGTTCACCTCGCGGCCGATACCTGGAATCAGCACCAGGATCAGCAGGCCGAAGGCAGCCAGCAGCAGCATCCAGTCCAACCGCTGCCAGGTGGATACAGGGACCAGCAGCATCACCGCCGCTGCCCCCAGGCCGAGCGCCACGTACACCAGGTGACGACTCATGTGATACAGCGCGTTACCTGCGTTCACCGCCGCCACCTCGGAGGACGCCGAAGTGATCATGACCAGGCCCAGGCCGAGCAGCGCCAGGCAGCCGGCCAGCAGCGGGAAGTCCAGATCCAGACCGCGAGGGCCGAACAGTGGCGAAGGTGCGGTACGCAGGAAGGCCAACATCAGCTGAGCGCCTCCACCGCTGCGGCGAACAGACGGCCGCGCTCCTCGAAATTCTTGAACATGTCGAGGCTGGCGCAAGCCGGTGAGAGCAGCACTGCATCGCCGGTCTTGGCGCATGCGGTCGCCTGCTGTACCGCCTCGTTCAACGAGCTCACGTGAAGCAGCGGCGCGGCACCATCCAGCGCGACAGCCAGCTGATCGGCATCGCGCCCGAGCAGAATCACCGCACGGCAGAAGCGCGCAACCGGTGCATGCAGAGCGGAAAAATCGGCGCCCTTGCCGTCACCGCCAGCGATGAGCACTAGCTTGCCGTCGATGTCGGCACCAAGACCGTCGATCGCCGCGAGCGCCGCGCCGACATTGGTCGCCTTGGAGTCGTCGTAGAACGCGACGCCCTGATGCTGACCGACCCACTGACAGCGATGCGGCAACCCGGCAAACGAACGCAGCGTCTGCAGCATTGCGTCGAACGGCAGGCCGACCGCATGCCCCAACGCCAATGCTGCCAAGGCATTGGCCTGATTATGTGCACCGCGGATCTTCAACTCACCGACCGGCATCAGCGCTTCGAACTGGAACGCGAGGTACTTCTCGCCACGCTCCTCGAACAAACCGAAGCCCTTGAAATCCGGCTTGCCGAGGCCGAACGACCAGACCGGTACATCTTCGCCGATCAGCGGCCGGCTCAGACGGTCATCGCGATTGATCACCACCTGCCGCGCTCCGCGGAAAATGCGGTGCTTGGCCTGATGGTAAGCCGGCAGCCCGCTGTAGCGGTCCATGTGGTCTTCGCTGACATTCAGGCAGGTAGCGACCTCGGCGTTCAGCTGGTCCGTGGTTTCCAGCTGGAAACTCGACAGCTCTAGCACGTAGAGCTCGACATCGTCATCAAGCAGATCGAGTGCCGGCGTGCCCAGGTTGCCACCCACAGCGACCTTACGCCCTGCCGCGGCGGCCATTTCGCCAACCAGCGTGGTAACCGTGCTCTTGGCGTTGGAGCCGGTGATCGCGACGATCGGCGCCTTGGCCTCGCGGGCGAACAGATCAATATCGCCGGAGAGCTTCACACCGCGCGCGGCAGCAGCCTGTAGCGCGGGAGTGCTGACGGCCAGCCCGGGGCTGACCAGCAGTTCGCTGGCACGGCAGAGGAACTCTACGTCCAGCTCGCCGCAACGTACTTCGACCTGAGGGTATTGCGCCTTGAGCGTGTCCAACTCCGGCGGGTTCGCGCGCGTGTCGGCGACCGCAAACGGCAGCCCGCGGCGCGCCAGATGGCGAACCACGGACATGCCGCTCTTGCCGAGGCCGACAACGATACGGAACTGGTCGGAAGCGATGAGCACTCTCTGTTACCTCAGTTTCAACGTGGCAAGACCGATCAGCACGAGGATCACGGTGATGATCCAGAAGCGCACGATCACCCGTGGTTCAGGCCAGCCTTTGAGTTCGAAATGGTGATGGATCGGCGCCATGCGGAAGACCCGCTTGCCGGTCAGCTTGAAGGAGGCGACCTGGATCATCACCGACAGTGTTTCCATCACGAAAACGCCGCCCATGATGAACAGCACCACTTCCTGGCGAACGATGACGGCGATGGTGCCCAGCGCGGCGCCCAGCGCCAGGGCGCCGACGTCGCCCATGAATACCTGAGCCGGATAGGTGTTGAACCAGAGAAAGCCCAGGCCAGCGCCGGTCAGGGCACCGCAGAATACGATCAGCTCACCGGCCCCCGGCACGTAGGGAATCAGCAGGTACTCGGCGAAGTTCATGTTGCCTGACAGGTAGCAGAAGATGCCCAGGCCACCGCCGACCATAACCGTTGGCATGATCGCCAGGCCGTCGAGGCCATCGGTGAGGTTCACCGCATTGCTCGACCCGACGATGACGAAGTACGTCAGCACGACGAAGCCGATACCCAGCGGAATCTCGATATCCTTCAGCAGCGGTAGGATCAGGGTCGTCTCTACCGGCGTCTGCGCCGTCATATAAAGGAAGATCGCCGCGCCGATGCCGAACACCGACTGCCAGAAATACTTCCAGCGGCTCGGCAGGCCACGCGAGTTCTTCTCGATGACCTTGCGGTAGTCGTCCACCCAGCCGACTGCACCGAACAGCAGCGTCACCGCGAGCACCACCCAGACATAGCGGTTGGACAAGTCGGCCCAGAGCAGTGTGCTGATGGTGATGGCGCTGAGAATCAGAGCGCCGCCCATGGTAGGCGTACCGGATTTGGACAGGTGCGATTGAGGGCCATCGGTACGCACCGCCTGGCCGATCTGCCGCAGTTGCAGGGTCCGGATCAGCCAAGGCCCCATCCACAGCGACAACACCAGCGCGGTGAGCACGCCAAGGATGCCGCGCAGGGTCAGGTACTGGAAGACCGCGAAGCCCTTGTGGAACTGTTGCAGGTACTCGGCGAGTAGCAGCAGCATCAATGTTTCTCCATAACAGACCCGCACAGGGCGTCGACGACTTTGTCCATCGCCGCACTGCGCGAACCCTTGACCAGGATGGTGGTGGCGCTGCCCTGCTCGACGCGCAGCGCCTCGATCAGGCTCGCCTGATCGGCAAAATGACGCCCGCCGGCGCCAAAGGCATTGACGGCATGGGCCATCAGCGGTCCGACCGCGTAGAGCGCATCGACCTTGCCGGCGGCATAGGTGCCGACCTCACGATGTCCCTGCTCGGCCCACTCACCCAGCTCGCCCATGTCACCCAGCGCAAGGATGGTGCGACCGGAAAAGCCAGCCAGCACATCGATTGCCGCGCAGATCGATGCGGGGTTGGCGTTGTAGCTGTCATCGATCAGACGCACGCCGTTGCCGAGCATCTGGGCCACGCCACGCCCTTTGACCGGTTCCAGGTTCTCGAGACCAGCAACGATCGCCTCGGGTGAAATGCCCAGTGCATGCGCGGCAGCCGCCGCGGCCAGGGCATTGGCGACGCTGTGACGCCCCAACAGGTTGAGCTGGACCCGGACGGCACCACGCGGTCCGGTCAGCACGAAATTGACGCAGCCACGGATGTCGAAGGCAATCGAACCCGGATAGAAATCCGCCAGCGGATTCTGCAGGCCAAAACTGACGATACGCTTGCCGGCAGCCCGTGCGGCCCAAACCGGGTAGGCCTTGTCGTCGCGGTTGAGCACGGCAATACCGTCTGCGGCCAGCCCATCGAGGATCTCGCCCTTGGCCTCGACGATCTTTTCCGGACCACCGAACTCGCCGACATGCGCGGTGCCAGCGTTGGTGATCAGGCTGACATGGGGACGGACCAGTCCCACGGTGTAGGCGATCTCGCCTGGGCGCGAGGCGCCCAACTCGATGACCGCAGCGCGATGCTGGGGGCAGAGTTCGAGCAGCGTCAGCGGCGCGCCGAGGTCGTTGTTCAGGTTGCCGCGGGTGGCCAGCACGGCGTCTTGTCCGTACGCGGCACGCAGGATGCTGGCCACCATCTCCTTGACGCTGGTCTTGCCGCTGGAACCGGTGATTGCCGCCACCGGCCCGTTGAAGGCAGCACGATTCAAGGCCCCGAGCTGCCCGAGGGCAATCCGCGTATCCGCCACTACCAACTGCGGCAGCCCCGCACCTTCGATCTCACGCTCGACCAATGCAGCGACCGCGCCTTTGGCTGCCACGTCGCGAAGATAGGCGTGGCCATCGAAGCGCGGGCCCGTCAACGCGATGAATAACTGCCCCGGCTGAATGCCGCGGCTGTCGGTACTTACTGCCGTGAAGCAGGCGTCATCACCCACCAGACGCCCGGCGAGGGGCTCGCGCAGCTGGCTCAGGCGCATCGCTTCAAGCATCGTGCTTCTCCCAGGCGGATAGCGCCTTGCGGGCTTCGTCGAGATCGGAGAATGGCTGGCGGACACCGCAGATTTCCTGATAGTCCTCGTGCCCCTTGCCGGCGAGCAGAACGACATCGTCTGGCTGACTGCGCGCGATGCAGGCGGCGATTGCGGCGCCACGTCCAGTGGTAAAAATCGCTCGCTCGGGCTGGCGGAAGCCCTGACGGATCTCATCCAGAATCTGCTCGGCAGGCTCGTTGCGCGGGTTGTCGTCGGTGACGATGACCGCATCGGCCAGCCGCTCGGCGACCTGCGCCATCAGCGAGCGCTTGCCGCGATCACGTTCGCCGCCGCAGCCGAACAGGCAGACCAGCCTGCCGCGTGCATGCGGACGCAGCGCGGTCAGCACTTTCTCCAGTGCGTCGGGCGTATGGGCGTAGTCGACCACGACCAGCGGTCGATCGCCGCCACCCAGGCGTTCCATCCGTCCGGCAGGCCCCTGTAGCTCGGGCAGCACGGCAAGAATCTCATCCAGCGGGTAGTCCATGCCCAGCAGTGCACCGATAGCCGCCAGCACGTTGCTGACGTTGAAGCGCCCCAACAGCGGGCTGCGCAGCGAGCGCTCGCCCTGCGGCGTGACCAACCGTGCGTGAATGCCATCGTCATCCAACCGCGCGTCCGGGCAGTACAGGTAGGCCGAACTGTCGTCCAGGCTATAGGTGATCAAGCGCGACTCATGTGACTGCGCTGCCAGCACGCGGCCAAAGGCGTCGTCCAGATTGATCACCCGGCAGCGCAACCCGGGTACGTCGAACAGGCGGGCCTTGGCGGCGCCATAAGCCTCCATGGTGCCGTGGTAATCGAGGTGATCACGCGACAGATTGGTGAACACCGCGACGTCGAAGTCGAGGGCAGCCACGCGGCCCTGCTCGAGCCCATGGGAGGAAACCTCCATCGCCACCGCTCGCGCGTCCTGCTTTTTCAGATTGGCCAACGTGGCCTGCACACCAATCGCGTCGGGAGTGGTATGGCGTCCCAGCTCCAGCTCGCCATAAAAGCCTGTGCCCAACGTGCCGATGATTCCGCAGCGCTCGCCGAGACGATCGAGCGCCTGGGCGACCAGCTGGCTGACACTGGTCTTGCCGTTCGTGCCTGTCACGCCGATCAGATGCAGGCTCCGGCTCGGCTCGCCGTAGAAGCGCCCAGCAATCGCCGAAAGCTGGCTGGCAAGCTGGCGAACCGGCACCAGCACGGCGTCGCCGACCGGCTGCAGCTCGACGCCTTCCGACTCATAGGCAACGGCCGCAGCACCGCGCGCGACAGCATCGTCGATATGCCTGCGGCCATCCTGCTGCAAGCCTGGCACGGCTAGAAACAGGTCCCCGGGACGCACCTTGCGGCTATCGAGGGTCAGCTCGCGGATCAGGACCGGGCTATCAGCCTGGGGCAGCAATTGGTTCAGTGGCATCGGCATCAGGTGCGCCCTCCTTTGCCAGCCGCCGCTTCGGCGGTCTGAACTTCTGTTGGCGGCGGCAGGTTGTCCGGCGCCACATTCATCAATCGCAATGCGCGCGCCATGACCTTGCCGAACACTGGCGCCGCCACCAGGCCACCGTAGTACTGACCCTTGCTCGGCTCGTCGACCACGACCACCGCAGCGATGCGCGGGTTCGACAGCGGCGCCACGCCGGCGAAGAACGACCGATAGGCATCCTTGGTGTAACCGCCGGTGCCGGAAATCTTCTTCGCCGTTCCGCTCTTGCCACCTACGTGATAGCCGGGCACCTGCGCTCGCGCACCACCGCCGCCTTCCTCTTCCACGACAGCGCGCAGCATCTGCAGCACGATTCCGGAGATCTTCTGATCGATGACCTGCACGCCTTCCTGCTTGCGATCGAGCCGCAGCAGCGAAAGCGGGACGTTCACCCCCTCGTTGCCAAGCACGGCATAAGCATGGGCAAGCTGAACGGCCGTGACAGAAAGACCGTAGCCATAGGCCAACGACGCGGTTTCGGCCTCGCGCCACTTGCGATGATTGGGGAGATTGCCGACACGCTCGCCCGGAAAGCCGAGCCCGGTATCCTGACCGAAGCCAGCCTGCTGCATTACCGCATAGACCGGCTCAGCGCCGATATCCAGAGCGATCTTGCTGATGCCGACGTTGCTCGACTTCATCAGAATTCCGGTGAGCGTCAGCATGCCGCCGCGCGAGACATCGCGGATGGTGTAGCGACCGATACGCATCCATCCCGGCAATGTATTGACCACCGAATCCGGCTGATACTTGCCGGTTCCCAACGCCGCCGCGATGCTGAATGGCTTAACGGTGGAACCGGGCTCGAACACATCGATCATTGCTCGGTTACGCATCGCAGCCGGTTGCAGATTGCGGCGGTTGTTGGGGTTATAGGTCGGCTGGTTTGCCATGGCGAGGATTTCGCCGGTCTTGACGTCGACCATCACCAGGCTCGCCGCCTTGGCGCCGTATTCCTGAACGACGTTGCGCAGTTCGCTGTGAGCCAGGTACTGCAGCCGCAAGTCGATCGACAGCGCCATCGGCTTGCCCGGCTTGGCATTCTTGACCACCTGGACGTCCTTGATCAGGCGCCCACGACGATCCTTGAGCACCTGACGCTTGCCTGGCACTCCCGCCAGCCACTCATCGTAGGCCAGCTCCATGCCTTCGCGCCCACGGTCATCGATGTCGGTGAAGCCAACCAGGTGCGCGGCCACTTCGCCTGCCGGATAGAAACGGCGAAATTCTTCCTGGGCGTACACACCCGGAATTTTGAGATCGAGTACGGCTTGTCCCTGTTCGGGAGTCAAACCCCGCACCAGATAGGTGAACTCCCGCGCTGCTTGCTGCTGTAACCGCTCCGAAAGGGCAGTCGGGTCCTGGCCGATCGCCTTGGCCAGCTCAGCCCAACGCCCGCGCGCCGCCTGTAGCTCCTTCGGGTTGCCCCACAGCGTGGTAACCGGCGTACTGACGGCCAGCGGCTCGCCATTACGGTCGGTGATTAGACCGCGGTGAGCAGGAATCGGGATATGGCGAACACTGCGCGCATCACCCTGGCCCTGCAGAAAGGCCTGATCCATCACTTGCAGATCGACGATACGCCAGGCAATCACCCCCACCAGCAATGCGAGCAGAGCCAGGACGATGCGGAATCGCCAGGGATAGAGCGCGCCCTCGAGCCTCATGGCGCCACCAACCGAACATCCGCCGCAGCGGGAATGTGCATCTTGAGCTGCTCGCTAGCCAGCGCTTCGATACGGCTATGCGCCGTCCAGGTGCTCTGCTCGAGAATCAGTCGCCCCCACTCAGCCTGTGCTTTGTCACGCACGCTCAGCTCGCCATATAGCTCATTAAGCAGCTGACGATTCCAGTGCGCGCTGTAGGCCACGGCAATCGCGGACACCAGCACGCCGATGAACAGCACCAGCATCAGCAGGCTGCCACGCGGCATGGCGGAAAGGCGGCGGTTCATCGCACTTTCTCCGCGACGCGCATGACGGCGCTGCGCGAACGAGGATTCGCCTTGACCTCGGCATCGGAGGCGAATTGCGGCTTTCCTATCAGTTTCAGGCGAGGCTCGAACGCCTTGGGAATGATTGGCAGGTCGCGCGGCAACTTGTCCGCTTCGCCTTTGGCGTGCCGGCGCATGAACTGCTTGACGATCCGGTCTTCCAGGGAATGAAAGCTGATTACCACCAGCCGCCCACCTACCTCGAGCGCCTCAAGCGCCGCGTCGAGACCGGTTTCTAGATCGCCCAGTTCGTTGTTGATGTAGATGCGTAGCCCCTGGAACGCCCGCGTCGCCGGATTCTTACCTTTCTCCCAGGCAGGATTGGCGTCGGTCAGCACCTTGGCCAGGTCGGCGGTGCGCTCGAACGGCTTTTCCTGTCGCCGCTGCACTACCGCGCGTGCCATGCGCTTGGCAAAACGCTCCTCGCCGTAGTCCTTGAAGACTCGGGCGATATCATCCTCACTCGCCTGAGCGATCCACTCAGCCGCGCTGACGCCACGCGAGGGGTCCATGCGCATGTCCAGCGGACCGTCATTCAGAAAGCTGAAGCCTCGCTCGGGGTCATCCAGCTGCGGAGAGGAAACGCCCAGGTCCAGCAGAATGCCGCTCAAGGTCCCGGTCCAGCCGCGCTGCGCCACTTCGTCACCGAGTTCCGCAAAGCTTCTCTGCACAACGACAAAGCGGCCGTCTTCGGCCGCCAATGCTTGCCCCGTAGCGATGGCTAGCGGGTCCTTGTCGAACCCCAGCAACCGGCCATCGGGCCCGAGCTGCTGAAGCAGGAGCCGACTATGTCCACCGCGACCGAAGGTTCCGTCCAGATATCGCCCAGCCGGACGCACAGCCAGCGCCGCGACGGCTTCGTCGAGCAACACGGTGATATGTCGCAGGGCGCTGATCTGGCTCACAGGATAAGGTCACGTAGTTCTTCCGGCAGACCGCCGGGTTGCTTGATGGCCGCCAGGTCCGCGTCAGAGATCGCATTCCAGTCGTCCTCGTTCCACAGCTGAAACTTGTTGAGCTGCCCGACCAGCATGGCGTGCTTGTCCAGTCGGGCGTATTCACGCAAACGCGGCGGCACCAGCACCCGGCCACTGCCGTCCATCTCGACGTCCACGGCATTACCGATCAGCAGACGCTGCAACCGGCGGGTTTCTTCACGCAACGAGGGCAGCTCGCGCAGCTTCGCCTCGATCAGTTCCCATTCGGGCAGCGGATACACACAGAGACAGCGATCCACGGCATCGATCGTGACGATCAGCTGGCCCTCACCACGCGAATTCAGCTCGTCACGATACCGGCTAGGCATAACGAGCCGGCCTTTGGCGTCGAGACTGATGGCGTTGGCTCCGCGAAACACGGCTGCGCTTCCCCTGAATTAGCTATCCATGCCCATATAAACCCACTTCGTGCCACTTTCTACCACTTGCGCGCACTATAGAAATGCTCACGCCCCACCGTCAAGGCAAGCCTGACGGGAAAAAGCCTTATCCCGCGGTAATTTACGAAGCCTAGAGACATCAAGCGGAAGGAAGAGACAGAAATCGGGAAGCGAAACCAAGGAGGCGCAGGAAGTTACTCAACAAAGTTAAAGTACTTTATTAAGAGCAATACTGTTTCGGAATTAAAAACAGGAAGGAGCGAAGGGAAAAGTCGGAGAGTCGATCTGTAAGCCGGGTTCTGTCGAGGACAGCCATTCCTCTACGACAGCCATCGCTGACTGCCTCTAGCAACCTACCCGGATCCAGCGCGGGCCACGCCAATGGATCCCTATTTGGTCTTGCTCCAAGTGGGGTTTACCTAGCCGCGGACTGTTACCAGCCGCGCGGTGCGCTCTTACCGCACCTTTTCACCCTTACCGGCGCCGAAGCACTTAGGCGGTTATTTTCTGTGGCACTTTCCGTAGGCTCGCGCCTCCCAGGCGTTACCTGGCACTTTGCCCTATGGAGCCCGGACTTTCCTCCCTCCCCTCTTGTCGGAACAAAAAGAGACAGCGACTGTCCGATCGACTCTCCGGGCGCCAGAGTACCGTCGCGAATCATCAATCGCAAGGAGGACCAATGCGTGATCGGCACCTCAGCGCCGCCATCTGAGGTCAACGCAGGAACTACTGCTTGCGCTCTAGGGCCAACTGATACAGCAGATTCTTGCGCACGCCAGTGATCTCTGCAGCCAGCGCAGCTGCACGCTTGAGCGGCAGCTCCGCGAGCAGCAGATCGAGCACCCGCAGAGCCTCCGACCCAACCAGCCCATCACCCACTGGGGCCTGCCACCCCGCCACCACCAGCACGCACTCACCTCGCTGCTGGTTGGCATCCGCCTCGACCCAGGCACGCAGCTCGCCGAGCGGAAGGCCTTTGAGCGTTTCGAAGGTCTTAGTCAGTTCGCGCCCGAGAACAGCCGCCCGCTCGCCACCGAAAACCGCCTCGAGATCCTCCAGACATTCCAAGATACGATGAGGAGCCTCATAGAAGATCAATGTGCGCGGTTCCTCCCTCAGCAATTCGAGTCGCGCCCGACGCCCTGCCGCCTTGGCCGGAAGGAATCCTTCGAAAATGAAGCGATCCGAGGGCAACCCTGACGCCGACAAGGCGGCGATCAACGCACATGCCCCTGGCACCGGCACCACCCGAATACCGGCTGCGCGCACCTGCCGCACCAGGTGGTAACCAGGATCGGAAATGAGCGGCGTACCCGCATCGGAAATGAGCGCTACATCGGCGCCCGCCTGCAAACGCTCAAGGAAACGCCCCCCTTCCACGCGCTCATTGTGCTCGTGGCAGGCCATTAATGGTGTCGAGATACCGAAATGCGCCATCAGACGCGCCGAGTGACGGGTATCCTCAGCCGCAATCAGCGCCACCTCGCGCAACACTCGCAGCGCCCTAGCGCTAAGGTCCTCCAGGTTACCTATAGGCGTGGCAACCACGTAGAGCGTACCCGCACAGGAATTCGCAGCGGCGGTGACAGTCACAGGGCATACCTCGATCACAAAAACACGCATTGTAGCCCGATTACCCGCAGCGGCATCGCGACCTAACCGGGGCTTGGGTACAATCCGCCCCCACTTGCCATTGCCTTTCAGGAACGATCACATGATGGCCCGCTTACGTCCGCTGCTAATCCTCGGCCTGGCCGCTATGCTGTCAGCCTGCGCCAGCTCACCCTCATCCACGCTGGGCGAGCTGCCGCGCACCCCGCAAGCGACGACTCAACAGCTGCTCCAGCAAGCAGACCAGAGCGATCCGGAAAAAGCCGCACAGCTGCGCCTGGCCGCAGCGGATCAGAGCTTTGCCAAGGGCGAGATCGCTCGAGCCCGCAGCATCATCGATCAGGTTCCGATGGCTTCTCTGAAGCCGGCACAACAGATCTTCGCCAACACGCTACTGGCTGAAATAGCACTAGCCGACGACCGACTGCAGCAAGCCCAGCAAGCGCTCCAACACCCGGCATTCGAGCGCCTCGGCGAGTTGCCGATCGAGCAGCAGATCCGCAGCCAGACCGTTCGAGCCAAGGTCCTCGAGGCCGACGGACAGCAACTCGCCGCGGCTCGCGAGCGGGTCTTTACCGCCCCCCTTCTCAGCGGCCCGGCAGCAGAAGCGAACCACGAAGCGATCTGGAGCCTGCTTTCCTCGCTGCCGGGCGACGAGCACCCACACCTAGCCGCCGACGAGACTGATTTCGATGGCTGGCTGTCGCTGGCCGCGGCGGTCAAGCAAGCGGGCACCATCGCCCAGCAGCAACGCGCAATCGACGACTGGATCGCTCGACATCCGCAGCACCCAGCTGCGCAGCAGCTGCCGGTACAACTGGCTCAGCTACGCGAGCTTGCCGACCAACCGCTGACTCATGTGGCACTGCTACTGCCCATGCAAGGCAAGCTTGCGACCGTCGCACAGGCGCTGCGCGACGGTTTTCTCGCCGCGCACCTGCAAGCCCAGCAAGCCCAGCAAGCGGGCCAATCTGCACTGCAAATTGAGCTGTACGACAGCACGCAATTGACTTCCCTGGACAACTTCTACCGCCAGGCGGAAACGAATGGCGTACAACTGGTTGTCGGCCCGCTGGAGAAAGATCTGGTACGCCAACTGGGCGAGCGCGAGCGCCTGCCGATTACCACACTGGCCCTAAACTACAGCGATGCCGGACAGAAAACCCCGCCGCAGTTGTTCCAGTTCGGCCTCGCCGCAGAAGACGAGGCGCGGGAAGTGGCGCGCAGGGCGTGGGCCGACGGCCACCGCCGAGCTATCGCCTTAGCCCCCCGAGGCGATTGGGGCGCACGCATCCTCGAGGCTTTCCGGCAGAGCTGGGACCAGGCCGGTGGCACTCTGATCGCTGCCGAACCGCTAGCCGAGCCCGTAGAGCTGGCCAATCAAATCGCCCGCCTGCTGCAACTACGTGACAGCGAGGCACGCTCGCAACACCTCCAAAGCACGCTGGACAAAAGCGTAACCAGCGAGCCAACACGCCGCCAGGATGTCGACTTCATTTTCCTTGCCGCAACCCCGCAGCAGGCGCAACAGGTCCGCCCCACACTGATCTTCCAGTACGCCGGCGACATCCCCGTTTACGCCACCTCCCACCTGCATGCGGCTAATCAAAACCGCACGCAGTATCTGGATCTCGAGGGTATCCGTTTCGCCGAAACGCCCTGGCTACTCGACAACCAATTGCCCCTGCGCCAGCAGATCGAACAGAAATGGCCACAGGCGGGCGGCAGCCTCGGCCGTCTCTATGCAATGGGCGCCGACGCCTATTTGCTTGCCCCCCGCCTGAACCAGCTGCTCGCACTGCCGAGCACGCGCCTGAATGGTCTTTCCGGCTCGCTGGCACTCAACCCGCAGCAGCGTATCGAACGGCAGCTGCCTTGGGCGCAATTCCATGATGGCCAGATCGAACGCCTGCCGAACAACCCGTTGCCATGAACGACAAGCATGATCGCGGACGAACCACGGAAGCGCTCGCCCTCGATTACCTTGCCCGACAGGGCCTGCGCCTGCTGGCGCAGAACTGGAGTTGCCGCAGCGGCGAGCTCGATCTGGTCATGCTGGACGGCGATACAGTAGTATTCGTCGAAGTCCGCTATAGACGTCATGCCGGCTGGGGTGGAGCTGCGGCGAGCATCGACGGGCGCAAGCAGCAGCGACTGATCAAGGCCGCCGAACTGTTTCTGCAGAAAGAAAGCCGCTGGGCCCGACATCCGTGTCGTTTCGACGTAGTAGCACTCGACACGAGCGGGCCGATCCGGGAGCACCATTGGATCCGCAACGCTTTTGATAGCTGAACGCCGCACCTGCCGCACAGGCGCGAAATCGCAGCAACCGAGCACGCTCATAGCAAGCCCAGAGAGGCTTGCCGATCACTGAAGGTTATCCATCGATGGACATGCAAACCCGTATTCGTCAGCTCTTCCAGGCCAGCATCGACACTAAACAACAGGCTATGGAAGTCCTTGCCCCGAGCATTGAGCAAGCCGGACAGGCCATGGTCAGCGCCCTACTCAGCGAAGGCAAGATCCTCACTTGCGGCAATGGTGGTTCCGCCGGTGATGCGCAGCACTTTTCGTCCGAACTGCTGAACCGCTTCGAGCGAGAACGTCCAAGCCTGCCGGCCATCGCACTGACGACCGATAGCTCGACGCTAACCTCCATAGCTAATGACTACAGCTACAACGAGGTTTTCTCCAAACAGATCCGCGCGCTAGGTCAGCCAGGAGATGTTCTGCTGGCCATCTCCACCAGCGGAAACTCCGCCAATGTCATCCAGGCCATTCAGGCAGCACATGATCGGGAGATGCTAGTGGTCGCGCTGACGGGCCGTGATGGAGGCGGCATGGCCTCGCTGCTGCTTCCAGAGGACGTCGAGATACGGGTGCCAGCCAAGGTCACTGCGCGCATTCAGGAAGTCCATCTGCTTGCCATCCACTGTCTGTGCGATCTGATCGACAACCAATTGTTCGGGAGTGAGGAATGAAAGCGCTGCGTCTCCATGCCATAGCCCTAGGCCTCTGCCTGGCAGCCAGCGGCTGTAGCTCGGTGCTGACTGCAACCCGCGAGGATCCGATTGCCGACAATCGCGGCACGCGCACCATCGGCAGCACTATTGACGATTCGCTCATCGAAACCAAAGCAGCCGTCAACATCGCCAAGGCCCATCCAGACCTCGATACTGGCTCGCATATCGTCGTCGCCAGTTATAACGGCGTGGTCCTGCTGGCCGGCCAAACCCCACGCAACGATCTCAAGCAAATGGCGGAACAGGCCGCAAGCTCCGTGCAACGCGTCAAGCGAGTCCACAATGAACTGCAGGTGCTGCAACCATCGTCGGCGCTAGCACGCAGCAATGACACCTGGCTGACCACCAAGATCAAGACGCAGATGCTTGCAGACAATAGCGTTCCCGGCTCTCGTATCAAAGTGATCACCGAGAACGGCATCGTTTACCTGCTCGGCCTGGTTACTCGCCAAGAAGGCAATCGCGCCACCAGTCTGGTGCAAGGCGTTGGCGGTGTTCAGCGAATCGTCAAGCTGTTTGAGTACATCGACTGAGCAGCGCGCTCTCTTCCACCGCCCAGATGGCCAACTGAAAGCGCCCACCGACCATCAGGCACGCACCAGACGGCCGACAACGCATCGCACTGTCGTGCACGTAGCGAGTTACTTCACGACCTTCAGGCTGGGCCGACCACTGGGCCGCGAACTACCACCTTTATCATCGGACGAACCACCTTCAGTGGGCGCGTCATCCGGAGGTGACGGCTCGATCTCAAAGACCATTCCCTGGCCATTTTCCCGCGCATAGATCGCCATCACAGCGTCGGAAGGGATGTACAGCGAGTGAGGTACACCGCCAAAACGACCCTCGAAGGCAATGGCCACGTTGTCCATCTGCAGGTGGCGAACTGCACTTGGCGCAACATTCAGGACAATCTGTCCATCACTGGCGAAGCCGGAAGGAATCTGGACATTGGGGTATTCCGCATTGACCAGCAAGTGAGGAGTGCAGTCGTTATCGACGATCCACTCGTAAAGAGCCCGGACCAAATAAGGGCGACTTGAAGTCATGTGAACGTCCTCTCTAGCGCATGCCGCGCTCGACCTCAGAAAGACTGGCCTGAAAAGCCTCGCGCGCAAAGTTGCGTTCCATATACTCGAGCAATGGCTTGGCCGCTCGCGGCAATTCGATGTCCAGTGTGGGCAAACGCCAGAGTATCGGCAACAGACAACAATCCACCACACTGATGTCGTCGCTCATGAAGTACGGTTTCTCAGCAAAAATCGGGGAAACGCCACTCAAGCTTTCACGCAATTCCTTACGCGCCTGACAGCGCATCTCATTGCCGGTACGCCGGTCCAAGATACGATCGACTAGCACGCACCAATCGCGCTGGATGCGATGCACCAGCAGTCGCGTATTGGCGCGAGCGACCGGATAAACCGGCAGCAGCGGCGGATGCGGATAGCGCTCCTCCAGATATTCGAGAATGACGCTCGGCTCGTACAGCACCAAATCCCGATCCACCAGCGTCGGCACGCTGGCATAAGGGTTTAGCTCAGCGAGCCGTGCCGGACATTGCCCAGGCTGCACATCGACGACCTCGACAGCGACTCCCTTTTCAGCAAGCGCAAGACGCACACGATGGGAGTAATGATCGGCCGGATCGGAATAGCAGGCCAACCGATTGGTTGCGGCCATAGGTCCTTCCTCAGTCTACTTTCTGACGGCATAAAAAACGCGCGCGCCCATTGGGCGCGCGCAAGGTACAACCGGAAAAACCGGATACTAGTGAACGTCTTTCCAGTATTCGCGCTTGAGCAGATAAGCGAATACGAAGAAGAACGCCAGGAACAGCAGCACGTAGGTACCAATACGCTGGCTCTCCAGCTTCACCGGGTTCGCCGAGTATGCCAAGAAGGTCACCAGATTCTTGATCTTCTCGTCATATTCCGCCTCGGTGAGCGTACCAGTACCCGGCTCCACAACCATCTGGTCACAGGCTTCCTTGGTAATCGGCGTGCCGGTAAGCGGATCGAACTGCTTGCGTCCGTCCTCAACGACTTGGACCTGCTTGCAGCCCATCACACGACGCCCCTGCAACGGGGCAAGCACATGCGGCATGCCAACATTCGGGAATACCGTGTTGTTGACCCCATACGGACGCGCTGGATCTTCATAGAAGCTGCGCATGTAGGAATACAGCCAATCGTTACCACGAACTCGGGCGACAAGCGTCAGATCCGGCGGAGCAGCACCAAACCATACCTTGGCATCCTCGGGCTTCATACCAATCTTCATGTGATCGCCGAATTTCGCGTCACTGAAGACGACATTTCCCATCATCACCTCTTCGGGAATACCCAAATCGGTAGCGACGCGCTCATAACGCTGATACTGCGCACTGTGGCAACCCATGCAGTAGTTTGCGAAAGTCTTCAGACCATCCTGCATCGCGGCCTTGTCCGTCAGATCGACGTCGACCTTGTCTAGATGGGGCTCGGTGCCGGCAGCGAAGGCAAAGGCCGGCAGAATCGCGAGAATCAATGCAGCAAATTGCTTTTTCATCAGCCAGCCACCCTTTGCGGAACCACTTTGGTCTTCTCGAGCTTGGTATAGAACGGCATCAGGATGAAGTAGCCGAAGTAGATAGCAGTACAGATCCGCGCCAGCAGAGTGCGCTCAGGGGTCGGAGACAGTACGCCAAGCACGCCGAGAATGATGAAGGAGATGCAGAACGCCAACAGCGCGACTTTGCTCATCCAGCCCTTGTACTTCATGGACTTGACCGGACTACGATCTAGCCAAGGCAGAACGAACAGTACTGCGATGGCAGCTCCCATGGCGATGACGCCAAGCAGCTTGTCCGGAACGGCACGCAGAATCGCGTAGAACGGCGTGAAGTACCAAACCGGCGCGATGTGCGCAGGGGTCTTAAAGGCGTTAGCGACTTCGAAGTTAGGCTTCTCGAGGAAATAGCCACCCATTTCCGGGAAGAAGAACACAATGGCGCAGAAAACGAAGAGGAACACCACCACACCGACGATGTCTTTCACCGTGTAGTAAGGGTGGAACGGAATGCCATCAAGCGGCACGCCGGCTTCATCCTTGGTCTTCTTGATGTCGACACCCATCGGGTTGTTCGAGCCCACTTCGTGGAGGGCCAGAATGTGCAACACCACCAAACCGAGGATCACGATTGGCAGCGCAATCACGTGCAAAGCGAAGAAACGGTTCAGGGTGATCCCGGAGATCAGGTAGTCACCGCGAATCCACTGAGTAAGATCGTCGCCGATGACCGGAATGGCACCAAACAGCGAGATGATCACCTGGGCGCCCCAGTAGGACATCTGCCCCCAAGGCAACAGATAGCCCATGAAGGCTTCAGCCATCAGCGCCAGGTAGATCATCATTCCGAAGATCCACACCAGCTCGCGAGGCTTCTGATAAGAACCGTAGAGCAGGCCACGGAACATATGCAGGTAGACCACCACGAAGAACGCAGAAGCACCGGTGGAGTGCAGGTAACGGATGATCCAGCCGTACTCCACGTCGCGCATGATGTACTCGACGGAAGCGAAGGCACCTTCGGCAGAAGGCTCGAAACTCATCGTTAACCAGACACCCGTCAGAATCTGGTTAACCAGTACGAGCAGCGCCAGCGAGCCAAAGAAGTACAGGAAGTTGAAGTTCTTCGGGGCGTAATATTTAGATAGATGGTCTTCCCACATCTTGGTCGCGGGGAAGCGGGCATCAACCCATTCCATGAACTTGCTCATCAGGCGTTCTCCTGGTCCACACCGATGATGATGACATTATCGGTCTCGTACGAGTGCGGGGGCACCGGCAGGTTCAAGGGAGCCGGCTGCGCTTTATAGACGCGACCAGCCATGTCGTACTTGGAGCCATGGCAAGGACAGAAGTAGCCACCCAACCAATCAGCACCGAGATCCGCCGCCGCGACTTCAGGACGGAAAGACGGGGCACATCCCAAATGCGTACAGAGACCGACAACAACCAGCAGCTCCGGCTTGATCGCACGATTCTTAGGGTCGACATAGGTCGGCTGCACCGAAGCCTTGGACTCTGGATCAGCCACCTGAGGGGCAATCTTCTCCAGATTCCCGAGAACCTCCTCGGTACGACGCACGATAAATACCGGCTGACCGCGCCATTCGGCCACCATTTGCTGGCCCGGTTCGATCTTGCTGACATTTACTCTCACCGGTGCACCGGCAGCCTTGGCCTTGGCACTAGGGAACCACGATCCCACAAACGGGACCGCGGCACCCACCGCTCCTGCAGCTCCTACCACCGAAGTGGCGGCTACAAGGAAGCGACGCCGGCCAGCATTCACGCCGTCATTGCTCATTCAGTCGTCTCCCATCAGCTTCTTATGGCCTGCTTGACACAGGCATGTACTACGTAAAATTGAGCCGCGAAAAATTCGCCAAATGGTAAAGAAAAGACCCTCATCTGACAAGGTAATAGCCGGACACAAAACAGCTACAGCCCTGTAAAATCGCGGCTTTCGGCGCGCGACACGCTGTCGCAGCAAGAGTGCACGCATAAAAAAACGCCCAGCTCTTGCGAGACTGGGCGTTTTTTTGACAGCGTAAATTAACGCTTGGAGTATTGCGGACGCTTGCGCGCCTTGCGCAGACCAACCTTCTTCCGCTCAACCTCACGAGCATCGCGGGTTACGAAGCCAGCCTTACGGAGCGAACTGCGCAGAGTCTCGTCATAAGAGATCAGAGCACGAGTGATACCATGACGGATAGCACCCGCCTGACCGCTCACGCCGCCACCCAGCACGGTGACATAGACATCGAATTTTTCGACAGTCTGAGTCAGCTCAAGTGGCTGACGAACCACCATGCGCGCAGTCTCGCGACCGAAGAAATTGTCCAGCTCACGATTATTGATCGAGATCTTGCCCGTACCCGGACGCAGGAAAACACGTGCGGTTGCGGTCTTGCGACGGCCAGTGCCGTAATTTTGAGTCGCCGACATAATGAACTATTCCGTTAAATCTTAAGTTCTTGGGGCTGCTGAGCGGCATGCGGATGATTGGCACCCTTATACACTTTCAGCTTACGGTACATGTCGCGACCCAGCGGGTTCTTCGGCAGCATGCCTTTCACCGCGGTCTCGATCACACGCTCAGGCGCCTTGGCAATCAACTTTTCGAAGTTGATCGACTTGATGCCACCCGGAAAACCAGAGTGGGAGTAGTACATCTTATCGGACGTCTTAGCACCCGTAACACGCACCTGCTCAGCATTGATGACAACGATGTAGTCGCCTGTATCAACATGAGGGGTGTATTCGGGCTTGTGCTTACCACGCAGGCGGCTAGCGATCTCGGTAGCCAGACGACCCAGGGTCTGGCCGGCAGCGTCGACGACGAACCAGTCGCGCTTGACGGTTTCCGGTTTAGCAGTAAAAGTCTTCATTCGTTATAGCCTCAGGGCCGCCCTGAAAATAAGACGGCGAATCTTACTGAATAGTGCTCGCCCTGGCAAGGCCAGGACAGCCGGAAACAGACGCTATCGGGGGCTCGGGTCAGCGCGTCCGCCACGGCAGTGATTCGGTAGGCTAGGCATCCCCTACCTTGTTTTGCGTCGTCAGACTAGGCATCCCCAACGACAGGCTGCGGAATTATCCTGATTACCCAAGAAATAGCAACCCACTTTTCTTCAGAATGGCCGCCATTCAGCACGTATAGCTTCATCCGTAACGACAACCCACGACACCTCACCTCACGCAGCAGAGGCAATCCACCCAGAACCAAAGAGCGAGAGGGCAATCTGTAACACATGAAGTACGAAGGCTTCGAACAACTGGGCAGCACCCACCGCGCAGCGGCAGCCGATTTGAAGCGCCCTCAGCGCGAATGGCAGCTGGATTAAATGCTTCGCTACGACCGCGCTCAGACCCCAGACAAATTCTTAGTGGACGCAGCGCCTCGGCTGAAGCACGTAAATATACTGGTAATCGGAGATGGCCGATGATCTCAATCCACCTGCTCAGCCCTTCCAGCACGTTCTTCGGCTGGCTTATTTATGGGCTAGCCCTGACTTGGGCAGGAGTCCGCAGCCCCTGGATCGAACTGTTCAGCGATACGCGCAAACAACATCTATTTTTTGGCGCGATGCTATCCATCTTTTTGCTTTGGCTGGTTCGTCGCGACTTCGAGTCAGGACTGTCCATCCATTTTATCGGACTCACCGCCGTCACACTGCTGCTTGGCTGGCCCTTAGCGATACTCGCTGCGTTCGCGGCGCAAATTGGACTCACCGCAACCGGACACCTGCATCTCGGAGTGCTTGGTGTGAATGGTGTGTTACTTGTGCTAATCCCGGTTCTGATCACCGAAGCATGCGCATCGCTGCTCGAACGCACGCAGCCACGCAATCTCTTCGTATATATTTTTTTTGCTGGATTTTTCCCAGCCGCACTGGCGACACTACTCTGCGTAACAGCTTCGCTGGGAATACTTTGGGTCGACGGGCAACTTCCCATGCCGCCCTGGCTGGAAGATTTTGCCGGCTATATCTGGCTGATCATGTTTCCAGAGGCCTTCATAAATGGTACTGCAGTAACCGCCCTAGTAGTTCTTTGCCCGGAATGGCTAGAAACCTTCAACCGCAGCCGCTACCTGCAGACTCCCTGGAAAGAGGGAGAATGATTACCAACCCACTCAGAGCGCGCAGACAATAAACACTAGTGGTGCCTAGCTGGGAAATCATCAGAAAACAGCTCATCCTCGACATCGCCGCCGGGAATTGCATGCTCCTCGGCAGCCCATGCACCAAGGTCAATAAGCTTGCAGCGCTCCGAGCAAAAGGGCCGAAAAGGACTTTGCTCGCCCCACTCAACAAGCGCACTACAGGTGGGGCATTTCACAACAGCCGAACTCACTCCCGCCCTCCTCGAAGCTTCAGATAAAAAGCATGCAAACGCTCAACCTCCGAGCGCAACCAAGCGATGTCACGATCATTTACCAACACATCATCGGCATAGCGCAGGCGCTCCTCTCGACCGACCTGGCGCTTTAGTATCGAACGGACCTGCTCTTCGGATACCCGATCACGAAGCAGTGTGCGCCGTATCTGCGTGTCTTCCGGCGCATCGACGACCAGCACGCGATCCACGCGCCGAAATTGGCCAGACTCAATCAACAGCGGAGAAACCAAAATCGCATAGGGGAACTGTGCGCAAGCCAAATATCGATCAATCTCTTCACGAATCAACGGGTGCAGTAAGCGCTCCAACCATTCGCGCTCTTCTGCATGTTGGAATACCCGCTCGCGTAGCGCAGCCCGATTCAGCTCCCCGCTAGGCAGCACGATATCTGTTCCGAAATGGGCAACGATTTGCGCAAGCGCCGGCCTACCCGGCTCAACTACCCAGCGTGCCGCCTCATCCGCATCGACCAGAGGCACGCCGAGCTCAACGAAGCACTTTGCTGCCGCACTCTTGCCGCTCCCGATTCCGCCCGTCAGACCCAAAACCCAAGGTTTCATTCGACTCACTCCCCACCACGACAGGCAGTAGTAGCGCCTCGCTGCCAGATCCGCAAGCGCCGGAAGCAAAGACCCCCCCCATCCAACAGAGCAGCAATACTTGTCGCCGGCCTGCGAACCCCGCCGGCTAGAAGCGCACCAATTGCAGATAACCAGCAGTGATCATGTCACCCCAGATCAAAGCCACCCATCCCGCGACTGCCAAAAAGGGACCAAATGGGATTGGGGTCCCGTGCTCAGCCCTGCGCATACGCAGCATAATGCTCCCGAGCACCGCCCCAACAACGGACGACAACAGTATGGTCAGGGGCAGTATCTGCCAGCCCCCCCAAGCCCCGAGCATGGCGAGCAGCTTGAAATCGCCATAGCCCATACCTTCCTTACCCGTGACCAGCTTGAACAGCCAGTAAACCGACCACAGGCTTAGATAACCCGCTACCGCCCCCCACAGCGCAGTCTCGAGGGAGACGAACAGTCCGAAATTGTTGAGGATAAGCCCCATCCAAAGCAGCGGCAGCACCAACGCGTCAGGCAATAGTTGATGGTCGATGTCGATCATGCTCATGGCCAGCAAGGCCCAGGTTAGCAACAGCATCGCACCTGCATGCCAGGAGAATCCGAAATGCCACGCGACATAACCTGACAGGAGGCCGCAAGCCAGCTCCACCAGGGGATAACGGCAACTAATCGGCGCACGACAGGATGAGCATTTACCACGCAGAGCGAGCCAGCTGACTAGAGGGATGTTTTCCCAGGCTCGAATCTCATGGCCACAGTGCGGACAACGTGAGTTCGGCAATAGAAGATTGAAGCGCTGACCGGGCGATTCCGGCGGATATTCCAGAAATTCTCTTGCCTGAATACGCCATTCCCGCTGCATCATGATCGGCAAACGGTAGATCACGACATTGAGAAAACTGCCAACCAGCAATCCAAGCACGACTGCAGATAAAACAAAGGCCAGCACATGGCTGGCCAATAGCTCAAACATCATCAAGTTATCCAACCACGCTACCCAGCTGGAAGATCGGCAGATACATAGCAATGATCAACCCACCCACCAACACACCCAAGACCGCCATAATCATCGGCTCCATCAGAGTAGTAAGGTTGTCCACCATATTATCGACTTCAGCCTCATAGAAGCTTGCAAGCTTGTCGAGCATCTCGTCTAGCGAGCCGGACTCCTCGCCAATCGCCGTCATCTGGATCGCCATCGATGGAAAAATTCCGGTGGTGCGCATCGAGAAATTCAATTGAACACCTGATGACACATCGTTGCGAATTTTCCCGACCGCATTGCGGAACACCACGTTGCCGGTTGCTCCCGCGACCGAATCCAGGGCATCAACCAACGGCACCCCTGCAGCAAAGGTGGTAGATAGCGTCCGCGCATACCTAGCTACCACTGATTTATAAAGAATATCGCCAACAATTGGCAGTTTGAGCAGAAGGCGATCCATAGAGTCACGGAACTTCTCCGATCTCTGATATGCATTCTTAAAAAGAAATACGCCTAAAAAAAGCACAAAAAATACGATGTACCACCATTCCTGCAACCAACGGGAAAGCTGGACCACCATCTTAGTGAAGGCAGGGAGCTCTGCGCCGAACCCCTGGAAAACACTTTCGAACTGCGGAACAACCTTTATCAACAGAATGGCCGAAACGATGATCGCCACTACGATTACCGCGATCGGATACGTCATAGCTTTCTTGATCTTGGCTTTAAGCGCTTCGGTTTTTTCCTTGTACGTTGCCACCCGATCCAAGAGAGTTTCGAGCGCACCAGACTGCTCCCCCGACTCAACCAGATTGCAATACAGATCATCGAAGTATTGCGGCTTTTTGCGTAGCGAACCGGCAAAGCTATTACCTGCAGCCACCTCCTGCTTAATCTCATCGACTAACTTGCGCATTTTGGGATTATCGAAACCTTCCCCGATGATGTCGAAAGACTGAAGCAGTGGTACGCCGGCCTTCATCATGGTGGCCATTTGCCGAGTGAACAAGGCAATGTCCATCGGCTTGATTTTCTTGCCCGCCCCGAACAAGGAAACGGCCTTCTTGCGAACCTTCAGCGGATTGATGCCCTGCTTGCGGAGCTGCGCCTTGATCAGTGCCGGGCTCTGGCCTGCCAGCTCCCCCTTGACCTTGCCACCTTTTCTGTCGGTGCCTTCCCAGGTGAAAACACTGGTTTTCAACGCTCTTTCCGCCATGGTTAATCCTTGGTCACGCGGTTGACTTCTTCCAGACTGGTGACGCCGTTCATGGCTTTTACCAGCCCCGAAATACGCAAATCATTGAAACCATCTTTGCGCGCCTGCAAGGCGATATCGATGGAATTACCTTCTTCCATGATAAGCCGTTGCAGAGCCGGCGTGATTTTAACCACTTCATAAATACCGACACGGCCCTTGTACCCACCCTTGCAGCTATCGCAGCCCACAGGACCGTACAGCTTGAAAGTGCCGATCTTTTCTTCTGGAAATCCTTCCTTGAGCAGCACGTCACGCGGCACATCAATTTCCTGCTTGCAGCTCGGGCAAAGCTTGCGTGCCAGTCGTTGCGCGATAATTAGATTTACGGAGGTTGCGATATTGAACGCCGGAACGCCCATGTTTCGAAGACGGGTGAGCGTTTCCGCAGCACTGTTGGTGTGCAACGTGGACATCACCATGTGACCAGTTTGCGCTGCCTTGATGGCTATCTCGGCAGTTTCGAGATCCCGAATCTCCCCCACCATGATGATATCCGGGTCCTGACGCAGAAACGCGCGTAGCGCCTGAGCGAAATCCATTCCCTGCCGCGGATTGACGTTAACCTGGTTGATACCCTCAAGGTTGATCTCTACCGGGTCTTCCGCCGTAGAGATATTCACATCGACCGTATTGAGAATGTTCAAGCCCGTGTATAGCGACACCGTCTTGCCCGAACCGGTCGGCCCGGTCACCAAGATCATGCCCTGCGGCTGCTTCAAAGCATTCATATAAAGCTCTTTCTGATCGTCCTCGTAGCCCAGAGCGTCAATACCCATCTTGGCACTGGATGAATCCAGAATCCGCATCACGATTTTCTCGCCCCACAACGTGGGTAGCGTATTGACGCGAAAATCTATGGACTTGGTCTTAGAGACCTTCATCTTGATGCGTCCATCCTGCGGCTTGCGCCGCTCAGCGATGTCGAGACTCGCCATCACCTTGAGGCGCGCGGAGATTCGACTGACCAACTGCACGGGCGGGCGAGCCACTTCGTGCAACATACCGTCAGTACGGAAGCGCACGCGGTAGCTCTTTTCATAAGGCTCGAAATGCAAATCGGATGAACCACCTTTGATTGCATCCAGCAGCATCTTGTTAACAAAGCGGACAACAGGAGCATCATCGGCTTCGTTATGCTCGCCTGCGTCATCCTTCGTCTCTGCACTTACCTCGATATCCAGATCATCAAGATCCGAGCCGCTCAAACCATCGAGCGCCGTACTAGCGGATTCGAAGAACTTTTCAATGGCCTCACCGAGCTTGTCATCCTCGACCAACACCGCCTCGACTGAAAGCCCGGTGTTGAATTGAATATCACTGATCGCTTGATGATTGGTCGGATCCGAGACCGCCACATACAGCTTGTTACCACGACGCTGTAACGGCAGCGCACGATGCTGACGAACGAGCTTCTCACTAACCAGATCCTTCGGCTGGGTTTCCCTGTCTAGCGCCCCTAGATCAAAAATTGGAACGCCAAACTGCTCACCCGCGATGTCAACCAGCACCCGCCCTTTGACCAGTTTGTTTTGAACCAGCCAGGTCACCAGCGGCACCTGATTGCGTTGAGCCTGCAGGTGAGCCTGCGCTGCCGCTTTTTCGTCCAACTGACCCGACAGGACGAGCTGCCGCGCGAGACCACCGAGAGGAACAGTTTCGTTCATGGGATTCAACCGAGACTGAAAGAATCGCTGCCTTATAACGCAGTTCCGGCCATGAGCAAAATCCATCAAAACAAAGTGGCATTTTTTGTCAGCTACTGACCGCAGACGCCAAACCACGTTAGCAAATTTAACTAATCTCGCTTACGGATTGCAGCTTGTCGTACACCCAGTTCGGGTGACCGCAAGAATGACGAGACCTACGCCTCCTCGACACGCCTCCGCCTTGAAGGCCGCTGGAAATGGCGGCCTTTGGTGAACGAACTGCAAGCCCGGCACTCGGACCACCATCATTGAAACACCTCACAAACAGCGAACCACTGCACATCATTCGGCAGCAACAAAATCCCACGACTTGATTGGCACAGAAGCTGCTGCTCTTTTGCCGGGTCTAGGACCTTACCAACATAGGAGCTTTTCCATGAAGTCCATCAAGAAGCAAAAAGGTTTCACTCTCATTGAACTGATGATCGTGGTTGCGATCATCGGCATTCTGGCTGCCATTGCCATTCCGCAATTCAACGAATATCGCGCCAAGGCCAACGACTCTACCGCTCAGGCTGATGCCAAAAATAGCATCAGCGTAATGACCGCTGCCCAACGCTAAAACGCAGACTGAATCAAGAGGATAAAATTTATGAATATTAAAGCTTCTGCACTGATTCTGGCCCTTAGCATGAGCGCATCTAGCGTTATGGCTGCCGGCACCGCCATCCAATCCGGTCAACCAATTACTGGCGGAGATGCTGGAGATTGCGTACTGCTGGGCGATAACGTAAGCCTGAACCTCTCCAAAGACGTCTATGGCGCTTATTCTTGCACCGAAGTAAGCAGCGCGATCAAAGTCGCGACCTGCCATAAATCTGGTAGCCGCAAGCCAACAAACGTATCCTGCGCCGTTACTGGTGAAGATGCTTCTGGTAATCCGACATATAACGGCCCCGGCTGCGACGGCACCGCTGGTCAGACATTCGAAATTACTGACTACCGTGCATTTGTAGCAAACAGTCGCGGTGGCTCCGTTAGCGCGACCGACCTCGGCGGCTCCTGTAGCGACGCGCAAGTAGGCGGCCTGAGCCACTTTAATGATTAATTGAAGCATTAGGCTGGAGGGAAGCCCCTCCAGCCTTAAACTTTATAGAGCCTAAATCATGCCCGAAACAAGCAAGGAGTCAGCTTTCACACTGATAGAACTTTTGATAGTTTTGGCAATTATCGCAACCCTCGTAGCAATCGCCACACCCCAATACTACGAATACAAAAGCAGAAGTAATGATGCGCAAGCTCAAGCCGACGCAAAGAACTCGATTCAAACAATGACTGCCAATCTAGCGCGCTGAGCAGGACATTAAGTCGTTGACTGATCAGTCGCCCCATCTTAAGATCATCAATTGCTAGCGATGAAGCCCTGCAACCCGTCCAACTTGCAGAGTTTATAGAAGCAGTAAATTGTCCAGGTTCCGCGACCGACATGTTCCGCCGAGACATACCTCAAAGCCAGGCAGATCAGCGCGTAGGAACGCCGTTGCGTTAATTGAAAATATTCTATGCAAACCTCAACCAATATCGCGATTGGCTTGCAACTTTCCTTCCGCACGAACTTCGTCTGGTTGGCTAGCGGCGCTCTCGTTTTATTAATCCTAGCAGCATCCCTATCTGCACAGTTCAGCGGCCGCCAACCAGCAACTGTAGCACTAGATGTTGGCCTTTCGATGATCCGCCTATTATTACCGTTTGTGTTGATCCTAACGACACAAGATTTACTATCTCGAGAATTCGACCGGCGCTACTTTCTCAATACGTTTTCTTACCCACACTCACGGCGCAGGCTATTACTTGGTCGCTTTTTGGCATCTACAACATTAACCTTAGGTTTATTGATACTACTCGCAGGCGCCCTCGCTCTACTTGCCTGGACCGCTGAAAAGGACTATGCACAGGCTAGCCCCGTTTCGCTTGGCCTTCCTTACATGATCACTATTACTTTCATTGGACTAGATATCTTGTTGCTATCAGCATTAGCAACCTTTATAGCAGTTGTTGCATCCACACCCAGTCTCGTTCTTCTCGGCACCGTCGGTTTTATGCTGATCGCCCGCTCGTTCTCTACCATCATCGAGCTATTGACGCGCAGCAGCTACGTGGTCGAAGACCCAGAAAGCTACCGCTCCGGTCTTACTTTACTGGGCTATTTGCTACCCGATCTCGGCGCACTAGATGTCCGAGAGATCGCACTGTACGGCAAGATGCAGTTCTTGCCAGCAGACTGGGGCTGGCTAGTTGTATCCACCCTCGCTTACGTGATCGGCTTGCTCGCGTTGGCAACATGGGCACTCAATCGCAAGCGCTTTTCCTGATATGAGGCAGCGTTGTGCCCCACTACTAGCATTACTGAGCTTTACCCTGTTTTTTGGTACTGCATTCTGGCGTACCCAGCTCCCACCACAATTGACGCCTCCGATTGCAAAAGATCGGGTCGTTATCTCTGCACCTATTTTGCTTGCGCTGTATGGCGGAGACCGTTTTCTGACCGCGAACTTGGAGGCCATGCGCCTCGCCACCACCGGAATCAATGACCGGGGTACCGATATTGATTATCTGGTCCGAGCTCAACGCGAAGTAGCCCGCCTGAATCCTTGCCATGAAGACAACTATTATCTGGCCAACGGTTTGCTCACCTGGGGCGGCGCGGTAGAACAGGGCAACGAGGTGTTGCGCGCTGCCGTCGAATGCCGCTTCTGGGACGAGTTCCCGCCGTTCTTCTATGGCATCAATCTTTCATTCTTCCAGCACGACAACGAAGCCGCCGCCCGCGTGCTGGAGATCGGTGCGAAGCGCTCGACAGGCAACGCCGCGGCCATGCGCAAGCTGGCGGTGATGCTTCGGGCAGAGCAACTTGCCGACGAGCATCTGGCATTGAATTACTTGACCCAGCAACGCGACAGCGCAACGGATCAGAAACTACGTGACATGTTGGACAAGCGAGTCACCCGCTTACAGGGCCTAATCGACCTGCGCACCGCCCAGCATGATTACGAAGCGGTACATGGTCCGCTACGAGAACTCCAACTGCTGGTCGATCTAGGCATTATTAATGAGCTGCCTCACGACCCTCTCCGCCTCGGCTACGAGCTTCGCGACGGGCGCATCGAGCTGAAAAAACTGAAGATCGCCGGACTGGAGGAACAGCCTTGAGCGCTGCCGTTGAGTTTCAGGGTGTCAGCCATACCTTCAAGACGAAAGGCAAACAGGTACAAGCAGTTCGCGATGTGAGCTTTAGCCTTTCCGAGGGCGAGGTGTTCGGCTTTGTCGGCCCCAATGGCGCAGGCAAGTCCACCACAATCAAGATCATGCTAGACATCATCAATGACTATCAGGGTCGGGTGACAATTTACGGCACGGACGCTCACCGTGCTGAGGCACGTCAGGGCTTGGCATATGTACCCGAAGCACCTGCACTGTACGATCAGTTCACTCCACTGGAAATCCTGCGCATGGGCTTGTCCATGTACGGCATCAAGCGCAGCGACGCCGATGCCTGGTGTATGCAATGGCTCGAGCGATTTTCCATCGCAGAGTACGCCAAGCGACGGATTCGCCAGCTCTCCAAAGGTAACGTGCAGCGAACCGCCCTGGCCCACGCGATGGTCGTAGAGCCGCGACTGTTGATTCTCGACGAGCCGCTCTCTGGACTGGATCCTGTAGGTCGTAAAGATGTGGTCGACATCCTCAACGACTACAAAAAACAGGGCGGCGCAATCTTCTTCACCTCGCATGTGCTGCACGACGTCGAGCGAATCGCCGACCGCTTCGGTTTCATCAATAAAGGCCAGTTACTGACGGTCCGATCCCCTCGAGAGCTCGCTGCGGAGCGAGCTGGTCATTTCATCATCCGGTACCAAGCTGACCTCCCACTCACTGCAGGCTGTACCGTTCTGCGCCCCGGGGAGTTCGAATGCGAGATTGAGCAATCCAGGCTGCCTGAACTTATCGCTCAGCTGAATAACACCAGCGGGCATTTGCTCGCCCTTCAGCCGGCCGTCTCCTTGGAAACCGTATTCTTCCGAATTCTCGAAGAAGCTAATTGACCACTCAGCAGCAAACAGGTTTCTCTCGCACAAAAGAAAGCCCCGCATCCGCGGGGCTTTCTTTCTACCAAGCTGTCTTTAGACAACGCCTTGATCGCGCAACAGACTCATCACCTGCCTGACGCCCTCTTCCAGGGACGTCATTTCGCTATCAACCACCAAGTCAGCACCCAGCGGCACATCGTAGGGGAACGACTCGCCCGGAATATTATCCCCGCCCGCCGCATACAAACCCTGCGGATCGCGCTGGCGGCAGGCTTGCGGGGAGGCCTGGACGTAGACGGTGATCAGTCGATCATCACCAATCAGCGCCCTGGCCTGCTCGCGACCTTCAGCATCCGGAGCAACGAAAGCGGCCAGCGTGAGCAGGCCTGCCTCGTTGAACTGCCGTGCTACATGCGCTGCGCGACGCCAATTCTCGGTGCGCCCGGCGCGATCCTGCGGTAGCCCTTTGTTCAAGTCGTGACGCAGGTTCTGGCCGTCGAGGACGTATACCGCGCGGCCCATATCGAACAGCTTGCGCTCCACGGCATAGGCCAGCGTGCTCTTGCCGGCGCCGGACAGGCCGGTGAACAGCACAGTCGCGGGCTGCTGGCCGAATCGCGCGGCGCGCTCTTCGGTGGAGACATGAGCTAGGGCCCCGTGATGGTCGCCTGTGCCGTGAGCAACCGGTTCGGCAATGATCATTCCGGCGCCGACGGTGCCATTGGTCAGGCGATCAATGACGATGAAGGCGCCAGTCGTGCGGTTCTGCGCATAGCCGTCCAGCGCAATCGGCGCATCCAAGCTGACCTTGACCTTGCCGATCTCATTCAGCTGCAGGCTGCTCGCCACGCCCTTCTCCAGCGTGTTCACATCCACCTTGTGAGTGATGCTGGCTATCGAGCCTGGCACATAACTGGTGGCGCGCTTGATGTCATATTTCTTGCCCGGCAGCATCGGCTCCTCGCCCATCCACACCAGCATGGCGTCGAAGCTGTCGGCGATGCGCGGACGATTGTCGGCATGCACCAGCATATCGCCGCGCGAGACGTCGATCTCGTCTTCCAGCGTCAGGGTGATGGCCTCGCCCGGGGTGGCCTGCTCCAGCTCACCGTCGAAAGTGACGATGGATTTGATTCGGCTGGTCTTGCCGGACGGCAGGACGGCGATCTCGTCGCCCTTGCGCACGATGCCGCTGGCGAGCGTACCGGCGAAGCCACGGAAGTTCAGATTGGGACGATTGACGTACTGCACCGGGAAACGCAGATCGTCGAAATTGCGATCGCCGGCGATCTCGACACTTTCGAGAATCTCCATCAGCGACTGGCCGTCGTACCAGGGCGCGCGTTCGCTGCGGTTGACCACGTTGTCGCCCTTGAGCGCCGACATCGGCACGAAGAATAGCGAGGTCGACTGCAGCCCAATACGCTCGGCGAACGCCAAGTAGTCAGCCTTGATTCGCTCGAATACGGCCTGATCGAAGTCCATCAGGTCCATCTTGTTGATGGCCACAACGATGTGCTTGATGCCCAGCAGCGAGGCGATATAGCTATGGCGGCGCGTCTGCGTCTGCACGCCGTAGCGAGCGTCGACCAGGATGATCGCCAGGTCGCAGGTGGATGCGCCGGTGGCCATGTTGCGGGTGTACTGCTCGTGGCCGGGGGTGTCGGCGATGATGAACTTGCGCTTGGCTGTGCTGAAATAGCGATAGGCAACATCGATGGTGATGCCCTGCTCGCGCTCGGCTTGCAGACCGTCGACCAGCAACGCCAGATCAACCTCGTCACCGGTGGTACCGACCTTCTTCGAGTCGCGGGTGATGGCTTCCAGGTGATCTTCGTAGATCATCTTTGAATCGTGCAGCAGACGGCCGATCAGCGTGCTCTTGCCATCGTCGACGTTGCCGCAAGTAAGGAAGCGCAGCAGTTCCTTGCGCTCGTGTTGCGCCAGGTAGGCGAGGATATCCTCGCTGATCAGATCGGATTGGTGAGACATGGTGCGAATCCTTAGAAGTAGCCCTGGCGTTTCTTTTCTTCCATCGAGCCGGCCTGATCGTGGTCGATCACGCGGCCTTGGCGCTCGGATGTACGGGTCAGCAGCATTTCCTGGATGATTTCCGGCAGCGTGGTCGCCGTGGACTCCACCGCGCCGGTCAGCGGGTAGCAGCCGAGGGTGCGGAAACGCACCATCTTCTTGGTGATGCGTGCCTTCTCGTCATCGGACAGGTGCTCGAGGATGCGCTCGTCGTCGATCATGATCAGCGTGCCGTTCTTCTCGATCACCTCGCGTTCGGCGGCGAAGTACAGCGGCACAATCGGAATCTGCTCCAGATAGATGTACTGCCAGATGTCCAGTTCGGTCCAGTTGGACAACGGGAAAACGCGGATCGACTCGCCTTTCTTGACCTTGCCGTTGTACACGTTCCACAGCTCGGGACGCTGGTTCTTTGGATCCCAGCGGTGCTTGCTGTCGCGGAAGGAACAGACGCGCTCCTTGGCGCGTGACTTCTCTTCATCGCGGCGCGCACCACCGAAGGCCGCATCGAAGCCGTACTTGTCCAGTGCCTGCTTGAGTCCCTCGGTCTTCATCACGTCGGTGTGCTTGGCGCTACCGTGGGTAAACGGGTTGATGTCCTGGGCGATGCCATCCGGGTTGACGTGGGTGATCAGGTCCAGGCCCATCTCGGCGACCATGCGCTCGCGGAAGCGGTACATCTCCTGAAACTTCCAGCGCGTATCAACATGCATCACCGGAAAGGGCAGCTTGCCGGGGTAGAAGGCCTTGCGCGCCAGGTGCAACATCACGGCCGAATCCTTGCCGATGGAGTAAAGCATTACCGGGTTACCGAACTCGGCAGCCACCTCGCGGATGATGTGGATGCTTTCCGCCTCCAGCTGTTTCAGATGCGTCAGTTTGTCGACCATGGCTACTCACGGATTGTGCAGATGGAACGGCCGGGGGCCGTGGAGAGGCGCCAACTCTAGCACGCGGCCAGATTCTAATCAGGACGCCTTTTAGATCGAAATCTTATAGTTTTATAGCTGCGATCCTTGCTACTCGGCTTTGCGACGTAGCGAACGAACGACTCAGGCCGGGTTGTCGCAATCGATGAACAGATGGTCGATGGCAAACAGCGTCGCCAGATACTCGCCGAGCGCCTGCACGCCGTAGCGCTCGGTAGCGTGATGTCCCGCGGCGATGAAGCTCAAGCCGTTCTCGCGGGCGATGTGCACGGTAGGCTCGGATACCTCACCGGTCAGGTATGCGTCCACTCCAGCAGCTACCGCCTGCCCGATATAGCCCTGGGCGCCGCCCGTACACCAGGCGATGCGCCTGATCGGACGCCCACCATCGATCAGCAGAGGCTCGCGACCAAGCGCGTCCTGCACCCTCTTTCCGAAATCCGCCGGCATCATGGGCGTCTGCAGCGAGCCGACCAGACCGACCGATCTCGGATTATCCGGCTCCAGCGCCCCCTCCGCGACCAGGCCGAGTACGCGCGCAAGCTGCACATTGTTGCCGACCTCCGGGTGCACATCCAACGGCAGGTGGTAGGCCAACAGGCTGATGTCGTTGTTCAGCAGGGTCTTCAGTCGGCGTTGCTTGATACCGACGATGCGGGCATCTTCGTTTTTCCAGAAGTAACCGTGATGCACCAGGATCGCATCGGCCTGCGCCTCGACCGCCGCGTCCAGCAGCGCCTGGCTCGCGGTAACGCCACTAATAATGCGACGGACCTGAGACCGTCCTTCGACCTGCAGGCCGTTGGGGCAGTAGTCGACGATCCTCGCAACATTCAGATAACGATCACACTCTTCGACCAGCTTCGTCAGCTCAACGGTCATGGGTAACCTCTCGAATCGGTGGGGCACGTCAGCCGGACGGTTCCGGATCAGCGCACGGAGCTGCGCCGCACTGGCTCACACTCACTTTGTGGCGGGCTCTTCACTGACGTGCAGCGCGGAGCTGCATTTCGCCTGCAGCTTCGTATAATGCCGCCACCTTAAGGGGCGCTCCTCGCGCTCGCAACCTGTCCGGACCCCTTGCGATGCTCAATGCCCTGCGTTTTATTGGCTGGCCGCTGCTGGTAGGCATACTCGCCGCCCTGCTGATCATCCAGCGCTATCCGCAGCTGGTCGGCGGCACGGCTGACAGTTACACCCTGGAGCGGGCGCCGCAGGCCCTCACGCCAACGCAAGGGCCATACTCCTATGCCGCGGCGGTCAGCGGCGCGGCGCCAGCGGTGGCCAACTTGTACACCACCAAGGTGATCGACAAGCCGCAGCAGCAACCGCTGGCCAAGGACCCGGTATACCAGCGATTCTTCGGCGACAACCTGCCACGCCAGCGGCGCATGGAGTCCAGCCTCGGTTCGGCGGTGATCATGAGTCCAGAAGGCTATCTGCTGACCAACAATCATGTCACCGCCAACTCTGAGCAGATCGTGGTAGCGCTGCGCGACGGCCGAGAAACCCTCGCACGCGTCATCGGCAGCGACCCGGAAACCGATCTGGCGGTTCTCAAGATCGACCTAGCCGAGTTGCCAGTGATCAAGGTCGGGCAGTCTGACAGCATCCGCATCGGCGATGTCACGTTGGCCATCGGCAACCCGTTCGGCGTCGGCCAGACGGTTACGATGGGGATCATCAGCGCCACCGGCCGCAACCAGCTGGGGCTGAATACCTACGAGGACTTCATCCAGACTGACGCGGCGATCAACCGCGGCAACTCCGGCGGAGCCTTGGTGGACGCCGCCGGGAACCTCATCGGCATCAATACCGCAATCATCTCGGAGTCCGGCGGCTCGCAGGGTATCGGCTTCGCAATTCCGGTGAAGCTGGCACTGGAGGTGATGAACTCGATCATCGAACATGGCCAGGTGATTCGCGGCTGGCTAGGCGTCGAGGTGCAGTCGCTGACCCAGGAGCTGGCCGAATCGTTCGGTCAGGAAGGGCGGCCGGGAATCGTCGTCGCCGGAGTCTATCGCGATGGTCCGGCGGAACGCGCCGGCCTGCAGCCTGGCGACCTGATTCTGAGCATCGATGGCAAACAGGCCAGCGACGGCCGCACGTCAATGAATCAGGTCGCGCGTACACGTCCGGGCGACGAGATCGATATCGACATCCTGCGTAACGGCAAGCCACTGACCCTCACTGCAGAAGTGGGTGTGCGCCCGCCGGCGGCTAGCAGCCCCAGCGCCACCAGCCCTGAATAGCAGCGCGCCGCTGATCGCCAGCGATCGTCGACACGCATAGCATGGCGGGCGGGCTCAGCGAGCCAGCGCATCCAACAGCGCCCGATTCTGCTCCGGCGTACCGATGGTGATGCGCAGGAACTGCTCAATGCGCGGATGCTTGAAGTGCCGCACGATCACGCCCTGCTCCCGCAGGCCCGCGGCGATAAGCGCCGCATCGCGCTGCGGATGCCGGGCGAAGATGAAATTCGCCGCCGACGGCAGCACGTCGAAACCCAGCGCGCGCAACGCATCGACCACCGCTTCACGGCTGGCGATGACCTGACGGCAAGTCTCCTGGAAATACTCGCGATCCTCGAATGCAGCGGCGGCGCCGGCAATGGCGATTCGGTCCAGCGGATAGGAGTTGAAGCTGTTCTTGATCCGCTCCAGCGCCTCGATCAGGTCGGGATGACCGACCGCGAGGCCGACGCGCAGGCCGGCCAGTGAGCGTGACTTCGAGAGGGTCTGCGCCACCAGCAGATTCGGGTAGCGATCGACCAATGCAATGGCCGACTCGCCGCCGAAGTCGACATAGGCCTCATCCACCAGCACTACGGAGTCCGGGTTGGCCTGCAACAGCCGCTCGATGGCATCCAGCGCCAGCAGGCAGCCAGTCGGCGCGTTCGGGTTGGGGAAGATGATGCCGCCGTTCGGCCGATCGTAGTCGGCTACCTCGATCTGGAACTGCGCATTCAACGCGACGGTCTCGTAGGCGATGCCGTAGAGCCCGCAATAGACCGGATAGAAGCTGTAGGTCACATCGGGGAACAGCAGCGGACGGCCATGCTGGAACAAACCGTGAAAGGCGTGTGCAAGCACCTCGTCGGAGCCATTGCCGACGAACACCTGGTTCGGCTGCACGCCGTAGTAGTCGGCGACCGCCTGCTTGAGGCGCTCGCCGTTGGGGTCCGGATACAGGCGCAGGTTGTCGTTGACCTCCGCCTGCATCGCCGCGATCGCGCGAGGCGACGGGCCATAGGGATTTTCATTGGTGTTGAGCTTGACCAGCTTATTCAGCTTCGGCTGCTCGCCCGGCACGTAAGGCACCAGGTCCTTGACGAAGGGGCTCCAGAATTTGCTCATTGCCCTTTCACTCCTCGAAATTCGCTCGATCTATCGACCGCGGGTGAACGGCTTAGCCGCACCCACAGCACTCATTCTTTGATCCGGTATTCGGCGCTGCGGGCATGGGCAGTCAGCGACTCGCCACGGGCGAGGACCGACGCGACCTTACCCAGGTTCGACGCCCCTTCGGCCGAGCAGTAAATGATCGAGGAGCGCTTCTGGAAATCGTACACACCCAGCGGCGAGGAGAAGCGCGCAGTTCCTGAAGTCGGCAGTACGTGGTTGGGGCCGGCGCAGTAATCACCCAGCGCCTCGGCGGTGTAGCGCCCCATGAAGATCGCCCCGGCGTGACGGATCTGCGGCAGGTACTGCTCGGGGTTTTCCACTGACAGCTCCAGATGCTCGGGAGCGACACGGTTGGCCACCTCGATGGCCTGCTGCATGTCGGCGACCTGAATCAGCGCGCCACGCCCCTGGATGGATGTACGCGCGATCTCGGCACGCTCCAGGGTGGGCAGCAACCGCGCGATGCTCTCGGCGACCTTGTCGAGGAACGCCGCGTCCGGGCTGACCAGGATCGACTGGGCATCCTCGTCGTGCTCGGCTTGAGAAAATAGGTCCATGGCGATCCAGTCCGGATCGGTCTGACCGTCGCAGACCACAAGAATCTCCGAAGGCCCAGCGATCATGTCGATACCGACCTTGCCGAACACATGGCGCTTGGCAGTGGCAACGTAGATGTTGCCCGGGCCGACGATCTTGTCCACCGGCGGCACGCTCTCGGTGCCATACGCCAGGGCGGCAACCGCCTGGGCGCCACCGATGGTGAATACCCGGTCGACCCCAGCCAGGGCGGCAGCGGCCAACACCAGCTCGTTGATCTCACCGCGCGGCGTGGGTACTACCATTACGACTTCTGGGACACCGGCAACCTTGGCCGGGATCGCATTCATCAGCACCGAGGACGGATAGGACGCCTTGCCGCCGGGCACATAGAGCCCGGCACGATCCAGCGGTGTGACCTTCTGACCGAGCACGGTGCCGTCCGCCTCGGTGTAGCTCCAGGAGTCCTGGCGTTGTTTCTCGTGATAGGCGCGCACGCGTTCAGCGGCAATCTCCAACGCTTCGCGCTGCGCCGGCGTGATGCGCTCAAGGGCCTGTTCGAGTCGCGCGCGCGGCAGAATCAGATCGCCCATGGAGGCGACTTCCAGGCCATCGAAACGCTCGGTTAGTTCAACCAGTGCGGCATCGCCGCGCTCGCGCACGGCCTTGATGATCTCCAGGACCCGCTGATTGACGCCGTCATCAGACACGCTTTCCCAGCTCAGCAGATGGTCAAGATGCTGGCCGAAATCAGCATCTGCAGCGTTGAGTCGGCGAATAGCGTTGGGAGCGGTCATAGCGGGCCTCGTGATTGGCTAAGCATCGGAAACTGCTCGTGATCGTTGCGACTGCAACGATTCGAAGATCAGGCTCTCAGGCGCCGCTAGATTACCAAGCCGGCCGTGCGGGCACCTGAGAATTTCGGCTATGACACGGATAGGCGGGGGCGCGGCCACGGCCACGCGGAAGATCAGTGTTGGTGTCGCTCAACGGCCGCATGCAGGGAGTCGATCAGCGCCTGAATCCGCGCATGCTGCATCTTCATCGAAGCCTTGTTGACCACCAATCGCGAGCTGATCGTCGCAATCAGCTCCTGCGGCTCGAGCCCATTGGCACGGAGTGTGTTGCCCGTATCCACCACGTCGATGATCTTGTCGGCGAGCCCGACCAGCGGCGCCAGTTCCATCGAACCGTAGAGCTTGATGATGTCGACCTGCCGCCCCTGCTCGGCATAGTAGCGCTTGGCGACATTGACGAACTTGGTCGCCACCCGCAACCGGCCTTTCGGCTCCGGCGCACCGACCTTGCCGGCAGTCATCAGCTTGCAATTGGCTATGCGCAAATCCAGCGGCTCGTATAGCCCCTGCCCGCCATACTCCATCAGCACATCCTTGCCGGCGACCCCGAGGTCGGCAGCGCCATGCTCGACATAGGTCGGCACATCGGTGGCACGGACGATAAGCAGGCGCACGTCATCCTGCGTAGTCGGAATGATCAACTTGCGGCTTTTGTCCGGATTCTCGGTCGGCACAATGCCGGCCTCGGCCAGCAGCGGCAAGGTGTCATCGAGAATGCGGCCTTTGGACAGCGCGATGGTGAGCATGGAGCAGATTTCCTTTGGAACCGGGGATGGATCCCCGGCGCGCCGGGGATCCGCTAGCAGCCAACCGTGTCGTGCAACCTAGCCCGGCACGCGACGGATCTTGGCACCCAGCAACTGCAATTTTTCCTCGATGCACTCGTAACCGCGATCGATGTGGTAGATGCGGTCGATCAGCGTGTCGCCCTCGGCCACCAGGCCGGCGATGACCAGACTCGCGGATGCCCGCAGGTCGGTCGCCATAACGGGCGCACCCTTAAGGCGTTCGACGCCGGTGACGATGGCCGTATTGCCCTCGACCAGAATCTGCGCACCCATGCGGTTCATCTCGTAGACGTGCATGAAACGGTTCTCGAACACTGTTTCGATCACCGTGCCGGTGCCTTCGGCGATGGCGTTCAGCGCGATGAACTGCGCCTGCATGTCGGTGGGGAATGCCGGATAGGGTGCGGTACGCACGTTGACTGCCTTAGGCCGCTTACCCTTCATGTCCAGCTCGATCCAGTTGCTGCCGGTATCGATGTGCGCGCCGGCCTCGACCAGCTTGTGCAGCACGGCTTCGAGCAGCGTCGCGTCGGTGTCCTTCAGGCGCACCCGGCCGCCAGTCGCCGCGGCCGCCACCAGATAGGTGCCGGTTTCGATGCGGTCAGGCATCACGCTGTAGCGGCCGCCACCGAGACGCTTGACGCCATCGATGACGATGGTGTCGGTGCCAGCCCCGGAAACCTTGGCACCCATGGCGTTGAGGAAGTTGGCCAAGTCGACGACTTCCGGCTCGCGCGCAGCGTTTTCCAGCACGCTACGGCCGTTGGCCAGCGCCGCGGCCATCATGATGTTCTCGGTGCCGGTCACGCTGACGGTATCGAAGAAGAAGTGCGCGCCACGCAGGCCGCCGGCCGGTGCCTTGGCCTTGATGTAGCCGCCTTCCACCTCGATCTGCGCACCCATCGCTTCGAGGCCGCGAATGTGCAGGTCGACCGGCCGCGAGCCGATCGCACAACCGCCGGGGAGCGCGACTTCCGCCTCACCAAAACGCGCGACCATCGGCCCCAGCACCAGGATTGAAGCGCGCATGGTCTTCACCAGCTCATAGGGTGCGACCAGCGTCTTGATGCTGCTGGCGTCGACTTCGACGCTCAGCTTCTCGTCGATGATCGGCTGAACACCCATGCGACCGAACAGCTCGATCATCGTGGTGATGTCGTGCAGATGCGGCAGATTGCATACGGTGACCGGCGTGTCGGCCAGCAGGGTCGCTGCGAGAATCGGCAGGGCAGAGTTCTTCGCCCCGGAAATGCGAATCTCGCCATCGAGGCGAATACCGCCGGTAATGATCAGTTTGTCCATGGATGTTCCCGTAGCCTGCAGGCTGGAAGACCTGTCGAAGGGGGCGGCGCGCTCATCGCTGACGGAACGCGCTCGGCCTGAAAATATCTCTTTGTATCTGCTCGGCTGAGCCTTGTCAGGCGCGCGCGGCCCAGTCGGCGCGACTGAAGAACTTCATGGTGACCGCATGAATGCTGCCGTCAGCAATCCAGGGGTTGAGATGCGCGTAGACCTGCTGCTGGCGCTTGACCGGACTCAGTGCAGCCAGTTCGTCGCTGACGACATTCAACTGAAAGTTGCAGCCTTCGCCTTCGACTTCTACCTGGGCACCTGGAATCTTCTCTTCCAGGAAATTTTTCACTTCTAGGGCCTGCATGTTCAACCTCAATCGGCGCCGGACGCGCGCGGGCCGGCCATCATACAAAAAAGCCCTGAGGCTGCGAACCCCGATCCACACCGATCCGACAGAGACGTCTCAATCCAGTGTTTCGGCCGCAGCCCCGTCATGGCGCTGCTCGCGATGCCGATGGCCGTCGCCCTGCACCGCGGGAAAACGCGAAGAGGCAAAGCGCACCACCAGAATCGCCAATGCCAACAGCAGGATGGCCCCGGAAACGTAAACCACCGCCATATCAGGCCGATGATGATGGGAGATATCGGAGATCAGAAGACGGGTGAGCGCGGTGATCGCCACGTAGATCAGAAAGCGCACCGGCATGTGGTTGGTCTTGAAATAGATCCCCACCATGGCACCGAGCTCGAGATAGATGAACAACAGCAGGATGTCATCGACCGTGACGTTACCCTTGTCCACCATGCCCAGAAAGGCCATGACCGCCGCCCAGGCCGTCACCGCACCGATGGCGAACAGCGCCAGGTAGTGGAAGCTCTCGACCAGCAAGTTGCCCAGCGACTCGGCCAGCCCATGAACCTTGTCCCGCATGCTCTCAGCCCAGCGCAGACTCATTTGAGACGCTCCTGCGTCGCCGCATCCAGCGGCAGAACATCCAGCAAGCCGGACACCTTGGCGATCTCGAGCATGTCGCTCGGCAGTTCGCTGATGTGCACCGGGCGACGGACGGACTTCGCGTCACGCATGAAAGCTAACAGCAGGGAGAGCCCCACGCTGCTGGACTTCTCTACCGCCGAGCAATCCACGACCAGCGCGGTATCCGGAGCACCGAGAATCAGCCCCCGACCCTGCTCACGCAAGAGCGGGCCACTGCGATAATCGAGCACCCCGCCCAGCCGCAGCTCGCCATTGTTGCCAACGTCGATACGGCCCTCACTCATCGCCGGCGGCCTGCTGACCTGCCGGAGTGTCCTTGGCACGCGCCACGACCTCGGCCCAACCATCAATGGTCCGATCCAGGTCACCGCCGTTCTTCTGCATCGAATCGGCGAACTGGTCGCGGAAGAGCTTACCGATGTTGATGCCATTGATGATCACGTTGCGCACGCGCCACTCCCCGTCCTTCACCATGGTGTACGACACCGGATAGATCTCGCCCTGGCGCCCCACCACTTCCATGCCGACACTGGTGCGCTTGTCATCCTGTTTGCCGCTCGGCGGCAGCACGCGAATCTGCTGATTGTTGTACTCCAACAGTGCATTGCCATAGAACTGCATCAGACTGCGCTTGAAGTTCTCCTGGAAGCGCGTCATCTGCTCGGGCGTAGCACTGCGCGAGTATTTGACGGTCATGATGCTGCGCGAGATGCCTTCAGCATCCACCACCGGACCGAGGATCTCGTTCAACGCCTCGTAGAATGCCGAAGGATTGTTGCGATACTGCTCCTTGTTGGCCTTCAGGTCGGCCAGCAGCTGATCGGTGGTCTTCTGGATCAGCTGATGAGGACTCAACGCAGCCTGGGCGAACAGCGGCAGTGCCGCCAGCAGCACCAGCAGGCCACGACGCAGGACAGTCATCATTCGAAGCACTCCTTATTCCTTGTTAACCGAGTTGAGCAGGAACTTGCCGATCAGATCCTCGAGCACCAGCGAAGACTGGGTGTCGCTGATCGTATCGCCGTTGGCCAGCAGCTCGTCATCGCCGCCCACGCTGATTCCGATGTACTTTTCGCCAAGCAGTCCCGCGGTAAGAATCGATGCGGTCGAATCGGCTGGCAGCATGTCAACGTCCTGCTGAATTTCCATCGTCACGCGCCCGGTGAAGCTATCGCGATCAAGATCGATGGCAGTGACCTTGCCGATGGTGACGCCGGCCATGGTCACCTTGGATCTGACCGTCAATCCGGCAATATTGTCGAAATAGGCATACAATTTGTAGGTATCGGCGTTACCGACGTTCAGCCCGCTTACCCGTAGCGACAGCAACAGCAGCGCCAGCAAGCCTGCCAGCAGGAACAGCCCGACACCCATTTCCAGTGTGCGGATACGCATCAGAAATCTCCAAACATCAACGCGGTCAAAATGAAATCGAGGCCGAGCACCGCCAGCGACGCGTACACCACGGTGCGCGTGGTAGCCCGGCTAATGCCTTCGGAGGTCGGTTCGCAGTCGTATCCTTGGAACACCGCGATCCAGGTCACTACCAGCGCGAACACCAAGCTCTTGATCACGCCATTGAGCACATCCGAATGGAAGTCGACGCTGTTCTGCATGTTGGCCCAGAACGAGCCCTCATAGACGCCGAGCCAGTCCACGGCAACCATTGCGCCGCCCCAGATACCGACCACATTGAAAATCAGCGTCAGCAAGGGCAGGGAAATGAACCCCGCCCACAGGCGCGGCGCGATGATGTACTTGAGCGGATCGACACCGATCATCTCCAGGCTCGACAGCTGCTCGGTGGACTTCATGTTGCCGATCTCGGCCGCCAGTGCGGACCCGGCGCGACCGGCAAACAGCAGTGCCGTGACTACTGGTCCGAGTTCGCGCAGCAAGGTCAGCGCCACCATCTGTCCGACTGCCTGCTCAGAGCCGTAGCTACTAAGGATGTTGTAGCCCTGCAGCGCTAGCACCATTCCGATGAAGATGCCGGAAACCACGACAATCGCCAGCGACAGCACGCCGACCGAATACAACTGTTTGACCAGTAACGTCAGACCGTTGTGCAGTCCGCTGCGACCGAACAGCGCCCGCGCGAGAAATATTGTCGAACGCCCCAGCGCCGCCAGCACATCGAGGCCGGCGCGCCCAAGCAGGGCGACCCGATCAAACAAGGAACGCTTACGCATCGACGCCCCCCAGAAGATCGTCAGCATAGGCCGGCGCAGGAAAATGGAACGGCACCGGCCCATCGGCCGAGCCTTTCATGAACTGTCGAATGCGAGGATTATCCGATTCCATCAGTTCGGCCGGCGCGCCATGACCCAGCACCTGCGCATCCCCTACTACATAGATGTAATCGGCAATGGAGGCGGTTTCGGCCAGGTCGTGCGACACGACGATACTGGTAATCCCCAGCGCATCGTTGAGCAGACGAATCAGGCGCACCAGCACCCCCATGGCAATGGGGTCCTGGCCAGCGAAGGGTTCGTCATACATAAGAATCTGTGGGTCCAGAGCAATCGCCCGTGCCAGAGCGACCCGCCGCTTCATGCCACCGGAAAGCTCGTCAGGCATCAGCTCAATGGCGCCACGCAGGCCAACCGCCTGCAGTTTCATCAGTACGATGTCGCGGATCATCTCCTCCGGCAGGCGGGTATGCACCCGCAGCGGAAAGGCGACGTTCTCGAACACATCGAGATCGGTGAACAGCGCACCGCTCTGGAACAACACCCCCATCTGCTTGCGCATGTCGAACAATTCGCTGCGCGACAGGCTCGGCAGGTTATTGCCGGCTACCCAGACCTCGCCATGAGAGGGCATCAGCTGGGCGGCAATCAGGCGCAGCAACGTCGTCTTGCCACACCCGGACGGCCCCATGATAGCGGTGACCTTGCCTCGCGGAATGGCGATATCGACGTTGTCAAAGATACTCCGCTCGCCACGCATGAAGGTCACTCCCTTCAGCTCGACGGCGTAGTCGTTGCAGGCGCTCATCTGGTCTCCTTGCATGCAGTCTGCGAAACAGACGGCTCCCGACCGCGCCGGGATACTTTCTGCCATGACCGTTTTCGGCGGCGCACTATAGCACCGCACCGACGACCTCCCAACCTGCCGGGGTTTCAGGGAATGACGGCGCCTGCTATTCGCCTGCACCCAAGCGTCAGCCACTTTTTTCCAATGAGCCACTAGCCGATTAGCGCTATAATCCTGCGCTTTTAATCGGACAACCTCGCCCACGATGAGCCAGAGCAGCCAATTGATCGAGACCGCACAGCGCACCATTCGACTGGAGATAGAGGCCGTCGAGCAGCTTCAGACGCGCATCGATGAGCGCTTCGTACGAGCCTGCGAGCTCATCCTCAATTGCAAGGGACGCGTGGTGGTAGTCGGCATGGGCAAGTCCGGCCATATCGGCAACAAGATCGCCGCGACGCTCGCCAGTACTGGGACCCCGGCCTTCTTCGTGCATCCCGCCGAGGCCAGTCACGGGGACATGGGCATGATCACCCGTGACGATGTGGTCCTGGCGCTCTCCAATTCTGGCACCACCAGCGAAATCGTCACCCTGCTGCCACTGATCAAGCGCCTGGGGCTGACCCTGATCAGCATGACCGGCAATCCCGAATCCGTGCTGGCCAAGGCCGCCGCAGTCAATCTGGACGCCAGCGTGGCCGTCGAAGCCTGCCCGCTCAACCTGGCACCAACCTCCTCCACCACCGTCAGCCTGGTACTCGGCGACGCGCTTGCCATCGCCCTGCTGGAAGCGCGCGGCTTCACTGCCGAGGATTTCGCCTTCTCGCACCCGGGCGGCGCCCTTGGTCGCCGGCTGCTGCTCAAGGTCGAGCACGTGATGCACACCGGCGAACGTCTGCCGCGCGTCGCACGCGGCACCTCGCTGCGTGATGCCCTGCTGGAAATGACGCAAAAAGGCCTAGGCATGACTGTCGTCGTGGAGCGCGACGGGCGGCTGGCCGGGATCTTCACCGACGGCGACCTGCGCCGGACCCTCGACAAAGGCATCGACGTGCGTCAGGCGACTATCGACGACGTCATGACGGTTCACGGCAAGACCGCGAGCGCCGACATGCTGGCAGCCGAAGCGCTGAAGATCATGGAGGATCACAAGATCAACTCGCTGGTGGTGGTCGACGCCGGGGACCTGCCGGTCGGCGCATTGAATATGCACGACCTGCTGCGTGCGGGAGTCATGTGATGCAACAGGACATCCTGCAGCGCGCTCGCAACATCCGCCTGGCAGTGTTCGACGTTGATGGCGTACTCACCGACGGACGCTTGTACTTCCTGACCGACGGAAGCGAGTTCAAGACGTTCAACACCCTCGACGGCCACGGCATCAAGATGCTGATCAATTCCGGCGTGCGCACCGCCATAATCAGCGGCCGCAAGACGCCAGTGGTCGAGCGCCGCGCGCAGAACCTCGGCATCCAGCACCTCTACCAGGGGCGCGAAGACAAGCTGGTGGTGCTCGACGAACTGCTGGCCGAACTCGGACTGGGCTACGCTGAAGTTGCCTACTTGGGCGACGACCTGCCGGATCTGCCGGTAATTCGCCGGGTTGGTCTGGGCATGGCGGTAGCCAGCGCCGACGCCTTCGTTCGACAGCACGCGCACGGTGTGACGCAGGCCCGCGGTGGTGAAGGCGCGGCCCGTGAATTCTGCGAGCTGATCCTGCACGCCCAGGGCAACCTGACGGCCGCGCAATCAGCCTACTTATAGAGGTTCTGATGCTTCGCAAACTGCGCTTTCCCGCCCTGCTGACGCTGATGGCGGCGCTACTGGTAGCAGTCGGCTACTGGAATATCCGTCCGGAAAGCTTCATGCAGCAGCCGGCTCCGGTTGCCAGCGCGGAGCCGGCGATCGATTTCTACGTATTGAACTCACGCACCGTGCAGTACCAGCCAGACGGCAAGCGGCACTATGAGATGACCGCGGAAAAGATGGAGCACCTCAAGGCGAACGATATCAGCCTGCTCACACGCCCCGAACTGTACGCATACCGCGGCACGGACCTGCCTTGGCACGTGCGCAGCGAGCGTGGAGAGGTGGCTGCCGGGGGCACCGAGGTCGAACTGATTGAGCAGGTTCGGGTCGAGCGTACCGATGCCAAGGGCCGTCCGACGATCCTAACTACCAGCCGGATGACGGTATGGCCGGAGAAGGATTATGCCGAGACCAAGCAAGCCGTTAGAATCGACGCCGCTAACGGCGTGACCACGGCCACGGGAATGAAAGCGTATCTGAATGACGGCAGGATGCACCTGCTGTCCAATGTAAGAGGCAAGCATGAGCTGCGTTAAGACCCTCCCCCTCCTGCTCGGTTTGAGCGCATTGTTGCTTGGTACCACTGCCTCGGCGCTACCCGAAGACCGCGAACAGCCGATTCGCGTACAGGCCGATTCGGCAGAACTGGACGACCAGCAAGGCGTGGCAGTTTATCGTGGCGACGTCGTCATTACGCAGGGCACGATGAAGATCACCGGCGATACGGTGACCATCACCCAGGATCGTAACGGCGACGTCGAGGTGTTCACCTCCATCGGCAAGCCCGCCTATTACGAGCAGAAGCCAGCGGTCGACAAGGACATCGTCAAGGCATACGGACTAACGATCCAGTACTTCGCCGCGAACGAGCGCATCGTGCTGATCGACCAGGCCAAGGTCGTGCAAGAAGGCAACACCTTCGAGGGCGAGAAGATCGTCTATGACACCCAGCGGCAGATCGTCAACGCCGGGCGCGCGACCAATGCCGACGTCACCACGCCCCGACCGCGCGTCGATATGGTCATCCAGCCACGCAAGAAAGAGCAGCCAGCGGAGCAATCGCAATAATGGCCGTTCTCAAAGCCCAGCATCTGGCCAAGAGCTACAAGAGTCGCCAGGTGGTTCGTGACGTCAGTCTGTCGATCGAGAGTGGCCAGATCGTCGGCCTGCTTGGCCCCAACGGCGCCGGCAAAACCACCTGCTTCTACATGATCGTCGGCCTGGTGGGCGCCGATCAGGGACGCGTACTGATCGACCAGCAAGACGTCACGCATCTACCCATGCACGGCCGCGCACGGGCCGGCATCGGCTATCTGCCGCAGGAAGCATCGATCTTCCGCAAGCTGTCGGTGGCGGACAACATCATGGCCATTCTGGAGACCCGCAAGGATCTCGATCGTGCAGGCCGACAACAAGCGCTGGAAGCGCTGCTGCAGGAATTTCATATCAGCCATATCCGCGACAGCCTCGGCATGAGCCTGTCGGGCGGCGAGCGGCGTCGCGTGGAGATCGCCCGCGCACTGGCTACCGCGCCCAAGTTCATCCTGCTGGACGAACCCTTCGCCGGCGTCGACCCGATTTCGGTGGGCGACATCAAGCAGATCATCCATCACCTCAAGGCCAAGGGCATCGGCGTACTGATCACCGATCACAACGTCCGCGAAACGCTGGATATCTGTGAGACGGCGTACATCGTCAACGACGGCCAACTGATCGCCGAAGGCGACGCCCAGACCATCCTGGCCAACCAGCTGGTGAAGGAAGTCTATTTGGGCCACGAATTCCGCCTCTGACGGAGCTCTGCGCTACGGATTTTTGCGTCACCCTACAAATCGGGCCTAGGCAAAGCCTTCGCTAGCAGGCATATAATTTGCTTTCGTTCGGCGCCTGGCGCCAAGTAGGAACAGGCGCGGTTGCGCCGGCACATAAGGTTCGAAGTCCTCTGCCATGAAACCATCGCTAGTCCTGAAGATGGGCCAGCAGCTGACGATGACACCTCAGCTGCAACAAGCCATACGCCTGCTGCAACTATCCACGCTGGACCTGCAGCAAGAGATCCAGGAAGCCCTGGACTCCAACCCGATGCTCGAGCGTGAGGAAGACGGCGACGACTTCGATAACGCCGACCCAATGGCCGAAGCAGTCGACCAGAGCAACGAAGGTGGCGCGGCGAGCCAGGCAAGCAGCGACAGCCACTACGAAGAACCTGCCCATAGTGCCGAAAGCGCCGAAGACGGCGACTGGGGCGAGCGCATCCCCAGCGAACTACCGGTCGACACGGCCTGGGAAGACATCTACCAGACCAGTGCCAGCAGCCTGCCAAGCAGCGAGGATGACGAGTGGGATTTCACGTCCCGCACCTCCAGCGGTGTAAGCCTGCAGAGCCATCTACTATGGCAGCTCAATCTGGCACCAATGAGCGACACCGATCGCCTGATCGCCACGACACTCATTGATTGCATCAATGATCAGGGATATCTCGAAGAAACCCTGGAAGAGGTGCTCGAATCGCTCGATCCAGAGCTGGAGGTCGAGCTCGATGAAATCGAGGTCGTCCTGCACCGCATCCAGCAATTCGAGCCTGCCGGCATCGGCGCTCGCGATCTGCGCGAATGCCTGCTCCTGCAACTGCGTCAGTTACCCGAACGCACGGCCTGGCTCGAGGAAGCGAAGCGGCTGGTGAGCGATTACCTGGATGTGTTGGGCAACCGCGATTACAGCCTGCTGATGCGCAGGATGAAACTCAAGGAAGAAGAACTGCGGCAGGTCATCGAGCTGGTGCAGAGCCTCAACCCGCGCCCGGGCTCGCAGATCGAGGCCAGCGAGCCGGAGTACGTGGTGCCAGATGTCATCGTACGCAAGCACAATGGCCGCTGGCTGGTGGAACTGAACCAAGACGCCATGCCGCGTTTGCGAGTCAACGCCCAGTATGCCGGCTTCGTCAAACGCGCCGACTCCAGCGCCGACAACACCTTCATGCGCAACCAGCTGCAGGAAGCGCGCTGGTTCATCAAAAGCCTGCTTAGCCGCAACGAGACGCTGATGAAGGTCGCCACCCAGATCGTCGAGCACCAGCGCGGCTTTCTCGATCACGGCGACGAGGCGATGAAGCCGCTGGTGCTGCACGACATTGCCGAAGCAGTAGGCATGCACGAGTCGACGATTTCGCGCGTGACCACCCAGAAATACATGCACACTCCGCGCGGTATCTACGAGCTGAAGTACTTCTTCTCCAGCCACGTCAGCACTGCCGAAGGTGGCGAATGCTCGTCCACCGCAATCCGCGCAATCATCAAGAAGCTAGTGGCCGCGGAAAACCCGAAAAAGCCATTGAGTGACAGCAAGATCGCTGGTTTACTGGAAGCACAGGGCATTCAGGTTGCCCGCCGTACAGTCGCCAAATACCGCGAATCCCTTGGCATCGCTCCTTCGAGCGAACGCAAGCGTCTGTAGTACGGCCAGGTCGAACGTTCCGGCGGCAGGTAGTTAGCCTGCCACCCTCGCAGAAGGTAAAAAGGAGAAGCAGTATGCAAATCAACATCAGCGGTCTTCATCTGGAAGTGACTGACGCCCTGCGTAGCTACATCGAGGAGAAGTTTGAGCGCCTTGCCCGCCACTTCGATCGCATCATCAGCATTCAGGTGTTCCTGCAGGTCGAGAAGCTCAAGCAGAAAGCCGAGGGTACGCTGCATATTGCCGGTCGCGAAGTCGTGGCCAACGCAGAACACGAAGACATGTATGCCGCCATCGACCTTCTGGTCGACAAGCTCGATCGCCAGCTGATCAAGCACAAGGAAAAACAGCTCGACCACAATCAGGGTGTCGTTGCCCGCTGATCCTCAATCATGATTCGACTGGAAAATATCCTGTCCCCTGGACGTTCCCTGGTGAACGTCCCAGGCGGCAGCAAGAAGCGAGTCCTCGAACAGATCGCCAAGGTGATCGCCCAGGACCTTCCTGACCTCGACGCTCAAGCCATCTTCGAAAGCCTGATCGCCCGCGAAAAACTCGGATCGACTGGCTTCGGCAATGGCATAGCCATTCCGCACTGTCGCATGGCTGGCTGCAATGCGCCGCTCAGTGCCGTTCTGCGCCTGGAAACACCAGTGGATTTCGACGCCATAGACGGCGCGCCGGTGGATTTGCTGTTCGTGCTGCTGGTCCCGCAGGCCGCCACCGATGAGCACCTTGAACTGCTGCGCCAGATCGCCAGCATGCTGGACCGCGAGGACGTACGCGAACGCTTGCGCCAGGCGCCATCCAGCCACGACCTCTATCAGGTTGTAGTCGACGTGCAAAACGGCCAATAGATGCGCCTGATCATCGTCAGCGGCCGCTCCGGATCAGGGAAGAGCACTGCTCTGGATGTTCTGGAGGACAACGGTTTCTATTGCATCGACAACCTTCCTGCAGGACTGCTTCCGGAGTTGGCCGAGCGCGCGCTACTCCATACCGAGTTGCTGCAGCCGCAGGTGGCCGTGTCCATCGACGCGAGAAATCTGCCGAGTCAGCTGAAGCGTTTTCCCGAACTGCTTGCTGAGGTCCGCTCCCGGCATATCCAGTGCAATGTGCTCTATCTCGATGCCGATGACGAGACGCTGCTGAAGCGCTTTTCCGAAACGCGCCGTCGTCATCCTCTGACGAACGAAACGCGCTCGTTGGCCGAGGCCATTCACGAAGAAGAGCAACTGCTGGCTGCGATCAGCGATCACGCCGACCTGAAAATCGACACCACCCACCTGAATCTCTATCAGCTGCGCGACACCCTCAAGCTGCGCCTGCTGAACCAACCTGAGCCGGGCACTGCCTTTCTCATCGAATCGTTCGGCTTCAAACGCGGCATGCCGGTCGATGCCGATCTGGTATTCGACGTCCGCTGCCTGCCCAATCCTTACTGGAAAGCCGAGCTGCGCGACTTTTCCGGACTCGACCAACCAGTCATCGATTACCTGGCGGCACAGCCGGACGTGGACGAGATGTTTCAGGATATCCACGGTTACCTGACCAAATGGCTGCCACGTTTTGCTGCCAGTAACCGAGCCTACGTGACGATTGCCATCGGCTGCACCGGTGGCCACCATCGCTCGGTCTATCTGGCCGAGCGCCTAGGTCAGGCACTCAAGACCCCACTGAAGAATCTGCAGGTCCGTCACCGGGACCTCGCCTAGGACTACCAGCCGCCATGCCTGCCCGCGAAGTCACCATCATCAACAAGCTCGGCCTGCACGCGCGTGCGGCCGCCAAGTTCGTCGGAGTGGCCAGCCGCTATCCTTGCGACATCCGCGTCGGTCGCAGCGCCACCAGTCTGGTTGATGGCAAAAGCATCATGGCGGTAATGATGCTCGCCGCCAGCAAAGACACGCCACTGCACCTGCAGACGGAAGGTGAGCAGGAAGACGATGCACTCGAAGCCCTGATCGCTCTGATCGAGGATTATTTCGAGGAAGGCGAATAAAGCGAAGAAGGGATCGGCGCGCAAAACACCGCGCCCAGCAGCGTCCCGTGTTGGTAGCTGCTGGCACCTCGTCGAATCGGCTACGGCGTCCTTGCCGCTGTTACTTCCCGGCCACCATCATCCGCTCGATCAGCACAGAGCCAGTACGCACATTGCTGCGCGTCTCGGTATCGCAGCCGACCGCAAGAATCTGACGGAACATGTCCCGTAGATTTCCGGCGATGGTGACCTCCTGAACGGGGAACTGAATTTCTCCGTTCTCCACCCAGTAACCACCAGCGCCGCGCGAATAGTCGCCAGTGACCAGATTCAGCCCCTGCCCCATCAGCTCAGTCACCAGCAAACCGCGTCCCATCCGCCGGACCAAAGCAGCCTGGTCTTCATCGCCGTGACTGACAAACAGATTATGCACCCCACCGGCATTGGCGGTGCTTGGCATACCCAGCTTGCGCCCCGAGTAGGTACCCAGCACATAGGAGATTAGTTTGCCGCTCTCCACGAACGGCTTGGCGTAGGTGGCCAGGCCATCGCCATCATAGGCCGCACTGCCCAGCGCCTGTGCGAGATGCGGACGCTCATCCAGGCTCAGCCACTCGGGGAACAGCATCTGACCCAGCGCGCCCTCCAGGTAGGAGGCCTTGCGGTAGAGATTGCTGCCCGAGATCGCCGCAAGGAAATGGCCGAACAGCCCGGTAGCCAGATCCGCGGAAAACAGCACCGGTACCTCACATGTCGGTACCGGCCGCGCACCCAGGCGACGAACCGCCCGCTCGGCGGCACGACGGCCGATGCTGAGAGGATCGGTCAATGCGTCACCGCGACGACTAACGTCGTAGTAGTAATCACGCTGCATCTGCCCCTCGTGCTCGGCAATCATCACGCAGCTCAGGCTGTGCCGCGTGCTGCAGTAGCCACCGATGAAGCCGTGGCTATTGCCATAGGCTCGGCAACCCTGATGGGTGTTGAGGCTGGTCCCATCAGCGTTGCGGATGCGCGGATCCTGAGCGAAAGCCGCGCCTTCGCAGCTGAGCGCCGTCTCGATCGCCTGCTCGGGCGAGATCTGCCAGGGATGAAACAGATCCAGGTCCGGCAGATTCCGTGCCATCAGCGCTGGATCGGCAAGGCCGGCGAACTCATCCTCGGACGCATGTCGCGCGATCGCCAGCGCGGCGGCGACTGTTTCCCGGATTGCCGCATCGCCGCTGCCGGTGGTGCTCGCCGAGCCCTTTCGCTGCCCGACATAGAGAGTGATGCCAAAGCCCTGGTCGCGGTTGAATTCGACGGTTTCCACTTCGCCTTGACGCACCGTCGTGGATAGCCCCTGCTCCATCGAAACCGAAACTTCGCTGGCACTGGCACCTTGCCGACGCGCCTCCTCGATAATGCGCTCGACCTGCTCGCGCAACCCTGGCAGAGCCTGAGGGCCGATGCCTTCTACTTCAGTCATAAGAACTCCCAACCCTGCATTCAATCAAGACACAGCCCGCCGACGCTCTTCTGGAGCCTGCCCGGCGGGGCTGCTGTTATCATGGCGACATTTCCCAGTGGACCATCCCCATGCCTGAATACTCCGACGACGGCGCTTTCGAAGAGAAAAGCAAATCCCAGGTCAAACGCGAACTGCATGCGTTGCAGGAGCTGGGCGAACGCCTGACCACGCTCAAGCCCGACCTGCTGGATCGCCTGCCGCTGAGCGACGCCCTGCGCAAAGCCCTCGCCGACGCGCCAAAACATACGGCGCACATCGCTCGCAAGCGTCATATCCAGTACATCGGCAAGCTGATGCGCGATCAGGACATCGAGGCCATCCTCGCCTTGGTCGACCAGCTCGACGCTTCCACCCGCCAGTACAACGAACGTTTCCACGCACTCGAGCGTTGGCGCGACCGTCTGATCACCGGCAACGATGACAGCCTGGAAGCCTTCGTCGGCGAGTATCCGGATACAGACCGTCAGCACCTGCGCAGCCTGATCCGTCACGCCCAGCACGAGGCTGCTCACAACAAGCCACCGGCGGCCAGCCGCAAGATCTTCAAATACATCCGCGAGCTGGACGAGACCAAGCGCGGCCTGCGCTGAAGCGCGCAAAACGCACGCCAACGGGCCGAAGTACTCAGGCGCCGGTACCGCCCACGGTTATGCCGTCGATCTTCAGCGTCGGCTGACCAACTCCCACCGGCACCGACTGGCCATCCTTGCCGCAGGTGCCAACGCCACTGTCCAACTCCAGATCGTTGCCGACCATGGACACCCGGTTCATTACCTCCGGTCCGTTGCCGATCAGCGTCGCGCCCTTCACCGGCGCGGTGATCCGGCCATCCTCGATCAGGTATGCCTCGCTGGTGGAGAACACGAACTTGCCGCTGGTGATATCCACCTGACCGCCGCCGAGGCTGGCGCAATAGATGCCCTTCTTCACCGACCGGATGATCTCCTGCGGATCGCTCTCCCCGGCGAGCATGTAGGTGTTGGTCATGCGCGGCATCGGCAGATGCGCATAGGATTCGCGCCGGCCGTTACCGGTTGGCGCCACGCCCATCAGCCGGGCATTCAGCTTGTCCTGGATGTAGCCCTTGAGCACGCCGTTCTCGATCAGCGTGGTGCACTGCGTCGGCGTGCCCTCATCATCGACGCTCAAGGAACCCCGGCGGTCGGCTAGGGTGCCATCGTCGACGATCGTGCACAGCCGCGAGGCGACCTGCTCACCGATCCGCCCGCTATAGGCAGAACTGCCCTTGCGGTTGAAGTCGCCCTCGAGGCCATGGCCGACCGCCTCATGCAGCAGCACGCCGGACCAGCCTGGCCCCAGCACTACCGGCAGCGTGCCCGCCGGCGCAGGCACCGCCTCGAGATTGACCAGCGCCTGACGCAGCGCCTCGCGGGCATAGCCCATAGCGCGGTCTTCGCTGAGAAAATACTGATAGCCGGTGCGTCCGCCGCCACCTTGGCCGCCCCGCTCACGACGACCGTTCTGCTCGACGATCACGCTGACGTTGAAGCGCACCAGCGGTCGGATATCCGCCGCCATACCGCCATCCAGGCCGGCCACCAGAATGTGCTCCCAGACACCGGCCAGGCTTACCGTAACCTGTTTGATCCGCGGGTCCAGCGCGCGGGTCGCCACATCGATGCGCTTGAGCAGTTCGACCTTCTCCGCACGGCCCAGGCCATCCAAGGGATTATCGCGTCCGTATAGCGCGGCGAACTGTGCTTGCGACAGTACCTCGACCCGCTTCTGCTGTCCGCTGCGAGCGATGGAACGCGCGGCATGCGCCGCCTGACGCAAGGCATCACGGGTGATCGCGTTGCTGTAGGCGAAACCGGTCTTCTCGCCTGACAGGGCGCGCACGCCCACGCCCTGCTCGAGATGGAAACCACCTTCCTTGACGATGCCATCCTCCAGCACCCAGGACTCGGTCACCTGATCCTGAAAATACAGATCGGCCGCGTCGATGCCCGGCCCCGCAAGTTCGCCCAGCAGGGTCGGTAGATCGTCGATAGCCAGGCCGCTCGGGGTCAGGAGCCGCTCGACAGCGGGCAACAGCAGTTCACTCATACTTACTCCAAAGTAGCCGTAGCAACGCACGGTACGCTAAATCTTCGGTGGCTGGTCAGCGGCATACGCTCGCGGATCGCCGCCTGCTCTGCCGCATCGCGACGGGCGACCAGCGCGCCCGTGCCGGTCGCCTGCTCGCAGAGAAGGCGACCCCATGGATCAACGATAGCCGAATGACCGTGGGTCAGGCGGCCGCCCGGATGCATGCCACCCTGTGCCGCCGCCAGCATATAGCATTGTGTTTCGATGGCGCGGGCACGCGCCAGCGTCAGCCAGTGCGCCTCACCGGTCACCGCGGTAAATGCCGACGGCGCACTGATCAGCTCAGCGCCAGCCAGGCGCAAGGCCGTGTACAGCTCGGGAAATCGCAGGTCGTAGCAGACCGTCATGCCTAGCCGTCCTACCGGCGTGTCGACGACGACCAGCTCATGTCCCGGCGCATAATCATCCGATTCGCGATAGCGACCCCGGCTATCGGCGACATCCACATCGAACAGGTGCAGTTTGTCGTAACGCGCCACGCGCTGCCCCTGCTCGTCGATCAACAGCGAGCAGGCGCGTGGCTTGCCTTGTGGCTGGGCATCCGGCGGTAACGGCAAGGTGCCTGCGACAATCCACAACCTGAGGTCGCGGGCAGTCTGTTTCAACCACGGCAGGATCGGCCCTTTTCCCTCCGCCTCGGCGCGTCCTAGCGCAGGCAGGTCGCCTCGCCCCATGGCAGCGAAGTTTTCCGGCAGCACGGCGAGTCGGGCACCGGCGCCCGCGGCCTGCTCAAGCAGGCCGCGGGCGTGGCTCAGGTTAGCGAGAATGTCGGCCTGACTGGCCATCTGGATAACCGCTAGCGACATGCTGAAAACGCCCATGCAATCAAAGGGAACGCGCGCCGACAGTGGGCCGTTCCTGTGGTACGGCCTGATGCGTCCATCAGTTCGGCTTTTCGAACGGCTTGTCGAAGGTGATCTTGGGCGACTGCCAAGGGCCCTCGACGTTGTATTGAACGCTGGCGAATCGGGCCACCTTGTCGCCCAACAACTTGTCGACCACGAACAACGCGCCACCGATCGCCGGCGCGCCGACGATGAGTGCCGCCAGCGGCAGGTTATTGCTCACCGGCAGAGTCACCAGCAGTTTGGCGTCGATGCGGTCATGCACCAGATCCAGCTTGCCGTTGAGCTCAAGATTGCTCGACGGTCCGGTCACGGTGATCGGCTCGCGGGTCCGATAGACACCATCGCTGGCCTGCAGTAGGCCGCCGACACGGTCATAGCTGAAACCCTTGCCGAACAGATCGGAGAAGTCCAAGCGCAGACGCCGACCGATGGAGTTGAAATTGAGCAAGCCAAATACCCGCAATGCCTGGGCGCTCCCTTCGACCTCGACGAACTGGCCATTGCGCAAGCGTGGCTCCATGCTGCCGGTAAAACGCCCAACGCCGAACCAGGCCGGCGATCCAGGCCAGCTGCCGTCGACATCCATGCGAAAGCTCTCGCTGGTGGTCGATGGCGCGAACCCCCAGGCCAACAGCACATCGGCCAGGTTGCCCCCGGCCAACCGGCCCTTGTACCAACTGCGCCCCTCGCGCCAGCCACCGCTGCCGTTGATGCGCAGCCCCTTCAGATTCAGCTCCAGCGTCGGGAACGTCACCCCCCCGACCACCGGCCGCATCGTCAATGACCATTGCCCCAGCAGCGCGTCGCCCTGCAACACCTCGGCGATAGAGACATCCAGCGCCGGAAAGCGCGAAGGATCGACATCGGCCAGCGGATCGGCACGCTCCGCTGGTGCAGTACCAGGTTCGGAAGCCGGCAGACGCAAGCGCTGCAGGTTTGCCACGATTGGCGCGCCCTCGGCATCGGGCAACCGGACGGCACCCGTGATCAGGTCGCTGCGCAGATTCAACGCCCAGGCGTCGGCGACGCGACGCAGCTCGACGCCAAGGCCGTCGATTCGCGTACCAAATCCCTCGAAACGGTCGACGCTCAGCTGCGCATCGCGTAACAGCGACGCCACCGCGGGGCCTTCGGCTGCCGCCGCCTGGCGCTCCCGGACGGCCTGCCAGGCCGACCAATCCAGCCGTGCCAGGCGGCCACGCACACGCAAGCCTTTGGCAGTCGGCAGCGCGGCTGCCCCGGCGCCCAGACGCAGTTCGCCACGTCCGGCCCGCCAGTCCTCTGCTGGCGCCGCGAAGTTCAGCGAGGCCAGATCGGCATGCTGCACGACGTAACGTCGCTCCGCGCCCTGCAGCGTCATGCGCAGCGATGTGTCGCGACGCTCGCCGGCCGCCTTGCCGAACGGCTCGGGCAGCTCGATGGCCAGCCCCTGCAACGACGAGTCGAGCTGGAGCTGGCTGTCGGCGCCGGCGAGGTTCAGGCGCAGCTGGTACGGCAGTTCCCCCCTGGCCGGCAACGTCGGCTGGATATTCAGCCACGCTGCCAGGCGCTCGAGCGTGATGCTGCCCTGTGCCTCGATACGCGTTGCCGGGCTGCCCCGACTACCAGTGGCTACTGCGCTACCGCGCACCGTTCGGCCGAACGTTTGCGCGTGGATATCGCTGGCGCTGAAGCCTTTTTCGCTGTCGTAACGGAAATGCCCGCTCAGCTTGTCGAACTGCAGGTCAGGCTTGTCGATCTGTAACGTCGCCGCGCTGCTGGTGAAATCGACCGCAACGCGTGGCGCTTCGCCTTTAGCCAACGGGATGAGCAGATCGAGGGAGCCATCCAGCGCGCCCTCACCCTGCCAGCCCGCGAAAAGCTCTGCGGTGCCGAGCGGCGCCTCGCGCAGGATCTTCAGGCCGTCGCCGACGCTGCTCTGCAGCTGCCCCCTGATCGCCAGTTGCGGCTTTGCTCCGGGTTCGGCGTGGGGAATGTCAGCGGAGGCATCCTGCAGTCGACTATCGAGAATACGGCCCTCGGAGAGGCGCACCCGCACACCGCTATCCTCGATCAGGACCTCACCGCGAGCGTCGTGCAAGTTCGGCCAGCCGGGCTGGTACGCCAGTTCGGCATCACTGACTTTGAAGTACAGGCTGAGATTGCGCGCTGCATCCCCCGCGTCTTTGTTTAGCGCGCCTTGATACTGGAAATAGCCCTGCTCGATGGCGCCGCCGCGGATAGCGGTCTGCAGCCATTCGCTTAGCGCCGGGCTCAAAGCCGGTGAACGTGTCGGCAGATACTTTGCCGTGTAGCGCGCATCACCCTGGCTGAGGCCGACGCGCAGATCCATGTAATCCTCTTCGGCCGGATCGCGGCGCAGGCGAATGAGAAAATCGCCGGCGATCTGTCCCTCCTCGCCGTCGAGCCGCAGGTAGGGCGCAGCCAACGTGAAGGCCTGCTCGTCCAGACTCCAGCGCAGTCGACCACGCGCATGTCGGTAACGCCAGGGCTCGGCGAACAGCGGCGTCAGATGCAGGCTGAAGTCCTCGCTGTCGATGCGCAGCTCGCCGCTGCCGAGATCACCCTGAATGCTGCCGCTGACGTTCTCGGCTGCAGGGATCCAATGGTGCGCGCTGATCGTCACATCATCGAGTCGGGCGGCGAACTGTAATCGCTCGGGCCCCTGCAGCTCGGGCCGATAATCCGCCTGCAGCGCTCGCAGGGTTCCGCGCGGCGCGAGGTCGGCGAGAATCAGCCCCGCGCTTTCCGGCAACGGCGCCAGCGCCTGGGCAAGGGTAGCCAGCGGCGCGATTCCCACGCGATCAACCTGCAGGTGCCAGCTGCGCGCGCGCTCGTCCTGCTCGGCGATGAGGCGGGCATCGCCCCAGCGTGTCTCGCCCTGATTGAACGCCAGCTCGTCGACCAGCAGTCGATAGCCACGCTCGTCTCGCTGGGCGTAAGCCGTCAGCGCCAGATTGTCGACCTGTACTGACGGACGCTCGCCGAAGGCCGCGCTGATCTGTGGTGCATCGAGGCGCAATACCGCGCGAGTAAGCGCCTGTTGCTGCCAGCTGGCCCAGGCCTCACCGCCCGCGCGCAGGCGATCGAAGTGCCACTCACCGGTCAGCCGTTTCGGCAACCAGGCGGCCCAATCGCTCTGCGGCAGACTCAGATACAGCTCGACCGCCGCCTGCTGCCAACGCTCCGGCTCTACCCGCGCCTTGATCTGCAGCGCCAGCGGCTGCCCATCGGGCAGCACGGTGCGCCCATCCAGACGAAGATCCCGACCACCGACCTGCAGGCTGAGGTTGGTATAGGTCAGGGTCAACGGCGACTCGCCGTAAGGCTGTAGTGTTAGCTGGCTGTCGAGCAGAGCCAGCGAGCGGATCTTCTGCAACGCGAGCAGAAGCTTTGCAGGGTCCGGCGGCGGCTGATTGTCGCGCGCCGGCAGCCCTTCGATACGCCACTGTCCGCCGGCATCCTGCACCAGACTCAGGCGCGCACCGTCGAACTGCAGCGATGCCAGGCGCACTTCGCGAGCCCACAGGCTCGCCGGCAGATCGGGGATGACCACCAGGCGATCCAGATGCATCGCCGCAGCGCCCTCGCCGAGCAGCACATCATGCGCCAGCAGGCGGGGCGCGAAGCCTTCCCAGTGCCCCTCCAGGCGCCCCAGCGTTACCGGCATGCTGAGCAGTTCAGCGGCCTTGTTCTGCGCCTCCTGACGATACTCGGCCACCAGCGGCACCAGCTGCCGTCCCAGGCTGACGTAAAACGCAGCGGCAACCAGACCCAGCGCCCCGACCAGCAGCAGCTGGCGCAGCACCGAACCCAGGACGCTGACGAGCCGATTCATTGGTGCGTGCTCCGTTGTTCAGGACCGGGGCCGGACTGCAATCTGCTCAGAGCAACACCACGTCGTATTGTTCCTGCGAGTACATGCTCTCCACCTGGAACTTGATCGAACGGCCGATGAAGCTTTCCAGGTCGGCGACATTGCCCGACTCTTCGTCGAGCAGCCGATCGATCACCTTCTGGTTGGCCAGCACCCGATAGCCTTCCGGCTGATAGGCCCGCGCCTCGCGCAGTATTTCGCGGAAGATCTCGTAGCAGATGGTTTCCGGGGTCTTCAGCTTGCCGCGCCCCTGGCAGCACATGCACGGTTCGCAAAGCACCTGCTCGAGGCTCTCGCGGGTGCGTTTGCGGGTCATCTGCACCAGCCCGAGCTCGGTGATACCGATGATGTTGGTCTTGGCGTGATCGCGCTCCAGCTGCTTCTCCAGCGTGCGCAGGACCTGGCGACGATGCTCCTCGTCCTCCATGTCGATGAAATCGATGATGATGATTCCGCCAATATTGCGCAGGCGCAGCTGGCGGGCGATAGCCGTGGCAGATTCGAGATTGGTCTTGAAGATCGTCTCTTCCAGCGTGCGGTGGCCGACGAAAGCGCCGGTATTAACATCGATGGTGGTCATCGCCTCGGCCGGATCGATGATCAGATAGCCGCCGGACTTGAGCATCACCTTGCGCTCCAGTGCCTTCTGAATCTCGTCCTCGACCCCATACAGATCGAAAATCGGTCGCTCGCCCGGATAATGCTCCAGTCGGTCGGCCAGCTCCGGCATCAGCTCGCCGACAAACTGGCGAACCTTCTGGAAGTTCTCCCGCGAGTCGATGCGAATCTTCTCGATGCGCGGATTGACCAGGTCGCGCAGGGTGCGCATCGCCAGTGACAGGTCTTCGTAGATCACCGTCGGCGCGGCCGCAGTCTTCATCTGGCCGGCAATCTGCTCCCAGAGCCGGCGCAGATAGCGGATATCCATGAGAATCTCATCGCGTCCGGCCCCTTCGGCAGCGGTGCGCAGGATGAAACCGCCCACCTCCTCGATACCCTCGGCCGCGACGCACTCGGCAACGATCTGCTTGAGCCGTTCCCGCTCGGCCTCCTCTTCGATGCGCAGGGAGATGCCGACATGGCTGGTACGCGGCATGTACACCAAGTAACGCGAAGGGATCGACAGCTGCGTAGTCAAGCGCGCGCCTTTGGTGCCGATCGGGTCCTTGGTGACCTGCACCACCAGGCTCTGTCCCTCATGCACCAAGGCACTGATCGGTTCGACGGCATTGCCCTCGCGCGCAGAAATCTCCGAGGCATGGATGAAGGCCGCGCGTTCCAGACCGATGTCGACGAATGCCGCCTGCATACCCGGCAGCACCCGCACCACCTTGCCCTTGTAGATATTGCCGACGATGCCGCGGCGCTGGGTGCGCTCGACATGCACCTCCTGCAGGACACCGTTCTCCACCACCGCCACCCGTGATTCCATGGGGGTGATGTTCATCAGAATCTCTTCGCTCATTGTTGTTCTCGGCCGAAAAGCAAATACGAAGCAGCCGAAGCTGTCAGTCTGACCCGATTCTAACGGCATAAACGCCGCCACCACAGGTTCTAACCGGCGCTTTTGCTCCAGCGCGGCAATCCGAAGCGGTCGAGCAGCTGCGCCGTTTCGCACAGTGGCAGGCCGACCACGGCCGAATAGCTGCCGCGCAGCTGGCTGACGAACACCGCACCCCAGCCCTGGATCGCATATCCGCCGGCCTTGTCCTGCGGCTCGCCGCTGTCCCAGTAGGCTTGCGCCTCGGCAGTACTGATAGGACGAAACTCCACCTCGCTGCTGACCAGCCGCACTTCGCAGGCGCTACGGTTTGCTAGCACAACAGCCGTCAGGACGCGGTGGCTGCGTCCGGATAACGCGTCCAGCATCGCCAGGCCATCCGCACGATCCGCCGGCTTGCCAAGAATGCGCTGGTCCAGCACCACGCTGGTATCGGCGCCGAGCACACAGGCACTAGCGTCGGAAAGCATATCCAGTCCCGCACACGCTTTACTCCGAGCGACGCGCTGGACATATTCCTCGGCTGATTCGATCGGCAGCGGTGTTTCATCGACGCACACCGCCAGGAGAGAAAACGGCACACCGATCTGTTGCAAGAGTTCACGGCGCCTGGGCGACGCCGATGCGAGAAACAAGCTGCTCATGCCTGACCCTATCGACAAATAAGTCGCAGGGTCGCATATCGGCTAACACTGGGAAAGCGATTGGCCCGGCCCAGAGCGGCCGGGCGCGGGGACAGTCAGAACCTGAAATTGACGACGCGATCGTCGTTAAGCGACAGCTTGCGGGACTGGGTGACACCGTTGGACGTCACCTGGATGTTGTAAACGCCGCCCTCGAGAATCAACGATACCGGCGTCGCGCCGTGAGGCTGATCGTTGATACGCACCTGATCGTTGAACTTGTTGCTGCGCACGATCAGTGAATAGCTCTTGGCATCGCAGAGATCGTAGGTCACGCCAAGAATGGCGCATGGCATCAGTTTCTTCGGCGTGATCGCCGCTTCGATGGCGACTTCGGCAGTGACGGTGCCGTCGAGATTCATACTCGCTTCGGAAAAATCCGCCTTGGTACGGTACGCGTACCAATTCGGGTCCAGCTGCAAGCTGTCGACCTCATCACGAAGCTCTTCAGCCAGCACGCGCTGGTAGCGCTCCAGCACCCATTGTGACAGGCGACTGTCGTTACGGTGTTCGGCCAGACAGGCCGCCATGCTCTTGCTGGTGGAGCAGCGGAACGATACCGACTCGGTGAAGTGAATCGTCCGCTCCAGGCGCCGGGCAATCGCCTGGATCTTCTTGCCGTTGCGTTCGCGGGCCTCGGACGCCAGCAGCGCAGTCAGCCGCTCAACCTCACGAGTCGCTTGGGAGAATTTCAGATGCTGGCGTCCCAGCTCCTCCTCCACCGTCTGCACACGCTGCCGGGCCGTCAACTCGGCTTCGGCGCCGCGCTGATAGTCGGCAAGCAGGCCATCCAGCCGCTCCTGGCTGGAAGGCTGCTTGAAGAAGTCTTCGACTTCCTGGCGGATGAGTGTCTTGGTATTGGCGAGCTGCAGAACCGCCGCGTCCTGCGTACTTTTCTCGCTGCGCAGCTTGTCCTCCAGCTGCTGTTTCTCCCGCCGGATCACGTCGAGCTCGCCCTGCTTGCGGGTCAGCTGCTCCTCGCGCGATAGCTCGACCGCCGCAACAGCCATACGGTCGCCCGACTCCGCCGATGACGTCATCGCGGTCCGCACCGGCTCACCGGCGCTTTCGGCCTGGCTGTAACCGGTCAGCAGCGTCAGCAGCAGAGCCGCCAGGGCGCCGCCGGCAACCCACGAACGCACTCCCTTGGAACAAATCGATACTTCAGCATCCATAACCACTCGCCCGTGTTTTTTGTTTGCGCTGTGTCGGAATACTTCTGGGCCGCCCACCACTGATGGCCCAGCGCCATAAGAGCGGCATGATTTCAGAAAAGCAAGCCAGGTTCAATGCGACCACGGGAGGGTGGCACGCGAGCATCCCAGGCCGACCGTTGCCAGAGCGGAACGCGGACAGGAATTAATTGACGTCGAAACGCCGGCGCAACCAGTGCAGCACGACGAAAACCCAAGGCCAGAGCAGCGCACTGATCGGCACAGGCACAAGAAAGAGCAAGGTCGGCGGACGATTGCCAGTCAGGGTGTTGAGCCACAGCTGCACCAGCTGCGCCAACCCCAACACCACCAGCAACACCATGCTCTGCTGCCACAACGGGAACATGCGTAGCCGCTGCTGCAGGCTCAGCACGAGGAAGGCGATCAGAATCAGCGGCAAGCCGTTCTGCCCCAGCAGCGTGCCGGAAAGCACGTCGAGAGCAAGACCGAAGCCGAACGCGGCCCCCATCCCGCCCCGATGCGGCAGGGTCAACGACCAGTAGGCGATCACCATCCCCAGCCACAACGGCCTGCCAAGCTCGGCGCTGGCCGGCATCGGCGCGATGCTGAGCAGCAACGCCACCAGCAGCGACAGCCAGATCACCCAACCATTACGAGCACGCCCCGCGATCATGGCCGCACCTCGCTAGAGCCGGATGCCGGCTCCACCGCCTGGCTAGCGCCCGCCGGAGCAGGTTGCACGGCCGGCGGAACCGCGTCGCCCACCGGTGGGGCCGGGTTCTCTGTAGCCTGCCGATCGGCACTGGCCTGGGCCTCGGCGGCGGCCGCGGCACGCTCTTCGGGGCTGCGCGAATCACTGAACACCAGCAGCAGATACCGGCTGCGATTGAGCATCGCGGTGGGAACGGCGCGCACGATCGCGAACGGCTGGCCCGAGCCACGGACCACTTCCTTCACCTGCGCCACCGGATAACCGCTAGGAAAACGCTGCCCCAGACCGGAGCTCACCAACAGGTCGCCCGCCTTGATATCGGCGGTTTCCGCGACATGACGCAACTCCAGATACTCGGGATCGCCGGTACCCACGGCGATCGCCCGCAAACCATTGCGATTGACCTGCACCGGAATGCTGTGGGTGACGTCGGTGAGCAGCAGCACGCGAGCAGCGTACGGCATCACTTCCACCACCTGCCCCATCAGACCATTGGCATCAAGCACGGGCTGGCCAAGGAAGACACCGTCCTTGCTGCCCTTGTCGATCAGAATACGATGAGTGAACGGATTGGGGTCGAGCCCGATCAGCTCGGCAACGATGACGCGGTCATCGACCAGCGCCGCCGAATTGAGCAGCTCGCGCAGGCGCACATTCTGCTCAGTGAGCATTGCCAGCTTCTGCAGACGCCGCTGCAACAATAGCGCCTCGGCCTTGAGCTTCTCGTTCTCTGCCACCAGGCTGCTGCTGCTGGTGATCTGCTCGGTCGCCCCCTTCCAGACCCGCACCGGCAGGTCGGCCAGCCAATAGAACGGCGTCAGCACCAGCCCCATCTGGCTGCGTAGAGGTTTGAGCGAGTCGAACCGCGCATCCACCACCATCAGCGCGACACAAAGCACGGCAAACGCCAGCAGGCGCACACCGAGCGAAGGTCCCTTGGCAAATAGCGGTTTGATCGCGAGTTCCTCGAAATTGCCGGCTACAAACTAAACGCGGCGAGCCGAAAGCAGAGTCTGACTCGGCCCTCGGCTCGCCGCATCGGGACGTGCCGCCTGCGACTCACTCCGTGGAGAGCAGGTCCATGGCATGACGGTCCATCATCTCCAGCGCACGGCCACCGCCACGAGCAACGCAGGTCAGCGGCTCCTCGGCGACGATCACCGGCAAACCGGTTTCCTGGGACAACAGCTTGTCCAGATCACGCAGCAGTGCGCCGCCACCGGTAAGCACCAGACCGCGTTCGGCAATATCGGACGCCAGTTCCGGCGGCGACTGCTCGAGCGCGCTCTTGACTGCCTGGACGATGGTCGCCAGCGATTCCTGCAATGCCTCGAGCACTTCGTTGGAGTTCAGCGTGAAGCTGCGCGGTACGCCCTCGGCCAGGTTGCGACCGCGCACGTCCACTTCGCGCACCTCGCCACCCGGGAAGGCGGTGCCGATTTCCTGCTTGATACGCTCGGCGGTCGATTCACCGATCAGGCTGCCGTAATTACGACGCACGTAGGTCACGATGGCCTCGTCGAAACGATCACCGCCAACACGTACCGACTCGGCATAGACCACGCCATTGAGGGAAATCAGGGCGATCTCCGTGGTGCCGCCGCCAATGTCGACGACCATCGAGCCGCGCGCCTCGTCCACCGGCAGACCAGCACCGATGGCCGCTGCCATCGGCTCCTCGATGAGGAACACCTCACGAGCGCCAGCACCAAGGGCCGACTCACGGATCGCCCGGCGCTCGACCTGAGTCGACTTGCACGGCACGCAGATCAGCACCCGCGGGCTCGGCTGCAGAAAGCTGTTCTCGTGCACCTTGTTGATGAAGTACTGCAGCATCTTTTCGCAGACGCTGAAATCGGCGATCACGCCATCCTTCATCGGTCGGATGGCCGAGATGTTGCCAGGAGTACGGCCCAGCATCCGCTTGGCTTCGGTGCCTACGGCTACCACGCTCTTCTGATTGCCATGGCTACGAATCGCAACTACCGAGGGTTCATCGAGAACAATGCCGCGATCGCGCACATAAATGAGGGTATTGGCAGTGCCCAGGTCGATCGACAGATCACTGGAAAACATGCCACGCAGTTTCTTGAACATGGGAAAAGGGCCCTGGGGCAAACGCGTGGGGAAAAAAGTGCCGCAAACTCTAACAATGGTGCCAAGTTAGGGCAAGGCAGGAATCCGTGACACAGCTGTCAGACGTGAGTCGCCGCGCGAGTCGTGCGCGTTCGTCGACATCCCGCACAGGCCGCCGCCGCAGCAGCCCGCGCTACCGGGAAGCGCGTCGGGCATGTAAGATTACCGGCTTTTCCGGGCCCGAAAGGCCCTTGCCGCGGCTCGACCCGCTGCTCTTCCGCCGGCCCATCCGACGGAAGGTGCAACCCGATTCGCTTTCCGCTGGAGAACCCCGATGGCGCTTGAACGCTGCGAAGTGGAAAAGATCGCTCACCTGGCCCGTCTTGGGCTGAGTGAAGACGACCTGCCCCGCACCACCGAGACCCTCAACAACATCCTCGGCCTGATTGACCGCATGCAGGCCGTCGCCACCGATGGCGTCGAGCCTTTGGCCCACCCGCTGGAGACCATCCAGCGCCTGCGCGCCGATGCCGTGACCGAAACCAACCAGCGCGACGCCTACCAGGCGATCGCCCCGGCCGTAGAGAACGGTCTGTATCTGGTGCCCAAGGTGATCGAGTGATGACTATGCAGCAACTGACTCTCAGCCAGATCGCCGCCGGGCTGGCCAGCAAGGACTTTTCCGCAGTCGAACTGACCCAGCATCTGCTGGCACGCATCCACGCACTCGACCCGCAACTCAACAGCTTTATCACTGTCACCGAAGAGCTGGCGCTGGCGCAGGCCAAGGCCGCGGATGAACGCCGCGCCGCCGGTGAGAGCGGCGCCCTGCTCGGCGCGCCGATCGCGCACAAGGATCTGTTCTGCACGAAGGGCGTGCTGACCAGCTGCGGCTCGAAGATCCTGCACAACTTCAAGGCGCCCTACGATGCCACCGTGGTCGAAAAGCTGGCAGCTGCCGGTGCCGTCAGCCTTGGCAAGCTGAATATGGACGAGTTCGCCATGGGCTCGGCCAACGAGTCGAGTCACTTCGGCGCGGTGAAGAATCCCTGGGATCTGTCCCGCGTGCCGGGCGGCTCTTCCGGCGGCTCCGCTGCGGCTGTGGCTGCGCGGCTTATCCCGGCCGCGACTGGTACCGACACCGGCGGCTCGATCCGCCAGCCCGCGGCGCTGACCAACCTCACCGGCCTCAAACCGACCTACGGCCGCGTGTCGCGCTGGGGCATGATCGCCTACGCCTCCAGCCTCGATCAGGGTGGACCGCTGGCGCGTACCGCCGAGGACTGCGCCCTGCTGCTCGGCAGCATGGCCGGTTTCGATCCGAAGGATTCCACCTGCGTCGACCAGCCCGTGGATGACTATCTGAGCGCTCTTGCCCAGCCCTTGGCGGGCCTGCGCATCGGCCTGCCCAAAGAATACTTCGGTGCCGGCCTCGACAGTCGCATCGCCGATGCCGTGCTGGCCGTGGTCGAGGAGCTGAAGAAGCTCGGCGCCACAGTCAAGGACATCTCGCTGCCGAACATGCAGCACGCGATTCCTGCCTACTACGTGATCGCTCCTGCGGAAGCCAGCTCCAACCTGTCGCGTTTCGACGGCGTGCGTTTCGGCTACCGCTGCGAGAACCCGGTCAACCTCGAGGACCTGTACAAGCGTTCGCGCGGCGAAGGCTTCGGCGCCGAAGTGAAGCGGCGCATCATGGTCGGCACCTATGCACTGTCGGCCGGCTACTACGACGCCTATTACCTGAAAGCGCAGAAGATCCGCCGACTGATCAAGAACGACTTCGTCAATGCGTTCGCCGAAGTCGACCTGATTCTTGGCCCCACCACACCCAATCTGGCCTGGAAGCTCGGCGAGAAGAACTCTGACCCGGTCTCCGCCTACCTGGAAGACATCTACACCATCACCGCCAACCTCGCCGGCATCCCCGGCCTGTCCATGCCGGCCGGCTTCGTCGACGGCCTGCCGGTCGGCGTGCAGCTCCTGGCGCCGTACTTCCAGGAAGCGCGCCTGCTCAACGTGGCGCACCAGTACCAGCAGGTCAGCGACTGGCACACCCGCACCCCGGCCGGATTCTGAGGACGATACACATGCAATGGGAAACCGTGATCGGGCTGGAAATCCACGCCCAGCTCAGCACCCGCTCGAAGATCTTCTCCGGTAGCGCCACCACCTTCGGCGCCGAGCCGAATACCCAGGCCAGCCTGGTTGACCTGGGCATGCCCGGCACTCTGCCGGTGCTCAATGAAGAAGCCGTGCGCATGGCGGTGAAGTTCGGCTTGGCGATCGACGCCGAACTGGGCCGCACCAACGTGTTCGCACGCAAGAACTACTTTTACCCGGACCTGCCCAAGGGCTATCAGACCAGCCAGATGGATCATCCGGTGGTCGGCAAGGGCCATCTGGACATCACCCTGGAAGACGGCACGATCAAGCGCGTCGGCATCACCCGCGCACACCTGGAAGAGGACGCCGGCAAGAGCCTGCACGAAGACTTCCACGGCATGAGCGGCATCGACCTGAACCGCGCCGGTACGCCGCTGCTGGAGATCGTCTCCGAGCCGGACATCCGCTCGGCCAAAGAGGCCGTGGCCTACGTCAAGGCGATCCACGCGCTGGTGCGTTATCTCGGCATCTGCGACGGCAACATGGCCGAAGGCTCGCTGCGCTGCGACTGCAACGTCTCGGTGCGTCCGAAAGGTCAGGCCGCATTCGGCACCCGCGCCGAGATCAAGAACGTCAATTCCTTCCGCTTCATCGAGAAGGCGATCAACCACGAGGTGCAGCGGCAGATCGAGCTGATCGAGGACGGCGGCCAGGTCGTGCAGGAAACTCGCCTGTACGACCCGAACAAGGACGAGACGCGCTCGATGCGCAGCAAGGAAGAAGCCAACGATTACCGCTACTTTCCCTGCCCCGACCTGCTGCCGGTGGTGCTGGAAGAGTCCTTTATCGAGCAGATTCGTGGCGAATTGCCGGAGCTGCCAGGCGAAAAGCGCGCGCGCTTCGAGAGTCAGTTTGGCCTGTCCACCTACGACGCCTCGGTACTCTCTGCCAGCCGCGAGCTGGCCGACTACTTCGAGGACGTACAGAAGGTCTGCGGCGATGCCAAGCTGTCCGCCAACTGGGTGATGGGCGAGCTGTCCAGCCTGCTCAACAAGGAAGGCCTGGAGATCGAGCAGTCGCCGGTCTCCGCCGCGCAGCTCGGCGGCCTGATCCAGCGCATCCAGGACAACACCATCTCCGGCAAGATCGCCAAGATGGTCTTCGAGGCCCTCGCGGCCGGTGAAGGTGTCAGCGCCGACGACGTCATCGAGAAGAAGGGCCTCAAGCAGGTCACCGATGCGGGTGCCATCGAGGCGATGCTCGACGAAGTACTGGCCGCCAATGCCGAGCAGGTCGAGCAGTACCGCGCCAGTGACGAGGCCAAACGCGGCAAGATGTTCGGCTTCTTCGTTGGTCAGGCGATGAAGGCGTCGAAGGGCAAAGCCAACCCGGGCCAAGTGAACCAACTGCTTAAGCAGAAGCTCGAAGGTTAAGCCCAGCGTGGCGGCCGGCCTGACCTGGCCGACCGCCCGAGTACCGCCAGCAGCGTTCGCGCTGCACCGCGGCAGCCTTCACGCGGTCCGCGCCGACACATCCTGCGAGTGCCACACTGTCCCGCGGCTGGCGTACCGCAAACCGGCAACAGCGCTCATCAAGGAACGGATCGCACATGCACGTCATACGCCTGCTCGCCCCGCTACTGCTGCTCGCCCTTTTTTCCGGCTGCGCCGAACGCCAACCGACGTCGCCCGCGTCACAAGCCGAGGCACAGCGAGGTTTCAGTCAGCAGGGCAAGGCGTCCTACTATGCGCGGATGCACCACGGCCAGCGCACCGCCAATGGCGAACGTCACGACCAAACCGCGCTGGTGGCAGCCCATCGCTCACTGCCGTTCGGCACGCGGGTGCGCGTAACCAATCTAGCCAACGGCCGGCAAGTCGTCGTTCGCATCAACGATCGCGGTCCGTTCCGCCGCGGCCGTATCATCGACCTCTCACGGGCCGCCGCACAGCAGATCGACATGATCGAACGTGGCGTAGTGGCCGTGCGTATCGAAACCATCGAATGAACTGCAGTCGTCAATGCGCGCGATGCGGCTGGCGACACGCATCGTCGCCTGCCCGCCGCGGACCCCGTGCATGTCGCTGATCATCCTCGCCTATCTACTCGCCGGCTTGACACTGCTGACGCTGGGCGCCGAAAGCCTGGTCCGCGGCGCTACGCGCCTGGCGGCACGCTTCGGCATCCCGCCGCTGATCATCGGCCTCACCGTGGTCGCCTTCGGCACCAGCGCACCGGAGACTGCGGTTAGCGTCGAGGCGTCGCTCAAAGGCAACGGCGACATCGCTGTGGGCAACGTGATCGGCAGCAACATCGCCAATATCCTGCTCATCCTCGGCCTTTGCGCGCTTGTCGCCCCGCTGCGGGTCTCGCGTCAATTGATTCGCCTGGACGTGCCACTGATGATCGGCGCCGGGCTACTGACCTACGCCCTGGCCTACGACGGCCGTATCAGCCGCCTCGATGGCGGCGTGCTGCTCGTAGCCCTGATCGGCTACACCACTTTTCTCGTGCTAGCCAGCCGCCGCGAACGGCGTCCACTCGCTGCCGACGAGTTCGTCAGCGAATTTCACCCCGAGCCAGGCGCACGACCGGCCGCCTGGCTCAAGCACCTGCTGCTGGTAGGGTTCGGCGCGGGCCTGCTGGTAGCAGGGGCGCACCTGCTGATCGAGGGCGCGGTGGCGCTGGCGCGGGCCCTCGGCCTGTCCGAACTGATCATCGGCCTGACAGTCATCGCGATCGGCACTTCGCTGCCAGAACTGGCCGCTTCGTTACTCGCCGTACTGAAAGGCGAGCGCGACATCGCAGTCGGCAATGTGATCGGCAGCTGCATCTTCAACCTGCTGCTGGTACTCGGTGCCGGCGCTGCGGTGACGGCCGAAGGCCTGTCGATTTCGCCCAATGCACTGGCATTCGATTTTCCAGTGATGCTCGCCGTATCCGCCACCTGCCTGCCGATCTTCTTCTCCGGTTACTGCATCAGCCGCTGGAACGGCCTGCTGTTCCTCGCCTATTACCTGGCCTACAACCTGTATCTGGTGATGTTTGCCACCGGCCTGGCGCTGGGTGCACCACTGCGCCATGCAATGACTTGGTACGTATTGCCATTGACCGCCGTGACGCTTTTGGTGATCTTCCTGCGCGCTTGGAAACACCAGCGCTGACTATCCCCCTTTCTTTATTGGAGTCCGATCGCCGTGTCCGTTATGACCTTCGTCTACCTGATTGCCGGTCTGGTGCTGCTCGTCGCCGGAGCCGAGGTGCTGGTGCGCGGCGCCGCCAAACTGGCCGCGCGCTTCGGTATTTCGCCGCTGATTATCGGTCTGACCGTGGTGGCCTTCGGCACCAGCGCGCCGGAAACCGCGGTCAGCGTACAAGCCTCGTTCAACGGCAGCGGCGACATCGCGATCGGCAACGTGCTAGGCAGCAATATCGCCAATGTGCTGCTGATCCTTGGCGCCACGGCGCTGATCGCACCACTGCTGGTGTCGCGTCAGCTGATCCGGCTCGACGTACCGATCATGATCGGCGCCAGCCTGGTGACCTATGCCTTGGCCTGGGACGGCGCACTCAGCCGCCTCGACGGCGCGCTGCTGTTCAGCGCTGTGATCACTTACACACTGTTCCTGATCATCAGCAGCCGGCGCAACAATGCGGCCAACGATGAAGACGAGTTCGCCAAGGAGTTCGGCCTGCACGAGCCAGCCAAACCCCACGCCACGCTGATCAACGTCGGGCTGGTGATCGCCGGCCTCGCGTTGCTGGTGGGCGGCTCGAACTTTCTGGTCGAGGGTGCCGTATCGCTGGCGCGGGCACTGGGGCTGTCGGAGCTGGTCATCGGCCTGACGGTGATCGCCGTCGGCACCTCTCTGCCGGAATTGGCCACTTCGATTCTCGCGGCCATCCGTGGCGAACGCGATATTGCAGTGGGCAACATCGTCGGCAGCAATATCTTCAACCTACTGTGTGTGTTGGGGCTTTCGGCGCTGGTTTCGCCGCAGGCGATCGGCGTCTCCGACAACGCGCTGGGGTTCGACTTCCCGGTGATGATCGCCGTCGCCGTAGCATGCCTGCCGATCTTCTTCGTCGACTATTGCATCCGCCGCTGGGAAGGCCTGCTGTTCCTTGCCTACTACGCGGCCTACACCTCTTATCTGGTACTGGTCAGCACTGGCCGACCTTTCGCGCAGACCCTTGGCGAAGCCATCCTCGGCTATGCGCTGCCGCTGACTGCCGTGACGCTGCTGGTGATCGCCGCCCGCGCGTGGAAGGTGCAGCGCTGACGTCTGGAGCGAGGCTGCGCCGGGCGCGCAGACATCGTGCGGTGCAGCGCGCGGCTCAGCCTTCGCGGACGTGCAAACGTGGCAGCTCGAAGAGCTGAGCCGTCTCGCTCTCATCGCTGATGCACTGGAGCGTGCCATCGACCACTGCGCCGCTTTCCATGCTCAACTGGCGGTAGCGGATATTGCCGCACACCCGCGCATTGGAATGCAGCTCGAGCAGATGCTCGACCACGACGTCGCCAACAATGGTGCCGTCGATCAGCGCATCGTAGCTGCTGACGTTGCCCTCGATCCGGCCTTCGGTGCTCAAGGCCAGCAGGCTGTGCGTTCCAGGTTTGTGGCAGACATTGCCACGCACCGCGCCGCTGACCTTCAGCCCTTCCTCGAACTCCATATCGCCCACCAGCGAGAGACTGCCGGAAATCAGGCTCGAGAACTGATCGATGGTGACTCGAGGCACCGGCTTTTTCCTATTGAACATCTTCTACTCCAACGGTTTAACGGCTTTTCTTCTGCTGACGAAAGAACGCCAGCTCGGTCTGCAGGCGCTCGATCTGGGTGGATAACTGGGTGATGCGCCGCAACAGCTGCTCTTCCGTGGCCTGTGCTTCCTGGCGCTGCAGCCGGCTCCGTTCGAGCGCGGCGTGCAACGCCTCACTCTCGGCGGCCAGCTGCGTGATCTGCTGCGCATGCGCAGAGTTCTCAGTGAAACGCAGGAACAGCAGCGCCGCGACCACACACAGCATGACGCCCGGAAGCCAGTACCGGCGTCTGTTGCGGGCAATCACTGGGCGGTGCTCGGCGTGCAGCAATTCGCGGGTTGAAGGCCTTCTAATCATCGGCCAAGCCATCGCCTGCGCGCTCCAGATCACCCAAGGCCAGGAAGCGCTGCGGATCGACGAAGCGCCCGTTGTGCAGCACCTCGAAATGCAGGTGCGGTCCGGTCGAGCGCCCGGTCGACCCTACCGCGCCGATTCGCTGCTGCGGCGTGACGACATCACCGGCTCGCACGTGCAGCCGCGATAGATGTGCGTAGCGAGTCACCAGCCGGTTGCCGTGATCGATCTCCACCAGATTGCCGTAGGCACCACGGTAGCCAGCAAAGCGCACTCGCCCACCGGCCGAGGCAAATACATCGGAGCCCGTTTTTAGCGCGAAATCCACGCCAGAGTGAAACGCCAGCTGCTTGCGGAACGGATCGACGCGGTTGCCGTAGGCCGAACCCAGGCGCGCCACCGCGACCGGTCGACGCGACGGAATAGCCATCAGCGCCGCGTTGCGCTCGGCCACGCGCTGCATCATCCCATCGAGCGCTGCGCGCATGCAGCGCGCCGATGTCTCACTGTGCTCCAGATCGGCTAGCGTCACGCTATCCGCCTGCAACGACAGCTCGCCCGAGCAGCCACGCGGAGGCAATAGCAGACCGCCCTGCGCGGCGCTGCTGCGCGAAGCCGGGTCCGGTGCTAGCACCGGCAGCAAGCTCGGATCCAACGCTGAGAGCTGCTCACCGAGGGCGCGCTGCTCGCTAAGCATCTGCTGCAACGCGAGCACATCGGACTCCAGCGATTTCAAGCGCCCTACCATTTCCCCGACCCGCGCAACGGCGAAACGCCCTTCATTCGCTAATTCAGGTTGGCCGGGGCTTACCGCAGCGGTGTCGGGGCTCAGGTCCCGCCCGACCAGGACACCTCCAGCGAAGGTCCCCAGGTTTGCGAGCAGCAGCACCAGGACTGGCGCGCGCATGCGCCGCAAGTTGACTACTCGATTGGTCTCACGCGTCAGCGAACGGGTCGATGGTGTGAAGAACGGCATCTTGGCATCCCCAGAGAACAAGACGACCTGCCCAGATAGGCAAGCCGTCGAACATCCGGGGGCGATTGGACGGGAATGAGGCTTTTTTTTCTGCGGCCTGTTGGGCGATTAGACGCATCTACCCCTTTCTCACGCTGGAAAGCCGATATCGGTCACATCACCGACGCCGACGTTGGCTGTTGCAGACAACACTTAAGAAACGCCGAGGCCAATTGTGCTGGTCACTAGATCCAACCGAGCCAGCCGAGCAGCAACAGACCGATGTTGATGCTCAGCGCGGCCATCAGCGTCGTCACAACAATGATGGTGGCCGCCAGCTGGTAATTGGCGTTCACTGCGCGGGCCATGACGAAACTCGCCGCGGCAGTCGGGCTGGCAAAGTAGAGAAACAGAATGCCCAGTTCCGGCCCGCGAAACCCAAACAGCCAGGCACCAAGCGTGGCCAGAACCGGCAACCAGATCATCTTCATCAGGCTGGAGCTGAGAGCGATGCCGCTACTTTCGCGCAAGGCGGCTAGCGACAGGGTGGCGCCGATGCAGATCAGAGCCAGTGGCAGCGTCATCTGCGCAAAATAACCGCCGGAGGTCATCAACCATTCGGGCAGGGCGATCTGCCAATAGGCAAACGGCACGGCCACCAGCACACCGAGGATCAGCGGATTGCGCAGGATACCGAGGCAGATCGACGCGACAGTGGTACGAGCACCCGGGCTATAGATCGCCAGCACCACCGCCGACAGGCTGTTGTAGACCAGAATCACCACACCGGCCAGCACGCTGCCGAGCGACAGGCCATAGTCGCCATAAAGGCTGCCGGCCAACGCCAGTCCGACGATGCCATTGTTGCCGCGAAACGCGCCCTGCACATACACGCCGCGGTCCGCTTTCGGGCAACGCCACAATGCCCAGGCCCAAGCCATGCCGAAGGTCGCCACTGTGGCAAGCACGAAGTAACCGAGCACCGCTGGCTGCAAGGCGGCGCTCAGATCCGCCTTGACGATGGAGATGAACAGCAGCGTCGGCATCGTCGCTTTGAACACCAGTGCCGACGCTGTGTTGATGAATGCCGCATCGATCCAGCCCAGCCGCTTGAGCGCCACGCCAAGAAACAACATGACGAAAACCGGCGCCGTGACGCTGAGGGTTTGAAGCACGAGAGGAAGCATGGACCCGCCTGCAGAAGCAAAGGCGCCATGTTAAAGCATGGGCGGGCAATTAGCGGCCCGGCGCAAGGAGCGTGCCGGGATCACGCTGAGAGACGGTGATGGCTGCCAGATGGTGGCACTCTGCATGGGCAGGCGGCGAATCTGCGCGTTCTGCCCATGCCGGGTAACCTAGGCGATCAGCGACGGACCGGGCGCTTCTGCAATTTGCGTTGCAGTGTGCGCCGGTGCATGCCCAGCGCGCGCGCAGTGGCCGAGATGTTGCCGTCGTGCTCGCTGAGTACGCGCTGGATGTGCTCCCACTGCAGCCGGTCGACCGACATCGGGTTTTCCGGCACCAGGCTGTCGAGGTCGGCGTGCTGGGACAGCAGTGCGGCCAGCACATCGTCGGCGTCCGCCGGTTTGCACAGGTAGTTGCAGGCGCCACGCTTGATCGCCTCCACCGCAGTGGCGATGCTCGAGTAGCCAGTGAGGATCAGCACGCGCATTTCCGCGTCCAGCTCGAGCAGCTTGGGCAGCAGCACCAGTCCGGAGTCACCCTCCATCTTCAGATCGAGCACGGCGTAATCCGGAATATCCTGCTTGGCCAGGGCCAAACCTTCCTCGGCGGAACCGGCAATGCTCACCCGCAGCCCACGACGGCTCATGGCCCTTGCCATCACACGGGTGAATGTCGGATCGTCGTCCACCAGTAGCAGGTGGGGTTGTTCTTCGCCCTCTTGCTGCAACTCGTCGGTCATCTATGCATTCCTCGCATTGGGGTCACGATCGGATCAGGCGCGTACCGAACCGTGCGGCAGGCGCAACTCGGTCAGTGTGCCACCTTCTTCGTGATTGTAGAGTTTCACCGTTCCTCCGGCGCGAGTCACGCTGGCCTGACTGAGGAACAGGCCGAGGCCGAAGCCTTTGCCTTTGGTGGTAATGAAAGGTCGGCCGATCTGCTCGGCGATCGCCAGGGGGACGCCTGCGCCATGATCACGAATGGTCAGCTTGATCCACTGTGCATCCCAGTCCAGACGGATGTCGAGATCCTCCGGGCTGGCATCGGTGGCGTTGTTCAGCAGGTTGAGCAGCGACTGGCTGAGATCGGCCGGCGGCATCAGGCGTGGTGCGCTACCCCGGCCGATGCACTGGAACCGGTAGGTCGCTTCCGGGCGCATCAGGTGCCAGCGCTGCAGCACAGATTCGACCCACTCGCGCGCCGTCTGCTCGACGATCGCCTGCCGTCGATCGGCCTCGGCGGCGCGCACCAGCTGACGCAGACTTTCCTTGCACAGCTGGACCTGCGACTGCAGCAGCCCCAGGTCCTCGCTCAGCTGCGGATCCTTGTATTCCTGACGCAACTCCTTGAGCAGCACGCTCATGGTCGCCAGCGGTGTACCCAGCTCATGGGCGGCGCCGGCAGCCTGAGTGGCGACAGCCAGCAGTTGCTGGTCACGCAGGCTCTCCTCGCGGCGTTGGGCCTGCAGTTGTGCCTGGCGACGCAGTTGCTCGGCCATCCGCGCGACGAAGAAGGTGATCAGCGCGGCAGCCAGCGCGAAGCTCAGCCACATGCCATATACCAGCAACGTCGCACGCTCGACTGGCGGCAGGGTGATCGGGTCGTACCACACCAGCATCAACGTGTACCCCGCCAACGCCAGCCCGGCGAGCACCAGGGTGTACAGCCACGGCAATGTCGCGGCGGCGATGGTCAGCGGGACCAGATAGTAGGAGACGAAAGGATTGGTCGAGCCCCCGGAGTAATACAGCAGCGCACTGTGGACCAACAGATCGAAGCCCAAGTGCACCGCATATTCCAGCTCGGTGACCGGCCAGGGACCGCGCAGGCGCAATGCGGCGCCGAGACACAGCAAACCGGACACCGCCAGTGTCAGGCCCAGCGCCAGCCATGGCAGCGTCAGTGCCTGGGTGGCGTAGGCAAGCCCCACCGCGCCGGACTGTGCCGCCAGCACGAGGACACGAATCAGAATCAGGAGCCGAAGGTTCTGACGGCTGGCCGAAAGCAGCTGAACGGATGCGTACATGGAGTCTCCAAAGATGCGCCGAGTATAACCAAGCCACTGATCGGGCAACCTCCGTGCGGCAACGCGACGCAGAGATTCACTGCACGACGCCGTCGTCGCGGTTACAGTTTGTGCCTGCTGCCGCGATTGCCGGCGCTCACCACCAGGAGCCGTCATGTTCTACCCCGTCTCTCGCACCACCGTTCTGCTGGCCAGCCTGGCCAGCCTCGCCACCCTGCCCGCCAGCGCCGAAGAGCAGCGCTACAACCAGGTGTCGCTGCGCGCCGAAGTCAGCAGCGAAGTGGCGCATGATCGCATGCATGTCACGCTCTACAGCGAAGCACAGCACAAGGATCCAGCCCAGCTCGCCGCCGCGACCACCCGCACACTGAATCAGGCGTTGCAGCGCGCCCGCCAAGCCAAGGGCGTGACCGTCAGCCAGGGCAGTCGCAGTAGCTACCCGGTCTACGACGACAAGGGCCAGCAGATCACCGGCTGGCGCGAGCGCGCCGAACTGCGCCTGGAAAGCGGCGACTTCGCTGCGCTGTCGCAACTGACCGGCGAACTGATGCAGAGCCTGAAGATGGGTGACATGCACTTCAGCGTGTCCGACCCGGTCCGCAAGCAGAACGAAGACGCGCTGCTCAAGGATGCCGTAACAGCCTTTCGGGCCCGCGCGCAGCTTGCCACCGAGGCGCTCGGCGGCTCCGGCTATCGACTGGTCAGCCTGAACCTCAACAGTGGCGGCGGCTATCAGCCGGTGATGCGCAGCGCCGCGATGAAGCTCAGCCGCGATGCCATGCCGACACCCGAGATCGAAGCCGGGACCCGCGAGATCAGCATCAGCGCCGATGGCGTGATCGAAGTGCAGATGCGCTGATCCGAGCCATATTACCGCCCTGCGAATTACAGCCCTGTCGAGCGGCCTGCCGGCCCGCCCGGCTGCGGCGGGCGACCTTGCAACAATTTCTTACAATCGCCCAACCCCACGCCAGCCTTGGCTTTCGCCGCTTTCCACAACGCCGGCTGGGCACATTGACATGTAAATGATCCTACATAACAGGTGCGACTGATTATCATGCGCCGCTAATTCGCAACCCGCGCATTGTTCAGGAGCCCGCATGTTCATCCCCTTCGCTCGTACCGCCCTCGCCAGCGCCCTGCTTGGCAGCAGCCTCGGCGTCATGGCCCAGTCCTCCCCCGTCACGCTGGACAACATGGTAGTCAGCGCATCCGGCTTCGAGCAGAAGGTCACCGAGGCGCCGGCTAGCATCAGTGTGATCAGCCAGGAGGACTTGCAGCAGAAGCGCTACAACAACCTGGCACAGGCCTTGGGCGACGTGGAAGGCATCGATATCGGCCAAGGCACCGGCAAGACCGGCGGATTGAATATCAGCATCCGCGGCATGCCGAGCCAATACACGCTGATCCTCATCGACGGCCGCCGGCAGAACGCTGCCGGCAACGTCACGCCAAACGGCTTCAACGAAACCTCCACCAGCTTCATGCCGCCGCTGTCCGCCATCGAGCGCATCGAAGTGATCCGCGGCCCGATGTCGACGCTCTATGGCTCCGACGCCATGGGCGGCGTGATCAACATCATTACCCGCAAGGTAGCCAAGGAGTGGACCGGCTCGCTGACCCAGGACTACACCTATCAGGAAGACCGGGACTTCGGCGACACCCGAAACACCAGTGTTTACGCCAGCGGTCCGCTGATCGACGGCCTGCTCGGCCTGCAAGTTCGCGGCAGTCTGTTCGACCGCCAGGAGTCGGACTTGAGCTATGGCAACGGCGTCGATGTCAGCAAGCGCGGGCCCTCGCCGGTCGAAGGCCGCACTAATAACTTGGGCGCGCGCCTGACGCTGACGCCGCACGAGGATCACGATTTCGGCCTGGACGTCGAACGTGGCCGCCAGGTCTACAACAACGACGAATGCCAGCTCGGCAGCCTGGACGGCCAGAATCAGCAGTGCAGCGCCAGCGCTGTCACCCGGGCGAATGGTTACGACGACGAGCTTCGTTTCGAACGCGAGCAGATCGCGCTCACCCACACGGGCCGCCTGGGTTTCGGCACGCTTGAATCCAGCCTGATGCGCAACACGACCGAAACCCTAGGCCGCACCATCCCCGGCACCATCGGCGACCCGACCGCAGTGCCAGGTGCCATCGGCGGCGCGCCACGCGAACTGGAGACGACCAATCTGGTACTGGACACCAAGCTGGTCGCGCCTGTAGGTGAGTCGCACATCGCCACGGTTGGCGGGCAGTGGTGGAAAGCCGAGATGGACGACGGCATCGCCCAGACCACGTTCGAGCAGAAAACCTGGGCCGTCTTCGCCGAAGACGAGTGGCGCCTGCGCGAGGATCTGGCGCTGACGCTGGGTGCCCGCTACGACGATCACGAAGCCTTTGGCGGGCATGTCAGCCCACGCGCTTACCTCGTCTGGAACACGTCCGACAGCTGGACCATGAAGGGCGGTGTGAGCCGCGGCTACCGCACACCGGACCTGAACGACCTCCACTCCGGCGTAAACGGTGCGACCCGACAGGGTCAGGTCATCACCATCGGCAACCCCGACCTCGAGCCGGAAACCACCACCAGCACCGAATTCGGCGTGTACTTCGACAACCTGGCTGGTTTCAACGCCAACGCCACGCTGTTCCACAACAAGTTCAAGGACAAGATCGCCAGCGGCGACCCTATCCAGATCACCGGGCGCCCGGGAATTCCCGACGGCAGCTATGCGCAGCAGATCAACATCGATGAAGCCGTCACCCAGGGCCTGGAACTTGCCGCCAGCTGGTCCTTCGCCCCCGCCTGGACGCTGAGCGCCAACTACACCTATACGGACAGCGAGCAGAAGAGTGGCGAAAACAAGGGCGAACCCCTGACCAACACGCCGGAGCACCTCGCCAATGCCAAGCTGAACTGGCAGACCAGCGACCGCCTGAACCTCTGGCTGAAGAGCGAATACCGCGGCGAGCGTGCTCGCTTCACGTCCAAGTATGAAAACCTTGCCGACAGCGGCCGTTACTCCACCAACCAGTCCATCTACGACACGTTGGGCAAGAACACCAAGGCATATACGCTGTTTCACCTAGGCGGCTCGTTCCGCGCATCGGAGAACCTCACGCTCAACGCCGCCATCTACAACCTGCTGGACAAAGACTTCGTCGATGGCAAGGCTTACAGCACGTATAGCTACGCCAACTCCAATCCGGCGACGCTCCCCACCATTGGCACAGCCTACGGTACCGACTTCTCTCACTCGACCGCTGGCACGACCGGGGTGATGGAAGAAGGCCGTCGTCTCTGGCTATCCGCCAACTTCACCTTCTGACCGCCCAGAAATACCACGAGCCGGGTTTAACCCGGCTTCGTTGTTTTAAGCACAGCCCCGGCAGCCAAGACGCGAATGTATGCTGTTTGTAAATCTTTAACATTCCCGTGCTGAGGCGCCCTAGAATTCGCCCCACTCTTCTCCAAGGCAAAGGATCACCATGCGTCTGTGGCTCGGCACGTTGCGCCAATGGCACTGGATCAGCTCCGCGCTGTGCTTGGTCGGCATGCTGCTGTTCGCGGCCACCGGCATCACCCTGAACCACGCTGGGCAGATCGAGAGCAAACCGCTGGTGCAAAGCCACGCCGCGCAGCTTCCCGAGCCGCTGCTCGCCAAACTGCAGGCCGAAGCGCCCGAGTCGGGTCTGCCCGTCGAACTACGCGCATGGCTGGAGCAGACCTTGGAAATCCGCCTGGCCGGGCGTGAAGCCGAATGGGGCGATGGCGAACTCTACGTCGCCCTGTCCCGCCCCGGTGGCGATGCCTGGCTGAGCCTGAGTAGCGAAACCGGCGAACTGGAATACGAGTCGACCGACCGCGGCTGGATCGCCTACTTCAACGACCTGCACAAGGGCCGCCACAGCGGCGAGGCCTGGAGCTGGTTCATCGACTTCTTCGCCGGTGCCTGTGTGGTGTTCAGCCTCACCGGCCTGCTGCTTCTGCAGCGTCACGCCGGCAACCGCCCCAGCACCTGGCCCCTGGTGGGCCTGGGGCTGGTGATCCCGCTGCTGCTGGCGCTGCTCTTCATTCATTAAGGACTGCCCATGCGTAAACGCCTGTTGTTGCCCCTCGCCCTGCTCAGTGCCCCGCTGCACGCGGCGGACCTGCAGCTGGACGTGAAGATTCCGCGTCTGGATGTCGCCGAGTACCACCGGCCCTATGTCGCCATCTGGCTCGAGCGGCCGGACCAGAGCCACGTCGCCAATCTGGCGGTGTGGTACGACACCAAGCTCAAGGACAAGGAAGGCGAGAAATGGCTCAAGGACCTGCGCCAGTGGTGGCGCCGTAGCGGCCGCAGCCTGGAAATGCCGGTCGACGGTGTCAGCGGTGCCACCCGCGCCGTGGGCAGCCACAGGCTGCAGTTCTCCGACCAGCAAGCGCCGCTCAAAACCCTGGAAGCGGGCGAGTACCGCGTGGTGGTCGAAGCGGCTCGTGAGGTCGGCGGTCGCGAGCTGCTGCGCGTCCCATTCAGCTGGCCGCCCCAGCAGAACGCCGAACGTCAAGCCCAGGGCAAGAGCGAGCTGGGCGCCATCACCCTCACGCTGACCCCATGAACAGGACCCACGCCATGAAACCCGTCATCAAATGGACCGCCCTGGCGCTCGCCGCCTGCCTGCCGCTGTCGGCCCAGGCCCACCGCGCCTGGATGCTGCCTTCGGCTACCGTGCTCTCCGGCGAAGAGCCGTGGATCACCGTCGACGCCGCCGTATCCAACGACCTGTTCTATTTCGAACACGTACCGATGCGTCTCAAGGGCATCGGCGATGCTGCCCAGGCCCCGGCAGGCGGCCCGCCGGGCATGCGCGCGCGGCCGGCACCGGAGCTGCAGATCATTGCCCCGGATGGCTCGAAGGTGTCGGCACAGAACGGTGCCGTCGGTCGCTACCGCAGCACCTTCGATGTGCAGCTGAGCCAGAAAGGCACCTACAAACTGGCCGTGGCCAACAATGGCCTGTTTGCCAGCTGGAAGGAAAACGGTCAGCCGCGCCGCTGGATGGGCAGCGCGGAAGGTTTCGCCAAAGACGTCCCGGCCAAGGCCGAGGGCCTGAAGGTCAGCCAGAACAGCAGTCGCATGGAAGTCTTCGTCACCTCTGGCGCACCGACCCGCAGCGTGCTCGAACCAACCGGCCAGGGCCTCGAGCTGAAGCCGCTCACTCACCCCAACGACCTGTTCGCTGGTGAGCCGGCCGAGTTCGTCTTCCTGCTCGACGGCAAGCCGGCGGCCGGCGTCGAGATCAGCGTGATCCCTGGCGGCAACCGCTATCGCGATGAGCTGGGCGAGATCAAGGCCAGCACCGATGCCGCGGGCAAAGTCAGCATCACCTGGCCGCAGGCCGGCATGTACTGGCTGACGGCCGAGTACACCACCCGCGAGGGCGTCCGCAAACCCGCCAGCGAGCGCCGCGCCAGCTACAGCGCCACGCTCGAAGTCCTCGCGCCCTGACCCGCCAGCGTGTCGAACGCCCTGCTGCGGCTTCTACCGCTGTCTGCCGTTGTCGCGCTCGCGGCACTGCTGCTGACCTGGCAGCCGGCGCGCGAAGTGTCGGCGGCGCTGGTGGCATTCGCCTATGTCGCGCTATGCGCCGGCATCTACCGGCAACGGCGCGCCCGCCCCGCACCTGAGCCGGCCGGTGAGCTGCTGATCGCCTACGCCAGCCAGAGCGGCCAGGCGCGCAACATTGCCGAACGCAGCGCCGCACAGCTGGCCGCCGCCGGCATGCATGCCATGCCGCTCGCGCTGAACGAGCTGGACCCCAGCCATCTCGCGCGCTACCGACGGGGGCTATTCGTCGTCAGCACCTATGGCGCAGGCGAAGCCCCCGACAACGCTACGCGTTTCGAGCGCCAGCTGCTCACCAGCAGTCTCACCCTGCGCGGCTTCGAGTACGCCGTGCTGGCTCTGGGCGACCGTAACTATCCTGACTTCTGCGCCTTCGGCCGGCGCCTGGACCGTCGACTGCAAGCCGCGCAGGCGAGTCCGCTGTTCGACCGAATCGAGGTCGATCGCGGCGAACACGGTGCGCTGCGTCACTGGCAGCAGCGCCTGGCTCATCTTGGCGGGCAGCAGGAATTCAGCGACTGGCAACCCACGCCCTACCGTCGCTGGCAGCTGCAGCGCCGCCAGTGCCTCAACCCCGGCAGCGCGGGTGCGCCGGTCTACCTGCTGACGCTGCTGCCACTCGACGGCGAGGATCGCTGGCAGGCTGGCGATATCGCCGAAGTCGGGCCGCGCCACGCCGCGGAAACCGTCCGCGCCTGGTTGCGACGCGCGGGACTCGCCGCCGATCAGCCGCTGCCGGACGGACGCACCATTGCCGACGCGCTCGGCGACCGGCGCCTGCCACCGGCCGGCAGTGCAAAACCGGACATCGCCAGCCTGCTTGCGCTGCCGCCGCTGGCACCTCGGTCGTACTCGATTGCCTCGATCGGCACCGGTGGTGCCCTGCAATTGCTGGTCCGCGAGGCACGCGCGGCCGACGGCCACCTCGGTCTCGGCTCCGGCTGGCTATGCCGGTATGCCCCGCTCGGCAGCGAAATCGCCTTGCGCGTGCGTGCCAATCCCGCCTTCCACGGCCCGTCCGCCGACACCCCGCTGATTCTGATCGGCAACGGCACCGGCATCGCCGGCCTGCGCAGCCACCTGCAGGAGCGGGCGGCACTGCCGAACACGCGCAACTGGCTGCTGTTCGGCGAGCGCAACGGCAAGCACGACTTCTTCTTTCGCGAGGAACTGCAAGGCTGGTTGGACAGCGGTCACCTGCAACGCCTGGACCTGGCCTTCTCCCGCGACCAGGCAGCGAAGCTCTACGTGCAACACCTCCTGCGCGACGCTGCCGACGAGCTACGGTGTTGGGTCGATGCCGGTGCGGCGATCTATGTCTGCGGCAGCCTCGAGGGCATGGGCGCCGCGGTGCAGCAGATCCTCGTCGGCGTGCTCGGCGAACAGCGGCTCGCGGTGCTCGCCGAGCAGAGCCGCTACTGTCGCGACCTTTACTAGCAGCACCGCAAGCGCCGCGCTAAGGCTGGGTCAGCTGCTTGTACAGCTGCGGCAGACGGAACGGCAGCTGCTGCGGCTCCTTGATCAGGGTGTAGCCGTTGGCGCCGAACATGTAGGGCAGGTAGTCGCCGGCCTCGCGGTCGATGGTGATGCAGAACGGCAGCAGGCCCTGCTTGCGCGCTTCCATCACCGCCTGGCGGGTGTCCTCGACGCCGTAACGGCCTTCGTAGAGATCCAGATCGTTGGGCTTGCCGTCGGTCACCAGCAGTAACAGCTTGCGCCGCTGCTTGCAGTTGCCGAGCAGCTCGGTAGCGTGACGAATTGCGGCGCCCATGCGGGTGTAGTAACCGGGCTTGAGCGCCTGGATGCGTCCGCGGGTTTCGTCGCCGTAGGGCTGGCGAAAGCTTTTCAGCTCCTGCATGCGCACCTGCTGACGACGCAGCGAGGAGAAACCGTAGAGCGCGAATTGATCGCCCACCGCCGATAGCGCCTCGCCGAACAGCAGCAGACTGTCGGTGATCACGTCGATCACCCGGTGCTCGTTGTCCAGGTGCGCGTCGGTGGACATCGACAGGTCGGCCAGCAGCAAACAAGCGAGGTCGCGGCGGTTCTGCCGCTGCTCCATGAACAGGCCGCGCTCGGCGCACTGGCCGTTCTGCCGCTCGACGTGGAAATCCAGCCAGGCCTGCAGGTCCAGCTCCGAGCCCTGGGGCTGCTGGCGCAGCCATTGGCGATCATTGCGCAGGTGCTCGAACTGCCGGCGCAGACGGCGTGCCAGCGGCGCCAGATGCAGCGGCAGCGGCTTGGCCTCGGAGCCGCGCGGCAACATCAGCTGCAGATTGACGAAGTCCTTCTGCAGGGCCTGCTTGCGATAGTCCCATTCGGGCAGTTTGATGCCTTCGCCCAGCGGCACGTCATCGAAATCTGCCGCTGGCAGGTCCAGGTCCAGCTTCAGGCCGCCACCCTGACGCATGCGTTGACGCGACAGCGCCAGTTCATCGAGATCCTCGGCGACGCGCGCGGCATCCAGATCCTCGGTGTCATCGCCGCAGCGATCCAGCTCGACGTGCTCCGACCAGCTGAACAGGTTTTCCAGACGGAACAGCAGCAGCCCGCCCTTGCTGGTGCTCTCCTCGACGCGCTTGGCGCGCTTGCGCTGACGCGCTTCACCGCCCGGAGGGGTTTCCAGATTGCCCTCGCCGTCCTCGCCGCGGTCGGCGGCCTGGGGCTCACCGAGGTTTTCCGCCGGATATAACCACAGCGGCAGCGGCCAGGGCGCCCGCTCGCTGCGGGGAAACTGGCTGACGCTGCCCGGCTCGCGCAAAGCCTGACACAGCGCCACTTCCAGCGCGGCTTCGGCCTTGGGCAGCTGGCTCGGGTCCGGGCGCAGCAGCAGGTGCGCCTCGACCAGACGCTGATAGCGTGGACGCATGGCGGGAAATTGTTCCAGCAGCTGCTGAGTCCAGCGCTGGTTGTCACGCGCCCAATGGCGCATCTCGCCGGCCTGCGCTGCGAGCAGCGCCAGCCAACGATAAAGATCCTGGTTCAGCGCCGCCTCGGGGTAGACCGCGAGGCTTTGCGGAAGCCGAAGGTTGTTGCGGTCGCACCAGGCCACCGGCAACTGCTTGCAGGTGCCCGCGACCTGTTGCAGCAGGTTGCGCCGCAATAGCAGATCCCGCGCAGCAGCGGCTTCGACACCGACACCGCTGGCGCCGCCCATCGCGCGGAACAGCAGCGCCAGCGGCCGCTGCATGCTTTCCAGCTCGACCCGTGCCTCCGGAAAGTCCGGGCTGGCGCGGCGGGTGATGAAGCGGTGCCAGACGCTGCCGACCCACTCTTCCACTTCGATGGTAAAGGCCATGGCGGGTTACTCCGTGCAGGCGGTTGAAAAGCACAACGGCCCGCTAGTACCAGCCGGGCCGTCGATCATCGCTACGCTTCGTCTCAGGCCGCAGCGGCGGCTGTCGAAGCGACTGTCACCCGGCCACGCTGCCGGAAGCTGTACAGGTAGCAGACCAGGCCGATCAGGAAGAATACCCCGGCGATTAGACGCAGCCAGAAGAAGATGGCCAGCTGGTCAGCGGTATTCATGAACGACATGGCAGCACCATCGGCCGGCAGACGCTGCAGCCACACCTGCACCACGCCAGCGGCGGTGAGGAACAGGGTGATCAGCACCATGGAGATGGTCATCAGCCAGAAGCCCCAGATCTCCACGGTCTGCGCACGGGCATCCGGCGCTTCACCGAGGCCACGCAGACGCGGCATGGCGTAGCTGATCATGGTCATGACGATCATCGCGTAGGCACCGTAGAAGGCCAGGTGACCATGCGCGGCGGTGATCTGCGAACCGTGGGTGTAGTAGTTCACCGGAGCCAGGGTGTGCAGGAAGCCCCACACGCCGGCACCGAGGAACGCAGTCACGGTTGTGCCCATGGCCCAGATCGCGGCGGCACGGTTCGGATGCTCGCGGCGGCGACGATTCACCATGTTGAAGGCGAACAGCACCATGGCGAAGAACGGCAGCGGTTCCAGCGCGGAGAAGATCGAACCCAGCCACAGCCACACGGTCGGTGCACCGATCCAGAAGAAGTGGTGACCCGTACCGATGATGCCGGTGATCAGTGCCATGGCGATGATCACGTAGAGCCACTTCTCGACCACTTCACGGTCCACGCCGGTGATCTTGATCAGGACGAAGGCCAGCATCGAACCCATGATCAGTTCCCACACGCCTTCCACCCACAGGTGCACCACGAACCACCAGTAGTACTTGTCGCGCGCCAGGTTTTCCGGATTGTAGAAGGAGAACAGGAAGAACACCGCGAGGCCGATCAGACCGGTCATCATCACCGTGCTGACCACGGTCTTGCGACCCTTGAGCATGGTCATGCCGATGTTGTAGAGGAAGCCCAGGGCCACCACCACGATACCGATCTTGGTGATCGTCGGCTGTTCGAGGAACTCGCGGCCCATGGTCGGCAGCAGCTCGTTACCGGTCATCGCTGCCAGGCCCGCATAGGGCACGAACAGATAGCCGAGAATGGTCAGCACACCGGCAGCGGCGAACACCCAGAACAGGATGAGTGCCAGCTTCGGACTATGCAGTTCGCGATCGGCTTCCTCGGGAATGAGGTAGTAGGCCGCGCCCATGAAGCCAAACAGCAGCCAGACGATCAGCAGGTTGGTGTGGACCATCCGGGCCACGTTGAACGGCAGCAGCGGGAACAGGAAGTCACCCACCACGTACTGCAAGCCCATGATCAGACCGAACAGGATCTGGCCGACGAACAGCATCAGCGCAAAGACGAAGTAAGGTTTGGCAACAGCCTGCGATTGGAATTTGAGATGCGGATTAATGATGCCCATCTCGTAGCCCTCCTAAGGATTCGGTAACAAAGACGTTCATCAACTCAACCTTCCTTGTTTGGCGGCCAGTTGTTGGTGTCGATCTTCGAAGTCCACTTGAGGAACTCCGCCATATCGTCAACTTCCTGCTCGCTCAGATTGAATTGCGGCATGGCGCGACGACCCGGAGCCCCGAGAGGCTGGGCCTTCATCCAGGCGTGCAGGAAAGGCTTGAAAGCCTCATCTCCACCGCGACGGACGAATACGTTGCCCAACTCCGGCGCGAAGTAGGCGCCTTCACCGAGCAGGCTGTGGCAGCCGATGCAGTTGTTGTTTTCCCAGACCGCTTTGCCGCGCACCACCGCCTCGGTAATTTCCGATTCGTTGGATCGCTCGGGAAAGGTCTGCTCTGTGTGATAGGTCAGGCCCAGGAACACCAGGAAGAAGAACACGCTCCCCCCGAAGTAGATATTCCTGGCCATTCCTTTGGTGAAGGTCTCGGACATGGTCGCCTCCTCATGGCTTGGCGTGGCCAGTTTAAGAAGGGGGCTATCGAAACCTGCTTGATGGCAATCAAGAAAAACCTGAACGCTACAGTAGGGCTTTATACGCAAGGCAAAACGCGCGCTCGGCGGCCATCGACGCAGCGTTGCCGATGCCAGAGCGGCCGGGGGGGCGATTGCCGTTGCCGACATCGCCGAGGGAGAGAGCGGGTGCTAGGCGCTGCGCTGGGCGGCTACGCGCAGGCCGGTCTTTTTCAGAATGCGGGTGGAAACCAGCATTTCGTCGGCCCGGCAGGCCGTGCCGAGCAGCGCACGGATCTGGTTGCGGTAGGCCTCGATATCGGAGGCATCACGCCCGTGGACCATGGCGAACAGGTTGTAGCGCCAGCCTTCACGACGTGGACGGCGATAGCAGTGACTGACGAAGGCCTGGGCGCCGATCAATGCGCCGAGGCGTTCGATCTCGGCGTCGTCGACGTCCCACACGGTCATGCCGTTGTGCCGATAACCCAGACGATAGTGGTTGGGTACCGCGGCAATGCGCCGAATCGCGCCGTCAGTCTGCAGGCGCTGCAACAGCGCCAAGGTCTCATCCACCTCAAGACCCAACTCGCCGGCGAGCCAGGCCCAGGGATCGTCGACCAGCGGCAGACCGGCCTCGGTGAGCTCGACCAGGCGGTGAGTGAGTTGCTCGTCAGACGGGGAAGTGCAGACCGACATGGTAGGTTTCCTCCTTCGGCAGGTTGAGCACCGACAGCCCGGTTTGCGCCTCGATGCGCGCAATGGTCTCGGCGATGCCCTGCGGGGTCGCGCACCCGAGCACGAACCACATGTTCCACGCATGTTCGCGGCGGTAGTTGTGCGCAACTTCGGGCATCGCTTCGAGCAGCGCGGCCACCTCGTCGAAGCGCGCCTCCGGTACCGCCAGCGCCGCCAGGGTGAAGGCGCCGCCGAGGCGCTCGATATCGAACATCGGGCCGAAGCGGGTCAGCGTGCCATCGTCGAGCAGCGCCTGGACCCGTGCGCGCAGCGCCTCGGAGGTGCTGCCGAGTTCTTTGGCCAGCGCCTCCCACGGCCGCCGCACCAACGGCAGACCATGTTGCAGGCGATTGATCAGCTGTCGATCGAAGTCATCCATTGGCAACCTCTTTGGCCAGCGGCGGCGCGTAGCGGCCGCCGCACTGCTTGTAGGCACGGGTGCTGAACAGCAGCTGATGCGGCACCTCGCTCAGGCCGTTGGCCGCGAGCAACGCCTCGATCACCTGGCAGACCTGCTCACGCTCACGCCCGTGAACCATGCAGAACAGGTTGTACGGCCACTGCGGCAGACGCCGCGGACGCTGATAGCAGAGGTTGACGCCAGCGGCCTGGCCGAGCCGGCGGCCCACTTCATCGACGTCCGCATCGGGAATATCGAGCACCAGCATGGCATTGGCACTGAAGCCCAGCGCGCGATGCTTGAGCACCAGACCGACGCGCCGAAACAGACCGTCGTCCTGCCAGTGCTGGATCTGCGCGAGCACCTGCGCCTCGCTGCTGCCGATCTGCTCGGCGAGCTGCTGATAGGGACGTGCGACCAGTGGCAGACCGGCTTCGAGCAGACGACGCAGGTGCATCGCCTGCAGTTCGTTCAGGCAGCCATTCATGACGGATCTCCCAGCGGAAAGCCCAGGTCAATACGGTAGGCGTGCAGCATCGGCAGATCGAGCGGCACCAGCCCGGTGTCAACCTCGATCTCGGCGAGCAGACGGTCGATGTGCGCCCGGTCCGGCCCGGTCAGGACGAACCAGAGGTTGTAGCGATGCTCGCGCAGGTAATTGTGGTTGACCTCGGGGAAGGCATTGATGCGCGCCGCAACCTGCTCCAGCCGTGCCTCCGGTACGGCCAGCGCGACCAGGGTGCTGGCGCCGGCGCGACTGTGCTCGAACACCGGACCGATGCGCGACAGCCCGCCGCTCTGCTGCAGTCGTTCGAGGCAGGCGAGCACCTCACCCTCGCTGCAGCCGAGCTCGTCGGCCATCGCGCGGTAGGGTTCGGCGCACAGCGGCATACCGTGTTGGTAGCGGTCGATCAGGCGGCGACTGAGGCTATCGATCTGCATATCACAACCCCGTTTCGTGGGCGCGACTGCTGAAGAAGATGCCGCTCGGACTATCCGCGGGCAGCCGCTTGAGCAGCTTCAGCCGATAAGGATCCCAGACCTGCACCTCGTTGCCATCGCGCACCGACAGCCACAGCTGATCGCCGCGGGCGGTGAACTCCATGTGCAGCACAGCCGGTCCCGGCTCCAGGTTGGCGATGATTTCGTGGGTCTCGCTGTCGATGACCTGAACCTTGTGGTTGTCCGGATGGGCGAAGTTGACCCAGATCTGCCGCGCATCCGGCCGCGCCATGACGAACACCGGCTGACCGGCGACGTCGATGGCGTCGGTCTGCTTCCAGCTCTGCGAATCCATCACCAGCACGCGATGCTGGCCGATGGCGGGCACGAAGGTCTGATTGCCGGCGACGGTCCAGCCTTCCAGGTGCGGCATCTTGTACACCGGCAGTTTTTCCTGGCCACGGCCGTAGCCATCGAGAATCCGCTCGACGCCCTTCTCCGGGTGCCACAGATCGATCTTGCCCATGCCGTCTTCGCCGAACAGGCCGGCGATGTAATAGCGGCCTTCGGGCGTCAGCAACGCGTCGTAGGGTTGTTTACCGATGTTGTCGAAACGGGTGATTCGCGGCGTGTTGCCCTGACTGAAGTCGAGCAGCCAAGTTTCATGGGTATCGAACAGGCTGTAGATGAAGCGCCGGCCCGGCGCATCGAGCACGCCGACCACCCGCGAGTTGCGGCTGCCATCGGCCAGCGGCGTGGCAGGGATGTCGGCGACCAGTTCAAGGGTCTTGGCATCGAACACCTTGACTCCGCCCGGCTCGTAGTTGCCGACGGCGATCAGCGTGCCGTCCTGGCTGATCGCGCCGCCGATGCTGTTGCCACCCTGCACCACGCGCTTGTCGATGCGTTGTTCAAGCAAATCGACCTTGGTCAATCCGCCGTCGCGACCGAACACGTAGGCGAAGCGCTGATCGCGCGAGAACACCACCGAGGCGTGGGACAGATCGCCCAGCCCTTCGACGCGCGCCAGACGCGTCTGCCCGCTGGTCTCGATGATTTGCAGGCTGCCGGCGGCGCGCTCGACGATCACGCCCAGGTCACCACTGCCTCGCAGCGGTTGTTGGGCACAGGCGCCAAGCAGCAGACAGGCCGCAGCCAACAGCAGAGTCGGACGGTTCATGGCTTTGGATATCCTTGCAGAAGCAGGTCGACCAGCCAGGCGATGTCCTGCTCGTCGAGCAGGGCCTTCCAGCCGGGCATGGCAGTACCGGGGCGACCGTGAGTCACGGTGGCGATCAGGCTGTCACGGGGTTTGCCGGCAAGCGCTTCGCGGGTGAGCGCCGGGCCGAGGCCGCCGGTCATGCGCAGGCCGTGGCACGAACCACAGTCCTGCAGGAGCAGATGCTCGAGTTGCGCCTGACGCTCGGCGCTGGGCGCCGCGGCTAGGGCTGGGGAAATCAGGAGGAAGGACGCCAGGGCCAGCCCCAAACGTGATACTGCATGTCGGGACTTGATCATGGCGTCCTCCAGGGGTGTTACTTGAGGCTCAGGATCCAGGTAGCCAGGGCCTTGGCTTCTTCTTCGGTCACGGCATTTGGCGGCATCGGGATCGGACCCCACTTGCCACTGCTGCCATTCTTGATGCTGGCGGCGAGAGTATCGCTGGCGCCATCGACGCCGGCGTTCTTCGCTGCCACTTCCTTCAGCGCCGGGCCAACCAGCTTGGCATCAACGCTGTGGCAGGCCGCGCAGGGCTTGCTCTTGAACAGCGCTTCGCCGTCTTGCGCCAGCGCGGGCTGCAGGGCCAGCGCGCCGCCGAGGGCGAGCAATGGGAGCAGAATTTTTTTCATGAGTACTTCCTCAAGGCTAATCGGGGGCGGATCTTGAGGCCCGCCCCCAGGTGGGCTCAGTAAACGTCGTACTGAGTGTTGTGGACGTTAAATTTACCGGTTGGGGTAATCAACCTTTTGTCCTTGATCACTGTTTTGAGTTCTAGCGTCTTGTCGTCTACCACGACGATGGCCGATTCCTCTTCCTGGCCATTCCAGACCGAGAACCAGACCTCGTCGCCAGCCTCGTTGTACTCAGGCTGTACCACACGCTTGGCGCCTTCCTTCAGGCCGGCCCACTCGCCGATCGGCAGCACCTTGTAGCCCGCCGCCAGGTTGTTGATGTCGAATACCGCGGCCGACTGGCTGATCTTCGCATCCGGGTGGAAGGTGGTATCCAGGTACAGGTGCTTGGACTTCGGATGGGTCTTGATGAACAGCGAACCGCCACCCTGCCCTTTCAGAGTCTCGACCACTTTCCAGGCGTGCGCTGCGTTCTTCTCGGGGTCGGTGCCGATCAGCGAGATGGTTTCGTCACCCAAGTGGCTGGTAGCCCATACCGGTCCGAATTTCGGGTGTATGAAGTTCGCCCCGCGTCCCGGGTGCGGGATCTTGCCGACATCGACCAACGCCGCCATCTTGCGGTCTTTCGAGTCGATCACCGCCACCTTGTTGGAGTTGTTCGCCGCCGTCATGAAGTAGCGGTGGCTCACGTCCCAGCCACCGTCATGCAGGAACGGCGCGGTGCCGATCATGGTGGTGGTCAGGTTGTTGATGTCTTCGTAGTTGACCAGCATGACCTTGCCGGTTTCCTTGACGTTGACGATGAATTCCGGATGCTCGTGCGAGGCGATGATCGCCGCGACGCGCGGTTCCGGGTGGTATTCCTGAGTGCCGACAGTCATGCCACGGGTGGAGACGATCTGCAGCGGCTCCAGGGTTTCGCCATCCATGATGGTGAACTGCGGCGGCCAGTAGTCGCCAGCGATCACGTACTTATCCTCGTAGCCCTTGTACTTGGAGGTTTCCACCGAGCGGGCCTCGATGCCGACCTTGATCTCGGCGACCTTCACCGGCTCCTTGCCCCACAGGTCGATCATGTCGATCTTGGCGTCCCGACCGATAACCAGCAGGTAGCGACCCGAAGCGGACATGCGCGAGATGTGTACGGCATAGCCGGTGTCGATGGTCTTGACGATCTTCTTGGTGTCACCGTCGATCAGCGCAATCTTGCCGTCGTCACGCAGGGTGACGGAGAACAGGTTCGGCAAGTTCAGCTTGTTCAGCTGCTTCTTCGGACGATCTTCCGGCTTGATCAGCACCTTCCAGGAGTTCTTCATCTCCGGCATGCCCCACTCCGGCGGAGTCGGCGGAGTGTGCTGGATGTACTTGGCCATCAGCGTGATCTGGTCTTTGGTCAGCGCGTTGGAGGTACCCCAGTTCGGCATACCGGCAGGCGAGCCGTAGGTGATCAGCGCCTCCAGGTAGGCCTGGCCACGCTCCTGGGTGATGTCCGGCGTCAGCGGCTTGCCGGTTGCGCCCTTGCGCAGCACGCCGTGGCAGCCGGCGCAGCGCTGGAAGTAGATTTCCTTGGCCTGCTCGAATTCGGCAGCGGAAAGATCCGGTGCGCCCGGCGAATGCACAACCTGTGCACTGGCAGGATCAATGGCGGACGCCTGGCCCTTGTAGGCCGCTTCGGCCTTTTCTTCCGGATTGTCCTGTGCCTGGGCGATGCCCAGAGCGAGCATCGAAAGGCCGGCGATGACGCCTGCCAGAATTGGTTTGCTCATACGGTTTCTCCTCTGAATCGCCTCATGCGATTCCTGCTAGTGACGGCGGTGCGGCAGTTCCCGGGTACTTGTTTGGTGCGATTGCATCCTAGGAGAGGCCGAATCCGGAAACGCTTGACGACAATCAAGAGACACCCCCACACCCCCGGGGCGTGACGCCTTGTCGCGGGGGACGATAGCCCGACTCCGCGCGCGAGGAGTACCGAATAACGGACCGATGGCTGCCAATCCGAGCAAGACTTGACCGCAATCAAGCTTTGCCGGCGGATGGCTTGAGAGGGCACGAGGTGAGCGGTAGTTTGGCCACCGAGATTAACCAACTGCCGCAGTGAGGTATTGCCTGTGAATGCGCCTGAAATCCTGACCGTAGCTGCTGGCATGCCGGACGCCCCCTTCTACCAAGCGCTGGGCAATGAAGAAGCCCTGTTCGAGCAGGCCTGGCGCCACGGCATGCCCGTGCTGATCAAGGGGCCGACCGGCTGCGGCAAGACCCGCTTCGTCCAGCACATGGCCCATCGTCTGGACCTGCCGCTGTATACCGTTGCCTGCCATGACGACCTCTCCGCCGCCGATCTGGTCGGTCGCCACCTGATCGGCTCCCAGGGCACCTGGTGGCAGGACGGCCCGCTGACCCGTGCAGTGCGCGAGGGTGGTATCTGCTACCTCGACGAAGTGGTCGAAGCGCGCCAGGACACCGCCGTGGTGCTGCACCCGCTGGCCGACGATCGCCGCGAGCTGTTCATCGAACGCACCGGCGAGGCGCTCAAGGCGCCGCCCGGCTTCATGCTGGTGGTGTCCTACAACCCCGGTTACCAGAACCTGCTCAAGGGCATGAAGCCCAGCACCCGCCAGCGCTTCGTCGCCATGCGCTTCGACTACCCGCCGCAAGCCGAGGAGGAACGCATCGTCGCCAATGAGGCCCAGGTCGAACCGGCATTGGCCGCGCAGGTGGTCAAGCTCGGCCAGGCGCTGCGTCGCCTCGAGCAGCATGACTTGGAAGAAGTCGCCTCCACCCGCCTGCTGATCTTTACCGCGCGGATGATCCGCTCCGGCATGACGCCGCGTCAGGCCTGCCTGGCCTGTCTGGCCGAGCCGCTGTCGGATGACCCGCAAACCGTCGCCGCGCTGATGGATGTGGTCGATGTCCACTTCGGCTGAGGTACTCGCCAGCCCGGGGCGGCGGCTGCCCGGCGATCTGGCGATGTGGTTCTTCATCCTGGCCGAGCTGACCGTCTTCGCCATCCTGATCGTCGCCTTTGCCGTGACGCAACTGCTCGATCCGGCGCTGTTCGCCGAGAGTCGCCAGAGCCTGGATAGCTCTATCGGCCTGGCCTTGACGCTCAGCTTGCTGAGTTCGGGGCTATTCGCCGCGCTGGCGGTGGAACAGGTGCGCCAGGACCGCCAGGGCCGCGCGGCCCTGTTGCTGGGCGCGGCACTGCTGACGTCGTGCATCTATGTCGTACTCAAGCTGAACGAGTACGGCCATCTGGCGGGACTCGGGCTGGATCTCGAGCACAACCGATTCTTCACCCTGTACTGGATCCTTACCGGCTTTCACTTCCTGCATGTGCTGCTGGGCATGGTGATCCTCGGCTGGATGGCCGAGCGCTGCCGGCGTCGCGCCTATACACCGGATCACTGCGGTGGCCTGGAATCCGGCGTGCTGTACTGGCACATGGTCGATCTGGTCTGGGTGCTGCTGTTTCCGCTGGTCTACGTACTGAACTGACGAGGTCGCCATGTCCGCTTCGAAAGTCCTGATCGGGTGCTGGTTGGGGCTGGCTCTGCTCTCCGTTGCCACCGTGCTGCTCGGCAGCTCCGGCTCGACCCTGCTGCTCGGCGCCGCGATCCTGCTGGTGGCGCTGGGCAAGGCCTGGCTGATCACCGAAGGCTTCATGGAGCTGCGCCATGCGCCGCGCCTGTGGCGCCTGCTGCTGCTGGCCTGGCCGCTGTTGATCGCCGTGGTCGTGCTGGCGCTGATGCTGCGCGCCTAACCCCCCTCCCGCCGACAAATCTCCCCCACCGCACGTCGCGCCGCACTGGCGCGGCGACGGCATATCCGGTCATTTATTGTTTCCGATCAAGGATAGCCCGCCGGCGCTCAGTGATCCTGCACCCATCGAAGCACGCCACCACGCGTGACGCGCCCAAGGAGCCCCACGCTCCATGAGGAGAGACGCTCATGTTGAGAATCAGCCATTACCTGCGCGCCCTGGCCCGGCCGACCACCCCCGTACTCGGCGCCCGCAGTACCGTGGGCGCCCGTCCGCCAGTGGTGATCTGGAACCTGCTGCGCCGCTGCAACCTGACCTGCAAGCACTGTTACGCCACCTCCGCCGACAGCGAGTTCCGTGACGAGCTGGACACCGCCGAAGCGCTGCGGGTGATCGACGACCTGCACGCTGCCGGCGTGCGCGTGCTGATCCTTTCCGGCGGCGAGCCATTGCTGCGCAAGGACATCTTCGAGCTGTCCGACTATGCACGTGACAAGGGCTTCTTCGTCGCCCTGTCGACCAACGGCACGCTGATCGATGAGCGCAACATCGCGCAGATCGTCGCCGCCCGCTACGACTACGTCGGCATCAGCATCGACGGTCTGGAAGCGGTGCACGACGACTGGCGCCAGCTCAAGGGCAGCTTCGCCGCGTCCATGCACGCCATCGACCTGTGCCGTCAGCACGACATTCGCGTCGGCCTGCGCACTACCCTGACGCAGAACAACTACCCCCAGCTGCCGGCGATCCTGGAGCTGATGCGCGAGCACGATGTGCAGAAGTTCTACCTCTCGCACCTCAATTACAGCGGGCGCGGCAAGCGCAGCCGCAAGGCCGACGCCCACCACCAGATGACCCGCGACGCCATGCGCCAGCTGTTCGAGCAGGCCTGGGATGATGTGCAGCACGGCCGCGACACCGACTTCGTCAGCGGCAACAACGACGCCGATGCCATCCTGCTGCTGCAATGGGTCGAGCAGAACCTGCCAGAGCACCGCGACCGCCTGGAAGGCATGCTGCGCGCCTGGGGCGGCAACGCATCCGGCAGCGGCATCGCCAACATCGACAACATCGGCGACGTCCATCCGGACACCTACTGGTGGCAACACACGGTCGGCAACGTGCGCAAGCAGAGCTTTCGCGAGATCTGGCTGGACCAGCCGCAGCCCCTGCTGCAGCAGCTGCGCCAGCATCCACGCGCGGTCGAAGGCCGTTGCGCCGGTTGCCGCTGGCTGTCGATCTGCAACGGCAATACTCGCACCCGCGCCTGGGCCGAAGGCAACCTCTGGGGCGAAGACCCCGGCTGCTACCTGTCCGACGAAGAAATCGGCGTACCCACGCCGCAATGCATTCCCAGCATCGCCATTTGATCCACTACAGCAGCCGGCAAGTGCCGCGTAGCGCCACACCGCAGCCCGATGAGAATTTTCAGGAGAGCCCATGGACCAGCCAATCACGCTACCCGCTTCGCTGAGCGCCTCGTTCGCCCCCGGCGAAGTCGCCCTGGTCGGTGCCGGCCCGGGAGATCCCGGCCTGCTCACCCTGCGCGCCTGGAGCCTGCTGCAACAGGCCGATGCGGTGGTCTATGACCGTCTGGTCAGCGATGGCCTGATGGCCCTGCTGCCGACCAGCTGCAGCCGCCATTACGTCGGCAAGACCAGCGGCTACCACAGCCTGCCGCAACCGGAGATCAACCAGCTGCTGGTCGACCTGGCGCTGCAGAACAAGCGCGTGGTGCGTCTGAAGGGTGGCGATCCGTTCATCTTCGGCCGTGGCGCCGAAGAACTCGAATACCTGCTCGAGCGCGGCATCGACTGCCAGGTAGTGCCAGGCATCACCGCCGCCGCTGGCTGCAGCGCCTACGCCGGCATCCCGCTGACCCACCGTGACCTGGCGCATTCGTGCCAGTTCATCACCGGCCACCTGCAGGAGAACGGTGAACTGCACCTGCCGTGGAATGCCCTGGCCGAGAGCAAGCAGACCCTGGTGTTCTACATGGGGCTGGCCAGCCTCGGCGAGATCTCGCGCAACCTGATCGCCTCCGGACTGCCGGTGGACACCCCCGCCGCGCTGATCGGCAACGGCACCCGTCAGGACCAGCAGGTGGTGCGCTGCACGCTCAAGCAGCTGCCGCACATGGCCGATGAGAAACAGCTGACGCCGCCGACCCTCACGGTGATCGGCCAGGTGGTCGGCCTGTTCGATGGCCGGCAGGTCGAGTATCCGGCACACCTGCGCAGCGAAGTGGCCCGCGAATCGGAGGCCGTATGCAGCTGATTCCCGCCCTACTCCTGGCTGCCGCACTGCCGGCCGCCACCTTTGTCGCGCTCGACATGGCCATTCCCCGCGCGGCGGCAGCCGATCTTCCAGCGGACGCCCAGGCGCTGTACGAACAGCACTGCCAGAGCTGCCATGGCGTCAACCGCCTGGGCGGCGCCGGTCCGGCCCTGTTGCCCGAGAGCCTCAGCCGGATCAAGCCCGCCGAGGCACACAAGGTGATCCGCGAAGGACGCGCGGCAAGCCAGATGGCCGCCTACGCCGACGTGCTCGACGAGACGCAGATTGCCAGTCTGGTGAGCTACCTGTACCAGCCGCCGGCAACCCCGCCGAGCTGGAGCGACGCGGACATCCGCGGCAGTCATCGGATGCTCGCCGATCTGTCCAAGCTGCCGACCACGCCGCAGCATGGCGCCGACCCGCTGAACCTCTTCGTCGTGGTGGAAGCCGGCGACCATCACGTGACCATCCTCGACGGCGATCGCTTCGAGCCACTGACTCGCTTCCAGTCGCACTTTGCCCTGCACGGCGGGCCGAAGTTCTCCCCGGACGGGCGTTTCGTCTATTTCGCCTCGCGTGACGGCTGGATCAGCCAGTACGACCTGCACAACCTGACCAAGGTCGCCGAAGTCCGCGCCGGGCTGAACACCCGCAACCTTGCGGTGAGTAACGACGGCCGCTGGGTACTGGTAGGCAATTACCTGCCGGGCAATCTGGTGCTGCTCGACGCCCGCGACCTGTCACTGATCAAGCACATCCCAACGGTAGGCGAAGACGGCACGCCGTCGCGGGTCAGCGCCGTCTATACCGCGCCGCCGCGCAACAGTTTCGTGGTCGCCCTGAAGGACGTGAAGGAGGCCTGGGAACTGTCCTATGCCGGCGAACCGACCTTCGAGCCACGGCGGATCAAGGCCAAGGATTTCCTGGACGACTTCTCCTTCACGCCTGACTACAGCCACCTGCTGGCCACCTCGCGCCAGGCCCATGGCGGCCAGGTGATCGACCTCGACAGCGGCCAGGCGGTCACCGACATTCCGCTGCCGGGCATGCCGCACCTAGGCTCGGGGATCTACTGGAAGCGCGACGGCAAGTGGGTATTCGCCACGCCGAACGTCAGCAAGGGACTGATCTCGGTGCTCGACCTGGAGACCTGGAAGCTGATCAAGGAGATCCCCACCGAGGGCCCGGGCTTCTTCATGCGCAGCCAGCAGAACTCGCCCTACGCCTGGACCGACGTGTTCTTCGGCCCGAACAATGACGCCGTGCACCTGATCGACAAGCAGAGCCTGGAGGTCGCCCATACCCTGCGGCCAATGCCGGGCAAGAACGCCGCCCACGTGGAGTTCACCAACGACGGCCGCTATGCCCTGCTCAGCGTCTGGGACACCGAGGGCGCGCTGATCGTCTACGACGCCAACACGCTGGAGGAGATCAAGCGTCTGCCGATGAACAAGCCTTCGGGCAAGTACAACGTCGGCAACAAGATCGAGTTCGCCGAAGGCACCTCGCACTAGCTCATCCTGCCCGCTCCGCGCTCCCGCGCGGAGCGCCGCGACCTAGCCGAACGTCGCAACCGCGGATTCACCGCAACCGCTATACAATCCTCAGTCAAATCACTTTCTTTGCACTGAAGGCATCCGTGGATATCGATCTTGCCCGTACCTTTCTCGAGATCATCCGCAGCGGCAGCTTCATCGGTGCCGCCGAGCGCATGCACATCACCCAGACGGCCGTGACCGCGCGGGTGCACAACCTCGAAGGCCAGCTCGGCTGCCGGTTGTTCGTGCGCAACCGCGCCGGCGCGCGACTGACCGATGATGGCGAGCGCTTCGTTGCCTATGCCAACCAACTGGTACAGACCTGGGAAGCCGCGCGCCGCGACCTGCCGCTGTCCCAGGGCGGCGGCAAGCTGCTGACGCTCGGCTCCGAGGTGAGCCTGTGCAACCCACTGATGCTGGCGTGGGTCCAGCGCCTGCGCCAGAGCCTGTCGAGCCATGCGGTGCGACTGGAGGTCGGCAGCGGCGAAGAGCTGCAGAAGAAGCTCGACCTCGGCGTGCTCGACGCCGCACTGGTGCACCAGCCCGAATACTGGCCGGGCCTGCAGATCGAGCAGCTGCTGGAGGAAAAACTGATCCAGGTGGTGCAGACCGAGAATCCCGACCCGTATCTGTACGTCGACTGGGGCCCAGCGTTCCGCAAGCAGCACAATCAGGCGTTGCCAGAATGCACCCGCGCCGCGCTGTCCTTCAGCCTCGGCCCGCTAGCGCTGCAGTATCTGGTGCAGTGCGGTGGCCGCGGCTACTTCCGCACCCGCGTAGTGCAGCGCTATCTGGAAGAAGGCATCCTCAAGCGGGTGGAACAGGCGCCGGAGTTTTCCTACCCGATCTACCTGGTCCACGCTCGCGCCAGCGAATCGCCGGCGCTGGTCAAGGCCATCGAACTGCTGCGCGAAGTCGCCCTCGACGATTACGACTGGTCACGCTGGTACTACGAGATCTGAGCACCGAGAGTCGGGCCTGGCGTCGCTCAATCCGGCAGCTGCTTGAGCCAGTTGCGGTAGAGCGCGGCGATCAGGTCAGTCTGCGTGATCATGCCCACCAGGCGCTGCTGCGTATCGACCACCGGCAGGCAGTGCAATCCAAGATCGGACAGCAGATAGACCAGCTCGACCATATGCGTATCGGCCGTCACCGATACCACCAGGGAGCTCATGATCGCGCGCAACTTGGTGCCGCGCAGGAAATTCAGCTGGCCGAAACTGAGCCGCCCCGGACGCGGGTGGAAGTGCTTGAGCAGGTCCACCTGGGTGACGATGCCGACCAGCCGGTGATCGTCGCCCTGCACTACCGGCAGCGAACGCAGGCGATGCGCCTGCAAGGTCTGCCAGGCCTGCTCGATGAAGGTATCCGGCGTGTGCCAATACAGGTCGCGTGACATCACGTGCGCCGCGGTGATCTCGCCCATGCTGCGACGCAGGGCGTGCTTCTCGGTCTGCTTGATCAGCCGTTCCAGATCGTCGCGGGTGACGTCGACATATTCGCCGAACTCCTGCAGCGCCCGGTCGACATCGTCGTGGGTGAAGCTCATGCGCTCGCCAGGCGGCAGGTCGCGAGTATGGTGGCTGTTTTCGCGGCTCAGCCGCGGCTTCGGGTACGGGTGCCCGGTGAGGTTGTTGTAGAGCAGCGCGACCGCCACCAGCAGTAGCGAATAGAACAGCACCGGGCCGAGCAGCATGAAGCCCAGCCGATGCAGCTCCGGACTGCCGACCGCTGCCACCAGTGCCAGCGCGATGCTCGGCGGGTGCAGGCAGCGCAGGTAAAACAGGCCGAGCAGCGACAGGCATGCTGCCAGCGCGAGCGACACCACGCTGGGCAAGCCGCTCATGCCCAGGCCGATGCCGATCAGCGCAGCGAGCAGGTTGCCGGCCAGCAGTGACCACGGCTGGGCGAACGGACTGGATGGCGCGACGAACACCAGCACCGCCGATGCGCCTGCCGGCCCCATGATCTGCAAAGTTAGCGAGCTGCCGACCAACCAGTAGCCAGTGCAGAACACCAGCGGCATGACGATGGCGACACCGAGGGCGGCGCGCAGCCATTCTTTCGGGGAAGCATTCAGCGGGGTGGGGATGAACGAGCGAAACCAGAGGGCGAGAGAGTCGTGCATTGTTCCTGCTATGAGTCGAAACCGGGCGTAAGGCGTTGCCGGCGGGTGCGGGTAAAAAATGTCCGTCCTTGGACCAGGGAGGAGTCGGGAAAGTCGTCTGGCGCTCAGCCGCCGGCGGCCAGCGGTACCGCCTTCGGCAGGCGCTCGCTAGCGGTGCTGCGAACAGTCAGCCAGGTGTTCAGGGCCATCAGCAGCATGCCGGTGGCGAAGACCGCGCCGCCGAGCATGCGCACCAGGTAACCGGGGTGGCTGGCCTCCAGCGCTTCGACGAAGGAGTAGGTCAGCGTGCCGTCCTCGTTGATCGCCCGCCACATCAGGCCCTGGGTGATGCCGTTGACCCACATCGAGGCGATGTAGAGCACCGTGCCGATGGTGGCCAGCCAGAAGTGCGCGTTGATCAGGCCGATGCTGTGCATCTGCTCGCGGCCCCACAGCCGTGGGATCAGGTGATACAGCGAGCCAATGGAAATCATCGCCACCCAACCCAGCGCCCCGGCATGTACATGGCCGATGGTCCAGTCGGTGTAGTGCGACAGCGCGTTGACCGTCTTGATCGCCATCATCGGGCCTTCGAAAGTGGACATGCCGTAGAACGCCAGCGAGACGACCAGAAAGCGCAGGATCGGGTCGGTGCGCAACTTATGCCAGGCGCCGGAGAGCGTCATCATGCCGTTGATCATGCCGCCCCAACTTGGCGCCAGCAGGATGATCGACATGGCCATGCCGAGGCTCTGCGCCCAGTCCGGCAGCGCGGTGTAATGCAGATGGTGCGGACCGGCCCAGATGTAGATCGAGATGATCGCCCAGAAATGCACGATCGACAGACGGTACGAGTAGATCGGCCGCCCCGCCTGCTTGGGCACGAAGTAGTACATCATCCCGAGAAAGCCCACCGACAGGATGAAGCCCACCACGCTGTGGCCGTACCACCACTGCACCATCGCGTCGGTGGCGCCCGAGTACAGCGAGTAGGACTTGAGCAGGCTCACCGGAATCAGCGCGTGGTTGATGATGTGCACCATGCCGGTGACGATGATGAAGGCGCCGAAAAACCAGTTGCCGACATAGATGTGGCGCAGCCGGCGGCGGGCGATGGTGCCGAAGAACAGATAGGCATAGAGCACCCAGATCAGCGTGACCCACAGGGCGATCGGCCACTCCATCTCGGCGTATTCCTTGGACGTGGTGTAACCCAGCGCATAGCTGATCGGCATTGCCACGCAGGCCGCCTGCCAGCCCCAGAACACCACGGCGGCCAGCCGATCGGAAATCAGACGGGCATGGCTGGTGCGCTGGACGATGTAGAAGGAAGCGGCAAACAGCGCACCGCCACCGAAGGCGAAGATCACCAGATTGGTATGGATCGGCCGCAGCCGGCCGAAGCTGGTCCACGGCAGGTCGAAATTCAGCTGCGGCCATACCAACTGTGCGGCAATGAACACCCCCAGCCCCATACCAAGCACGCCCCAGACCAACGTCATCAGGGTGAACTGCCGCACCACGCGGTAGTTGTAGGCAATTGGCTCAGGGGTGTTGTGCAGTTCGCTCATGCTCGCTGGGCGGGCCGATGCAGGCGCCAGTGAACGAACATCGAAATCTGCTAGCGCAACGCTTGCAATGGTCGACGGACCGGCACGCCGCATCCGCTCGCCACTCCTCCAGGGGACCGGTTCATGTCGAGCGCGACGGCTTGCCGCGCAGACGGGATGCCTGCACATTGTCAGTGGGGATTTGAATAATCTCTAACGAATAGTATTGCTCGATCAACGCAATAATTTTGCATTATTGCACTGAAGCCCCACTTTTCGAGGCTCACAAAACGCCGTAGATCGCCTGCGGCGACCTCGTGAATCAGGCGGCCCGCCTGACACTCTGCTCGTACTGCTCGACCACGGCGGTGACGATACGCATAACCTCCAGGTTGGCGTCCTCCATCTGGCCGAGATGGTGCAGCGCGGTTTCCAGCGCATTGTGCGCGAACGCATCCAGGGCAGCCTGCCCCTGGGCATGCACCGCGGTGTGCGGTCGCTCGATCTGGCGGAAGCAGTCCAGCGCCTGGATGTCGCGGTTGTCCTCGCCGTAGTACCAACGGCCGAAGCGGCAGTCGTGTTCGCTCGGCAGCTGCGGCGTCTGCTGGGCCCGGTCGCCGAGCAGGTGGTTGTACACCACGAACTTGAGCGACAGCTCGTCGAGGTTGGCCAGTTCGATACCCGAACGGAAAGACGACGCCGCACTGCTCTCGCGCATTGCGCCGGCCAGCTGGTAGAGCGTGCGCATCGCTTCGACCGCCTGTTCGGTGGTCCGGTTGAAGCCCTGAGCGTGGCTGCCCTGCAGTTGGATGTAGTCATGCACGTTGCGGATTTCAGCCTGCACTTCACCGATCTTGCGCACGATGTCATCGGTCGCCAGTGCGGTCTTTTCCGCCAGGCTGCGAATCTCCCCGGCGACTACCGCGAAACCGCGCCCGGCATCACCGGCGCGCGCCGCCTCGATCGCCGCATTCAGCGCCAGCAGGTTGGTCTGGCTGGCGATGCCGCTGATGAGATCGACGATGCCATTGATCTCCTGCGAGCGCTCGGCCAGCGTGTCGACCTTGTGCGAGGCCAGATCCAGCCCGCTTTCCATCTCCGCGGCCTTGCCTTGCAACTCGCCGAAGTGCTTCTGGTTGCTCAGCGCCGCGGCGGCAACCTCACCGGCGCGCGCCTTGTTCTCGCCCAGCTGTCCGGTGAGAAACTCGAAGGACTCACCCAGATGTGCCACCGAAGTGCTGAAGCGGATCAGCTTGGCCGATACGCCACGGTAATAGTCGAGTTGGCGTTGGCGGTGCTGACTGTCCGCCTCGGCGGCGTGCAACCGCTGCTCGAGCGCAGCGACGCGTGCGGACTGCTCGGCATGCCGGCTCTGTAATGCGTTCAGCTCCTGCTGCAGGCGACCGGCCGTGTTCTTCCACTTGAACCACATCTGGGTGCTCCTTCAGCTGACGGTGTAGCCGTTGTCGACCACCCAATCCTGGCCATAGACGCCACGCGCGCCTTGCGAGAGCTGGAACAGAATGACGTTGGCCACCGCCGACGACTCGAGGAAATGTCCCGGCAACAGGCGCTTGGTGACGCCCTCGGCGACCTCGTCGAGCTGGTCGTCGGTCAGCCCGAGCGTGCCCCAGATCGCCGTCGCGGTCGGCCCCGGCGACACCATGTTGATGCGTACATCCAGCGGCGCGAATTCCACCGCCAGCGTCCGTGCGTGTGCGGCCAACGCCGCCTTGCTGGCGATATAGGCGGCCAGGCCGGGAAACGTCGAGCGAGTCAGGAAGGTACCGATGAAGACCACCGAAGCCGGCTTCGCCAGTTCGCCACGCAACGCGCTCAGCGTATTCAGCGCACCGGCGCCGTTGACCGCCCACTGCCGGTCGAAGGCCTGCAGGTCGAGGCTGCAGGCCAGTTCGGCGATACCGGCATTGGGGACCAGATAGCTGACCGGTCCCAGCTCTGCGGCTCGCTTGCACAACCGCTGCAGATCGTCAGCATTGGTCACGTCGCCCGACAGCCAGGACAGCTGCTCTGGATAGGTCTGCTGCAACGGCTCGAGACCGCCCAGCGTACGCGACATCGCCAGTACTCGTGCGCCACGCTGCAACAGCTCGGTGCACAGGGCCAGGCCGATACCGGAACTGGCGCCGGTGACCACCGCCAGACGATCCAGAAACTCGCTTTTCATCGTTTTCTCCATTGCTCGGCGCGGCCGAGTCCAAAGCTGCCTCCGCATCGGAGCGGCAGCGGATTGGTGCGGTAGATAAGCAAGACGGACAACGCCTGTTGGCCCGTCGTATCGCGGCGCCGGCGCAACGGCCGACGCCTGTCAATCAACCCGGATGGCCGTCCACGCGGGCGCGGACCAGCATCGGCGCGTAGCGCCAGGCGTAGATGATGAAGGCCAGCGTCCAGCACAGAGCTGCCAGCCAGAGGCCGCCGACCGGCCAGGCCGCCGTAAGGAATACGCGCGCAGCGGTGCCGAGGTTGAACAGCACGAAGGCGGCGGTGACACCCGCCGGCGGCTGCAGCGGCCGGCCGGTGTGGCCAAGAGTGACGCGCGCGATCATCGCCAGAATCAGCCCGCTCATGGAGCCGACGCTCAGTGCATGCAGCGACGGGCTGGAACTGGCCAGCACGCCGAAGTTCCACAGGGCCAGACCGAACGCCGCCACCACTAGCCATAGCATCGCCATGTGCAGCGACCACAGCAGCGGGACGCGCCAGATGCCCTTGTCGTACCAGCGCGCCAGGCGCAGCAGATGGCCGATACCAATGGCGGCGAACAGTACACCCAGCAGGGGATGCGCCTGCAGGGCCAGGCCCAGCGCATGCAACACGGCGATCACGCCGGTGCCGACCAGCAGCACAACGTCCAGCCATACCCACGGCTTGATCGCTTCGACCCAACCCAAACCGCGCTGAGTGAAGAACGGAATCACCCGTCCGCCGATCAAGGCCATCAGCGCCGCCACCAGCCACAGACCGGCGAGCACACCCTGGCGCTGCAGTCCGTCATCGCCCCGCGCCAGCCCCACCAGCAGCAATGCGTCGACCGCAGTCATCAGCGACAGCACCACCACAATCGGATAGTTGCGCTTCTGCCGTACCGCCCAAAGCATCTGCGCCATGAGTACCGCCAGTGCGAGCGGGAACAGCAGTTCCAGCGGAATCAGCAGCGCCAGCGGCAAGCCGAACAACCAGCCAAGGCGTGCCGCCAGCCAGATCAGTGCCAGCGCCATGAGACGGTTGCCGGACGGGGCTACCTGGCCGGTCCAGGTCTGCACCGCGGTAAGCAGGAAGCCGGCGACGATGGCCATGGCGAAGCCGAAGAGCATCTCGTGACGGTGCCAGGCGAGCCAGCCGCCGGTGGGTTGCAGGCCCGGCCACAGACCAGTCCAGGCGGCGACCCAGAGCGGAATCGCCAGCAGCGCATAAACGCTACCAGCGAGGAAGAACGGGCGAAACGCGAGTCGCCAGACGGGCGGGATACTCAGGGCTGTTCGCCGATCGATAACTTGCACGGAGGCCTCCAGAACTTTCTCACGTCCGGCTGGCACGCTTTTGTGAGGGGCGAGCCGGAACCATGTGTGCTCCCACGACCTCGGGAGCCAGGGTTACTTTCTACAGGTTAGGCCCCCCCGGCAGACTTGATTGCAATCAGCTTTTTTCTGAGACGGCGGGAAAGCGACCATTGGCGGGGGTGTCGACGGGCAAATGGCACAAAGACGCTGCCGCTGGGCAGCGGAAGGAGAAAGCGCAATGTCCGCGCCGGCCACAGCGGCAGCGGACGGCGCGAGCGCAAGATTGGCGCAGAACGGCTGGCGGGCCGCGGGAACGGCCCTAGTGGTTTTACTTGACGTCGTGCTTGATCGATTCGCTCTGGGCGACGCTGTCGCCTTCACTCACCGACTTGCGAAAGCCGCTGATCGCGCTGCCCAGATCCGAACCCAGGCCGCGCAGGCGTTTGGTGCCGAACAGCATGACGACGATCAGAAGAATGATCAGAAGTTGCCAGATGCTGATACCCATCATTTGCTCACCTCGGTTGTGTTAACGACGGTCAGTGACCGGCGTGTGCATTGTCGTGTTGTACCTGTACCGGCGTATGGCCGCCGTGCATCGCGCCATGCTGTATGCTCGCGGCCTCCTGTAGCAACGCCTGGTCGATCTGCTCGAAACGCAGCACCCTGCCGCCATGCTCGGCGGCGAGCTTCTGCGCCGCCGCCTCGTCGGCGAAACTGGCCAGCGTCGCGCCCATCGCGCCCTTGAGCGACGTGCCGACCACATAGTAGGCGCTGGTGGCATCGATCAGATGCGCGTCGTCAGGTTGCTCCCACTCGCTGCGCCCCATGTCGTGCACGTACAGCTTGGCGTTCAGCAGCTGATTCTCCGGCTGCAGCCACCAGCCGAGCATCTCCGCCGTGGAGCAGAACTTCTTCACGCCGCCCTTCTCCACCGCCTGGCCCTTGGGGCCGGGAAAATCACTGATGATCATGCCGCACACGTGACATTCGTCACTGTCATGGAATGCGACCGGGTCGAGCTTCTGCTGGACCTCCTCCTTCTCGCCACAAGCAGCGAGCCCCAGACCCAGTGCCAGAACGAGCAGCGCGCGGGCGCCGGTGCGATAAAGCCGATTCATGTTCATCTCCTTGTAGATGCAGATCACGTCAGACGCCGCCGGAACATTCCGTAGGCCAGCAGCAGCGACACCCCGACCCAGGCCAGCAGGCATAGCCAGAGCACCGCGCCAGGCACCGGCAGGTCGGCGCCCAGCGACAGCACGCCCATGGCGCTGCCGCTGCCTTCGAAACCGGACAGGTTGATCAGTCGATAGATGTCGGTGGGATTGAGCAGCAGCAGCCACGGCAGCAACTCGGGGTTGAACTTGCCCTCGCTGAGCACCAGCAGCGCCAGCAGCACCAGGTCGAACACCAGCACGAAGAGGAACCAGACGCCGAGCGCCAGCCCGGCAGCGCTGGATTTCTCGCCGACCTTGCCGCTGAGCACGTAAGCCAGCGCGAGGAACACCCAGCCAAGCAGCGTCGAGGAGATCATGAAGCGGCCGAATGCCCAGAGCAGCAGGCCCAGCTCGATGTCTTCGACCAGCACAGCGATCGCCAGCGCGGCGCAGCCGAAGCCGATCAGCACCGCCAAGGCGAGGATCAGCCCATGCCCGACGAACTTGCCGAGCAGGATCTGCCCGCGACCCAGCGGATAGGTCAGCAGCAGCATCAGGGTGCCGCCTTCGTCCTCGCCGACGATGGCGTCGTAGGCCAGTAGCAGCGCGATCAGCGGCATGAGGAAGGTGGCCAAGCTGGCCAGACTGGCGATGGTCGCCGGAATCGAGGTGAAGCCCAGCTGCCCCGAGGCCGCCGCGCCAAGCCAGGCGATCCCTACCGCAAGCACGGCGAAGAGCAGACTGATTGCGAGCAGCCAGCGGTTGCGCAGGCCATCGCTGAGTTCCTTGCGGGCAATGTTCCAGACCTGGTTCATGGGCGGCCCTCCTCGGCACGCACATCGCCGGCGCGTTCCATGTAGTAGCGGTACAGATCCTCCAGCGACGGCTGGTGGATCTCGATGTCATCCGGCTCACCCTCGCCGAGCAACTGGCGCAGCAGCACCAGTTTGTGGCCATTGACCGCCACCACCTCGATGCTGGTCTCGCTCAGCGTGCGGGCACTGTGACCGGCGGCACTCCAGCGCTCCAGCCAGCTTTCGCTCTCGCTGATGCCGCTGGCGCGGATGCGCACCGGCAGTCCGGCTTCGGCGCGCAGCTGGGCCAGGCTGCCCACGGCCTGCAGACGGCCTTTGGCGAGGATCGCCGCACGATTGATGTGCGATTCGACGCCTGGCAGCACGTGGGAACAGAGGATGATGCTGGTGCCCTGACGGCGCAGACGGTCGACCAGCACGTACAGATCCTGAGTGGCGATCGGGTCGAGGCCGACGGTGGGCTCATCGAGCAACAGCAGACGCGGCTCGCCGAGCAGCGCCTGCGCCAGGCCGAGACGCTGGCGCATGCCCTTGGAGTAGGTTTTCACCCGGCGGTCGGCAGCATGGGCCAGGCCGACCTGTTCCAGCAGCTCATCGACTTGCTTCGGCGCGGCCCCCTTCAGGCGAGCGAAGTGACGCAGGGTTTCGCGGCCGCTCAGCTGCGGATAGAAGGTCACGTTCTCCGGCAGATAGCCCAGCTGACGGCGCACCTGCGGGTCGTTCGGCTCACGGCCAAGCACACGCACCTGGCCTTCGCTCGGCGCCAGCAGCCCGAGAATCAGTTTCATGCTAGTGGTCTTGCCGGCACCGTTGTGGCCGAACAGCCCCAGTACCTCGCCCTCACCAAGACTGAGGTTCAGATCGTGCAGCACGGTCATGCTGCCGTAACGCTGGCTTACGCCCTGGATCTCGACGGCGTTCATGACGTTGGTTCCTGCTTGGCGGTTAAGAGTTTTTCTGTGGGTATCTTCATCAGCGGGTGGCTGTCCTGCACCCCCGGTGACTTGACGACCGGGAAGGCCCGCTGCACCCAGCGCAGCACCTCGATGCTCGGGCTGTTCATCAGCAGACGTACCTGCGGATACATCCACAGCAGCCGATCGACGTTGTCGTTGGGCTCGTAGGCGACATCGCCCAGGCCGTCGTCGTTGCGATCCCAGCCCAGATAGTCGCTCCAGTAATTGCCGCGCCCCTCCTGCGACCATTCCTGGGTGCGGGTGGCCACGTACTTGACCTGCTGCTGATTGCCGACGAAGGCGTTGCCGGCGATACGGTTGTCCTCCGAGCCGGCGGTCAGATGGATACCCAGCGAACTCCTCTCGAAGTGGTTGTTCTCGATGCTGTTGAACAGCGAGTTATAGATGAACAGCGCCTTGCCTTCGCCACCGCTGATCATGGTGTCGCCACCAGTGTCGCCGCGCTGCACGTCGCTGACGAAGTTGTCCTTGAGCGTCGAGTAGGTGATGTAGTTCATCAGGATGCCGTAGTTCTGATCCTGCTCGGAACGGTTGCCGATCACCGTCAGCTTGCGGCTCTGCATCAGCGCATAACCGGTGCGGGTGCGCCGGGTGACGTTGTCGATCACGCTGTTGTCGTTGGCGAACATGTAGTGCACGCCATAACGCAGGTCCTCAAGGACGTTGCCCTCCAGGTGATTACCGTTGGAGGTGTCGATGTAGATGCCATCGCGCGCTTCGCGGACATGGTTGCCGATGACCCGCGCGCCACTCACGGCATACAGGTGAATGCCGTTGCCGCGATCCTGCGAGCGCACGCTGGCGTCGCCGACGATGCGGTTGCGGAGCAGCTTGACGTCACGCGCGCCGTCGACCCAGATGCCGAAGCCGGCACCCTCCAGGCGGCTATCGCTGATCTGCACGCCATGCGCAGTACGCTCGATGAACAGGCCGGAGTTCATGTCGGTGAGGTTGCGTCCCCAATCGAGCAGCGTGCAGCCCTCGACCGTCACGTCGGGCGCGCCGATGCTCAGCGCATTGCCTTCGCCCTGCGCCTGGAGAATGGCACCTGGCTCGCAGCGCAGGTGCATCGGTTCGTCGATGCGGAACTGCCCGGCGTATTCGCCGGCCGGCAGTCGCCAGCGATTCTCACCCTCGGCCTGCAACGGCAGAGCGGTGATCGGTTGCGGCGCCGCCTGGGCCACGCCACTGAAGAGAAAAAGAATGCAGAGTGCCCACGGGGCGAGCACGTCGGTAGCCTGAGATCTGAGCACGACAGTTACCTTATTCAGCGTCCAGGCAGATTGCGGGTGTTTCAAGGCGCCGGCAAGCCTGCCGGTGCAAATACAAGGGATTCGTTTGCAAGGATTCCCGCCCGGCCTGAGGCCGGACGGGAAGTTCGGCTTACGCCGGCTCGACCATCATGCGGCCGACCATTTCCATGTGCAGCGCGTGGCAGAACCAGCTGCAGTAGTACCAGTGCAGACCGGGCTTATCGGCCACAAAGGTAATGGAAGAGGTCTGCTGCGGGCTGATCTCCATGCTCACACCGTGGTTGACCATGACGAAACCGTGGGACACGTCCTCGATCTGGTCGATGTTGGTGATGGTCACGGTGACTTCATCGCCCTGCTTGACGGTGAACTCGGTGACGCCGTAGGCCGGCGCCATCGAGGTCATGTACACGCGCACCTTGTTGCCGTCGCGGATGACCTTGTTGTCGGTTTCCAGGTTGATGCCGTCTTTCTTGGCCATCTCCACGGTGCCGGCGAAGTACGGATCGTTGCGGTCCCAGATCTTCTTGGTCTTGATCTGGTCGCGGCGGGCCATGATGCAGTCGTGCGGCTCGGCGAAGGTCGGGCCGTCGTGCACCAGCTTCATCTCGTCGCCGGAAATGTCGATCAGCTGATCGTTTTCCGGATGCAGCGGGCCGGTCGGCAGGAAGCGGTCCTTGGAGAACTTCGACAGCACGACGACCCATTTGCCGTCCGCTTCGCGCGTTTCGCACAGCGACGCGTGGTTGTGGCCCGGCTGGTAGTGCACGTCCAGCTTCTGGCGGATGTAGTTGACCTTCTCGCCCTTGTAGGCGCGCACCGCGTCTTCCATGTTCCACTTGACCAGCTGGCTGTCGATGAACAGCGTGGTGTAGGCGTTGCCGCGACCATCGAAGGTGGTGTGCAGCGGGCCAAGACCCAGCTCCGGCTCGCCGACGACAACATCACGCGGGTCCTTGAGCTTGCCGGCGAACAGGTCGGGCAGCATGTCGATGGCGATCATCGAGCAGGTCGGCGACAGCTTGCCGTTGGCGATGAAGTACTTGCCGTCCGGCGAGGTGTTGCAGCCGTGCGGATTCTTCGGCACCGGAATGTAGCGGGTGAACTCGCTGTCCTTGTCGCCCTTCTTGCGACCGTCGAGCACCGGCACCTTGGAGTCGCCGAGGGTGATGAACTTGCCAGCCTTGACCGCTTTTTCGGCGGCGTGGATGTCGAACACCACCACCCAGTCGCGCTCGTTGCGCATCATGCCGCCCAGGTCGTAGGCCTTCTCCGAGTTGTAGCAGGTGGAGGCGGCGAAACGGCCGGTGTAGTCGGCGTCGGTGTTATCGAGGTTGCCGTCGACGATGATCTGGAACGCCATTTCCATCTTTTCGGCGTCGATCACGTTGTACATGGTGTAGCTGTTCTCATCCTGCAGGTCGAACACCTTGCCGTCGTTCGGGTGCGGGATGACGAATTCGGCGTTGGCGAACACGTACTTGGTGTGCGGCACCTTCTGCAGACGCAGGCCGTGGATCGCCTGGCAGTTCGGCACGGTGAGGATCTTGTCGCACTTCATGATATCCAGGCGGATACGGGCGACGCGGGTGTTGGCCTTGTCGTTGATGAACAGGTACTTGCCGTCGTACTTGCCGTCGGTCATGGAGATGTGCGGGTGGTGGCAGTCACCGTTGAGGAACTTGGAGCTGTCACCCAGCACCGCCTTACTCTCATTGGTCAGACCCCAGCCGGTAGCCGAATCGACGTTGAATACCGGGATACGCATCAGCTCGCGCATCGACGGCACGCCCAGTACGCGTACTTCGCCCTGGTGGCCGCCGCTCCAGAAGCCGTAGTACTCGTCCAGCTCGCCCGGTCCGACGTGAATCTTGGACTGAGCGTCCTTGACTGCCGCCGCGAAGGACTCGCGGGTCATGACGGAGGTGCCCAGGGCAGTGGCGGCAACGGCCGCGCCCGTCATGGCGGTTGCGCCGAGGAAGCCGCGGCGACTGAGGCCACCCTTCTCCAGCGTTTCGGGATTGTTCTTGCTCTTGTCACTCATGGGGGTCTTGCTCCTTATCGCTTTCACACTCAGGTCAGACGACCAGTTTCGAGCGGCGCGCCCGCGGGCGGTCACTCAGGGTTCCACCACTTGCACTACGGGGATCAATGCAGGTTCGGCCGGGGCCTTCTTGTCGCGTTTCTTGCGCTTGTTCTTGTTCACCAGCGGCGGACACTTGTTCTCGTTGTGATAGGTCATCTGGCAATCGAGACAGTAGTGGCACTCGTTGGCATTGATGTGGCCGTCCGGATGGATCGCCTGGATCTCGCATTCCTTGGCGCACAGCTGGCAGGGGTTGCCACACTCCTTGCGGCGCTTGAGCCAGTCGAACAGACGCAGCTTGGTGGGAATCGCCAGCGCCGCGCCCAGCGGGCAGACGTAGCGGCAGTACACCTTGCGGGTGAAGATATTGATCACCAGGAGGAACACCGCGTAGGCGACGAACCACCACTGGCGGTCGAACTTGAGGGTGATGGCGGTCTTGAACGGCTCGACCTCGGCGGCCTGCTCGGCCATCGACATGGACTCCAGCGAAATGCCGAACAGCACCAGCAAGACGATGTACTTGATCGCCCAGAGCCGCTCATGCACGGCGAAGGGCAGCTCGTACTGCGGAATCTTCAGCTTGCGCGAGGCTTCGTTGATCAGCTCCTGCAACGCACCGAACGGGCACAGCCAGCCGCAGAACACGCCACGGCCCCAGAGCAGGATGCTGCCGGCGGTGAAGGTCCAGATGATGAAGATCACCGGATCGGAGAGGAACAGCTCCCAGCGGAAGTCCTGGAACAGCGCGTGGACGAAGGTCAGCACGTTGACCACCGACAGCTGCCCCAGCGCGTACCAGCCAATGAACACCACGGTGAACACCAGGTAGCCACGGCGCAGCCAGTGGAGGAAATGCGGTTTCTGGGTGAACTTGTCCTGCAGGAAGAGGATCACCGTCAGCAGCAGCAGCGCCGCGACGATCACGCCGATCTGAAAGCTCTTCTGGTACCAGATGTTCAGCCACATCGGACGATTGGCTTCCTCGATGGCGGCCAGCTCTTCAGCGGTGGGTTGCGGCCGCTCGATGTAGTCCTCGGGCATCTGGTAGGGCAGCTCGAAGCTGGTGAACATGCCGCTGGTCGGGCCGGTCTGGCGGCGTACCAGCAGTTCCAGCGTCCACGGCGTGCCCGGATCGAAGCCGGCCTGCTCGCGGATGATGAAGATCGCCATCTCGCTGAAGTCCGGCATCCCTTCGGCGTACACATCGTTGAGCCGCTGGAAGTCCAGGTCGCGGAAACTGATGATGTTGCCGAACTGGCGTAGCTGCACCCGGTCGAAGATGCCGCCGCGCACATAGCCCGAACCCTTGAAGGAATACTCGCCACTGCCCAACACCGCGATGGCATGCTCGCCCGGCTTGAGCTCTTCCTGCAGGAAGCGGAACTGGCTGTCACCCAGCAGGTTGCGACCGATAGTCGGCGGATCCAGCTGAGCTACGTAGAGGTCGATGAAGGTCTCGTCGATCTCCTCGGCCGGCGCCTCGTCGACGCCTTCGGCCTCGGTGCCCTTGAAGGCTTCGTTGATCTGGCCATTGGTCAGGCGCAGACGACGGATCGCACCATTGCCGGTCAGTTCCGCCCAGCTGGCGGGCTGGTAAACGTCCTCGCGCACGGTAGCCGGCTTCGCCCGCGCACTGGCGTTCGCCTCGATCAGGCCCAGCGATACGGCTACGTCGTGCGCCGCACGCATGACGATCTCGTTGACCACCATCACCGTAACGGTGGCGCCGGTCACGGCATCGATGGTCACCGCATTGGCATCGCCGGAACGGCCAACCACCACGCGCTGATTGGCCTTGATGCCAGCGTACTTGGCGTTGAAGTCGTGCAGCTTCTGCTCGGGAATACCGATCAGCAGGATCGGCTCGTGGTGTTCCAGCACATAGGCGTCAACGATGGTGCCCTGCGGATCGAGCAGCACCTGCATGTTGATCGGCTTACCGGAGTACGCCGGAATGTCAGTGACGTGGATGCTCTGGAAGGCATAGCCGAGCACCTCGTCGCCCTTGGTCAGGGTGCGGACCTGATAGTCGCCCTGCGGTTCGGAGATGGAGTCGGCTTCGGGAAAGAACTGCTCAATGCGTTGTTGTTCGACTTCGTAGGCCTTGGCCTGTACCTGCGCGGCACAGAGCGTCAGGGCCAGGAGCATTACGAGGCCATTCCCCCATGAGCGCAGCAGGCTGCGAAAAGAAAAGCGATGGGGTTTCATGAAGTTACCTTACTTCCACTGCTGGATGTGCGGCGCATGGTAGGTGAGGCTCTGGCGCTTTCCCCTTGACTGCAATCAAGCCTGGGCGCGGAGTCACGATTCCATTGAGCCATGTCAACGAGTCGCGACCCTATCACGGATTATCTGACCGCATGATTAAGTCGAGTCTAGGCCAGATCGCGCGGAACGCTATTCCACGCCCTGGGCCTGACGGGATTCCGCAATGGCCGGCCGCTGAAAAACAGAACGCGCCGGTCGGCGCGCTCGAATTTCCTCAAAGGCTGCAGCTCAGTGGCGCCCGGGCGTCAGGTAGGCCGCCGTGGCGCCACGCGAGGCCTCGCTGGCCTTGATTTCCATCTTGGCGATGCTGCGCAGGTGCACCTGATCAGGGCCGTCGGCGAAGCGCAGGGCGCGGCCACCGGTCCACATGTCCGCCAGCGGCGTGTCCGGGGTCAGACCCATCGCACCGTAGACCTGGATCGCGCGATCAACCACCCGAGTGTGCATGCGCGGTACCAGCGCCTTGATCATGGCAATCTCCTTGCGTGCCGCCTTGGCACCGACCTCATCGATCATCCACGCGGTCTTGAGTACCAGCAGGCGCGCCTGCTCGATCTCGATGCGCGACTCGGCGATCCAGTCGCCGATATTCGAGTATTGATGCAGGTACTTGCCGAACGCCTTGCGCTCCTGGCAGCGCTCGACCATCAGTTCCAGCGCCAGCTCGGCCATGCCAATCGAACGCATGCAGTGGTGGATACGGCCCGGACCGAGCCGCGCCTGGGCCATCATGAAACCGTCGCCCTCCCGACCCAGCAGGTTGCTTGCCGGCACCCGCACGTTCTTCAGCAGCAGTTCGCTGTGGCCTTCCGGCGCGATGTGGCTCATCACCGGGATGTTGCGCACCAGCTCGACACCCGGCGCGTCGAACGGCACCAGGATCATGCTCTGCTGCTGATGAGTGTCGGCGGACGGATCGGTCTTGCCCATGACGATCAGCAGCTTGCAGTTGGGATGCGAGGCATTGGTAATGAACCACTTGCGCCCGTTGATCACGTAGTCGTCGCCGTCGCGACGGATCAGCGTCTGGATATTGGTGGCGTCCGACGACGGCACGTCCGGTTCGGTCATGGCGAACGCCGAGCGGATCTGGCCCTCCAGCAGCGGCTCAAGCCAGCGCTCGCGCTGCTCGGGCGTGGCGAACAGGTGCAGCAGCTCCATGTTGCCGGTGTCCGGCGCGTTGCAGTTGAACACCTCGGACGCCCAGTGCACCCGGCCCATGATCTCCGCCAGCGGGGCGTACTCCAGATTGCTCAGGCCCATGCCCGGCTCATCCTCGCCGAGCGACGGCAGGAACAGGTTCCACAACCCCTCCTCACGCGCCAGTGCCTTGAGGTCATCCATGAACGACACGGGATACTGGCCAGCGTCGACCTCGGCATGCCAGGCGCCGATACGCGGCACGATGTGCTGGTCCATGAATGCGCGCAGCTGCTGGCGCAGCGCCTCCACGCGCGGGCTGTAGGCGAAATTCATGCTCGAACCCCTGATCGGAAAATGCAATGAGGCCACCATAGCCAGCGCGGTGCAGAACGCAACGAGGCTACAGCGGCTGAATCGGCAGGGATAACCGTGGCGAAGAGCGCGTCGCGCTTGACCGACGTCATGATGGGCAAACGCGAACCTGCTACGCGCGTACCCTGCACCGTCGCGTGGCGTGCTACCAGTGCAGGTAGAACATGCCCTTGGCCAGCAGCACGATGCCGATCATCTGCAGGAAGATCGCCCAGTGGATGGCCCGATAGCGCGCCGGCGTCATGCGCCCACCACGCAGCAGGATCGCCACCAGGCCGAAGGTGAAAAACACCCCGACCGCCAGCAGGATCTTCAGGCTCAGCAGCAGGCCAAAGCTGCTGGCGAACGGATCGGCCAGCGCCTGGCGGTGGTACCAGGCCAACCCGATACCGGCGCCGTAGACGAACAGCACCACCCAGTGCAACACCACCCGCGACCGTGCACCGACCGCCTTGTCCACCGGCTGCATGACCTGCTCACCCAGTTGCGGGCGGATGCGGTCGAGGATCAGCACCTCGACGAACAACGTGCCGATGAAGAAGATCGCCGCCAGCAGGTGCACGATATGCAGCACGGAATAACTCATCACAGGCTCCTTTGATCGGGTGCGGGGCAGGATCATCCCCCAGCCGCCCGCGCCTGGCAAAACATTGCCGGCGCCGGCTGCCAGCGGCGCGGCCGTTCAGGGGCGCATGGCAGTGATCTCGGCGCCGTCGCGACGAATATGCTGGCCTTGCAGGAAGCGCCCGTCGGAACTGCGGATACGATCGATGCTGCCGTCTTCCTTGCGCACCACGTAGAGCGTCTGCTCCAGCCCGGCCGCCTGCTGCACGCCGCGCCCGGCCAGCCAGCCGAGGCCGCCACCCACCAGCGCGCCGACCGGCCCGGCGACCGCGCCGAGCATGAAACCGCTGAGACCGCCGAACCCAGCGCCGACGGCGCGGTCGCGATGCACTTCGAGCACTTCATCGGCCTGGGCCAGACCGCAGGAGAGAATTGCTGCACTGAGGGCCGCTACGATCAATTTCTTCATGGGATGCTCCTTGGAAAATATGGGATGTCGCACCCCAGTCTTTTCAGGAACCGTGCCGGAAGATCACTGCTTAAAAATCAACTAGTTACAAAAACACAGGTAAAAGATACCTGCGACAACTGGGTATAAATGACAAGGCAGCCAGTAATAAATACCCCAGCACCGCAGTCGGGTTTTTCTATGCTGAAAATTGGAGGAGACCCACGATGATTCACTGCAAGCGCGCCTACGAACTCCCAACCAGCGAGGACGGCCAGCGGGTGCTGGTCGACCGACTTTGGCCCCGCAACTGTCGCAAGGAGGCGCTGGCGCTAGATGACTGGCTGCCGCAACTGGCGCCGTCGACGGCGCTGCGGCGTGAATTCAAGGGCGGCCAGCTGGATTTTGCTGGCTTCCGCCAACGCTATCGGCAGGAACTGGCAGCGCATCCCGAACACTGGTGGCCGCTGCTAGAGCGGGCCGCCAGGGGCACGCTCACGCTGGTCTACGCCGCACGGGACGAACAGCAGAACAATGCGCGGGTGCTGGCCGAATGGCTGGACGGCGAGCTGGAGCGCTGCGCCGAGCCGAGCTCGCCGGCCTGTTATGCCGGCAAGCTGTTGGAGTGATGGCGCCGCCGCTCAGCGCCGGTTGACCGTCAGCGCGGCGCGGATGACGTCGGCACCGATGTCCGCTTCATAAGCCTTCCACACCGGTAGCATCTTCTCGCGCCAGGCCTGCCGCTCCTCGGGTGTCAGGCTGATCAGCTTGCTGCTGCCACTGGCGAGGATGCGATCGCGGTCGCGCCGATTCAGCGCCTCCGCCTCGTCGTTCACCACCTGTGTCACCTCAAGAATGATGTTCTCCAGCTCCGAACGGGTAGCGAAAGGAATGCTGCGCCAGAACTCGGCATTGGTCACCAGCATGTAGGCCAGCACACCGTGATTGGTTTCGCTGATGAACGGCTGCACCGTGTGCATCTTCTGGCTGGCAATGTTCGACCAGGGATTCTCCGCGCCCTGTACCACGCCGCTCTGCAGCGACTTGAACACCTCGGCAAATGGCAGGCGCACCGGCTTGGCACCCACCGCGGCGAATTGCGCCTCGAGCACTGCCGAAGGCTGCACACGGAAGGCCAGACCGGCGGCATCCTCAGGTACGCGCAGCGCTTGGGTGGAGGAAAGCTGCTTGAGACCGTTGTTCCAGTAGGCCAGGCCGTAGATGTTGTGCTCAGCCATCGAACGCAGCAGTTCGCGGCTCTTCTCGCGGCTCTGGAAGCGCTTGACCGCCGCCTCGTCATCGAACAGGAACGGCAGGTCGAACACCTGCAGCTTGCGCGTGTATTTCTCGAACTTCGACAGCGACGGCGCCAGCAGCTGCACACGGTTGTCCAGCAGCGCCTGCATTTCGTCGGCGTCGCCGACCAGCGTGGAGTTGGGATAAACCTCGACCTTCACCTGCCCGGCGAGGCGCTGCTCGACCAGCTGCTTGAACAGCAGCGCCCCCTTACCCTTGGGCGTATCGTCCGCTACCACGTGAGCGAATTTGATGACGATCGGTTCGCCGGCAGTGACGGTCGGCGAACCCAACAGATACAGCGCCGCAACCAGGGCGGTGACACAAGACTTGAACATCGAAAGCTCCCCAAAACACATGCGCGCAGACGGCGCCTCGTGAGCGCCGTTCGCGTCGTTTGTCGAATCACAAATGGAATGGCGGCAGACGGATGGACCGCGCGGCACATTCATGCGGGTGACCAGATCAATGCAGCGTCGGGCTGCCGGCTGGCCTTTATTGGAATGCAACCCCGTCGAATGGACACTCGTCGAGCGTCGCCAGGGTCGAGCCGGCAGTCTTCGGCAACCCTCGCCGCCAGACAAGCGCGAGGCGCCCGGCAACGCTCATTTCGCGAACTGGATCACGCCATCAAAAGCCACGCTGGCGGCCGCGACATCTGACCAATCAGTCACACCTTGACCGAAACTCCGAAGCTTCCATCAGGCAGACGGCAACCACCGTTATGGCTGTGGGCACGGGCCACCGACGAACATGCAGCGCGGCGTTCATCGGCTCGAGCGAACTAAGCGGAGTCAGACCCTTCATACAGGCATGCCCGAAAACGAAACTGCCGGCCCATGATCACGCCTGCCACCCACAGCACCGAACACGCCGAACTGGACTGCCTGATCGTCGGCGGCGGCCCCGGCGGGTTGACCGCAGCGCTCTATCTTGCGCGGTTCCGCCGCCGCTGCCTGGTAGTCGATGCCGGCTGCAGCCGCGCCGCGCTGATTCCGCGTTCGCGCAACTACCCGGGCTTTCCGCCCGGGATCTCCGGCACCGCACTGCTGGCACGCCTGCGCGAACAGGCCCGCGGCTACGGCGCGCGCATCGAGACGGGCACGGTCGAGCGCATCGAGCGCCATCGGCTGGGCTTTCGTGTGCAGTTCGGCGCACGCAGCTGCATCGCCCGCCGGGTGATCATCGCCACCGGTATCGAGGACACCCTGCCCCGCATGCACGACACACAGCAGGCGATCGATGCCGGCAGCCTGCGTCTGTGCGCCATCTGCGATGGCTACGAAGTCAGCGGCGACAACGTCGCGGTATACGGCGAAGCCGAATGCGCCATAGGCCATGCCGCCTTTCTGCGGACCTTCTCCGACCACGTCAGCGTGATCGCCCCGGGCGCCACCGCCGCCGATGAGCAGGCGATCCAGCTGGCCGCGCACTACGACATCCGGCTGATCTGCGCCGAAGTACATGAGCTGCGTCCGGTCGACGGCGGCATCGAGGTGTGCACCGTCGCCGGCGAGAAGCATCGCTTCGACATCCTCTACCCCTGCCTCGGCGCGCGCTTTCGCTCCGAGGTGGCGCAGCGGCTGGGCATCGCCTGCGATGCGGATGGCGCGCTGCGGGTCGACCACCAGCAACAGACCTCGCTGCCCGGCCTCTACGCCGTGGGCGATGTGGTGAGCGGCCTGAAGCAGATCAGTGTCGCCATCGGCCAGGCGGCCCAGGCTGCCACCGCGATTCACAACAGCCTGGAAGCCAATCCCTGGCCATGACGCTAGCCAGGCGCTCCTCCATGGCCGGCCAGCTACGCTAACGACAGGGCATTTCGCCAACCGGAGTCACGCATGTCCCTCAGCGTTTTCGACCTGTTCAAGATCGGTATCGGCCCGTCCAGCTCGCACACGGTCGGACCGATGCGCGCGGCCCTGCGTTTCGCCGAAGGGTTGCGCCGCGATCAGCTGCTGGAGGCCACCGCCAGCGTCAAGGTCGAGCTGTACGGCTCGCTCGGCGCCACCGGCAAGGGCCACGGCAGCGACAAGGCGGTGCTGCTCGGGCTGGAAGGCGAGCAGCCCGAATCGGTGGACACCGCCGCCATCCCGGCCCGCCTCGCGGCCATCGGCAAGCGTGGCGAACTGCGTCTGCTGGGCGAGCGCGCCATTCCCTTCGACAGCAAACAGCAGCTCGTCTTCATCCGCCGACCGCTGCCCTTCCATCCCAACGGGCTGATCTTCCGAGCCTTCGACGCGGCCGGATTGCAGCTGCGCAGCCGCGAGTACTACTCGGTCGGCGGCGGCTTCGTCGTCGACGAACAGGCAGCCGGCAGCGACCGCATCGTCGAGGACCGCACGCCATTGCCCTACCCCTTCCACAGCGCAGCCGAATTGCTCGATCACTGCGCCACACATGAGCTGACCATCAGCCAGCTGATGCTGGCCAACGAAGCCGCCTGGCGGCCGGAGGCAGAGACCCGCGCCGGGCTGCTGCGCATCTGGCAGGTGATGCAGGACTGCGTGACCGCCGGCTGCCGCACCGAGGGCGTGATGCCCGGCGGGCTCAAGGTGCGCCGGCGCGCCGCCGGGCTTTACCGCCAGCTCAGCGAGCATCCCGAGGCCAACCTGCGCGACGCGCTCAACGTGCTCGATTGGGTCGACCTCTATGCGCTGGCAGTGAACGAGGAGAACGCCAGCGGCGGCCGCGTGGTCACCGCGCCCACCAATGGCGCTGCCGGCATCATTCCGGCGCTGCTGCATTACTACGTACGCTTCGTGCCGGGTGCCGACGAGGACGGCGTGGTGCGCTTCCTGCTCACCGCCGCGGCCATCGGCATCCTCTACAAGGAGAACGCCTCGATTTCCGGGGCGGAGGTCGGCTGCCAGGGCGATGTGGGCGTGGCCTGTTCCATGGGCGCCGGCGCGCTGTGCGAAGTGCTCGGCGGCACCCCGCAGCAGGTGGAAAACGCCGCGGAGATCGGCATGGAACACAACCTCGGCCTCACCTGCGATCCGGTCGGCGGGCTGGTTCAGGTACCCTGCATCGAGCGCAACGCGATGGGTGCGGTGAAGGCGATCAACGCTGCACGCATGGCCCTGCGCGGTGATGGCCGCCACTTCATCTCGCTGGACAAGGTCATCCGCACCATGCGCCAGACTGGCGCCGACATGAAGAGCAAGTACAAGGAAACCGCCCGTGGCGGCCTGGCGGTGAACATCATCGAATGTTGAGCTGACCGGCTACACGTCGCCCTTGCCGATCCCATGCTCACGCAGCTTGTTGGCGATGGTGGTGTGCGACACGCCGAGCCGCTTGCCCAGCTGGCGACTGCTCGGATACTGCTTGTACAGCCCTTCGAGCACCGCCTTCTCGAAGCGTCCGACGATGCTCGCCAGATCGCCTTCCAGGGAGAAATCACCCAGCGGCTGCGCCGCGCCGTAGCCGGGCAGGCGAATATGCTCGGGCTTGATGGTGCCGCCCTCGCACAATGAAACCGCCTGGAACAAGGTGTTTTCCAGCTGCCGCACGTTGCCCGGCCAGTGATAGCCGGCCAGCCGTTCCAGCGCCTGTGGCGAGAGCGTCGGCAGCGGGCAACCGATCTGCCGGCTGGCCTGGTCGATGAAGTGCAGCGCCAGCGGCTGCAGGCCGTCCAGGCAGTCGCGCAGCGGCGGGATATGCAGCGACAGCACGTTGAGGCGGTGATACAGATCCTGGCGAAACTGGCCGGTAGCGCAGAGTTCGGACAGATCGAGCTGGGTCGCGCAGATCACCCGCACATCGAGATAGACCTCCTCGTCGCTGCCGACCCGACGAAAGCCACCATCCTGCAGGAAGCGCAGCAGCTTGGCCTGCAACCGTGGGCTCATCTCGCCAACGCCATCGAGAAACAGCGTGCCGCCAGCGGTGAGTTCCAGCAGCCCCAGCTTGCCTTCCGGTCGCGCCCCTTCGAAGGCGCCCGGGCCGTAGCCGAACAGCTCGGTCTCGGCCATCGACTCCGGCAGGCCGGCGCAGTTGAGCGCCATGAACGGCGACTGCCCGCGTGGGCTGGACAGGTGGCAGGCGCGCGCCAGCAGTTCCTTGCCGGTGCCGGTCTCGCCCTCGATCAGCAGCGGCGCATCCAGCGGCGCCATGCGCCGCGCCTCGCGCACCACCGCGGCCATCACTTTCGAGCTCTGGAAGATGCTGTCGAAGCCGCGCAGCTCCTGCTTGCGCACCTGATAGATGCGCTCGCCAACCCGATCCGCCCGATGCAGGGTCAGCACCGCGCCAGCCAGCGCCTCGCTGTCGTCATGCTCGGACTGCAGCGGGGCGATGTCGGCGAGGAACACGTCGCCCTTGATCGTCACCCGCAGGCCGTTGATCCGCGCCTTGTTGGCGCGCACCAGTTCGGGCAGGTCGAAGTCCTCGGCGTAGCGCGACAGGCTCATGCCCGGCACCTCGTCGACACGCACGCCGAGCAGCTGCGCGGCGGCGCGGTTGGCGGCGACGATGGCACCGCTCATATCGATGGACAGCACGGGAAACTCCAGCGCGCCGAGCAGCGCGTTGAGCTCCAGCGAATGCCGCTCGCTGGGCATCAGGCTGACCTTGCGCAGCTCGAACACGCCGGGCAGCGCCTCGATCTTCGGCCGCAGCGCCTGCAGCTGCAGGTTCATCAGGTTGGGGCAGTGCAGATAGACCGCGTTGCCCTGCTCGCCGCCCACCTCGCCGCGGGCGACGTTGATGCCGTAGTCCACCAGCAGGTTGAGCATGTCGCGCAGAATGCCGACGCGGTTCTGGCAGAGAATCTTGATGCGCATGACGGAGCCCTGTTGTCTTGTTGTGGGGCTGGCGGCGCTTCAGTGGAGCGCCGCAAATTTCCGTCAAGATTATTTGCCAGACAAAGTGCCTGACAACGCCGTCCGTCCGGCCATTGGCGAAAACGTCACGCTTTCATTACAACCGACAGGGTTCGCAGTGCGACATACCGCCACATTCCCACTCCACGGCGGTACGTCTTCGCGTTCGAATGAGGGCAACAACAAGATGCCCAAGCGGCCAGGAGTACCGATGAAGACGACCCACTACGTAGCCCGCGAACCGGACGCGCAGGGGCACATTCATTACCCGGACGCCGAACACGCGGTGTGGCAGACGCTGGTCGAGCGGCAGCTGAAGCTGCTCGACGGGCGCGCCTGCCAGGAATACCTCGACGGCCTCGAACAGCTCGCCCTGCCCCGCGAGCGCATCCCGCAGCTCGGCGAGATCAACCGCGTGCTGGCCGCCACCACCGGCTGGCAGGTGGAGCGCGTACCGGCGCTGATCCCCTTCCAGCGCTTTTTCGAACTGCTGGCGAGCAAGCGCTTCCCGGTCGCCACCTTTATCCGCACACCGGAAGAGCTGGACTACCTGCAGGAGCCGGACATCTTTCACGAGATCTTCGGCCACTGCCCGCTGCTGACCAATCCCTGGTTTGCCGAATTCACCCACACCTACGGCCAGCTCGGCTTGAACGCCAGCAAGGAGGAACGGGTGTTTCTCGCCCGCCTGTACTGGATGACCGTCGAGTTCGGCCTGGTAGAAACCCCTGCCGGGCGGCGCATCTATGGCGGCGGCATCCTCTCCTCGCCGAAGGAGACGCTCTACAGCCTGTCCGCCGAACCCGAGCACCAGCCGTTCGATGCCATGGAAGCCATGCGCACGCCCTATCGCATCGACATCCTGCAGCCGCTGTACTTCGTTCTGCCGGAGCTCAAGCAGCTGTTCAAGCTGGCCCAGCAGGACATCATGGGCATGGTGCGCGAGGCCATGCGCCTGGGCTTGCACCAACCGAAGTTTCCGCCAAAGGCGGCGTAGGGTGGACAACGCCGCAGGCTTGGCCACGCGTTGTGCGGGGCCGCCGTTCGGCCTTCAGCCCCGACGTGCGGGCCGCAGCCGACGCTGACCAACCCCGCGGGCGCGAAACCCAACGGTTTGTAGGGTGGATAACGCCGAAGGCTTATCCACGCGGCCACCGCCACGCCCACCATCGACTTCACCTACCCTTTCCAATCATCAAACAAAAGGACCGCCACGATGACCGCCCTTACCCAAGCCCACTGCGAAGCCTGCCGTGCCGATGCGCCGAAGGTCTCCGACGAGGAACTGGCCGAGCTGATCCGCGAGATTCCGGACTGGAACATCGAGACGCGCGACGGCCACATGGAGCTGGAGAAGGTCTTCCTGTTCAAGAACTTCAAGCACGCGCTGGCCTTCACCAATGCCGTCGGCGAGATCGCCGAAGCCGAGGGGCATCACCCGGGCCTGCTGACCGAATGGGGCAAGGTGACCGTGACCTGGTGGAGCCACTCGATCAAGGGCCTGCACCGCAACGACTTCATCATGGCCGCGCGCACCGACCAGCTCGCCGCCAGCGCGGAGGGCCGCAAGTAATGCACTTCGGCCAGATTCCCCGCGTGCCTGGCGATCCGATCCTCGGCCTGCTCGACCTTTATCGCGCTGACCCCAACCCGGCCAAGCTCGACCTGGGCGTCGGCGTCTACAAGGATGCCCAGGGCCTGACGCCGATTCCGCGCGCGGTGAAGCTGGCCGAGCAGCGCCTGATCGACAGCGAGCGGACCAAGAGCTACATCGGCGGCCACGGTGATCCGCTGTTCGGCGCGCACCTGCTGCGTCTGGTACTGAGCTTGCGGGCCAATGCCCTGGGCGAAGAACGCGCCGGCTGCACTCAGGCGCCCGGCGGCACCGGCGCGCTGCGCCTGGCCGGCGAGTTCATCGCCAAATGCCTGCCCGGGCGCAGCATCTGGTTGAGCGATCCGACCTGGCCGATTCACGAAACCCTGTTCGCCGCCGCTGGGCTGCGCGTGCAGCACTACCCCTACGTCGGCGCGGACAACCGCCTCGACGTGGGCGGCATGCTCGCCGCGCTGCAGCAGGTGCCACCGGGCGACGTGGTGCTGCTGCACGCCTGCTGCCACAACCCCACCGGTTTCGATCTGAATCACGACGACTGGCTGCGGGTGCTGGAGGTAGTGCGCGCGCGCGAGCTGCTGCCGCTGTTCGACTTCGCCTACCAGGGCTTCGGCGATGGTCTGGATGAGGACGCCTGGGCGGTGCGGCTGTTCGCCGAAACGCTGCCGGAAATGCTCATCACCAGCTCCTGCTCGAAGAACTTCGGCCTCTACCGTGAACGCACCGGCGCACTGATCGCGATCACCAGCGATGCCGAGCGGCTGCTCGATGTGCGCAGCCAGCTCGCTTCCCTGGCGCGCAACCTCTGGTCGACGCCGCCAGCCCACGGTGCCGCGGTGGTGGCGACGATTCTGGCCGACGAGCCGCTACGGCAGATCTGGCAGGACGAGGTCGAAGCGATGCGCCGACGCATCGCCAGCCTGCGCACCGGTCTTGTCGAAGCACTGATGCCGTACGGACTGGCCGAACGCTTCGCCCATATCGCGCAGCAGCGTGGGATGTTCTCCTACACCGGCCTCAGCGCCGAGCAGGTTCGCCGCCTGCGCGCCGAGGACTCGGTGTATCTGGTGGAGAGCGGCCGCGCCAACGTCGCCGGGCTGGATGCCGAGCGGCTCGACGCGCTGGCCGGCGCCATCGCCCGGGTGGTCGGCTAGGTTCGAGGCCGGTACGTGCGCAGTGTGCCGGCGCCGCTTCAGAATCGCGCGCGCACCTGTCGCGGGCTGATGCCGAACTGCCGCTTGAATGCGGTGGCGAAGTTGGCCGGACTGTTGTAGCCGGCCCGCCAGGCGGCCTCGCTCACACTGATGCCGTCGCGCTCCAGCGCCTGACGCGCCTGCATCAGGCGGCGCCCACGCTGGTACTCGAACACCGACATGCCGCGCAGCTCACGGAACTGGCGCTGCATGGTGCTGGCGTTGACGCCCATTTCCCGGGCGATGCGCTCGAGCGTCCAGGCATCCGCCGCGCCGCTATCGAGCAGTTCCGTCAGTCGCTGCACTCGCTGGTGTTCGTGCGCGCGCAGGCCGTCGCCCAGTGGCGCCTCGACGAGGCTGCCCAGCGCTTCGCAGGTGACGTCCAGCGCGCGGCTTTCCAGATACAGCCTCTCGAGCAGCGGATCATAGCCGGGCGGATTGAGCATCTGCTCGGCGAGCGTCAGCACGCGCGCCGACGGCTTCCACACCCGCGGCACCAGATGGCTATGCATGAACCGACGCACGGCACCGTTACCGGCGCTTTCGGCACCGGCATTCTCGAACCACTCAGGCGAAAGGCTCACCACCAGCTTGCGGATGTGCCGGCCGCGCCGGGCCTGACGACGGAACAACACCGGCTCGTTCATCGCCAAGGCGACGCCTTCAGGACGGTGTCGCCGGTCGGCCTGGCCGAAGGTGAGCGACAGCCCGCCGTAGTTCACCTCGCTCTGCCCATCGAGAAAGAGCACGAATGACAGTCGCGGACCGACCACATTCTCAGCGACGAAATCCTGCAGTTCCTCATAGTCCGACCAGTGCAGCGACAAGCCGTCGCGCAGTTGCAGCCATTGCGTCCGGCCATAGAACAGACGGTCATCCTCGGGTCGCGCCAGGCGTAGGCCCGGTTGGCTCACGGACGGCAATTCGTCGCGACGGATCAGATGATCAGGCTGCTGCATGACGCGTGTTCCTGGGAAGAGTGGCGGATCGCAAAGCAAATGTTTGCTCGTGCAAAGGTTCGAGCGAGGTCGTGGTGGCAGACTACGCGCCGTCATTCTCGGATGCAAATCATTATCATTTGTGAGATTGCGGGCGGTGCCAACCTTCCCGCCCACACCTGGAGCCGCCGCATGGAAAGATCAACCCGCCTCGTCAGCCTTTCCCAACGTTCCCAACACTTACTGCTGGTCGGTCTGCTCGCGCCCTTCCCGCTGAGCGCCCTGGCTCAGAGCGTGACGCCGCAGGGCGAGCCGGTCGAACTGGAAAGCATCACCATCGAAGGCAACCGCCTGTACGACATGCCGTCTTCGGAGCAAAGCGGCGGCTACACCGTGCCGGCCGCCACCGTCGGCACCAAGACACCAGCCGAACTGCGCGACATTCCGCAGTCAATCAGCGTGTACACCAGCGATTACATCCGCGACCGCCAGTTCGTGAACCTGGATGACCTGGCCAAGTACTCAACCGGCCTGCGCACCCTGAGCAACGACAGCGGGCGCTCGTCGATCTATGCACGAGGCTACGAGTACGACGAATTCAACATCGATGGCCTACCCGCCCCGATGGCCAGCATCAACGGTACGCTGCCGTCGCTGTCGCCGTTCGATCGGGTCGAGGTCATGCGCGGGCCGTCCGGGCTGTTCAACAGCACCAGCGAGATGGGCGGCATCGTCAACATGGTGCGCAAGCGCCCGACTCGCGAGTTCCAGGGCAGCCTGACCGGACGCTACGGCAGCTGGGACACCAACTACCTGGAAGCCGACCTGTCCGGGCCGCTCGACGAGCAGGGGCTTGTGCGCGGCCGTACGGTGATCTCCCGCGCCGACACCAACGGCGAGGTCGACTACAACGCCAACACCAGCGAGAGCTTCTACGGCGCGCTGGACATCGACCTGTCCGACGCCACCGTTATGTCCTTCGGGCTGATCCACCAGACCAAGGACATCCTCCCGCACAACGGCTATCCGGCCGCCATCGACGGTAGCCTGGAAGACTTCAGCCGCTCGACCTACCTGGGCGCCGACTGGGGCGATTTCGACAGCCGCGGCACCGACGTCGTCGCCGAGCTGACCCATCGCTTCGACAATGGCGGCTACGGCCGCGTCGCGGTGCGCGGCTCCAAGCGCGCGACCGACTACCTCTATGCCTTCAGCGCGCGCAACGTCAACAACGGCGCCACCAGCCTGGCCTACACCGCCCGCGATCTGGAGCAGGACACACTCGCCGTCGATGCCAACTACAGCCAGCCGTTCGAGCTGCTCGGACAGGTCAGCGAGTTCGTCATCGGCAGCGATTTCAAACGCTACGAGACCGAGTATGCGGACGCCCGCGGCAATCTCGGCGCCATCGACGTCGCCAGCTACCAGCCGGGCGACACCAGCAAGCCGAACGTCACCTTCGGCACGCCGACCGAAACCGATGAGCGCGAAGCCGGCCTCTACGCCAAGCTGACCTTCCGCCCCATCCAGCGCCTGGCGCTGATCGGCGGCGCGCGGGTCAGCAGCTTCGAAGGCGAGAACAGCAGCAGCACGCAGGATGTTCGCGAATCCGGCTATGTCACGCCCTATGGCGGCCTGGTGTTCGATCTGGACGACCAGCACTCCCTCTACGCCAGCTACTCGCAGGTATTCAAGCCGCAGAGCGAGGCCGGCGCCGACGGCCGCATCATCGACCCGCGCGAAGGCCAGCAGTACGAGGTGGGCATCAAGGGCAGCTATTTCGCAGGCGATCTGAACGCGCGCATCACCGCCTTCCAGCTCACCGACGAGAACCGCGCGGCCGGCGCCATCGATGACAGCGGCGCGCCGATCAGCGGCGTCTACGAGGCCACCGGCAAGACCCGCATCCGCGGTGGCGAACTGGAAATCAGCGGCTACCTGACCCCCGACTGGGAAGTGCTGGCCGGCTACACCTACATGAAGACCGAGAACCTGGCCGGTGACGACAACGCGCTCTTCGCGCTGATGCCCCAGCACCAGGCCTCGCTGTGGACCAAGTACACCCTGCCCGGCGGTGCCCTGCGCGGCCTGGGGATCGGTGGTGGCGTGACCGCGATGAGTGACTACTACATCGAACGCGCCGGCAGCCCGCGCCTCAGCGCACCGGGTTATGCAGTGGTGGATGCCAAGCTGTCCTACCCGATCACCGACAAGCTGACCGGCACCTTCGACGTAAACAACCTGCTCGACCGCAAGTACTACTCGCGGGTCGGCAGCGTCGGTACCTTCAACTTCTACGGCCCGTCGCGCAGCTTCACCGTCGGTGCCCGCTACGCATTCTGATCCATCCCGAGCCGTCGACGCCTTCACGGTGCCGGCGGCTCCGTTCTGGAGATAGCCCATGCCCCACTTCCACGCCGTGGTGCCGACACCACGCGCCGCGCGCAACATGGCGCGTCTGTGCAAACATTTCGCCCACAAGGCCACCGTCCAAGCCGACGAATCCCGCGCACAGATCGATTTCGCCTTCGGCGACTGCCGCCTGCGGGCCGAACCCGACCAGCTGCTGATCGACTGCCAGGCCGAGGCCGGCGAAGCGCAAACGCGGCTGCGCTTCGTCATCGCCGACCACCTCGAGCGCTTCTCCGGCGAAGAGGCGCTGCAGGTGCACTGGCAGGACGGCCCGCTGCCACCGGCTGACCAAGAGGCCCGCGCATGAGGCCGCTACTCATGGCACTGCTCGCCAGTCTCGGCGCGCACCTGACGCCTGCTTCAGCGGCACCGGCCGACAGCTGGCAGGCGGTGATGCTGCCGCAGACCGAACAGCGCATCCTCCATTCGCGGCACACCGGTCGCGACTACCGCATCTTCCTCTCGCAGCCGCAGCACGAACCGCCGCCCGGCGGCTATCCGGTTCTCTATGTGCTCGACGGCAATGCGCTGTTCCCCTCGCTGGCAATCCAGGCCCAGGCGCTCGAGGCACGCCCCGACCCCAGGCTGCGCAATTCGGTGCTGGTGGTGGGCGTGGGCTATCCCGGCGCGGCACTGTACGACTTCAATGCCCGAGCCGAGGACTACACGCCCGATGCCGAAGACCGCCAGAGGCTGCCCGGTCGCGAGCCGCCACCCTACGGCGGCGCCGAGCGCTTCCTGGCGTTTCTCGAAAACGAGCTCAAACCGATGGTCGCCCAGCGTTACCGGATCGACCCGACGCGACAGACGCTGTTCGGCCACTCCTACGGAGGGCTGTTCACCCTCTACACGCTGCTCAACCGGCCACAGGCATTCCAGGGCTATGTTGCCGCCAGCCCGTCGATCTGGTGGTACCAGGGGTACGTCGAACGCAGCCTCGCCGCATTCGCGCAGCAGCTGCAGCAGCGCCCGTTAGACGCGCGCCTGCTGATGACCGTCGGCAGCGCCGAAGAACCCGCCGCGGACGATCCGCTGACGGACCCACGCCAGCGCCACATGGCCGAGCGACGCATGGTCGGCAATGCCCGCGATTTCGCCGAACGCCTGACGAACGCTCCAGGTCTGGCGGTCAGCCTGCGCATCAACGAAGGCGCCAACCACGGCACCAATGCGCACTACAGCATGGTGCAGGCACTGGAGCTGGCAACCTCGGTGGCGGCCCCGACGGGTGACCGGGCGTCCGCGCAAGGGCGGTAAGAACGTCAAGAAAGTCCGACCTCGACCGATAGCGGAACATGAGCCGTGGCGTGATTCCAGGCTCCTGCCATGCCTGACGCACTCCGCCCCGGCCCTGGTCGCTGCGCCCCACGAGGACTTTCGATGTACCGCCGCACCACCGCTACCCCATCCGCCGCCTGTGAAGGCTGCCGCAACGGCCAGGCACTGGACTTCGGCTTCGCCTATGCCTTCCAGCCGATCATCAACGTCATCAGCCGCCAGCTGTTCGCCCACGAGGCGTTGGTGCGCGGCCCATCCGGCGAGCCGGCGCCGACAGTGCTTGCCAAGGTCACCGAGGAGAATCGCTACCGCTTCGATCAGGCCTGCCGGGTCGAGGCGATCCGCACCGCCGCAGCGCTGGACATGCAGAGCCGGTTGTCGATCAACTTCATGCCCAACGCCATCTACCGCCCCGAGCTGTGTATCCGCTCCACACTGCAGGCGGCCGAGCAGTACGGCTTCCCCATCGAGCGCATCATCTTCGAAACGGTGGAAGGCGAGGAGATCAACGACGGCAAGTGGCTGGCACAGGTGCTGCGCGAATACCAGCGCATCGGTTTCCTGACCGCGATCGACGATTTCGGCGCCGGCTTCGCCGGGCTCAACCTGCTGGCCGACTTCCAACCCGACCTGATCAAGCTGGACATGGACCTGATCCGCGGCATCGACGGCAGCCGTTCGCGACAGGCCATCGTCAGGGGCGTGACGGCGATGTGCCGCGAGCTGGGCATCACCCTGATCGCCGAGGGCGTGGAAACCCACGATGAATACCTGTGCCTCGCCGACCAGGGCATCGAGCTGATGCAGGGCTACCTGTTCTGCAAGCCGCTGTTCGGCGCCTGCGCCAGCGCCGACACGCTGGCCTGGCCGGAACGCTCGCGCTGAATCAACCGGCGCGCAGCAACTCCAGCAACGCCTCGGCTGCCGCCTCGGAGGATGCCGGGTTCTGCCCGGTGATCAGCCGGCCGTCGACCACCACGTAGGGCGCCCAGTCGGGGCCCTTGCTGTAGTTGCCGCCGCGCGCCTGCAGGCGGTCTTCGAGCAGGAACGGCACCACCTCGGTGAGCTCTACGGCAGCCTCCTCGCTATTGGTGAAACCGGTGACACCGCGGCCCTTGACCAGGAATTCGCCACCGGGAGCGCGCACCTCGGTGAGCACCGCCGGCGCGTGGCAGACCGCCGCCACCGGCTTGTTGGCGCGAACGAAGGCTTCGATCAAGGCGATGCAGTGCGAGTCCTGGGCGAGATCCCACAACGGGCCGTGGCCGCCAGGGAAGAACAGCGCATCGAAATCCGCCGCCGCTACCTGCGCCAGCGGCACGCTGCTGGCCAGCGCGCGCTGCGCCTCGGCGTCCGCCTTGAAGCGCCGGGTGGCCTCGGTCTGCGCATCCGGTTCGTCGCTCTTGGGGTCCAGCGGCGGCTGGCCGCCCCTGGGCGAAGCCAGCGTGAGCTCGACGCCAGCGTCACGCAGCACGAAGTACGGTGCCGCGAACTCCTCGAGCCAGAAGCCGGTGGGCTTGCCGGTGTCGCCCAATTGGTCGTGGGATGTGAGCACGATGAGCACTTTCATGGAGCCTCCTGGGGGATTCGCGAGGTGAACAGTTCAGACTGCCAAGCGGCCACGGATGCTCCCTCGCTGCAGCGCAATTCCATGAAAAAGGGCGCCGCAGCGCCCTTTCGAACCATCCCACCGATCAGATGCGGAAACTGTCCACCAGTTGCTTGAGGCGGCGGGCCTGCTGATCCAGATCGCCACAGGCGCGCAGGGTCGATTGCAGGTTTTCCACGCCCTGCTGGTTCAGCGTGTTGATCTCGGTGATGTCCATGTTCAGCGACTCGATCACCGCGGTCTGCTCCTCGGTGGCGGTGGCCACCGACTGGTTCATGCCGTCGATCTCGCCGATGCGCTGGGTCACCTCGCCGAGGCGCTCGCCGGCGCGGTCGGCGATCGACACGCTGGTTTCGCTCTGCCGCTGGCTTTCGGTCATGGTCTGCACCGAGGCGCCAGCGCCAACCTGCAGCTGCTCGATCATCTGCTGGATTTCCTGCGCCGAGCTCTGCGTGCGGTGCGCCAGGTTGCGCACCTCGTCGGCGACCACGGCGAATCCGCGCCCGGCATCGCCGGCACGCGCGGCTTCGATGGCGGCGTTCAGTGCCAGCAGGTTGGTCTGCTCGGAGATGCCCTTGATCACCTCGAGAATCTGGCCGATGTCCACCGTCTTGGCGTTCAGCTCCTCGATCTGCGCGCAGGACGCGCTGATCTTCGCCGACAGCTCGCGCATCGCGGCGATGTTCTGCTCGACCACCTGACGACCGTCATCAGCCTGATGCCGCGCATTGCTGGCGTGCTGCGAGGCATCGGCGGCATTACGAGCGATTTCCTGCGCAGCGGCACCCAGCTCGTTAATCGCCGCCGCGACGCTGTTGGTGCGGCTGGCCTGCTCGTCGGAGTTGGCCATCGAGGCGTTCGAAGCGCTGAGCACGCGTTGCGCCACCTCGTGGACTTGCAACGTGGTCGAGGACACTTCGCGGATCGAGCTATGAATGCGCTCGACGAAGCGGTTGAAGGCCATCGCCAGTTCGCCGAACTCGTCCCGGGATTGCACATCCAGGCGCCGGGTCAGGTCGCCCTCGCCCTCGGCGATATTGGCCATGGCGCGGCCCATATCGGTAAGCGGACGCATCAGTACGCGGATCAGCATGCCCAGCAGCACGAGGATGAACGCCACCGCAACGACGGTGGCGATCAGCGCGGTGGTACGGAAGCTGGTGAGGCTGGCATAGGCCTTGTCACGATCCAGCGAGATGCCGACGTACCATTTCACCGACGGCAGGCCCTGCACCGGGCTGAAGCCCAGCACGCGCGGCGTGCCATTGAGCTCGGCCTCGACATAGCGGCTGTCGAGCGACGGGGTGTTCTGCGGATAGATGTCGCTTAGCGACTTCATCACCATCTGCTGGTTGGGGTGGACCAGCACCTTGCCATCGCCGCTGATCAGGAAGGCATAGCCCATGCCGTCGAAATCCAGCGCATTGATGATCTCCACCAGCGCCTTGAGTCCCAGGTCGCCGCCGACCACGCCAAGGGTCTGCGCTCCGCTCTTTGCCGGTGTCGCCACGGTGACCACCAGCTCGTTGAGCGAGGCGTCCATGTAGGGTTCGGTCAGCGTGGTGCCGTTCGCCGCGACCGCGTCCTGATACCACGGACGCGTCCGCGCATCGTAGTCGGCCGGCATTTCCTCGTAGGGGCGCAGCAGGTAGCTGCCGTCCGCACCGCCGAGATAGGTGTACATGAACGTCGAGGTCAGGGCCGGCTGCTCCAGCAGGCTGGCCACGCGCTCTGCGGAACTTTCGCTGGCAATCGACTGCGCCGCACTCTCTACCAGCAGGATGCGGCCCGACAGCCAGTTCTCGATGTTGTGTGCGGTGACCTCGCCCATTTCATCGAGATAACTCTCGAGATTGGCGCGGATGGCATTGCGCTGCAGGTAATCGTTGTACAGGGTGAACAGCGCGAAGGTCGCGATCACCACCAGCGAAGCAGCCAGCAGAATCTTGTGGCTGAACTTGAGGCGACTGGGCATTTAAGCGTCCGTATGACTGACTTGGGTGCGCATCCTGCGGTTGATGCCATCCATGATCTCAGTCAGCTTTTCGGCAAGTCGCCGCAAAACTTGACCCATCGGTCTTGTTCGGACCTTTTGGGCATACCATGAAAAACGCCAGCCTCGCGGCTGGCGTCGTTTCATGGTCCGGCAAGGCTGCGCTGGAGTCAGCGTCCCGCCAGCGCCGGCATTACCCGCGGACGCAGCCCTTCGCCGAGGATGGTCAGCACGGCGATGGCGCTGGCGATCCAGTACCAGCGCTGCAGGGGGTCGAAGCCCAGCCAACCGAGCGCGTGCAGGAACACCATCAGGATCAGCACCGGGCTGACGTAGCGAACCATGAACAGCCATAGCGCATAACCCAGCGGCGGCAGGTTCAGCTCGTCGCGCATGATCTCGCTACGCAGCACATAGCCGGCCAGCACTACGGTGAAGATCCCGCCCAGCGGCATCATCCAGCGCGATGTCAGGTAATCCAGCCAGTCGAAGAAGTTCTTGCCCATCGGCGTCCAGCCCGAGAGCAGGTTGAACGAGAGCATCGCCAGCAGGCTGATCACCAGCAGCACCACGCCCGACCCGACCGCCGCCTTGAGCCGCGAGATGCCGTGTTTCTCGTTGAGATAGGCGACGGTGGCCTCGATCATCGAGATCGCCGAGGTCAGCGCCGCGATGGAGACCATGGCGAAGAACAGCACGCCGAAGGCGGTGCCGAACGGCATCTGCTGGAAGGCCAGCGGCAGGCTCATGAAGATCAGGCCGGGGCCGGCAGTCGGGTCCATGCCGTTGGCGAAGATGATCGGGAAGATCGCCAGACCTGCCAGCAACGCGACGCAGGTGTCGGCGATGGCGACCATGAAGGTGGTGCGGGCGATGGACTGATCATCCGGGATGTACGAGCCGTAGGTGAGGATCGCACCGGAGGCCAGGCTGAGGGTGAAGAAGGCGTGGCCGAGCGCGGCCAGCAGCGCCTCACCGGTGATCTTCGAGGTGTCGAAGCTGAACAGGAAGGCGAAGCCCTGATCGAAGCCGCCACTGGTGACGGCGTAGCCGACCAGGATCAGCAGCAGCACGGCGAGGCCCGGCATCATCCAGCGCACCGCATTCTCGATGCCCTTCTGCACGCCGCGGGCGACGATCCACAAGGTCAGCAGCGCGACCAGCACGCTCCAGCCACCAAGCGCCCACGGATCGGAATTGTGCGCCTCGAACGCCTGCGCCAGGCCATCCACCGTGCCGGCGGCGAGCGAGCCGTCGAGCATCTTCAGCGTATAGGCGAAGGCCCAGCCGGCCACCACTACGTAGAAACAGAGAATCAGGAAGCCAGCGAGCATGGCCATGCCACCCACCGCCTTCCAGGCCGGATGGCCGTCGTTCTCCCGTACCACCCGGCCGATGGCGTCGATCGGGCTGCCGCGGCCGCGACGACCGATGGCGATCTCGCACATCATCACCGGGATACCGATGGCCAGGATGCACGCCAGGTACATCAGCACGAAGGCGCCACCCCCGTACTCACCGGTGATGTAGGGGAATTTCCAGATATTGCCCAGGCCGACGGCGGAGCCGGTGGCGGCGAGAATGAAGCCCCAGCGCGAGAGCCAGAGGTTCTTCGGTTTTTCACGAGTCATACGTCACCTGTTTGTTTTTATCTGTGACGGGATCGGACCCGCCGCGCTCGTGGCACGGCGGAGTGCATGCAAGGCGGATGAACCTTATTGAGCGTCGGGCTGTACCTCCGGAGCGGCGTTGCGGAATGCTTCGAGGGTTTCACAGCGCGCGACCATCTCGAGAATGCGCGGATACGCGTGGAGGTCACAGGCAAAACGGCGCGCATTGTACACCTGGGGCACCAGGCAGGCTTCCAGATAACCCGGCCGCTGACCAAGCGACAGTGCGCCGTCGAACACGGCCAGGCCCTGCTCCACGGCGGCGAGCCCCTGCTCGACCCAGTGTCGGTACCAGCGGTTCTTCGCCTCCTCGTCGATGCCCAGCTCGCCGGAGAGGTACTGCAGCACGCGCAGATTGTTCAGCGGATGGACATCGCAGGCGATGTGCAGCGCCAGCGCCCGCACCTGCGCGCGCGCGACCGGGTCGACCGGCAGCAGCGGCGGCACCGGGAAGATTTCGTCGAGGTATTCGAGGATCGCCAGCGACTGGGCGATGCGCGCCCCGCCGTTGACCTCGTCCACCAACAGCGGCACCAGCTGCTGCGGATTGAGCGCGCGGTAATCCGCCGCCCGCTGTTGGCCGCCGTCCTTGACCAGATGCACCGGCACCTGTCGGTAGGCCAGCCCCTTGAGGTTCAGCGCGATGCGCACCCGGTAGGCGGCGCTGGAGCGCCAGTAGCCGTAGAGTTTCAACATTCCGAATCACCCTGAGCCGTAGGGTGGAAAACCGCGAAGCGATTTCCACCGGATATCCGTTCCCCCCGGTGGATGTGAAAAACGACATCCTCCCTACCCTTCATATTTCTCCACCGGCTGATCGATGGCACCAAAGATGCTCTGCCCGCCGGCGTCGAACATCTCGATGCGCACCCGGTCGCCGAACTTGAGGAACGGCGTCTTCGCCTCGCCATGCTCGATAACCTCGAGCATGCGCTTCTCGGCCAGGCAGGACGAACCGGCGCTGCGGTCGTAGTTCGACACCGTGCCCGAGCCGATGATGGTGCCGGCGCCCAGCGGACGGGTGCGCGCGGCGTGGGCGACCAGGGTCGGGAAGTTGAAGGTCATGTCGGTGCCGGCATCCGGCTGGCCGAACAGCTCGCCGTTGATGTGCGAGACCAGCGGCCGGTGCACCTTGCCGTCGCGCCAGTTCTCGCCCAGCTCGTCCGGCGTCACCGCCACCGGCGAGAAGCTCGACGACGGCTTGCTCTGGTAGAAGCCGAAGCCCTTGGCCAGCTCGCCGGGGATCAGGTTGCGCAGCGAGACGTCGTTGACCAGCATCAGCAGCTGGATATGCGAAGCCGCCTGGGCCGGCGTCGCGCCCATTGGCACGTCATCGGTGATCACCGCCAGCTCGCCTTCCAGGTCGATGCCCCAGGCCTCGTCGGCCAGGCGGATCGGGCTGTGCGGCGGGATGAACGCATCGGCGCCGCCCTGGTACATCAGCGGGTCGTGCCAGAACGATTCCGGCATTTCCGCACCGCGCGCCTTGCGCACCAGCTCGACGTGGTTGACGTAGGCACTGCCATCGGCCCAGTGATAGGCCCGCGGCAGCGGGCTGTGGCAGTCGGCCTGCTCGAAGGCGAAGGCGCCCTGCTCCAGCCCGTCATTGAGGCGCTGGTAGACCGCCTCCAGCTTTGGCTTGCAGTAGTTCCAGTCGTCCAGCGCGGCCTGCAGCGTGGCAGCGATCTGCGGCACTGTCACCGCCTCGGTGAGATCACGGGAAACGACGACGAGCACGCCGTCGCGGCCCTGGTTGAGGGATGCGAGTTTCATCAGGATTCCTTGCCCGGCGCGCGCCAGGAGTTGACGTATTCGGGGACATCGACGGCAGCGGCGGCCTCGCCGACTTCCAGTGCGCGACGGGTGTCGATCATCACCGCCACCTCGTCGGCGAAGGTCGCCGGGTCGTCCTGCGCCTTCTTCAGCGCCTTCGGATGCGGCCCGTGAGGGAAGCCGCAGGGGTGGAAGGTCACCATGCCCTGTTCGATGTTGTCGCGGCTGAAGAAGTTGCCGCGGTGGTAGAACAGCACTTCGTCGTAGTCGTCGTTGTTGTGGAAGAACGGCACCTTCAGCGCACCCGGATCGGATTCCACCGGCCGCGGCGTGAAGGTGCAGACCACGAAACCGTTGGCGACGAAGGTGGTGTGCGCCGACGGCGGCAGGTGGTAGCGATGGCTCATCAGCGGGCGGATGTCACGCCAGTTGAGCCGTACCACGGTGTTGTCGCCGTGCCAGCCGACCACGTCCAGCGGGTTGTACGGATAGGTCACCGTGGTGATCTGGTTGCGCCGCTTGATGCGGATCTGCCAGGGGTTCTCGTCCTGCTGCGCGCGGAAGGCGTCGTCCAGGCGCGGGTGGTCGAGCACCGCGGGGTCGAAGATCGCGTGCGGGCCGACCAGGCCTTTTTCCGGCAGCTGGTAGGCGCCGTCGGTGTTCTCGATCAGCAGCATGAACACCGGCTGCGTCGCCTCGATGCGCCAGGCGGTGCCACGCGGGATCATCAGGTAGTCGCCGTCGCGAAATTCCAGGTGGCCGAAGTCGCAGTACAGATGCCCGGCGCCCTCGTGGATGAACAGCAGTTCGTCACCGTCACCGTTGCGCACCAGGTGGCGCATGGCGCCATTGGTCTTCCACAGGCGCAGCTTGACGTCGGCATTGTGCAGCGCCAACGGCGCCTGCAGCGGGCAGTCACCTTCGCTGGGGATGTGATTGAAGTTGAAGGCGTGCGGGCGCAGCGGGCCTTCCCAGTCGATCCAGCCGGTCGGCGGATGCTTGTGATGCAGGTGCGAAGCCGGGCCGAAGAAGCCTTCGCGGCCCATTTCGCGCTCGTAGGTGCCCTGCGGAAAATCGCAGTGCGCCTGGCGCGAACTCTCACCCTCGCGGATGGGGAAACTGATCCATTTGCGGCTCATGTGCCTCTCCTCGTGATACCGCGTGATCTCAATGGCGAAGCGGTGGGTGCCGGTGCGTAGGGTGGATGTCGCGTAGGGTGGAAGACTGCGAAGCATCTTCCACGCGTCTGTGTTGGCCACGCGTCCGTGTCAGGCCGACCGAACGCGTGGATGTGCTGCGCGACATCCACCCTACCCACACCCACCCTGGCCCTGGCGCCGGCCTTACTCGTCCGCCTTGATCACGCCGCGGCGCAGCTGGTCTTCCTCGATGGATTCGAACAGCGCCTTGAAGTTGCCTTCGCCGAAGCCCTGGTTGCCCTTGCGCTGGATGATCTCGAAGAAGATCGGGCCGATCACCGTGTTGGTGAAGATCTGCAGGAGGATGCCGTCATCGCCCGGCGCTCCATCGATCAGGATGTTCAGCTCACGCAGCACGTCGAGCGGCTCGCCATGCCCTGGCACGCGGCTGTCGACCTTCTCGTAGTAGGTGTCCGGGGTGGTCATGAAATCCACGCCGTTGGCACGCAGGCGGCGCACGGTCTCGTAGATGTCGTCGGTAGACAGCGCGATGTGCTGGATGCCCTCGCCGTGGTACTCGCGGATGAATTCCTCGATCTGCGACTTGTCGTCGGCCGACTCGTTGATCGGGATGCGGATCTTGCCGCAGGGCGCGGTCATGGCACGGGAGAACAGGCCGGTCAGCTTGCCCTCGATGTCGAAGTAGCGAATCTCGCGGAAATTGGCGATGCGCTCGTAGAAACCGGACCAGACGTCCATCTGCCCGCGCTTGACGTTGTGGGTCAGGTGGTCGATGCACATCAGGCCGACGGCGTTGTCGTTCGGCGTGCGCCCTTCGATGTACTCGAAGTCGACGTCGTAGATGCTCTTGTCGCCGTAGCGGTCGACGAGATACAGCAGCGAGCCGCCGATGCCTTCGACGCAGGGGATGTTCAGCTCGCCGAAGTTGGCGTGGCTGCCGACCAGCTTGGCGCCCTGGGATTCGACGTAGGCGGCAGCCTGGGCGGCATTCTTCACCCGAAAGGCCATGGCGCAGGCGCTCGGGCCGTGCTTCTCGCCGAAGGCGCGCACATGCCCGGTGGGGCTGCCGTTTAGCACGATGTTGATATCGTGCTGCTGGAACAACCAGACCTCCTTGGAGCGGTGCTTGGCGGTTTCGGTAAAGCCCATCTGGGTGAACAGCGTGCGCAGCTGCTCGATGCCCTCGGCATTCGGCGCGGTGAATTCGACGAACTCGAAGCCGTCGGTGCCGATGGGGTTGTGCTGCTCGATCTTGTTCACGGCGTTCATATCGCCTCCTGATTATTGTTGTGAGGATTACCGCTGCACGGCTTGGCTGGCCCCATCACACCCCAGGGCAGAGCAGCGAACAATGCTGTTTACGGGCACGGAAAGCCGCTGACAGCGGGCTTACTGTCAGCTTTTCCTTACAGCGCTATTCGTGGCTAAACGCCTGGCCCGGCGGCTTGCCAGGCGTAACGAAAAGCTGACAAGGCGGTGCGACAAGCTGCCGCACATATCTTCCAGCGATTGGCGCGCCACAAAAAAAAGGTGGGCTGAAGCCCCACCCTACGAGGCCTGCAAAGGCCTGATCCGTAGGGTGGGCTCGAGCCCACCGAAAGGCCTCTCCCGAAGCCCGCACACGTCATGCATCAATGCCCCGCCGGGCAGCCAAGACTCCCGCTAGATCAACCCGATCAGATTGAGAAAAACCAGCACGATGGCCACCGGCGTACCGTAGCGCAGCAGGTTCCACCAGGCGGCGAACCAGCCCGGATGGGCGATGCCGATAGCCTCCTGAACCTCATGCCGGCGCAGCACCCAGCCGGTGAATAGCACCGTGCCCAACCCGCCCAGCGGCATCAGCCAGTTGGCGGTGAGGTAGTCGATACTGTCGAAGAAGGTCTTGCCGAACAGCTGGTAGTCGGCCCAGTGGTTGAAGGAAAACACGCTGCCCAGGCTGAGCAACCAGAGCAGCGCACCACTGCTCAATACCGCCTTCTTGCGGCTGATGCCGTAGCGTTCGTTGAGCCAGGCGATACTCGGCTCGGAGAGCGAGATCGCCGAGGTCAGTGCAGCGATCACCAGCATGATGAAGAACAGCCCGCCGACGACCTGCCCCAGCGGCATCTGGCCGAAGGCGATCGGCAACGTGACGAAAATCAGCCCCGGCCCGGCGCCCGGCTCCAGGCCATTGCCGAATACCAGCGGGAAGATCGCCAGGCCGGCAAGCAGCGCCACCACGGTGTCGGCCAGCGCGACCAGCATCGAGGTCTTGGCGATCGACGTGCCTTCCGGCAGATAGGAGCCGTAGGCCATCATCGCGCCGCAACCCAGGCTCAGGGTGAAGAAGGCATGACCGAGGGCGATCAGCACGCTCTGCGCGGTCAGCTTTGAGAAGTCCGGGACGAAGAGAAACTGCAGCGCCCGGGCGAATTCGCCGTTGAGCGCCGCGTAGCCGACCAGCACCAGCAGCAGCACGAACAGCCCGGGCATCAGGAAGCGCAGCGAACGCTCGAGCCCGCCACGCACGCCGAAGCCGACGATCAGCATGGTCGCCGCCAGCACCAGGGTGCCGCAGACCACCAGCCGCAGCGGGTCTGCCAGCAGCGCACCAAACAACTCGCCACTGGCCTCACCACTGACTCCTGTGAAGCCGCCGCTGAAGGTCGTCGGCACATAAGCCAGCGCCCAGCCGGCGACCACCAGATAGAAGCTCAGGATCAGGAAACCGGTGAGCCCGCCGAGCCAGCCGACAGCCCGCCAGCGCGGACTGGCACCCGCCTCGCGCGCCAGCCTGGCCACCGCGCCATCAGGGTTCGCCCGGCCGCGGCGGCCGATCATTACCTCGGCCATCAGCAACGGAATACCGATGGCGAGAATGCAGGCCAGATACACCAGCACGAAGGCGCCGCCACCGTTCTCGCCGGTGATGTAGGGGAATTTCCAGATGTTGCCCAGGCCCACCGCCGAACCGGTGGCGGCGAGGAAGAACACCCAGCGCGAGGACCACAGGCCGCGGCTGGCGTTGACTCGGGTGCGTGCGTGCGCGCCGGCGAAGGTGCCGGCGGCGAGGCTGGTTTTGTCGGTCATTGCGGGTTCCTGCTTGTTGTTTTTGTCAGGGATGGTGCAGACGAACGGAGCGGGCGATCGTGGCCGGCCACCCCGCTCAGCGAAGGCCGGCGCGCTCGGGCAGCCGGCCATGAGTCGTCATGAAGCCTGGCGCTCGAGCGCCTCGACCTGCGGCGCGCCGCCGGCCTGCAGGCGCTCCAGCGCCAGGCGATCGGCGATCACCGAAGTGGGTTCGCCGCTGGCGGCGGCGCGGGTGAAGATTTCACCCAGAGTGTCGCCGATGCCGCGCACGTGGGCGTCGCTCTGCGCGGCGCTGCCGCCGATGCGCTGGTAGTAGACGTCGATGATGCCGCCGGCGTTGATCGCGTAGTCCGGCGCATACAGCTGCTCGCGCCGCTGCAGTTCGGCGCCGATTTCCGGTGTAGCCAGCTGGTTGTTGGCCGCGCCGGCGATCACCGGGGCACGCAGCACTTCCAGGGTCTGCTCGTTGAGGATGCCACCCATGGCGCAGGGCGCGAACACATCCACGTCCAGGCCGTAGATGTCCTGCGGGCGCACCACGTTGGCGCCCACCTCTTCCATCGCCTGCTTGACGTTGGCATCGAAGATATCCGCCACCCACAGTTCGGCGCCGGCCGCCTTCAGGTGCCGCGCCAGGCCCAGGCCGACATGGCCGACGCCCTGGATCGCCACCTTCAGCCCGGTCAGGTCGTCGCGACCGAGGCGATGACGCACCGCGGCCTTGAGGCCGACGAACACGCCGAGTGCGGTGGACGGCGACGGGTCGCCGCTGGCGATGCTGCCATCGAGCAATGTACGCGGCGTCGCGCCCATCACATGGCGGGTGCGCTGGGCGAAGGCCTGCATCTCGGCATCGCCGGTGCCGGAATCGGCGGCGGTGATGTAGCGCCCGCCGAGGCTGTCGATGAAATCGCCCATGGCGTGCAGCAGCGCCTGGCTCTTGCCCGTGTGCGGGTCGCCAATGATCACCGCCTTGCCGCCGCCGAGCTTGAGCCCGGCCAGCGAGGATTTCAGCGTCATCCCGCGCGACAGGCGCAGCACGTCGCGCAGCGCGTCGTCGTCGTTGGCGTAAGGGAACATCCGGCAGCCACCCAGCGCCGGCCCGAGGCTAGTGTTGTGAATGGCGATGATGGCTTTCAGACCCGACGCCTGGTCATGGCAGAAGACCACCTGTTCGTGGCGGTCGAAGTCGGGGTGAGCGAAGACGGACATTGGGGGTACCTCGTTTGTTGTCTGGGGGCGACGCCCCATCAGCGGGACGCCGTCGATCGATTCGCCGTAGACCGGCCGCCAGCCCGGCGGCCGGGTCCGTCAGGCGGCTGGCTGGAACAGCCGCACGCTCTGCACTTCGTCACCCTTGGCCAGCTGCTCGCGCAGGAGCTTCTCCTGCTGGCGAACCTTGGCCAGGGCACGCTCCTTCACCGGGCCGTAGCCGCGGATCTGTTCCGGCAGCGCGGCGATGGCCACGGCGGTGCGGTAGTTGGTCGGTTTGAGCTGAGCCAGCAGCTCGGCCACGGTCTTCTCGTAGTCGGTGATCAGCTGGCGCTCGACACGACGGTCGTGGCCATAGCCAAACGGATCGAGCGGCGTGCCGCGCAGGAAGCGGAACTTGGCCAGCACGCCGAAGGCATCGAGCATCCACGGACCGAACTCGCGCTTGCGCGGCTCGCCGGTCTTCGGGTCGGGCTTGCTCAACCAGGCGGGAGCGAGGTGGAACTGCAGCTTGTAGTCACCCTCGAACTGCGCCTCGAGCTGTTGGCGGAACTCCGGCTCGCTGTACAACCGCGCCACCTCGTACTCGTCCTTGTAGGCCAGCAGCTTGAAGTAGTAGCGGGCGACGGCCTTGGACAGCGCCAGATCGTCCGCGCTATCGGCGTCGCGCACGCGCTCCACCAGCTGGCGATAGCGGCGCGCCAGCGCAGCGTTCTGGTAGCGGGTGAGGAAGTCGACGCGCCAGTCGACGATTTCTTCCAAGGTTTTACAGATTGGTTCTGCCACTTCGACCGGGCGCGCCAGCTGTTCCACAGCCTCGCGTTCGAGCACAGCACGACGGCCCCAGCGGAAGGCCTGCAGATTCAGTTTGGCGGCAACGCCGTTGAGCTCGATAGCCTTCTCGATGGCCTCGGCGCTGATCGGCAGCAGCCCCTGCTGATAGGCGAAGCCGAGCAGGAACAGGTTGGTGGCGATGCTGTCGCCCAAGAGCCGCGTGGCCAGGCGGGTGGCGTCGATGAAGTGGGTCTTCTCGGCGCCGACCGCATCGCTGATCGCCTGGCGCATGGCCGCGCCGGGTACCTGGGCATCCGGGTTGCGGGTGAACTCGGCGGTGGCGGACTCGTGGCTGTTCACCACGGCATTGCTGATCTGCTCGTTGAGGCGGGTCAGCGACTCGTCGCCCGCCGCGACGATCAGGTCGCAGCCGAGCAGCAGGTCGGCCTCACCGGCGGCGATGCGCACCGCGTAGATGTCGCTCTGCTTCGCGGCGATACGCACGTGGGTGGTTACCGGGCCGAATTTCTGCGCCAGACCGGCTTGGTCGAGCACCGTGCAGCCCTTGCCTTCCAGGTGCGCGGCCATGCCGAGCAGCGCGCCAAGGGTGGTCACGCCACTGCCGCCAACGCCGGGGATCAGCACGTTCCACGGCCGCTCCAGCGACGGATGCTGCGGCTGGGGCAACGCGCCAGCCTCGATGCCATGGGCCACCGCTTCGGGCTTGCGCAACCCGCCGCCATGCACGGTGACGAAACTCGGGCAGAAGCCCTCGACACAGGAGAAATCCTTGTTGCAGGCGTTCTGGTCGATCTCGCGCTTGCGCCCCAGCTCGGTTTCCAGCGGCAATACCGACAGGCAGTTGGATTTCTCGCCGCAGTCACCGCAACCCTCGCACACGGCGGGGTTGATGAAGGCGCGCTTGGCCGGGTCTTCCAGCTTGCCGCGCTTGCGCCGACGGCGCTTCTCGGTGGCACAGGTCTGGTCGTAGATGATCACCGAGACGCCCTTGAACTCGCGCAGTTCGCGCTGCACGGCGTCCAGCTCGCGGCGGTGATGGAAGGTGGTGATCGGCGCGAAGCCGGCGCGGCTCGGGTACTTGTCCGGCTCGTCGCTGACCAGGGCGATGCGTTTGACGCCTTCGTCGGCGATCTGCCGGCTGAGCTGGTCGACACGCAGTTCGCCGTCGATCGGCTGGCCGCCGGTCATCGCCACGGCGTCGTTGTAGAGAATCTTGTAGGTGACGTTCACGCCCGCCGCGACGGCCGCACGCACCGCCAGGCTGCCGGAGTGGAAGTAGGTGCCGTCGCCGAGGTTCTGGAACATGTGCGGGGTGTCGGTGAACGGCGCCTGGCCGATCCAGTTGACGCCCTCGCCGCCCATCTGGGTGAAGGTCTCGGTGCGCCGGTCCATCCACTGCACCATGTAGTGACAACCGATGCCGGCCGAGGCACGGCTGCCCTCCGGCACCTTGGTCGAGGTGTTGTGCGGGCAGCCGGAGCAGTAGTGCGGCGTACGCACGGTGGTGTAGCTGCGCGCGGCCAGGGCCTTTTCCTTGGCATCGAGGAAGGCCAGGCGGGTCTGGATGCTGTCGCTGGTGTAGATCGGCGCGAGGCGCTTGGCGATGACGCGGGCGATCATCGCCGGAGTCAGTTCGGAGAGGTTCGGCAGCAGCGAGTTGCCCTGCTCGTCGAACTCGCCGACCACCCGCGGGCGCTTGTCCACCGGCCAGTTGTAGAGCTGCCCGGTGAGTTGGTCCTCGATGATGCTGCGCTTTTCCTCGACCACCAGAATCTCGTCCAGCCCCTGGGCGAACTCGTGCACCGAGACCGGCTCCAGCGGCCAGCTCATGCCGACTTTGAGCACCCGCAGGCCGACCGACGCGCACAGTGCTTCATCCAGGCCGAGGTCATCCAGCGCCTGACGCACGTCGAGGTAGGACTTGCCGGTGGTGATGATGCCCAGACGCGGATTCGGCGAATCGAGCATCACCCGGTTCAGGTTGTTGGCCCGGGCGAAGGCACGCGCGGCGTAGATCTTGAACAGGTTGAGGCGCTTTTCCTGAGCCAGCGGCGGGTCCGGCCAGCGGATGTGCACGCCGTCCTCGGGCAGCTCGAAATCGTCCGGAATACGCGTCTGCACGCGCAGCGGATCGACCTCCACCACGGCGGAGGAATCGACGTTTTCGGCAATGGTCTTCAGCGCCACCCAGCAGCCGGAGTAGCGCGACAGCTCCCAGCCGATGATGCCGTAATCGAGGATTTCCTGAACGTTCGCCGGATTCAGCACCGGGATCGACGCGGCAATGAACGCATGCTCGCTCTGGTGCGGCAGCGTCGAGGATTTACAGCCATGGTCGTCACCGGCCAGCAGCAGCACGCCGCCATGCGGGGAGACGCCGGCCGCATTGGCGTGCTTGAACACATCGCCGGCGCGGTCGACGCCCGGGCCCTTGCCGTACCACATGGCGAACACGCCGTCGTACCTGGCACCGGGGAACAGGTTGGTCTGCTGGCTGCCCCACACCGCGGTGGCGGCCAACTCTTCGTTGACGCCCGGCTGGAAGTGGATGGCGTGTTGCTTGAGGTAGTCGCGGGCTTCCCAGAGGCTCTTGTCCAGCCCGCCCAGTGGCGAACCGCGATAGCCGGAGATGAAGCCACCGGTATTCAAACCACGGGCCTGATCACGCTGATGCTGCAGCATCGGCAGACGGGTCAGCGCCTGGGTGCCGGTGAGGTACAGATGACCGGTTGCAAGCCGGTACTTGTCGTCCAGACGGATCTCGGCCAGAGACATGGGGCGCTCCTAATTTGTTGTTATCGGAGTCAGGGTGGCGTTGTTCGCTACCCGCCTGACGCAGTCATGGCGAAACCGCACGGTTGTTTCGCCACGCCGGCAATCGGCAGGGGATCACCCCACCGTCGCGTGTCGATTAAAAGTCTGGCCGTGACGAAGAGAGATTTTCTTTCTACTTTTGCGGTAGAACAGCGCTTCTGTGCATGAACAATTCACCTAGAACAAGAAAACAGGAACAGCCATGCAGACCACGCCCCTGAGCAGCATCGACCGGAAGATTCTTCTGCTGCTGCAGCACAACGCCGATCTGTCCGCGGCGGAAATCGCCGAAAAGGTCGAGCTGTCGCAATCGCCTTGCTGGCGGCGGATCAACCGCATGCAGGAGGAAGGGCTGATCGAACGCAAGGTCGCCCTGCTCAACCCGAAGAAGCTCGGGCTGAACATGACGGTGTTCGTCAACATCAAGCTCTCGGCCCACGGCCGCAGCAATCTGGACGAGTTCGAGCAGGCGGTGGTGGGTTATCCCGAGGTGCTGGAGTGCTACACCATGGCCGGCGAATCGGACTACCTGCTCAAGGTGGTGGCCAGGGACATCGACAGCTACGAGCGCTTCCTGCGCGACCAGCTGTTGCAGCGCCCGCACGTGCAGGAGGCGCATTCGCACATCGCCATGAGCGAGGTAAAGCGCACCACGGAACTGCCGCTGGATTGAGTCAGCGGTTGATGGCGAACGGCACCACCCAACCTGCCGTCGCTCTTCGCCAGGTCACGCCCCACGCACTGGCAGCGCTTTCCAAACACATCAGTGACATGAACACCCAGATCGCCAGCGCGGCCGGACAGCAGAGCGTTGTGGCCGACGAAATCAGCCAGAGCGTGGGGCAGGCGCTAGGCTCCAGGCAAGCCCGTCACCCGATCTCCTGCGCGGACACCCTGCGCCTCAAACCAGCCCCGATTGACCTCCAGCGCGTAGCGCGCCGGCGCCTGCGAGCAGCGGACCTCGATGCTCAGCGGCTCCAGGTCGATCACATCGACGATCACGCCCTCCTCGTCCAGGAACGCCGCCGACAGCGGCAGCGGCGTGTTCTTCATCCACAGGCAGTTGCGCCGTACCTCATCGAAACGAAACAGCATCCCGCGATCGGCCGCCAGCTCGGTGCGCTCCATCAGTCCACGAGCGCGTTCGACATAGCTCAGCGCATACTCCGCGTGCAGTTCGGCCGCGCCCAGCTGTAGCGGCAGCAGCGTCTGTGCCGAACCGAAGGGTGCGTACCCGCAGCTCAGCGCGATGGAGAGGACCAACGGAATGCTCGCGCGCATTGGAGGAATCCTTTTCAAACAGGAGAACAGGCGCCGGTCGCTTGTGGACTCCGATATGACAACCGTCGCCACGCCGATGCTCAACAGAATAGTCGCCGGCGCACCGGTGTTCGACGCCGCACCGCACGATGTCGACCCCGCAGCGGCGGGAGGCGACCATCACGCCGCGCACACTGATCCACGGCAACGCCAATTGCAAAATGCCGCCAGTCGCCTGGCAACGGCGTTACGCTACGCGTACCTAGTAGCCATTCCTTCACACGAAACCGCTTCATGACCACGATTACCAGCGAAGTCCCCCTCAACGGCAAGGCGCCCGTTCACCTGGCGCTGCGCCGCGTCGCCATCGACACCTACCGCGAGAACGTCGCCTACCTGCATCGCGAGTGCGCCGCCTGCCGTGCCGAGGGCTTCCAGGCCCTGGCCAAGGTGGAAATCCGCGTCAACGGCAAACGCATTCTGGCCAGCCTCAACCTGGTCGACGACCCGGCCATCGTCGGCTGTGACGAGCTGGGACTGTCCGAAGACGCCTTCGCGCAGCTTGGCGCGGAGCCCGGCGTACCGGCCTCGATCTCCCAGGCCGAGCCGGCCGCCTCGATCCCCGCGCTGCACCGCAAGATCGCCGGCGAACGCCTGCGCCGCGAGGACTTTCAGGCGATCGTCCGCGACATCGCCGAGCACCGCTATTCGAAGATCGAGCTGACTGCCTTCGTGGTCGCCTGCAACCAGGGCGAACTGGACCGCGAGGAGGTCTACTTTCTCACCGACGCCATGGCCACGGTCGGCCGCCGCCTCGACTGGCGCGAGCACCCGGTGGTGGACAAGCACTGCATCGGCGGCATCCCCGGCAACCGCACCTCGATGCTGGTGGTGCCCATCGTCGCGGCCCACGGCATGCTCTGTCCGAAGACCAGCTCGCGGGCGATCACCTCGCCGGCCGGCACTGCCGACACCATGGAGGTACTGGCCAATGTCGAGCTGCCGTTCGAGCGGCTCTGCGAAATGGTTCGCGAGGAGCGCGGCTGTCTGGCCTGGGGCGGCACCAGCGAGCTGTCGCCGGCCGACGACGTGCTGATCGCCGTCGAGCGGCCGCTGTCGATCGACTCGCCGGGGCAGATGGTCGCCTCGATCCTGTCGAAGAAGGTGGCTGCCGGCTCCACCCATCTGCTGCTCGATATTCCCATCGGCCCCACCGCCAAGGTGCGCTCGATGGCCGAGGCGCAGCGCCTGCGCAAACTCTTCGAGTTCGTCGCCTCGCGCCTGGCGCTGACCCTGGACGTGGTGATCACCGATGGCCGCCAGCCGGTCGGCAACGGCATCGGCCCGGTACTGGAAGCGCGCGACGTGATGCAGGTGCTGCAGAACGATCCTGCCGCGCCCAATGACCTGCGCCAGAAGGCGCTGCGCCTGGCCGGACGCATGCTCGAGTTCGACCCGGACGTGCGCGGTGGCGACGGCTATGCCATCGCCCGCGACATTCTCGACTCGGGCCGCGCGCTGAAGAAGATGCACTCGATCATCGCCGCTCAGGGCTCCAAGCCGTTCGACCACAACCAGCCGCCGCTGGCCAAGCTGAGTTTCGACGTACTGGCCGACCACGACGGCGTGGTCACCGGCATCGACAATCTGCAGCTGGCACGCATCGCCACACTGGCCGGCGCGCCCAAGGTGCAGGGTGCCGGCGTCGACCTGCTGCGCAAACTTGGCGAACCGGTGCAGGCCGGGGCCTGTCTGTATCGCGTCTACGCCGATTTCCCCGCCGACCTCGCCTTTGCCCGCCAGGCCACCGAGCGCGCCAGCGGCTTCTCTCTGGGCCGCGCCGAACAGGTCCCGACCGTCTATGTGGAGTTCTGATGCAAAGCTTGCTGCTGTATTTCGATGACGAACGTGCCGCCGCCCTGCGCCTGGCCGCGGCCTGCGACCTGCCGGCGGCGGCGGTCGAACGCCACCGCTTCCCCGATGACGAGTTGCGCCTGCGCCTGCCGCTGGCTGAAGGCGAGGCGCTGGCCGAACAACTGGTGATCTACCGCGGCCTCGATCACCCCAACGAGAAGCTCGTCGAGCTGTTGCTGGTGGCCGGCGAAGCCCGGCGCCTGGGCGCGAAGCGGCTGATCCTGGTGACGCCGTATCTGGCCTATATGCGCCAGGACATCGCCTTCAATCCCGGCGAGGTGGTCAGCCAGCGGGTGATCGGCCAGCTCCTCGCCAGCCAGTTCGACGGTCTGATCACCGTCGACCCGCACCTGCACCGCGTGGCCACCCTGCAGGAAGCAGTGCCGCTGGCCGATGCCGTCACGCTTTGTGCGGCGCCGGCGCTGGCGCGGCTGATCGCCGAGCGGCATCCCGACGCCCTGCTGATCGGCCCGGACGCCGAGGCGCAGCAGTGGATCGAAGCCGCGGCCGCCGAGCACGGATTCGATTACGGCGTGTGCAGCAAGGTACGCCACGGCGATCATCAGGTCGAAATCGCCCTGCCGGAGCTGGATGTTGTCGGACGCCGCGTGGTGCTGCTCGATGACGTCGCCAGCTCCGGCCGCACCCTGGCCGAGGCCGCGCAGAAGCTGCTGGCGGCCGGCGCCGCCTCGGTGGATGTGGCGGTGACGCATGCGCTGTTCGCCGGCGATGCGCTGGCAGTGATCCGCGCCGCCGGCGTCGAGGCGATCTGGAGCACCGACTGCATCGCCCATGCGAGCAATGCGGTGCACATGGCACCCCAGCTGGCCGAGGCGCTCAAGCCACTGCTGCGGTAGGTTGGAAAACTCGCGCAGCGTTTTTCGCCGGCACCTGCGTCGGTGGACAAGGCGGCGCCGTTGTCCGCCCTACGAAGCCGGGCGGTGCGCCGCTACCAGGCCAGCTGCAACTGGCTCTCGAACTCGCGCGGAGCGCCGCTCAGTGGGTCGGTAAAGCGCAGGCCGCGCGCCAGCAGCTTGAGCGGCCGTGCGTAGTCGTCCGCCTCGCGCGCGCTGCGCTCCAGCAGCCGCGGATAGAAAGGGTCGTTGCAGATGCCGGCGCCGAGGGTCGCCATGTGCAGGCGCAGCTGATGCTTGCGTCCGCTGATCGGCGTCAGCCCGTAGCGCCAGAAATCGCCGCGCCGCTCAAGCACCTCGATCAGCGTCTCACTGTTGGGTTCGCCCTCGCCCTCACGCATCAGGAAGAACGGCTCGCCCGGCACCATGCACAGGCGCCGGCGCAACGGGAAGTCGAGTTGCGGCAGCGCCGGGCAGATCGCCTCGTAGCGCTTGGCGATCGCGCGTTCACGAAACAATGCCTGGTAGGCACCGCGGCTGGCGCGGTTGGCCGAGAACAGCACCAGGCCGGCAGTGAGCCGGTCGATGCGGTGGATCGGCGCCAGATCGTTATTCCCCAGCCGCTTGCACAGGCGCGCCAGCAGCGTCTCGTTGACGTACTCGCCGGCCGGCATCACCGAGAGGAAGTGCGGCTTGTCCGCCACCACCAGATGCTCGTCGACGTGCAGGATGCGCTCCTCGAACGGCACTGGTGTCTCGTTCGGCACTTCGCGGAAGTAATGGATGCGCATGCCGGCCCGATAGGGCTGTGCGGCATCGATCGGCTGCATCTGCGCATCCAGCACGCGGCCGCGGGCCATACGTTCGAGCCAGGTGGCACGGTCGATCGCCGGGAAGCGCTGGCACAGGCAGTCGAGCACGGTCGGCCAGTCACCGGGCGGCAGGTGCAGAGTACTGGGGCGGGAATTGCAAGCGGACATGGATGCAGTCGGGCGGACGGACGATGCCGTGGATGATACCCGCTACGGGCGCGGCTGCGCCGCTGAACAGGCCGCGCCGCGCAGCCCGGCGTCGCGCCGATGGCTGCGCGTGCGGCGGCGAAGTCGCGTCAGTCTTGCTTGTCCTTGGTCAGCTCGCCGGTCTTGCCGTCAATGCTGAACTCGTACTTCTTGCCATCCTGCTTCATGCCCTCGCCTTCCCAGCCATCGTCATCGGCCTCGATGCCGTGCAGCTCGGTGTAGCCGGCGGCCTTGGCCTTTTCCACCGCCTGTTCGAGCGTGATCCAGTCGGCGCCCGGCTTGTCGGCGGCAATCGCAGTGCCGGAGCCGAGAATGGCAATGGCCAGAGCAGCGGTCATTTTCTTGTGATACATGCGATCTTCCTTCTGCAGGTGAAATCGATCGGGGCCGGTAAGCAGCCCGCCCCGCGCGCCTGCCCGGTTCGTCGCCAAAGGCGAACATGCGGTGCAGGCCCTAATTACGAGCGCAAGCGCAACGACGAAGTTCAACCTGCACCGCGGGCTACTGTTTGCGAATCGTGACAATCCGCGGGTCCATCTCGCCATCGGTGAACTCGAGCTCCACCGCATCGCCGACCGCCAGCCCCTTGAGCTGCTGCACGTCGATGCGAAACGGCATGACCATCGCCGGCCACTTCAGCTCGGCCACCGGATCGTGGGCGATGGTGACGCTGCCCTGTTTGGCATCGATGGCGCGGATGGTTCCGGTGGCCTCATGAGTCACGTCGGTATCGAGGCTCTTGTTCACCGTGGTTTCATCGAGCGGCGACGGCGGCGAAGTCGGTTTGAGCAGATCTTCGGCGAGCGCTGGCGGGGTCAGGCAAAGGGCGACGAGCGCCGCAACGAGGCTTTTCATGACGGGACTCCGAAAGAACGGACGCAGCAAGCCTAGCCGGCAGATGCCTTCCCGGCCCTCGCCCGAATGGTGCAAAAAACCGCAGTGGACGACATTCAGTTTCATTTAAGCCAAGGCGCATAACCTGTGAACCGTCGAAACCAACCACAGGAATCCAAACGATGAAAACCCTGACCACTCTGTTCACCGCTGCCACCCTCGCCTTCGGCGCCAACCTGGCGCTGGCCAAGGACCTTGGCCCGGACGAAGCGCTCAAGCTGCGCGACGCCGGCACCATCCAGTCGTTCGAGAAGCTCAACGAAGCGGCCCTGGCCAAACACCCCGGCGCCACCATCGAGGACACCGAGCTGGAAGAAGCCTACGGCCGCTACGTCTATCAGCTTGAATTGCGCGACGACAAAGGTGTGCAATGGGACGTAGAGCTCGACGCCAAAACCGGCGAAGTGCTGAAGGATCAACAGGACGACTAAAGGCCACCCATGCGTGCCCCCATTCTCGTAACGCTGCCACTGGCACTGCTGCTCGCCGCCGCCCCGGCGGTGAGCCGCGATCTGGATCAGGACGAAGCCTTGCGCTTGCGCCGGGATGGCCTGATCCAGCCGCTGGAAAACCTCCTGCAGCAGGCGTTGGAGCGTCACCCCGGCGCCAGACTGCTGGAGGCCGAGCTGGAGGAAGAGGATGGCCGCTATGTCTATGAGATCGAACTGCTGACCTCAGGCGGCGTCGCCCGCGAGCTGGAACTCGATGCGCGCACCGGGACGCTGCTCAAGGATGAGGTGGACTGATGCGCCTGTTGCTCGTCGAAGACAACGTGCCGCTGGCGGACGAACTGACCGCCAGCCTCACCCGCCAGGGCTACGCCATCGACTGGCTGGCCGATGGCCGCGACGCTGATTACCAGGGCACCAGCGAGCCCTACGATCTGATCATTCTCGACCTCGGCTTGCCCGGCAAGCCGGGGCTGGAGGTGCTGCACGACTGGCGCGCGCGTGGCCTCGCCGTACCGGTGCTGATCCTCACTGCACGCGGCTCCTGGGCCGAGCGCATCGAGGGGCTCAAGGCCGGCGCCGACGACTACCTGACCAAGCCCTTCCATCCCGAGGAGCTGCTGCTGCGCATCCAGGCGCTGTTACGCCGCGCCCATGGCGTAGCCAACCAGCCGTTGCTGCAAGCCGGCGGCCTGGCGCTGGACGAGGCACGCCAGAGCTGCCGCAAGGATGGCGAGGAGATCGAACTGACCGCCGGTGAGTTCCGTCTGCTGCGCTATTTCATGCTGCATCCCGGTCAGCTGCTGTCGAAGACGCAGCTGACCGAGCATCTGTACGACGGCGAAACCGAGCGCGACTCGAACGTCATCGAGGTGCACATCAACCGGCTGCGCGGCAAGCTCGGCCGCGAGCTGATCGAAACCCGCCGCGGCCAGGGCTACCGCTTCGGCGCGACGTCTTGAAGTCGATCCAGCGCAGTCTCAGCCTGGGCCTGATCGCCGTGTTGACGATCGTCGGCCTGCTGCTGTTGCAGACCAGCCTGTGGCTGTTCGAAGCCGGCCTCAAGCGCAGCCTGGAAACCGACCTGCGCGAGGAGGCCGAAGGCCTGCTGGTGGCGATGGTGCGCGGCCCGGATGGCATCAAGCTCGACACCCAGCGCCTCAACCCGCGTTATCAGCGAGCCTTCTCCGGACATTACTTCCAGATCGAACTGCCGGATCGACGCTGGCGTTCACGCTCGCTGTGGGATGCCACCCCGGCCTGGCCGGCAACGCCCGGACTGGCGACCGAGCTGCTCGACGGCCCGCAGAAGCAGCACCTGCTTGCCTACCGTGCCGAGTACCAGCGCGATGGCCAGCCCATCGTCATCGCCGTGGCGCAGGACTACACACCCATTCTCGACAGCTTCGCGCGGGTTCGCCTGAGCGGCCTGGGCCTGGTCGGCGTGGCACTGCTGGTATTCCTTCTGCTGCAGCGTTACGCCGTGCAGGTCGCGCTCAGGCCGCTGGAGCAGGCGCGTCGGCAGATCGCCCAGCTGCAACAGGGCCAGCGCCAACAGCTCGAAGGCGCCGCGCCGGTGGAACTACAGCCGCTGGTCGAGCAGATCAACCATCTGTTGCAGCAAACCGACGACACGCTCAAACGCTCGCGCAACGCCCTGGGCAACCTCGGGCATGCCTTGAAAACGCCGCTGGCAGTGCTCAGCAGCCTGACCCAGCGCACCGAACTCGCCGCGCACCCCGAATTGCAGGCCAGCCTGCAGGAGCAGCTGGCGCAGATTCAGCAACGGGTCAGCCGCGAGCTGGGCCGCGCGCGCCTGGCCGGCGAGGTATTGCCTGGCGCGCATTTCGACTGCGACGCGGAACTGCCATCGCTGTTCGACACGCTGGCGGCCATCCACCGGCAGGGCCTCGACCTGCGCTGGCAGGCACCTCCGGCCTGCCGCCTGCCGTGGGATCGCGAGGACATGCTGGAGTTGCTCGGCAACCTGCTGGACAACGCCTGCAAGTGGGCGACGAGCAAGGTCACGCTGACCATCGCCCAGACCGCCGGCGACTACCTGATCGAAGTGAACGACGACGGCCCGGGCATTCCCGCACCACTGCGGGCGAAGGCCGTGGGGCGCGGCATGCGTCTGGACGAGGCGGCAGAAGGACACGGGCTCGGGCTGAACATTGTCAGCGACATCATTGCCGCGTGGCGCGGCAAGTGGGAATTGGACGAGAGTCCGCTGGGCGGCTTGCGGGTGGCGATTCGCCTGCCGGCCAGCGGTCGAATCCATGACGACGCGGCAGGGGCCTGAGCGACACCGTCACTGTGAGCGCGCCAGCTCGTTGCGAATGTCCTCCAGCAGCGTTTCGACCAGCAGCGTGTTCTGCACCTGCCGCCCGGCGATCACCCGGATCGCCTCGACACCGTTGATGGGATAGCGCACCCGCACCAGCAACTGACCATCCGACTGCGGTTCGACCCGCGTCCGGTATTGCGAAGAGAAATTCTCGGCCAGGTGGCGCGACATCGTTTTCATGCAGCATCTCGAGACGGTGAGCCTGAACAAAAAGACCACGCACACAACGCGGAAACTCCCGCCGCTCATCGGGGCGTTGGCCCGGCCCCGAGCAACTGTCATAAATCTCGTTACTTGCCCTCCCGCTCCGCGTAGGCCAGCCAGGCCAGCAACAGCATCGCCACCAACGCAACGGACGACATTGCCAGGGCATTGAGCATCAGGTTCATCGCAGCCTCCTCGTTCACGCTCAGCTTGAATCACGCCCCGAATATATGTAGCGTCACGCGACACGTCGAGCATGCAGACATAGGCATGTAAAGTTTTCGAACGGAAGAAGAAAGCAATGAAAAGGGAGCAATCGATCAGCCACATCCGCTGGGACCTGGCCTTGCGTTATCGCCTGATCGAAACCATCGCCTGGTGGGAAGGCCGCCTGACCACGGGCCATCTGATGCAGAGTTTCGGCATCAGCCGGCAGCAGGCGTCGAAGGACATCAACACCTATCTGAACGAACACGCGCCGGAAAACCTTACATATGACCGGCATCTGAAGGGTTACAAGCCGGCACCCGACTTCCAGCCGCTGTTCATCGACGGCAGCGCCAGCGCCTATCTGCACCTGCTCGACCAGAACCGCGTGCGCGCGCCGCACATCGAGGGTCTGGCGCTGGCCTACGCGCACACCGAGGTGTTGCAGGTGCCGGACCGCAGCATCCGCCCGGAAGTGCTGCGGCCGATCCTGCAGGCCTGCCGCGAAGGGCTGCGGCTGGAAACCGAATACGTGTCGCTGGCCAACCCAGAGGTGGAAATCCGCGTGATGACACCGCACACCCTGGCATTCACCGGCATGCGCTGGCACGTGCGCGCCTACTGCGAGAAGAACCGCGCCTACCGCGACTTCGTCCTCAGCCGCTTTCGCGGCGAGCCGGACCTGATGGACGAAAGCGAGCACAGGCGCGAGCAGGATGACGCGTGGAACACGCCGGTGACCGTGCTGATCGAACCCGACGCGCGGCTGAGCGCTGCGCAGAAGGCGATCATCGAGGTGGACTACGGCATGGTCGATGGCCAGCTGCCGGTGGAGACGCGTGGGGCGCTGGTGCAGTACGTGCTGCAGCGGTTCGGGATCGACCCGAACACGGTGCAGGCCAATGCGGCGGCGCAGCAGCTGCAGGTGGGGAATCTGCAGGCACTCAAGGGGTGGTTGTACTCGTGAGGGGTTGGCTTGGCTCGGCAGCGGCCACAGGGTGCGCACTGCACGACGCGTCACCGTTCCTCGCCACCGGAGAGGTCGTAGGGTGGAAAACCGCGCAGCGTTTTCCACCACAGGTGGCATGCACGTCTGTGTCTAGCATGGCGTTTTCCTCGGCTGGCGCGACAGGATGCGCCTTGCACAGCACCTTACTTTTCCCCGCCACCGGAGACGTCGTAGGGTGGAAAACCGCAGAGCGTTTTCCACCGGGGGTGGCATGCACGCTTGTAGTTGGCGTAGCGCTTTCCTTGGCCCGGCCGCTAGATTGCGCCTCTCACGGCGCCTCACTTTTCTTTGCACGCGGATCGCCGCCCGGCGCAAAGAAAAGTAAGCAAAAGAAAGCGCGCCCCTGCATCCGGCCCTGCGCTGCGCGCAGGGTCCGTTCGCTCCATCGCCGCTCCATGGGTCGGCTTACAAGGGCCATCCTTGGCCCTTTGAGCCTTTCGCCGCGTCCATGCGGCTCAACCCCTTGCGCAACGATTCCGCTCACCCTCCTGAAGGGGAATCGGGTGTCGCCTACTAGGCCGTGCATGGAAAAGCGAAAGGCAAATCCAAGAAACAAAGCGAAGAGAAGCGAAGCCAGCCGCTGTGCCTTCAGGCGACGCGAACTCCCTTCCCCTTCAGGAGGCCGAACGCAGGCGTTGCGTAGGAGGACGCGAGGCATGGACGCCGAGCGAGGAACGAAGGGCGGGGCCGCCCAGGCGGGATGCCCCTTCGTGACGTGCCCCCGGAGCAATGCCGGAGTGAGGGAAGTCTGGTCGCGTAGCGGCCAGACCCGGATGCAGGGGGCGCCTTCTCTTTGGTTACTTTCTCTTGGCGAAACAAGAGAAAGTGACGCGCCGTGCAAGGCGCAACTGGTAGCTCCGGCCAAGGAAAGCGCTGCGCCGTTCGCAGGCATAGGCGCCCAACAAGGTGGAAAACGCTGCGCGGTTTTCCACCCTACGGAAAGCGCCACGCCCAAACACCGGGCATTGCACCCCGCCCCACCAATATCCCAAAACAAATCGCGCCCCGGCCGACTGCCGCGGCGCGCCCACCTTCGCTCCGCAAGAGCCCAAAGCGCATGCGCCTGATCCACACCTCCGACTGGCACCTTGGCCAGACCCTCCACGGCCAGGACCGCGACCACGAGCACGCACAGTTCCTCGCCTGGCTGCTCGACCAGCTGGTCGCCCAGCGCGCCGACGCCCTGCTGATCGCCGGCGACGTCTTCGACACGGTCAACCCGCCGCTCAAGGCTCAGGAACGCCTCTACGACTTCATCGTCCGCGCCCACGAAAAACTGCCGCAGCTGGACATCGTCATGATCGCCGGCAACCATGACTCGGGCGGGCGCATCGAGCTGCCGGCGCCGCTGATGAAGCGTCTCAATGCCCACGCCGTCGGCCGCATCAGCTGGGTCGCCGAGGGCCAGCTCGACCATCAGCGGCTGCTGGTGCCGCTGCATGACGCCGCTGGCAATACCGCCGCCTGGTGCCTCACCTTGCCCTTCCTGCGCCCGGCCGAGGTCACCGGCGTGGAACTGGGCGACGACTACATGGCCGGCATTCGCCAGGTGCATGAACGCCTCATCGCCGCCGCCGAGGCCGCACGCCAGCCGGGCCAGGCGCTGGTCGCCATGAGCCATGCGCACATGGCCGGCGGCGCGGTATCGGAGGAGTCCGAGCGCAACATCGTCATCGGCAATGCCGAAGCGCTGCCGGCCAGCCTGTTTCCCGAATCGGTCGCCTATGTCGCCCTCGGCCACCTGCACAAGCCGCAGCAGGTCGCCGGGCAGGCGCGCATCCGCTACAGCGGCTCGCCGCTGCCGCTGTCCTTCGCCGAGGTCAACTACGCGCATCAGGTGCTGCTGGTCGAGCTCGAAGGCGAGACCCTGAAACAGGTCGACAACCTGCCGGTGCCGCGCGCGGTGGAGATGATCCGTATCGGCCGCGCGCTGCTGGCCGAGGTCATCACCGCGCTGGAGGCGCTGCCGCCCACCGGGCTGTTCGACGACAACCTGCCCTGGCTGGAAGTACGCGTGCTGCTCGACGAGCCGCTACCGGACCTGCGCCAGCGCATCGAAACCGCGATCGCCGGCAAGGCCTGCCGGCTGGTACGCATCGCCAGCGAATACGCCGGCAAGCGCGGCGAAACGGAATCGGAAGTGCTGCTCGGCCTCGACCAGATCAGCCCGCAGGAGCTGTTCGCCCGCGCCTGGGAGGAACAGTACGGCAACCCGGCAGACGAACAGGCGCTGGACGATTTCGCCACGCTCCTGCAACGGGTCGAGTTCGCCAGTGAGGAAATTGAGCGATGAAAATTCTCGCCATCCGCCTGAAGAACCTGGCCTCACTGGCAGGCGAACAGGTCATCGACTTCACCGCCGAACCGCTGGCCAGCGCCGGACTGTTCGCTATCACCGGGCCGACTGGTGCCGGCAAGAGCACCATTCTCGACGCCCTGTGCCTGGCGCTGTTCGGCAGCACGCCGCGACTGGACAGCGTCTCGCCGCTGAACAAGGTCCCCGACGTCGAAGCCGAGATCGGCGGCGGCGACGAGCGCAACCTGCTGCGCCGCGGCTGCGGCAGCGGCTATGCCGAGGTGGATTTCGTCGGGGTCGACGGCCACCGCTACCGCGCTCGCTGGGAGGTCAGGCGTGCCAAAGAGAAGATCGACGGCAAACTGCAGGCCAGCAGCCAGAGCCTTACGGATCTCGACAGTGGCACGCTCCTGGCCAGCGGCAAGAAGCGCGAGTTCAAGGAATTGCTCGAAGCGCGCCTGGGCCTGACCCTGGCGCAGTTCACCCGCGCCGTGCTGCTGGCGCAGAGCGAATTCTCCGCCTTCCTCAAGGCCGACGACAACGAGCGCGGCACCCTGCTGGAAAAGCTCACCGACACCGGCCTTTACAGCCGCCTCGGCCAGGCCGCCTTCGAGGCCGCCAAGCAGGCGAAGGAAAGCCTGACCCGCCTGGAACAGCAGGCCGGCGGTCTGCAGCCGCTGGAGCCGGAGCAGCGTGAAGCACTGCAGCGCGAACATCAGGCCCAGCTCGAAGAACTGAAGAAGCTGCAACAGCAGCTCAAGGAGCTGGAAGCCCAGCGGCAATGGCTCAGCGAGCTGCGGCGTCTGGAAGGCGAGCGCGATACCGCCCGCCAGCAACTGCAGGACGCTGAAGACGAGCGCGAGAGCCTGGCCGAGGCCCGGCGCATTCTCGAGCTGTTCGAATTGCTCGCGCCGCAGCGTCATCGTTTTCTACGTCAGCAGGAACTCGATCCGCTGCTGGGCAAAGCCGCCGACAGCCTGACGCGCCTGCAGCACGAGGAACAAAGCCTGCAGCAACGTCTCGACAGCTTGCAGAGCCAATGCGAAGCAGCCGGCAACGACCTGCGCTCAGCCGAACAGGCGCGGCAGACGGCCGAGCCGAGGCTGGCGCAGGCACGCCGTGAAGAGGAACGCCTCAGCCATCTGAACGCCGACCTTGCCGCGATCCGCGAAGAAAGCGCCCAGGCCGATGTCGCGGCCAGTGCCGGCGAGGCAACCCTCAAGCAACTCGACGCACAACAGCAACGCGCCGCCGAACAGCTCGCGACGCTGACCCAGCAACTCGACACGAGCGCCGCGCTGCAACCGCTCTGTGCCGCCTGGGGCGGCTACCGGCCACGTCTGCAACAGGCCGTGCAGCTGGCCGCGCGGCTGCAGCAAGGGCAGAGCGAACTCCCCGCGCTGCAAGCGCAGGCTGAAGCTGCGGAGGCACAGCAAAGCCAGGCGCGAGCGGCGCTGGATAACCTGCAAGGTGAGCGCGACAGCGAGGTCGGGCTGGCCGAACAGCTGGCCCAGTTGCATCGCCAGCTCGACGATTGGCGCCAGACCGAACGCGAAACCGATGCACTGCATCAGCTCTGGTCGCAGCAGCTCACGCTCGTCGCCAGCCAGCGCGAACTGAGCGACGCCCACAGTCGCCAGCAGGCCGAGCTGGACAGCCTGGTGCCGCTTGGCAAACAGGTCCGCAGCGAACGCGACGCCGCCGAGCAGGCGCTCAAGGTCACTCTCGCCCTGCTCGAACGCCAGCGCCTGGCGCGCAGCGAGAATGTCGAGGCGCTGCGCGCGGCGCTGGTCCCCGGCGAGCCCTGCCCGGTCTGCGGCAGCGGCGAGCATCCCTGGCACCAGACCGATGCGCTGGTTGCCAGCCTCGACCGCCACGATGACCGCGAGGCCGAGCGCGCGCAGCAGGCGCTACAGGAACAGGATCAGCGTCTGCAGGAGCTGCGTGACCGCCACGTCGCACTCAGCACGCAGCTGCGCCAGACGCAGCAACGCCAGGGCGAAATCGATGCGCAGTTGCAGACTCTGACGCCGCGCCTGCTCGCCCTGCCTGCGCATGCACAATTGCTGCAGCAGCCGGAAGCCGAGCGTTCGCAATGGCTGGAAGCGCAGCTGACCAATCTCAAAGACCAGATCGCCAGTGCCAGCCAGCGTCAGCAGCAACTGCTCGCCCTGCAACAGCGCAGCGAAACCCTGCAGCAGGCCTGGCAAGCGGCACGCGAAGCCTGTGTCGAAGCGACTCAACAACTCGCCCGCCAACGCGATGCGCTCGCCCGCGACACTCAACAACTCGACGAGGAACTGCAGGCGTTTGCCGAACTGTTGCCCGCCGAACAACTGCAGCGCTGGCGCGAGAACCCGGCGCAGACCTTCATCCAGCTGGACTCCAGCATCGCCACGCGGCTGCAACAGCTGCAACAGCAAACCGAGCTGGCCGAGGAGCTGCGCCAGTGCGAGCAGCGCCGCAACGACGAGCACCTGCAGCAACGCCATCGTCAGGAGAAACAGACGAGCTGCAACGCGCGACTGAGCGAGCGCGAAAAACTGCTGCTGGCCAGCCAGCAGGCGCTGCGCACCAGTCTCGGCGAACAGACCAGCGCCAGCGCCTGGCAACAGCAGCTGGATGCGGCCATCCAGACCGCACGCCAGGCGCAGGTCGCGATCGACCAACAGCTCAACGACAGTAAGCTCGGCCTGACGCGGCTGCACAGCGAGCAGCGGAACTGTCGCGAGCGCCACGCCGAACTCGCGCAGGAACGCGACGCGTTGAATGCCGAACTCGCCACCTGGCGCGCCGACCATCCGCAGCTGGACGACGCCACTCTCGCGCAGCTGCTGCACATGGACGACCAACTGATCGCCGAGGCGCGTCAGCGCTTGCGAGAGAACAGCGAAACCCTGACCCGCTGTCGCGAGCGTCTGGATGGCTGCCTCAATCGTCTGAACTTGCACAACCAGCAGCAGAGCGAAACGCCGGATGCCGGGCAGCTGCAGCAACGCCACGCCGAGCAACTGCAGCAGTGCGAGCTGGCCGACCAGCACTGCGCGGAAACCCGCGCCAGGCTGATCGACGACGACAAACGCCGCAGCCAGAGCCAGGCGCTGCTCGCCGAGATCGACGCTGCGCGCGCCGAGCATCAGCGTTGGGGGCGTATCGCTGCGCTGATCGGTTCCAGCGACGGCGGTGCCTTCCGCAAGATCGCCCAGGCCTACAACCTCGACCTGCTGGTGCAGCACGCCAACGTGCAGCTGCGTCAGCTGGCGCGGCGTTACCGACTCAAGCGCGGCGGCAGCCCGCTCGGCCTCTTGGTGATGGATACCGAGATGGGCGACGAGCTGCGCTCGGTGCATTCGCTGTCCGGCGGCGAGACCTTCCTCGTTTCGCTGGCGCTGGCGCTGGGCCTGGCTTCGATGGCGTCGAGCAAGCTCAGGATCGAGTCGCTGTTCATCGACGAAGGCTTCGGCAGCCTCGATCCCGAGTCGCTGCAGATCGCCATGGATGCGCTGGACTCACTGCAGGCCCAGGGCCGCAAGGTGGCAGTGATCAGCCATGTGGCGGAAATGCACGAGCGCATTCCGGTACAGATCCAGGTGCAGCGCCAGGGCAACGGTCAGAGTGTGCTGAAAATCGTCGGATAGCTATCGGTGGACAATCGCTGCGCGCGTTGTCCACCCTACCCACCAATCGATCCGGTCCGCCCGCTTATGGATATCGCCACGCTCACCGCCCAACGTCTCGCCGCACTGCACCACGACGGCTTCGTCCTCCTGCCGGGCGTGCTCGACCAGCCGGCGATCACGGAGCTGCGCGAGGCCATCGACCGGCTCGAACCCATCCACTGGGATTACCGGGGCCTGGTCGACGATCACTACAAGTGCGTGTTCAACCGCTCGCCGTTCTGGCTGCGCTTTCTCGACCTGCCCGGGGTGATCGAACTGGCCGAGGCGGCGCTCGGCGCGGACTGCCACATCATCGGCCAGACCGCCTGGCGCAGCCGCCCGGGCTTTATCGGCGGCGAGCTGCATGCCGACTACCTGGCCATGGAGCTGCCGGAAAGCCTGCTGGCCGATCCCGCCTTCGAACTGCCGATGCAGATCTGCACCGCGCACCTGTACCTGGACGACATCGACGCCGACCTCTGCCCGACGCTGGTGATCCCCGGCAGCCACCGCGCCGGGCGCAAGCCGCGTCCGGGCGAAACGCAGTGGCACGGCCGCGCGGCCGAGCCGGTGCTGTGCAAGGCCGGCGACGTGCTGCTGTTTCGCAGCGACCTCTGGCACGCGGGCAGCCGCAACCGCAGCGCCGAGCGCAGCCGCTACCTGCTGCAGATCCACTACGGCCGACGCATGGTGGCGCAGAAGTTCTCGCCCTACCTGCACTTCAGTTTCAGTCCCGAGGTGCTGGCCGCCGCCACGCCGCGCCAGCGCCGCTTGCTCGGCGAGCACGAGGCGGCCGAATACGACTGAATCCCTGGCACCGAACCTGCATCGACCGAGGCCCGCCGCGCCCGCGCGGCCAGTGACTCGCATTCGCCAGATGAGGATTCGCCATGATCAGCAGTCGTGAACAGGTCACCCAGATGATCGTCGCCGCCAAGGTGCGCAAGGGCCTGAAGTGGGCGCATGTCGCCGAACGCATCGGCATGTCCAAGGAGTGGACCACCGCCGGCTGCCTCGGTCAGATGGCCTTCGACAAGGCCCAGGCGGAAACCCTGGGTCAGCTCTTCGAACTCTCCGACGAGGCCGTCGCCTGGCTGCAGATCGCCCCCTACAAGGGCTCGCTGCCCACCGCAGTGCCGAGCGATCCGCTGATCTACCGCTGGTATGAGCTGGTCAACGTCTACGGCACTACCATCAAGGAGCTGATCCACGAGGAGTTCGGCGACGGCATCATGAGCGCCATCGACTTCTCCATGGATATCCAGCGCCAGAGCGACCCCAAGGGCGATCGCGTCAATGTGGTGCTGTCCGGCAAGTTCCTGCCCTACAAGAGCTACTGAGGGATCAGCGGGTGCGGATCTCCCCGCGCGCCAGGCTTTCCACGCTGTTGCCCAACGGGTCCGCCGCGTTCAGGTCCGCACCACGCTCGCGCAGCGCCTGGAGCAATGCCTCGCGCTGGAACAGCGCGGCGTACATCGCCGGCGTCTGCCCGGCGTTGTTGCGCTGGTTGGGATCGCACTCGGTGGCCAGCAGGCGCTTGGCGATGCCGAGTTCACCCTTGAAGATGGCCCCGAGCAAGGCGGTGTTGCCGCGTTTGTCCTCGGCGCAGGCATCGGCCCCGGCGGCGAGCAGGCGCTCCACCGTCTCGCCGTGGCCGTTGTAGGCCGCCAGGATCAGGGCGGTATAGCCCTTGTCGTCGGCAGTGTTCAGGTCGTAACCGGCCTGGATGAATTCGTCGAGAATCTCGTTATCGCCGAAGCGCGCGGCATTGAAGAAGTAGTCGCGCAACTGCTGCTGGACCGCCTCGGGCGTGTCCACAGCATTCGCCAGCGGGCCATCGGCGGCCAATGCGGCCCCGCTGCCCAACAGCAGCGCTGCCATCAGCAAAAGACCTTGCATATTGCCTCCACGATAAAAAAGACCCGGGCCATCGCCCGACCCGGGTCGAAACAACCGACGCCCATGCAGCGCAAAGGAGCCTCCACTGCATGCCGGGCGCCGGTCCGGGGACCTTAGTCCTTGAGCTCGGCGGCCAGCGCCTTGACCCGCTTGAGGTCGGCCTTGGCGACCTTGGTCAGGCCCTCGCCGTAGTTGGTGTCGGCCTTGTAGAAGAACGACAGCAGGATGTGCTTGGCCTCGTCGTCCGCCTTGGCCAGCTCGCCGCCCAGGGTGTTGATCAGGTCGGTCTGCTCCTTCTTGCTGAACGAGCGATACAGATCGCCGGCCTGCTTGAAGTTCTGCTGACGCTGGATCGGCGCCTGCTGGGTGGTGCCGCTCAGTTCCAGCTTGCTGTAAACGGCGCGCGGGGTTTCCTCGCGGTTCTCGCGACGGCTCGGCTGGTAGTTGACGCTGCTGGTGGTGTGGCCGGCGTTCAGCTGGCCGTCCTGGTTGCCGTTGTTGACCGGCACCTTCGGGCGGTTGATCGGCAGGCTCATGCCATTGGCACCGACGCGGTACATCTGGGTGTCGGCGTAGGAGAACAGACGGCCCTGCAGCAGGCGGTCCTCGGACGGCTCGATGCCCGGCACCAGGTTGGCCGGCGCCATGGCGACCTGCTCGGTTTCCTGGAAGATGTTGTCCGGGTTCTTGTTCAGCACCATCTGGCCGATCTTGCGCTCGGGCACGTCAGGCCAGATCTTTGTGGCGTCCAGCGGATCGAAGTCGAACTTGGCCAGATCCTCCGGCTTGAGCACCTGGATCATCAGGTCCCACTTAGGGTAATCGCCGTTGTCGATGGCGGTGACCAGATCGCGGGAGAGGTGGCTGTAGTCCTTGCCCTGCATCGCCTCGTTCTCTTTCGGGTCGAGGTTCTTCAGGCCCTGCAGGCTCTTCCAGCGGAACTTCACATAGTGGGTTTCGCCCTCGTCGTTGACGAACTTGTAGGCGTGTACGCCATTGCCGTCCATCATCCGGTAGCTGGCCGGGGTGCCCTGATTGGAGTACAGCAGGGTCAGGGTGCGGGTCGATTCGGGATGATGCGAGAGGAAGTCGAAGCGGCGGCTGTCGTCATCCAGGTTGGTGCGCGGGTCCGGCTTGAACGAGTGGACCATGTCCGGGAACTTGATGGCGTCGCGGATGAAGAAGGTCGGGAAGTTGTTGCCAACTAGGTCCCAGTTGCCATCGGCGGTGTAGAACTTGGTGGCGAAGCCGCGCGGGTCGCGCAGGGTTTCCGGCGAGTGCAGGCCGTGCACCACGGTGGAGAAGCGCACGAACACCGGGGTGGTGCTGCCCTTCTCGAAGACCTTGGCCAGGGTCAGCTCGGAGATGTCTTCGGTGGCGGTGAACTCGCCATGGGCACCGGTGCCACGGGCATGCACGACGCGCTCGGGCACGCGCTCGCGACCGAAGCGCTGCAGCTTCTGCAGCAGCTGCACGTCCTGCAGCAGGGTCGGGCCGTTGGGGCCGGCGGTCTGGGAGTTCTGGTTGTTGCCGACCGGCGCGCCATTGTCGCGGGTCAGCGGGGCAGCGTGGGCGGACAGCGCAAGGAGGCTCACGGAAATAGCGCCCAGCGCAAGGCGCGCTGGCGTGGAGCCGAAGGTCATACGGGACATGGGTGATTCCTCTTCGATTTTTCTGATGCGCTTATGGCGCGTCGGAAAGCCTAAGAGGCGCAGCTTTGATGCCCCAATTGAATAAGCCGAACAGCGCGATAGAGAAAATGTCGCTCCGCTTGCCGGAACTTCGCCCGAGGCGCCATCTCGGTGCATCTGGACAGCTCGACGCACCGGCACGAATCAGCAGCAACGGCAGCGTCATTGCCCACGCGCCGAGTTGGCCGATCGGTCAGCAATGGCATGGCATCTGCAATCTGGCTGCATCCACCTTGCGGAGCATCCACCATGAAACAGCCCGTCGATACCGACTACCCCCTGAGCGAAGTGCCCGCCGGCGCGCGCAAGGGGCTGTGGTCCACCTCCATCCTGCTGTTCGGCTTCACCTTCTTCACCGCCACCATGTTCGCCGGCGGCAAGATCGGCCTGGCCTTCGACTTCAAGACCATGCTCTGGGCCGCGGTGATCGGCAACCTGCTGCTCGGCCTCTATGCCGCCGCGCTCGGGCTGATCGCCTGCCGCAGCGGGCTGAACTCGGTGCTGATGGGGCGCTTCTGCTTCGGCGAGGTCGGTAGTCGGCTTTCCGATTTCCTGCTCGGCTTCACCCAGATCGGCTGGTACGCCTGGGGCACGGCGACCATCGCCATCGTCCTGGTGCGCCTGCTGGCGTTGCCGGAAAGCTGGACGCTGCCGTTGATGGTGCTGTTCGGCTTCGGCTTCTGCCTGACCGCCTTCGTCGGCTACAAGGGCCTCGACCTGCTCTCGCGCATCGCGGTGCCAGCGATGCTGATTCTGCTGATTGCCTCGCTGTGGACTGCCACCCGCGACATTGGCGGGCTGGACGGCCTACTGGCGGTGCAGCCGGGCGACAGCCTGACCCTCGGCATGGCGATCACCATGATCTTCGGCACCTTTGTCAGCGGCGCGACCCAGGCCACCAACTGGACGCGCTTCGCCCGCAGCAGCAAGGTCGCCGTATGGGCCAGTTTGATCGGCTTCTTCATCGGCAACGGCCTGATGATCGTCGCCGGCGCCTACGGAGCAATCGTCTACCAGCAGCCGGACATCGTCGAAGTGCTGGTGCTGCAGGGCCTGTCGATGGCCGCGGTGGTGATGCTCTTTCTCAACCTCTGGACCACGCAGGACAACACCATCTACAACTTTGCCGCCGCCGGCTGCAACCTGCTGCGCACCGAGCGCCGTCGCCTGGTGACCCTGGGCGGCGCCTTCGTCGGCACGCTGCTGGCACTGGGCGGCATGTACGAGTTGCTGATCCCGTTCCTGATCCTGCTCGGCTCGATCATCCCGCCCATCGGCGGCGTGATCATGGCCGACTATTTCTACCGCCATCGCGGGCAGTATCCGAAACTGGCCGAGGCGCGCCTGCCGAAGTACAACAGCGTGGGCCTGGCGGCCTATGTGCTGGGCGCGGCCTGCGCCTACTTCTCGCCCTGGGTGGCGCCCATCGTCGGCATACTGGTGGCCGCCGCGGCCTATATTGTGCTGTACGAGGGCCAGCGCCTGGCCCTGTCGCGCACAGTGCCGACGCAAACCGACGCACGCTGATCAAGGAGCCACCATGAACATCCTCAACGCCCGCCTGCGCGGCCGCAGCGGTCTGTACCGCATCGAACTGGACGGCGCGCGCATCGCCGCCATCAGCGCGCAGCAGGCGCCGGCCGAAGCCAATGAGGGCGACATCGACGCCGCCAGCAATCTGGTGGTGCCGCCCTTCATCGAGCCGCACATCCACCTCGACGCCACCCTTACTGCCGGCGAGCCGGCCTGGAACATGAGCGGCACGCTGTTCGAGGGCATCGAACGCTGGGGCGAGCGCAAGGCGCTGGTGACCCACGAGGACACCAAGGCCCGAGCGAAGAAAACCATCGACATGCTGGTCGACCACGGCATCCAGCATGTGCGCACCCATGTCGACGTCACCGATCCGACGCTGTCGGCGCTCAAATCCATGCTCGAGGTGCGCGAGGAAACCCGCCACCTGATCGACCTGCAGATCGTCGCCTTTCCGCAGGAGGGCATCGAGTCGTTCAAGGGCGGTCGCGAGCTGATGACCGAGGCGATCGCCATGGGCGCCGATGTGGTCGGCGGCATTCCGCACTTCGAGAACACCCGCGACCAGGGCGTCAGCTCGATCAAGTTCCTCATGGACCTGGCCGAGCGCACCGGCTGCCTGGTGGACGTGCACTGCGACGAAACCGACGACCCGCAGTCGCGCTTTCTCGAAGTGCTCGCCGAAGAGGCACGGGTACGCGAGATGGGCGAGCGGGTCACCGCCAGCCACACCACGGCGATGGGCTCCTACGACAACGCCTACTGCTCCAAGCTGTTCCGTCTGCTCAAGATGTCGAAGATCAACTTCGTTTCCTGCCCGACCGAGAGCATCCACCTGCAGGGCCGCTTCGATACCTATCCCAAGCGTCGCGGCCTGACCCGTGTGGCCGAGATAGACCGCGCCGGGATGAACATCTGCTTCGGTCAGGATTCCATCGTCGATCCTTGGTACCCACTGGGCAACGGCAACATCCTGCGCATCCTCGAAGCCGGGCTGCACATCTGCCACATGCTCGGCTACGAGGACCTGCAGCGCGGCCTGGACCTGATCACCGACAACAGCGCGCGCACCCTGAACCTGGGCGAACGCTACGGGCTGGAGGCAGGGCGGCCGGCCAGCCTGCTGGTGCTGTCGGCGCCGGATGACTACGAGATGCTGCGCACCCAGGGCCATGCCCTGCTTTCGGTGCGCAATGGGGAGGTGCTGATGCGCCGCACGCCGGCGCAGATCCAGCGTTACTGAGCGGCGACCTTGCGGATCCGGCTGAGGCTGGCGTGTTCCTCGGCCGGGCTAAGCTGCAGTTGCGAGAGGTAGGCGGCCAGGGCGTTGATATCGGCCACGGACAGCTTGCTGGCAATCGGCATCATCACCGAGCCGGCGCGGCTGGGGTCATTCTCGCGGAAGCGCGTCAGCGCCTTGCGGATGTACTCGTCAGGCTGGCCAGCCAGGCGCGGCATGGTTTCCATGCCCTCGGCGTGGGCGCCGTGGCAGCCGGTGCAGGTGGTCTGGAAGATCTTCTCGCCGGTCTTGCGCAGCGGCTCGTTCGGCGCATCCGCAGGTGGATTGACCTTCTGCTGGCTGAAGTACACCGCGACGTTCACCCGATCCTCCAGCGTCAGATTTTCCGCCAGCTTGGACATCACGAAGTCGACGCGCTCGCCGCTGGCGAACTTCTCGAAGGAATGGAACAGGTACAGCGGATTCTGCGCCGCCAGGTTGGGGATGTGCTTGCGCTTGCTGTTGCCGGTCTCGCCATGACAGTAGCTGCAGAACAGCGACCGCTCCTGGCCCGCGGCATAAGCCTGCTGGCGGCGCGTGTCGTCGGCCATCAGATAGTTGAAACGCTCCATCGCCTCTTCGCTGGCATGGGAGAACGGGGCGAGGCAGCTAAGCAGAGCAAGGACAAGAACGCGCATGGGGTCATCCAGTACCGAGGTAGGCCAGTGGGGTCGCTTTCAAGCGCCCGACTATAGGTATGCGCAACCCGCCGGACCCCGGCACAAATCAACAAAAAGTGCCGGGGTCGCGCCGCCCGAGGCCTTTTGCGAACGCCGTCACATGTCACCTCAGAGGAATGGGCGCGGAGCGTCGATCGGGCCATTGCGCCCGCCGTTAGCGCCAGACATCAGCGCTGCGCGCCTGCGCCGCATTGACGATCGAAAAAAATGATGAGCCGGATTTGAAATTGCCGCACACGGGCGCTACGCATTCGACTAAAGTAGCAGCCCTTCACCCACGAGGAGCCGTGACCCCCATGCTAGATGGACATGCAGAGCTGACCATGACCGTACTCATGACCCCGGACAAAGCCAATTTTTCCGGCAACGTCCATGGCGGCACGCTGCTCAAGTATCTCGACGAAGTCGCCTATGCCTGCGCCAGCCGCTATGCCGGCCAGTACGTCGTGACACTCTCGGTGGATCAGGTGGTGTTCCGCCAGCCGGTGCATGTCGGCGAACTGGTCACCTTCCTCGCCTCGGTCAACTACACCGGCACCACCTCCATGGAGATCGGCATCAAGGTCGTCACCGAAGACATTCGCGAGAAGACCGTACGCCATACCAACAGCTGCTTCTTCACCATGGTCGCCCTCGGCGAGGACGGCAAGCCGGTGCCGGTACCGCCGCTGAATCCGAAGACCGCCGAGCAGCAGCGCCGCTTCGCCCAGGCCTACCAGCGCCGCGAAATTCGCCGCGAGCTGGAACAGCGCTACCGCGAGCTGCGCACCGGCAGCGAGCGTCTCGCCGCAGTGAAATAAGCCCTCCCGACGAGCAAAATCGACGCAACGGAGCCACGGAAGGCCCACCGAGTAATGCGTCAGCCCCAAAAATGTAACAAAACCTTATACAATGCGTGGCTTTCCGCAATCCCGCCTCTGAGGACCTGCCGTGAGCACTCTGCCGCCCTGCCCCAAATGCAACTCCGAATACACCTACGAAGACGGTCAGATGCTGGTCTGCCCCGAGTGCGCCCATGAGTGGTCCGCCACCGAAAGCGTCGACGCCGCAGGCGACAGCGACAAGGTGATCAAGGACTCGGTCGGCAACACCCTGCAGGACGGCGACACCGTCACCGTGATCAAGGACCTCAAGGTCAAGGGCTCGTCGCTGGTGGTCAAGGTCGGCACCAAGGTGAAGAACATCCGCCTGTGCGACGGCGACCACGACATCGATTGCAAGATCGACGGCATCGGCGCGATGAAGCTGAAGTCCGAATTCGTCAAGAAAGTCTGAGCCACAGCGCTCGCGCAAAAGCCCGGCCCATGCCGGGCTTTTGCGTTTCAGAACAGGCGCAGCAACCAGTCCCAGCGCTCGCGAGTGACGGCACCGCCGATGAACAGCAGATCGATCCAGAACGCCTGGTGCAACACCACGATCAGCCAGAACAGCAGCTGATAGCCGAGCTTGCGCGTCTTGTGGCGAAACAGCTGCTGCGCCAGCAGTGCACCCGGCCAGCCGCCGGCCAGCTCGAATACATGCAGAGTGGATTCCGGGGTGCGCCAGCGATCCTTCAGCGCGCTGTGCTTGTCGCGCCAATAGAGAAAGAAGGTCAGCAGGCTGGCGGTCGCATAGACCACCAGTGGCAGCACCGAACCCAGACGGAACAAACTGCCCAACAGCGGCAACGCACACAGCAGTGCGAACACCAGCAGCTTGCCCGGCAGGTTCTGCACGCTGGCGAACAACCGCCGCGTCGGTCGCGCAGAATGCCGCTCAGCCGGTCGCGAACCGGCCGGACGCTGGCGGATCGCCGGCTGGTCCAGCGTCGGCGGTGCATCCAGCCGGACATGCTCGGCGCGCACGCGTCCCCGGTCGTCACGCCCCACCACGTAGAGCACGCGGTCGCCCACCAGCGGCCGGCGCTCGCCATGCACCGCCGAGATATGCGCGAACACATCCTCGCCGCCCCGCTCCGGACGAATGAAGCCGAAGCCCTTCTGGTCATTCCAGCTCTTCAATGTGCCGCGCAGTTCCATGCCCGTTCTCTGTCGACAAAAGCGCGCATGCTAACCCGCCACCGCCCGTTCGGCATGCACCGTCCAGTACGCCGCCTATGGCCTTCGCCCAGCGGTCGGCGTTATGGTCGGGGGCATATCCAGTCCCAGGGACGAACCATGGCCGCCAAGCCCACCCCCCCGAACCAGCAGAAACACCTTGCCGTACTGATCGATGCCGACAACGCCCCCGCCGCTATCGTCGAGGGGCTGTTCGAGGAGATCGCCAAGTACGGCGTCGCCAGCGTCAAGCGCATCTACGGCGACTGGACCAAGCCCAACCTCGGCAGCTGGAAGAAGGTGCTGCTCGACCACTCGATCCAGCCCATCCAGCAGTTCGCCTACACCTCGGGCAAGAACGCCACCGACAGCTCGCTGATCATCGACGCCATGGACCTGCTCTACACCCGGCGCTTCGACGGTTTCTGCCTGGTATCCAGCGACAGCGACTTCACCCGCCTGGCCGCGCGCATCCGCGAGGAGGGCCTGACGGTCTACGGCTTCGGCGAGCAGAAGACGCCCTCGCCGTTCGTTTCCGCCTGCGACAAGTTCATCTACACCGAAATCCTGCGTGCCGATGCGCCGAAACTCGCCGCCGAACCCGCACCTGCCGAGAAAGTCGCCGCACCGACCGAACCCAGCAAGCCGGCCAAAGGCAGCGACAAGAGCGCACCGATCAAATGCCAGCAGGTGCCGGTGGACTTCATCGCCAAGGTGCTCGAGGACCTGTCCGACGAAGACGACTGGATCCAGCTGGGCACCCTCGGGCAGAACATCAGCAAGCTGCGGCCGGCATTCGACCCCCGCCTGTACGGCTGCACGAAGCTCAGCGAGCTGATCAAGGCGCAGCCCGCGCGTTTTGAACTGGAAGCGCGTGGCAGCACCGCCACCGGCGGCAAGGACCTCTACGTGAGAAACCGCAAGCCGGCGAAGTGACGGCACGCAGGCCGCGCCCGACGGCCGGCCACCTCACCGTCGCGAGCACTTGCGAAGGTGCACAGCGTGCCGCTCATCATTTGCAACCAATCGCCACACCGGCCAGCGAACCACCGACCTCGCGCCTCTTCTAAAGGGGGACCGAACTCTGGAGGTTTCCATGACCAAGCAGCTTCTCGCCGCCTGCAGCCTCGCGCTCTGTGCCTCGTTGGCCCACGCGCAGACTCCTGTGCCACAGATCATCAGCCACCTCAACGGTCTGGACGTCGAGATCAGTCCCATGGGTGTACCAGCCAAGTCCGAAGGTGTCGAAGGCGAATTGCTCGGCGTGCGGGCGGTGAAGGTGATGAACCACGCCGATGGACAGATCACCTGTGAATTCCACGTGCCGGCCGACGCCCGCGCCGACACCTCCGCCCCGCCGGTCTTCACCGTCGCGCCGGGCTCGCAGGCGGTGGAGCGGGTGCCGGGCGAGTATTCGCCAGACCAGCCCTACGCGGAGATCACCTGCCGCTCGAGCGATCGCAGCGCCGCACAGTGAGGCCGCTCAGCGACGCTCCTCGCGGATAAAGGGAATACCCAGGGCGCCAGGCTGATTGCCGGAAACGTTCCTGCCGCTGGCCACCCAGATCATCACCGCCAGGGTCACGGCATAGGGTGTCATCAGCACGAAGTACTGCGGCAGGCGCACGCCGGCGGCGGCCAGTTGCGGGATCAGCGCCTCGATGCAGCCGAACAGCAGCGCCCCGGCCAGCGCCTTCCACGGTGACCAGCGGGCGAAGATCACCAGCGCCACGGCGATCCAGCCGCGCCCACCGGTCATGTCGGCGATCCACAGCTTGGTGCTGAGCAGCGAGATATAGCCTCCCGCCAGCCCGATAAGCGCGGAGCCAGCGAGAATCGCCGCCAGCCGATAGCCGAGCACGGAAATCCCCGCCGCGTCTGCCGCCTGCGGATTCTCGCCGACCGCGCGCAGGCGCAGGCCGGTGGTCGTGCGGGTGAGGAACCAGACCACGGCAAGAACGATCAGCGGCGTCATGAACACCAGCGGGTTCTGCACGAACAGCTTGCCCAGCAGCGGCAGCTCCGACAGCGGCCACAGCTCGACCGCGCCCAGCCCCTTGACCGGCTTGCTGGTCCAGTCCAGCAGCGTGCCGAGCAAGCCGGTCAGGCCCTGGCAGAAGAACACCAGTGCCAGGCCGGCGATCACCTGGTTGATGCGCAGCACCAGCACCATCAGCGCGAACAACAGCGACACCACCGCCGCCGCGCCCATCGCCAACAGCAGCGACGTGCCATGGCTGCCGAACGCCAGCTGCGCGCCGATGCCGGCCAGCGCGCCGACCAGCATCAGCCCTTCCGCGCCGAGGGCCAGCACGCCGGCGCGTTCGGTGAGAATCAGCCCCAGCGCCGCGAGGGCGAAGGGCACGGCGAAGTCCGGCGTGTTGCCGAGCCAGTTGGCGATCATGTCCATCAGCTTTCGCCTCCCTGAACGCGGCGGATGCGGTGGCGGATAAAGAAATCCGAGGAGGCGACGCAGATCACCAGGATCGCCTGGATCAGCTGCACCATGGAAAAGGGGATCTGGTAGAACACCTGCAGGCTGCGTCCGGCAACGAACAGCATCGCCATCAGCAGCGCCACCACCAGTGCCGCCACCGGGTTGTTGCGGGCGAGAAAGGCGATGAGGATGCCGGAGAAGCCGTAGCCCTGGTAGAACGACTGGGTCAGCCGCCCCTCCTGCCCCGCGGTGACGAGAAAGCCGGCGATCCCAGCCATGGCGCCGGAGATCAGCACGGTGCCGATGATCATCTTCTGCACCGGCACGCCGACCGCGCCGGCCACCCGCGGGTTGGCATCGACAAAGCGCAGATAGAGCCCGGCGCGGGAAATGCCGAGGAACCACAGCGCCAGCAGCGCGACGACCACCGCCAGCGGCACTGCCGCGCTGATCCCATCGAACAGCTCGGGCAAGCGCTCGAACGGCTGGAACTGCGGCGAATAGGGGAACGAGCTCTTCGGGTCCTTCCAGCTGCCGTAGAGCAGGTGCAGCAGGAAGTTGATCGCCAGGTAATTGAGCATCAGCGTCGAGATGATCTCGTTGACCTTAAGCCGCAGCTTGAGCACCACCGGCGCCAGCGCCCAGATCAGCCCGCAGATGATCGCCGCTGCGAGCATCAGCGGCAGACGCAGCACCTGCGGGCCGACCTCGAACAGCGAGATCGCCGTGGCACCGATGGCGCCCCAGATCATCTGCCCCTCGAGGCCCAGGTTCCAGAACTTGGCACGGAAGGCCATGCAACCGGCCAGGCCGACGAGAATCATCGGCGAGGCCTGAAACAGCACGGCCTTCAGGCTCTGCGCATCGAATACCGTGAGAAGGACGAACTCATTGAGCAGCTCGCCGGCCGGTACGCCAGCAGCGACGAGGATCGCGGCGGAAATGCTCAGCCCCAGCAACAGCGCGAGACCGATGATCACAGCCTGCCAGTGCCAGGCCAGTTGCTGGCGGATCTCCAGGGCGTAGCGTCGGGACAGCAGCGGCGGCTTGGGCCGTTTCGCGACCTGCGTGACCTGTTCGAGCATCACCGGGCGTACCTGTTCATTCATGGCTTGCCCCCTCAGCTGCTGGCTCTGCGTGGCCCTGTTCGTCGTGACTGACCATGGCCCTGCCGATGGCCTGGCGATCCGCCGGCCGGTTGAATTCGGCGACGATGCGCCCGGCATTCATCACGCCGATGCGATCAGCCAGCGCCAGCACCTCGTCGAGGTCTTCGCTGATCACCAGCACCGCTGCGCCGGCCTCGCGGGCGGCGCGCAGGCGGGCATGCACCGCGGCGGTGGCGCGCACGTCGAGGCCGCGGCTGGGGCTGTGCACCAGCACCAGCTGCGGGTCGCGGGAGAACTCCCGGGCGATCACCAGCTTCTGCGCATTACCGCCGGAGAGCAGCGCGGCCTTCTGTTTCAGCGAGCGCACGCCCTGCACATCGAAACCCGTGACTGCCTCGGCAGCCTCGGCCTCCAGACGCGTGCGGCGCAGATTGAAGAACGAGCCGTAGCGGCCGCTGTGGACCTGGCCGACACCGAAGTTCTCGGCTACCGAAAGCTCTCCCGCCAGCGCGGCGCCGTAGCGATCCGCCGGGATTGCGGCGATGCGCAGCTCGCGGCGCTGTTCAGGACTGGCCCGGCGCAAGTCACCGAAGCCGGCCAACTCCAGTGTGCCATCGCAGCGCTCGGGCAGCCCCATCAGCACGTTGGCCAGTTCGCTCTGGCCGTTGCCGCCGACACCGGCGATGCCGTAGATCTCGCCGGCACGAAGGTTCAGCGTCACGCCATTGAGCGCGCCGTGGCCGCCCGCGCCAGACGACCTGAGGTCACGCACCTGGAGGCGCACCTCGCCCGGCGTCGCCGGCTGGTATTCACTGGCCGGCGCCGACTCACCCACGGTCAGGCGCACCAGCTCCGGCACCGAGACCGTCTGCGGGTCGAGGGTCTGGATGGTGCGTCCGCCCCGCATCACGGTGACGCGGTCGGCAAAGCGCTTCACGTCGCTCATCTTGTGGGTGACCAGGATCACCGCCGAGCCCTGACGGGCAAAGGCACGCACCGTTTCCAGCAGGCGCTCGGCTTCCTGATCGGTGAGTACCGCGGTCGGCTCGTCGAGGATCAGGATCCGCGCGCCGGCCAGCAGCACCTTGAGAATTTCTACCCGTTGCTGCTCGGCCACCGAAAGCGACTCGGTGGGCTTGCGCGGGTCGATAACAAAGCCCAGCTCAGCCGCCTTTTCCGTTATCTGTGCCTCCAGCGCGCTGAGGCGTTGGCGGTGGCTGCCGTTGAAGCTTTTGTTGCCGGGCTGCTCGGGCAAGCCGAGCAGGATGTTCTCGGCAACCGTGAAGGGCTTCACCAGCTTGAAATGCTGGTGAACCATGCCGATGTGGTAGCGGCTGGCATCCCGCGGCCCGCTGAGCCGTACCGCGTTGTCGTTGATCAACAGCGATCCGCTTTCCGGTGCGTAGAGGCCGGCGGCGATGTTCATCAGCGAGGATTTGCCCGCGCCGTTCTCACCGAGCAGCGCGTGCACTTCGCCCCATTTGGCGGTGAAATCCGCCTGAGACAGGGCCATGAAGCCGTCGAACGACTTGCTCACCCCGGTCAGCTGGATCGCGTTGAGGTTGCTCATTGCTGGGTGATCACTCCCTTGACGAACCAGTCCATCTGCCACAGGGCCGGGTCGGCCATGACCTCGCCAGCAGCGATGCGCTCGGTGCCGTCGCGATCGAGCATCGGGCCGGCGTAGATCTTCTTCTCGCCTTTGAGCAGCTCTTCGCGCGCGGCCATGATCTTGGCCTTGTCCGCTTCGGAAACCGCCGGGCCGCAGCAGGCCGCGTCGGTGCCGCCTTCGGCCATGGACAGCAGCGCGCCGTTCTCTGGCGGCGTCCAGTTGCCGGCACTGATCTTCTTCAGCTCCGGCGCGAGGAACTTGTCCCACACCCAGACCGACGAGCAAACGGTCGCCTCGGGGGCGAACTCGCGCATGTCGCGGTGGTGCCCGGTACCGTGCACGCCGCGCTCCTGGGCGACGATCTGCGGTGTCGGGCTGTCGACGTGCTGGCCGAGCACGTCGGCACCAGCGTCGATCAGCGCCATGGCGGCGGCGCGCTCCTTGACCGGGTCGTTCCAGGCGCCGGTATAGACGACGGTGACGGTGGCGTCGGGGTTGATCGCCTGGGCGCCGAGGGCGAAGGCGTTCACCGTCCAGTTCACCTGGCCGAAGGGGTTGGCCGCGACGAAGCCAAGCTTGCCGGTCTTCGACGCCGCGCCGGCCGCCATTCCGCACAGGTACTGGCTCTCGTAGGTGCGCCCGTAGAAGGATTCGAGGTTGGCGCTGTTGGTGGTGCCCGAGCCGTTGAGGAAGGCCACGTCCGGGTACTTGGCGGCCAGCTCCTTGAAGGTGTCCGAGTAACCGAAGGCGGTGCCGATGATGACGTTGGCGCCACGCTGGATCAGCCGGTCCACCGCCGGGCGGATCGAGGAGGCATTCTCCGGCACGCTTTCGACGTACTGGATCTTGGTATCCAGCTCGGCTTCGAGCTTCTGCCGCGCCTCGTCGAAGGCCTGGGTCCAGCCGCCGTCGTTGCGCGGGCTGATGTAGAGCATGGCGATCTTCGCCGGTTTATCGAGGGTCAGCCCCTGCCCTTCCTGCGCCGAGGCGACGTCCGCGGTAGTTGCCAGGCCGAGAGCCACCGCCGCACATAAGGTCCGTTTCATCTGATTGAGCATTTTTTGGTCTTCCTGAGGGTTGGCACGTCAAAGCATGTGGTTGATGCGAAACACGTTGTCTTCCGGGTCCAGCAGCACCGCCTGATACCAGTGGTAATAGGTCTCGTAGGGCGCCTTGATCAGCCGCGCGCCCATGGCGACGGCGATGGGCACCAGACGCTCGACCTCGTCTTTCGAGTCGACGTCGATGTTCAGCAGGAACTTGCAGCCGCGGGTGTCGGCGTACTCATTCAGATGCAGCAGCGCGTAGGCGTCCGGCGCGTTGAAGCCGATGCAGCTCTTGCCGGTATCCAGCCCACGAAAGATCGGCGAGGCGATCTCGGGGATGTTCCTGAAACCGAACAGCTCGCGGTAGAAACCGCTAAGCGCCTCGATGTCCCGTGCGAAGACGTTGACGTAGGACAGCGTGCTCATGCGACCTCCAGGCCTTTGCCGAAGGTGGTCTGCTTGACGAACTTGGAGAGCAGGTTGTCGCCGGAGGTGACCGGCGCATGGCGTGGCGGATTGGTCGCGCTGCAGCAGCCCGGCAGGCACTCGATCAGCGCGTCGTAGTTGGGCTGATGGAAGAACACCAGCGACTGCCGGCCGTTGTCCGCGGCGCTGTCGGCCGGCGGGTTGACCACCCGGTGCAGCGTGGAAATCCACTGGTCGTTGGTCCACTGCATCATCAGGTCGCCGATGTTCACGGCGAAGCCGCCCTCCACGTAGGGCACGTCTACCCACTCGCCCTGGCGGTTGCGCGCCTGCAGGCCGCCGAGGGCGTTGTCCGGCTTGACGATGGTCAGACTGCCGTAATCGGTGTGGGCGCTGGCGCGCAATTGGCCCGGTTCGACCTCACCCTTGACGTCCGGGTAGCTGAGGCTGCGGAACATGCTGATGTGCTGGTCGATCTTGTCGTCGAAGAAGGTTTCCGGCAGCTCCAGCGCCAGGGCGAAGATACGCATCAGCGATTGCGCCAGCTCGCTCATGGCGGCGAAGTATTCGCGATACGCCTGCTCGAAGCCGTCGATGCCGGTAGGCCAGACGTTTGGCGCGAAATGCGGGCCGGCAGCGGCGCAGCGGTAGTAGGGCTCGTCCGGCACGTCGCTGGGGCCGATGGAGAAGGATTCCTTGAGATCACCCGGCGCCGCCTCCTCCATGGAGTACGACAGGCTCTCTTCGGCGATGGCGCTGTAACCGCGCACCATTTCCGGGCTGGGCCGGTCGACCTTGCGCTTCTCCGCCAGCGGCAAGGCGAAGAACTGCCGCGTCAGACGCGACACACGTTCGATCAATTCCGCTGGAATCTGGTGGTTGGTGATGACCAGAAAGCCGATGTCGCGACAGGCCTGATCCACGGCCTTGGCTACCTGGGCCTTACCCTGCGGTGTGCCGGCGAAGTACGGCGCCAGGTCGATGATGGGAACGTATTGCAGAGTCATGGGTGACGCACTCCTGTGACGCAAGGCTGATAGCTGAGCGCGTCGCCAATGGCGCAGGCGCTTCTCCATTTGCGCTGCCGTGAGGCAGGTCGCGCCGTTGCTCTCAGCGGCGCCAGCGAAGCAAGAGCAGAAAGCGTGCCACCAGAAAGATCTCTTTTAAGATCAAACAATTAGAAAAGCGATAGCTAAAAAACGGATCAAATGGTCCGGATCGGAGCACTTGGTTTGTGCGTCGAGCACGAAAAGCGGGCGACATGCCGTGGCGCACTGGCCGGCCGGCTCAGGCAGCGAACCGCCAGCGTGCCGCTCCGCCGACCGGTGGACCAGCAACTGGCGTTTTGCTAGCTTCAATGCGCCGCCCGTCGGTTTCTCGGGTGGCAGCCTGCTTCGCGGCCCAACGGCCATGGATGCGGCTGCTAGGCACTCCAGGCTTCAGCACGACATGCCTGGTCGGGCCGCCTTACGGCTCCGTGTGCAGTTCGCCGAGAGAATAACGATGCTGACCAAACGCCGGCGCTCCTTCACAGGATTCATTGCCCTGTCCCTCGTACTGACGGGCTTCTCGGCCCAACTGCTGTTCAAGTCCGAGGTCCGGCGCTGGGAAACCCGCTTCGCCCAACACGTACAGAACGTCTCGGGTGCCGTACGCAATCACCTGGATACCAACGAGGCCGTACTGGCCGGTTTCTCGGCCTTCCTGCAGGCTGTCGAGCAGAGCGATGCGGATGCCACGGCCCGTTACGCGGCCGCCGTGGTCGCCGCGTACCCGCAGATCTACATGTTGGAGGTGGCACGCGGCGTCCCTCTTTCCGAGCAGTACGGCTTCGAGAAGCTGCTGCGGCTGAGCTGGCGAGCAGACTTCAAACTGAAGGACTTTCCCAGCCTGACCCAGCGGCCCGCGCTGCGGCAGGTGCAACTGAACGAAACCTGGCCGCTGCTATTCATGCACCCGGAGCTTCCGCAAGCCAGCGCGTTGTACGGCGTCAGGCTGGAAACGGTGGACTACCTGTCCCACGCACTGGCGAAGGCCAAACGCACGGTCAAGCCGGTCGCCACTCCGGTTTTCGCCATGTACGAAGGCGGCAACGCCTACATTCTGCTGCAGCGCGTCAAACGCTCGGAGGGAATGCAACAGCGCGGCGGCCTGAATTTCTTCGGCAGCACCATGGTCGCACTGCTGCTGACCAGGACGGACTCGCTATTGGCCGCGGTACACAACGCCGAAGTGGATCACCGGGTGCGCCTCGAGGCGCTGCTCAAGGCCGGCACGGGCGTGCCGCAGCACCTGTTCTCGACGGAATCCGAGCCGACCGGCGCGCTGGATCGGCTGTTGCTGCCGCTCCTGCAGGATCGGGTCGAGATCCGCAGCCTGTCGCAGCCCACCACCCTGCTGTTCGAACGCCAGCTGCGGCTGGGCGATGTCCTGACCTTCGAGACGCTGACGCTGCTGGCGATTCTCGCCGGCGCCCTGGTGCTGCTACCGGTGGTGCTGGTACGGCATTTCCGCACCATCGAACTGGCGGAACGCGAGCATGAGCGCTCGGTTTATCTCGCGACCCACGACGTCCTCACCCGCCTGCCCAACCGCCACCTGCTGGCGGACCGCTTCGGCGAGGCCTACGCGTACTGGCAACGCCACGGGACTCCGTTCGCCCTGATGGTCGTCGACCTCGACCATTTCAAGGACATCAACGACCGTTTCGGCCACGAGATCGGCGATCAGGTGCTGCAGACCGTCGCCGACCGCATGCGCCACGCGACCCGCGCGTACGACACCGTCGCGCGTTATGGCGGCGACGAGTTCGTCGTGCTGGTCAGGGATCTCGCCACCCCCGCTGACGCGGAAGCAGCAGGCCGCCAGCTGCTACAGGCCATCAATCTCCCGATCGAGACGGCAGCTGGCACGCAATCGGTATCGTGCAGCATCGGCATCGCCCTGTGTCCCAGCCAGGGCGAAACCTTCGATGCGCTGCTGACCGCGGCGGATCAGGCGATGTACCGGATCAAGCAACGCGGCCGGGAAGGTATCGCGCTCAGCGACAGCAGCGGCTGAAGCCGGCTCATTCGACTCCGCTGTCTCGGACGCGCTTGATCCGATGGTCCCAACGACGCTTGGCGAAACGACGCATATTTGGGATGTCATCGGTTTCGTCCATGATCGGCTTACCGATGATGGTTTCCATGATGTCTTCCAGCGTGACCAATCCGCGCCAGCTCCCGAACTCGTCGTAGACCAGGCACATGTGCTGGCGCTCCTGCATGAGCTGGGTCATGAGGTTTTCGACGCTCGCCGTGTCGGGTGTGACCCTCAGCGGTTTCATGATGGTCGAGACCGGTGCGTCATCATCCTCCGCCGCAAGCGCGTCGTAGCGGAAGATGACGCCCATCGGAGTTTCGTCCGCAGCAATCACGGGATAGCGCGAAAACTGGCTGTCGGCGACCTTCTTCTTGAGTGCGCCGATCGGAGCGTCCGGCGGCGTGAAATCGCACACCGTGCGCGGCGTCATGATGTCGTGCACCTTGATCTCATGCAGGTCGAGGATGTTGCTGATGACGCGCTGCTCATCCTCGTCGAGGCTTTTCGTCTCACGGCCGAGCAGGGTCAGCGCCTTGATTTCCTGACGAATGTCGTGCTCCGGCTCTTTGCCGCCGAACAGTCGCATGATCATGTCCGAGAGCAGGATGAAGGGCTTGAGCAACAGAATCATGCCGTTCAACAGCGGAGGTAGATAAGGCGCGAGTGAGCGCCAGTAGCGCGCACCGATGGTCTTCGGAAGAATTTCCGATAGCACCAGAATCAGCACGGTCATCACCGCCGAGGCGATACCGACGTAGCCGTTCCCGAACACGACAGTGACCTGCGCGCCAACACCGGTCGCCCCGACGGTATGCGCAACGGTATTGAGTGTGAGGATGGCTGCGAGCGGCTGATCGACCTTGTCCTTCAGCCCTTTCAGCCGCTCATAGAGTTTGGGCCTGGTGGTTTTCTGGTGAGCGATGAAGCTGGGCGTCAGGGAAAGCAGGGCAGCTTCGAGAATGGAACAGACAAAAGAGACCAGGATGGATAAGACAGCGAACGCTATCAGAAGGGTCATGAGCCAAGTGCATCGTTGGTAAGGGCATGCCAATTTACAGCAAAGCTGTAAAACGACAGCGGAGAGCCCGGACCTAGCTGCAACATTTCATTTCCCCTGCCGTACGACACGGGTGTCCATCGGCCTTTGCCCGCTTACCGTTCAGCGGTCATACCCAGCCGCCGGCATCGAGTAATGACCCGCTCGACTGATGTGGCATACACCGAGCCCAGAGTGAACTGGCAGGAGCGACACGGAAAAGCAAAAAGCAGCGCATGTCGTCGCGCTGTTTCCGCGCCTGCCTCGTGTCAGGTAGCGACGACTCCATTCACACCCAGAAGGAGCTATGCCACATGGACATTCCACGCATCTTCAACATCACTGAAAGCGCTCACCGCATCCACAACCCGATCACTCCCGAGAAGCTTGCCACTCTCGGCGCGGCGTTGCGTCTCGAGCCGGGGGCTCGGCTGCTCGATCTCGGCAGCGGTTCGGGAGAGATGCTGTGCACCTGGGCACGCGACCACGGCGTCATTGGCACCGGAGTCGATATGAGCCAGCTGTTCAGCGAGCAGGCGAAACGCCGTGCGGTGGAGCTCGGTGTCGCCGATCAAGTGCGGTTCATCCACGCTGACGCTGCCGGCTATGTCGCCGACGAGAAGGTCGATGTGGCCGCCTGTGTCGGCGCCACCTGGATCGGCGGTGGCGTCGCCGGCACTATCGAGCTACTCACACGGAGCCTGCACACCGGCGGGATCATCCTCATCGGTGAGCCCTACTGGCGGCAATTACCGCCGACGGAGGAGGTGGCCAAGGGCTGTCTGGCCAATTCGATTTCCGACTTTCTCATGCTTCCCGAACTTCTCGCGTCTTTCGGCCGCCTGGGCTACGACGTCGTTGAAATGGTTCTGGCTGACCAGGACGGTTGGGACAGGTACGAGGCGGCCAAATGGCTCACCATGCGCCGCTGGCTTGAAGCCAACCCAGGCGACGAGCTCGCGAACGAAGTGCGGACCAAACTGACCACGGAGCCTGAACGCTACGCCGCCTTCACGCGTGAATACCTGGGCTGGGGGGTGTTCGCGCTCATGCAGCGCTGATGAGCCGGCGGCGATCCACCACAGCACGCAGTCGGGCGATTCACTCACGAGCTTGTGTCGAGGTTCCGCCCTCCGCTACGGTTTACCGCCTCGATGGATCGACCAACCGAGTTCAGGAGCATTGCAGATTGATCAAGACAGGGATGTTGGCGCTGGGGATGTTGCTGGCGCTATCGGCACAGGCGGCCGAGCAGCGGGTCTACCTGGTGGCGACGGTGCAGCTGGATGGTTCCAGCCTGGCACAGAGCGTGTTTCTTCACGAACCGCAGATCACCGACCTGGAGGGCTGCCTCGATGCGGTGCGCGAGGGGCAGAGCACGCGGGACTGGCAACGGTATCGGCACATCTTTCGCCGCGACCGCTTCAAAGGGTTCTCCGGTCATATGCGCTATCGCTGCGCCTTCAGCGATCTGCAGTTCAGCAGCTGGCACGATGGCCCGCGCTACAACCAGCCCTATCTGATCAGTGTCGATGAGGCGTCCACGCTCAACGTGGTTCGGACACCGAGCCAGGCCAAGTGCATGACGCAATTGCGCGCGCTGCCCGCCGGCAAGCAGGAGCAGAGCTTCTGCGCCATGGGCAACCAGCACATCAAACCCTGAGCCAGGCTGCCGGATGACGATGCGCAGGCGTGTCGTTCGCTGACCACCCGGAAAAGGCAGGCTTGTTTTCCAGCCGAAGCAAACCTGCCCCCCTCCACCCGTTTGCAGATGAACGTCCCGTCAGCGTGGCCTGACCCCGTCCAGTATCAGCGCCTGCAGACTCTTGAGCGTCTCCTCGAAGAACGCCGGATCATCCAGCGTCCTGCCCGCCACCGCCTCGACCTGCACGCGAAAATCGGCGTAGTGCTGGGTGGTCGCCCACAGCGAGAAGATCAGGTGATGCGGCGCGATGGGGGCGAGCTTGCCGGCGTCGATCCAGGCCTGGATCACGGCGACCTTGTTCTCCACCAGATCGTGCAGCGGCTGCTGCAGCTCGCCCAGCAGCAACGGCGCGCCCTGCATGATCTCCATGCAGAACAGCCGCGATTCGGCGGGATGGTCGCGGGAGAGTTCGAGCTTGACCCGCAGGTAGTCGCGGATCGCCTCGACCGGGTCCTGCTCGACGGAGAACGCCTGCAGCGGCTGCAACCAGACCTCCAGCAGCTGGCGCAGGACGTTGGTGTACAGCTCTTCCTTGCTGCCGAAGTAGTACAGCAGGTTGGTCTTGGAGACGTCCGCCTGGGTCGCCACCTGGTCGAGGCTGGTGCCGTGCAGGCCGAAGCGGGAGAACAGCTCGAGCGCGGCCTGGAGGATGCTGGCGCGCTTGCTTTCGATCATGCGCAGGCGCCGATCCTGTGCGCTCGCGCTCGGCACGCGGGCTGCACCCTTTGCGCGGGGGGTCTTGCTGGCGGTGAGGCGTCTGCGTGGCGGAACGACGGGTTGGTCTGTCACGGGATTACCGGATCGGCTCGAACGAGGCGCTACTGTAGCGCGGCGAGCGTGCGGCGCACGAGCGACGAAGGCGGCAAGCGGCGGCTGCACGATCTTCGTGCGCGACGCACAAACCAGGTGCTCCGATTCAGACCAAATGGTCCACATCACCCCACCTAGATAACTCATCTCTTTGATTCAAAAGCCAAATCACTTTCTGGCCTGCATCCTGCTAATGCCCCTGCGACCCTGCCCGTCACGTTCGGGCAGCGCTTTCTAGCCATTGCGTACAGAGGTGCTACCCATGGATGTTGGTGTTTTCATTCCGATCGGCAACAACGGCTGGCTCATCTCCGAGAATGCGCCGCAGTACATGCCGAGCTTCGAGCTGAACAAGGCCATCGTGCAGAAGGCCGAGGGCTACGGCTTCGACTTCGCGCTGTCGATGATCAAGCTGCGCGGCTTCGGCGGCAAAACCGAATTCTGGGAACACAACCTGGAGTCCTTCACGCTGATGGCGGGCCTGGCCGCGGTCACCAGCAAGATCCAGCTATTCGCCACCGCCGCCACCCTGACCCTGCCGCCGGCCATCGTCGCACGCATGGCTTCGACCATCGACTCGATCTCCGGCGGCCGCTTCGGCGTGAACCTCGTCACTGGCTGGCAAAAGCCGGAGTACAGCCAGATGGGCCTGTGGCCGGGGGATGAGTTCTTCGGCACCCGTTATCAGTATCTCGGCGAGTACGCCCAAGTGCTGCGCGACCTCTGGGCCACCGGCCGCAGCGACTTCAAGGGCGAGCACTTCCAGATGGAGGACTGCCGCGTCAGCCCGAAACCCCAGGCGGACATGAAGATCATCTGCGCCGGCTCATCCGATGCCGGCATGGCCTTCTCGGCGCAGTACGCCGACTACAACTTCTGCTTCGGCAAGGGCGTGAACACCCCGACCGCCTTCGCCCCGGCCGCCGAACGGCTGCAGGCGGCCTGCGCCAAGACCGGCCGCCACGTCACTTCCTGCGTGCTGTTCATGGTGATCGCCGACGAGACCGACGAAGCCGCCCGGGCCAAGTGGGAGCACTACAAGGCCGGCGCCGACGAGGAAGCCATCGCCTGGCTTGGCGAGCAGGGCGCCGCCGACAAGGGCGCTGACAGCAACATCCGGCAGATGGCCGACCCAACTTCGGCGGTGAACATCAACATGGGCACGCTGGTGGGCTCCTACGCCAATGTCGCGCGGATGCTCGATGAGATCGCCACGGTGCCCGGCATGCAAGGTGTGATGCTGACCTTCGACGACTTCCTCGAGGGCGTCGAAGCCTTCGGCCAGAAGATCCAGCCGCTGATGCAGAGCCGCCGGCACGTCACCGCGCTGAAGGAGTCGGCCTGATGAGCGCCGTCGAACAGGTCTCGGGCTACGGCCTGAGCGCAACGGACGAGCCCGTGCAGCTGCCGGCGCGCCCCGAGCCGCTGCTGATGAAGGCCAGCGAAACCGCGCTGATCGTGGTGGACATGCAGAACGCCTACGCTAGCCGCGGCGGCTACCTGGACCTGGCCGGTTTCGATGTCTCGGCGACCCAGCCGGTGATCGCGAAGATCCGCCAGGCACTGGGCGCGGCCCGCGCCGCCGGCATACAGGTGATCTTTCTGCAGAACGGTTGGGATGCAGGCTATGTCGAGGCCGGCGGGCCGGGTTCGCCGAACTGGCACAAGTCCAATGCGCTGAAGACCATGCGCAAGCGTCCGGAACTGGCCGGCAGCCTGCTGGCCAAGGGCGGCTGGGATTACGCGCTGGTGGACGAACTGGCGCCGCAGCCCGGCGACATTCTGGTGCCCAAGCCGCGCTACAGCGGTTTCTTCAATTCGCAACTGGACAGCACCCTGCGCGCCCGCGGCATCCGCAACCTGGTGTTCACCGGCATCGCCACCAACGTGTGCGTGGAATCGACCCTGCGTGATGGCTTCCATCTGGAGTATTTCGGCGTGGTGCTGGCCGATGCCACCCACCAGGCCGGGCCGGAGTTCGCCCAGCAGGCCGCGCTGTACAACATCGAGACGTTCTTCGGCTGGGTCTCCAGCGTCGACGCCTTCTGCCAGAGCTTCGCGATCGCGCCAGAGGTGGCGGTCGCCAGCTGATACCCAAGTGCCCGACCGCGGCGCCCGCAGAGGTGCCCGTTGGGTTCGCCTGAATGCCTTGCAAGGAATCAACCACATGCCCAAGCAATCGATCATCCCCGCCGGAACCGGCAAACCGCTCGCCCCCTACGTGCCCGGTTCCCTCGCCGATGGCGTGCTCTACGTCTCCGGCACCCTGCCCTTCGACAAGGACAACAACGTGGTCCACATCGGCGACGCCGCCGCCCAGACCCGTCATGTACTGGAAACCATCAAGGGCGTCGTCGAGGCCGCCGGCGGCACGATGGATGACGTCACCTTCAACATGATCATGCTCACCGACTGGGCCAACTACGCCAAGGTCAACGAGGTGTATGCCGAGTACTTCCCCGGCGAGAAACCGGCGCGCTACTGCATCCAGTGCGGGCTGGTGAAGCCCGATGCGCTGATCGAGATCGCCAGCATCGCCCACGTCGGCCAATAGCGCCTGCCGGAGCGGGTCAGCCGGCACGCCGACGGCCCGCTGATCGACTGCACGGAGGGAGTGACATGCACTACGAACTTCACGGCCGCATGGAGCCGGATGCACCGACTCTGGTGCTCAGCTCCGGCCTCGGCGGCGCCGCTGCCTTCTGGACGCCGCAGCTGCCGGCACTGACCCAGGACTACCGGGTGCTGGTCTACGATCAGCTGGGGACCAACAGGAGCCCGGCGAACCTGCCGGCGGGCTATTCCATCGAGTCCATGGCAGTCGAACTGCTGGAGCTGCTGGACACCCTGGGCATCCGCCGCTGCCATTTCATCGGCCATGCGCTCGGCGGGCTGGTCGGCTTGCAGATCGCCCTGCTGCGGCCGCAGCTGCTGCAGAGCCTGGTGCCGATCAACGCCTGGAGCAGCCCCAACCCGCACAGCGCGCGCTGTTTCGCGGTGCGCCTGAAACTGCTGCACGACAGCGGCCCGGCCGCCTATGTGCAGGCACAGTCGCTGTTCCTCTACCCGGCCGACTGGATCGCGGCCAACAGCGAGCGACTGGCGCGCGACGACGCCCATGCACTGGCGCATTTCCCGCCGACGATGAATCTGGTGCGACGTATCGAGGCACTGCTGGCCTTCGATATCGAGGCCGAGCTGCCGCGCATCACCACCCCGACCCTGCTGATCGCCAACCGCGACGACATGCTGGTGCCCTGGCAACGCTCGCAGCACCTGGCCGACGTACTGCCCAACGCCGAGCTGGCGCTGCTGAACTACGGTGGCCACGCGTCCAGCGTCAGCGACAGCGAACCCTTCAACCAGATCCTGCTGGACCATCTTGCCGAGCAATGCGGCCAGGTCGCAGCAGCCTGAGGACCCGAACATGCACGCCCCCATCGACTCAAATTCCCTCGCGACGCTGTTCAGCGAGGCCCGCACCCACAGCGCCTGGCTCGACAAAGCAGTGCCGGATGCCCTGCTCGAGCAGCTCTACGAGCAGGTCCGCCTCGGCCCCACCGCGGTCAACAGCTGCCCGGCGCGCTTCGTCTTCGTGCGCAGCGCCGAGGGCAAGCAGAAGCTGGCGCCCTGCCTGTCCAAGGGCAACCTGGACAAGACCCTGGCCGCGCCGGTCACGGTGATCGTCGCCTATGACGAGGACTTTCCGGAAACCCTGCCGGAGCTGTTTCCCTTCGCCGACGCGCGCAGCTGGTACGCCGGGCAGCCGGCACTGATCACCGAGAACGCACTGCGCAACAGCTCGCTGCAGGCCGGTTATCTGATCCTCGCTGCCCGCGCCATGGGGCTCGATTGCGGACCGATGTCCGGCTTCGACGGCAAGGCGCTGGACGAGGCCTTTTTTGCTGGCACCACTTGGAAATCCAACCTGCTGATCAACCTCGGCTACGGCGACGCCAGCAAGCTGCGCGACCGCCTGCCACGCCTGCCCTTCGACCGCGCCTGCGTCCTCGCCTGATGGAGAACCGACCATGCAACTGGCTCAATGCGAAACCACCAGTCAATTCAGCGCTCCAGTGATGCGTGAGGATTATCGTGATGCCATGGCGCGTCTGGCAGCGGCGGTCAACATCATCACCACCGATGGTTCCAGCGGCCGTGCCGGCTTCACCGCCACCGCGGTGTGCAGCGTCACCGACGAACCACCGACGCTGCTGGTGTGCCTGAACCGCAGCGCATCGGCACATCCCATCGTCACCGCCAACGGGCAGCTCTGCGTGAACACCCTGGCCGGCGCACAGCGGGACTTGTCCAACCTGTTCGGCGGCAAGACGCCCATGGCCGAGCGCTTCGCCGCAGCGCAGTGGAGCACCGGCGTGACCGGTTCGCCGCTGCTCGACGGCGCCACGGTGTCGTTCGACTGCCGCATCAGCCACAGCGCCAGCGTCGGTACCCACGACATCCTCTACTGCGAGGTGCTCGCCGTGTACCGCCGCGACAGCAGCGACGCACTGGTGTACTTCGGCCGCAACTACCACGGGCTGCCCGGCGCCGTCTGACCGCTCAGCCCCCATCACCACCCGAGCCCGCCGCGCGATGCGCGCCGCGGGCTTTTTCTTGCCTCCGGAACAACGCGCTTACCGGTGCGCCGCTCGACACGCAAACAGCGCTTGCATCACGAACACAATTGTTATGTTATAACTCTTACATTATTCCCGACACGTACCTCCCGATGACCGAAGCCGAACTACTCGCGCAACCCGCCGAGGCGTACATGAACGCCGACCAGCAGGCCTTCTTCCGCGACCTGCTGCTGCGCCAGCGTGCCGAGCTGCAGGCGCGCATCGCAGAAGAGTTCGACGCCTTGCGCGAAGTTGAACCCAGCAGCGATCCCGCCGACATCGGCAGCGCCGAAGAACAGCGCCACTGGCAGCTGCGCGTGCTGGAACGAGAGAAAAAGCTGCTGGACAAGATCGACGCCGCGCTGGATGCCATCGCCCGCGGCGAATACGGCTGGTGCGCCGAAACCGGCGAACCCATCGGCCTGCAGCGCCTGCTGCTGCGCCCCACCACGACGCTGTCCATCGAGGCGAAGCAACGCCAGGAACAGCGCGAAAAACACCAACGATCCGCCTGAGAGACCGCCATGAACCGCCTCCCTGTTACCGTCCTGTCCGGCTTCCTCGGCGCCGGCAAGAGCACCCTGCTCAATCACATCCTGAAAAACCGCGATGGCCGCCGCGTCGCGGTGATCGTCAACGACATGAGCGAGATCAACATCGACGGCAACGAGGTGCAGCGCGGCGTCAGCCTCAATCGCGCCGAAGAGAAGCTGGTGGAGATGAGCAATGGCTGCATCTGCTGCACCCTGCGCGAAGACCTGCTCGAGGAAGTCGGCAAGCTCGCCCGCGAGGGCCGCTTCGATTACCTGCTGATCGAGTCCACCGGCATCTCCGAACCGCTGCCGGTGGCCGAAACCTTTACTTTCCGCGACGAGCAGGGCCAGAGCCTGGCCGATCTGGCACGCCTGGACACCATGGTTACGGTGGTCGACGGGGTGAACTTCCTGCGCGACTTCCACGAGGCCGAGAGCCTCGCCAACCGCGGCGAAACCCTTGGCGAGGACGACGAACGCTCGGTCACCGAGCTACTGATCGAACAGGTGGAGTTTGCCGACGTCATCCTGATCAGCAAGATCGACCTGATTTCCGCCGCCGAGCGCGAAGAGTTGACCGCCATCCTCGGTCGCCTCAACACCCACGCCGAGATCCTGCCGATGAACATGGGCCAGGTGCCGCTCGAGCGAATCCTCGACACCGGCCGTTTCGATTTCGAACGCGCCGCCCAAGCACCGGGCTGGCTCAAGGAGATGCGCGGCGAACATGTACCGGAGACCGAGGAGTACGGGATCGCCTCCACCGCCTACCTGGCGCGCCGGCCGTTCCATCCGCAGCGTTTCTACAACTTCCTCAACCGCGAGTGGAGCAACGGCCGCCTGCTGCGCTCCAAGGGCTTCTTCTGGCTCGCTACCCGCCCCGAGGAAGCCGGCAGCTGGTCCCAGGCGGGCGGGTTGATGCGCTACGACTACGCCGGGCGCTGGTGGCACTTCACGCCGGAGTCGGCCTGGCCGAGTGACCGCGAAAGCCGCACGGCGATCCTCGGTAAATCCCGCGGCGAGTTCGGCGATTGCCGCCAGGAACTGGTGTTCATCGGGCAGAACATCGACTTCGACCGGCTGCGCCGCGAGCTGGACACCTGCCTGCTGAACGACAGCGAATGGGCCGTGGGCATCGACGGCTGGCTGCGCCTGCCGGACCCGTTCGGCCCCTGGCACGAGCAGGTCGCCTGATGCTGGCGCTGGCGGCGACTCGCCCGCAGCCGCGGCAGCTGCTGGGCGACACTCCAGAGACACTCGGCGAAGCGCTGAACGACGGCGTCAACCTCAGCGTATGGCAGCGCCAGCTGCCGCTGCATATTGCCGAATTCGCCGAGACACTTCTGGCACTGGGCGAGCCGCTGGCCGAATCGCTGACCCTGGAACCGACCGGCGACGGTGAGCTGCAGCTGCCAACTCTGGCGGCAGCCTATCGGGACCTTGCCGGGCATGCCGGTTTCGTCGCCGACGTGGCCTGGCTGGTACGGGCGTTCAGCTGCCTGGTCGATGCGCGGCGCATTGGCTTACGCTTGCGCGTGCTGGACAAGCCCATGTGCCCGCGCTTCCACGTCGATCATGTACCGCTGCGGCTGATCACCACCTACGCCGGCGCCGGTAGCGAATGGCTTCATGAGGGTGGCATGCCGCGTCGGCGTCTGGGCGATCCGGCTGCCGAACCGACCGATCCGGCTGTCATCCAGCGGCTCAACGCTGGCGACGTGGCGTTGCTCAAGGGGGAGAAATGGCTGGGTAACGAAGGCGCCGGGATCATTCACCGCTCGCCGCAGGCGACCAGCACCGAGCGGCGGCTGATCCTGACGCTGGACTGGCTGGGTTGAAGCAGAAGGGCCGCAGCTGCGGCCCTGCGGATCGACGAGACCGATCAGGCCGCCATTTTTTCGCACACTTCAGCACACTTGCGGCAGGCTTCGGCGCAGGCCTGGCAATGGTCGTGCTTGTGCTTGCCGCACTCTTCGGCGCAATCGCGACAGACCTGCGCGCAGAGCTTGCAGACGGCTTTGGCATAGGGGCTGTCGCGGGTCATCAGCACTGTCGCGATTGCACACATGTCGGCGCAGTCACGATCAAGCTCGATGCAGCGCGCCATCATCTTCACATCGTCCTCGCGCAAGCAGGATGCCGCGCAGGTCTCGCAGACCAGTGCGCAGTTGGAGCAAGCCTGGATGCACGACTGGTAAGTGGAATTGAGCATGGGATTTCCTCCATCTGATGTGCCAGCGAAATGCGGTACGGCGGGGCCTTCTCCAGGCCGTGCGCGCAAACCGCGCCCTACTAGCTAGGGGTTGGACGATCCATCGAAGTTCAATCCGTTCGCCGGACGAGCCATGCAGAACGACGCAGCGCAGCCGCAGCGGCGCCGCTACAATGGCCACCCCCATCACCGACGCCGTAACAGCCATGCCCTTCACCCTGTCCGCGCCCTGCGAACTGCTGGAAGTCATCAGCAAAAGCCGCTTCCTGGCCAAGGCCGCACCGGTGCAAAGCCCGGAGGAAGCGCAGGCGTTCGTCCAGGCGGTCAGCGATCCGACCGCTACGCACAGCTGCTGGGCCTGGAAGATCGGCACCCAGTACCGCTTCAGCGACGATGGCGAGCCTGGCGGTACGGCGGGAAGACCAATGCTCACAGCCATCGAAGGGCAGGACTTCGACCGGGTCGCGGTGGTGGTGATCCGCTGGTTCGGCGGCATCAAGCTCGGCACCGGTGGCTTGGCCCGCGCCTATGGCGGCACCACGGCCAAATGCCTGCAAGCGGGCGAGCGCAGCGAGCTGGTGTCACGCTCGCGTTGCCGCTGTCATTGCCGTTTCGCCGAGCTGGCTCTGGTCAAGGCACGCTTGGCCGATTTCGAGGCGCTGCTGGAAGGCGAGCAGTTCGATGCCGAGGGCGCAACCCTGGATATCGCCCTGCCGGCGGCCAACCTGCAGCCGCTCGGGCAGCTGCTTGCCGATATCAGCCGGGGCCGCAGCCAGCTGCAAGTCCTCGACGATTGACGCAGCCGGCTTGCCCACAATTACTGTGGAAGCAACTGTGGATAACCCCTGAATGCCACGCTGCAACGCCGCAGCCATGCGGCTCCGCAATCACTGCACATTTTTTGAACAGGCACCACGGAGCGACCCGCAATGGTGCGTTAACCACTTGAATCGACGTAGTTTTTGACTATGTAGTCGCGCAATGACGTTTTGCCAGCACTCCTCTTCCAATCGAAGAAAAGTTATGCCCGGATGGGGTGGAGAAGTTTGTGGATAACAATGGGAACAACTGCGCTGGCGCCCATCACCGCTGGGCTACAGATCGCTGATCAAATAATCACCAACTCATTCAATCAGCAATCGTCTGGGCATCCGGCGGTCATACCAGCCTGCTCGCCGAACAAACTGCCGTCTCCTGGCATATCGGTTGCTCGATCCCGTCGATAGAATGCCTACACACCCGGACGACGAGAATTTCGCTATGTACGAATGGCTCAACAATCTGCCCAAGGCCGAACTCCACCTGCATCTGGAGGGCTCGCTGGAGCCTGAACTGATGTTCCGCCTCGCCGAGCGCAACAAGATCGCCCTGCCGTGGAAGGATGTAGACACCCTGCGTCAGGCCTATGCCTTCAACAACCTTCAGGAATTTCTCGACCTCTACTATCGCGGCGCCGACGTGCTGCGCACCGAGCAGGACTTCTATGACCTGACCTGGGCCTACCTGCAGAAGTGCGAGGAGCAGGACGTGGTGCACACCGAGCCGTTCTTCGACCCGCAGACGCACACCGATCGCGGCGTTCCGTTCGAGGCGGTGCTCAACGGAATCAGCGCGGCGCTGGCCGACGGCCGTGAACTGCTGGGCATCAGCAGTGGGCTGATCCTCAGCTTCCTGCGTCACCTGCCGGAAGAGGAAGCTTTCAAGACCCTCGAGCAGGCGCTGCCCTATCGCAACGCCTTCTTCGCCGTCGGCCTGGACAGCTCCGAGGTCGGCCATCCGCCGAGCAAGTTCCAGCGGGTGTTCGACAAGGCTCGCGCCGAAGGCTTGCTGACCGTCGCCCACGCCGGTGAGGAAGGCCCGCCCGAATACATCTGGCAAGCGCTGGACCTGCTCAAGGTCAGCCGTATCGACCATGGCGTGCGTGCCGCCGAGGATCCGAAACTGATCGCCCGCCTGATCGAGGAACAGATCCCGCTGACCGTCTGCCCGCTGTCCAACACCAAGCTCAAGGTGTTCAGCGACATGCGCCAGCACAACATCCTCGATCTGCTGGAGCAGGGTGTGAAGGTCACCGTCAACTCGGACGATCCGGCCTACTTCGGCGGCTATGTGACCGAGAACTTCATGGCGCTACATGACAGCCTGGGCATGACTGAGGAGCAGGCCCGACGGCTGGCGCAGAACAGTCTGGACGCACGCCTGGCCTACTGATCGTTGCCAGCTGCCCACCGGCAGCCGTGGCCGTGCGACAACACGCCCGGCGCGGCGGCCTGGTGGAGGGACTAGAGTGAGCTTTCCTTCTTCACGAGGTGATTCGCCATGAACATTCTCGTCCGTCCGCTCTCGCCCCGGCCCGACGGCGCCTGGCAGGTACGCCTGGACCGTCATCCCGTCACGTTCCGCAGCGAAGCCGAGGCCAAAGCCTTCGTCAGCACGCTGCGACGCCGGCTGGCAGCGCCGCATCCGCTGCCGGCAACGGGCTGAAAGCCTTCCACTCCTGCCTCAGTTGGTCCGCGCCCGCGCGGTGGCCCAGGCGACGCTGGCGGCCAGCAGTCCACACAGGCTGATGACCGCTGCCATCGGCACCGCCGTGCCATTGTGCAAAGCGCCCACGGCCGCAGCCGCCGCCGCGGCGATGGCGAACTGCAGACTGCCGAGCAGCGCCGAAGCACTGCCGGCGTGCGCGCGCTGATCGGCCATGGCGCAGGCGGTGGCATTGGGCAGCAAGCACCCCAGGCAGGCTACCGAACAGAACAGCGGAATCAGCAGCGGCCACAATTCGTTCGGTTTGGCCGCCGCGACCGCCAGCAGCGCAGCGCCACTGGCGAAATAGAACCACACCCAGCGCCGCACCCAGAACTCCGGGCCACGCCAGCGCATCAGCCGCACATTGACCTGCGCCATAAGGATGAAACCTGCGGCGTTGGTGCCGAACAGCCAGCCGTAGCGTTCGGTCGGCACGTCGTAGAGCTCAATGAAGACGAATGGCGAGCCGGCGATATAGGCGAACATTCCGCCCATGCATAGCGCACCGGTAAGGGTGTGACCGAGGAAGAAACGGTCGCCGAAAAGCCGCCGATATTGCCCCAGCGCACCACGTACGGGCGCCGGCGCATGTCCGACCGGCAGGGTTTCCGGCAGCCATAGCGCGACCGCCAGCAGACAGCCCGCCCCGAACAGCATCAGCGCCACGAAGATTGCCGACCAGCCAAATGCCACCAGCAGCGCGCCGCCGGCCGCCGGCGCAAGGATCGGCGCCAGCCCCATCACCAGCATCAACTGAGAGAACACCTTGGCGCTGGTCATCGGATCGCACAGATCGCGCACCACGGCGCGGGATATCACCATGCCCGCGCAGCCGCCCAGCGCCTGAACGAAACGTGCGCCGATCAACCATTCCATCGAAGGTGCGAAGGAGCACGCCAGCGATGCCAGGGTGAACAGCACGACGCCAAGCAACAGAGGCTTGCGCCGTCCATAGCGGTCCGCCAGCGGCCCGTAGACCAGTTGCCCGATGGACAACCCGACGAAATAGGCGGCCAGCGACAACTGGACTCGCTCGACATCGGTGGCAAACGCCGAGGCCAATGCCGGGAAGGCCGGCAGATACATGTCGATGGCCAGAGGGCCGAAAGCGCTGAGCGCGCCCAGTATCAGGAGAATCCGCAGAGGCATTGCTGGCTCACAGGCAGAGAAAACGCGAGGCCCACGGCGACGGCCCGTCTTGCTGTCGGACCTCGGACGTTTACAGGAGTGCAAGATGCTGTTACATACACGCCCGTTTGTAAACATTCATGGCGATCCCCCGGACCGGTAACCTCCACCGCTTTCGCCGATTCACCTCCTGACGCCGCCGCGAGCAGCCCGGAGCCCGAGCCCATGCGCCGAACCAAAGAAGATGCGGAGAAGACCCGCACCGCCATCCTGACTTCTGCCGAGCGTCTGTTTCTCGACAAAGGGGTGGCCCATACCAGCCTCGACCAGATCGCCCGAGACGCCGGGGTGACGCGTGGGGCGGTGTACTGGCATTTCCAGAACAAGGCCCATCTGTTCCACGAGATGCTCGATCAGGTGCGTCTGCCGCCCGAGCAGATGACCGAACGCCTGTGCAGCTGCGATCAGCGCGCCCCGCTGGATACCTTGCGTATCCTGCGCGACCTTACCATCGAGGCGATCACCGCGCTGGCGCTGCACGAACAGAAGCGGCGCATCTTCACCATTCTCCTGCACCGCTGCGAATTCACCGATGAGCTGCGCGACGCCGAGGAGCGCCACCATGCCTTCATCAACCAGTTCATCGACCTCTGCGAGAAACTGCTCGAAGGCGCTGCCGCGTGCCTACGCCCGGGCGTGACGCCACGCCTGGCGGCGCTGTCGCTGCATGCCCTGGTGGTCGGCCTGTTCACCGACTACACGCGCGACAACGCACTGTTCGATCCGATCACAGAGGCGGGCGCACTGATCGATCCGCTGTTTCGCGGACTGGTGCGCGACTGGCCGGAAAGCGTCGCCTGACCCGTCCGGCGGCGCCGCGCCCCGCTACTCAGTGCACCGTGTAACCCTCTGCTTCGATCGCCTGGCGAATCGCCGCCGCGTCCAGGCTGCTGTCGACCTGCACAGCTCCGCTCGCCAGATCCACGCGCACCGTGGCCGCTGGGTCAAGCGCGTGGATCGCCTGAATCACCGCGCGTTCGCAATGACCGCAGGTCATTCCTGTCACATTGAATACTTGCATCGTTGACTCCTGGTCAGGTGGAAGAGCCGATTCTCATCCCGGCCCCCCTGGCAAGGTCAACGGCGCAACTGTCACAGGTCATAGGCTTGACCTTCCCGCAGGGTTAAGGTTGATCCTGTGACGAAATCATCCGGGAGCCCTGCCATGTCCAATGCCAGCTACACCCTGCCCGTCAGCGGCATGACCTGCGCCAGCTGCGCCGGCCGCGTCGAGCGCGCGCTGCTCAAGGTGCCTGGCGTCACCACGGCGGCAGTGAATCTCGCCAACGAGCAGGTGCGCATCGACACGGAGGGTGCCGAGCTGTCGGCACTGGTTCAGGCGGTGGAAACTGCCGGCTACGGCGTGCCGCTGCAGAGCGTGGAACTGACCATCGAGGGCATGACCTGCGCCAGCTGCGTCGGCCGTGTCGAGCGCGCCTTGCTCAAGGTGCCCGGTGTGCGCAGCGCGGCAGTCAATCTGGCCAGCGAGCGCGCGCGGGTCGAAGTGCTCGGCACGCTGGAGCCGGCCGTGCTGATCCAGGCAGTCGAAGCCGCCGGGTATCACGCCCGCGCGGTCACTGCCGCACAACCTGCCGGAGACAACGCCGAACGGCGACTGCAGCGTGAACGCTGGGCCGTGCTGATCGCGCTACTGCTGGCGGGGCCACTGGTGATCCCGATGTTCGCCGAGCTGTTCGGCCAGCACTGGATGCTGCCGGCCTGGATGCAGTTCCTGCTCGCCACCCCGGTGCAGTTCGTCCTCGGCGCGCGCTTCTACGTCGCCGGCTGGAAGGCGGTACGCGCCGGTGCCGGCAACATGGACCTGCTGGTCGCCCTGGGCACCAGCGCCGGCTACGGCCTGAGCCTCTACCAATGGTGGGCGACGCCGGCCGGGCAGATGCCGCACCTGTATTTCGAGGCCTCGGCAGTGGTGATCGCGCTGGTACTGCTCGGCAAATACCTGGAGAGCCGTGCCAAGCGCCAGACCAGCGCCGCGATCCGCGCGCTCGAAGCGCTGCGCCCGGAACGCGCCACGCGCATCGTCGACGGCCGCGAGGAAGACGTGGCGCTCGCCGCGCTGCGCCTGGACGACATCGTGCTGGTCAAACCGGGCGAACGCTTCCCGGTGGACGGTGAGGTGCTAGAAGGCGAAAGCCAGGCCGATGAGGCGCTGATCAGCGGCGAGAGTCTGCCGGTGGCCAAGCAAGCTGGCGACCGCATCACCGGCGGCGCGATCAATGGCGAGGGGCGCCTGCTGGTGCGCACCACTGCGATTGGCGGCGAAACCGTACTGGCCAGGATCATCCGCCTGGTGGAAGACGCCCAGGCGGCCAAGGCACCGATCCAGAAACTCGTGGACAAGGTCAGCCAGGTGTTCGTCCCCGCCGTGCTGCTGATCGCGGTACTCACCCTGATCGGCTGGCTGCTCGCCGGCGCGCCGCTGGAAACCGCCCTGATCAATGCCGTGGCCGTGCTGGTCATCGCCTGCCCCTGCGCCCTCGGCCTGGCCACGCCGGCGGCGATCATGGCCGGCACCGGCGTGGCGGCGCGCCACGGCATCCTGATCAAGGACGCCGAAGCATTGGAAGTCGCCCATGCGGTCACCGCGGTGGCCTTCGACAAGACCGGCACGCTGACCTCCGGTAAGCCGCAGATCATTCACCTGCACGCGGTCGATGGCGACGAAGCCGCGCTGCTGCGCCGGGCCGGGGCCCTGCAACGCGGCAGTGAACATCCGCTGGCGCATGCCGTGCTGGAGCGCTGTGCGGCGCTCGGGATCGAGCTGTCGGACGTCGAGAGGAGTCAGGCGCTGAGCGGTCGCGGCATCGCCGGAAACCTGGACGGTCGGCAGCTGGCACTGGGCAACCGGCGCATGCTCGACGACCACGGCCTGCAGCCAGGCGAACTGGCCGTCACCGCACAGGCCTGGGAAGCGCAAGGTCGGACCCTGTCCTGGCTGGTGGAGGTCGCCCCTGAACCACGCATCCTCGGCCTGTTCGCCTTCGGCGACAGCCTCAAGGACGGCGCCGCCCAGGCGGTTGCCACACTCAATGCCCGACATATCCACTGCCACCTGATCACCGGCGACAATCGTGGCAGCGCGCGGGTGGTGGCCGAAGCCCTGCAGATCGCCAGCGTCCATGCCGAGGTGCTGCCGGCCGACAAGGCCGCCACCGTGGCCGAGCTGAAGAAAGGTGGCGCCGTGGTGGCGATGGTGGGCGATGGCATCAACGATGCCCCGGCGCTGGCTGCGGCGGATGTCGGCATCGCCATGGGCGGCGGCACCGACGTGGCCATGCACGCGGCCGGCATCACCCTGATGCGCGGCGACCCACGCCTGGTACCGGCGGCGCTGGAGATCAGCCGGCGCACTTACCGCAAGATCCAGCAGAATCTGTTCTGGGCCTTCATCTACAACCTGGTGGGCATACCGCTGGCAGCGCTGGGCTTTCTCAGCCCGGTGGTGGCCGGTGCGGCGATGGCGCTGTCCAGCGTCAGCGTGGTGAGCAACGCGCTGCTGCTCAAGCGCTGGAAGCCCTGAGACGACGAGCACACGGAGGCAGCATGAATATCGGCCAAGCAGCTTTGCAAAGCGGTCTGTCGGCGAAAATGATCCGCTACTACGAATCCATCGGTCTGGTCGCGCCAGCCGGACGCAGCGCCAATGGCTATCGCCGCTACGGCAGCGAGGACCTGCACCGGCTGGCATTCATCAAGCGCGCGCGCGATCTGGGTTTCTCACTGGAGGAAGTCGCCAAGCTGCTCACGCTCTGGCAGGACCGGCAGCGTGCCAGCGCCGACGTGAAGGCGCTGGCGGCGGAGCATATCGTCGAGCTCAACCGCAAGATCGCCGAACTCGCCGGCCTGCGCGACACCCTGCAGGAGCTGGTCGAGCATTGCGCCGGTGACGAGCGGCCGGACTGCCCGATCCTGCGCGACCTGGAGTCCGGCGGCTGCTGCAAGCGCTGAGCGTGGACGGCCGTTCGCTCAGCCGGCCTCGATCATGCAGTCGTCAGGCCTGCGACTGCAGGTAGTTCTGCAGGCCGATGCGGTCGATCAGGCCGAGCTGCTGCTCCAGCCAGTAGGCGTGATCTTCCTCGGTGTCCTTGAGCTGGGCGGCCAGCACGTCGCGAGTCGGATAGTCGCCGTGCTGTTCAGCCAGCGCGATACCTTTGGCCAGAGCCGCGCGGACCTTGTATTCCAGCGCCAGATCACTACGCAGCATCTCCGGTACCGTGTGGCCCGGGTGGATGGCTTCCGGCGTCATGTCCGGCGTGCCTTCGAGGAACAGGATGCGTTGCAGCAGGGCGTCGGCGTGCTGGGTTTCCTCTTCCATCTCGTGATTGATGCGCTCGTAGAGCTTGCTGAAGCCCCAGTCGGCATACATGCGCGAATGCAGGAAGTACTGGTCGCGCGCTGCCAGCTCGCCACGCAGCAGCTCCTTCAGATACTCGACTACCGGTGTCTGGCCTTTCATGGGTCTCTCCGACTCGATGCCCTTGGATCCGCGCAAGGATCGACGCAGAACGGGTAACGGTCAAGCTCGCCGGCGCCGCCTGCGAAACGCCCGCCCGGCAGCCACGCGCCAGGGCCGGCCCGAGCCGCTACAATGCCAGCCCCGTGACGCCTGTCGGACCGACGCCATGATGCCTTCCGCTTCCTCCTCCCGTGTCGCCATCATCGGCGGCGGCCCCGCCGGCCTGATGGCGGCCGAAGTGCTGAGCCAGGCCGGCATCGCCGTCGATCTTTACGATGCGATGCCTTCGGTGGGACGCAAGTTCCTGCTGGCCGGAGTCGGCGGCATGAACATCACCCATGCCGAAGATTTCGAGCCCTTCGTCGGCCGCTATCGAGAGCGCGCCGACGCACTGCGCCCGCTGCTGCGGGCCTTCCCGCCGGCAGCCTTGCGCCAGTGGATTCACGGGCTGGGCATCGACACCTTCGTCGGCAGCTCCGGCCGCGTATTCCCCACCGATATGAAGGCCGCGCCGCTGCTGCGCGCCTGGCTCAGGCGCCTGCGCGACAGCGGCGTGCACATCCATACGCGCCATCGCTGGCTGGGCTGGAGCGAAAGCGGCCAGCTGCGCATCGCCGGCCCGGATGGCGAGCGCCTGCTCGACGCGGACGCTACCCTGCTCGCCCTTGGCGGCGGCAGCTGGGCACGGCTGGGCTCCGACGGCGCCTGGGTGCCGCTGCTGCAGGCCCGTGGCATCACTATCGCCGCGCTGCAACCGGCCAACTGCGGTTTCGAGGTGCCCGGCTGGAGTGATCATCTCAGGGAAAAGTTCGCCGGTGCGCCGCTGAAGACCGTCAGTCTCGCCCTGCCGGGCGCCCCGCCGCGCAAGGGCGAATTCGTCCTCACCGCCGGCGGCATCGAGGGCAGTCTGGTCTACGCGCTCTCCGCGGAAATTCGCGAACGGATCAATCGGCAGGGTGACGCCACCGTACTGCTCGACCTGCTGCCCGATCGCTCAGAGCAGCAGATCGCCGAGGCGCTCGCCAGGCCGCGCGGCTCGCAGTCGATGGCCAAGCATCTGCATCGCCAGCTGAAGCTCGATGGCGTCAAGGCGGCGCTATTGCGCGAGCTGACCGATGCCGCGACCTTTCAGGACGCGTCGGCGCTGGCCGCGGCCATCAAGGCCCTGCCCATTCGCCTCGTCCGCGCGCGCCCGCTGGACGAGGCCATCAGCAGCGCCGGCGGCGTGCCGTTCGAGGAACTGGATGCGCAGCTGATGCTGCGCCAGTTGCCCGGCGTGTTCTGCGCCGGCGAGATGCTCGACTGGGAAGCGCCCACTGGCGGCTACCTGTTGACGGCCTGCTTCGCCAGCGGGCGGGCGGCCGCCGACGGCATGCTGCGCTGGCTACGCGACCACTAGCCACCTCGCCTTGCCGGCGTTGCGCTGCTAGCTTCAAGTCAATGAGCGCACCGCATGCGGCGCGCCGGGACGAACTCAGATGAGAGAACCTCGATGGCCATCAATGCAATTCCAGTGGATCAACGCGTCATCGACATCGACTCCAGGCGCTTCGCCTCGATCGAGAAGGCACTGGTCGAGCTGATCACCAACAGCGATGACAGCTATGCCCGGCTGGAAGAGGCCGGCATTGCGGTTAGCGGGCAAATCCTCATCCAGTACGAACGCCACCGGCGCGGCGCCTTGCTGGCGGTCACCGACCAGGCTCAGGGCATGCCGTTCGCCACTGCCTGTTTCATTCTCAGCTACGGCGGCGCCCACAGCCCGCTGGCCAAGGGCACCGGCGGCGGGCGTGGTTACTTCGGCCGCGGCCTCAAGCAGGCGATCTTCGGCCTCGGTTATGGCTGGCTGGAAACCATCCATGACGGGCGTCTGTCGCGGATCGAACTGTTCCGCGCCGAGAATGGCGGCTACCTCTACGACGATGGCGGCCAGGACCGCGCCGTGACCGAGCGCGACCGCGAACGCCTCGGCATCGCCGGCAATGGCACCCGCGTGGCCATCATCATCGAAAGCAGCCAGGTCAGCATCTCCCAGTTCAACGCCCTGATCGACTCGCTGGCCAACAACATCTACCTGCGCGATGTGCTGAACCGTCGGCACGTGGAGCTTGCGCAACTGCGCGATGGCGTAGAGATCGAGCGCAGCGGGCGGATTCGTTTCGACGAGCCGCCCTCACTGCTGCTGCTCGGCCCCGACCAGCCGGGCGAGTTCCACTGCGACGGGCAGACCTTCCCCTTCAGCCTGACGCTCAAGCGTGCGCTGGACGCGCAACTGGTGCCGCGCGGCGACGAACGCACCAGCGGTCTGCTGGTGCTGTCGGGCACTGCGGTGCTGGATTGCCAGCTGTTCGACTACGAGAACCAGGTCGGCACCGAATACCTGTTCGGTACGCTGCGCTGTCCGGCATTGATCGAACAGCTCGGCCAGGGCGTAGCGGTGATCAGCGACGAACGCGCCGGTTTGAATCCGAAAACGCCGCTGGTAGCCGGCCTCTCCAGGGCCGTCAGCCAGCTGATCGCGCCCTTCGTGATGGCCGAGCAGGAAAAGCTCAAGCACCTGGAGCGCGCCACCACGTCGGGGCGCACCGCGCACATGATCGACCACCTGCTGCAGCGCATGAACCAGGCGGCGATCCATGACTTCGGCATCGTTCCGCCGGCAATCGCGGCAGTGGCTGCTTCGGCCAACGGTGACGAGTCCGCCGCGGCGCTGCGCTTCAGCACGCCGTTCTACCACCGCCCGCCGGATCATCCATTCCACATCCGCTTGCTGCTCGATCCTCAGCAACTCCCACCGGACACGATCTTGCAGGTGGACGCCTCGCTCAGCGAGGGGCTGAGCATCGACCCGCCACCGGCTGCCGTCGCGTTGCAGAGCGTGCGTGACGAGCCATATCTGCAATGGACGCTCAGTGGGCTGTCGGCTGCCGATCACGGCGAAATCGTCGTGCGCGCCGGCAGCTATCTGGCCTGGTGCGAGATCGTGATCGCCGAACACGCCTCGACACAGACCCATCATCGCCAGCACGACCGGCACCCTGCGAGCAGACACCGCCCCGCTCGCGATCATGGCGAAGCCATGTTCACCGGCTACGAGTTCCGCTATCTGGGCGAGGACATGGACCGGGCCGTGTACAGCCCGACGGAGCGCAAGATTCTGATCAACACTGCCGCGCCCACCGTGCAGCTATACGTCGACGGCCACGGCAACTTCCGCGACTCCGCCCGCTTGCTGCTGGCCGAGCTGTTCATGGACGTGATTGCCGAGGAACTGGCGCGCTGGAAACTCGGCAAGTCGGGCCAGGCGGATGACGTCGCCGCCTTCCATGCGGCCAAGGGCGAGATCATCCGTCGCTACGGAAGCGACATCCACCTGTCGTTCATGCGCGGCTGAGGTGCGTCGGCACGGACTGCGGCCCTGCGGTGGAAAAGGCTGCGCCGTTTTCCACCCTACGACCGATCAGCGCTTCTTCGCCGGCTTGCCGCCACCCAGGCTCGGCACCTTGCGAATCGGTTTGGCGTTGGGCTTTTCGTTCTCGTCGAACCAGTTGCCGAGATGGATCTTGCCCTTGCCGCCGCCGTCCTTGGGCTTTTTCGGCTTCTTCGGCTTCTTGATGATCTGCCCGCCCAGCGTGGTGGTCGGCACGCGATGGTCCGGCACGAAGCCCAGCTCGTCATGGCGCGGCAGCACCTGGTTGATCAAGGTTTCGATGGCCGCCAGCTGATCGACTTCATCGGCGCTGACCAGCGAGATCGCCTCGCCCGTGGCACCGGCGCGGCCGGTGCGGCCGATGCGGTGCACGTAATCTTCGGCGACGGTCGGCAGGTCGAAGTTGACCACCTGCGGCAGGTCGTGGATATCCAGCCCGCGCGCCGCCACGTCGGTGGCTACCAGAATGCGCACCTCGCCGGCCTTGAAACGTTCCAGCGCGCGCAGCCGTGAGGCCTGCGGTTTGTCGCCGTGAATCGCATCGCTGGCGATGCCCTGCGCCTGCAGCTCGTCGACCAGCTGGTCGACGCCCTTGCGCGTCTTGACGAACACCAGCACCTGGCCCCAGCGCCGTTCCGCCAGCAAGTGCAGGAACAGCTCGCTCTTGCGCTTCTTGTCCACCGGCACCAGCCACTGCTTGACCGTCTTCGCCGCGGCATTGCGCGGGCTGACCTCGACCGACAGCGGGTCGCGCAGCAGTTCGCGGGCCATCTGCCGGATCGCCTCGGAGAAGGTCGCGGAGAACAGCAGGGTCTGGCTCCTCTTCGGCAAGGCGCAGAACAGCTGATCCAGCTCGTCGGCGAAACCCAGGTCGAGCATGCGGTCGGCCTCGTCGAGCACCAGCGCCTGCAGCTGGGCGAAGCCCACGGCGTTCTGCCGGTAGAGATCGAGCAGGCGGCCGGGCGTCGCCACCAGCACGTCGATCCCCTTGCGCAGCGCCATCATCTGCGGGTTGATGCTGACCCCGCCGTACACCGCGTAGGTACGCAGCGGCAGATTCTGCCCGTAGACGCGAAAGCTCTCATGCACCTGCTCGGCCAGCTCGCGGGTCGGCACCAGCACCAGCGCGCGCACCGAATTGCTCGCCACCTTGGCGCCTTCCAGGGTCAGGCGCTGCAGCAACGGTAAGGCGAAACCGGCGGTCTTGCCGGTGCCGGTCTGCGCCGCCGCCATCAGGTCGCGGCCCTTGAGCACGGCGGGAATGGCCTCGGCCTGGACCGGCGTCGGCTTGCGGTAGTCGAGGGTTTCCAGGGTCCGCAGCAGCGGATCGATCAGGCCCAGGGAGGCGAAGGTCATGGCAGGCTCGCAGCGCCGGTTCGGCGGGGTGAAAAAGGGCGGATTCTAGCAGGCTTGAAGGCTGCCTCCGCACCGCTTGCACGCCCCACGACGCGGCCAGCAAACGGCAGACTACCTCCTTTGGCGAACTTGTGTTTCCTCGCGCCCGGCCGTAAGGTTCGCGCGTTTTCTTATCCGCCCAGGTGTGCACGACCGCAAGGTCCGCATTAAACGGGAAGCCGGTGCGCTCACAGGAGCAAGGCCGGCGCTGCCCCCGCAACGGTAATCGACCGCGATCCAGATCGGATCGCCGTCCGCTCGACAGCCACTGTGTTTCGACATGGGAAGGCGAGCGCGATGAGCGTCGAAAGCCCGGAGACCGGCCTGACGGATTCGACTGGTGTTGCGGAGGGCAGCACCGTCAAGCGCGGCCGTCTGCCATCCAGCCCTCGCTTGTTCCTGCCCTCCTCAAAAGCTCTGATCTTTTGAGGAATTCCAAGAATGAAACTGTCCCGACTTACCCTGGCCGTAGCGCTGCTGCCTGGCACGCAGGTATTTGCCGACACTACCGACGCGAGCAGCTACCAGCTGCCGACCATGCTGGTGACCTCCGCACGCCAGGCCGAACCCCGCGCCACCGCCACCGCCGCCAACACCGTGTTCACCCGCGCCGATATCGAACGTCTGCAGGCACGCAGCGTGCCCGAGCTGCTGCGCCGTGTGCCAGGCGTACAGGTGAGCAGCCCTGGCGGTGTGGCGTCGCTGTCGCTGCGCGGCACCGGCACCGCACAAACACTGGTGCTGGTCGATGGCCAGCGCATTGCCTCGGCCACCAGCGGCTTCGCCCGTCTCGACTATCTGGCCATCGACAACATCGAGCGTGTCGAAGTGATCCGCGGCCCGCGCTCGTCGCTCTATGGCGCGGATGCGATTGGCGGCGTCATCCAGATCTTTACCCGCAGCGGCAAGCCGGGAATTAATCCAGAAGTCCGCTTGGCCGCCGGCAGTGACCAGACCTTTCAGCGCAGCCTGAGCCTGGCGGCCGGTACCGAGCAGACTCGCGTCCACCTCGGCGCCAGCCTCGACGAGCGCGACGGCTTCGACATCACCCGCGACAATCGTGGCGCTGACATAGACAACGACGGGCAGCGCAACAAGGCCCTGCACCTGAAGCTGGATCACCAGTTCGATGCGAACTGGAAAGCAGGTTTGAGCTTCAATGACCAGCGCGGCAAAAACGAATATGACGATGCATACGAGTTCGCCCCGGGCACACCGCAGGACAAATTCCGCGTCAGCAGTTACAGCGGCTATCTGGACGGCCAGCTGACCGGCATCTGGAACAGTCGCTTGGAACTGGGCCGCAGTTTCGATCGTAACCACGCAGTCGGTGCCAGCAGCGCTTGGAACAACACCCTGTTGAAAACCACGCGTTATTCGGCGGCCTGGATCAATCAGCTGCGATTGAGCGAGCGCCAGCAACTGAGCGTCGGCGGCGACTGGTATGAAGACCAACTCGATTCCACGACTGCCTTTCAGGAAGACAGCCGCGACAACGTGGCTTTCTTTGCCCAACACAGTTTCCAAGGCGAGCGCTTCGACACGGAGCTCGGTTTACGCCACGATGATAACCAGCAGTTCGGCAGCCACAACAGCTGGAACGCGGCGTTCAGCCTGCCAACGGGAGAGTCGCAGCGCTGGATTCTGAGCTACGGCGAAGGCTTCCGCGCTCCAACATTCTCCGACCTTTACGGACCGCCGTTATGGGGACCGAATCCGGACCTCCAGCCGGAGATCTCGAAGACCTATGAGTTGCAATGGCGTGCTGATCTTGACGCCACTCAGCTGGAAGCCTCGATCTACCGCACCGATGTGGAGGACATGATCGCCTGGGGCGAAAACCAGATGGAAAACGTCAGCCAGGCACGGATCAACGGTTTCGAAGCCAGTGCGGCACGTGAACTGCTGGGTTGGCAGGCGAACATTGGTGTGAGCATCATCGATCCTCGCGATCGGGACAGCGGCCGCGTACTACAACGCCGCGCCAAGCGCTCGCTAAGCCTGGATGTAGACCGTCAGTTCGGCGCATTCGGAGTCGGTGCGACCTGGCAGGCCTTCAGCCAGCGCTTCGATGACAGCGCAGTCAACGCAAGTTTCGATTCCGAGCGCACCACGATCCCGGGTTATGCCGTGCTGAACCTTCGTACGAGCTGGCAGGCAACACCCGAGCTTCGCTGGGAGGCCAAGTTGGATAACGTGCTGAACAAGGACTATCACCTTGCCCTGTACCAGCGCGAATTCGCCAACATGGACAGCGCCTACGGCTACAAGGAGCAGGGACGCACCGCGCTATTCGCCGTCACCTGGACTCCCTCGCTCTAATCACGCTTACCGGCGCGCCCGCTCAGGGCGCTGCCGCCATCGCTTCGCAGAGCTTCCCGATCGCCCCCAACATCTGGAAGCTCGGTCGCTCCAGGCCCTTGTCGGGCACCGTCAGCAAGCGCCCGCTGCGCACGGCACTGAGCTGAGGCCAGGCTTTCCAGCTCTCCAGTTCGGCACCGCTGCCACCGAGGATCACCTCGGGGTCGCGCGCCAGCACGGCCTCGACACTCACCTGCGGCGCCGGCAGCTGAAGGTCTGCGAAAACATTCACGCCACCGCAGACCTCGATCGCCTCGCTGATGATCTGCGAACCGCCGAGCGTATACAGCGGGCGATGCCAGACCTGATAGAACACTCGCAGCGGGGTCTCGCGCCTGTACTGCAGGCGTAGCTGCGCCAGCCCAGTACGAAATCGCTCGGCCAGCCGTGCGCCCTGCTCAGCCCGGCCAACGGCGCCGCCAACGATGACGAACTGCTCGGCCAGTTGCTCAAGCCGTGACGGCTCCGCTACCAGCACGGGAATGCCGAGCTGCTGCAGCTGCTGGCGCTGGCTACGAGGAATGCTGTCCGGCCAGAGCAATACCAGATCGGGACGCAGACTGAGCAGGGTTTCCATCTCTACCTGGCCGTAGCGCCCCACCGATTGCACGTCTGTCAGCGCCGCCGGACGCTCGCCGCCGTCGAGCATGCCGACCAACAGTTCGCCGGCGTCGAGTTCAAGCATGATCTCGGTGAGTGAAGGCGCCAGGCTCACCACTCGCTGCGCAGCTGGCACGGAGAGCGGCACCAGCAGCAGCGCGGCGAACAGTAGGCGATGCATCAATGCAGCTGCCGCGGGATGCGGTAGAGCACCAGCAGCGCAAGACTGCCGAATACCAGCAGCAAACGGGCAACCGGCTCCATGCCCAGCAGTGCTCCGGCTGCGGCCAGCCAGGCCGGCAATGAGGCGATCAGCAGCGCACGGCGCCTGACACGCCGTAGATGAGTCCAGGCATCGGACTCGGTCGCACGGCCGAGCGCTTGTTCGGTGGCGATCAGCGCGTGCTTGAAGGCGGTGAATGCGGGCAGGCTGAAGAACAGCGAGACGAGCCCGGCGGCGAACAATGGCAGCCCCCAGCCACCCAGCTGAACCGATGCCCGACCGAGCAGCAGTACCGGCAGCACCATCGCCAGGCTATGCAGCCAGCCATCGCGCGCAAGCTGGCGGCGAGCGGCGGCCCGGCTCACGACTGCTCGGCTTCGCCCTGATGAATTTCGCCAAGCATGTGGCCCAGCTTGCCGGCCTTGGTGGCGAGGTACTTGCGGTTGTGCGGGTTGTGCGCAATCTGCAGCGGCTTGCGCTCGGCTACGCGGATGCCGAAGCCCTGCAATGCCTTCACCTTGCGCGGATTGTTGGTCATCAGCTTGATTTCGGCGATGCCTAGGTGCTCGAGCATCGGCAGGCAGATGGCGTAATCGCGCATGTCCGGAGCAAAACCCAGTCGCTCGTTGGCTTCGACGGTGTCGGCGCCGCCGTCCTGCAGTTCATAGGCGCGAATCTTGTTCAGCAGACCGATGCCGCGGCCCTCCTGGCGCAGGTATAGCAGTACGCCGCGGCCTTCCTCCGCGATCGCCCGCATCGCCGCTTCCAGCTGGAAACCGCAATCACAGCGCAGACTGAACAGCGCATCGCCGGTCAGACACTCGGAATGCAGCCGGCCAAGCACCGGCTTGCCGTCGGCCACATCGCCCAGGGTTAGCGCGACGTGTTCCTTGCCAGTGTCCTGGTCGAGAAAACCATGCATGGTGAACACACCGAACGGCGTCGGCAGTTTGGAAGCGGCGACGAACACGACAGACACGGGAGAAACCCCAGCAGGCAGAAAAGCGGACATTGTAACACTACCCACCGGAGCGGGGTCAGCAGGGTTTACGCTTCGATGCGAGCGACATCGAACGGAAACCTCGCCGCTGCCAACCCTTTCAGATCTTGGACTCCAGCCGCAGCACGCCCTGCTCTTCGCGCCAGCTCACCCGACCAAGAAAGCTCATGCCGAGCAGCGCCTCGGTAGGCGCGCCGCCTTCCAGCACTACAGCCTCGACGCCCAGCACGTCGATGGCCCCGACCTTGACGCTGTTCAGGTGCACGCGCCAGGCCTTGGCGGTACCACTGGCGGTGTTCACCATCATCGGCTGGCCGCTGACGCGGTAATCGATGCCCAGGCGCTTGGCTTGGTGCTCGTTGATCGCTACCGAGGTCGCTCCGGTATCGACGAGAAACTGCACCGGCTGGCCATTGATCGATCCGGCGATCCAATAGTGTCCGCCACTGCCCTTGGCGACGCTCAACTGCGTCTTGTCTGGCGCGGCGTAACCGGCACCACTGTACTCGCGGCTCAGGCTGTAGTTACGTTCAACACCCGCTACCCGCAGTACCGCCCCGCGGGAATCGGCGCTTACCACTTCGACGCCGCCGGGGCCGGTCTGGCCGACCTTGACCAGCTTGCGCTGGCCGTCGACGTTCAGCACCGCCGCCCCCGGGAACAATCCGACTACTTGCACCATCGGCGCGGAGTCAGCCGCGGACGGCATGAGCAACAGGGAGGCGAGAAGCAGTTCTAAGGGACGCATGGGGATTCCTCGCGGACCGGCAATCGACTGGAGAAGGCGCGATCTTCCGTCAGCTGTCGTGATGATTCAGCGACCCGCCGCACAATCAGCTACGCCAGCAGTGCGACCAGTCCCTGCATGACCGCCCAGGCGGCGACGCCGGCGAGAATATCGTCGAGCATGATGCCCAGCCCACCGTGGATGTGCCGGTCGACCCAACCGATCGGCCAGGGCTTGGCGATATCCATCACGCGAAACACCATGAAGCCGAGCAGCAGCCAGTACCAGCCCTCCGGCACCAGCCAGAAGGTGATCCAGATGCCGACGAATTCGTCCCAGACGATGCCTTCATGGTCGTGCACACCCAACTCGCGGGCCACCTTGCCGCACAGCCAGACGCCAAACAGCATGCTCAGCACGAGCATCAACCCATAGCCCCAGCCCGGCAGCAACTGCCACAGTGGCACGAACGGTAATGCCACCAGCGAGCCCCAGGTGCCAGGCGCCTTGGGCATCAGCCCGGAGCCGAAGCCGAATGCCAGGTTGTGCCAGGGATTGGACCAGACCAGAGTGTGAGGCTTAGCCGCAATTGGCGAGGATTCAGTCAAGACGGCATTCCTTTTCGGTTCAGTTGGATGCGCCGCAGATCGCCAGCGACTCAGACCTTGAAATGGTTGAAGCCACGTTCGCGCACGGCCACTTCCTTGCCGGCTTCATCGAGCAGCTGCACGCCGAGCCCCTGGGCAACGCGACCGATGACATGCACAGGCCACCCAGCGTCCTGCAGCGCGGCAAGCTCAGCGGGCGGCAAGGTGAAGGCCAGTACATAGTCATCCCCCCCGGCCAGTGCACAGCGCAGCGCTTCGGCGTCGCCGGCGAAACGGCGCAGCGATTCCGACAACGGCACGCGATCGCGCTCGATGTGCAATGCGACGCCCGAGGCCTTGGCAATGTGGCCGCAATCGGCGAGCAGCCCGTCGGAAATATCCAGCGCCGCCGTCGCCCTGCTGCGCAGCGCCTCACCCAGCGCGAGCTGTGGTTGCGGCGACCAGTAGCGCGCCAGTAGATGCTCGGCGACGTCCGCACCAGCCTTGGCCTGCCCCAGCACCAGCGGCAAGGCGCCGGCGGCTTCTCCGAGCACGCCGCCGACGCAGAGCAGATCGCCGATCTGCGCGCCGGCACGCGTCAGAGCCTGCCCGGACGGTACCCGGCCGAACACGGTGACGGTCAGGCACAACGGCCCGCGGGTGGTGTCGCCGCCGATCAGACGCAGGCTGCAGTCGAGCGCCATCGCATCCAGGCCACGGGCGAACTCGCCTAGCCAGAGCGGATCGGCGTCTGGCAGGGTCAGGGCAAGGGTGAAACCGATGGGCGTCGCGCCCATACCGGCAAGATCGCTGGCGGCGACGGCCAGTGCGCGCTGGCCGAGCAGGAAAGGATCGCAGGGATCGGGAAAATGGACCCCGGCGACCAAGGTGTCGGAGGACACGGCCAGCTGTTCGCCGGCGGGAATCTGCAGCAGGGCGCAATCATCGCCGATACCGAGAACGACTTCGCCGCCGGCCCTGGCGCAAGCGGCGGCGGCGAAGTAGTGACGGATCAGCTCGAACTCACCCAGCAAGGCGGGTAACCCTCAGCGCTTGTGGTTGCGCACTTCGGCGCTGCGCAGCGAGGGTGCCAGCTTGTCCAGCACGCCGTTGACGAACTTGTGCCCGTCGGTGGCGCCATAGACCTTGGCCAGCTCGATACCTTCGTTGATGACCACGCGGTAGGGCACATCGATCCGCTGCATCAGCTCGTAGGTGGACAGGCGCAGGATCGCCAGTTCAACCGGATCGAGCTCCTCCAGCGGACGGTCGAGGTTCGGCGCGATGGCCTGATCGACTTCGGTCTTCTGGCGCGCGACACCATTGAGCAGCTCGTGGAAGTAGGCGCCGTCGACACCGCTGAAGTCGTTGTCGACGCGAAACTGCGCTTCGATCTCATTGAGGCTCTGGCCGGCCATGTGCCACTGATACAGCGCCTGCATCGCCAGGCTGCGCGCCACCCGGCGGGTAGCGATCTTGCCCTTGGCCTTGGGCTGCGGAGCGTCCTGGCTATCGTCGTGATTCAGGCTCACTTGGCCTCCAGCTGCGACAGCAGGCTCACCATTTCCAGTGCGGAGAGTGCGGCTTCGGCGCCCTTGTTGCCGGCCTTGGTGCCGGAGCGCTCGATAGCCTGTTCGATGGAGTCGACGGTCAGCACGCCGAAGGCGACCGGTACACCGAACTCCATGGAAACCTGGGCCAGGCCCTTGGTGCATTCGCCGGCGACGTATTCGAAGTGCGGGGTGCCGCCACGAATGACTGCGCCGAGGGCGACGATGGCGTCGTATTCGCCCTGCTGGGCGACCTTCTGCGCGACCAGCGGAATCTCGAAGGCACCCGGTGCGCGGATGATGGTGATGTCGTTCTCGCTGACGCCGTGGCGAACCAGCGCGTCGACCGCGCCGCTGACCAGGCTCTCGACGACGAAGCTGTTGAAGCGGCCTACGACCAGGGCGTATTTGCCCTGCGGGGCGATGAAGGTTCCTTCGATGGTCTTCAGGGGCATGGGTGCTTTCTCATCTCTTTAAAGAACGAAGGCGCCGCGGACTGCGCGGCGCCTCTGATTTATTCGGCCGGGAGGTATTCTACAACTTCCAGGTCAAAGCCGGATATCGCGTTGAACTTCATCGGCGCGCTCATCAGGCGCATCTTGCGTACGCCCAGATCACGCAGAATCTGCGAACCGGCGCCGACGGTGCTATAGGTGGCTGGGGTCGGCGGCTGCTCACGGGTCAGCTGCGCCAACAACTGCGGGCCGGTCAGCGGGTTGCCGAGCAGCAGCACCACGCCCTTGCCGGCTTTCGCCACTTCGCTCATCGCCGCGCGCAGGCTCCAACGGCCCGGCACGGTAACCAGCAGCAGGTCGCGCAGCGGCTCCATGTTGTGCACGCGCACCAGCGTCGGCTCCTCGGGGGAAATCTCGCCGCGGGTCAGTGCCATGTGCACGGTGTCCTCGACGCCGTCGCGGTAGGTGACCAGGTTGAACTGGCCCAGCTCGGTCTCCAGCGGCTGCTCGGAAACCCGCTGCACGGTGCGCTCGTGGATCATGCGGTAGTGGATCAGGTCGGCGATGGTGCCGATCTTCAGCCCGTGCTGTTCGGCGAACAGCTCCAGCTCCGGGCGCCGCGCCATGGTGCCGTCGTCATTCATGATCTCGCAGATCACGCCGGAAGGTTCCAGGCCCGCCATGCGCGCCAGGTCGCAAGCCGCCTCGGTGTGACCGGCACGCGCCAGCACGCCGCCCGGTTGCGCCATCAACGGGAAGATATGGCCGGGACTGACGATGTCTTCGGCCACGGCGCTCTTCGCTACCGCTGCCTGCACGGTGCGCGCGCGGTCGGCGGCGGAAATGCCGGTGGTCACGCCCTCGGCGGCCTCGATGGATACGGTGAACTTGGTGCCGAAACCGGAACCATTGCGCGGCGCCATCAGCGGCAACTTGAGCAGCTCGCAGCGCTCGCGGGTCATCGGCATGCAGATCAGGCCGCGGGCGAAGCGCGCCATGAAGTTGATGTGCTCGGCGGTCACGCATTCGGAAGCGACGATGATGTCGCCCTCGTTCTCGCGGTCCTCGTCATCCATGAGGATGACCATCTTGCCGGCGCGGATGTCTTCGATCAGTTCTTCAGCGGTGTTGAGCGCCATCTGGGCGTCTCCTCAATTCTTCAGGTAGCCGTGCTCGGCGAGAAAACCTTCGGTGAGTCCCGAGGCCTTGGGTTCGGCGGCCTGGTCGCCCATCATCAGGCGCTCCAGGTAACGCGCCAGCAGATCGACTTCCAGGTTCACCTGCCGCCCGGGGCGGTAGTCGGCCATGATGGTTTCGCCGAGGGTGTGCGGCACGATGGTCAGCTCGAATTCGGCGCCGTTGACCGCGTTGACCGTCAGGCTGGTGCCATCGACGGTGATCGAGCCCTTGAGCGCGATGTACTTGGCCAGCTCGCGCGGCGCACGGATGCGGAACTGCACGGCGCGGGCGTTATCCTCGCGCGCCACGACCTCGCCGACGCCGTCGACATGGCCGCTGACCAGATGGCCGCCGAGACGGCTGGTGGGGGTCAGCGCCTTTTCCAGGTTGACCCGGCTGCCGGCCTTGAGATCGATAAAGGCGGTGCGCGCCAGGGTCTCGCGGCTGACGTCGGCCCAGAAGCCGTTGCCCGGCAGCTCGACCGCGGTCAGGCAGACGCCGTTGACCGCGATGCTGTCGCCCAGCTTGACGTCGCCCAGATCGAGCTTGCCGGTGTCGACCAGCACGCGAACGTCGCCGCCCTTCGGCGTGAGCGCACGAATGGTGCCGATGGCTTCGATTATTCCAGTGAACATGTAGCCTCCCGCGGAAGGCTGGTGAAACGCTGCATACGACGAACTCCTGTTTTGAAAAACAGGGCGCTACAGATCGATAGGGATGCATGACGGGCACGCGGACGGCGCCCATCGGAATATCCCGCTCTCTCTCATCCGGACTATACCGTCGGCCCCGGAATCACACCGGGTCTGCTGACCTTGCCTAGGCAAGCGCTCGCGGGCTAGACGCGATTGAAAGCTGCTGCGCGCAGAGCATGCTGCGTTGTGGTTCTCCTCGAAGTGCTCATTTACCGCAGTAAACTCCGCCTTCTCGTCGAATCACGCCTTGCCTGCTCAGCGCTCGCTACGCTTTCATGCTTGTAACTGCGCCATTACCGCCGGTGGGGAATCGCACCCCGCCCTGAGAACGTTGGGCCACTCGCGGCCCGGCAGCGTTTTTAACACAAATAGCGACGCGGGGCAGCCCGTTATCGCCCGGTAGCAGCTATCTGAATGCAAGACGCAGGCTATCGGCGGACACAGCCGACAAGGGTTGCCGATCAGTTGGCCGCGCGCGCCACGATCTTCCAGTCGTCACCGACCGCACGGATGTCGACGATCTTCAGCTCGCGCGCCTCACTCATGCGCTCGAGCGGCAACTCCAGCAACGGCCGCGCCGAGGAACCGAGGAACTTGGCCGCCATGAAGATCTGGTACTCGTCGATCAGCCCGAGGCCGGCGAACGCACCGACCAGACGCGGCCCGGCCTCGACCAGCACCTCGTTGGCACCACGGGCAGCCAGCTCGCGCAGCAGCGCGGTCAGGTCGACCCGCTCCTGACCCAGCACTAGCGCCTCGTGGCCGGCGCGACGATAGGTCTCCTCGCAGCCGGCGACCGCCGTGACGACCAGCGCCGGGCCGGCCTGAAAGAACGGCACATCCAGCGGCACACGCAGCCGGCCATCGACCAGCACTCGCAACGGCGGGCGCTCAAGCGCCAGCGCAGTCGTTTCCGCATCCAGCCCCAGCTCGGTGCCGCGTACGGTCAGCCGCGCGGCATCCATCAGCACGGTGTCGGCGCCGGTCAGCACCACGCTGGAGCGGGCGCGCAAGCGCTGCACCTCGGTGCGGGCCGCCGGGCCGGTGATCCACTGGCTCTCGCCGCTGGCCATCGCCGTGCGTCCGTCCAGGCTCATCGCCAGCTTGGCGCGCACGAACGGCAGACCGCTTTCCATGCGTTTGATGAAGCCGCCGTTGAGCTCGCGCGCCTCGGCTTCCAGCACGCCGCTGGCGACTTCGATGCCCGCGCTGCGCAGCAATTGCAGGCCGCGCCCGGCGACCTGCGGGTTCGGGTCCTGCATAGCTGCTATCACGCGGCCGACGCCAGCCTTGACCAGCGCTTCGGCACAGGGCGGCGTGCGCCCGTAGTGACTGCAGGGTTCGAGGGTGACGTAGGCGGTGGCGCCGCGGGCCCGTTCGCCGGCCTGACGCAGCGCGTGGACCTCGGCATGCGGCTCGCCGGCGCGCACATGCCAGCCCTCGCCGACCCGCTCGCCATCCGCGACGATGACGCAACCGACCCGCGGGTTCGGGTGGGTCGAATACAGGCCCTTGCGCGCCAGTTGCAGCGCGTGGGCCATCCAGGCGTGATCGGCGGCGTTCATTCGGGCTTCGCGGGCTCGCGGGACAGCCGTTCGATCTCCTCGCGAAACTCGTTGAGGTCCTGGAAGCGGCGATACACCGAGGCGAAGCGGATGTAGGCAACCTCATCGAGCTTCTGCAGCTCGGCCATCACCAGTTCGCCGAGCACGCGCGACTTGATCTCACGTTCGCCGGTGGCACGCAGCTGATGCTTGATATGGGCAATGGCCGCCTCGAGGCGCTCGACACTGACCGGACGCTTTTCCAGCGCACGCTGCATGCCGGCGCGCAGTTTCTGCTCGTCGAACGGCTGGCGGCTGCCATCGGACTTGATCAGCCGCGGCATCACCAGCTCGGCGGTTTCGAAGGTCGTGAAGCGCTCGCCGCAGGCCAGGCATTCGCGGCGGCGGCGTACCTGATCGCCCTCTGCGACCAGGCGGGAATCGATGACCTTGGTGTCATGGGCACTGCAGAACGGACAATGCATGGGATGGATTCGGTCGAACGTCGGGGCGGCCATGGTAGCGCATCCGACCGGCAAGACAAGGCAGCGGTTTTGCTGCTATACAAGGCCGATTCGCCGTAGTTCTGGAGCCGTCCGTGCGCTTACGCCCCGCCCTTCTACCGTTGCTGCTGGCCCTGCTGGCCGGCTGCGGCAGCCAGCCACCCGAGTCGCCCACCCCCGTCAAACTCAGCAGCGCACCGCACTCGAAACTGCTCAACGAACTGAGCGGCAGCCTGATCGGCGCACCTGCCGGCAGCGACGTCGAGCTGGCGCTGCTGGAGGTCGACCGCCGCGACCAGCCGGATCGTCTGCTGAGCAACGTGCAGCTCAAGGGTCGCGGCTCGGAGCTACCGTTCATCCTGCAATTCAACCCGGACGCCTTCCCGCACGACCAGCGTGTCGAACTACGCGGGCGGGTGACACGTGCCGGGCAGTTGATCATGCGGCTGCCGGCGCTGCAGATTCGCAATGCCAGCAGCCAGGCACTCGGCCCGCTGCAGCTGGTTCCCGCGCCGTGACGGCACCGGCACCGCTACAGGCGGCACTGAACGAACTGCTCGGCGACGCCCGGCTGGTCGCCGAGCCGCTGCCGAATACCGATCTGCGCCTGTGGCTGATCGATGCGGGCAACATGGATCGCGCCTTCAGTCCCGAGGAAACCCGGCGGATTCTCGAAGAGCCTCCGTACTGGTGCTTCTGCTGGGCCAGCGGCCTGGTGCTGGCGCGCTGGCTGGCCGAGCGGCCGGAATGGGTACGGGGCAAGCGCGTGCTGGACTTCGGTGCCGGTTCGGGTGTCGCCGCGATCGCCGCGGCCAAAGCGGGTGCCGCCGACGTGGTGGCCTGCGATCTGGATCCGCTGGCACTCGCCGCCTGCCAGGCCAACGCGGAGCTGAATAACGTGACACTGCGCTACTCGGACGACTTCTTCGCCGAGGCGGATCGCTACGATCTGATCATCGTCGCCGATGTGCTCTACGACCGCGCCAACCTGCCGCTGCTGGACCACTTCCTCAGTCGCGGCCGCGAAGCGCTGGTGGCCGACTCGCGGGTGCGTGATTTCGCCCATCCACTGTACCGGCGGCTGGATGTGCTGGATGCCTGTACCTGGCCGGATCTGGCCGAACCGGCCGAGTTCCGTCGGGTCAGCCTCTACCACGCCGTTCGGTAGCAGCCGGGAGTATGCCGTGAGCGAACACACGTTGCGTCTGTTCTTCGCCCTGCCCTGCCCCGCCGAGCAGGCCCGCGCCATCTGCAAGTGGCGCGACGAACAGGCGCTGGATGGACTCCCCGTAACCCGCGCCAACCTGCACCTGACGCTGGCCTTTCTCGGTGCGCAACCCGCGGAAAGCATCGAAAGCTTAAAGCGGCTCGCCGCCGATCTGGATTGCCCGCCGTTCGCGCTGACGCTGGACCGGCTGACCACTATCGGCAAAGGCTTCATCTGCCTGCAGCCAAGCGCGCCGCCGACAGCGCTGGACTACCTCGCCGCCGCGCTGCGTGCGCAACTCGCCGCGCAAGGGCTCGCGCTCGACAGCCGACCGTTCCTGCCGCATCTGACGCTGACACGACATGCTCACGAGCGTGCGCGCGGACATGCCCCAGCGTTCACTTGGACAGTGGAGCATTTCGTGCTCTACGCATCGGAAAACGTGCCGGGTGGCGTGCGCTATCGGGAACTTGGCAGCTGGCCGCTGCACGCGCCCGGCACGGCCGACGAGGCCGCCACGGACGCGGACTGAGCGGCAACTCAGGCGGGAACTTCGATCAGGAAGCGGAACAGCGAGCCGTGCTGCTCCACGCTCAGGCAGTTGTAGCCCTTGGCGCGGGTGTCTTCCGGAATGCCGTTGACCGACTGCGAACAGTCGGTGACCACTTCCAGCAACTGCCCCGGCTGCATGGTCGCCAAGGTTTCCAGCGTGGCGATGGCGTTGTACGGGCAATGCTCGCCGCGCAGATCAAGCGAGAGATTCGGTTTGGCCTGGCTCACGGGCAGGACTCCTCTTGGTTTGGAAACGTTTGGCGTTCAGATGCACCAGCAGCATGGCCACGGCCAAGCCGGCGAAGGTCAGCATCAGGCCGCTGGTAGGGCCGAAGCTTTCCAGCAGGTTGACCTTCGGATAGGGCAGAGCCAGCGTCGAGCCCAGCTCGTCCCAGTACACCGCGACCAGGGTGCCGCCGATGACGTTGCCGATGCCGACCACCCAGAAGTGCACCTGCCCTTCCATCGCGCGGTACATCCAGCCGGTCTCGCAGCCACCGGCCAGCACGATGCCGATGCCGAACAGCACACCGCCGATGATCGCGTTCGGCCCCATCCAGAAGATCTTCGGGCTCGCACCGAGCGCAATGGCGCCAAAGGTGCCGACGCAGGCCACGGCCATGCCCAGCAGGATGCCGTAAGCGGCGCGAGTGCGCCCGGTGGTCCACAGATCACGCGCGGCGCTGGTGAAACAGATCTGCGCCCGCTCGATCAGCCCGCCGAACAGCAGGCCGAACAGCACTGCCATACCGAGCACCAGCGAAGTATCGAAGCGCCAGGCGGCGAAGCCGATGGCGAGCACGGCAACGGCCACGCCGACACGCGCCTGCAGCGTGGCGCGGCGCCGCGTACCTTCGACGTCGCCGAACAGCGAACTGGCCTGGCTGCCCACTTTCAGCGGCGTGCGCAGCCAGGGCAGCAGGCAGATCTTCACGCCGACCCAGGCGCCGCCGACGGTCGCCAGCATGAAGGCCCAGGCGTGCAGCGAGAACATCGGGATCCCGGTGAAGAACGCCGCCAGGTTGCAGCCCATTGCCAGCCGCGCACCGAAGCCGGCGATGACGCCGCCGATCAAGCCCTGCAGCAGACGCCGCTTGCTGGTCGGCCAGCGCAGGCTGACGTTGTTCGCCCACAGCGCCGCGCACAGTGCGCCGAGCAGCATGCCGATGATCATCACGCCATCGACGCGATCGAGCGGCGTGCCGGCCAGGCCGATCAGCTTGAAGTAGCTCCACTGCTCGGGCGTATAGCCGAACCAGGACAGGACGTGGCCACCCCAGCGGGTGAACTCGCCAGTGACGGCCCAGAAGGTTCCGGTGATGGCGAAGTAGTAAGCGGAGGCGACACCCAGTGCGCCGAGCGCGGGCAGCGGCGACCAGAAGCGCACGAGGTAGCGCTCCCGGAAATCGGAGAGAAGGGACATGTGAAGCTCCTTATGACGCGCGACTGCAAACGCCGCACCGGTCTAGGAAAAGGTTGTGCCTGGGCGAAGCGGCGCAGTGCCACTCCCGTCGGGCGGGCGCAACCATAGACCAATCGCAAGCATCAGGCGAGCCCTTGCTTCCCGCCTCGCGCGTCCCCACATACCATGCTCAGCTTTCCTGCCCTTCGTCGCCCACGAGAATCCCGATGAGCCAGACGCCCTATATCTTCGATGTCACCACCACCAGCTTCGAACAGCTGGTGCTCGAAAATTCGTTCCACAAGCCGGTACTGGTGGATTTCTGGGCCGAGTGGTGCGCCCCGTGCAAGGCCCTGATGCCGCTGCTGGCGAAGATCGCCGAGGAGTACCAGGGCGAGTTGCTGCTGGCCAAGGTCAACTGCGATATCGAGCAGGAAGTGGTCGCCCGCTTCGGCATTCGCAGCCTGCCCACCGTGGTGCTGTTCAAGGACGGTCAGCCGGTGGACGGCTTCGCCGGCGCGCAGCCGGAATCGGCCATCCGCGCCATGCTCGAACCCCACGTGCAGGCACCCGCCACCCCACAGGGCGATTTGCTGAAAAGCGCTGAGGCGCTGTTCGCCGAGGGGCGCTTTGCTGACGCCGAGGCGCAACTGCAACAGCTGCTCGGAGAAGACAACGAGAACGGCGCGGCGCTGATTCTGTATGCCCGCTGCCTGGCCGAACGCGGCGAACTGGGCGAAGCGGAGACCGTGCTCAATGCCGTGAAGGGCGACGAGCACAAGCAGGCGCTGGCCGGCGCACGCGCGCAACTGACCTTCCTGCGTCAGGCCAACGATTTGCCTGAAGTCGCCACGCTGAAGAGCCGCCTGGCGCAAAATGCCGAGGACGACGAGGCCGCCTACCAGCTGGCCATCCAGCAGCTGGCGCGCCAGCAGTACGAAGCTGCACTTGATGCCCTGCTCAAGCTGTTCGTGCGCAACCGCAGCTATGCCGATGGCCTGCCGCACAAGACGCTGCTGCAGGTCTTCGATCTGCTGGGCAACGACCACCCACTGGTCACGCTGTACCGGCGCAAGCTGTACCAGGCGATCTATTGAACCCGGCGGTTGCCTGTCAGGAGGTCGGGCAACCTTCACCGATCCAGTGGTAGCTGGCGGCATTCGATCCGCTCTCGACCCGGACCTGATCGCAGTGGCGCAGACGCACCAGCAGACGCTTGGCCATCGACGCACTGCCGGTCAACGCCTCCAGTTCGGCGAAAAGCTCCGGACCGTCCAACCGGCCAGCTCGCCGCAGGCGCTCACGAGCGGTGTGCCACAGACTGTCGTCGACAGGCGTAGCCGTGCCGGCGGCAGGCTCGCCTGGCGCCACCGACAGTTGTCGGGTCAGATGCGCCCAATCCTGCTCGTCCAGTTCGATTTTCAGGTCGACCGGCCACTCGCCAATATGCCCACGGATTCGAATCATGTTCCTCTCCTTGCGTATCAGGGCCTCATGCTCACACGGTTGCGGCGGACTGGCCAGCCAGCCAGCAAAGTTGTTATAACGTAACCATCAATCACCACCCGGAACCGACCATGCGCCTGCTGCTCGCCCTGCCTTTCGTTCTGCTGCCCCTTAGTTACAGCCAAGCACAGGATGATCATCACCACCATGATCATGACGTTCATCACGACACCACCAGTCTGAGCGCCCACGAACATGGCGCCGCGCGCCTCGACGTGGTGCTGGATGGCCGCACGCTGGAGCTGCAGTTCCACAGCCCGGCGATGAACTTGCTGGGGTTCGAACATGCGCCCGCCAGCCCAGCCGACGAGGCACAGGTCGCCCGCACACGCGTGCAGCTGGAACAGCCGCTGACGCTGTTCGGCCTGTCTACCGCCGCCGCTTGCGAGGTCAGCGAGCAGGAGCTGCATGGCGAATTGCTCGGCAGCACACATGCCGGCTACCAGCGCCCGGATAACGCCCCGTCACCCAGCGAGTCCGCCGCGCCGCAGCAGCGTGGGCATAGCGACATCGAAGCGCGCTATCGCCTCGCCTGCCGCCATCCGGAGGCGCTGCACGCGCTGGAGCTGCGCAACCTGTTCGAAAGCTTTCCCGCAACCGAACGGATTGCGGTACAACTGATCGGCCCGCGCGGCCAGCAGGGTGCACAACTCACTCCGAGCCGTTCGCAGCTACCGTTCTGACCCACCCTGGCACCGACCGCACCCGATGACGTCTCCTCTGCTCGCCCTCGACAATCTTGGCTTCGCCTGGCCCGGCCAGGCAGAGCTGCTGGACATCTCCAGTTTCCAGCTGGCCCGCGGCGAAAGCCTGTTTCTCAAGGGGCCGTCCGGTAGCGGCAAGACCACCCTGCTCGGCCTGATCGGCGGCGTGCAGCGGGCCGGGCGCGGCAGTGTGCGCCTGCTCGGCGAAGATCTCGGCCGGCTGTCCGCAGGCGCGCGCGACCGTTTTCGTGTCGACCACACCGGGTATATCTTCCAGCAGTTCAACCTGTTGCCGTTTCTCGCGGTACGCGAGAACGTCTGCCTGCCCTGTCGCTTCTCCCGACTACGCGCGAGCCGGGCGATCCAACGGCATGGCGGGCTGCCCCAGGCGGCGGCCGCATTGCTCGAGCAGCTCGGCCTGCCTACCGCACTGCTGGAGCGCCGCGCCGATAGCCTCTCCATCGGCCAGCAGCAACGGGTCGCCGCTGCGCGCGCGCTGATCGGCCAGCCGGAACTGGTGATCGCCGACGAGCCGACCTCGGCACTCGACGCCGACAGCCGCGAGGCTTTCCTTCAGCTGCTGTTCGCCGAATGCCGCGCGGCCGGCGCCAGCCTGCTGTTCGTGAGCCACGACCAGAGTCTGGCGCCGCTGTTCGACCGTAGCCTGGCACTGGCCGACCTCAATCGTGCCAGGCCTGCCGTGGAGATCTGAGGCATGTATCTGTTGCGCCTGGCTCTGGCGAGCCTGAACAACCGCCGCTTCACCGCCCTGCTCACGGTATCCGCCATCGCCCTGTCGGTCTGCCTGCTGCTCGCCGTCGAGCGGGTGCGCACCGAGGCGCGCGCCAGCTTCACCAGCACCATCAGCGGCACCGACCTGATCGTCGGCGCGCGCTCGGGCTCGGTGAACCTGCTGCTGTATTCGGTATTCCGCATCGGCAACGCCACCAACAACATCCGCTGGGACAGCTACCAACAGCTGGCCGGCCATCCACAGGTCAAGTGGGCGATCCCGCTCTCGCTGGGTGATTCGCACCGCGGCTACCGAGTGCTGGGCACCAACTCGGGCTATTTCGAGCATTACCGCTACGGCCGCCAGCAGCCCCTGTTGCTGGCCGAAGGCCGCGCGTTTGCCGACGATCCATTCGAGGTGGTGCTCGGTGCCGAGGTCGCGCAGAGCCTCGGCTATCGGCTGGACGAGCAGATCGTGCTCGCCCATGGCGTGGCCAAGGTCAGCCTGGTGCAGCACGACGACAAGCCATTCCGCGTGGTCGGCATCCTTCGGCGCACCGGTACGCCGGTGGACCGTACGCTGCACATCAATCTGGCGGGCATGGAGGCGTTGCATGTCGACTGGCACGGCGGCGTACCAGCCCGCGGTGCCGCTCGGGTGAGTCCGGAGCAGGCGCGCCAGCTGGATCTGCAGCCGCAGCAGATCACCGCCGTGCTACTCGGCCTGAACAGCAGGATCGCCACCTTCGCCCTGCAGCGCGAGATCAACCAGTATCGCGCCGAGCCACTGCTGGCGATCCTGCCCGGCGTGGCGCTGCAGGAGCTCTGGAGCCTGATGAGCACGGCTGAGCAGGCGCTATTCGTGGTCTCACTGTTCGTCGTGCTGACCGGCCTGATAGGCATGCTCACCGCGATTCTCACCAGTCTCAACGAGCGCCGCCGGGAAATGGCGATCCTGCGCTCGGTCGGCGCGCGCCCCTGGCATATCGCCGGCCTGTTGATCATCGAGGCGTTTGCTCTGGCGCTGGCCGGAGCCGTACTCGGACTGGTGCTGCTGTATGTCGGCATCGCTGGCGCGCAGGCGCCGCTGCAGCATCTCTACGGACTGTATCTGCCGTTCGGCTGGCCGAGCGGCTACGAATGGCGGCTGCTGGGCGCGATCTTGCTGGCGGCGCTGCTGATGGGCGCTGTGCCCGCCTGGCGCGCCTATCGACAATCGCTGGCCGATGGCCTGTCGATCAGAGTATGAGGAAGCCCATGTCGCGTTTGCTGCTCGCCCTGCTGCTGGTCCTGCCTGCCGCCTTCGCTGGCGAGGCGCGCCTGCTGCAATGGTCGGAACTGATCCCCGAGGGCGCGCCGCCAGCGCCACCGCCGACGCCGCTGCACGATCTGTCGCAGCTGGCCGATGCGCTGGCCGCCGAGAGCGGTCCTGCGGCACAGCAACAGTCGCCAGCCGCACCGGTGGTGCAGGAACTGGACGGCATCATCGCCAGGCTCCCCGGTTACATCGTGCCGCTGGACATGGATAGCGACGGGCGGGTCATCGAGTTCCTGCTGGTGCCCTACTTCGGCGCCTGCATCCACGTGCCGCCGCCACCGTCGAACCAGATCGTGCACGCTACCAGCGAGCTGGGCGTCAAGGTCGACGAGCTGTATCAGCCGTACTGGATCGAAGGGCCGCTCGCTGTCGAGCCGGCCAGCAGCGAGCTAGCCGAAGCAGGTTATCGGATGGTGGCGCAGAAGATCGAGCTGTACGAATTGGAATAAGGTGTCGCGCCGCGCTCGTCGGTCAGCGTTGCCGCTCAGCCAGCGCGGGCGATCTGCCGTTCGCGCTCGAAGCTCAGCTCGCCCTCGGCCCATTGGCGCCAGGCACGCACCTTGCGTCGCTCGGCCCCGGCCCGCTCGGCCTGCTTCAGCGCATCCAGTCCGGCCTGCCAATGCGCCTGTTCGAGTTCCAGCTGCGCGACATTCATCCAGAACTTGGCGGCGCCGGACTGACTGGCCAGCTCGCGATAGATCTTCGCCGCCGCGCCACGCTCGCGCGCCTGCCACCAGAGCATGCCGAGCCGCTCGCGGCGGGTGCCATTGCTCGCCAGCAGGCCGGATTCAAGCATGCCCTCCAGCAGCTTGGCCCCCTGCCACGGCTGGTTGGCGGCACTGGCCAGCAGCACCAGGTTGTCCAGCTCCGCCTCGCTGAAGCGCAGGCCCTTGGCATGTGCGGTACGCAGCGTCGCGAGCGCCTTGTCCTCGGCACCGGCGAGTTGCTGTAGACCGGCAAGCTGCCGCCAGGTCTTGACCTGTTCGGGGTGGCGCAGCAGCAACTCACGCTGCCAACGCTCGGCGGCCTGATAGCGCTTGAGTTCGGCATTGCCGGCAACCAGGAACTGCAACCAGGTGTCACCGGCGCGCGGGTTGGCCTGAACGTAGCGCTCGGCAAGTGGCAACGCCTTGGCATGCTGGCCGAGCCCCTGATAGGCCTGCACCAGCATCTGCAGCACTTCCTCGTCTGCCTGCGGGGCCGATGACAGCAGACTGATCACCTTGGCATACCGTCGCTCGCCGAGATTCAACCGGGCCAGGTTGAGTCGCTCGCCAGCCAGCAGTGCCTCGTCCAGCTTGCCGCTGGCGACAGCCTTCTCCAGCCACTCCAGTGCCTGTCGATTGTTACCCTCGGCCCAGGCCAGGTAGCCACGGCTGCGCCACAGCAGGGCCTCTTCGACGCTGCCGGCTTTTGCCTCGATGCCGGCCAGTGCCTTGCCGGCAGCCGCAAAGTCACCTTTGCCCTGCGCCGCCTGTGCCCGCTCGAGCGCCATGAAGATCGCCGGATCAATACTCTGCGCGGCATGCACCGTGACGCTGAGGCAAAGCAACAACAGGATCAGCAGACGAGACATCTCAGCGTCCTCCTTGCAAACGGAAGTGCAGGGTTTTCACCGCTTCGCGGGACACTGCCACGCCGTTCTCGGTACGCGGTGCGAAACGCCAGCGCGCCGCGGCACGACGCGCCTCGCGGTCGAAGACGTTGCGCGGCGAAGCCTCCAGTACGCGAATATTCTCCACCCGCCCCTGCGGATTGATGGTGAAGGCCAACTTGATATGTCCTTCGATGCCCTGCTGGCGTGCGCGATAGGGATACTCGGGGCGTACATCATTGAGCGGCATCACTTCCTGCTCCGGCCCGCCAGGCTGTCCGGCGACTTCGGAGGCAGCGCTCGCCGGGGCCGGCGCGGCTGCCGGCGCAGTCGCCGCGGCGGTGAGTCCGGACAGACTCGGTGTCGGTGCGGCGGCCACCGATACGCTGGCATCGATGTTCGGCAGGTCGAGATCGAGTTTCGGCAGGTTGGCCTGCGGCGTCGCCATAGTCGGCGTCGGCGGCGTCGGGGGTTGCGGCGTCTTCGGCTGCGGCGGTTGTGGCGCCTGCTGCCGTGAACGGGTCGCGGCTGCCTCGTTGCGTCCATCCATGCGGACGAAATTGGCGATCGCCACCGGATCCTCTACCACCTTGCCGCGCGGCGGATTGACCATGCTCAGCATCAGTGCGAACAGCAGCAGCGCCACCACGCAGGCGGCCAGGAAGGACAATGCCAGCCGCACCGTTGCGCTCATCACTGCGCGCCCGTGCTGGCTGCCAAGGCCACATCATGCACGCCGGCCTGGCGCGCCTGGTCCATGACCCGGACCACCAGCCCGGTGCGCGCATCCTGATCGGCCTGCACCACCACGGCACCGTCCGGCTGATCGACGCGCAGTCGCTCGACATGAGCGCGCACGCTGCGCACATCCACGGCCTGCTTGTCGATCCACACCTGACCGTCGGCGGTGACGGCGATAAGAATGTTGCCTTTGTCCTGGGCGCTGGCAGTGTCGGCCTGCGGCCGTTTTACTTCGACACCGGACTCCTTGATGAAGGAGCTGGTGACGATGAAGAAGATCAGCATGATGAACACCACGTCGAGCATCGGCGTCAGGTCGATGCCGGTGTCTTCATCCTGCTGGTAATGGTGGCGACGCATACGCATCCGCAAATCCTCAGTCGTGACGCAGCTGGTCGGCCAGCCGGTCGAGAGACTGGCGCGCGATTCGCTCGAGGCGCGCCAGGCTGAACAGTCCAGTGATGGCCAGCACCATGCCGGCCATGGTCGGCAGGGTCGCCTGCCAGACGCCCGCGGCCATGCCGCGAGGATTGCCGGTGCCGTTCAGCGCCAGCACGTCGAATACCGCAATCATGCCGCTGACGGTGCCGAGCAGGCCAAGCAGCGGGTACATCGCCACCAGCGTCTTGCTCAGCCGTAACGGACCGGTGAGCTGCTGCTGCGCCTGCGCCAACCAGGCCGCACGCACCGCGCGCTGCCAGCTGCCGGGGTCGCCATCCAGCTGCGCCCAGGCCTGCCGACGCGCCTCGACCCAATGCGGGAAGATTCGCCGCATGAACCACAGGCGCTCGAACACCAGCGTCCAGTAGAGCACGCACAGCGCCGCCAAAGCCCACATCACCGCGCCGCCAGCCGCCATGAAGTCGAGCAGCGCGTAGCTGCCATCGACCAGGCTCAACCAGCGGGCGTACAGATCAGTCACGGCGCGGCGCCCCCGACAGGTGCAGGGCGATCAGACCGGCACTCTGCTGCTCCAGCAACTGGATCAATGCCTTGCTGCGACTGGCCAACAGGCTGTGCAGAAACAGCAGCGGAATCGCCACCACCAGGCCCAGTACCGTAGTCACCAGCGCCTGGGAAATACCTTCGGCCATCAGCCGCGAATCGCCACCCCCGCTCTGAGTGATCGCCTGGAAGGTAATGATCATGCCGGTCACGGTGCCGAGCAGGCCAAGCAGTGGCGCCACCGCGGCGAGCAGCTTGAGCAGCGGCTGGCCACGCTCGAGCGGGGGCGTTTCCTGAAGGATCGCTTCGTCGAGCTTGAGTTCAAGCGTTTCCAGGTCCGACAACTGCGGTTTGGGTCCGAGCACACCGATGATCCGCCCCAGCGGATTGTCGGTGCGCGGTTGATTGAGTTCGCGCATCTGGCTGCCGACCTTGCGGCCAACACCGCCGAGATAGACCATCCGCCAGATCGCCAACAGCAGTCCGATGGCGCCGAGCACCAGAATCACCCAGCCAACCAGGCCGCCCTGCTGGATCCGGTCCCACAGCTGCGGCTGGCGCTGCAGTTGCGCGAGCAGCGTTCCGCGACTGGGATCCACCGGCAGGGTCGCCAGCGGTGCATCGCTGGCGAGGTAGTCATCGATCATGCTTCGCTCGGAAGGCTGCCGCGCCGGCTCTAGCAACTGGCCGGCGTCGGCGTCGTAACGCAGCAAGGCGTCCTGGCTGAATGCCGAGAAGCTGCCAACGCGAAGTACCGGCTGCTCACTGCGACGACCGTCGGCGCCGACAACCGGCAACTCGACTTGCTCGACTCGGCCGCTAGCGGCCAGATCCTCAAGCAACGCCATCCAGAAGCCGTCGAGGTCCTCGGCGGATGGCAAGGCACGGCTCTCGGCGAGACTGCGCAGGCGCTGCAGGCGTTCGGGGTATTGCACATTGAGCAGGCTGTCCTGCCACTGGCCGGCGATATCTCCGGCGCTCTGGCGAACCACGCCGAACAGCTCGCCCAAGTGCCCGACACGCTGTGCCAGCAGTTTCTCCTGCTCGGCCAGTTGCGCCTCCTGGCGGTCGAACTCGCCCTTCAGGCGCTCCGCCTCGGCCTGCTGCTGATCCAGCGCCGCCTTGGCACGCGCGAGCAATTGCGCCTGCTCGCCGCGGTCGCGGATGAATGCCTGCTCCCGTGCCTGCATGGCGCTGACCTCGGCGGCACGCTCGCTGCGGATGCGCTCCAGCAACTGATCCGGGCTCAGCGGCTCGGCAGCCTGCACCAGCGCTGGTAGCAGAGCGAGCGCGAATAACGACAGCAGACGATTCATTGCGCGACCTCCTTGGCCAGGGTCTTCACGGGTAGCTCCAGATAAGTCGGCGCCTGCTGCTGGCGCGCCACGGCAATGGCCTGAGTAATCGGCCGCCGCGCGTCACCGTCGAGCACTTCCCAACTGCGGCTCTGCGGATTCCACCAGCCGCTCTCGTGTGCATCCAGCGTCTGGTAATAAAGCATCACCCGCCCCAGGCGCAGGAACTCGACGCTAAGCGCGCCGCCGTCCACCGGCAGCTCGCCGCGCCAAGCTTCCAGGGTGCGGCCATAATCGCTCTCGATCTGATAGGCCTCGAGGATGCGGCGGTACTTCTCAGCCAGACTCACATCGGCACGTGGCAGCATGTCCTGCAGGCTCGCCAGGCGATCGGCGCGCTCCTCCGGCAAGAACGGCAGGTCCGCCGCGATGAACTCACCAAGCACTTCGACCATGCGCCCCATCTGCGGAGTGACCGCCTCCTGCGTACGCTCGATGCCATCCAGCTGACGCTGGAAACCTTCCAACTCCTTGCGTTGCGCGGCGGTGAGCTCGACCAGCTGCTTGTTGTACGCCTTCAGCGCTTCGGTCTGCTGCAGCGCGCTGCGGTATTCGTTAAGCATCTGCCGGGTCGCATCGTCGAGCTGCTCGATACGCTGCTGGGAAGCCGCTGCCTCGGCCGCCAGGCGCTCGCTCTCGTTCAGCGCGGCGTCCAGTGGGGCCGCCACCGACGGGGCCGTGCCCAGGTAGCACGACAACACGACAACCGCCGTCAGGCGGGGAATAAAGGAAGACATGAAGGATCCTTGCTGGAGGACTTAACTCAAAAGAGAAACATTATCATCTTCCCATTGACGCAAAGCAACCCGGGCAATACGTCGCAGGGCAGTCCTCGCGTTTCATTGAGCTGAGTCAAAATTGCCAGTAACCCACTCTCTACCATGGGCTCCAACACAGCTAACACACGATGGAGCAAGCATTATGCGCAAGACCCTGTTCACCGCCTCCGCGCTGGCCCTGGCGCTGGCCGCCCCTTTCGCCCAGGCCTTCGAGGCCGGGGACATCATCGTCCGCGCTGGTGCGGTTACCGTTGATCCGCATGAAGACAGCAGCGACATCAATCACGCGCTCCTTGGCGATATCGCCGGGACCAAGGCCACGCTGGACAGCGATACCCAGCTAGGTCTGAACTTCGCCTACATGCTGACCGACAAAGTTGGTATCGAGCTACTGGCGGCCACTCCGTTCAGCCATGATGTTGGCGTGAAAGGCATGCCGGCAGGATTTGACCAACTGAACGGCAAACTGGGCAGCCTCAAGCACCTGCCGCCGACCCTGAGCGTGATTTACTACCCGCTCGACAGCAAATCGGCCTTCCAGCCTTATGTCGGCGCAGGCATCAACTACACCTGGTTCTTCGACACCGAACTGAGCAGCAGCGCCGAAGACAAAGGCTTCAACGGCCTCGATCTGAAAGACTCCTGGGGCTTGGCAGCGCAGGTAGGCATGGATTACATGCTGACTGAGAACGTCATGCTCAACGCCCAGGTTCGCTACATCGATATCGACACCGAAGGTACGACCCATCTGGCTGGCAACAAAGTCAAAGTTGACGTCGATGTAGACCCCTTCGTCTACATGGTCGGCCTCGGCTACAAGTTCTGACGCAACCGGCATTCGCCGAATCGCAGACAAACAAAAGGCGCCAATCGGCGCCTTTTGTATTTTCCGGATTCGCTTACCTACCCAGCAACTTGGCCAGCCCGGCGCGCATGCTGGTCGGCGGCTCCGGCAACCGGTAGCGTTGCAGCAGCCGCGCGTTGTTCGCCCGCGAGTGGCGGATATCGCCCGAACGAGGCGCCTGATAGCTCACTGCAGGCAACCCACCCAGCACATCACCGATCGCCGCGAGCAGCTGCTTCAACGACGTAGCCTGATTCAGCCCAACATTCACTACACCCTGCTCCACTACTGGCGCTTCCAACGCCTGCACCAGCACCTCCACCAGATCACCGACATAGATGAAATCACGCGTCTGCTCACCATCACCGAACACGCTGATCGGCATGCCTTTCTGCGCGCGCCCGGTGAAGATGCTGATTACTCCCGAGTACGGCGAGGCGGGATCCTGGCGCGGACCATAGATATTGAAGAAGCGGAAGATTGCGGGCTCCAGTCCGTGCTGGCGACGATAGAAATCCAGATAGTGCTCGCTGGCGAGCTTGTCCGCTGCATAAGGCGTCAGCGGCGCCGTCGGCGTGCTTTCGTCGATGGCCTCCCCTTCGCCATTGTTGCCATACACCGCTGCACTGGAGGCGAACAGTACCCGCGTCACGCCCTCGGCGCGCATGGCCTCGCAGACATTCAGCGTGCCGATCAGATTGCTCTGGTGAGTCCCGATCGGATCTTCCACCGATGCCTGCACCGAGGCCACAGCAGCCAGATGGACCACCGCCTGACAACCGCTCATCGCCCGACGAACACAAGCGGCATCGGCGACGTCGCCCACCGCCAGCTCGACGCGCTCATCGTCCGGCAGGTTGGCGCGCTTGCCGGTCGACAGGTTGTCCAGCACCCGCACCGAATAGCCGCGCGCCAGCAACGCGTCGACGAGGTTGGAGCCGATGAAACCGGCGCCGCCGGTGACAAGGATGGGACGGTCAGCCATGACGGTAATAACGCTCCAGCAGGGAAGGCAATCCGGCACGCCAGGCGCGCGGCTTGATTCCGAAGGTATTGAAGATTTTCTTGCAAGCCAGCACGCCATGCTGCGGCTCGTCATCGGCATCCGAGCAATCCGCGTGCGCGGTCGGCTGCAGAATCTCGGCACTCAGCTGGCGATGCTTGGCAGCCTCGGCGAGGATCGCCTGTCCAACCAGCAGCGGCGTCGACGCCTCATGGCCGCCATAGTGATAGGTACCCCAGAGTGGCGCCTGACAATCGAGCTGCTTGATCACCGCCAGCAACACCCGCGCGGCATCGTCCGCCGGCGTCGGATTACCACGTCGGTCATCGGCGAGATCAATCGACTCACCTTGCTCGAGACGTTGCAGGAATCGCCCGAGGATGCCATCTGCGCTTTCGTCGAGCAGCCAGCCGAAGCGCAGCAGCACATGCCGCGGACAAAGCGCTCGGACGCTCTGCTCGAAACGGCACAGAGCCTGGCTACGCGTGTCGAGTGGTGCGACTTCGTCCTTTTCGCTGTAGGCGGTGGTCCGCGCGCCATCGAATACGCGGTAGCTCGATGGTTGCAACAGGATGAAATCGTGGTGCTGACATAGCTCCGCGAGCCTTTCGACGGCGCGTTCCTGGCTACCCAGGGCAGCTTCGTCGACCTGGCTGCTCTGGAACCAGTCGAAGTAGTAGGCCAGATTGATCACGACATCCGGACGGTTGTCATCGAGCAACTGGGTGAGGCTGGCCGCGTCCCAGCCCTGAGCGGGCGGCCGCGGTGCGAGGAAGCCAATGTCCTCCTCCGCACCGAGGCGGATGAGCGCCTGCCCCAGGGCATTGCCGCCGCCCAACAGCATCAGGCGCATTCGCATTCAGTGAAACTCTAGAAAGGGATATCGTCGTCGAAGCTGTCGTAGTCCGGTGCCGGCTGCTGCGCGGCCGGACGCTGCGACTGAGCCTGCGGGCGCGGTGCCTGCTGCGGCTCGCGCTGCGGACGCGGCTGACGTGGCGAATCGTCGGAACCGCCGCGACCACCCAGCAGCTGCATGCTGCCGTTCATATCGACCACCACCTCGGTGGTGTAGCGCTTGACGCCGTCCTTCTCCCATTCGCGGGTCTGCAAGCGACCTTCGATATAACACTGCGAACCCTTGCGCAGGTATTCACCGGCAATCTCGGCCACCTTGCCGAAAAGCACCACTCGATGCCATTCGGTACGCTCCTGAAGCTGGCCAGTCTGCTTGTCCTTCCAGCTGTCGGTGGTCGCCAGGGTAATGTTGGTTACCGCATTGCCGTTGGGCAGGTAGCGGGTTTCCGGATCACCGCCGACGTTGCCGATCAAGATGACTTTATTCACCCCTCTGGCCATGGGTAACTCCTTTCTGGAACATTGATTTGGATGGGCTCACTGAGGACACTCCAGCTGCGAGGAGCAAGCCCAATGACCGCGAATCTTACCTTACCCACCCTAGGGGGCCAACCGGCGCGAGCGGCGGCAGTCGAATCCTCGGCAAAAAGCGCGGCTACTGCACAGACAACCCGCTAGGCGAGCAGCCGGTCGAGCGCCGCACGATCCAGATGAAGGGTATCCACCTTGACGTAGGCAGCCGCCTCGTCCACAACGATCAACGCATCCGTCACACCTGGCACATCCAGCAGGCGGGCCGCCAGCCCACTGTCGGCGAGGGCGTTCGCCGACAGTGGCAGACGCAGACTGGTGACGTACGGCGGTTCACGCATGCCGAGGGCAACGCTCAGCCAAAGCGCGCAGAGCAGCGCGCAACCGAGGAATACCAGCGCCAGGCCGCCGTACTGATACAACCAACCGCCGAGGATGCCGCCCACACCGGCGCCGAGAAACTGGCTGGTGGAATACACCCCCATCGCCGTGCCCTTACCGCCGGCCGGCGCCACCTTGCTGATCAGCGAGGGCAGCGAGGCTTCGAGCAGATTGAAGGCAGTGAAGAACGCCACCATACCGACCACCAGCAGCCACAGACCGCTACCGAACTGCCAGAAGAACAGCTCGCAGGCCAACAGCGCAGCCACTGCACCGAGCAGCACCCGACGCATCTGGCGCTTCTTCTCGCCGTAGATGATGAAGGGAATCATGCCAACAAAACCGATCAGCAGGGCGGTCAAATACACCCACCAATGCTCGTCCTTGGGCAGAGCACCCTGCTCAACTAGCGCCAGCGGCAAGGCGACGAAGCTGGCCATGAGGATTGCGTGCAGCGCCAGGATGCCGAAGTCCAGACGCAGCAGTTCCGGGTGGCGCAGCGTCAGCCCGAGCGCCTGACGGGCGACCCCGGACTCGCGGTGTTTCAGATGCCCGGGCGCCCGCGGCAGCATGGCGACGATCACCCCACCTAGCAAGGCCATGCCCGCTGTGACCCAGAACAACCCGGAGAGGCCGAAGGCGCGGGTCAGTAGCGGCCCGACGACCATCGCCACAGCGAAGGACAAGCCGATGCTCATGCCGATCATCGCCATTGCCTTGGTCCGATGCTGCTCGCGGGTCAGGTCCGACAGTAGCGCCATCACCGCGGCGGAAATGGCGCCGGCGCCCTGTAATACCCGCCCTGCAATGACACCGCCGATGGAATCGGCACTCGCCGCCAGCGCCGCACCGGCGGCGAATAGCAACAGACCGACATAGATCACCGGCAAACGGCCGATGCGATCAGAAAGCATGCCGAACGGAATTTGCAGCACCGCCTGGGTCAAACCATAGGCACCGATGGCGAGGCCGATCAGCGCGGGTGTGGCGCCCTCCAGCTCCATACCGTAAGTCGCCAGCACCGGCAGGACCATGAACATGCCGAGCATGCGAAACGCAAAAACCAAAGCCAGCCCGGATGCTGCACGGGTTTCGCTGGCGTTCATGCGCTCGCTGTAAGGATCCTGCATGGAGGGTCTCGCTTGAATTAACCGGGCGGCGATTCTAACAGTCATCCCCTGCCTGGCACAGGCGCGCGCTTTTGCCGCGACTACATGCCAGCCGTATACTTCCGGGTTTTCGCCCGCCACGCGAGGCTGCTTTGGACAAGATTCTGATTCGTGGGGCTCGCACCCACAACTTGAAGAACATCGACCTGACCTTGCCGCGCGACAAGCTGATCGTGATCACTGGCCTGTCCGGCTCCGGCAAGTCCTCGCTGGCCTTCGACACGCTCTATGCAGAGGGCCAGCGTCGTTACGTCGAATCGCTGTCCGCCTACGCCCGGCAGTTCCTGTCGATGATGGAAAAGCCGGACGTCGATACCATCGAAGGTCTGTCGCCGGCCATCTCCATCGAACAAAAATCGACCTCGCATAACCCGCGCTCCACCGTCGGCACCATTACCGAGATCTACGATTACCTGCGCCTGCTCTATGCTCGGGCCGGCACGCCACGCTGCCCGGATCATGACGCGCCACTCGAGGCCCAGACCGTCAGTCAGATGGTCGACCAGGTGCTGGCGCTGCCGGAAGGGCGCAAGCTGATGCTGCTGGCCCCGGTGATCCGTGAACGCAAAGGCGAGCATCTCGCAGTATTCGACGAATTACGCGCTCAGGGTTTCGTGCGCGCGCGCATCAACGGCCGGCTGCACGAGCTGGATGAACTACCCAAGCTGGACAAGCAGAAGAAGCATTCGATTGACGTGGTAGTCGACCGCTTCAAAGTGCGCGGCGACCTGCACCAGCGCCTGGCAGAATCATTCGAGACGGCATTGAAGCTGGCCGATGGCATCGCCCTGGTCGCATCGATGGAAGAAGATGATGGCAGTGAGGACCTGATCTTCTCCGCCCGCTTCGCCTGCCCCATCTGCGGCCACTCGATCAGCGAGCTGGAACCCAAGCTGTTCTCCTTCAACAACCCGGCCGGCGCCTGCCCGACCTGCGACGGCCTGGGCGTGAAGCAGTTCTTCGATGCCAAGCGCCTGGTCAACGGCGGCCTGACGCTCGCCGAAGGTGCTATCCGCGGCTGGGATCGACGCAACGTCTACTACTTCCAGATGCTCGGCTCACTGGCCACACATTACGGTTTCAGCCTTGACGAGCCCTTCGATGCGTTGCCGGCCGAGCAGCAGAAGGTGGTGCTCTACGGTAGCGGCAAGCAAAGCGTGGAGTTTCGCTATCTGAATGATCGCGGCGATATCGTCAAGCGCTCGCACCCGTTCGAAGGCATCATCCCCAACCTCGAACGGCGCTATCGGGAAACCGAATCCAATTCGGTACGCGAGGAGCTCGCCAAATACCTCAGCACCCAGCACTGCCCGGACTGCCTAGGCACGCGCCTGCGTCGCGAGGCTCGACACGTGTGGGTCGGCGACAAGACGTTGCCGGCAGTCACCAGCCTGCCGATTGGTGACGCCACCGACTACTTCGGTGCATTGTCGTTGCCGGGGCGACGGGGCGAGATCGCCGACAAGATCCTCAAGGAGATTCGCGAACGCCTGCAGTTCCTGGTCAACGTCGGCCTCGACTACCTGACCCTCGACCGCAGTGCCGACACGCTGTCCGGCGGAGAAGCCCAGCGCATCCGCCTTGCCAGCCAGATTGGCGCCGGGCTGGTCGGCGTGATGTACATCCTCGACGAACCCTCTATCGGCCTGCATCAGCGCGACAATGAACGTCTGCTCGGTACCCTTCGCCATCTGCGCGACATCGGCAACACCGTGATCGTAGTGGAGCATGACGAGGATGCCATCCGCCTCGCCGATTACGTGGTGGATATCGGGCCTGGTGCCGGCGTGCACGGTGGCCGCATCGTCGCCGAAGGCACCCCCGACGAGGTCATGGCGCACCCGGATTCGCTCACCGGCAAATACCTGTCCGGCCGGGTGAAGATCGAATACCCGCGGCAGCGCACCCCGCGCGACCCGAAGAAACTGCTCCAGCTCAAGGGCGCGCGCGGTAACAACCTGCGCAACGTCGATCTGGAGATTCCGGTCGGCCTGCTGACCTGCATCACCGGCGTATCCGGTTCGGGCAAATCGACGCTTATCAACAACACGCTGTTCCCCATCACCGCTACCGCACTCAACGGCGCTACAACCCTCGAGGTATCGCCGCACGATTCGTTCGACGGCCTGCAGCACCTGGACAAGGTAGTGGACATCGACCAGAGCCCGATCGGCCGCACGCCGCGCTCCAATCCTGCCACCTATACCGGGTTGTTCACCCCGATACGCGAACTATTCGCCGGCGTGCCGGAAGCGCGCTCACGCGGTTATGGCCCGGGACGCTTCTCCTTCAACGTCAAGGGAGGACGCTGTGAGGCCTGCCAAGGCGATGGCGTGATCAAGGTGGAGATGCACTTCCTGCCAGACATCTATGTGCCGTGCGACGTCTGCAAGGGCAAGCGCTACAACCGCGAAACCCTGGAGGTCAAATACAAGGGCAAGAGCATTACCGAAGTGCTCGACATGACCATCGAGGAAGCGCGGGAGTTCTTCGATCCGGTGCCGGCGGTTGCGCGCAAGCTACAGACACTGATCGACGTCGGCCTGTCATACATCAAGCTTGGCCAATCGGCGACCACTCTATCCGGTGGCGAAGCGCAGCGGGTAAAACTGTCCCGCGAGCTGTCCAAGCGTGATACCGGCAAGACCCTCTACATCCTCGACGAGCCAACCACCGGCCTGCACTTCGCCGACATCCAGCAACTGCTCGATGTGTTGCATCGATTACGCGATCACGGCAACACCGTGGTAGTCATCGAACACAATCTGGACGTGATCAAGACCGCGGACTGGCTGGTTGACCTTGGCCCCGAGGGTGGCTCCAAGGGCGGCATGATCATCGCCACCGGCACTCCAGAAGAGGTGGCGGACAACCCAGTGTCACACACCGGGCATTTCCTCAAGCCACTGCTGGAGCGCGACCGCTAGCCGGCTGATCAATCCTCGGGCATTGAAGTCAGCGCCCAGCGGATACCCGCATGGACTCCGCTGCACGGCCAAACCCCGCTGGAAACACGCCCAGAGTAGGTTGCTGACCACCGCTCGACGCCTCAAAGCCACGAGCAGCCCCAAAAACAAAGAGCCCGTAGCGACCACTACGGGCTCTTTGACATCTACGCCTTGACGCAGTTATGCGGGTACTTCTGACAGCGGGATATCGAGCGCAGCCGCAATTCCTGCGCCGTACGCCGGGTCCGCCTTCAAACAGTGGCTGATGTGACGAATCTTGATGTGCCGGTCGACTCCCTGCATCGAGCGCGCCGTATTCTCGAACAGACGTTGTTGCTCATCGGCCTTCATCAGACGGAACAGATTTCCCGGCTGGGTGAAGTAGTCGGCGTCGTCGGCACGGTAGTCGTAGCGATCTGCCGCCCCCACCAATGCCAATGGCGGCTCGCTGAAGTCGGGCTGCTCCTGCCATTCACCATAGGTGTTCGGCTCGTAGTGCAGGCGCCCGCCCTGATTGCCATCGACCCGCATGGCGCCGTCGCGATGATAGCTGTGAACCGGGCAACGCGGAGCGTTCACCGGAATCTGGTGATGGTTCACGCCCAGCCGATAGCGTTGCGCATCACCGTAGGAAAACAGCCGTCCCTGCAACATCCGATCCGGCGAAAAGCTGATCCCCGGCACAACGTTTGCTGGCGTGAACGCCGCCTGCTCCACGTCCTGGAAGTAATTGTCCGGGTTGCGGTTGAGCTCGTAGTAGCCGACCTCAATCAGCGGATAGTCGGCATGCGGCCAGACCTTGGTCAGGTCGAAGGGATGGTAAGCGACCTTGGCCGCATCGGCCTCCGGCATGACCTGCACGTACATGGTCCAGCGGGGGTAATCTCCACGCTCAATCGCCTCATACAGGTCGCGCTGAGAGCTTTCACGATCATTTGCTACGATCGCTGCCGCCTCTGCATCAGTCAGATTCCGGATGCCCTGCTGAGTCCGGAAATGAAACTTCACCCAAAAGCGCTCATTGTTCGGACTGATGAAACTGTAGGTGTGCGAACCAAACCCATGCATATGGCGATAGGACGCTGGAATACCCCGATCGCCCATCACATACGTGATTTGGTGCAGAGCTTCTGGCAGACCGGTCCAGAAGTCCCAGTTGTTGTTGGCGCTGCGCATGTTGGTTCGCGGATCCCGCTTCACCGCATGATTGAGATCAGGAAACTTGAGCGGGTCACGGAAGAAGAACACCGGCGTGTTGTTGCCGACCATGTCCCAGTTGCCCTGCTCGGTGTAGAACTTCAACGCATAACCACGAATATCGCGCTCGGCATCGGCTGCGCCGCGTTCACCGGCGACGGTGGAGAAACGCGCGAACAGCGGGGTGCGCTTACCGATTTCGGAAAACAGCTTGGCCTTGGTGTAGCGCGTGATGTCATGGGTAACGACGAACTCGCCGAATGCACCCGACCCCTTGGCGTGCATGCGCCGCTCCGGAATCACCTCCCGGTCGAAGTGCGCGAGCTTCTCCAAGAACCAAACGTCCTGCAGCAACATCGGCCCCCGGCGGCCGGCGGTCATCGAGTTCTGGTTCTCCCATACCGGCGCACCGGCGACGGTCGTCAACTTGGGCTTGTCAGTCATGGCTGCTTCTCCTAGACGAATCGAATATTCCAAACCGGCAGCGAGCACCGGCTGGTTGAGCGCCATCATAGGCAGCGCACGAAATGCCGACTAATGATCAAGGTCAACGCACCTGATAGAGCAAATCTCTCAGGAATAAAAAAACCGAGCCCTGAGGCTCGGTTTCTTCTGCACCGCCGAACGTGTTACTCGGCAGCTTCCACTTCACCAGCGACCGGACGGTCAACCAGCTCGACGTAAGCCATCGGTGCATTGTCCCCAGCACGGAAACCGCACTTCAGGATGCGCAGATAGCCGCCCTGACGAGTGGCATAGCGCTTGCCCAAATCGTTGAACAGCTTGCCCACTGCCGCTTTCGAGCGAGTACGGTCGAAAGCCAGGCGACGGTTGGCAACGTTGTCTTCCTTGGCCAAAGTGATCAGCGGCTCGGCAACGCGACGCAGCTCCTTGGCCTTGGGCAGGGTAGTCTTGATCAGTTCGTGCTCGAACAGCGACACCGCCATGTTCTGGAACATGGCCTTGCGGTGGGCGCTGGTGCGGCTCAGATGACGGCCACTTTTACGATGACGCATGATTGAAATTCCTTACCAAACGTTCAGTTCGGTTACTGGGGGCGATCAGGCAGTGGCCTTATCGTCCTTCTTGAGACTTGCCGGCGGCCAGTTATCTAGGCGCATACCGAGGGACAAACCACGCGAAGCCAGAACGTCCTTGATTTCAGTCAGGGACTTCTTGCCCAGGTTCGGCGTTTTCAACAGCTCTACTTCGGTGCGCTGGATCAGATCACCGATGTAGTAGATGTTCTCTGCCTTGAGGCAGTTGGCCGAACGTACGGTCAGTTCCAAGTCATCAACCGGACGCAACAGGATCGGATCGATCTCGTCTTCCTGCTCGACAACCACCGGCTCGCTGTCGCCTTTCAGGTCGACGAACGCAGCCAGCTGCTGCTGCAGGATGGTCGCTGCACGACGGATCGCCTCTTCGGGATCCAGGGTGCCGTTGGTTTCCAGGTCAATGACCAGCTTGTCCAGGTTGGTGCGCTGCTCAACACGAGCATTCTCGACCACATAAGCCACGCGACGAACCGGGCTGAAGGTAGCGTCGAGCTGAAGACGACCGATGCTACGGCTTTCGTCTTCGTCGCTCTGACGCGCATCAGCAGGCTCGTAACCACGGCCGCGAGCGACCTTGAGCTTCATGTTGATCGAGCCGTTGGCCGCCAGATTGGCGATCAGGTGATCGCCATTGACGATTTCAACATCGTGATCCAGCTGGATATCGGCAGCGGTCACAGCGCCCGCGCCCTTCTTCACCAGGCTCAAGGTCACTTCATCACGGCCGTGCAGCTTGATGGCGATACCTTTGAGGTTGAGCAGGATTTCGATTACATCTTCCTGCACGCCCTCGATGGCGCTGTACTCGTGGAGCACACCGTCGATCTCAGCCTCGACCACAGCGCAGCCGGGCATGGAGGACAACAGAATACGACGCAGCGCGTTGCCCAGGGTGTGGCCAAAACCACGCTCGAGGGGCTCGAGAGTGATCTTGGCACGGGTCGGACTGACCACCTGCACATCGATATGGCGGGGGGTCAGGAACTCATTTACCGAACTCTGCATGGATACACCTATTTTCTAGCCCTTACTTGGAGTAGAGCTCGACAATCAGGTTTTCGTTGATGTCGGCGGACAGATCGCTGCGAGCCGGAACATTCTTGAAAACACCGGTTTTCTTGTCGGCGTCTACTTCGACCCATTCAACGCGACCGCGCTGTGCGCACAGTTCGAGGGCCTGGGCGATACGCAGCTGGTTACGGCACTTCTCGCGAACCGCAACCACGTCACCGGCCTTGACCTGGTAAGACGGGATGTTCACGGTCTGACCGTTGACGGTGATCGACTTGTGCGAGACCAGCTGGCGCGATTCGGCACGAGTGGAGCCGAAGCCCATGCGATACACGACGTTGTCCAGACGGCACTCGAGCAGCTGCAGCAGGTTCTCGCCGGTAGCACCCTTGCGGCTGGCAGCTTCCTTGTAGTAACCGCTGAACTGACGCTCCAGCACACCGTAGATGCGGCGCACCTTCTGCTTCTCGCGCAGCTGGGTGCCGTAGTCGGACAGTCGGCCACGACGCTGGCCATGCACACCCGGCGGAGTTTCAATGTTGCACTTGGATTCGAGCGCGCGCGCACCACTCTTCAGGAAGAGATCAGTGCCTTCACGACGAGACAGTTTGCACTTGGGACCAATATAACGAGCCATTCTTTACTGTCTCCTGATTACACGCGGCGCTTCTTCGGCGGACGGCACCCGTTGTGCGGGATCGGCGTCACGTCGGTGATGCTGGCGATTTTATAGCCGCAGGCGTTCAGAGCACGCACAGCGGATTCGCGACCTGGACCTGGACCCTTGACGTTAACGTCGAGGTTCTTCAGACCATACTCCAGAGCGGCCTGACCAGCACGCTCAGCGGCGATCTGGGCGGCGAACGGAGTGGACTTACGCGAGCCGCGGAAGCCCGAACCACCGGAGGTAGCCCAGGACAGCGCATTGCCCTGACGATCCGTGATGGTCACGATGGTGTTGTTGAAAGACGCGTGGATATGGGCGATGCCATCAACCACTGTCTTTTTGATTTTCTTACGAGGACGAGCAGCAGGTTTTGCCATGACTAAATTCCTGTCGATTCGCTAACGCGATTACTTGCGGATCGGCTTGCGCGGGCCCTTACGGGTACGTGCGTTGGTCTTGGTACGCTGACCGCGAACCGGCAGACCACGACGATGGCGCAGGCCGCGATAGCAACCCAGGTCCATCAAGCGCTTGATTTTCATGTTGACTTCGCGACGCAGGTCGCCCTCAACGATGAACTTGCCGACTTCGCCACGCAGCAGTTCGACCTGCTCGTCGGAAAGATCCTTGATCTTTGCTGCCGGATTTACGCCGGTAGCGGCACAGATTTCCTGCGCACGGGTGCGACCAACACCGTAGATGTAGGTCAGCGAGATAACAGTGTGCTTGTTATCCGGAATGTTGACGCCTGCAATACGGGCCATTCAGTGAAACTCCAATTGACAGCTACCTACGCCCCGGAAGCCAAGAAAAGGGCGCGAGATATTAACGCTGTAGAAACAAATATTCAACCCGGCAGCGCACTAGCTGCCGGGTTCTTACGCTTTACACAATCAGCCCTGGCGCTGCTTGTGACGCGGCTCCGCGCTGCAGATCACGCGCACGACACCGTCGCGACGGATGATCTTGCAGTTACGGCACAGCTTCTTAACCGACGCACGAACTTTCATCACCAACTCCTCGAACCTTACGAACCACTTTAGCGGAGCATGCCGCTGCCGTAGCTCTTCAGGTTGGCTTTCTTCATCAGGGAATCGTACTGGTGCGACATGAGGTGGGATTGCACTTGAGACATGAAATCCATGACTACCACCACCACGATCAGCAACGAGGTCCCGCCAAGATAGAACGGCACATTGGCTGCGACCACAAGGAACTGCGGAAGCAGGCAGACAGCCGTCATGTACAGAGCGCCGAACATGGTCAAACGAGTCAACACACCATCGATATAGCGCGCCGACTGCTCACCAGGACGAATCCCTGGGATAAACGCACCGGACTTCTTAAGATTCTCCGCAACATCCTTAGGGTTGAACATCAAGGCTGTGTAGAAGAAGCAGAAGAAAATGATACCGGCACTGAACAGCAAGATATTCAGAGGCTGGCCGGGAGCGATCGCCTGGGAAATATCAGCCAGCCAACCCATACTCTCGGACTGACCGAACCACTGACCCAACGACGCGGGGAAGAGCAGGATGCTGCTAGCAAAAATTGCCGGGATAACACCCGCCATATTCACCTTCAACGGCAGATGACTGGTCTGCGCAGCGAAAACCTTGCGGCCCTGCTGACGCTTGGCATAGTGAACAGCGATACGCCGCTGGCCACGCTCAATGAAGACCACAAAGCCGATGATCGCAACCGCCAGCAAGCCCACTGCAAGCAAGGCGATAATATTAATATCTCCCTGCCGCGCAGACTCGAAGGACTGACCTAAGGCGCCCGGCAACCCGGCGACGATCCCAGCGAAGATCAGCATGGAGATCCCATTGCCAACCCCTCGCTCAGTAATCTGCTCACCGAGCCACATCATGAACATCGCACCCGCCACGAAGGTGGTGATGGCCACGAAATAGAAGCCGAAGTCATTGTTGAATGCAACGCCTTGGCCCGCCAACCCGACCGACATACCGATAGCCTGCACGATCGCCAGCAACAACGTACCGTAACGCGTGTACTGACTGATCTTGCGACGCCCGGCCTCCCCCTCTTTCTTCAACTGCTCCAGCTGCGGGCTGACAGCGGTCATGAGCTGCATGATGATCGACGCCGAAATGTACGGCATGATTCCCAATGCAAAAATGCTCATGCGCTCCAGCGCGCCGCCGGAAAACATGTTGAACAGGCTAAGGATGGTCCCTTCGTTCTGACGGAACAGCTCGGCCAACCTGTCGGGATTGATCCCTGGCACCGGGATGTGTGCGCCAATCCGATAGACGATGATCGCCATGAACAGAAAGCGCAGACGAGCCCAGAGTTCGGACAGCCCGCCATTACTCAGCGCGGAGAGAGCACCTTGCTTAGCCATTTATTCCTCGAACTTGCCGCCAGCTGCTTCGATAGCCGCACGCGCACCCTTGGTGGCTGCGATACCCTTGAGAGTGACCGCACGACCAACCTCACCGGACAGCATAACTTTTACGCGCTGTACGTTCTGGTTGATGATGTTGGCATCTTTCAGGCTCTGCACGGAAACGACATCGCCTTCCACCTTAGCCAGTTCGGACGTACGCACCTCAGCGCGATCCATAGCCTTGAGGGAAACGAAGCCGAACTTCGGCAGGCGACGATGCAACGGCTGCTGACCACCCTCGAAACCCGGAGCAATCTTGCCACCGGAACGGGAGGTCTGACCCTTATGGCCACGGCCACCGGTCTTGCCGAGTCCGCTGCCGATACCACGACCGGGACGCAGCTTTTCGCGACGGGCACCCGGCGCAGAACGCAGATCGTTCAATTGCATGATTAGCCCTCCACACGGAGAAGGTAGTAGGCCTTGTTGATCATCCCGCGGTTTTCAGGAGTGTCCTGAACCTCAACGGTATGACCAATGCGACGCAGGCCCAAGCCCTTGACGCATGCCTTGTGATTGGCCAGACGGCCGTTCACGCTTTTGACCAGCGTGACTTTGACAGTAGCGTTAGCCATGGTTAGAGAATCTCCTCGACGCTCTTGCCACGCTTAGCAGCGACAGACTCAGGCGACTGCATAGCCTTCAGACCCTTGAACGTAGCGTGAACAACGTTAACAGGATTGGTCGAGCCATAGCACTTAGCCAGAACGTTCTGCACGCCAGCAACTTCCAAAATGGCGCGCATAGCACCACCGGCGATAACCCCGGTACCTTCGGACGCAGGTTGCATGTAGATCTTGGAAGCGCCATGCGCAGCCTTGGTTGGATACTGCAGGGTAGTGCCATTCAGGTCGACCTGGATCATGTTGCGGCGAGCCGCCTCCATGGCCTTCTGGATGGCAGCCGGCACTTCGCGGGACTTGCCACGACCGAAGCCTACACGACCCTTTCCGTCACCAACGACAGTCAGGGCGGTGAAGGTGAAGATACGGCCACCCTTTACGGTTTTTGCGACGCGGTTAACTTGAACCAGCTTCTCGATGTAGCCTTCGTCGCGCTTTTGCTCGTTATTTGCCATAACTTAGAACTCCAGCCCGCCTTCACGAGCAGCATCGGCCAGTGCCTTGACACGACCGTGGTACTTGAAGCCAGAACGGTCGAATGCAACCTGCGTTACACCAGCGGCTTTTGCACGCTCGGCAACCAGCTCGCCAACTTTCTTGGCCGCGTCGACATTGCCAGTGGCGCCATCACGCAGTGCTTTGTCCAAGGTAGAGGCGCTGGCCAGAACCTTGCCGCCATCGGCCGAAATGACCTGGGCGTAGATGTGCTGCGAAGAGCGATACACGCACAAACGCACGGCTTCGAGCTCGTGCATTTTCAGGCGTGCTTTGCGAGCGCGACGCAGTCGAGTAACTTTTTTGTCGGTCATTTGCTATGCCCTACTTCTTCTTGGCTTCTTTACGACGGACGACTTCATCCGCGTAACGAACACCCTTGCCCTTATAAGGTTCAGGGCGACGGAAATCGCGAATCTCCGCAGCGACCTGACCAACCAGTTGCTTGTCGACACCCTTGATCAGGATCTCGGTCTGGTTCGGGGTTTCGGCAACCACACCTTCCGGCAACGCGTAGTCGATCGGATGGGAGAAACCGAGCGCGAGGTTCAGCACCTGACCTTTGGCTTGCGCCTTGTAACCAACACCAACCAGCTGAAGCTTGCGCTCGAAGCCCTGGCTAACGCCGATCACCATATTGTTGACCAGCGCACGAGTGGTACCAGCCATGGCGCGAGTCTGCTGATCACCATTACGACCAGCAAAGCGCAGTTCGCCGGCTTCTTGGATCACTTCCACAGACGGGTGAACATTCAGTTCGAGAGCGCCTTTTGCGCCCTTCACCGAAAGCTGCTGACCAGACATCTTGATTTCAACGCCAGCGGGCAGCTTGACGGGGTTCTTAGCAACGCGAGACATGCTTATCCCCCCCTTAGAACACAGTGCAAAGCACTTCGCCGCCAACACCAGCAGCGCGAGCAGCACGATCAGTCATCACACCCTTGTTGGTGGAAACGATCGACACACCCAGGCCACCGCGTACTTTCGGCAACTGGTCAACGGACTTGTACTGGCGCAGGCCAGGACGACTTACGCGCTTGAGTTCTTCGATGACCGGACGGCCTTCGAAGTACTTCAGCTCGATGGACAGCTGCGGCTTGGCATCACCACTGACCTGGTATCCCGCGATATAGCCTTCGCCCTGAAGAACATTGGCTACCGCCACCTTCAGCGTGGAAGACGGCATGCTTACGACGGACTTTTCGGCCATCTGGGCATTACGGATACGAGTTAGCATGTCCGCTAACGGGTCCTGCATACTCATGGGCTCTTAGCTCCTAAAACAAAAAAATAAGCCTTGACGGCTCGTGTCGCCAATGGACAAACCCGGCAAAGTGCGAGGCTCAGGCGAGCCGGACATTCTAGAGAGTCGCCATAAGCGAATCAAGCCCCGCAAGGGGCTTGATCGAAAAACAAACAGGACCCGAAGGTCCTGTTTGTCTTGTTACCAGCTGGCCTTGACCAGACCGGGAACGTCACCGCGCATTGCAGCCTGGCGCAGCATGTTGCGCGCCAAACCAAACTTGCGGTAAACGCCATGCGGACGTCCAGTCAGACGGCAGCGGTTGCGCAGGCGCGACGCGCTTGCGTCGCGGGGTTGCTTCTGTAGAGCCACCTGAGCTTCCCAGCGCGCTTCCGGACTGGATTCCGGATTGGCAATGACTGCTTTCAGTGCTGCGCGCTTCTGGGCGAACTTGGCAACCGTTTGCTGACGCTTCAGCTCACGGTTCTTCATGCTTTGCTTAGCCATGTGCCTACTCCAATCAGTTACGGAACGGGAAGTTGAAGGCACGCAGCAGCGCGCGACCCTCTTCATCCGTCCGAGCAGTAGTGGTCAGAGTGATATCCAGACCACGCAGGGCATCGATCTTGTCGTAATCGATTTCCGGGAAGATGATCTGCTCTTTGACGCCCATGCTGTAATTGCCACGACCATCAAAGGACTTGGCATTCAGGCCACGGAAGTCGCGAACCCGCGGAAGCGAAATGGACAGCAGACGATCAAGAAACTCGTACATACGCTCGCGACGCAGAGTTACTTTGACGCCGATCGGCCAACCTTCGCGAACCTTGAAGCCCGCAATGGACTTGCGAGCATGGGTCACAACGACCTTCTGGCCAGTGATCTTCTCCAGATCAGCAACTGCGTTGTCGATGATCTTCTTGTCACCGATCGCTTCGCCGATACCCATATTGAGGGTGATCTTGGTAATGCGCGGAACTTCCATCACGTTACTGAGCTGAAGTTCTTCCTTCAGCTTGGGCGCGATTTCCTTCCGATAAACTTCTTTTAGTCGTGCCATGGTTATCTACCTAGCAGTCTCAAGCGCCAACCGGCTTCTGGGTCGACTTGAAGACACGGATTTTCTTGCCGTCTTCAACCTTGAAGCCAACGCGGTCTGCCTTGTTGGTTTCGCCGTTGAAAATGGCGACGTTGGAGACGTGCAGAGGCGCCTCCTTCTCGACGATACCGCCCTGAACGCCGGACATCGGGTTCGGCTTGGTATGGCGCTTGACCAGGTTGACTCCACCGACGACCACACGGCCGTCAGCGAGAACCTTGAGCACCTTTCCGCGCTTGCCCTTGTCTTTGCCGGCGATGACGACGATCTCGTCGTCGCGACGAATCTTTTGCATGCGGCTACTCCTTACAGCACTTCAGGGGCGAGCGAGACGATCTTCATGAACTTCTCGGAACGAAGCTCACGAGTCACCGGCCCAAAGATACGGGTGCCGATAGGCTCCTGCTTATTGTTCAGCAGAACAGCAGCATTGCCATCGAAGCGGATGATGGAACCATCGGGACGGCGCACACCGTGACGGGTGCGGACTACCACAGCAGTCATCACCTGGCCTTTCTTGACCTTGCCACGCGGAATCGCTTCCTTGACGGTAACTTTAATAATGTCGCCGATGCCGGCGTAACGGCGGTGCGAACCGCCGAGCACCTTGATACACATGACGCGACGAGCGCCACTGTTATCAGCCACATCGAGCATGGATTGAGTCTGAATCATATAATTTCTCCGACCCCTAGCCCTTAAACTTCAACAGCGCGTTCAACGACATCAACCAGCATCCAGGTCTTGGTCTTAGCCAGCGGACGAGTCTCGCGGATAGTGACCTTGTCGCCGATGCGGCACTGGTTGGTTTCGTCGTGAGCGTGCAGCTTGGTCGAACGCTTAACGTATTTACCGTAGATCGGGTGCTTGACGCGACGCTCGATCAGAACGGTGATGGTCTTGTCCATCTTGTCGCTGACGACGCGGCCGGTCAGCGTGCGGACGGTTTTCTGAGCTTCAGCCATGATCACTTACCTGCCTGCTGGTTGAGCACAGTCTTGACACGAGCGATGTCGCGCTTGACTTGCGAGAGCAGGTGAGACTGCCCCAACTGGCCAGTCGCTTTCTGCATACGCAGATTGAACTGGTCGCGCAGCAGCTCGAGCAGTTGCTCGTTCAGCTGCTGAGCGGATTTTTCACGAAGTTCATTCGCTTTCATCACATCACCGTCCGCTTAACAAAGGAGGTGGCGAGCGGCAGCTTCGCAGCTGCCAAGGCAAATGCCTCACGCGCCAGCTCTTCGGAAACACCCTCGATCTCGTAGAGCACCTTGCCCGGCTGAATCTGGGCTACCCAGTACTCGACGCTACCCTTACCTTTACCCATACGAACTTCGAGGGGCTTCTTGGTAACCGGCTTATCGGGGAACACGCGGATCCAGATCTTGCCGCCACGCTTAACGTGACGGGTGAGGGCACGACGTGCAGCCTCGATCTGACGCGCGGTCAAACGACCACGGGAAACAGACTTCAGTGCGAACTCGCCGAAGCTGACCTTGCTACCGCGCTGAGCCAGACCACGGTTGTGGCCAGTCATCTGCTTACGGAATTTTGTACGCTTGGGTTGCAACATTTGGCGTACCCCTTACTTAGCAGCTTTTTTACGAGGCGCAGGCGCTTGCGGCTTGAGCTCTTCATGGCGACCACCAATCACTTCGCCTTTGAAGATCCATACCTTGACGCCAATCACACCGTAAGTGGTGTGCGCTTCGTAAGTGTTGTAATCGATATCGGCACGCAGGGTGTGCAGCGGCACACGCCCTTCGCGATACCACTCGGTACGGGCAATTTCAGCCCCACCCAGACGACCACTGACCTGGATCTTGATGCCTTTGGCACCAATGCGCATGGCATTCTGTACGGCGCGCTTCATGGCGCGACGGAACATCACGCGACGCTCCAGCTGCTGAGCAACGCTCTGTGCAACCAGCATTGCGTCGAGCTCCGGCTTGCGGATCTCTTCGATATTGATGTGCACAGGCACACCCATTTGCTTGGTCAGGTCCTGACGCAGCTTCTCAACATCTTCACCCTTCTTGCCGATCACGATGCCGGGACGAGCGGTGTGGATGGTGATGCGTGCGGTTTGAGCCGGGCGATGGATATCGATACGGCTTACGGACGCGCTTTTTAGTTTGTCTTGGAGGTACTCACGCACGTTCAGATCTGCAAGCAGATAGTCTGCATACGTACGGCCGTCTGCGTACCAGACGGAGGTGTGCTCCTTGACGATTCCCAGGCGAATGCCAGTGGGATGTACTTTCTGACCCATCTGATCGACTCCGTTACTTGTCCGCAACCTTGACAGTGATATGGCAAGACCGCTTGACGATGCGATCAGCGCGGCCTTTGGCACGCGGCATGATGCGCTTAAGCGAACGCCCCTCGTTGACGAAGACGGTGGAGACCTTGAGGTCATCCACATCAGCGCCTTCGTTGTGCTCGGCGTTGGCAACGGCCGACTCCAGCACCTTCTTCATGATCTCGGCGGCTTTCTTGCTGCTGAAAGCCAGGAGGTTGAGCGCTTCGCCCACCTTCTTCCCGCGGATCTGGTCGGCGACCAGGCGGGCTTTCTGGGCGGAGATGCGAGCGCCCGACAACTTAGCGGCTACTTCCATCTTTCCTTACCCCTTAGCGCTTGCCTTTCTTGTCCGCTACGTGCCCACGATAGGTACGGGTAGCAGCGAACTCGCCGAGTTTATGGCCGACCATGTCTTCGTTCACGAGAACCGGGACATGCTGACGACCGTTATGTACAGCGATGGTCAGACCGACCATTTGCGGCAGGATCATCGAACGACGCGACCAGGTTTTAACCGGCTTGCGATCATTCTTTTCCACCGCCGCTTCGACCTTCTTCAGTAGGTGAAGATCGATAAAAGGACCTTTTTTCAGAGAACGCGGCACTGTCGTATCCCTCTAGTTACTTGCGACGACGGACGATCATGTTATCGGTGCGCTTGTTAGTGCGGGTCTTCGCGCCCTTAGTCGGGAAGCCCCATGGCGACACCGGATGACGACCACCGGAGGTACGACCTTCACCACCACCGTGCGGGTGATCGACCGGGTTCATCGCGACACCACGGACGGTAGGACGAATGCCCTTCCAGCGTTTGGCACCGGCCTTACCCAGCGAGCGCAGACTGTGCTCGGAGTTCGAGACTTCGCCCAGGGTCGCACGGCACTCGGCCAGCACCTTGCGCATCTCACCGGAACGCAGACGCAGGGTCACGTAGGCGCCTTCACGCGCTACCAGCTGAGCCGAAGCACCCGCCGAACGCGCAATCTGAGCACCCTTACCCGGCTTCAGCTCGATACCGTGAACGGTGGAACCCAGCGGAATGTTGCGTAGCGGCAGGCTGTTGCCGGCCTTGATCGGCGCATTAACACCCGAAAGCAGTTGATCGCCGGCACTCACACCCTTCGGCGCGATGATGTAGCGACGCTCGCCGTCGGCATACTTGAGCAGCGCGATATGCGCAGTACGGTTTGGATCATATTCGACGCGCTCGACGATGGCAGGAATGCCATCCTTGTTGCGACGAAAATCGACCAGACGGTAATGCTGCTTGTGACCACCGCCAATGTGGCGAGTGGTGATACGGCCGTTATTGTTACGACCACCGGACTTCGACTTCTTCTCGAGCAGCGGAGCATAAGGAGCGCCTTTGTGCAGCTCCTGACCCACCACCTTGACCACAAAGCGGCGGCCCGCGGAAGTCGGTTTGCATTTAACGATTGCCATGATGCACCCCTTCCTTACTCAGCACTGCCGGAGAAATCGAGATCCTGGCCCGGCTGAAGCGCGATGTACGCTTTCTTCCAGTCGTTGCGCTTGCCCAGGCCGCGAGCGGTACGCTTGGTCTTGCCCTGGACATTAAGGGTATTGACGGTAGCGACCTTCACGTTGAACAGGCTTTCGACGGCCTTCTTGATTTCCAGCTTGGTTGCATCAGTTGCAACCTTGAAAACAAACTGGCTCTTGCTGTCAGCCAGCACGGTTGCCTTCTCGGAGACGTGCGGACCAAGCAGGACTTTGAATACGCGTTCCTGGTTCATCCCAGCAGCTCCTCGAATTTCTTCACAGCCGACACGGTGATCAACACCTTGTCATAGGCGATCAGGCTAACCGGATCCGAACCCTGCACGTCACGCACATCCACATGCGGCAGATTGCGAGCGGCGAGGTACAGATTCTGATCGACAGCCTCGGAAACGATCAGCACGTCGTTCAGACCCATGCCATTCAGCTTGCTGGCAAGCACCTTGGTCTTCGGCGCATCGACGGCGAAGTCCTCGACAACAACCAGCCGCTCCGAACGAACGAGCTCAGCAAGGATGGAACGCAGCGCTGCGCGATACATCTTCTTGTTCAGCTTCTGATCGTGATTCTGCGGACGCGCAGCGAAGGTCACACCACCACCACGCCAGATCGGCCCACGGCTGGTACCGGCACGAGCACGACCGGTGCCCTTCTGACGCCACGGGCGCTTACCGCCACCGGAAACGTCCGAACGGGTCTTCTGCTGCTTGCTGCCCTGACGACCGCCAGCCATGTAGGCGACTACAGCCTGATGCACCAGCGTCTCGTTGAACTCGCCACCAAAGGCGCGATCGGAGACTTCGATGGCCTGTGCGCCATTTACATTCAATTGCATGTGAACTCCCCCTTAACCGCGAGCCTTGGCGGCCGGACGCACGAGCACGTCACCACCAGTGGCGCCGGGCACTGCACCCTTCACCAAAAGCAGGTTCCGCTCAGCATCGACACGCACGATTTCCAGAGACTGCACGGTTACGCGCTCGGCGCCCATGTGCCCGGACATCTTCTTGCCCTTGAATACACGACCTGGAGTCTGGCACTGACCGATAGAGCCCGGGACGCGGTGGGATACGGAGTTACCGTGGGTATTGTCCTGACCACGGAAGTTCCAGCGCTTGATGGTACCGGCAAAGCCTTTACCCTTGGACTGCCCGGTGACATCCACCAGCTGCCCTGCCTGGAAAATCTCGGCATTGATCTGATCACCAACCTGGAACTCCTCACCATCGAGGCGGAATTCCCAGACGCCACGACCTGCAGCAACATTCGCCTTGGCGAAGTGACCGGCCTGAGCCTTGGTGACACGGGACGCGCGACGCTCGCCGACAGTGACCTGCACTGCACGGTAGCCATCGCTCTCTTCATTCTTGAACTGAGTGACGCGATTCGGCTCGATCTCGATGACCGTAACCGGAATAGAGACACCATCCTCGGTGAAAACGCGGGTCATGCCGCATTTACGACCGACTACACCAATAGTCATTTTGAAACCTCTTGAGTGTACGGGGCTTTCACCCGCTATGGCCGCCCATTTCAGAGCGTTACACGACTAAAACTCCAAGGTTTTAGCCGAGGCTGATCTGCACTTCCACACCAGCCGCAAGATCGAGCTTCATCAGCGCATCGACGGTTTTGTCGGTTGGCTGAACGATGTCCAGCACGCGCTTATGGGTTCGAATTTCATACTGATCGCGCGCGTCCTTATTGACGTGCGGAGAAACCAGCACAGTGAACCGCTCTTTGCGGGTTGGCAGCGGAATCGGACCACGCACCTGAGCACCAGTACGTTTCGCGGTTTCCACGATTTCCTGGGTTGATTGATCGATCAGGCGATGGTCAAAAGCCTTCAACCGAATACGGATTTGTTGGTTTTGCATTTTGACCTCAGACTCCAAGTAGCCACCCTACCAGGCGCAATACCCCCGGTAAAAGGAGGCGCAATTGTACGGATGCGCCCATAGGGTGTCAATAAATGATCAACAATAGAAAAAGGCCCCGAAGGGGCCTTTTTCATCATCGACAAATATTACTCGACGATCTTGGCAACCACACCGGCGCCAACGGTACGACCGCCTTCGCGAATTGCGAAGCGCAGGCCGTCTTCCATAGCGATCGGCTTGATCAGGGTGACAACCATTTTCACGTTGTCGCCCGGCATCACCATCTCAACGCCCTCCGGCAGCTCGCACGAACCGGTCACGTCAGTGGTACGGAAGTAGAACTGCGGACGATAGCCCTTGAAGAACGGGGTGTGACGACCACCTTCTTCCTTGGACAGTACGTACACTTCAGCTTCGAACTTGGTGTGCGGCTTGATGGTGCCCGGCTTGGCCAGAACCTGGCCACGCTCGACGTCATCACGCTTGGTACCGCGCAGCAGGACGCCGCAGTTCTCACCGGCCCGACCTTCGTCCAGCAGCTTGCGGAACATTTCCACGCCGGTGCAGGTGGTCTTGGTGGTCGGACGCAGACCGACGAT
>NZ_JAOEIY010000005.1 GCF_025966695.1 Stutzerimonas sp. S1 | reverse complement strand
TTGCGACTACCAGTCTTACATCCACAAGCACCCACACGAATTGCTTGATTCAGTTGTTAAAGAGCGTTTCGATCAAGCCTTTCGTCTCAACCGAGGCCGCGCATTTTACAGCAGCCCTTCTCACTGTCAAGCTGTTTTTTCGAAAATTTCTTTTCTACTCAACCGCTTGCCGCCCCGATCAATCTGCATCTCTCATCAGCGGGAGGCGAATCATACAGCGTTCAAAACCGCTGTCAACCACCTCTTTCAACCGCCTCCGATCAATCCGACCGAAGCCACCAACAGAACTCAACCACCGCCCTGTCAGCCCGGCGCATTCTACTCGAATCCGCCACCGACGCAACCCTTTTATTTAGCTAACCTTTTGATTTACAAGAGGTTTTACTTAAGGACTGCGCCGGAAGTGGTGCGCATTATAGGGGCCTCAAAACTGGCGTCAACCGCTTATTTCAGTTTTGCTCAATTTCAGAGTAATCCGCGCAGCTGACTTCTTACCCGCCTGGCAAATATGGACCGCCCCACATTGAAATACAAAGCCCCGGTCAACAACCCCCCCATCCACCCGGACCCCTCCAGCCCCCAAAAGGTCACGCGCCATCGCCGCGTTTTTGACAAGCCCAGCCTTATTAAGCACGGATGCGATCGGCATATCCTGATCGGACATCAACTCGACTTCCGGCAAATCATCCGGCAGCTCGCCACCCCTCATCCTGTTACCTGCCGAGCGATGCGCCACTGCTGCGGCCTCTTCACCATGAAAGCGCGCCACGATCTCTTCTGCCAGCTTGATCTTTATATCCCGCGGATTCGCGCCGCGCTCTACGTCGGAGCGAAATGCTTCAATCTCATCTACAGAACGGAAACTGAGCAATTCGAAGTATCGCCACATCAAACCATCAGGAATCGAGACTAGCTTGCTGTACATGACACCAGGCAACTCTTGGATACCAACATAGTTACCCAGCGATTTGGACATCTTCTTGACGCCATCCAAGCCCTCCAGCAGCGGCATCGTGATCACACACTGCGACTCCTGACCATAGGCCCGCTGCAGCTCACGCCCCATGAGCAGATTGAACTTCTGGTCAGTCCCCCCGAGCTCGATGTCCGCCTTCAATGCCACCGAGTCATAACCCTGAACCAGCGGATACAGGAATTCATGAATCGCGATGGACTGGTTACTGGCATACCGCTTGCTGAAGTCGTCGCGCTCAAGCATGCGCGCCACGGTGTACTGCGAGGCAAGCCTGATGAAATCGGAAGGCTTCAGCTGATCCATCCACGTCGAATTGAACGCAACCTCGGTTTTCGCAGGGTCCAGAATTTTGAACACTTGTGCCTTATAGGTTTCCGCATTCTCCAGAACCTGATCCCTCGTCAATGGGGGCCGGGTCGCACTTTTCCCACTGGGATCACCGATCATGCCCGTGAAGTCGCCTATGAGGAAAATCACCTGATGCCCCAGCTCCTGCAGCTGGCGCATTTTGTTGATCAGCACCGTGTGCCCCAGGTGAAGGTCAGGGGCCGTCGGATCGAACCCTGCCTTGACGCGCAGCGGCTGTCCGCGCTTCAGTTTGGCAATCAATTCCGACTCAACGAGCACCTCATCAGCACCCCGCTTAATGACCGACAACTGCTCTTCAATCGACTTCATGGGGGGCTCCGCACCTAGAAATAAAAGCCGCAAGCCTTACAAGATCACGCGCAAAATACAAGTTCGTGACCTGTGGGCTGATCGACAGATGGAACGCCTGCAAGGGTTGCCTCGAGCGGGGTTTGCTTATATTTTAGACAGTTATTTCCTGTGCAAAAACATGCCAGATATCTAATGACTTATCCCAAAGCCCCTATCTACCCGAAGAGCCACCTGCTGGCAGCTAGCGGCGTCGCTGCGCTCCTAAGCCTGGCATTGCTTGTATTTCCGTCTCGCGAGGTAGAAGCCAAAAAGAGCTTCATTGATCTGCGGCTGGACTACGCCACCGAGCAGGCAGTCTCGCCGCAGGCTGAAGGCGAGGCCCCCGGTAGTCGGGCTGAGGCACCTTTCGCCACCATTGATAATGAACGCGATGAAACCGCTGAATTGCCTGAGCCCGAGGTGAATCCCCTTGCCAAAACGCTCGTGGTTGCCAATGGCGATACGCTATCAACGCTATTCGCCAAGGCGGGCCTTGGCACGAGTACGGTCCACAGCGTGCTCACCAGCAGCAAAGAGGCGAAACAGCTGACTCAGCTGAAGATTGGCCAGGTAATCGAGTTCCAGCTGACCGAACAAGGCGAACTGGCCGGACTAAAAAGCAGGATCAACGCTCTCGAGAGCCTGCATCTTGAAAGAACCTCAAAGGGCTACTCCTTTAAGAAGGAGCAGATTAAACCGGAAGTCAGATCCGTGTACGCACACGGCGAGATTGATAGCAGCCTGTTTGTCGCAGCTAAACGAGCCGGCCTCTCTCATAACCTCACCATGGATCTAGCGAACGTGTTCGGCTACGACATCGATTTCGCACTAGACATCCGCAAAGGCGACTCATTCGAACTGATATACGAAGAAAAGATCGTCGAAGGCCGTCGCGTCGGAACTGGCAATATCCTCGCTGCCCGCTTTGTCAATCGAGGCAAAGCCTTTACCGCGGTGCGCTACACCAACAAGGGCGGCACCACCAGTTATTACAATGCAGACGGCACCAGCATGCGTAAAGCCTTCATTCGCACGCCTGTCGACTTCGCGCGCATCAGCTCTCGCTTCTCTAATGGACGTAAACATCCCATTCTGAACAAGATCCGCGCCCACAAGGGCGTTGACTATGCCGCACCGCATGGCACCCCGATTAAGAGTGCCGGTGACGGCAAGGTGCTACTTGCCGGGCGTAAGGGCGGCTACGGCAATACAGTGGTGATCCAGCACGGTCAGCGCTACCGCACGCTATACGCGCACATGCAGGGATTTGCCAAAGGGGTAAGAAACGGATCCTCGGTCAAACAAGGTCAGATCATCGGCTACATCGGTACCACCGGACTTTCTACCGGACCGCATCTGCATTACGAATTCCAGGTTGATGGCGTACACGTCGACCCGCTGGGTCTGAAATTGCCCATGGCCGACCCCATAGCGAAGAACGAGAAGCAACGCTTCCTGCAGCTGAGTCAGCCGCTGATGGCGCGCATGGATGACGAACGAGCCACCATGCTTGCACTCAATAAGCAATAAGCATGACGCTGTATATCGGCGTCATGTCGGGCACCAGCCTGGATGGGCTGGATGTTGCCTTGATCGAGCAGGGCGTGCAGACCAAACTTGCCGCAAGCCGCTTCGAGCCACTGCCAGCCACACTTCGCCAAAATATCCTAGAGCTCTGTTCCTCGGGCCCTGACGAACTTGCCAGAGCTGCGACTACCGAGCATAGCTGGGTTGAGTTTGCCGCCTCAGTCATACGAGCGCTGCTGGACGAGAACCAGCTCAAGCCCGAAGCCATTCGTGCGATCGGCAGTCATGGCCAAACCGTACGCCACGAACCTACTCGAGGCTTCAGCATTCAGATTGGCAATCCTGCATTGCTTGCCGAGCTCACAGGCATAACCGTCGTTGGTGACTTTCGTCGTCGAGACGTCGCAGCCGGCGGGCAAGGTGCTCCGTTAGTCCCTGCTTTTCACGAAGCAGTCTTTCGCGACAGCAGTAAAGCTCGTGCAATTCTCAATATCGGCGGGTTCAGCAATCTCAGCCTCCTTGAACCACAACAAACTGTTCGTGGTTTCGATTGCGGCCCCGGAAATGTCTTGCTGGATGCGTGGATCCAACGACAGTGCGATCTGCCGTTCGATCGTGACGGGGAATGGGCCGCAAGCGGCAGAGTGAACCAGAGCCTGCTGCAAGCCATGTTAGCCGACGAGTTCTTTGCCGTGCGAGGCCCCAAAAGTACCGGACGAGAGCTCTTCAACCTGACTTGGTTGGAACGCCACTTGGCAGGTGCGACAGCCCTCTCACCCGAAGACGTTCAGGCAACATTGGTGGAGCTGACGGCAAGGAGCATCAGCAATGCTCTGGAACTCGCGCAGCCCACCGCGCAGGAGCTTCTCGTTTGCGGCGGGGGCGTTCACAACTCCTTCCTGATGCGCCGACTGCAGGCCCTGCAGCCGGGACGTCACGTCTGCAGTACGGACGCCTTCGGCATCCCGCCGGACTGGGTGGAAGCCATGGCGTTTGCTTGGCTGGCCCACTGTTGCCTAGAAAACATTCCTGCCAATCGCCCCAGCGTGACCGGCGCCCGCGGATTGCGGGTGCTCGGCGCCATCTATCCAGCTTAAAGGACATAATGCCCGCCATCAAAAACGCCGTGCATGGCGCGGCGTTTAGCAACACGAAACTACTGTCAGATCGAGAATGATTGGCCGCAGCCACATGTTGTTGTCGCATTCGGGTTCTTGATTACAAAGCGAGACCCCTCAAGTCCCTCCTGGTAATCGACTTCCGCGCCAGCCAGATACTGATAGCTCATCGGATCCACCACCAGGCTAACCCCCTCACGCTCGATGATGGTGTCGTCATCCGCCACCTCCTCGTCGAAGGTAAAGCCGTACTGAAAACCGGAGCAGCCACCGCCAGTGACGAACACTCGCAATTTAAGGCGCGGGTTGCCCTCTTCTTCGACCAGGGTCTTCACCTTGCTCGCGGCACCCTGACTGAACTGGATCGCGGTGGGTGTGAAGGATTCGACACTCATTGAGTTCTCCCGGCGCTAGAACGCCTACTGCTATGGCGAGGCATTATCGGCTTACCCCACCAAATCGGTCAACTATTAGCCAGCCAGTTGTGGCTGAGAAAGCCTATGCGCACCATCGGGCAAACCGCTGAGCTATTCGCATGCCAACGGGTGTTTTAGGGCAGTAACGCCACATTGTTCAGGCCAAGGCGCTCTTCCAGCCCAAACATGATGTTCATGTTCTGGATCGCCTGCCCCGATGCGCCCTTAACCAGATTATCGATGACCGAGAGTATGACGACGAGGTCTCCGCCTTGCGGGCGATGCACGGCAATCCGGCACATGTTTGCACCGCGTACGCTGCGCGTCTCCGGATGACTGCCAGCAGGCATCACGTCGACAAAGGGCTCGTTCGCGTAACGTTTCTCGTAGAGCGACTGCAGATCCACCGAAGTGTCGGCCACCGAGGCATAAAGCGTTGCATGAATGCCGCGGATCATCGGCGTCAGATGCGGAACGAACGTCAGCCCGACCTCACCATTGGCAGCGCGACGCAGCCCCTGGCTGATTTCCGGAAGATGGCGGTGTCCCTTGACCGCATAGGCCATCATGCTCTCACCTGCCTCAGTGAACAAAGAGCCAATCTTGGCGGCGCGCCCTGCCCCACTGACCCCGGATTTGCAGTCGGCGATTAACCGCTGGTTGTCGGCCAGACCGTTTTCCAGCAACGGAAGGAATCCCAGCTGGGTAGCAGTCGGGTAGCAGCCGGGTACCGCGATCAACCGAGCAGTCTTGATCCGTTCCCGGTTGACTTCCGGCAGACCATAGACGGCCTCGTTCAACAACTGCGGCGCGCCATGGGGTTGGCCGTACCATCTGGCCCACTCATTGGCATCCTGCAGACGGAAATCGGCCGACAGGTCGATAACACGTGTACCGGTCGCCAGCAACTCGCCCGCCAAGGCGTGCGCGACCCCGTGTGGGGTCGCGAAGAAGACCACGTCACAGGCACCCAGTGTCGACACATCCGGCACACTGAACGCGAGACCGTCATAGTGACCTCGGAGGTTCGGATACATGTCGGTAACCTTCACGCCGTCTTCAGAGCGCGAGGTGATCACCACTACTTCGGCCTGCGGGTGCTGCGCCAGCAGGCGCAACAATTCCACCCCGGTGTAGCCTGTGCCGCCGACGATACCGACCTTGACCATGTCTGCCTCGCAATGAACGCCTTAAAAGGGCTCGATGATAAAGCTGCTTTGATTGCCGGCCAACCATCGGGATGACGTATCGTCCCACAAACAATACTATCGCTGACATTCTGACTGCAGGACGCTTGCGCATGCTCTACCTCTGGCTCAAGGCATTTCACATCATCTCGATCGTCTGCTGGTTTGCCGGCCTTTTCTATCTCCCCCGCCTCTTCGTCTATCACGCCATGAGTGAAGATACGATCAGCCGCGAGCGCTTCAAAGTCATGGAGCGCAAGCTCTATCGCGGCATCATGCTGCCGTCGATGGTAGCTACCTTGGTGTTCGGAACATGGATGCTGATATTAAACCCGGGGCTGTTCACCAGCGGCGGTTGGCTGCATGCCAAGCTTGCCCTCGTCCTGGTATTAATCGGCTATCACCACATGTGCGGCGCGCAACTGAAGCGCTTCGCTCGCGATGAAAATACTCGCGGACACGTCTTCTATCGCTGGTTCAACGAAGTGCCGGTGCTGTTCCTTCTGGTGATCGTTATTCTGGTAGTGGTCAAGCCATTCTGAGCGCTCACGCGCCGGACGAAGACGCACGAAAGACGTTTCCGCATCGACGAGGAATCGCCGCCTTCACGTCGCTCGTGCAGCCCCGTCTACAAACCCACCCCTCTAGTGACATGGACGCCACATGAACGAAACCCATTACAAAATCCTCTTCAGCGGCGATCTGATGCCTGGTGCCAGCGCTGACGACGTAAAAGACGCACTCGCGCGACTGTTCAAAACAGATCGGACTCGGGTTGAGCAGCTGTTTCGCGGCGGCCGGGTCGCACTCAAGAGCGGCCTGCGCAGCGACGAAGCGGATCGCTACCTTGCGGTGCTCCAGCGCGCCGGCGCCTATGCGCGCAAGGAGCCCGACCAGCTCTCCCTCGAGCCACTCACGAACGACGAGCAGTCTGGCTCTGGCGCGCCCGGCGGGGATGAGGCGCAGATGACGTGCCCGAAGTGTGGATACACACAGCGCCATCAAAGCGAATGTTCTGCCTGCGGAATCATCATCGACAAGTTTTTGGCGCGGCAGGCTCAGCTTGCGCAGAGCGTCACGCCTCCCACGGGTTCAGGCGAACACTCGCCATACGCGCCGCCGCAGGCAACTGTCAGCGCGCCAATGGCGAGTCAGGGCGAACTCCGCGTTTTCACCATCCAGGGCCGTATCGGTCGCTTGCGCTATCTGGCCTGGTCGTTGGCCGTGATGTTCGCAGTCGCCGGCCTGGTCGGAATAGCAAGTATCGTGATGGCCATCTCGAGCACTGCCGGCCTGGTGCTCATGGCGCTTCTCGGCATAGGTGCCATAGTCGTCAACATACAGATCGGCGCGCAGCGGCTGCACGATATCGGAGTTTCCGCCTGGCTTCTACTGCTCAATCTGGTACCGGTCTTAGGTGCCTTCGTCCCATTGTTGATGATCGCAATCCCGGGCAAGACTGGCCCGAATCGCTATGGCCCTCCGCAACCCCCCAATAGCTTCGCAGTGAAGCTGCTATCGGGGCTATGGCTGCTGCTGGTACTCGTCGGCATTGTTCTCGCCATCACCGTCCCGACCGTCTCGCAGCACCTGAGCCTCGCTGGGGACTGACCGAGCAACGGACATACTTGAGTCGGCTACCCTGCCTGAACCGTCCGCCCATCTGCCCAGGCGCGCAACGCCGCAAGATCCTCGGCCATGACGACTGAGAGCGGCGAAGTCGCCTGGATACTTTCCAGCAGCACAGCCTGATCGACTTGCCGCTGCTGTGCCTGGGCGGCATACACAGCACTAACTACTACCTGCTCGATTTCCGCACCGGAAAAGCCAACGCTGGCCTCGGCAAGCCTTCCCAGATCGAAGGCCGGCTCGCCCAGCTCGCGACGCGCCAGATGAATCCGGAATATTTCCGCACGCGTGTCTCGATCAGGCAGATCGACGAAGAACAACTCATCGAAACGCCCCTTGCGCAGCAACTCCGGGGGTAGGCGATCGATCGCGTTCGCCGTAGCCACCATGAATACCGGCGCCTCGCGCTCGGCCATCCAGGTCAGCAGCGTTCCCAGCACCCGCTGACTAACCCCGCCGTCCATCTCGCCGGTAGCCAATCCCTTTTCGACCTCATCCATCCATAACACGCAGGGGGCCATCTGCTCGGCCAGCCGCAGCGCCTCGCGCAGGTTGCGCTCCGTCTCACCGAAATACTTGTTATACAGACAGGCAAAATCCAGCCGCAACAGCGGCAAGCCCCAGAGCCCCGCCACTGCCTTGGCGGCAAGACTCTTGCCGCCGCCTTGCACACCAACCAGCATCACCCCGCGTGGCAGATCTGCGCCCGTGCCGCTCAGGAATGCGCCCTGGCGCTCGCCCAACCAGCGTCTGAAATAGTGCAAGCCGCCAACCTCGGCGAACCGCGCGGTTTCGAGCTCGAAGCTCAGCACGCCGTCCAGATCGAGCAGCTGGAACTTGCCGCGATTCAGCTCCGGTAGATCCTCCTGGGTGATGGCGCCATCATCGCAGATCAGATTGCGTGCCAGACTGCGCGCCTCGGCATGACTCATGCCGCGCAGGTTCTTCACCACCTGCTGCAAGGTCCGGTTATCGGTACGCACCCGCGCACCACGATTGCGTTCGCTCCAGCGTGTCGCCTCATCACGGACGATTGCCAGCAGCTCCTCCTCGCTGGGCAGCGCCAGACTGAAACGGGCAGCCAGGCGCTGCACTTCGGCAGGCAACTTCAGCGCATGCGACACCAGCACCAGCGTCGGCGTCGCGCCCATGGCGATCTCCTTGAGCAGGCGCACCACCCTCGGCTCTTCCAGAAACGGATGCAGATCGCAAAACACGTACAGGTTCGGCTGCGGATCGTGCTTGACCAGCTTGAGGGCCTGCTCGGGCGCGTCGCTGTCGTCACCCTGCGGCTCGCCGCCGAACCCAAGCCGTCGCACCCCTTCGGTGATCGACCAGACGTACTGGCTCAGCCCTCGCTTAACGGCAAGGCCAGTCAGGGTTTCCAGTACGCGCAGCTCGTCCCAGGACTCGATCGCTATCAGCTTGATCCGCGAGTCGAGCACCAGCCCCAGATCGTGGATATCGTTCTTCACCCCATCTCCTTATACGGGTTCATCAGCTTCTGAGCGCCCTGCTACACTGTCGAACCGCTCGAAAGTCCCGGAGAAGCGCCATGGATTGTCTGTTCTGCAAGATCGTCGCCGGGGAGATCCCCGCGCGCAAGCTCTATGAGGACGACCAGGTCATAGCTTTCAACGATATTGCACCGCAGGCGCCGATACATTTTCTGGTCATCCCGAAGAAACACATTCCGACTCTCCACGACCTCAGCGAAAAGGACGACAAGGCGCTGGCCGGGCACATTCTGTTCACGGCGCAACGGCTGGCAGAGCAGCAGGGTTGCGCCGAAGGTTTCCGGGTGGTCATGAACTGCAACGACCTTGGCGGCCAAACTGTCTACCACATACACATGCACGTACTGGGACAGCGCCAGATGCATTGGCCGCCAGGCTGAGCGGACGGCCCGCACGAGCATCGCCATTAGCGCGCCGTTAAATTCGGAGGTTTCATGTCAACCCAACGCCACTACTCCCCCGCCGATCGCTTGCTGATGCAGGCTGACGCCGCCCTGCGCACCCTACTGCCGTTCAGCGGACAACCGGGACGCCCATCGCCCGCGGTGGTGAAACAGGACGCAGAGCTCAGCGACAGCGAGACTCGCCATGTCGCCGGACTAATGCGCATCAACCATACCGGCGAAGTCTGCGCGCAGGCGTTGTATCAGGGGCAAGCACTCACCGCCCGCTTGCCGCAGGTACGCGCAGCAATGGAGCGCGCAGCCGACGAGGAAATCGACCACCTCGCCTGGTGCGAGCAGCGCATTCGCCAGCTGGGCAGCCATACCAGCGTGCTGAATCCGTTGTTCTACGGGTTGTCGTTCGGCATTGGCGCCTCGGCCGGCCTGATCAGCGATCGCATCAGTCTTGGCTTTGTCGCGGCAACCGAGGATCAGGTGTGCAAGCACCTGGACGAGCACCTTGCCCAGCTTCCAGCGGAAGATGAAAAATCGCGCGCCATCCTTGAGCAGATGCGGGTCGACGAGGCGCAACACTCAACCGCAGCGATCGACGCTGGCGGCCTGCGCTTCCCGGCCCCGGTCAAGTTCGGCATGAGCCTGATGGCCAAGGTGATGACCAAGACCACCTATCGCGTCTAGGCCACGTCACAGACAAAGAAAAAGGACGCCTAGGCGTCCTTTTTCTTTGCTGGGAGAATCAGCTCGGCATGTTGCGCGCGTAGAAGATTTCCAGCATCTCATGTCGCAGCCGCGCCTCGACCTGCTTGCGCTGCTCCGGCGACAGGTTGAGGGTCGCGTCACCGAACAGGTAGTTCTCCAGCTCGAAGTCCTTGAGCAGCATCTTGGTGTGGAACAGGTTCTCCTGATACACGTTCACATCGGTCATCTGATAGGCCGAACGGGTGTCTTCGGAGAGGTATTTCTGGATCGAGTTGATCTCGTGGTCGATGAAGTGCTTCTTGCCTTCCACATCACGGGTGAACCCGCGCACACGGTAATCCACGGTGACGATGTCGGAGTCGAACTGGTGGATCAGGTAGTTCAGTGCCTTGAGCGGCGAAATGACCCCGCAGGTCGACACATCGATATCGACTCGGAAGGTGGCGATACCGTCCACCGGATGAATCTCCGGGTAGGTATGGACAGTGATGTGGCTCTTGTCCAAGTGCGCCAGGATGGTTTCCGGCAGCGGCCCAGGCGATTCCTCGATCTGGCTGTCGGTGGGTGTAACCGGCTGCTCGGAGATGAGAATGGTGACGCTTGCGCCCTGCGGCTCGTAATCCTGGCGAGCAATATTGAGAATGTTGGCACCAATGATGTCGACAACATCGGTCAGAATCTGGGTCAGCCGCTCGGCATCGTACTCTTCGTCGATGTACTGCACATACGCCTGCTGGTCTTCCGGCGTTTCGGCATAGCAGATGTCATAAATGTTGAAGCTCAAGGTCTTGGTCAGATTGTTGAACCCATGGAGCTTGAGTTTACTTTTCACCATTGGAAACTCTCTTTGCTGCGGCTCTGCCGCGTGATTGAGCATGCCCGTCAGATACGGCCGTACCTGCGTAGGACGATAAGCACCTCTTCGCACCGGCGATTGTGGCTTTTACTTGGCTGAACGAAACCGCCCGAGTAAATCGGGGCGCGCATTATGCAGAGTGACCCATATCGATGCCAGAGGCTGGCGGACTTTTTCGACCGCCAGCAGCATGGTGTGCGACGTAGAAGCCCGACGCGCCTCAATCACAAATCAGCCCAGCTCGATGATCTCGTAGTCATGACTGATCTCGACGCCCGCACGACCCAACATGATCGACGCCGAGCAGTACTTCTCCGCCGACAGCTCGACGGCCCGCTTGACCTGAGCTTCCTTCAAACCCCGTCCCTTGACCACGAAATGCAGGTGAATCTTGGTGAATACTTTGGGATCTTCTGCAGCGCGCTCAGCCTCGATGAATGCCTCACAGCTCTCCACCGGCTGACGCGACTTTTTGAGGATGCTGACGACGTCGAAATTGCTGCATCCACCCAGCCCCAGCAACAGCATCTCCATCGGGCGCACACCGAGGTTGCGGCCGCCGTTCTCCGGCGGACCATCCATCACCACTACATGGCCACTGCCCGACTCACCGAGAAACATCGCTTCGCCGGCCCATTGGATGCGCGCTTTCATTCACTAACTCCCAGAAAAAATTGCCAGATAGCTTAACATGCAGGGTCCGAGTGCTGAGGACGGCAGACCCGACCAAAGATGCGTTGACCATTTGCTTGACTCTGTCGCACCTTTCGAATGGTCACTTTTCGTCTGTTAAGCTGGCGCCGGCTTACTGACGACTGTTTGTCATACACAACAAGAACCAGCCTCATTCCAAGACTTTTCCGGGACCCAGAGCATGGTAGCTATCACACTTACGCCCAAGATCAAGAACATTGACAAACTGCTGGCGCATTGCCATCGGCGGCGATACACAGCCAAGAGCACCATCATTTACGCCGGTGATCGGTGCGAGTCGCTCTTCTTTATCGTCAAAGGCTCGGTAACGATCCTCATCGAGGATGACGACGGTCGGGAAATGATCATCGCCTACCTCAATGCGGGCGACTTCTTCGGCGAGATGGGGCTGTTTGAGAAGGAGGGCAGCGAAAAGGAACGCAGTGCATGGGTTCGCGCCAAGACGGAGTGCGAAGTAGCCGAACTGAGCTACGCCAAATTCCGCGAATTGACGCAGCAGGATCCGGAGATTCTTTACGCGCTGGGCAGTCAGATGGCCGATCGCCTGCGCAACACTACCCGCAAGGTGGGTGACCTGGCATTCCTTGATGTCACCGGCCGCGTCGCGCGCACCCTGCTCGACCTCTGCAAGCAGCCCGACGCGATGACGCATCCTGACGGTATGCAGATCAAGATCACCCGCCAGGAAATCGGCCGAATCGTCGGTTGCTCGCGGGAGATGGTCGGCCGTGTACTCAAGAGCCTGGAAGCCCAGGGCCTGGTCTACGTGAAAGGCAAGACGATGGTGGTATTCGGCACTCGCTGATGCGCCACTAATGCCGTAAGGAAAAAGGCCGAAGCTCGGATGCTTCGGCCTTTTTACTGGCGAACCTGAAAGCCCGCCCCCTACTCTGCGCTGGTGACCGCGGCTCGACTACGACGCCCCGGAAAGAACAGGCGCTGCAACTCAGCCCCCGGCTGCTCGGCGCGCATGAATGCCTCGCCGACCAGGAACGCATAGACCTGGTTGATCTCCATCAGCTCGACATCCGCTCGGTTTAGAATCCCGCTCTCGGTAACGACTACTCGATCCTGCGGCACACGCGGCAGCAGATCCAGAGTGGTTTCCAGGCTGACCTCGAACGTATGCAAGTTGCGGTTGTTGATGCCCAGCAGCGGCGTTTCCAGCTTGAGCGCCCGCTCGAGCTCTTCACCGTCGTGAACCTCCACCAGCACATCAAGCCCCTGCGAGGCCGCCACGGCAGCCAGCTCGGCCATCCGGACATCATCCAGGGCGGAAACGATCAGCAGGATACAGTCAGCACCCAGCGCTCGCGCCTCGACCACCTGATAGGGATCGACCATGAAGTCCTTGCGAATCACCGGCAGGCTACAGGCGGCACGCGCCTGGCGCAGGTAGACATCAGCGCCCTGGAAGAAATCGACGTCAGTCAACACCGAAAGACAGGCCGCTCCGCCCGCCTCGTAACTACGGGCGATCTCGGCAGGATCGAAGTGCTCGCGCAGCACACCTTTGCTCGGTGAGGCCTTCTTTACTTCAGCGATCACCGCCGCCTCCTTGGCCTTGATCCGCCGCTGCAAGGCGGCAGCAAAGCCACGCACTGGATCCGCCGCTGCGGCCAAGCGCTCAAGCTCGCCCAGGCTTACCCGCGCCTGGCGCTCGGCAACCTCCTCATACTTGCGCGCAATGATCTTCTCCAGCACGGTCGGCACGCTCATTTCTGGTTCTCCTGCTTGAATACGGCGGTAAAGGAAACCAGTTCCTCGAGCTTGTCACGGGCAAGGCCGCTATTCAGGGCGTCATGCGCCAGCTCCACTCCCTGTTTCAGGGTCGAGGCCTGATCGGCCGCATACAGCGCCGCACCGGCGTTTAGCACAATCATGTCGGCGGCTTTCTGACCGTTTTCGCTGACGCGCCGTCCGAGGGCGTCACGAATCAACGCCAGTGACCCTTGGGCATCTTCGACGTTCAGGCCGATCAGGCTCTGGCTCTTGATCCCGAAGTCCTCCGGCTGCACGACATACTCGCTGATCGCACCATTCTTCAGCTCGGCGACATGGGTCGGCGCGGCCAGACTGATCTCGTCCAGTCCGTCCTGGGCATGCACCACCAGCACATGCTTGCTGCCCAGGCGCGCCAACACCTCGACCATCGGTCGGCACAGCGCCTTGCTGAACACACCGAGTACCTGATGTTGCACCCCAGCCGGATTGGCCATCGGCCCAAGGATATTGAACAGTGTACGCAGACCCAGTTCACGACGCGGGCCAGCGGCGAAGCGCATCGCACCGTGATGCGCCGGAGCAAACATGAAACCGACACCGACGGTGTCGACGCTACGCGCAACCTGCTCCGGCGTGAGGTCGAGATAGACACCGGCGGCCTCGAGCAAATCGGCACTACCACTCTTGCCCGACACGGCGCGATTGCCGTGCTTGGCCACCTTGCCGCCGGCCGCCGCCACGACGAATGCCGCCGCGGTGGAGACATTGAAGATATTCATCCCGTCGCCGCCGGTGCCGCAGGTGTCCACCAGGCGGTCGCTGGCAAACCGTACCGGTGCCGCCAGCTCGCGCATGACCTGCACGGCACCGACGATCTCGTCGATGGTTTCGCTCTTCATGCGCATGCCCATGAGGAAGGCACCGATCTGTGCATCGGTGCACTGGCCAGTCATGATTTCGCGCATGACGCCCTTCATTTCTTCCGTGGTCAGGTCCAGCTGGCCGACGATGCGGTTGAGGGCCTCCTTGATATCCATCAGCGCACGCCTCCGGTCTGCTTCAGAAAGTTGGCGAACAGTTCATGCCCCTGTTCGGTCAGGATCGATTCGGGATGGAACTGCACCCCCTCGACGTTCAGCGTCTTGTGCCGCAGTCCCATGATTTCATCCACGGAGCCGTCGTCGAACTGGGTCCAGGCCGTGACCTCCAGGCACTCTGGCAGGGTTTCGCGGCGCACCACCAGCGAGTGGTAGCGCGTGACGGTGAGCGGGTTGTTTAGTCCGGCAAAGACGCCCTGGTTGCGGTGAAACACCGGGCTGGTCTTGCCGTGCATCGCCTGGCGCGCACGCACCACCTCGCCGCCGAAGGCCTGGCCGATGCTCTGGTGCCCAAGACAGACGCCGAGTATCGGCAGCTTGCCGGCGAAATGGCGGATCAGCTCGAGTGACACGCCCGCCTCATTCGGCGTGCATGGCCCGGGTGAGACCACGATGCGTTCGGGCTGAAGCGCCTCGATCTCGGCCACACTCAGCTCGTCATTGCGCACCACCTTGACGTCCGCGCCCAGCTCGCCGAGGTACTGCACGACGTTGTAGGTAAAGGAATCGTAGTTATCCAGCATCAGCAACATATGGGGTCACCCGTTCATTTCAGGGAGTTCGGCCTGGCGCTACGCGCGCAGTGCGGTCCACTCGGAGAGGCATCCGCTCAGCGCTCGTCGCGCTGCTCGGCCAGGGCCACTGCGCGGAACATGGCGCGGCGCTTGTTCAGCGTTTCCTCCCACTCCAATGCCGGCTGCGAGTCGGCCACGATGCCGGCGCCAGCCTGCACGTGCAGTTCGCCATCCTTGATCACCGCCGTGCGGATGGCGATCGCCGTATCCATGTTGCCGTTCCATGCCAAGTAACCGACCGCACCGCCGTAGACACCGCGCTTGACCGGCTCCAGCTCGTCGATGATTTCCATCGCGCGGACCTTCGGCGCGCCGGATAGCGTGCCCGCAGGCAGGATCGCTCGCAGCGCATCCATCGCACTCAGCCGCGACTTGAGCTGGCCGGTAACGTTGGAGACGATGTGCATGACATTGGAATAGCGCTCGATGACCATCTTCTCGGTCACCTTCACCGAACCGGTCTCGGCCACCCGCCCAACATCGTTGCGCCCCAGATCGATCAGCATCAGGTGCTCGGCCAACTCCTTGGAATCGGATAGCAGATCCTGCTCCAGCGCCCGGTCCGCTTCGTCAGTCGCGCCGCGCGGGCGTGTACCGGCGATCGGTCGTACGGTGACCAGGCCATCCTCGACCCGTACCAGCACCTCCGGCGACGAGCCCACCACATGGAAGTCGCCGAAATTGAAGAAGTACATGTAGGGCGTCGGATTGAAGCAGCGCAGCGCACGGTACAGATCGATCGGCGCAGCGGAAAACGGAATCGACATGCGCTGGGAGATCACCACCTGCATGCAGTCGCCAGCGAGGATGTAGTCCTTGATGCGGTTGACCGCCTGCTCGTAGTCGTCGCGGCTAAAGCTGGAGCGGAACACCGGCTCGCTGCCGGCAGCCGCCTGGAAATCCAGCCCCAGGCGCGGCGTGATCGGCTGCCGCAGTTTCTCGCGCAACGCCGAAAGATGCGCCAGCCCCTGCTCATAGGCCCCCTCAACGGCCGGATCGACCAGCACGATGCAATGCAGCTTGCCGGCCAGATTGTCGAATACCACCACGGCGTCGGAAACCATCAGCAGGATATCCGGCGTACCCAGCGGGTCAGGGTGCTGACAATGCGCCAGCTTGCGCTCGACGTAGCGCACGCTGTCGTAGCCGAAGTAGCCGACCAGGCCGCCATTGAAGCGCGGCAGTCCGGATACCGGTGCCACGCGGTAGCGCTGCTGAAATGCCTCGACGAAGCGTAGCGGATCTTCAACCTCGTCCGACTCCGTCTCGACGCCGTCAACCGTCACGCTGATGCGGTGATCGTGCACGCGCAGCACCGTGCGGCACGGCAGACCGATGATCGAGTAGCGCCCCCACTTCTCACCGCCCTGTACCGACTCGAGCAGGTAGGAGTTAGGCGCATCGGCCAGCTTGAGGTACAGCGACAGCGGCGTATCGAAATCGGCCAGCGTTTCGAACGACAGCGGAATGCGATTGTGGCCTTCGGCGGCCAGGCGCAGGAATTCTTCGCGGGTCATATCAGCCTCGTGGCTTGAGGGTCACACAGATAAGTTCGCAAACACACCGGCGCAGGGCCGGCTGGACAATGATCAGGCGCGCCAGCGCCAACGGGCCAGAGCCTTGATGACCTTCATCCACTGTTTGCGGGCAACCACCACGATCTGATCTCTTCGGCGGGGTATAAAAGTCTGGCCACACTAGCGCAGCCCAGAAGCCGAAGCAACCAGCAGCCGCAAGTCATCCAGCACCAACGCCGGGCGCTCTTCAGTGATCGGCCGACCGTGGTTATAGCCATAGGTCACGCCGACACAGCGCACGCCAGCCGCGTTGGCCGCCTGTACATCGTTGCGCGAGTCGCCGATGAACAGCGCCTCGCCCGGTTTCACGCCCGCCTTGTCCATCACCCAGAACAGCGCTGCCGGATCAGGCTTCTGCTGCGGTAACGTATCGCCACCCACCAGCCAGCTGAAGTAGCCGCCCAGGCCCTTCTCCTCCAGCAGCGGCGCAACGAACTGCGACGGTTTATTGGTGATCACGGCCAGGCCGACCTTCCGCGCGGCGAGCCAGTCCAGGCATTCACGTACGCCAGGGTAAACCGTCGTCAGCGCATGAGAGCCGGCATAGGCCCGCAGGAACAGCGCCAGCGCGCGCTCCGTCGCGGCATCGCCGATGCCGGCATGCTCGTAATGACCGGCCAGGGCGCGACGCACCAGCACGCGCGAGCCATTGCCAACCCAGTCGCGCACGCGCTCGACGCCCGCCGGTTCACGGCCCAGCTGGCGCAGCATGCTGTCTACCGCGGCGGCGAGATCCGGGACCGAGTCCATCAGCGTGCCGTCCAGATCGAACATCACCAGGCGCGGCACGCAGCCGTCGAACAGCTGCTCGATGCGCGTCATGTCCGAACCTGGTCCAGCTCGCTGCGCATGGCGTCGATAACCGCCTTGTAATCCGGCTGACTGAAGATCGCCGACCCGGCGACAAAGGTGTCGGCACCTGCCTCGGCGATCTCGCGGATGTTCTTCACGTTTACGCCGCCATCGATCTCCAGGCGAATATCACGACCGCTGGCATCGATCAACGCGCGCGCTTCGCGCAGCTTGGCCAGCGTACCGGGGATGAACTTCTGCCCGCCGAAGCCGGGGTTGACGCTCATCAAGAGGATCATGTCGACCTTGTCCATCACGTACTTCAGGCAGTCCAGTGGCGTCGCCGGATTGAACACCAGGCCGGCCTTGGCACCGCCGTCCCTGATCAGCTGCAGCGAGCGGTCGATATGCTCGGAGGCTTCCGGGTGGAAGGTGATGTAGCTGGCCCCCGCCTCGAGGAAATCGCCGATGATGCGATCCACCGGCTTGACCATCAGGTGCGCGTCGATCGGGGCGGTGATGCCGTACTTGCGCAACGCCGCACAGACCATCGGCCCGATGGTCAGGTTGGGCACGTAATGGTTATCCATCACATCGAAGTGAACGATATCGGCTCCGGCGGCGAGGACCTTGTCGACCTCTTCGCCCAGACGGGCAAAGTCGGCAGAAAGGATGGACGGAGCGATGGCGAACGGCTGCATGACGCACCTCTGGCGGCAGAAAAACGGGGCGCATAGTGTACCCGACGCGCGCTGCGACGGGGCCGACGTCTGGCCAGGATGCACGTCCAAAGGATAGGCTGGCGACCTTGCCAAGGAGCCTCACCGATGCTGTCCAGACTGTCCGTCAGCGCCCTGTCGCTGCTGTTGTCGCTCACCGCCTGGGGCGAAGACCCAGCGTCCGCACCACAGGACGAAGCCGCCCCACCGACCAGTACCGCCCCCCGCGCACCGCTGCTCGAGCGCAATGTCCAGACGGCATTGGAACTGGCGCGCAAGTATCCGCAGCAAGTGCGGGAGTTGCAGGCGGGCGAGGAGCGCTTCCTGGCGCTGCATCAACTGGCAAACACCGCCCGAACGAAAGGTTTGATCGTGATTCTGCCAGCGGATGGCGAAACCGCCGACTGGCCACGGGTCGTCGCCCCGCTGCGCTCACGACTACCGGACAACGGCTGGCAAACACTCAGCCTGTCCTTGCCGAGTCCGGACCATCTGCTGCCCGCCGGACCGAGCGCCACAACCGCAGATGAACCTGCCGACGGTGCCAGCGCAGCAGATGAGGCCTCAACCGACGAACCGCCCGAGGACTTGCCGGCCGCAGCAGGTTATCTGCCGGAGGAAACCGCGGCGCTCCCCACCGAGGCCGACGCGCCGGTAACCGAGAATGAAACCAAGCCGGCCGCCGCGTCACTTGACCAGGCCGCACGCATCACCGCCCACCTCGAAGCGGCGCTGGCGTTCGCTCGCATGCAACAGGTCGATACCATCGTGCTGCTCGGGCATGGCAGCGGGGCGTACTGGGCCGCCCGCTATCTGCACGAACATACCCCACAGGACGTGAAGCACCTGATCCTCCTGCAGGCGCAGGTTCCTGAGAGCGAGGATGCCGATATGGCGCCGCTGCTGGGCGAGCTGAAACAGGCGATCGGTGACTTCTATTACCCGGACAAGCCCGCCACCATCGAGGATGCCCGCGAGCGACTCAACGTCAGCCGCCGTCAGCGGCACCCCGCCTACCAGCAGATCGCCCTGCAGGCGCTTCCGGCGGATCGGCGCAGCGAGCAGGAGCAGCTTTATCGACGCGTCCGGGGCTGGCTCGACCGGCAGTTCGCGCCATAACAAACGCGGCGCTGATCTTCAGCGGAAACCGCGGCGCTCGCGAATCAGCGCATAAGCACTCTGCAGTTCCCGCGTCCGCTCCGTCGCTTCGCGTACGACGGCGGGGCTGGCGCCGGCACCGGCCTGCTTGTCGGGATGGTGCTTGCTGAGCAGGCGCCGATAAGCGCGCTTGATTGTCGCCGGGTCCGCATCGTGGCGCACGCCGAGCAGGCGCAGGGCCTGCTCGTAGGCGCCACCACGGCTGGCCGGTGCTTCCTGACGGCGCGCCGGCTCGTGATCCAGCGCGGCCACGGCTGCACTGTCCCAGCCCATCCATTTACCCCAGAGCAACACCAGTTCATGCTCGCGCGTCCCCATCTGCCCATTGGCTCGCGCCATCCTCCAGCAGGCCTCCAGCACGCGCCGTCCTTCTTCGGGTCTTTGCCGTAGCCGAGCCAACGGGGCGCGCAACGCCTCGCCGCTCGCCTTGCCACGGTAGAACGCCTCGATGGCCGCGCGCTGAGCCATCCCATCCAGTCCCAGCCGGCGCATCTCCACCCGCGCGGCATCGATGTGGGCCTCACTGACCCGCCCGCCGCTCTTGGCCAAGCGCCCCAGCAGGAAGAACAACAGCTCGTTGCCGTGCATCTCGTCGCGACCACTCAGCCGTTCGCGCAACCGGGCCCAAGAGGTCAGCCCGAGGCGACGATCCAGTACCTGGCCAAGCAACCCGCCAAGCAGCGCACCGGGAATGCTCGCAAGCAACCAGCCGATTAGGACGCCCAATACGGTGACAGGCCAGAACATCAGGCACGCGCTCCGAGAATGCGCTCAACTTCCGCGAGGCGTTCATGGGTGCCGACGTCGACCCAGCGCCCGGCATAGTGCTCGCCGGTCACCTGCCCCTCCGCCATAGCCTGACGCAGCAGTGGCGCCAGCTTGAACGCCCCCGCCTGACACTCGCGAAACAACGCAGGATGCAGCACCGCCATGCCGCTATAGGTCAGTCGCCGGCCGGGCCCCGCCTCCTGCACCTGGCCGTCGTGCAAACAGAAGTCGCCTTGCGGGTTGTGCTCCGGATTGTCGACCAGTACCAGATGCGCCAATCCCGCCAGCGGCCCTCGCAACCCAGCAAAATCGAACTCGGTCCAGATATCGCCATTGACCACCAGAAACGGCTGCTCGCCCAGCAACGGCAACGCCCGCTGGATACCGCCCCCGGTCTCCAGCGGCTCGCCCTCGGCGGAATAGCGGATCTGGACGCCATAGCGCGCGCCATCCGCCAGATAGCTCTCGATCTGCTGGCCGAGCCAGGCGTGGTTGACGACCAGCTCGGCAAAGCCCGCCTGCGCCAGCGCCCGGATGTGATACTCGATCAGCGGCACGCCGGCGGCACGCACCAGCGGCTTGGGTGTATGCAGCGTCAGCGGCCGCAGACGCTCGCCCTTGCCGGCGGCAAGGATCATCGCTTTCATGGTCGCGTCTCCACGGGCAAGCTCTGCAGCAGGTCGGCCAGCTCGGCCAGTTCCGGGCGTCGCGCCAACACCGTCTCGATGTAGGCAAAGAAACGCGGCACATCGCCCAGATAGCGCGGTTTGCCGTCTCGATGGCAGATTCGCGCAAAGATACCGATCACCTTGAGATGGCGTTGCACGCCCATCAGATCACTGGCGCGACGGAGCTCATCGAACGTATCCGGCACTGCAATCCCCGCGCTGCGCGCCTTGTGCCAGTAGTCCCGCAGCCAGCCCCGCACCCGCTCTTCCGGCCAGCTGACAAAGGCATCCTTGAACAACGAAGTGATGTCATAGGTCACCGGTCCGAGCACGGCGTCCTGGAAATCCAGCACCCCCGGATTCGGTTCACTGAGCATCAGGTTGCGTGGCATGTAGTCTCGGTGCACCAGCACCTGGGGCTGCGCCAAGGCGGAATCGATCAGCAGTCGGCAGATGCGCTCCCAGCTGGCCTGCTGCGCTTCACTGAATGTCTGACCGAGATGGCGCTGCACGTACCATTCGGGGAACAGCTGCAGCTCACGGCGCAGCAGCGTCTCGTCATATATGGGCATCGGTGCCTGCACAGACTGCCGCTGGAAGGCCAGCAGTGCGTCGATGGCATCGGCAAACAGCCGATCGGCATTGCCTTCGTCGATCACGTCCAGGTAGGTCTGCCGCCCCAGGTCGCTCAGCAGCAGAAAGCCGCGTTCCAGATCCGCCGCCAGCACCTCTGGCACGTGCACGTCCGCAGCGGCCAGGATCCCGGCGACCTTGACGAAGGGACGACAATCCTCCTGGGGCGGCGGCGCATCCATGACGATCAGACTGCGACCGGCCGCTTCCCAGCGAAAGTACCGCCGAAAACTGGCATCGCTGCTGGCTGCGGTCAGCCCGGCGTCAGGCACATCCCCCCAGCCTTTTTCGGCAAACAGCGCGGGCAGTTCTTGTTCCAGCCAGGCACGGACGTCCAGCAGGCGTTGATCTTGGTGAGGCATCAGGCGGTCTCCACGGCGCTAGCCGATAGGCGGGTCATGCTTTATTATCCAGCATCTTTTTCAGCCCATCGAGAGGCGTGCGGCCCAGCCGGCCGATGGCTCGCCGCAAGCACGGACCAAAAAACAAGATGGCAGTCAAACATCCCGCGTTTCGTAGAAAATTTCCTCTTCTCATGACTGGCGGCCTGCTTGCAATGCAGCCGATCGCGGCGCCTCTGCTTCTGGCGGCCGAACAGTTCGCTTGCCAGCCAGGCGCCACCGGTGGCTGGTCCTGCGCCACCAGCACCCCCACCACCAAACTGCCGCCACGCCCCAGCCAAGGTGCTGGGAGCGGCGACACAACTGCAGTTGCCACTACCGAGAAGTCCCAGCCGGACGCCAGCACCAAGCTGGTGACCGAGAGCAAGGGCCGTGCGTTGGCCTCGCGTAGCGCCGATTACAGCCATCTGGACTGGGTGCCACGCGATCAGTTGACCGCCGCGCAGCTCGCCGAAACCGGCCCCTACTGCGCCGGCACCTACGTCGAGCCGAGCCGCCCCGGCAAGTTCGACGACACGCCGATGAGCGACGCGCCTACCTATATTTCTGCCAAGGCGACGCGCTACGAGCAGGAACAGGAAATCGCCACCCTGGCCGGCGACGTCGTGTTGCGCCAGGGCAGCATGCAGGCCGAAGCTGATGAAGCCAGCCTCTACCAACTGGAAAACCGCGGCGAACTGAACGGCAACGTTCGTCTGCGCGACCGCAATGCACTGATGGTGGGCGACCGCGCCGAGATCTTCCTCGACAACGGCGAAGCCAAGGTGGAGAACGCCGAGTACGTCGTCCACTCCGGGAAGGTTCGCGGCAGTGCGCTGTACGCCAAGCGTGAAGAAACCGCCATCATCCGCCTTAAAGACGGGACCTACACCCGCTGCGAGCCCGGTGAGAATACCTGGCATCTGAAGGGCAACAACGTCACCCTGAACCCGGCCACCGGCTTCGGCTCAGCCACCAACGTGACACTGCGGGTCAAGGACATTCCGGTGTTCTACACACCGTACATCTACTTCCCGATCGATGATCGACGTCAGTCCGGCTTCCTCGCACCGAGCATTGGCTCGTCCAGCGACACCGGGCTTTCGCTGCAGACGCCCTACTACTTCAACCTGGCGCCGAATTTCGACGCCACGCTCTACCCGCACCTGATGACCGATCGCGGCCTGTTGATGGAAGGCGAGTTCCGTTACCTGACCCACAGCAGCGAAGGCCAGTTCGGCGCCGCCTACCTCGACGACAGCAATGACGATCGCAAGCTGCAGTCGGAGTATGAAGACCAGCGTTGGATGTACAGCTGGCAGAACCGTACCGGGCTGGATTCGCGCCTGCTGGCCGAAGTCGACTACACCGATATCAGCGATCCTTACTATTTCCAGGATCTGGATACCAACCTCGGCATCGACCAGCCAGACCACCTCGACCAGCGCGGCACCTTGACCTATCGTGGCAATAATTACACCGCCCGACTGAACGCGCATGGCTACGAGCGTGCAACAGTCGCCGACATCACACCCTATGAGCGCCTGCCGCAACTGACCTTGGATGGCGACCTGCCGTTCCAGCCGGGCGGACTCAATTTCGCCTACAACACGGAATTCGTGAGCTTCCAGCGCAGCCTGCGTGATGGTTTCTTCCACAATGAAGATGGCTTGCCGGAGCGCTGGTACGATGATCGTTTAACTGGCCTCACCCGTGCCGAGGGCGAGCGCCTGCACCTAGAGCCGGGCGTTAGCCTGCCGCTGGACTGGAGCTGGGGCTTCGTCAAACCCTCGCTGAAATATGCCTATACCCAATACGACCTGGATCTGGACAGCCGCGGCCGCAGCGAGGTGGCGAACTTTCAGGACTCGCCCGACCGTAGCCTGCCAATTTTCAGCGTCGATAGCGGCTTGTATTTTGACCGCGCCAGCCAATGGTTTGGCAAGGATTACCGCCAAACCCTGGAACCGCGGCTGTTCTACCTCTACGTGCCGGAAGAGGATCAGGACGACATCCCGGTATTCGATACCAGCGAAAGCAGCTTCAGCTACTCCTCACTGTGGCGCGAGAACCGCTTCACCGGCAAGGATCGCATCGGCGATGCCAATCAGCTGTCGCTGGGCGTGACCAACCGCTGGATCGAACCCAACGGGTTTGAGCGTCAGCGCTTCAGCATCGGCCAGATCTACTATTTCCGCGACCGCGAAGTGCAACTTCCCGGCATGATCGATCGTCCCGATGCGCAGGCGGACGTATCGCCCTATGCGCTCGAGTACCTGTACCGCTACAACCGCGACTGGCGCTTCACCTCGACCTTCAACTGGGATCCAGATGCCGGCCGCACGCGCTCGGGCAGTGCAATGTGGCACTACCAACCCGCGGATAACCCGAACAAGATCGTCAACATCGGCTATCGCTACCGCAACGACACCATCCGTTTCGATCAGGCCACCGGCACCTGGAAATACGGTGGTGACTACGGCACGCCTGGCACCGCCGAGTACATCGAAGACTATTACAAGATCAACCAGCATGATTTCTCGTTCATCTGGCCGATCGTCCCGCAATGGAGCGTCATCGGGCGCTGGCAGCACGACTACAGCCGCAGCCGCACACTGGAAGCCTTCGGTGGCTTCGAGTACGACAGCTGCTGCTGGAAGCTACGGCTGATCAATCGCTACTGGATCGACTACGACGAAACCAGCCTCAATCCCGATCTCAACGACGAGCCGGATACCGGCATCTTCTTGCAGATCGTACTCAAGGGGCTGGGCGGCGTTATCGGCAACGCTACCGAAACATTCCTCGATGAAGGCATCCAAGGCTACCGTGAACGTGAAGATCAAGCTTTCTGATTACCTACGCCCGCTAGTGGCGGGCGCCCTGCTGCTGGGCTCCGCCGCTTTCACTTCTCTCGCCAGCGCCGAGGTACAGCCACTGGACCGCGTGGTCGCCATCGTCGACAACGACGTCATCATGCAGAGCCAGCTGGATCAGCGTATCCGCGAAGTCCAGCAGACCATCGACAAACGCGGCGCCGACGCACCACCGATGGACGTTCTGCAGCAACAGGTGCTCGAACGTCTGATCACCGAAAACCTGCAGCTGCAGATCGGCGAACGCTCGGGCATCCGCATCTCCGATGAGGAACTCAACCAGGCGATGGGCACCATCGCCCAGCGCAACAACATGACCCTCGAACAGTTCCGCGGCGCCCTGGCGCGTGACGGACTGAGCCTGGAGACAGCCCGCGAGCAGATTCGCCGGGAGATGATCATCAGTCGCGTGCGGCAGCGGCGGATCGCCGAGCGCGTTCAGGTTTCCGATCAGGAAGTGCGCAACTTCCTCGCCTCGGACCTCGGCAAGCTCCAGCTTTCCGAGGAGTATCGCCTGGCGAACATCCTGATCGCAGTACCCGAAGCGGCTGACTCTGCAGCTATCCAGGCCGCCGAGCGGCGCGCCAGCGACACCTATGAAAAGCTCCAGCAGGGGGCGGATTTCGCCCAGCTGGCGGTTGCCCGCTCAGCCAGCGAGAACGCTCTCGAGGGCGGCGACATGGGCTGGCGCAAGGCTGCGCAACTGCCGCCACCATTCGATAGCGAAGTCCGCGAGCTGGCGGTGGGCGACGTCACCCGCCCCGTGCGCACGCCGCCAGGCTTCATCATTCTCAAGCTGCTGGACAAGCGCGGCGGCGACACCCAGGTGCGCGACGAGGTGCATGTCCGCCATATCCTGATCAAGCCCAGCGCCATTCGCAGTGACGAAGAGGCGCAGCTGCTGGTGCAACGTCTGCGCGAGCGCATCGTCGCCGGCGAGGACTTCGCCGAACTGGCGAAGAGTTTCTCGGAGGATCCGGGCTCGGCGCTCAATGGCGGCGACCTGAACTGGATCGATCCGGGCTCGCTGGTACCGGAGTTCCGTGAGATCATGGCCAACACCGCCAGCGGCCAGCTGTCTCCCGCGTTCAAGTCGCCCTATGGCTGGCACATTCTCGAGGTCCTTGGCCGCCGTGCCACGGATGCCAGCGAGGAGTTCCGCGAGCAGCAGGCTCTGAATCTGCTGCGCAACCGCAAGTACGAAGACGAGCTGCAAGCGTGGCTGCGTCAGATTCGCGACGAAGCGTACGTGGAAATCAAACTCTAAGCTCAAAGCCATACAGTACACAGGGTGATGGACCAACCGGTGCGTCACCCTTTTTTTTCGCCACTGCTTTCTCGAGGTGCCCATGCTTTCGCGCCCCTTCGCTCTCACTCCCGGAGAGCCAGCCGGTATAGGTCCGGACCTGTGCCTGTTGCAGGCTCGCCAAGCCCAGCCGCATGCGCTCGTCGCCATCGCCAGTCGCTCGCTGCTCGCCGAGCGCGCCAAGCAGCTGGGACTGCGCATCGAACTGCTCGCGGCCGGCCCGAACCATTGGCCAACCGAACCCGCGCCGGCCGGCGCCCTGTATGTCTGGGATACGGCGCTCGCTACGCCTGCTGTCGCCGGGCAGCTTGATGCGCGCAACGGCCGTTATGTGCTGGAAACCCTGACCCGTGCCGGCCAGGGCTGCCTCGATGGCGTCTTCGCCGGCATGATTACCGCTCCGGTGCACAAGGGCGTTATCAACGAAGCAGGGATCCCCTTTTCCGGCCACACCGAGTTTCTCGCCGAGCTGACCCACACCGAACAGGTGGTGATGATGCTTGCGACCCGCGGCCTGCGGGTGGCGCTGGTCACAACCCACCTGCCGCTCAAGGATGTCGCCGCCGCGATTACCGCGGAGCGGCTGGAGCGCGTCGCCCGCATCCTGCATGCCGATCTGGTCGACAAGTTTGGCATTACGCAACCACGCATCCTGGTCTGCGGGCTAAACCCGCATGCCGGCGAGGGCGGTCACCTAGGCCGGGAGGAGCTCGAGATCATCGAACCGACGCTGCAACGCCTGCGCGCCGAGGGCATGAACCTGGTCGGTCCATTGCCGGCCGATACCCTGTTCACCCCCAAAAATCTCGAGCACTGCGACGCCGTGCTGGCCATGTATCACGACCAGGGCCTGCCGGTGCTCAAGTACAAGGGTTTCGGCGCTGCGGTGAACGTAACCCTTGGCCTGCCCATCGTGCGCACCTCGGTGGACCACGGCACTGCACTCGACCTGGCCGGTAGCGGCAACATCGACACTGGCAGCCTGCAGGTGGCCTTGGAAACCGCCTTTCAGATGGCCCGCAGCTGAATCCTGGCGCCGCGGCACTCAGCCTCCGCGACAGCCTGAAGCCGTCGCCGGGCCTTGCCGGTATACTCTGCGCCCTTGCATTAGCCTTGCGAACTTCCCGCCTGCCGTGGAACTTGCAGCCTGGAGCTTTAGATGTCCGAGAACTACCAACACCGTGCACGCAAGCGCTTCGGCCAGAATTTCCTGCACGACGCCGGCGTGATCCACCGCATCCTGCGCGCCATCCATGCCAAGGAAGGTGAGCGACTGGTGGAAATCGGTCCCGGCCAAGGCGCACTGACCGAAGGCCTGCTCGACAGCGGCGCGCATCTGGACGTGGTCGAGCTGGATCTCGACCTGATCCCCATCCTGCAGAGCAAATTCGCCGGGCGCGACAATTTCACCCTGCATCAGGGCGATGCGCTGAAGTTCGATTTCCGCCAGCTGAGCGAAGAACCCGCCAGCCTGCGAATCGTCGGCAATCTGCCATACAACATCTCGACGCCACTGATCTTCCACCTTCTCGAGCATGCCGGGCTTATTCGCGACATGCATTTCATGCTGCAGAAGGAGGTCGTCGAGCGCCTCGCCGCCGAGCCGGGCGGCGGTGACTGGGGTCGGCTGTCGATCATGGTGCAGTACCACTGCCGCGTCGAACATCTGTTCAACGTCGGTCCGGGTGCGTTCAACCCGGCGCCGAAAGTCGACTCAGCGATCGTCCGCCTGGTGCCGCACGAAAAGCTGCCGCACCCGGCACGCGACCATCGCCAGCTCGAACGTGTAGTACGCGAGGCGTTCAACCAGCGGCGCAAGACCCTGCGCAACACCCTTAAAGGCCTGCTCGATGCAGAAGCCATCGAGGCGGCACAGGTGGACGGCAGTCTGCGCCCCGAACAACTCGACCTCGCGGCCTTCGTCCGGCTGTCCGACCAACTCGCGCTCCGCAGCTAGCGGCGTGCCTTACCGAACCGAGTTCGCCATGACCGAAGACCGCCGCTATCGCATCGACGTCAGCGTCACGCCCCGCTACCTGGCCGCGCAATCGGAGCCGGAACAAAACCGCTATGCCTTTGCCTACACGGTAACAATCGAAAACACGGGCGAGGTGGCGGCGCAGCTGCTGACGCGGCACTGGATCATCACCGATGGCGACGGCAAGGTTCAGGAAGTTCGCGGTGCAGGCGTCATCGGCGAGCAACCGCTGATCGCCCCCGGCGAACGACACGTCTACACCAGCGGCACGCTGCTGGCGACCCAGGTCGGCAGCATGCAGGGTAGCTACCGGATGCGTGCGGTCGATGGTCATGAGTTTGCCGCCCATATCGCCCCGTTCCGCCTCGCCGTACCCGGAGCCCTGCATTGACCACCTATGCTGTCGGCGATCTGCAAGGTTGCCTCGAACCCCTGCAATGCCTGCTGAAGCAGGTTGATTTCAGCCCGTCCCGCGACTGCCTGTGGCTAGCCGGCGACCTGGTCAACCGTGGCCCGCAGTCGCTCGAAGCGCTGCGCTTCGTCCGCGATCTGGGCAGCTCGGCCATCACCGTGCTGGGCAATCATGACCTACACCTGCTGGCGGTCGCGCACGACATCGAACGCCTGCGCAAGTCCGACACGCTCACACCGATCCTCGAGGCCCCCGACCGCGCCGACCTGATCGACTGGTTGCGCCGGCAGAGACTGCTCCACTACGACGCCGATCGTCACACCGCCATGGTCCATGCCGGCATCCCGCCACAGTGGACTCTGGAAAAGGCGCTCAAGCGCGCCGCGGAAGTCGAGCAGGCATTGCAGGACGATGCGCTGCTGCTACCGTTCCTCGATGGCATGTACGGTAATCTGCCAGCGAAGTGGAGCAAGGAACTGCATGGCGTGCCGCGGCTGCGTCTGATCACCAACTACTTCACGCGCATGCGCTTCTGCAAGGCCGACGGCACACTCGAACTGGAGAGCAAGGAAGGCCTGGACAGCGCACCCAAGGGCTTCGCCCCCTGGTTCAGCCACCCGCAGCGCAAGACCCGCAACGTCAAGCTGATCTTCGGTCACTGGGCCGCACTGGAAGGCAAGTGCGACGAACCCAACGTGTTCGCCCTGGACACCGGCTGCGTCTGGGGCAACGCCATGACCCTGATGAACCTCGACAGCGAGCAATTGCTGCGCTGCGACTGCGACCATGGAAAACCGCTATGACCGAATTCAAACGCATCGCTCCTGAAACCGCCCAGCAGATGCGCGCCGCGGGTGCCGTGGTGGTCGATATCCGCGACCCGCACAGCTACGCCAACGGCCATATCAGCGGCTCGACCCATCTGGACAACCACTCTTTGCCGGACTTCATCGCCGCCGCCGATCTCGATCAGCCGCTGATCGTCACCTGCTATCACGGGCACTCCAGCCAGAGCGCCGCGGCGTATCTGGTCAACCAGGGATTCTCCGACGTCTACAGCCTGGACGGCGGCTTCGAACTCTGGCATGCCACCTTTCCACAGGACGTCGCGCGCGGCGGCGAATCCGCCTAAAAAATTCTATACACCGCACGCCGCGGCTCACGCGGCCTTGCGACGACCTGGCGCAAAAGCAGACAGGAAAATACCGCGCGCGCCCTTCGCCCTGCCGATTCCGAACTATCCTTGAGTTCAGGCCATCCAAGAAAATGAAGCCGGCAATCGGCTTCCAGAACTCAGGTTTCGACCATTAGGTGTTCGGGGGAACTCCACTGGCCGCCGCTTCGGCCGGACTCCGGGATGCCTGATGACAACGCCGGCTCCGTGCATCGACCGAGGTGAAGTCATGAGCATTTTCAGTCACTTCCAACAACGATTCGAAGCGACCCGCCAGGAAGAATACTCGCTGCAGGAATACCTCGATCTGTGCAAACAGGATCCGGGTACCTACGCCACTGCCGCCGAACGGCTGTTGATGGCCATCGGCGAGCCCGAACTGGTCGACACCTCCACCGACCCCCGGCTGTCGCGGATCTTCTCCAACAAGGTGATCCGCCGCTATCCGGCGTTCGAAGACTTCCACGGCATGGAAGACTGCATCGACCAGATCGTCTCCTACTTCCGCCACGCCGCTCAGGGCCTGGAAGAGAAGAAACAGATTCTTTATCTCCTTGGTCCGGTGGGCGGCGGCAAGTCATCACTGGCCGAGAAGCTCAAGCAACTGATGGAGCGCGTGCCGTTCTACGCGATCAAGGGTTCACCGGTATTCGAATCGCCGCTGGGGCTGTTCAACCCCACCGAAGACGCACAGATCCTCGAAGAGGACTATGGCATCCCGCGACGCTATCTGAACTCGATCATGTCGCCGTGGGCGACCAAGCGACTGCAGGAGTTCGGCGGCGACATCAGCCAGTTCCGTGTGGTCAAACTGTACCCGTCGATTCTCAACCAGATTGCCGTAGCCAAGACCGAGCCAGGTGATGAAAACAACCAGGACATCTCCGCGCTGGTCGGCAAGGTGGATATCCGCAAGCTGGAAGAATTCCCGCAAAACGACGCCGATGCCTACAGCTATTCGGGCGCGCTGTGCCGGGCCAACCAGGGGTTAATGGAATTCGTCGAGATGTTCAAGGCGCCGATCAAGGTGCTGCACCCGTTGCTGACCGCCACCCAGGAAGGCAACTACAACAGCACCGAGGGCCTGGGCGCGATTCCCTTCAACGGCATCCTGCTGGCTCACTCCAACGAATCGGAATGGCACACCTTCCGCAACAACAAGAACAACGAGGCGTTCATCGACCGCATCTACATCGTCAAGGTGCCGTACTGCCTGCGCGTAACCGACGAGGTGAAGATCTACGACAAGCTGCTGATCAACAGCTCGCTGTCCAAGGCCCACTGCGCGCCTGACACGCTCAAGATGCTCGCGCAATTCTCGGTGCTCAGCCGGCTGAAGGAACCGGAAAACTCGAACATCTACTCGAAGATGCGCGTCTACGATGGCGAAAATCTCAAGGATACCGACCCGAAAGCCAAGTCGATTCAGGAATACCGCGACACCGCCGGCGTCGACGAAGGCATGAACGGTCTATCGACCCGCTTCGCCTTCAAGATCCTCTCCAAGGTGTTCAACTTCGACCCCCACGAGATTGCGGCGAACCCGGTCCACCTGCTCTACGTGCTCGAACAGCAGATCGAGCAGGAGCAATTCCCCGCCGAGGTGCGCGAGCGCTACCTGCGCTACATCAAGGAGTACCTGGCACCGCGCTACATCGAGTTCATCGGCAAGGAAATCCAGACGGCCTACCTGGAGTCCTACAGCGAGTACGGGCAGAACATCTTCGACCGCTACGTGCTGTACGCCGACTTCTGGATTCAGGATCAGGAATACCGCGACCCGGAAACCGGCGAGATCCTCAATCGCGCCGCGCTCAACGAGGAGCTGGAGAAGATCGAGAAACCGGCCGGAATCAGCAATCCGAAGGACTTCCGCAACGAGATCGTCAACTTCGTGCTGCGCGCGCGGGCCAACAACAACGGCAAGAACCCGTCGTGGTTGTCCTACGAGAAGCTGCGTGTGGTGATCGAGAAGAAGATGTTCTCCAACACCGAGGACCTGCTGCCGGTCATCAGCTTCAACGCCAAGGCCAGCAAGGAAGACCAGAAGAAGCACAACGATTTCGTGGTGCGGATGGTGGAACGTGGCTATACCGAGAAGCAGGTACGCCTGTTGTCGGAATGGTACCTGCGGGTGCGCAAATCGCAGTAACGCGGCCCCAGCTCGCAAGCCTGCGCGGACGGTAGGAGTGACCGCCCGCGCAGCCTTGCGGTCTGCAGCCTGAGAAGCCTGCAGTTGGCCGGAGGGCCCTTATGAGCTATGTCATCGACCGTCGCCTGAACGGCAAGAACAAGAGCACGGTGAACCGCCAGCGTTTCCTGCAGCGTTACCGTGGGCATATCAAGAAAGCGGTGGAGGAAGCCGTCAGCCGGCGCTCTATCACCGACATGGAGCACGGCGAGCAGATCAGCATTCCCGGCCGCGACATCGACGAGCCGGTGCTGCACCACGGCCGCGGTGGCCGCCAGACCGTCGTCCATCCGGGCAACAAGGAGTTCGTCGCCGGCGAGCGCATCCCGCGTCCACAGGGTGGCGGCGGTGGGGGCGGCAGCGGCCAGGCCAGCAACAGCGGCGAAGGCGTGGACGACTTCGTCTTCCAGATCACTCAGGAGGAGTTCCTCGACTTCATGTTCGAGGATCTGGAGCTGCCCAATCTGGTCAAGCGACACCTGAGCGGCACCGACACCTTCAAAACAGTGCGCGCCGGCATCAGCAACGAGGGCAACCCCTCGCGCATCAACATCGTGCGCACCCTGCGCTCGGCCCATGCGCGGCGCATCGCGCTATCCGGCAGCAGCCGCGGCAAGCTGCGCGAGGTCAAGGCCGAACTGGCTCGCCTGCGACTGGAGGAGCCGGACAACTTCGGCGACATCAAGGCCGCCGAGGAAGAGATCGAGCGCCTCAGCGCACGCATCAACCGTGTGCCGTTCCTCGACACCTTCGACCTCAAGTACAACCTGCTGGTCAAGCATCCCAACCCCAGTTCCAAGGCGGTGATGTTCTGCCTGATGGACGTTTCCGGCTCGATGACCCAGGCAACCAAGGACATCGCCAAGCGCTTCTTCATCCTGCTTTACCTGTTCCTCAAGCGGAACTACGACAAGATCGACGTGGTGTTCATCCGCCACCACACCAGCGCCAAGGAAGTCGACGAGGAAGAGTTCTTTTATTCGCGGGAAACCGGCGGCACCATCGTCTCCAGTGCGCTGAAGATGATGCAGGAGATCATGGCCGAGCGTTACCCGGCCAACGAATGGAACATCTATGCCGCCCAGGCTTCGGATGGCGACAACTGGAACGACGACTCGCCGCTGTGCCGGGATATCCTGATCAACCAGATCATGCCGTTCGTGCAGTATTTCACCTATGTTGAAATCACCCCGCGCGAGCATCAGGCCCTCTGGTACGAGTACAACCAGGTGACCGAAGCTTTTGCCGAGTCCTTTGCCCAGCAGCAACTGGTCAGCGCCGCGGACATCTACCCGGTGTTCCGCGAACTGTTCCAGCGGCGGATCAACGCCTGACGAGGTGCAGCATGAAACGACAGCCCATTTCCACCGGTTCGGAATGGACCTTCGAGCTGATCCAGGCGTATGACCGCGAAATCGGCCGCCTTGCCGAACGCTATGCGCTGGACACCTATCCGAACCAGATCGAGGTGATCACCGCCGAGCAGATGATGGACGCCTATGCCTCGGTGGGCATGCCCATCGGCTATCACCACTGGTCTTACGGCAAGCATTTCCTCTCTACCGAGAAAGGCTACAAGCGCGGGCAGATGGGCCTGGCCTACGAGATCGTGATCAACTCCGATCCGTGCATCGCCTATCTGATGGAAGAGAACACCATGTGCATGCAGGCGCTGGTAATTGCCCACGCCAGCTACGGCCACAACAGTTTCTTCAAGGGCAACTATCTGTTTCGCACCTGGACCGACGCCAGCTCGATCATCGATTACTTGGTGTTCGCCAAGCAGTACATCATGCAGTGCGAAGAGCGCCACGGCATCGAAGCGGTCGAGGACCTGCTCGACTCCTGCCACGCGCTGATGAACTACGGCGTCGATCGCTACAAGCGCCCCTACCCGATCTCCGCCGACGAGGAGCGGCGCCGGCAGAAGGAGCGTGAGGAGCATTTACAGCGGCAGATCAACGACCTCTGGCGCACCATCCCCAGGAGCGCCGGCAAGGGCGACGATCCGGACGACGGCAAGCGCTTCCCCGCCGAGCCACAGGAGAACATCCTCTACTTCATCGAGAAGCACGCGCCGCTGCTCGAGCCCTGGCAGCGTGAGGTGGTGCGCATCGTGCGCAAGATCGCGCAGTACTTCTACCCACAGCGCCAGACCCAGGTGATGAACGAAGGCTGGGCGACTTTCTGGCACTACACGCTGATGAACGATCTGTACGACGAAGGCTTGGTGACCGAAGGCTTCATGATGGAGTTTCTGCAGTCGCACACCAGCGTGATCTATCAGCCTGGCTTCGACAGTCCTTACTACAGTGGCATCAACCCCTACACCCTTGGCTTTGCCATGTATCAGGACATCCGCCGCATCTGCGAACAGCCCACCGAAGAAGATCGCCGCTGGTTCCCCGATATCGCCGGCAGCGATTGGCTGACCACCGTGAAATTCGCCATGCAGAACTTCAAGGACGAGAGCTTCATTCTGCAGTTCCTTTCGCCCAAGGTGATCCGCGACCTCAAGCTGTTCAGCATCCTCGACGACGACCGCAAGGACGAACTGCTGGTGCCGGCAATCCATGACGAGAGTGGCTACCACACCATCCGCGAGCTGCTCGCCGCCCAGTACAACCTCGGCAATCGCGAACCCAACGTACAGGTCTGGAGCGTCGATCGCCGCGGCGATCGCTCGCTGACCCTGCGTCATCAGCAGCACGACCGCAAGCCGCTGGGTAGCTCCACGGACGAGGTGCTCAAGCACCTACACCGGCTGTGGGGGTTCGACGTGCATCTGCAGTCGATGCAGGGTGAGCAGGTCGTCGACACTCACCACATGCCGCCGCACCCCGAGACGGAGGTCGAGAGCCGTTTTCCGGGAATGAACTTCGCCTAGCGGTATAAACCTCAGGCACTGCACGCGACGTTCTTCGCCGGCCGCCACCGATGGGTGGCTTGGCCGCGCAGATCCTTTATCCTCCGCGCCAACGGAGGTGAACATGCAGATTTACAAAGTTGGCGGCGCGGTGCGTGATCGCTTGTTGGGCCGGGAAGTCACAGAAGTGGATTGGGTCGTGGTCGGGGCGACGGCCGAGGCCATGCAGGCACAAGGCTTTCGTCCCGTCGGCGCCGATTTTCCGGTGTTTCTGCACCCACGGACTGGTGAGGAGTACGCGCTTGCCCGTACCGAGCGCAAGAGCGGCCGCGGCTACGGCGGCTTCACCTTCTACGCCAGCCCGGATGTCACCCTCGAACAGGATCTGATCCGCCGGGACCTCACCATCAACGCCATGGCCGAGGACGCCGACGGCGGCCTTTACGACCCCTACGGCGGCCAGCGCGACCTTGAGGCACGGCTGCTGCGCCATGTCTCGCCCGCATTCGCCGAAGACCCGCTGCGCGTGTTGCGGGTCGCCCGCTTCGCCGCCCGCTACGCGCCGCTGGGTTTCCGCGTCGCTGAGGAAACCCTGGCATTGATGGCAGGGTTAGCGGCATCCGGCGAACTGCAGGCACTCACTCCCGAACGCAGCTGGAAGGAAATCTCCCGCGCACTGATGGAACCGCGACCGGACGTGTTCATCCAGGTCCTGCGCGACTGCGGCGCGCTGAAGGAGCTGTTGCCTGAGCTCGATGCACTGTTCGGCGTTCCGCAAGCAGAAGCCGATCACCCCGAAATCGACACCGGCCTGCACATACTCGGTGCGCTACGCCAGTGCGCCGAGCATCGGCAGCCGCTGCCTGTGCGCTGGGCCTGCCTGCTGCACGACCTGGGTAAGGGCCGCACGCCACCAAGCGAGTGGCCGCGGCACGTCGCCCACGAGCAGCTGGGTCTGCCCCTGATCGATGCGGTCAACACCCGCTACAAGGTGCCGCGCGACTGCCAGGAGCTGGCCCGGCTGGTCGGCGAATTCCATGGTCTCGGGCATCGCGCTCCGAAATTGTCCGCCTCGACTCTGTTCGAGCTGCTGCAGCATTTCGACATCTATCGTCGCCCCGAACGCTTCGAGCAGTTCATCGCCGCCTGCGAGATGAACGCGCGGGGGCGCAAGGGCTTCGAACAAACTGCCTATCCGCAGGCCGCCTACCTACGCGGCGCCGCCGCAGCAGCACGCGCGGTCGCAGTGCAGCCGCTGCTGGAACTGGGCTATCGGGGTCCCGAGCTGGGCGAGGCGCTCAAACGGGAACGGTTGAAGGCAGTCACTCAGTACCAACAGGGCATGCACGGCGACTAAGTAGCGCGCCGCTCAGCCAAGCGCAGGCCGTGGATGGGCCTGCAGCAGCGCCGGCGCGGTCAGCTCGACGCCCCGCCAGCGGAAAGATACCGGCCAGAGCGACTGCTCGATCCGGGACTCGCGCCAGAGCCGGTCGAACGACAGGCCAAGCACCGGATGACGAACTGCAGGTGCCAGCAAGGCCAGCGGCCAGAGCACGAAGGCATTGCGCAGAATCTCCGCGCGCGGCAACAGCAACCCGTTGAAGTCACCGACCAGCGCGTCGTAAAGCAACACATCGATATCCAGCGGCAGTCCCTTGCGATCAGGCGCATAGCGGCCGTTGTCCGCCTCGATGAACTTCAGCCGCCGGTCCAGCTCGGTGAGCGGTAGGTCAGTGTTGCCGGCAACCACCAGGTTGTAGAAATTCTCACCCTTGTAGCCCACCGCCAGGCTCTCGAATACCGGCGAGCAGCGCATGTCGACCAGCAGCTCGGCCAACGCATCGAGGCCGGCGTGTAAGTGGCTCTCGCGCTCGATATTGCTGCCGAGCCCGAGCAGAACCGGAGTTAGCGGCATCCGCGTTCAATCTCCACGCCCAGAGCAGCCGCTCGCGAGTTGACGCCGGGCTTGGTCACCCGCAGGCGCAACCAGGCGATGCCGAACTCGCGCATCAGGCTGGCCGCCAGGCGCTCGGCAAAAGTCTCCACCAGCTCGAATCGCGCCGCCGCAGCGAAGCCGTCGATCGCCGCGGCGACCTTGGCGTAGTCCAGCGCCTTGCCCAGTTCGTCATGCTCGGCCGCCGGACGGATATCCCAGCCCAGGGTCAGATCCAGGCGCAGACACTGTCGAATCCCACGCTCCCAGTCGTAGGCACCGATTACGGTGTCGACTTCCAGACCCTCGATGAAAACGGTATCCACGCATCAATCTCCCGCGGCACGACAAGTGCTGGCCGCACCGTTAGACTCAGGAGCTTCCTGCCCCGGATGAATTTCATGTTCTGGCTGCTGACACTGCTCGCCTACCTCATCGGTTCGCTGTCATTCGCCATTCTGCTCAGTCGCCTGGTCGGCATCCCCGACCCGCGCGCCGGCGGTTCCGGCAATCCCGGTGCGACCAACATGCTGCGTCTGGCCGGCAAGCGTCTGGCAATCGCCACACTGCTCGGCGACGTGCTCAAGGGCCTGCTGCCGGTGATGCTCGCCGCCGGGCTGGGCCTGACCGTGCAGCAACAAGGCTGGATTGGTCTGGCCGCCGTAGCCGGTCATCTTTATCCACTGTACTTCCGTTTCCGCGGCGGCAAGGGCGTTGCCACTGCCGCCGGAGTCCTGCTCGGCGTATATCCGCTCGCCGCACTGCTAGCGCTCGTGGCCTGGCTCGCGGTATTCCGCCTGACCCGCACCAGCTCGTTGGCCGCATTGATCGCGCTGCCTCTATGCCTGCCTCTGCTGGCCTGGCAGCAGCCCGGGGCCTTGCTGCCGATGAGTCTGCTCGCGGTACTGATCGTCTGGCGTCATCGCAGCAATCTGCGGGCATTGCTTGCGGGGCAGGAGCGGCATTTCTGACGTGATTCGACTATAGACGGCAGTCACCGCCGCCATCTTTATATCGGCGAGAGCGCATCCATTGGCCAACGCGCCTGCACTGCGATTGCGGGACCGTCGTGCTGCCCAGCCAGCAGCCGCTGGCAGCCGGCATAGGCAATCATCGCCCCATTGTCGGTACAAAAACGCGGCCGCGCATAGAACACCTGCCCTTTCAGCTCGGCAAGCATCCCTTCGAGCGACTGACGCAACGACTGATTGGCACTCACCCCTCCGGCGATAACCAGCGACTTGAGCCCGGTCTGTTTCAGCGCCCGGCGGCACTTGATGGTCAGCGTCTCAACCACGGCCTGCTGGAAGGCCAGGGCGATATCGCACCGGGTCTGTTCGGAGGCATCGCCAGCGCTGCAGCATTGCTGCCAGGTATTGAGGGTGAAGGTCTTGAGTCCGCTGAAGCTGAAATCCAGCCCCGGCCGGTCAGTCATCGGCCGCGGGAAGACGAAGCGGCCTGGCACCCCCTGCTCGGCCAGCCGCGCGATCTCCGGCCCGCCCGGATAGCGCAGCCCCATCAATTTCGCCGTTTTGTCGAAGGCTTCACCGGCAGCGTCGTCAACCGACTCTCCGAGCAGCTCGTAGCGCCCGATACCATCGACCCGCACCAGCTGCGTATGCCCGCCAGACACCAGCAGGGCGACGAACGGGAAGGCCGGCGGCTGCTCTTCCAGCATCGGCGCCAGCAGATGACCTTCCATATGGTGCACGCCCACCGCCGGCACACCCCAGCCCAGCGCAAGCGCCTGAGCACAGGAAGCACCCACCAACAAGGCGCCGACCAGTCCGGGTCCGGCGGTATAGGCCACGGCGTCGACCTGCCCGGCCGCAAGCCCGGATTCGGCCAGCACCTGGCGGATCAACGGCAACATGCGCTTGACGTGGTCACGCGACGCCAGCTCGGGCACCACTCCGCCATATACACGATGCAGATCGATCTGACTGAAGAGTGCGTCGGCCAGCAGACCGCGCTCGCTGTCGTAAAGCGCGACACCAGTCTCGTCGCAGGATGTTTCCAGCCCCAGCACCAGCATGGGTTCAACCTTCCAGGGAGGCGAATGAAGCCGTGCATATTAATCGTCGGGCCGGCCGACCGACCAGCGCTTTTCGCTCAGAGGCTTTGCATTCCCCGCGTCGAGGGGTTAACATCCGCAACCCTTAAAACCAGCGTGCTTGCGAGTCATTTGCCGAAGCGCGTTGCCACCGGTAATCAAGTGAAGGTACGTCCTGGATGCCCGCTGTCAAAGTTAAAGAGAATGAACCCTTCGACGTAGCCCTGCGTCGCTTCAAGCGCTCCTGCGAAAAAGCCGGCGTGCTGGCCGAAGTCCGTTCGCGCGAGTTCTACGAGAAGCCGACTGCAGAGCGCAAGCGCAAAGCTGCCGCCGCAGTTAAGCGTCACGCTAAGAAAGTGCAGCGCGAGCAGCGCCGCAGCGTTCGCCTGTACTGATCCAGTACAGCTGACGCCGCATCAAGCCCGGCCTCGGCCGGGCTTTGCATTGCCCAAGACTCCGCTTCGCCAACCGGCGAATGGCCGGAGTTTTTTTCATTTCCGGCCCGAACAATGCGAGCGTAACCTGACACCCCTATGGCCGGCCTAATCCCGCAATCCTTCATCGACGATTTGCTCAATCGCTCCGACATCGTCGAAGTGATCGGCTCGCGCATCCAGCTGAAGAAGGCAGGCAAGAACTACAGCGCGCTCTGCCCCTTCCACAAGGAAAAGACCCCCTCCTTCAGCGTCAGCCCCGACAAGCAGTTCTATTACTGCTTCGGCTGCGGCGCAGGCGGCAACGCGCTCGGCTTCGTCATGGACCACGACCACCTGGATTTCCCCCAGGCGGTGGAGGATCTGGCCAAGCGCGCCGGCATGGAAGTACCACGCGAGGAAAGCAGTCGCGGAAACAAACAACGCCAGCCAGTCGATTCGCCACTCTACCCTCTGCTGGCCGCTGCCGCCGATTACTATCGCCAGGCACTGAAGAGCCACCCCACGCGCAAGGCCGCAGTGGAGTATCTCAAGGGCCGCGGCCTCTCTGGCGTGATCGCCCGAGATTTCGGCCTTGGCTTCGCCCCGCCCGGCTGGGACAACCTGCTCAAGCACCTGGGCGGTGACACTCTGCAGCAGAAGGCCATGATCGACGCCGGCCTATTGATCGAAAATGCCGAGAACGGCAAGCGCTACGACCGCTTCCGCGACCGCGTGATGTTCCCCATCCGTGACAGCCGCGGCCGGGTGATCGCTTTCGGCGGTCGGGTGCTCGGAGACGACAAGCCCAAGTACCTCAACTCGCCGGAAACCCCGGTCTTTCACAAAGGCCAAGAGCTTTACGGCCTATTCGAAGCACGCCAGAGCAATCGCGATCTCGACGAAATTATGGTGGTCGAGGGCTACATGGACGTGATTGCGCTTGCCCAGCAGGGGCTACGCAACGCAGTGGCGACGCTAGGCACCGCCACCAGCGAAGAACACCTCAAGCGCCTATTCCGCATAGTGCCCAGCGTGCTGTTCTGTTTCGATGGCGACTCAGCGGGGCGCAAGGCGGCCTGGCGCGCACTGGAGGCAACCCTGCCGAACCTGCAGGACGGCCGCCGTGCGCGCTTCCTGTTCCTTCCCGAAGGCGAGGACCCGGACAGTCTGGTACGCGCAGAAGGTACTGACGCCTTCCGCGCCCGCATCAATCAGCAGGCCCAACCGCTGGCGGACTATTTCTTCCAGCAACTGAGCGAAGAAGCCGATCCACGCTCGCTGGAGGGCAAGGCCCACCTCGCGACGCTGGCAGCGCCGCTGATCGAAAAAATTCCCGGCACCAACTTGCGCACCCTCATGCGCCAACGCCTGGTGGAACTCACCGGCCTGACCGGCGAAGCGCTGCAACAGATGAGCGCAGCGCCCACGACCAGTGCTTCCATAGCGCCCACACACTACGACGACAGCGTTTACTACGACACCGGAACGGACTACGCCGAGGCCGCGCATTTCGAGCCACCCGAGCCCGTCACCCATCAGCGCAAGAAGAACTCGACGAAAGAGTGGAACAAGGACTGGAAAAAATCCGGCCAGCGACCAGACTTCAAGCCACGAGGGCCCCGCACACCCGCCACGGTAGAACCACCGGCATTAACTACACTGCGCACCCTGCTGCACCACCCCGAACTTGCACAAAAGGTCGAGGATGTCAGCCATTTCGCCGCAGAGGACGACACCTACGCTCAGCTGTTGGTAGCTCTGCTCGGCACCCTGCAAAAGAACCCGAAACTGCGCAGTCTGCAGCTGATCGCCCGCTGGCACGGTACCGACCAGGGCCGACTTTTACGCGCCCTGGCCGAAAAAGAATGGCTGATATCGGCCGATAACCTTGAACAACAGTTTTTCGACACCATTAATACCCTTGCCGCCAGACAGCGTGAACGCAGCCTCGAACTGCTCTTGCGCAAGGCACGCCAGGGTGAACTCAGCGCAGAGGAAAAAGATCAACTGCGTAATTTGCTGAGCCGTAACACTCCAACCGCAACATCGACCTCAACTGGCGCGTGAGGTCTTAGCTCGGCTATAATGCTCAGCTTGTTTTCAGCCCGCCAGAACCTTCAGTGGATAGGGTTATATGTCCGGAAAAGCGCAACAGCAGTCCCGCCTCAAAGAGTTGATCCAGCGTGGCCGTGAGCAGGGTTACCTGACTTACGCAGAGGTCAACGACCACCTGCCGGAAGATATTTCCGATCCGGAACAGGTGGAAGACATCATTCGCATGATCAACGACATGGGCATCAACGTATTCGAGGTTGCCCCGGATGCCGATGCCCTGTTGTTGGCCGAAGCCGATACCGATGAAGCCGCCGCCGAAGAAGCCGCTGCAGCACTTGCCGCAGTGGAGACCGACATCGGCCGCACTACCGACCCGGTGCGCATGTACATGCGCGAAATGGGCACGGTGGAACTGCTGACTCGTGAAGGCGAGATCGAAATCGCCAAGCGCATCGAGGAAGGCATTCGCGAGGTGATGAGCGCCATCGCCCACTTCCCCGGCACGGTCGACGGCATCCTTGCCGACTACGAGCGCGTCACCAATGAAGGCGGCCGCCTGTCGGACATTCTCAGCGGCTACATCGACCCTGACGATGATGGCGCTGCCGCCACTCAGGAAGTCGAGCCCGTCACTCCGCAGGTCGCAGCCAAGCCGGTTGCCGACGACAAGGACGACGAAGAGGACGAAGAATCCGACAGCGAAGAGGAAGAAGGCGACGGAGGACCTGACCCCGAAGTGGCTCGCCTGCGCTTCGGTGCCGTGGCAGAGCAGCTGGAGAAAGCCAAGAAGGCGCTGAAGAAACATGGGCGCGCCAGCCAACAGGCCATCGACGAGCTCGAGGCCCTGGCGATCCTGTTCATGCCGATCAAGCTCGTGCCCAAGCAGTACGACGCCCTGGTCGAGCGGGTGCGCGACGCTCTGAATCAGATCCGCGCCCAGGAACGCGCAGTCATGCAGCTGTGCGTACGCGATGCGCGCATGCCGCGTGCCGACTTCCTGCGCCAGTTCCCAAGCAACGAGACCAATCTCGCATGGGCTGAAGAGCTGGCCAGCGGCAAGAGCAAATACGCTGAAGCCATTGGCGCGCGCAAGGAAGATATCCAGCGCTGCCAGCAGAAGCTGCTCGCGCTCGAGGAAGAGTGCCAACTGGCGATTGCCGACATCAAGGACATCAACCGTCGGATGTCAATCGGCGAAGCCAAGGCCCGCCGCGCCAAGAAGGAAATGGTCGAAGCGAACCTGCGCCTGGTGATCTCCATCGCCAAGAAGTACACCAACCGCGGCCTGCAGTTCCTCGATCTGATCCAGGAAGGCAACATCGGCCTGATGAAGGCGGTGGACAAGTTCGAATACCGTCGCGGCTACAAGTTCTCGACCTACGCCACCTGGTGGATTCGCCAGGCGATCACCCGCTCGATCGCCGACCAGGCGCGCACCATCCGCATCCCGGTGCACATGATCGAGACAATCAACAAGCTCAACCGCATCTCTCGCCAGATGCTGCAGGAAATGGGTCGCGAGCCCACGCCTGAAGAGCTTGGCGAGCGCATGGAAATGCCCGAGGACAAGATCCGTAAGGTACTGAAGATCGCCAAGGAACCGATCTCCATGGAGACGCCGATCGGTGACGACGAAGACTCCCATCTGGGCGACTTCATCGAAGACTCCGCGATGCAATCGCCGATCGACGTGGCCACGGTGGAAAGCCTCAAGGAAGCCACCCGCGAAGTGCTCTCCGGCCTCACCGCCCGTGAAGCCAAGGTGCTGCGCATGCGCTTCGGCATCGACATGAACACCGACCACACCCTCGAGGAAGTCGGCAAGCAGTTCGATGTGACCCGCGAGCGCATCCGCCAGATCGAAGCCAAGGCGCTGCGCAAGCTACGTCACCCGACCAGAAGCGAGCATCTGCGCTCCTTCCTCGACGAGTGACCCAAACCCCCGGCCTGCCGGGGGTTTTGCTTTTTGGACAAGCGTTTAGCTATCCAGCTTCGCGTGGCGCATTGACGCCAGCGCCGGTATAATCCGCCGGCCTTCTGGGGGCCTATAGCTCAGTTGGTTAGAGCAGAGGACTCATAATCCTTTGGTCCACGGTTCGAGTCCGTGTGGGCCCACCACCTTTAAAGCCGCGCATTGCGCGGCTTTTTCGTTTCGCGCATATCCCTTTCTGCCCGCGCTCAGCTCCGCGGGCCCGCTGCAACTTCATGCATGGATGAGTTGTTCTGCACGTCCGTCATCAACTGCCCGCCCACTGACAAATAACCAAATCGCATATAAACAGCAGTATTGGTTTCTGGACTCTCTAAGTGCTGCCCTCTATCGTGCGCGCGGGGTCGCTGGCGCGGCCGCCGTTTCGAGTCATCGCCACGCTAAGGACTTCCATGTTTCCAGACTCGCTGCCGCTTCTGTTCGTTTGCGCCTTGCTGATCTGGGTACTGCTGGCCTTCGTGCGCGAAAGCTGGAGTCCGGACATCGTCGTGGCGATCGCCGTGGCGGTGCTGCTCGCCACCCAACTGCTGACTCCCGGCGAAGTGCTGGGCGTGTTGTCCAACTCGGCACCGGTGACCATCGCCTGCATGTTCATCATTTCCGCGGCATTGGAACGCACCGGCTGCATCGATGCCCTGGGTAACTGGCTGGGCGGTCTGGTCGGCACCAGCCCGACGCGCGTGCTGGCCGGGCTCACCCTGACCGCGTTGGCAATCTCCGCTTTTCTCAACAACACGCCGGTGGTGGCGATCCTCACGCCGGTAGCGATCTCGCTGGCCAAGCGCGCCGGCACCACGCCATCAAAGCTGTTGATTCCACTGTCATACGCCACGATCCTCGGCGGCACGCTGACAATGATCGGCACCTCCACCAATATCCTGGTCGACGGCGTGGCGCGTAAGGCCGGCCTCGAACCATTCGGCATGTTCGAGATCACCGGCGCCGCTGTGATCCTTGCGGGAGCCGGGATGCTCTACCTGCTGACCATCGGCAAGCACCTGCTTCCCGAGCGCGACACCCTCGCCAAACTGCTCGGCCCACGACTGGACCGTACCTTCATGACCGAACTGCGGGTGCCGTCCAGCTCTCCCGTGATCGGCAAGACTCTGGCCGAGGCGAACCTCAACGGCGGTAGTGGCCTTCAGGTGCTGCAGGTCAGCCGAGAAGCGCAGCATGTCAGCCGCCCGGAGCACGACTTCACGCTGCAGGCCGGTGATCTTCTGCTGATCCACGGACAGGTCAAGGACGTGGTGGAGCTACGCGAAAGCGGTCACCTGACCTTCAATCGCGGCGATGCCTTCGAGACTATCAGCAGCGAGGACGTGATTCTCGCCGAGGCAATCGTCGGCCGTGGCTCCCGCTACAGCCACCGGCCTATGCGCGACCTCGACCTCTCCGCTCGTTATGGCATCAATGTGCTGGCCGTGCACCGCCAGGACGAGAACATTCAAGGCAATTTCGACGACTTCCAGCTGCAGTTCGGCGACGTGATGCTGGTCGAAGGCACGCCAGCGCAGATCAAGCGCTTTGCCGACAACGGCGAGCTGATCAGCTTGAACGCCGTGCAGGAACGGGCGTTTCGGCGCGACAAGGCTCCGATTGCGATCCTCACCACATTGGCAGTGATGCTGCTGGCTGCCGTTGGCGTGATGCCCATCGAAGGCCTGGCAATCATCGGCGCCGCCGCGGTGCTGGCGACGCGCTGCCTGGATGTCGAGGATGCCTACAAGGCCGTCGACTGGAAGATCCTCAGTCTGATCTTCGGCATGCTGGCGATCAGCATCGCGATGGACAAGGTCGGCCTGGTGCAGCTGATCGTGCAGAACGTGACGAACCTGACCCCCTGGGCGGGCCCGCTGTTCATGCTCTCGTTCATCTACCTGCTGACCTCGCTGCTCACCGAGATGCTGTCGAACAACGCGGTCGCCGTGCTGATCACCCCGATCGCGATCGGCCTCGCTCAGCACCTGGGCGTCGACCCACGTGCTTTCGTCGTTGCGGTCATGTTCGCCGCCAGCGCCAGCTTCGCAACGCCGATCGGCTATCAGACCAACACCTTCGTCTATAACGCCGGCGGCTACCGTTTCGCCGACTTCCTCAAGGTCGGCATTCCGCTCAACCTCCTGCTCTGGGTGGTTGCGACGCTGGTTATCCCGCTGTTCTGGCCGCTCACCCCTCAATGATCCAGGGGTTTGCCTCAAATCATTGAACATCTGCGCGTTCCGTTTCATGCTCCGGGCTTTTCTGCGACAAACAACAACAGGAGCGCGACATGAAACTGGAAACCTTGGCCATCCATGCGGGCTATAGCCCCGATCCGACCACCAAGGCGGTGGCCGTGCCGATCTACCAGACCACCTCGTACGCGTTCGACGACACCCAGCATGGCGCCGATCTGTTCGATCTGAAGGTGCCGGGCAACATCTATACCCGCATCATGAACCCCACCACCGACGTGCTCGAACAGCGCGTCGCCGCCTTGGAAGGCGGTGTCGCCGCGCTGGCCGTGGCCTCGGGCATGGCCGCGATCACCTATGCCATCCAGACCATTGCCGAAGTGGGTGACAACATCGTCTCGGTCGCCAAGCTCTACGGCGGCACCTACAACCTGTTCGCCCACACCTTGCCGCGTCAGGGCATCGAGGTGCGTTTCGCCGCCCATGACGACATCGCCGCACTGGAAGCGCTGATCGACAGCAAGACCAAGGCGGTATTCTGCGAGTCCATCGGCAACCCGGCCGGCAACATCATCGACCTGCAGGCTCTGGCCGACGCCGCGCATCGTCACGGCGTGCCGCTTATCGTCGACAACACCGTAGCCACACCAATTCTCTGCCGACCGTTCGAGCATGGTGCCGACATCGTCGTGCACTCGCTAACCAAGTACATGGGCGGCCACGGCACCAGCATCGGCGGCATCGTCGTTGATTCCGGCAACTTCCCCTGGGCGCAGCACAAGGAGCGCTTTGCCCTGCTCAATACGCCGGATGTGTCCTACCACGGCGTCACCTACACCGAGGCGTTCGGGCCGGCAGCCTTCATCGGCCGCTGCCGGGTGGTGCCGCTGCGCAACATGGGCGCGGCGATCTCGCCGTTCAACTCTTTCCTCATCCTGCAGGGGCTGGAAACCCTCGCGCTACGCATGGAGCGCCACTGCGAGAACGCGCTCAAGGTCGCCGAATACCTGCAGGCCCATCCGCAAGTGGCCTGGGTCAAATACGCCGGCCTGGCCGACCACCCCGAGCATGCACTGGCGCAGCGCTACATGGGCGGCAAACCGGCGTCTATCCTCTGCTTCGGCATCGAGGGAGGCCTGGAGGCCGGCGCGCGCTTCATCGACGCGCTCAAGCTGATCGTGCGCCTGGTCAATATTGGCGATGCCAAGTCGCTGGCCTGCCATCCGGCCAGCACCACTCATCGCCAGCTGAATGCCGAAGAGCTGGCCCGCGCCGGCGTGTCGCAGGATCTGATTCGGCTGTCGATCGGCATCGAGCACATCGACGACATCCTCGCCGACCTGGCACAGGCGCTGAGCGCAGCCAAGGGCTGAATGCGACAGGGCACCACCTGGTGCCCTGCTTGATATCGTGCTGCAAGGCTCCACATTATCCGACATACCGCTGTGGAGCCTCGCCATGACCGACTCGCTGATCATTCCCTGTGCGCATTGCGCCAGTCTCAACCGCATCCCTGCCGCCCGTCTCGCCGAGATGCCCCGCTGCGGGCGCTGCAAAGCCGACGTCCTGCCGGCCCAGCCCTTCGAGCTGCAGGCGAACCAGTTCGCCAGCCAGATCAAGGGTGACCTCCCGCTGTTGGTGGATGTCTGGGCCAGCTGGTGCGGCCCCTGCCGCAGCTTCGCCCCCATCTTCACGCAGGCAGCAGCCCAACTGCAGGGCCGCTGTCGCCTGGCCAAGCTGGACAGCGAAGCCAACCCACAACTCTCGACCCAGCTCGGCATCCGCTCGATTCCCAGCCTGATCCTCTTCAAGAACGGTCGTGAGGTCGCGCGCCAGAGCGGGGCGATGCCACTGCCACAGCTGCTGGCGTGGCTTCGACAGCAAGGCGTGTAACCGCCTCGGCGTGCCGGCGAGACCGATGATTCGCCCTCCCCCGGACGGTGCCTCTGGTCAGTCGGCAGCAGCAATGTTTGCCTAGCCTCGACGGCGCTTGGATAATGCCCGCACTTTTGAGGCGGCAATATTCCAATGCAGGCAGTACAAGGACGTCCGCAGGCACAGCGGCCGGCTCTGCGAGGGGCCCTGTGAGCACTGGCGTGATCAATTTCAATATCGAGCGATGGCAAGCCTGGGCGCCCGGTCTGGCCTGTGCTGACGCCTGGGCGAAATGGTCGCTGGCGCCCTGCTGCCCTGCCGATCCCGAGCTGCAGCCTGACGTTGCCTTCCTCCCGCCGCTACTACGCCGGCGCATGAGCCGTCTGGCACGCATGATCTTCGCCATCGCAGCCCCGCTGGCCGAAGATCAACCGCGGCTGCCACTGGTGTATGCCTCGCGGCATGGTGAAATCTCGCGCAACTTTAGCCTGCTCAGCGATCTGGCCCGCAGCGAGCCGCTGTCACCCACGCAGTTCAGTCTCTCCGTGCACAACGCAATCGCCGGTCTGTGGTCGATCCAACGCGGCGACACCAGCGAGATGACCGCACTGGCTGCCGAAGGTGATGGACTCGAACATGCTGTGATCGAGGCCAGTCTGTTGCTAGACGAAGGCGCGCCGGCAGTGCTGCTGCTGATTGCCGAAGAGCAGCCCCCGGAACCCTATCGCGCCTGGATCGACGACGTGCCGTTTCCCTATGCCCTGGGCCTGCTGCTCAAGCCAGGCACCGACTGGCAACTTAGCCTGACTGCGGCCGATACGGACATGCCAGCGGCCCGCTGGCCGCATGCGCTGCAACTGGTACGCGCACTGCACACAACACCATCCCACTTCACGCATCAATGGAAGACGCGCCGATGGAACTGGCAGCGCACACGCTGAAACGCCCCAACGCGCCCTGGCTGTGGCGCCTGATCGCCACCGGGCTGTCGTTCGTCCTGTTCGGCCTCGGCGGACTGTGTCTGCGCCTGCTGGTCTTCCCCTTGCTCTCGCTGCTACCCGGCGACGCGGCCACGCACCGCCGTCGCGCACGGCAGACAGTCAGCCGGCTGTTCTGGCTGTTCGTGCAGTTCATGTATCGCAGCGGCGTGTTGACCTATGAGGTCGAAGGTGCCGAGAGACTTGGCCGCCCGGGACAATTGATCATCGCCAATCATCCTTCGCTGATCGACGTGGTCGTGCTGATCGCACTGATCCGCGACGCCAACTGCGTGGTCAAGCAGAGCCTGTGGGACAACCCTTTCACCCGTGGGCCGATCCGCGCGGCGCAGTACATCAGCAACAACGGCAGCGCCGAGATGCTCGACGAAGCCGCCAGCGCGCTGCAGCAGGGCCAGACGCTGATCATCTTTCCCGAGGGCACGCGCACCACGCCCGGCCAGCCACCACAGTTCCACCGCGGCGCGGCAGCCATTGCCCTGCGTGGCGCAAGACTGGTGACACCGGTAGTCATCAGCGTGACGCCGACCACCCTGACCAAGGCCGAGCCCTGGTACCGCATTCCGTCGCGACGCTTCCACTTTCAGCTGCGGGTAGGGGAGGATATCGACCCGCAGCAGTTTGCCGCCCAGGGAGCGGCGCCAATCGCCTCGCGACGACTCAACGACCATCTGCACCGACACTTTATAAAGGAGCTCGCACTCGATGAGCCAACTCAAGCTTGAGATCAAGCAACTGATCATCGACGCCCTGGGTCTGGAAGACCTCGGCCCGGACGACATCGCCGCCGATCAGCCGCTGTTTGGGGAAGGGCTCGGCCTGGATTCGGTGGATGCGCTGGAACTGGGTCTGGCGATCCAGAAGCGCTTCGGCATCAAGATCGACGCCGACGCCAAGGACACCCGCAAGCACTTCGCCAGCGTCGACAGCCTGGCGGCCTTCGTCAGCGCCAACCGCGCCACCGCCTGAGGAGAATCTCCCATGAACAGCCGCAACGAGATTTTCCAGACCCTGCGCGACGCACTGGTCGAACTGTTCGAGCTCGATCCCGAGCGCATCACCCTCGAAGCCAATCTGTACCAGGACCTGGAAATCGACAGCATCGACGCCGTTGACCTGATCGACCACATCAAGCGTCAGACCGGCAAGAAGATCGCCGCCGAAGAGTTCAAGGCCGTGCGCACCGTGGGCGATGTCGTCGAAGCGGTTTATCGGCTGACCAACGCGGAAACTGCCTGACAGACAAGACAACTGCGCCAGCGCGGCGCAGGGACTGACTGGGCCGCGCATGCAGCGCGCCCCAAGGCACTTTCCGGAACCGATCGATGCTTTCACGTTCACCCAGGATGCCAGCCGGCGCAGCCCGGCTGGCGGGCCTCGCCCTGTTGCTCGCCGGGCTGGCCTATCCCTTCGCCGTCTACTTCGGCATTGAACACCTCTCGCCACGCGCCTTCGCCGCGCTGCTCGGGGCGCTCTGGTTCGCCCGTCTGCTGAGCGCCAGCCGCTCAGCCAGCCGCTGGACCGCCGCTGTGGCGCTGCTGTTCTGCCTGCTGCTGGCACTGCTCGATGACAGCACGCTGCTGCGCTGGTATCCGGTGCTGATCAATGTCGCCATGCTTGTACTGTTCGCCGGCAGTCTGTTCAGCGGGATGCCGGTCATCGAGCGTCTGGCGCGCCTGCAGGAGCCTGAACTACCGGCCTCTGGCGTGCGCTATACGCGGCAGGTAACCAAGGTTTGGGTAGCCTTCTTCATCCTGAACGGCACGATCGCTGCCGTCCTGACACTATGGGCGCCGCTGAGCTGGTGGACGCTGTACAACGGCCTGATCGCCTATGTGCTGATGGGCCTGCTGTTCGTCGGCGAATGGCTGGTTCGCCAGTACGTGAAGGATCGCGCATGAGCTGGCTTCCTCTTACCGAACTGTTGCTCGAGGTCGATCCGCGATCAGTGTCCAACCAACCGCCACTGTCACTCGAGCAACTGCAGCAGCAGGCTCTGCAACTGGCCGGCGGGCTGCAACAGCGCGGGGTGAGAAACCTCGCTGTCCATCTGGAAGATGCGGCACAGCTGGCAATCGCCCTGCTCGGCGCCTGGCGTGCCGGCGCGCGGGTACTGCTGCCAGCCGACCTGCAACCCGCGAGCCGCGCGCGGCTGAGGCCGCACGTGGAGCTCTGGCTGACCGATCAGCCTGGCGACTCCAGCCTGACGGACCTGCTGGCTGCGCCGCTCGCCCCTGCAGCGTTCGATCCCGAACTGCTCGGCCTGACGCTCTGCACCTCCGGCTCCAGCGGCGAGCCCAAGCTCATCGACAAACGCCTGTACCAACTGGCCAACGAAGTCGAAGCGCTGGAAGCGCTGTGGGGTGCCGACCTCGGCGATGCGACAGTGATCGGCAGCGTCGCCACGCAGCACATCTATGGCCTGCTGTTTCGGCTGCTCTGGCCGCTTTGTGCCGGCCGACCATTGCTGCGTCGTGCCCTGCCCTTCGCCGAGGATATGCAGCTGGCCAGCCGCGCACAGCCGGCGTTCTGCTGGGTGGCCAGCCCCGCCCTGCTCAAGCGCATGGGCGACAACCTCGACTGGCCGGCGCTGCGCCAGGTGCGTCGGGTGTTCTCTTCTGGCGGGCCGCTGCCGGCCGAGGCCGCACAGCTGCTGCGGGAGCGCCTCGGCCAGTGGCCGACGGAGATCTATGGCAGCTCCGAAACCGGCGGCATCGCCTGGCGCCAGGGCGGCGAACGCTGGCAGCCGCTGCCGGGTATCGAACTCGATCAAGACGAGCAGGGTGCATTGCGCGTGGCATCGCCCTGGCTTGCACGCGGACATGTGGAGCAGACTGCCGATGGCGCCGAACTGCACGCCGATGGCCGCTTCACTCTGCGCGGCCGGCTGGATCGCATCGTCAAGCTGGAGGAGAAGCGCATTTCGCTACCGATGCTGGAAAGCGCACTCGCCGAACACCCATTCATTAGCGAGGCGCGGCTCGGCGTCATCCAGGACAATCGTGCCTATCTCGGCGCGCTGGTGGCACTGAGCGAGGCTGGCACCTTCGCGCTGCGCAATCAGGGCCGCCGCGCCGTTACCCAGGCGCTGCGCCAACATCTCAGTGCCCACTGCGAGGCGCTGGCGCTGCCGCGGCGCTGGCGACTGGTCGGCCAGCTGCCGAGCAATTCCCAGGGCAAACTATCCCAAGCCGAGGTGGATACGCTGCTGCAGGCGCCACGCCCGCGCGGGCCGGAGCGCCTGCGGCAGCAATGGCAGGACGATCACTGGCAGATCGAGCTGCGCGTGCCGCTGGACCTGGCGCACTTCAGCGGCCATTTCCCGCGTACGCCGGTGCTGCCCGGCGTCGTCCAGATCGAGTGGGCAATGGATCTCGCACGCGAACTGATCGACGACTTGCCGCCCCGTTTCGGCGGCATGGAAGTGCTGAAATTCCAGCAGCTCGCCAGGCCCGGCGACCGGCTGCAGCTGAGCCTGCGATTCGATCGCGAGCGCGGCAAGCTGTACTTCACCTATCACAACGACGACAAGCCCTGCTCGTCCGGGCGCATTCTGCTGGGAGCGCAGCCATGACCACCATGAACGAGTTGCCACCCGTAGCAGCCGCGGCGCCTGCAACCGCGGTAGTCGCTCCTCCCGCGAAGCCGGAAGAAGACTGGTTCAAGCCTTGCGCGGTGATCCCGGTCTACAACCACGAGCGCAGCCTGCCCGCGGTGGTCGCCGCGCTAGGTGCCGCGGATCTGCCCTGCGTGCTGGTGGATGACGGTTCCTCCCCGGCCGCAGCGGCAGTCATCGACAAGCTCGCCGAGCAGGCCGGCGTCTTCCTGCTCCGCCATCAGCACAACCAGGGCAAGGGCGGCGCGGTGATCAGCGGCCTGCGCGAGGCCCGGCGACTGGGCTTCAGCCATGCGCTGCAGGTGGATGCCGATGGCCAGCACGATCTCTCCGGCGTCGAGCTGTTCCTCGATCGCGCCAGCCAGGCCCCGGATGCACTGATCTGTGGTTATCCGCAATATGACGCCAGCGTGCCCAAGGGTCGCCTGTATGCCCGCTACCTGACCCATGTCTGGGTCTGGATCAACACCCTGTCGCTGTCGATTCGCGACTCGATGTGCGGCTTCCGCGTCTATCCGCTGGAGCCGACGTTGGCGTTGATCGACAGCGTGCGCCTGGGCCGGCGCATGGATTTCGATACCGAGATTCTGGTGCGCCTGCACTGGCAGGACCAGCCGATGGTCTGGCTGCCAACGCGGGTGCATTACCCGCAGGACGGTATCTCGCATTTCCGCCTCTGGCTGGACAACGCGCTGATCTCCGCGATGCATGCCCGACTGTTCGTCGGCATGCTGCTGCGCGCACCGAAGCTGCTCGCGCGGCGCCTGCAACGATGAGCGAAGCCCCGATGCCTTCGCACTGGGCAGCGCAACGCGAGCGCGGCAGCTTCGCGCTGATGCGCCTGACCGCTTGGGCGGTGCGGGTGCTCGGCCGGCGCGTGATGGCGCCGCTGCTGTACCTGATCGTGTTGTATTTCTACCTGTTCGGCCGCAGCGCCCGCGACAGCGCGCGCCAGTACCAGGGCAACCTGGCGCGCTGGAGCGGGCGCGCCGAATTGCAGCCCAACACCCGCTCGGTCTATCGCCAGTTCATGAGCTTCGCCGAAGCGCTGCTGGACAAGCTCGATGTCTGGAGCGGGCGCGTCGGGCGGGAACGCCTGGTGATTCACGATCCGGCCAATCTTCACGCCAGCCTCGAAGCCCCGCGCGGCCAGCTGCTGGTGGGCTCGCACCTGGGCAACCTGGAGATCTGCCGGGCCCTTGCCGAAATGGGCGGCGAAGTGCGGATGAACGTGCTGGTGCACACCCGTCATGCCGAACAGTTCAACCGCCTGCTCGACCAGTCCGGCGCGGACAACCTGCGGCTGATCCAGGTCAGCGAGCTGGACCCGGCGACCATGCTGCAGCTGTCCCAGCGTCTGGAGCGCGGCGAATGGCTGGCCATCGCCGGCGATCGCGTGCCGCTGCACGGCGGACGCACTGCCATGGCCGACTTTCTCGGCCAGCCGGCAGCCTTTCCCCAAGGGCCCTGGCTGCTCGCCGGCCTGCTCGAATGCCCGGTGAACCTGCTGTTCTGCCTCAAACATCAAGGCCGCTTCCATGTGCATCTGGAGCCCTTCGCCGAGCGCGTCCGCTGGCGCCGCGCCGAGCGCGACGCGGTGATCGCGCAGGCGGTGCAGCGCTACGCCGATCGCCTCGCCGCGCGCTGCCTTGAGGCGCCGCTGCAATGGTTCAACTTCTATCCCTTCTGGAACACACAGGACCCGCGTCGTGACTGAGCCCGTGATCTTTGGCGAAAACCTTCTGCGCATCGAGGACGTGCTGGCCGTAGCGCAGCGCCGTGCGCCAGCACGACTGCAGGCGGACGAAGCGTTCCGCAGCCGCATCGCCCGCGGTGCGCAATTTCTCGACACCCTGCTGGACCGCGAAGGCGTGATCTACGGCGTCACCACCGGCTACGGCGACTCCTGCGTGGTGGCGGTGCCGCTGCATCAGGTCGAAGCGCTGCCGCAGCACCTGTTCACCTTCCATGGCTGCGGCCTGGGCAAGCTGCTGGACGCCGAAGCCACCCGTGCCGTGCTCGCCGCGCGCCTGCGCTCGCTGACCCACGGCATGTCCGGCGTGCGCATCGAGTTGCTGGAACGCATGCAGGCATTTCTCGAACACGACGTGCTGCCGCTGATTCCGGAGGAAGGCTCGGTCGGCGCCAGCGGTGATCTGACCCCGCTGTCCTACGTCGCCGCCGCCCTGGCCGGCGAGCGCGAGGTGCTATATCGCGGTGAACGCCGCAGCGCCGCCGAAGTGCACCGCCAGCTCGGCTGGACGCCGCTGACGCTGCGCCCCAAGGAAGCGCTGGCGCTGATGAACGGCACCGCGGTGATGACCGGCCTCGCCTGCCTGGCCTACGCCCGCGCCGATTACCTGCTGCAGCTGGCGACCCGCATCACCGCGCTGAACGTGATTGCCCTGCAAGGCAATCCGGAGCATTTCGACGAGCGCCTGTTTGCCGCCAAGCCGCACCCGGGCCAGGCCCAGGTCGCCGCCTGGATTCGCCAGGACCTGGCCATCGATGCGCCTGCCGCGCCCTTGCACCGGCTGCAGGATCGCTATTCCATCCGCTGCGCGCCCCATGTGCTCGGCGTGCTGGCCGACAGCCTGGGCCTGCTGCGCCAGTTCATCGAGACCGAGCTGAATAGCGCCAACGACAACCCGATCATCGATGCCGACAACGAGCGCGTGCTGCACGGCGGACATTTCTACGGCGGGCATATCGCCTTCGCCATGGACAGCCTGAAGAACCTGGTGGCCAACGTCGCCGACCTGCTCGACCGCCAGCTCGCCCTGCTGGTCGACACGCGCTACAACCACGGCTTGCCAAGCAACCTCTCCGGCGCCCCGGCGGCCACGGCGATGATCAACCACGGCTTCAAGGCAGTGCAGATCGGCGCCAGCGCCTGGACCGCCGAAGCACTGAAGAACAGCATGCCCGCCAGCGTCTTCTCGCGCTCCACCGAATGCCACAACCAGGACAAGGTCAGCATGGGCACCATCGCCGCCCGCGACGCCCTGCGCAGCCTGGAACTCACCGAACAGGTCGCCGCCGCCACGCTGCTCGCCGCCCAGCAGGGCGTCTGGCTGCGCCAGCGCGAAGATGACGCCCGCGCCTTGCCCGCGGCCCTTGCAGCCATGCACGGCGAACTGGCCGCGGACTTCCCGCCGCTGATCGAAGACCGCGCGCTGGAAGGCGAACTGCGCCTGTGCCTTGCGCAGATCCGTAACCGGAAGTGGAGGTTCTATGCGTAAGGACGGCGTACTGCAGGCCGAGGTCGAGATCCTCGTGCCGTTCTTCGACGTCGACTCCATGGACGTGGTCTGGCACGGCCACTACGTCAAGTACTTCGAGGTCGCCCGCTGTGCGCTGCTCGAGCGCATCGGCCACAACTACCAGCAGATGCGCGACGCCGGCTATGCCTGGCCGATCATCGACGTGCAGCTGCGCTACATGCGCGGCGCCCGCTTCAACCAGCGCATCGTCGTGCGCGCCAACCTGGTGGAGTGGGAGAACCGCCTGAAGATCAACTACCTGATCCGCGATGCCGAAACTGGCGAGCGCATGACCCGCGGCAGCAGCGTGCAGGTCGCCGTGGAGATCGCCAGCCGCGAGATGCTGCTGGCGTCGCCGCGAGTCTTCGTCGACGCGGTGGAGCGCGCACTGGCATGACGCGAATATTCAGGAACTGGGCTGCTGCCATCGCCCTGCTGATGGTGACCCACATGGCCATGGCGCAGCCCTTCGAGCTGCCACAGCTCGCCGAACAACTGAGCGGGCCGGCCGTGGTACGTGGCGACTTCATTCAGGAAAAGCACCTGCGTGCCCTGCCGCAGCCGCTGACCAGCCAGGGCCGGTTCGTGCTCGCCCGCGGCCACGGCCTGCTCTGGCTGCTGCAGCAGCCGATCCGCCAGGACTATCGCATCACCGCCCAGGGCATCGCGCGGCGGGACGAGCAGGGCTGGCAGGCGGTCGACCCGCACGGCAGTTCGGCTCGGCAGAATCAGCTGTTCCTCGCCGTACTGAGCGGTGATACCCAGGCCCTGCAGCGCGATTTCGAACTCAAGCTGAACGGCGCCCCCGATGCCTGGCGCCTGCAGCTGACCCCGCGCGGCGCACTGCTCAGCCAGGTTTTCGAGACCATCGAGATCGAGGGCGGCGCCACGGTTGTGCGGATCGAGTTGCGCGAGGTGCAGGGCGACCGCACCGTGCTGCGCCTGCTCGATAGCCAGATCGACGACAGCCTCACGGCCCACGAGCAACGCGATCTTGTCGACTGAGCAACTGCAACCCCGGCGCTGGCCGGCCGCGCTGTTCGGCCTGGCGCTGCTCGGCCTGCTGGCGCTGAATGCCTGGCAATGGCGCGACGGCCCGCCACTGAGTGCCAACCTGCTGCTATTGCTGCCCAGCGACAGCCACGACGCGCTCGAACAGCTGGCGACCGAACGCATGCAGGAACCGCTCAGGCGCGATCTGATGCTGCTGATCCGGCATGACGACGAGCGTGAAACCTGGCGTCTGACTGAAAGCCTGGCGGCCGAACTGCGTGGTAGCGGCCTGTTCGCCCAGGTGCGCGAGCGGGTACAGCCCGATCTGCCGGCGGTCGCGCGCCAGCTGCGCGAGCAGTCCCTCGGTCTGCTCGCGACTGCCGATCGCCAACAGCTTGTCGACCATCCGGAGTCGTTCATCCAGCAGCGCCTCGAGCGACTCTACGACCCGTTCGCCGCCAGCCCGCTGCCGCTCGAGCAGGACTGGTTCGGCCTCGCCGGCCTGGCCCTGCAACGATTGCCACAGCTGGGCAATGTTCGCGCCCAGAACGACGGCAGCCTCGTCGCCGAACATGCCGGCCAGCGCTGGCTGGTCGTACATGCGCGTGCGCAAGGCGATGCCTTCGACGAGGGTTCGCCACAACAGGTGGCAACCCTCGTCGAAAAGGCCCGTGACGACATCGAAGCGGCGGGAGGCGAACTGCTGAGTGCCGGCGGGGTGCTGCATGCCGCCCATGGCCAACGTACCGCCCGCGCCGAGGCGAGTTTGATCGGCAGCCTCTCGCTGGGTGCCACCCTGCTGCTGTTGCTCTGGCTGTTCCGCACACCGCGCATCCTGCTGGCTGCCTTGCCGGTGCTGGTCGGCGCGCTGTCGGGCGCGGCCGCCTGCGTCGCGCTGTTCGGCCAGATGCACGTACTGACCCTGGTGCTCGGCGCCAGCCTGATCGGCGTCAGCCTGGACTTCCCGCTGCACTACCTGTCCAAGAGCTGGACACTGCAACCCTGGCACGGCCGCCGCGCATTGGGCCTGATCCTGCCGGGGCTGGCGCTGGCCCTGTTCACCAACCTGATCGGCTATCTGGCACTGGCCTTCACACCCTTCCCGGCACTGAGCCAGGTGGCGGTTTTCTCCGCAGCCGGACTGCTCGGCGCCTTTCTCTGCACCACCTGCCTGCTGCCGGTGCTGTTCAATGGCCGCCTGCAACCCTGGCCTCGCCCGCTGGGCTGGGCGAAGCACTGGCTGCAGCTGCGCCAGGCGCTGTTGGCGCGCATCGCCACACCCTGGCTGCTGGCCGGCCTCGGGCTGTTCTGCCTCGGCGGCGTGCTGCAGCTGTCGTTCAAGGACGACCTGCGCCAGTGGGTCAGCAGCGCGCCCGAACTGCAGCAGCAGGCTGAACGCATCGCTGCGATCACCGGTTTCCAGCCCACCAGTCAGTATTTCCTGGTGCGTGCAGCCGATACAGATGAACTGCTCAAGCGCCAGGTGGAGTTGAGCCGCGATCTGGATGCTCTGCAGAGCGAGCAGCAGCTGGCTGGCTACCTTGCCCTGAGCCAGTTGCTCGCGCCGGCATCCGAGCAGGCACAGCTGCGCGCCGCCCTGCCGCAACTACTCGCGGCCAGCCAGCCGCTGACGGCGCTTGGCGTCGAAGTCGCAACCCTGCGGGCCGAAATCGCGCAATTGCAGACGCAGCCGCCGGTGACCGTCGAGGCGGCACTGGCCGGTCCGCTTGGCGAAGCCTGGCGCGCGCTCTGGCTTGGCAAAATGGACAATGGCGTGGCGGGACTGATCAGCCTGCAGGGGTTGCGCGACAGTACAGCGCTGGCGGCCATCGCCAAAGCCGTGCCCGGCACAACGCTGGTCGATCAACCCGCCAGGCTCAACCAGCTGTTCGCCGCAACCAAGCTGCAGGCTGCCGAGCTCAAGGTGCTGGCCAGCCTGCTGATCTTCGCCCTGCTCTGCCTGCCCTTCGGCGCCGCCGGCGCATTGCGCTGCATTGCGGTGCCGTTGCTGGCGGCGCTGGCGAGCCTGGCGAGCCTCGGCTGGCTCGGTCAGCCGCTGACCCTGTTCGGCCTGTTCGGCCTGTTGCTGGTCACGGCGATCGGCGTGGATTACGCCATCCTCATGCGCGAGCAGGTCGGCGGCGCCGCGGTCAGCCTGGTCGGCACCCTGCTGGCGGCCACCACCACCTGGCTGTCGTTCGGCCTGCTGGCGGTGTCCAGCACGCCGGCCGTGAGCAACTTCGGCCTCACCGTCAGCCTCGGGCTGGCCTTCAGTTTCTTCCTGGCCCCCTGGGCCACCCATAAGCAAGACACACCACCACAGGCAGGGAGGCCGTATGGCGCCGCTTGAATCGCAACACCGTGAAGTCGTGATCATCGGAGCCGGCCCGTCCGGCGCAATCGCCGGCGCGCTGCTCAAGCGCCAAGGCCACGACGTGCTGATCATCGAACGCCAGCGCTTTCCGCGCTTCTCCATCGGCGAGAGCCTGCTTTCGCACTGCCTGGACTTCATCGAGGAAGCCGGCATGCTCGAGGCGGTGCGCGCGGCGGGCTTCCAGACCAAGCACGGCGCGGCCTTCGGCTGGGGCGAGCGCTACACGGATTTCGATTTCCGCGACAAATTCACCGCCGGTCATGGCAGCACCTATCAGGTTCAGCGCGCCGACTTCGACAAGCTGCTGGCCGATCAGGCCGCGTTGCAGGGTGTGGAGATTCGCTACGAGGAAGAAGTCACCGCGGCGGATTTCACCGGCGAGCGGCCCTGGCTGCAGATTCGGCGGGCCGACGGCAGCGAGTACCGCGTCGATACCGCCTTCGTGCTGGATGCCAGCGGCTATGGCCGTGTGCTGCCGCAGCTGCTTGATCTGGAAGCGCCATCGGGCTTCCCGGTACGCCGGGCGGTCTTCACCCACATCGAAGATCGCATCGACGACCCGCGCTTCGACCGCGAGAAGATCCTTATCACCACCCATCCCGAACTGCGGGACGTCTGGTACTGGACCATCCCGTTCAGCAACGGCCGCTGTTCGCTGGGCGTGGTCGCCAGTGCCGAACGCTACGAAGGCCGGCCGGTGAATCTGGATGCCTGCCTGCGCGAATTCGTCCAGGAGGCACCGAACCTCAAACGCATTCTGCAGAACGCCGAATGGGACACCCCAGCACGACTGATCGGCGGCTACTCGGCCAACGTCAAGAGTCTGCACGGTCCGGGCTTCGCCCTGCTCGGCAATGCCGCCGAGTTTCTCGACCCGGTGTTTTCCTCCGGCGTGACCATCGCCATGCGCTCGGCACACATGGCTGCCGGTGTGCTGCATCGCCAGCTGAGCGGCGAAATGGTGGATTGGGAGCGCGAATTCGCCGCCCCGCTCAAGCGCGGCGTCGATACCTTCCGGACCTACGTGGAGGGTTGGTACGATTGCAGCTTCCAGGACGTGATCTACTACGAACACGCCCAGCCGGAGATCCGCCGGATGATCAGCTCGATCCTCGCCGGCTATGCCTGGGACGAAAAGAACCCCTATGTCGCCGAACCCAAACGCCGCCTGCGCGTACTGGCCGAACTCTGCTCGGCGGGTGCCGGTGTCTGAGCGGATCAAAATGAAGCGACTGCTGCTCGGCCTGTGCTTCGTGCTGCTGGAGGGCTGCGCGGCGCGCGCACCGCTACCGGCAACCACGTCAGCGCTGGACGTGCCGCTGCAGCTTCATGTGCAGCGCCGGGGCAGCGAGCCGGCGGACTGGTTGCTGGTGATCCAGCGCGAAGAAGCCGCTCTGCGCTGGTCGCTGCTCGATCCGCTGGGCATCCCGCTCGCGCGGCAACAATTGCGCGACGGCGACTGGCACACCGAGGGGCTGCTACGACCCAATCCAGAGGCGCGCGAACTGTTCGCCGCGCTGCTGTTCGCCTTGACCAGGCGCGACCAACTGGCCGCGCTGTATGGCGCCGCGGCCGAACAGTCCGGTCCTGGCGAGCGACAGCTGCGCCAGGCTGGCGGCGTGCGCTGGCAGGTACGCTATCGATCCGCACTGAGCTTCGAACTCGACGTGGCGCCGGGTCTGACCTATGGTGTCGCCCCCTTGCCCGATACGACCGGAAGCCAGCACTGATGACCGCCTACCTCAACGCCCTCGGCGTGATCTGTGCGCTCGGCAGCGGCAAGGCCGAGGTGGCATCGCGCCTGTTCGCTGGCGATACATCGGGCATGCAGGTTCACCCGCAGCCGGTGGCCGGCCGTCGACTGCCGGTGGGCGCGGTCCGCTGCGCACTGCCGGCGTTGCCCGACGACGACCCGCGTCATGCCACGCGCAACAATCAGCTGTTGCTGGCTGCCGTGCTGGAGATCGAAAGCGATATCCGCAAGGCCATCGCCCATTACGGCCAGAGTCGTATCGGCGTGGTGCTGGGCACCAGCACTACGGGTATTCAGGAAGCCTCGCAGGGCATCGCCGGGTTGCTACGCGAGGGTTCGTTTGCGCCCGGCTACCACTACGCGCATCAGGAACTGGCGGCACCGGCGAGCTTTCTGGGTGAGTGGCTGCAACTGGCCGGCCCCTGCTACTCCATTTCCACCGCCTGCACCTCCAGCGCCCGCGCGCTGCTCAGCGCCAAGCGCCTGCTCGACGCCGGCCTCTGCGATGCGGTGCTGTGTGGTGGTGTGGATAGCCTGAGTGACCTGACCCTGCAAGGCTTCACCGCACTGGAAGCTACCAGCGAGACGTTGTGCAATCCATTCTCGCGCAACCGCAACGGCATCAACATCGGTGAGGCAGCAGTGCTGTTCCTGATGACCCGCGATACCGACGGCGAAATCGGCATCGCCCTGCTCGGCGGCGGTGCCAGTTCCGACGCCCATCACATCTCCGCGCCCGATCCCGAGGGCCACGGCGCCCTGAGCGCGATGCGCCAGGCGCTGGCCCGCGCCAGCTGCACACCCGAGCAGATCGCGTACCTCAACCTGCACGGCACCGCCACGCCCCACAACGACGCCATGGAAAGCGCCGCCGTCGCCGCGCTGTTCCCCTTGGGCGTGGCCTGCTCATCGAGCAAGCCGCTGACCGGCCACACCCTCGGCGCCGCCGGTGCGCTGGAGGCGGCGTTCTGCTGGCTGTCGCTCTCGCCCCTCAACCCCGATCAGCAGCTGCCGCCGCACCGCTGGGATGGCGAGCCCGATCCGGCGTTGCCGGCATTGCAGCTGGTAGCAGTCGGTACGCGAATGAATCCAACAAGGCCGCGACGGATGATGAGCAATTCCTTCGCCTTCGGTGGCAACAACATCAGCCTGATTCTGGGGGATGCACCGTGATCGACTGGCCCATCGCCGAGCTGCTGCCGCACGCCGGCGACATGATCCTGCTCGACGGCGTCGAGCGTTTCGACGACGACAGTGTGGAAACCGTGCTGCAGGTGCGTGCCGACGGCCTGCTCAGCGCAGCCGACGGCAGCCTGCCAGCCTGGGTCGGCGTGGAGATCATGGCGCAGAGCGTCGCCGCGTTCGCCGGCTGCCATGCACGCCAGGCCGGCCAACCGGTGGAGCTGGGCTTTCTGCTCGGTACCCGTAGCTACCAGTGCAATGTCGAAGCGTTTCCGGTCGGCGCCGCCCTGCGCGTCCGTGCCCATCGCTCTCTGCAGGACGATAACGGCATGGGCGTCTTCGAATGTCATCTCGACGGGCCCGGCATCCATGCCGAGGCGCGCCTGAACGTGTTCCGCCCGCCCGAAGTGGCGAGTTACCTACAAGAGTCTGCCCCATGAGTGAAACCGTCCTCGTCACCGGCTCCAGCCGCGGCATCGGCCGCGCCATCGCGCTGCGCCTGGCCCAGGCTGGCCACGACATCGTGCTGCATTGCCGCTCGCGTCGCGATCAGGCCGAAGCGGTCCAGGCCGAGATACAGGCGATGGGTCGCAGCGCGCGCATCCTGCAGTTCGACATCGCCGAGCGCGCCGCCTGCCGGCGTGAGCTGGAAGCCGACGTCGAAGCGCATGGCGCGTACTACGGCGTGGTCTGCAATGCAGGCCTGACCCGCGACGGCGCCTTCCCGGCACTGAGCGACGACGACTGGGACCAGGTGCTGCGCACCAACCTGGACGGTTTCTACAACGTGCTGCAGCCGCTGACCATGCCGATGATCCGCCGCCGCCAGCCGGGGCGCATCGTCTGCATCACCTCCGTATCCGGCCTGATCGGCAACCGCGGCCAAGTCAACTACAGTGCATCGAAGGCCGGTGTGATCGGTGCGGCCAAGGCGCTGGCGGTGGAGCTGGGCAAGCGCAGAATCACCGTCAATTGCGTTGCGCCCGGGCTGATCGACACCGAGATGCTCGATGCCGAACTGCCCATCGAGGAAATGCTGAAGATGGTTCCAGCGCAGCGCATGGGCACGCCGGAAGAGGTCGCCGGTGCGGTGAATTTCCTCATGTCCGCCGAGGCGGCGTATATCACCCGGCAGGTCATCGCCGTCAACGGAGGGCTGTGCTGATGAGCGGCAGACGTGTAGTCGTCACCGGCATGGCCGGCATCACCTCGCTGGGCAGCGACTGGGCAAGCATCGAAGCTAATTTCAGCGCCAACCGCAGCGGCATCCGCCGCATGCATGAATGGGATCGCTTCACTGAACTGAACACCCGTCTGGCCGGCCCGGTGGACGACTTCAGTGTGCCGTCGCACTGGACGCGCAAGCAGCTGCGCAGCATGGGCCGAGTGTCGCGGCTGTCGGTGCTGGCCGCCGAGCGTGCGCTGGCCGATGCTGGCCTACTGGACGATGCCTCGATCCGTGACGGACGCATGGGCGTTGCCTGCGGTTCCTCCACCGGCAGCACCGAGGAGATCAAGGCATTCGGCAACATGCTGCTGAATTCGGTGGCCGACGGGCTGAATGCCAATTCCTACATCCGCATGATGCCGCACACCACCGCGGCCAATATCAGCATCTTCTTCGGCCTTACCGGTCGGGTGATCCCCACCTCCAGCGCCTGTACCAGCGGCAGCCAGGGCATCGGCTACGCCTACGAGGCGATCAAGTTCGGTCGCCTGCCGCTGATGCTGGCCGGCGGCGCCGAGGAACTCTGCGCCACCGAGGCCATGGTCTTCGACGCCCTCTACGCCACCAGCCTGAAGAACGACGCACCGCATACCTCGCCGCGCCCCTACGACAGCGACCGCGATGGCCTGGTGATCGGCGAAGGCGCCGGCATGCTGGTGCTCGAGGAGCTGGAGCATGCCCTGGCCCGCGGCGCGACGATTCACGCCGAACTGGTCGGCTTCGGCAGCAACGCCGACGGCCAGCATGCGACCAAGCCCGAGCAGCTGACCATGCGCCGGGCCATGGAGCTGGCCTTGGAAGATGCCGGACTCGCACCGACTGCCATCGGCTACGTGAATGGCCATGGCACCGCCACCGAGCAGGGCGACATCGCCGAAACCCACGCGACCCAGGCGCTGTTCGGCAGCGGCATGCCAATCAGCTCGCAGAAGTCCTATCTCGGCCACACCCTGGGCGCGTGCGGCGCGCTGGAATCCTGGTTCAGCATCGAGATGATGAACCGCGATCGCTATATCCATACGCTCAATCTGGATTCGGTCGACCCGCGCTGTGGCGAACTCGACTATCTGCAGGGCGCGCCGCGGGCCATGCAGCACGAATATGTAATGAACAACAATTTCGCCTTTGGCGGGATCAACACCTCGCTGATCTTCCGCCGCTGGGCCTGAGTTTCACCCACCAACCGCAAGGAAAAAGCCGATGAAAACAACCGCATGGATAGGCACAGCGCTGGCGCTTCTGGTGTTGCCGGGCATCAGCCAGGCCCGTGATACCACCCATTACCTGCCGTTCGACGCCGTCGTCGCCGAAGCCACCCAGTCCGGCCGGCTGGATGGCAGCGTCAAGTTCTATCTGGCCGGCAAGACGCCGAAGAATGCCAAGGTCGTGCGTAGCGGTGTTACCACCAGCAAGAAGACCAACGCCTTCAACAAGACCGACGAAGGCGCCTGCAGCTGGGCGCTGCAATCGGCGCTGATCGCCATGCAGCAGGCCGCCAAGGCTGCCGGCGCCAATGCGGTGGTGAACATCGTCAGCAACTACAAGCACGTCGAGTACAAGGACAGCCAGAAGTACGAATGCCATGCCGGCGCCATCATGGCTGGCGTCGCGATCAAGGCCGATCTGGCTAACGTGAAGTAAAAAAGTGCGGAGCGGCGCCTCCTCGGGAGGTGTCGTCTCGACGATCAACTGACTGCGCGGCGGAACGATCGAATCCGTCGACCAGTCCACCGAACAGAACGCGTCCACAGAGGAGACCGTCATGTTCGGCAAACCACACAGATTCGAAGTCAACTACATCTATCAGAACGATCCACGTGCCGAGATCGTCGAAGCGGAGACCGAACGCCTGTCGCAAGCCGACGCCGCGCGGCATCTCATCCAGTTACACAACGCCGACGCCGAGAACAGCCTGATCATGCCGAACGCCGATGCGGACGAGGCGCAACTGCGGGAACAGGCCGAAGTCCTGGGGATCACGGACATTCGCGTAACCCGACTAATCCATGAGCACGAGCCGGGCCATTACCAGCAGCCCTGAACGAAAAGGGCCGCGAGAGGCGGCCCATTTCGTAAAAGCGTGCGTCAGCGGTGATACTGCCCTGACAACTCGTGTACTGCCTCGATGAAGGCACCGGCGTGGGCTGGATCGACTTCCGGCGTAATGCCGTGGCCAAGGTTGAAGACGTGGCCATCGCCGTGGCCGAAGCTGGCGAGGATGCGGCCAACCTCGGCACGAATCGCCTCCGGCTTGGCATACAGCACGCTGGGGTCCATGTTGCCCTGCAGCGCGACCTTGTCACCGACCCGCGCACGGGCGCTGCCGATATCGCAGGTCCAGTCGAGCCCCAGCGCTTCGGCGCCGCTGTCGGCCATGGACTCGAGCCACAGTCCACCCCCCTTGGTGAACAGGATTACCGGCACACGGCGGCCATCGTGCTCGCGAATCAGACCGTCGACGATCTTCTGCATGTACGCAAGAGAGAACTCCTGGTAGGCCGCCGCCGACAGGCTGCCACCCCAGGAATCGAAAATCTGCACGGCCTGCGCGCCGGCGCGAATCTGCCCGTTGAGGTAGCTGGTGACGGCCTGTGCCAGCTTGTCGAGTAACGCATGCATCGCCGCGGGATCGCTGTAGAGCATCGCCTTGGACTTGCGAAAATCCTTCGACGAGCCGCCCTCGACCATGTAGGTCGCCAGCGTCCAGGGGCTGCCGGAAAAACCGATCAGCGGCACGCGACCGTTCAGCTCGCGGCGGATGGTACGCACCGCATCCATCACGTAACCCAGATCCTTGTCCGGATCGGGGATCGGCAGCGCTTCGATATCAGCGGCACTGCTGACCACTTTCTTGAAGCGCGGCCCCTCGCCAGTCTCGAAGTACAGGCCAAGACCCATGGCGTCCGGCACGGTGAGAATATCGGAAAAGAGAATCGCGGCATCCAGCGGATAGCGGTCCAACGGCTGCAGGGTGACCTCGCACGCCAGTTCCGGATTCATGCACAAGCTCATGAAGTCACCGGCCTTGGCACGACTGGCGCGGTATTCCGGCAGGTAACGGCCAGCCTGGCGCATCATCCACACGGGGGTGACATCCACCGGCTGCTTGAGCAAGGCACGAAGGAAGCGGTCGTTCTTCAAGGCGGTCATGGCAGGGTCCCAGCAAAAAAGTGCCGTGCATTGTCGCAAAGCGGAAAACAAAAGGCACGGCGAGCACCGTGCCTTTTCTCTATGGTCTTGATTCAGGTCAGGCGGCCCGGAACGCCTAGAGCGTCCCGGAAATCCGCGGTCAGACGCCGAGGTAATCCATGATGCCTTCGGCAGCCTGGCGGCCTTCGTAGATCGCCGTCACCACTAGGTCGGAGCCACGGACCATATCGCCACCCGCGAAGATCTTCGGGTTGGCGGTCTGGTGCTTGAACTCGCCGACCGCCGGTGCCACCACGCGACCTTGATTGTCGAGCTGAACGCCCTGCGCCTCGAACCACGGCGCCGGACTCGGGCGGAAGCCGAAGGCGATCACCACGGCGTCGGCCGGCAGCACCTGCTCCGAACCGGGGATCGGCTCGGGACTGCGGCGACCTCGCGCGTCCGGTGCGCCGAGACGTGTCTCGACTACCTTGACGCCCTCCACTTTGCCTTCGCCCACGATCGCGATCGGCTGACGGTTGAAGAGGAACTTCACGCCCTCTTCCTTGGCGTTCTTCACCTCGCGGCGCGAGCCCGGCATGTTCGCTGCGTCGCGGCGATAGGCACAGGTGACGCTCTTGGCGCCCTGGCGAATGGAGGTGCGATTGCAGTCCATCGCAGTGTCGCCACCGCCGAGTACCACCACCTTCTTGCCTTTCATGTCGATGAAGTCTTCGGCCGACTTCTCGAAACCGAGGTTGCGGTTGACGTTGGCAATGAGGAAATCCAGCGCGTCATGCACGCCCGGCAGGTCCTCGCCGGGGAAACCGCCCTTCATGTAGGTGTAGGTACCCATGCCCATGAACACGGCATCGTAGTCGGCCAGCAACTGCTCGATGGTTACGTCCTTGCCCACCTCGGTGTTGAGGCGGAACTCGACGCCCATACCGCTGAAGACCTCGCGGCGGCGGCTGAGCACGCTCTTCTCCAGCTTGAACTCGGGGATGCCGAAGGTCAGCAGGCCACCGATTTCCGGATTCCTATCGAACACCACCGGGGTCACGCCGTTGCGCACCAGGACGTCGGCACAGCCGAGACCAGCGGGACCGGCGCCGATGATGGCGACCTTCTTGCCGGTCGGTTTGACCTTGGACATGTCCGGACGCCAGCCCATGGCAAAAGCGGTATCGGCGATGTACTTCTCCACCGAGCCAATAGTCACCGCACCGAAACCGTCGTTCAGCGTACAGGCACCCTCGCACAGGCGATCCTGCGGGCAAACCCGACCGCAGACTTCCGGCAGAGTGTTGGTCTGATGCGCCAGCTCAGCAGCCGCGAGGATGTTGCCCTCGGATACCAGCTTGAGCCAGTTGGGAATGTAGTTGTGGACCGGGCACTTCCATTCGCAATAGGGATTGCCGCAGCCCAGGCAGCGATGCGCCTGCTCGCAGGCCTGCTGCGGCTTGAAGGGTTCGTAGATCTCGACGAACTCCTTCTTGCGCTGGCGCAGCAGCTTCTTCTTCGGATCCTTGCGCCCGACCTCGATGAACTGGAAGTCGTTATTCAGACGTTCAGTCATTTCAAAACCTCGTAACGGCAGCCGCGGACAGCAAACTCCGAGCTGCAGGCAAAGCACGGTAGAACGGCAGCGCCCCTATCTTCGGAGCCATGCCGTCCATGGCAGTTTTTATTGCGGGTTCGCCCGGGTGCTCGACAACAGCGACGCCAGGTTGGCCGCCTTCGGCTTGACCAGCCAGAAGCGACGCAGGTAATCGTCGAGATTCTCCAGCAACTCGCCCCCCCAGGCACTGCCTGTTTCCTTCACATATTCGCGCAGGACGACCTGCAGGTGACTGCGATAGGCCTCCATCGCCTCACCGGTGATCCGTTGCAGGTTCACCAGCTCGTTGTTCACGCGATCGATGAAGCTGTTGTCCATGTCGAGCACGTAAGCGAAACCGCCAGTCATGCCGGAACCGAAGTTCGAACCGGTCTTGCCCAGCACGCAGACGAAACCACCGGTCATGTACTCGCAGCAATGATCGCCAGTGCCTTCCACCACCGCGTGGGCACCGGAGTTGCGCACCGCAAAACGCTCGCCCGCGGTACCGGCAGCAAGCAGCTTGCCGCCTGTTGCACCGTATAGGCAGGTATTGCCGAGAATGGCGGTGTCCTGCGAAGCGTAGCTGCTGCCTTTCGGCGGAGTGATCACCAGCTTGCCGCCGGTCATGCCCTTGCCCACGTAGTCGTTGGCGTCGCCTTCGAGATACAGGTTGAGTCCACCGGCGTTCCACACGCCGAAGCTCTGCCCTGCGGTGCCCGTGAAGCGGAAGGTGATCGGCGCATCGACCATACCCTGGTTGCCGTGCAGGCGAGCAATTTCACCCGACACCCGCGCCCCGATGGAACGGTCGCAGTTGCAGATTTCCAGTTCGAACTCGCCGCCGCTCTTGGTGTCGATGGCGCCTTTGGCAAGCTTGACCATTTCCTCGGCCAGCAGGCCCTGGTCGAACGGCGGGTTCTTCTCCACCTCGCAGAACTGCGGTTTGTCGGCGGCGATATTGCTGCCGCCGAGCAGCGGCGTCAGGTCGAGGTTGTTCTGCTTGGCGGTATCGCCCGGCAGCACTTCGAGCAGATCGGTACGGCCGATCAGCTCGCCGAGGCTGCGCACGCCCAGCTTGGCCAGCCACTCGCGGGTTTCCTCGGCGACGAACTGGAAGAAGTTGACCACCATATCGACGGTGCCGATGAAATGATCCTTGCGCAGCTGCTCGTTCTGCGTCGCGACACCGGTGGCGCAATTGTTCAGATGGCAGATACGCAGGTATTTGCAGCCCAGCGCGATCATCGGCGCGGTGCCGAAGCCGAAGCTCTCCGCGCCGAGGATCGCGGCCTTGATCACGTCCAGCCCGGTCTTCAGGCCACCATCGGTCTGCACCCGCACCTTGCCGCGCAGATCATTGCCGCGCAGGGTCTGATGGGTCTCGGCCAGACCGAGCTCCCACGGCGAGCCGGCATAGCGGATCGAAGTGAGCGGCGAGGCACCGGTACCGCCGTCATAGCCGGAGATGGTGATCAGGTCCGCGTAGGCTTTGGCCACACCGGCGGCGATGGTGCCGACACCCGGCTCGGCCACCAGCTTGACCGACACCAGCGCCTGCGGGTTGACCTGTTTGAGGTCGAAGATCAGCTGAGCCAGATCCTCGATGGAATAGATGTCGTGGTGCGGTGGTGGCGAGATCAGCGTCACGCCGGGTACTGCGTAGCGCAGGCGGGCGATCAGGCCGTTGACCTTGCCGCCGGGCAGCTGCCCGCCTTCACCGGGCTTGGCGCCCTGCGCCACCTTGATCTGCAGCACTTCGGCGTTGACCAGATACTCCGGAGTTACACCGAAGCGGCCGGTTGCGACCTGCTTGATCTTCGAGCTGCGCTCGGTGCCGTAGCGCGCCGGATCTTCACCACCCTCACCGGAGTTCGAGCGCGCGCCGATGCGGTTCATCGCCGCGGCGATCGCCTCGTGGGCCTCGGGCGATAGCGCGCCCAGGGAGATACCAGCAGAGTCGAACCGCTTCAGGATCGAGTCCAGGGGCTCGACTTCTTCCAACGCTAGCGGCTGCTCGGCCAGCTTCACATTCAGCAGGTCGCGAAGCATCGACACTGGACGCCGGTCAACCAGCGCGCTGTATTCCTTGAAGCGGCTGTAGTCGCCTGACTGCACGGCCGCCTGCAGCGCGCCGACCACGTCCGGATTGTAGGCATGGTACTCGCCACCGTAGACGAACTTCAGCAACCCGCCCTGCTGGATGGCCTTGCGATTGTTCCACGCTTCGGCGGCGAGTGCCTTCTGCTCGGCCTCGAGATCGACGAAGCGCGCGCCCTTGATCCGGCTGGCCACGCCACGGAAGCTCAGGTCAACCACCTCGTCGGACAGGCCGATAGCCTCGAACAGCTGCGCGCCCCGGTAGGAAGCGATGGTCGAGATGCCCATCTTCGAGATGATCTTCAGCAAGCCCTTGGAGATGCCCTTGCGGTAGTGCTTGAACACCTCGTAGAGATCGCCCAGCACCTCGCCGGTGCGGATCAGATCACCCAGCACTTCGTAGGCGAGGAACGGGTACACCGCCGTGGCGCCAAAGCCGATCAGCACCGCAAAATGATGTGGATCGCGTGCGGTGGCGGTTTCCACCAGGATGTTGCAGTCGCAGCGCAGGCCGGTTTCGACCAGGCGATGATGCACCGCGCCAACCGCCAGCGATGCATGTACCGGCAGCTTGCCCGGAGCGATATGGCGGTCGCTGAGCACCAGCAGCACCTTGCCAGCGCGTACGGCTTCCTCGGCCTGATCGGCCAGGTTGCGCACCGCTGCCTCGAGTCCGAGGCTTTCGTCGTAGTTCAGGTCAAAAACGTGGCGCTCGAAGCCGGGGCGATCGAGCTCCATGATGCTCCGCCACTTGGCGGGCGAGATCACCGGCGTGGTCAGGATCGCGCGGTTGGCGTGCTCCGCCGTTTCCTCGAAGACGTTGCGCTCGGCACCCAGGCAGGTTTCGAGCGACATCACGATGGCTTCGCGCAGCGGATCGATTGGCGGGTTGGTCACCTGAGCGAACTGCTGCCGGAAGTAGTCGTACGGCGACCGCACGCGCCGCGACAGTACCGCCATGGGCGTATCGTCACCCATCGAGCCGACCGCCTCCTGGCCTTGTTCCGCCAGCGGGCGCAGCACTTGATCACGCTCCTCGAAGGTGACCTGGAACATCTTCATGTACTGTTTGAGCTGATCGACGTCATAGAACGCCGAGCCGTGGTCATTGTCGTCGAGCGTCGACTGAATTCGCAGTGCGTTTCCACGCAGCCATTTTTTATAGGGCTGCTGCGACTTCAGGCGGTTGTCGATATCGCTGGTATGCAGGACTTGGCCGGTGTGAGTATCGACGGCGAGAATCTGTCCGGGGCCGACACGCCCCTTGGCGATGACATCTTCCGGCTTGTAGTCCCACACGCCGACTTCGGATGCCAGCGTGATGTAGCCGTTCTTGGTAGTCACCCAGCGAGCCGGCCGCAGACCGTTGCGATCGAGCAAGCACACCGCGTGGCGGCCGTCGGTCAGCACAACGCCAGCCGGGCCATCCCATGGCTCCATATGCATGGAATTGTATTCGTAGAACGCCCGCAGATCGGCGTCCATGGTTTCAACGTTCTGCCAGGCCGGCGGAATGATCATGCGCAGGCCACGAAACAGATCCATGCCACCGGTAACCAGAAGCTCAAGCATGTTGTCCATGCTGGACGAGTCGGAACCAGCACGATTGACTAGGGGCGCCAGGCTTTCCAGATCGGGGAGCAGATCGTTGCTGAACTTCAGGCGGCGCGCCTGTGCCCAGTTGCGGTTGCCGGTGATGGTGTTGATCTCGCCATTATGGGCGAGAAAGCGGAACGGCTGAGCCAGCGGCCATTGCGGCATGGTGTTGGTAGAAAAGCGCTGGTGAAACACGCAGATCGCGGTGGCCAGGCGCTCGTCGCCTAGTTCCGGATAGAACTGCGCCAGGTCGGCCGGCATCATCAGACCTTTGTAGATGATGTCCTTGTCCGACAGGCTGCAGACATAGAACTCCCGGTCATTCGCCAGGGCGACCTCCGCCCGGCGACGGGCGAAGAATAGCTGGATGCCGAAATCGCGCTCGGACAGGCCTTCGCCAGAAACAAAGATCTGTTCAATGCGCGGCAGGCGTTCCAGCGCAAGTTTTCCCAGCACGCTGGTGTCGACGGGAACTTCCCGCCAGCCCACAAGAGTCAAACCCGCGGCCGCGACCTCTTCATTGAGGCGGGCACGAGCAGCCTCGGCTTTGCCGGCATCTTGGCTGAGAAAGATCATGCCCACCGCATACTGAGCCGGAAGCTCAGCAGCAAAATGCTGGCGGGCCATCGCGCGGAGGAAGGTGTCCGGCTTTTGCATCAAAAGACCGCAGCCGTCACCCGTCTTGCCGTCAGCATTGATGCCGCCGCGGTGGGTCATGCACGTAAGGGATGCAATCGCAGTCTTTAGCAGGTGATGGCTTGCCTCGCCCTGCATGTGGGCAATCAGGCCGAAACCGCAGTTATCCTTGAACTCTTCAGGACGAAACAGACCTGCTCTCATAGGCACTCCACCAGCTAAATGCGTTGTAAATCAACCCCTTATTGACGGAGCGGAACAAAGCCCCGTCATTCACGCGGGCAAAAGGGGGAGCAGTTTACAAAGCAACGGCGGAACGACACAATTTATTTTTGCAAGCCCCAATTCGGTGCATTGCGCACTTTTTTGGGGCATTTTGTAAAAATTAACGCATCTCTTGCTGAATAGTGCCAAGGCTGCGCACCCAAGGCTTGCCCGACTGTAAAGCCGGCGGCAGCTCCTTGGTAGCCGCAACTGCTGCGCTGCGGTTAGTGAAGTTGCCGTAGGTCACCACATAGAGCGGCTTCCCCTGGTGCTGCTTGACGAAGTAGCGGTAGTCAGCACCGTACTTGGCCACCACTGCCTGCGCGCTTTTCTCGCTTCGAGTGCCGAGAATCTGCACCAGATAATTGGACGCAGACTGGCTAGCGTACCAGCCACTAGCTGTTGTCGCTTTCGGCGCGATGGCAGGCGTAGGCGCCGGCGATGCAACCGGCTTTCGTACCTGTTCAACTGGAGCTACGGGCTCGGGAGCACGTGTAACCTCTGGAGCCAGTGTTGCCAACGGCCGCGGTGGCGGCACCGACTCCACGGCAACAGGCTCTTCCTCGGCAGCAGCGACAGGCGACACCGGCGGCAATGCCTGACCGCCCGAATCATCCTCTTCACCACCGGCCGCTGCGGCCAATGGCTCACGAATCACCGGCTGAGCGTCACCAGCCAATGGCAGCGACGAAGGACGATCAGCGCCATCGAACTCGATCGCAGCTCCGGTCTCGCGAGTGGTCACCGGTGCACCAGCTATATCCCCCCCCAAAGGAAGCGAGCTGCTGGTCGGCGTTGCCGGCTCCTGATCGCCGCCGCGAAACAACACTGCCAGCCCGACAGCAGCAATTATTGCCGCGACTGCCAACAGGTGCCTTGTTGGAAGGGGCAAGAACAAGCTTCCGGTTCGCCTGCGCGTGCCAGCGGCTTGCATAGCGGCAAGCAGCTCCTCGCGTGCAAAGGCATTGATCGCGCCGGGCCAGCCACCCGACAGATCATGGATACGGCCGACCTGTTCTTCATTGAGACACTCCAGCCCGCCGCCTGCCCCCTCGAGGCGCTGGCCAAGGTACTCCCGTGTCTCATCCTCTTCATAAGGTCGCAGTGCTATGACGTGATAGCGCTCCTCGCCCGAGCCATCGCTTAGCGCTTCCAGGCGACCGACGAGTGTTGGATCACCAAACAGAAACACATGGGGGCGTGCCTCAGGGTTTCCCGCAGCAAAGCGCAACAGGGTTTCGATGGCAGCCCCCGTCAGGCGCTCCGCGTCATCGACCAAGAGATAAACCTCTTGCCCTGTGAGTGCCAACTGGACGATTTGCGCCATTATCGCGTCAAAGTCACTCGCCACGACGTTCAGCGCCTGCGCTACCTGCTGTAACACCGCAGCAGCATCGACGGTCCCCTGAGGCGTGATCACTACACTCTGCACGGACTGCTTGTTGCTACTGGCGACTAACGCCTGTCGCAACAGCGTTTTGCCGCTGCCCTCCGGGCCAGTGACCACGAGCAACAGCTGACTATAACGAGCCAGGTGATGAAGCTGCCCCAGCACCGGCTTGCGCTGCGCAGGAAAGAATTTGAACCCCGGAACGCGGGCTGCAAAAGGATCATGACTGAAACCGTAATGATTCAGAAACGAGTCGTCTGCAGACAAACTGGTCATGGAAATTTTCTTACGCTCCTAGTTTTTGCGTCAGCGCCTGGTAATCAACACACAACGTGGATTCCAGTGCCTCCCGGGCGAAATCACCAGTAACGACAGCCTCACCGATTCCCTTGAGCAAAACCAACCGCAGCTTGCCGTCTAGCACTTTCTTGTCGACCGCCATGTGCTCCAGAAAATTCGCCACCGTCATGTCCGCCGGGGGCACGACCGGCAGCCCCGCGCGTACGAGCAAGCGTATGGCTCGGTCTCGCTCGGCAGGTTGAAGCCAGCCCAGCTGGCAAGACATCTCCATCGCCATCACCGTACCGGCCGCCACCGCCTCACCATGCAACCAGACGCCGTAGCCCTGGTGCGTCTCGATGGCATGCCCGAAGGTATGACCTAGATTCAGGATGGCGCGGACGCCAGATTCACGCTCGTCCTGCGCCACAACCTTAGCCTTGGCCGCGCAGGAGCGATGAATGGCTTCGGTCAGCGCCATGTTATCCAATCCGCGCAAACGGTCGACATTGGTTTCGAGCCATCCAAGAAACGCCGCATCGCAGATCAGCCCGTACTTGATGACTTCCGCGAGCCCTGCAGAAAGCTCTCGCGGCGGTAAGGTATCCAGAGTAGCAGTGTCGATCACGACGGCGCGCGGCTGGTAGAACGCACCAATCATGTTCTTGCCCAGCGGATGATTGATGCCGGTCTTGCCTCCTACCGAAGAGTCGACCTGAGATAGCAACGTCGTCGGCACCTGGATGAAATCGACGCCGCGCTGATAACTAGCCGCAGCAAACCCAGCCATATCGCCGATCACCCCCCCCCCAAGCGCAATCACGGTAGTGTGCCGATCATGTCTAGCGCCCAACAGAGCATCGAAGATCAGCTGGAGCGTTTGCCAACTTTTATAAGCTTCACCATCAGGGAGAACAATCGGGGTGACCGAGTAGCTACCAAGCGTACGAGTAAGCCTCTCGAGGTAGAGCGGCGCAACGGTTTCATTGGTAACAATGGCCACTTGCTTGCCACGGATACGATTGGAAAATAGCTCTACGCTATCAAGTAGCCGCTCGCCAATGTGAATTGGATAGCTACGTTCGCCGAGATTGACCTGGAGTGTCTGCATGGAGCCCCCACGGAAAAAGGAGGCTAGGATAGCGTAGTTTTATCGCGGCTATCACGAGGGGAAAGCGCTTGGAGCTTATCGAGAATCTCCATCACCACTAAACGCGGCGGACGCTCGTCTGTTTCGACGACGATATCAGCGATCTGGCGATACAACGGATCACGGACCGCCATGAGACTTTCCAGCACCTGGCGGGGATCAACCGCCTGAAGCAGGGGACGATTGCGGTCTCGCGACGTCCTCTCCAGCTGCTGCTGGACGGAAGTGCACAGATAAACAACCTGTCCCCCGGCGCGCAAAGCGCTACGATTATCCTCTCGCAACACCGCGCCCCCCCCCGTTGCCAGCACAACACCATCCAGAGTGCAGAGATCCGCGATAACGGCATGTTCGCGTTCGCGAAAGCCGCCCTCCCCCTCCACATCGAAGATAAGCGGGATGCTGGCACCGGTCCGCAGTTCGATCTCCTTATCGGAGTCTTTGAACGGTACGCGCAGCTCTTTGGCTAGCAAACGCCCGATGGTGCTCTTACCTGCCCCCATCGGGCCTACGAGGATTAGATTCTGCATTCACTACGCTAGCGGCTGACTTGAATCGCCTGATTATTCATGATCCGCGGCGTGATGAATACCAGCAATTCGGACTTACGATCTTGGACGAGGTCGCGTCGGAACAAACGCCCCAAGAACGGAAGATCACCAAGAAATGGCACCTTATCCACCGACTTACTCTGAGTATTAGAGAACACGCCACCAATTACAATTGTCTCACCATCAGTCACCAGTACCTTCGCATTGACCTCATTCTTCCGAATAGCCGGAACACCTGTTGTCGCAGCTTGCGAGAAATCCGGCTCATCCTTGGTAACTTTAACTTCCATGATGATGCGATTATCTGGAGTGATTTGCGGGGTGACCTCCAGTGACAAGGCAGCTTCCTTAAAGGAGGTACTCGTCGCGCCACTTGAGCTAGCTTCCTGGTAAGGAACCTCAGATCCTTTTAATATTTTCGCAGTTTCCTTGTCAGAGGTGACAACCTTCGGCTGAGAAACAACTTCACCATTACCGGTTTTTTCCATCGCCGAAAGCTGGAGGTCAAGGATCGCGTTATCTGTAACAAAGCCCAAACCAATCCCTGCGGTAGAACCCACTGCGCCCATATCAACAAATGGAGTATTCATAGGCCAGGTAATTTGCTGTCCTCCATCATCGGCATCTTCGATGTCCAAGTTACCGTTCTTACCCCACGCACTCCACTTATCGCCAGCACCAATATTACCGCCCCAACGCACACCTAAACTCTTGTCATAATCGACGTTTGCTTCAACAATACGCGCCTCGATCATTACCTGGCGCACTGGAATATCAAGTTGCGCAACGATGCGTCGAAGCTCATCCAATCGATCTTGCGTCTGATAGGCAATAATATTATTAGTACGATCATCTACTGCTATTGATCCACGCTCCTCAGTTGCACCGTCACTGTCAGTGACTGATTGGAACAAACGAGCGATATCAGCAGCTTTAGCATAATTAACCTGCACCACCTCACGACGCAAAGGAGCAAGCTCGGCGATCTGCCGCTGCGACTCCAGCTCTTGGCGCTCGCGCGCAGCGATCTCATCGGCCGGCGCAACCAGCAACACATTGCCCACCTGACGCTTATCCAACCCCTTGGTTTTCAGGACAAGATCCAGCGCCTGATCCCAAGGCACATTTTGCAGACGAAGCGTGATATTCCCTTGTACCGTATCGCTTGCGACCAAATTGAGGTCGGTGAAGTCCGCGATCAGCTGCAGCACCGAACGAACATCGATATCTTGGAAGTTAAGCGATAGCTTTTCGCCTGAATAGGCGAAACGCTCTGTCTTGCGCTGCTCCGCCTCGTCCTCACTCAAGGGCTTGATGCTGATAGTGAGCTTGTCGTCTGTTTGATAAGCCAAATAATCGTAACGACCGGTCGGTTCGATAGCGATACTCGCACCACCGTCTTGGCTAGATGCATCGACAAACTTCACCGGAGTCGCGAAATCTTGAACATCCAGCCGGACCCTAAGAGACTCCGGCAGCTGCGTTTTAGCAAACGAAACGCGGATCTTTCCACCCTGCTCTTCAATGCTGGAGCTAACCGACGGGTCGGAAAGAGTGATGATCACGTTGCCTGCGCCATCATCCCCACGGCGAAAATCGATGTTGCTTATTGCTTTACCAACCACCAGCGACTTCGACTGAGCTGGACTGGCCACTGGCGCAGGAGTGGCGGAACTAACCGAAGCAGCCGATTCTCCAAGGACGACAAACAAATTGCTTCCCTCAACTCGCGTCGAGTAAGGCACAAGCGTAGTGAGATTCACAATCAGGCGAGTACGCCCCTGCGCCTCAACGACAGTGACGCTTCGCGCATTGCCGACGCCCAGTTCACGATTCTTTACCCCCAGCTTGTTGGACACTCCTGGCAGATCCAGAGCAATGCGTGCCGGCTGTTCCAACGTGTAGCCATGCGGCTTGCTGACCGGCTCATCGAATGCGAGCTTGAGTTCAACACGATCACCAGGGAGCGAAGCAACATCCAGAGCATTCAGGTTGGCAGCCAGCAATGCCGGCGATGCCAACAGCGCCAGGAATGCGACACTAAAGCGGGAGATGGTGGTATTCATAGAGTTCTTCCGTTGTGCAGACCGGTACAGGTTTTCCATTCTTATTGCCCCGCGCTCAAGTGCGCTCTTTCAAAGTCAAACTGCGCGGGCGCTCCAACCACCCACCCTCCCCATCCGGGACGATTTCCACCACCTCAACCTCGGCGTCGCTGATGTCGACGATACGGCCGTGATTGCGCCCAAGATAATCGCCAATCTTGACCCGATGAACACCATCCCCACCTCTCACCAACGCGAATCTACCGCCGCCGTTCGCCAGAGTACCGACCATCACGAAGTTCTCGATATTGAATCCTTCGAGAAACTGTTTTACGCGGGTCTCGTCAGGACGTATGTCCTTGGTGCCTTTTTCCCTCTGCGCTAGATCTATTTTCACTGGAGGCTGGAAGGGGTGTCGAAGGGCCGCAGCGCTATAGGTGAAAGCCTCGTAAGGCACGAATGCCGGAAGCGGCTCGATTGTCCCCTTTGGTCGCGCGCGAACATCATCAAGATGCTGCTGCAGATCAGAGAAATCTGAACTACCCCCGCAACCGCTCAACATCGCAAGAGTCAAGCCCAACGCGGCAAAACGGGCTTTTTTCATTTCTGCAGCCCCTTGTCGTTATACCGATACGTCTTAGCCACAATGCTCATACGCAACTTATTAGACGTATCCATTTTGTCGGTCTTAATCTCGAAATCGTGCAACGTTACAATCCGCGGCAAACTGGCCACACCACTAACAAACGTCGCAAGGTCGTGATATCCACCAACTACCTTTATCTGGATCGGCAGCTCGATATAAAACTGCTGGACTACTTCCGGCTGAAGCTTGATTTCTTCAAACTCCAAACCACTCCCGAGTCCGGTGCGCGTAATGTCTTCCAGCAGTCCCGGAACCTCAGTATCGCTGGGCAGCTGCCGAAGTAGCGCACCGAAAGACGTTTCCATCTCGGCCATTTGCTCTTTATAGGCCTCAAGATTCGCAGCCTGAAACGCTTTTGTGGAAAACTGCTGTTTCAGCGTTTCCTCTTGCGCGCGCTGCTGGTCTAGCGTGGCCTGCAGATCCTTCAGATGAAAGTAATACCCTAGCGCCAGCACCACAGACAGCAGCAATGCCGATGCGATTACCTTTACCGGGCCCGGCCACGAGCCGAGATTATTAAGGTCCAGATCGGCCAGATCGACCTTGCGTAAACTTTCCAGAGAATCAGCCAGACTCATGGCTTACTTCCTTCCGTAGAGATGCCCGGCTGCGTCTGTTGCACCGTGAGCTGGAACACGTTCTCCTGATCAACCGCACCGGCCGTGACCGCTTTTACCTCGGTGAGGTTGGGCGCCTCCAGCCATTCCGATCCATCGAGATTACGCATCAGGTTAGATACCCGATTGTTCGATTCGGCAGCCCCGACAATCGCGATGGTCTTGCCAGTCATCTTCAAACCCGTGAAGTAGACGCCGTCGGGTAACGTGCGCACCAGCTGATCGAATACTCGCCCGATGATGGGACGATTACCTTGCAGGTCCTGAATGATTTTCATGCGTTCAAGAAGTTGCTGTCGCCGCTCTTTCAGCTCCTTGATCTCTTTGATTCGCGCGTCGAGCACCGCGATTTCCTTGCGGACGAAGTCGTTACGAGCGTTCTGCTGCTCGATCGCACCCTCGAAATATCGGTCGCCGAGAAAGACAATGCCCCCCGCCACCAGAAGCACGCCCGCGAGAGTTGCCAGGAATCGCTGCTTGCGCTCTTCGCGCAGTTGTTCGCGCCACGGTAGAAGATTGATACGCGCCATCAGTCGAAACTCCTCAACGCCAAACCACACGCAATCATCAGCGCCGGCGCGTCACTGGCCAGCGCACCGGCGTTGACCTTGTTGCTCAGAGACATGTCGGCAAAAGGATTGGCGACTAACGTTTGCGTGCCTATTTTCTGCTGGATTAGGCGATCCAGCCCCGGCAGCGATGCCGTTCCGCCGGCTAGCAGGATATGATCCACGTCATGGAACTGCCCTGCAGCAAAGAAGAACTGCAGAGAGCGCGATACCTGCTGTACGACAGCTTCTTTGAACGGTTGCAGAACCTCGCTGTCGTAGTCATCTGGAAGACCACCCTGCTTCTTAGCCAGCCCTGCTTCTTCAACAGACAGCCCGTAGCGACGCTGAATTTCTTCAGTCAGCTGACGCCCACCAAAAAGCTGTTCTCGGGTATAGATGGTGCGACCATTATGCAGCACGCTCAGTGTCGTCATGGTGGCGCCGATATCCACAACGGCAACCGTCAATTCGTCTTGGCCCGAAGCAAGCAAAGGAGCGAGAAGCCCGTAGGAACGCTCCAGAGCATAGGCTTCAACATCCACCACCTTGGCCGTCAACCCAGCCAACGCGAGCGCGGCCTCGCGAATCTCGACATTCTCCTTACGGCAAGCTGCAAGAAGCACCTCCACGCGACCTGGCGTGCGCGGAGCCGGCCCTTGCACTTCGAAATCGATCGCCACCTCTTCGAGTGGATAAGGAATGTACTGATCAGCCTCGATCTTCAGCTGATTTTCCAGCTCATCGTCCGACAACCCCGCGTCCATCTCGATACTTTTGGTGATCACCGCAGAGCCGGATACGGCCACCGCAGCCAGCTTGCTATTTACCTTGGCCCTAGCGACCACGCGTTGCAATGCCTGACCCACGCCCTCGAGTTCGACGATGTTCTTTTCGACGACGGCATTCGGCGGCAATGGCTCGACGGCATAAGCCTCGACCCGGTAACGACTACCCGATCGACTTAATTCGAGGAGCTTGACTGAGGTCGAACTAATGTCGATCCCAAGTAGCGTGTTCGCTTTCTTCGTGAAGAGCCCTAGCACGGCCAATTTCCTATCTTATCCGCGACTTACGGATTAATTATGGTTATCCACATTAGATTACAGCCTTGACAGAAGCGCAAATGGCTAGTCGGCAAAAAAACCGCTTATAATGTGATCGGTTTTCCCCTTTCAGCATCGCCTGCGGCGCCCTCCCCTAATTCCGGATTCCAAGAACCCCGATGCGCTTTCTGAAGTTTTTCTTCTGGTCTTGCTTTGCAATTTTTTGCGCACTAGCACTGAGCCTGAGCGGTGCATTTTTGTACCTGAGCCCGAGCCTGCCCTCCGTCGATTCTTTACGAAGTATCCAGCTCCAGATACCGCTGCGGGTTTACAGCGCCGATGACAAGCTAATCGCAGAGTTCGGGGAGATGCGCCGATCCCCCATCCGTTTCGAAGAAATCCCCGCCGATTTCATACAAGCCTTGCTCGCCGCCGAGGATGACAATTTCGCGAACCATTATGGCGTCGACATCACGGGCTTGATGCGCGCTGCCGCGCAATTATTGAAAAGTGGCCACATTCAGACCGGCGGCAGCACGATCACCATGCAGGTGGCCAAAAATTACTTTCTCACCAGCGAGCGAAGCTTCTCACGCAAGATAAGCGAAATACTCCTGGCCCTGCAGATCGAGCGCGAACTGACCAAGAACGACATTCTTGAACTGTATGTCAACAAGATCTACCTAGGCCACCGCGCTTATGGCGTCGAGGCTGCAGCACAAGTCTATTACGGCAAGTCGATCAGCGACCTCAGCCTTGCGCAGAAGGCGATGATCGCGGGCCTCCCGAAGGCTCCCTCAGCATTCAACCCGCTGGTCAATCCGACTCGCAGCAAGGAGCGGCGCGACTGGATTCTAGGCCGTATGTACAAGCTAGGCTCGATAGACGAAGCGAGTTTTCAGCTGGCCATTCAGGAGCCTGAAACGGCGCGTTATCACGGTGCGTCACCCGAGCTGGATGCCGCATACATAGCCGAAATGGCCCGCGCGGAAATGGTAGGTCGTTTTGGTAGCGCAGCCTACACCGATGGTTTCCGCGTCTACACCACTGTCACAAGCGAACGGCAGCAGTCTGCGAACATTGCACTTCTTGAAGGACTACTGGAGTACGACCAGCGCCACGGCTACCGCGGCCCGGAGGCTCGATTCGCAAACAGCTCGCGTGACGAGTGGCTGGAGGAACTAGCACAACGGCGACCACTTTCCGGCCTGCTGCCCGCGATCGTCAGCGAGGTTGAAAGCGACGAGATCAAGGTGTTGTTCCGTGACGGTACCGAACACTCCATCGTATGGGACGACATGAAATGGGCGCGCCCCTTCCTCGCCACCAACAGCCTAGGGCCTCGCCCACAGCGCCCTGCCGACATCGTCGCCCGCGGAGACCTGATTCGCGTCCGCTGGAAAGACGAAACTGCACACTTCAGTCAGGTCCCGCTGGCCCAGGCAGCGCTGGTGTCGCTAGATCCGGACGACGGGTCCATCGAGGCTCTTGCCGGTGGTTTCTCGTTCGGCCAGAGCAAGTACAACCGCGCCATCCAAGCCAAACGGCAGCCCGGGTCGAGTTTCAAACCCTTCATCTATAGCGCTGCCCTCGATGCAGGCTATACTGCCGCCACTCTCGTCAACGATTCGCCCATCGTCTTCGTCGAGGAAGGAATGGACCGCATCTGGCGACCGAAGAATGACACCAACACCTTCCTTGGCCCCATCCGCATGCGCGAGGCGCTATACAAGTCGCGCAACCTCGTGTCGATCCGGCTGCTGCAGACCATCGGCATCGACTACACCATCGACTACATCAGCCGCTTTGGCTTCCAACCCCAGGATTTGCCAAGGAACCTGTCACTGGCTCTCGGCACCGCGACACTCACCCCGATGGAAATTGCGACTGGCTGGACCGCGTTCGCCAATGGCGGCTACAAGATCGAGCCCTACCTCATTCAGCGCATCGAGGACCGCGAAGGAAAGCTGCTTTTCACCGCCAATCCCTCTCGCGTACCAAACGAGGAAACGCCCTCCAGCGTGACGGACGCTGCGGTTGAAACACAGCAACAAACCCCGCGCGTCGCCGAACAGATCATCGACGAGCGTACGGCATACATCATGACGAGCATGCTGCAGGACGTGATCAAGCTCGGTACCGGGCGGCGCGCACTATCGCTCGGACGACAGGATCTTGCCGGAAAGACCGGTACCACCAACGACTCAATTGACAGCTGGTTCTCCGGCTATAACAGGGACCTTGTAACCACCGTCTGGGCCGGCTTCGATCAGCCACAGAGCCTTGGCCGCCACGAATACGGCGGCACGGTGGCGCTGCCTATCTGGATGAAATACATGGCAGCAGTACTCGAGGGCCACCCAGAACATCCACCCGCCGAACCCGAAGGACTGCTGACGCTGCGCGTCGACCCACAAAGTGGCCGCGCCGCGACGCCGGATACGCCGAACGCATATTTCGAGCTGTTCAAGAGTGAAGACTCACCACCGCCGATGAGCGAACATGAGTCCGGCGTGCAGATACCCGGCAGCCCGCTTCCTGCCAACGAAGCGGCGCCCATCGACTTGTTCTAGCTACACGCGAGCCCTGCGCGCCTTTCAAGAGGCACCACGAGACACGCAATAAAAAGCCCCGCATCAGCGGGGCCCTTTATCATCCGACGGAATCAACCGTTGAACACGTCGTCTACCGAATTGAGCGGGTAGTTGGACGGATAAGGCAGAGTCGCTACGCCACTTTCGATTGCCGCCTTGGCGACAGCATCCGACACCAAAGTGATCAGGCGCGGATCCATCGGCTTCGGAATGATGTATTCGCGGCCGAACTGCAGATTATCGACACCATAAGCAGCGCTAACTTCCGCCGGCACTGGCAGCTTGGCCAGATCGCGCAATGCGAGAGCCGCAGCGATCTTCATCTCTTCATTGATACGGGTTGCGCGCACATCCAGCGCCCCACGGAAGATGAACGGGAAGCCAAGCACGTTGTTAACCTGGTTCGGGTAATCCGAACGGCCGGTCGCCATAATCACGTCCGAACGAGTGGCATGGGCCAGCTCAGGACTGATCTCGGGATCAGGGTTGGAGCAGGCGAAGACGATCGGGTTAGCCGCCATGCGCTTAAGACCCTCGCCGCTGAGCAGGTTAGCGCCTGACAGACCGACGAACACATCGGCGCCATCCAACGCATCTTCCAGCGTACGCTTGTCTGTCTCATGGGCGAAGATCGCCTTGTACTGGTTCAGATCGTCGCGGCCGGCGTGAATGACGCCCTTGCGGTCGATCATGAAGATGTTCTCGATCTTCGCACCGATGCTGACCAGCAACTTCATGCAGGACGTCGCAGCAGCCCCGGCACCAAGACAGACGATCTTCGCCGTCTCGATGTTCTTGCCGGCGATTTCCAGCGCATTGAGCATACCGGCGGCGGTAACGATGGCCGTGCCATGCTGGTCGTCGTGAAACACCGGGATATCGCACTGCTCGATGAGTGCGCGCTCGATCTCGAAGCATTCCGGCGCCTTGATGTCTTCCAGGTTGATGCCACCAAACGTAATGGAGATACGCTTGACGGTATCAATGAAGGCCTGCGGGCTTTCAGCGTCCACTTCAATATCGAACACATCGACACCAGCGAAACGCTTGAACAGCACACCCTTGCCTTCCATCACCGGTTTGGACGCCAGCGGGCCGAGGTTGCCCAGGCCGAGAATAGCGGTGCCATCGGAAATCACAGCGACCAGGTTGCCCTTGCCGGTGTAGCGGTAAGCCAACTCCGGATCACGAGCGATTTCTCGGACGGGAGCGGCAACACCTGGACTGTAAGCCAGCGAGAGATCGCGGGCGGTGGCGGTAGGCTTGGTCAGCTCGACGCTCAGTTTTCCCGGGCGAGGCAGGGAATGGTAGTCGAGAGCGGCAGTTTTCAGGTCAGTCATTGGCATTTCCGCTTATTTTTACTGGGACAGACAGGCGGTCGAGCATACGCCAAGAGCGCGCGCCGTCACAAGCGAGTCAACAGCCCTTTTGTCAAGCGTTGCGGACTGCGACTTTCCGGGTATGAACGTCGCTGAAAACGCTGTCTCGCGCAGCGTTCATGGCAGCACGAAAACCGCTGCCGGATGCGACAGCGGCATTAGCCAGCGTGCTTGGTCACGACGCGCGCGGGCGCGACGATCGACAATCCAGCCGCGCGCTTCGACGTATGCGCCCTCCATCGCCTTGAGCTGGCGCGGGGTGAAGACGCTAGCGTGCTGCGAAGGAACGTGCAGCACCAGCGGGCCGTCGAGCTCGAACCACAGGCCGCCCCGGTTGCGCTCGATACGCTCGACACGCGCATGAATCAAGGCGAAGCCGGCTTTTCCCACGCCCCTTGCACTCTGTATCGGCGGGCGGCGCCACACGCCCCGCTTCAGCTGACGCGCCTGCGTCTCCGCAGCTCGGTGACAGTCAACCAACTGGGTATTGGGCGCTACTGCGACAAAGTAGCCGAGCCCTTGCCTCAGCAGCGCGGCTTCCAGATTCCCACCGTCTGCACCATAGACATGCGCCAGCAAGCGACCGTAGCGGTCACGCGCCTCGCGCCCCACCCTCAGGCCGATCCGATGATCACTGGCCGCCACCAATGACTGCAGATGGCCTTTGGCCGTTTCCGCCAAGGGCTCCGCCGGGCGTCCCTTGCGGCCAAGCTCCGGGGTGTTCAGACCGATCAGTCGTACACTGCGGCCATCGGTCAAACGCAAGGTATCGCCGTCGATAACTTGCGCCACATCGACCACCGAGAGCGGTCCCGGTGCTGGGCAGGACGCCAACACCGGAAAACCGCAAATGACAGAAACGAAAAAGGCGCCCACGAGGGACGCCCTTTTCAAGTATTCGGAGAATCGCATGGGATTCCCGATACGCCAGCTTATTTGGCGCCGAAAACGCCGAAACGCTGCTTGAAGCGATCGATACGGCCGCCGGTATCCAGCACTTTCTGCTTGCCGGTGTAGAACGGGTGGCACTCGGAGCACACGTCGATGTTCAGATTCTTGGCCAGCGTGGAGCGGGTCTTGATGACATTGCCGCAGCTGCAGGTGGCTTCGATTTCTACGTACGTAGGATGGATATCGGCTTTCATGGTGAATCCTCTAGGATTGCGTGCCGCCACCCGACCCTATGTCGAGTACCGCACGAAGTAGGGCGCGAATCATACCAGAGCCCTTATGTGATGCAAGCGCAGGCCGTCGTGGCCGAACGCAGACTTCCCACCCCATGCAGGGCGGCGGAAACCACGCTCATCGCAGCCCGCCAGCCCGGCATGCGCAGCTCCATAACAACACAGCAGCACATGCACTGATCGTTTACCATCGGCGCCCTTCAACCAGGGATCTTCGCGTGCCCACGACCATCCTCCGTCTCGCCCTGCCCTCGCCGCTGCGCCGCCTGTTCGACTACCTGCCACCGGCCGGTATCGAGCCTGTCGTGCTGCAGCCAGGTATGCGCCTACGCGTATCCTTCGGCCGGCGCGAGCTGGTCGGCGTGCTGGTGGAGCTGGCCACGCACAGCGAGGTGCCGGAGGAGAAGCTCAAGCCGGCGCTTGAACTGCTCGATAGCCAATCGCCGCTGCCGGCGGCGCTGTTCAGGCTGTGCTTATGGACCGCGCAGTATTACCAGCACAGCCTCGGTGACACATTCAGCTGGGCCTTGCCGGCGCTGCTACGCCAAGGCGAGCCTGCCGAGGCGCGGCAAGAGCGATTCTGGCAGGTGATTGAAGGCGCGCGCGCCGATGATCCGCGGCTGGCGCGCGCCCCGCGCCAGCGCGACGCACTGAAGACTATTGCCCAGCATCCTCACGGCGTCCCGCACAGCCTGCTCGGTAAGTTGCAGCTGAACAAAGACAGCCTCGACCTGCTGCTGGAGAAACGCCTTCTACGGGTCGAGAGCCGGCGTATCAGTCAACCGCGGAGCCACAGCGGCAGCTGGCTGCTGCAGTCGGAGCTGTCACTCAACAGCGAACAACGCGCCGCGTTTGAAGCGGTGCGCGCAGGTCTCGGCGGTTTCCAGGCTTTCCTCCTCGCTGGCGTCACCGGCAGCGGCAAGACCGAGGTCTACCTGCAACTGATCCACCAAGTCCTTGAGGCCGGCAAGCAGGCGCTGGTGCTGATTCCGGAAATCAATCTCGGTCCGCAAACCGTGGCGCGCTTCGAGAAACGCTTCAACGCCCGCATCGCCCTGCTGCACTCCAATGTGAATGATCGCGAGCGCCTGGATGCTTGGATCGCGGCGCGCGATGGAGAGGCGGACATCATCATCGGCACTCGCTCGGCGCTGTTCACACCGATGAAGAATCCCGGACTGATCATCATCGACGAGGAGCATGACGCCTCTTACAAGCAGCAAGAGGGCCTGCGCTATCACGCTCGCGACCTCGCGCTATTGCGCGCGCGCCAGGAGAACCTGCCAATCCTGCTCGGCTCGGCGACGCCATCCCTGGAAAGCCTGCACAACGCCCACAGCGGCCGCTATGCCCTGCTCAAGCTGACCCGGCGCGCCGGCGGCGCCCAGCCGCCACGCTTTCTGCGTCTGGACATCAAGAGTCGACCGCTCGATTCGGGCATTTCCGGGCCGCTACAACAGGCCATTGCGCAGACGCTGGCGGCAGGACAGCAAGTGCTGGTATTTCTCAACCGACGAGGCTTTGCACCGACACTGCTGTGCCATGACTGCGGCTGGCTCAGCCAATGCCCCAGGTGCGACGCGCGGATGACACTGCACCAGCGCCATAACGAGCTGCGCTGCCATCACTGCGGTCACGTGGAACGACCACCGAGCAATTGCCCAGAGTGCGGCAAGGTCGATCTGCGCCCCGTCGGCGCGGGCACCGAACGAGCCGAAGAACGGCTCGGCGTTCTGTTCCCCGACTATCCGGTACTGCGCATCGATCGCGACAGCACCGCGCGCAAGGGCTCCATGGAGCAGCTGTTCAGCACCATCAACCGCGGCGAGCCATGTCTACTGGTCGGTACGCAGATGCTCGCCAAGGGCCATCACTTTCCGCGCGTGACACTGGTGGCAATTCTCGACGCAGATGGCGGGCTGTTCTCGGCGGATTTCCGTGCCAGCGAGCGCATGGCCCAGCTGATCGTCCAGGTTGCCGGGCGCGCCGGGCGCGCGGAAGAACCGGGCAAGGTCATCATCCAGACCCACCTCGCCGATCACCCATTGCTGGTGCAGTTGACCGAGCAGGGTTACTTCGCCTTTGCCGAGCAAGCGCTCTCCGAACGCCGCGCCGCCGGGCTGCCTCCGTTCAGCCATTTGGCACTGCTGCGCGCGGAGGCGCACAAGCCCGGTCAGGCGGAAGACTTTCTCGAACAAGCTTGCAACGCCGCCGAACACTTGCTGGACGAATTGCAGCTCAGCGGCATCGAACTGCTCGGTCCGGTTCCTGCGCCCATGGAACGCCGGGCCGGCCGCTACCGCGCGCAACTTCTGCTGCAGGGTAACGCACGCGCGGCGCTGCATCGCCTGATGGCCACCTGGCTGCCGCAGCTCGAGCTGCTACCGAACAGCCGTGCCGTGCGCTGGTCGCTGGACGTCGATCCCATCGACCTGTTCTGACAGCCCGGCCCGTCACCGAGTAGCGCAAAAAGCGATTTTTCCCGGCGACCAACGCCCCTGCGGCTTGAAGCGAGAGCCGCCGCCCCCCGATAATGCCGAGTTTTCGCGCACTCTTGCCGACCGAGCCGACCATGAAAGACAGCATTCGCCACCTGATCCAGCAAGCCCTCGACCGCCTGACCGCCGAAGGCGTGTTGCCCGAAGGACTGACGCCGGCGATCCAGGTGGAAAACACCAAGGACAAGAGCCACGGCGACTTTGCCAGCAACATCGCGATGATGCTGGCCAAACCGGCCGGTATGAAGCCGCGCGAGCTGGCCGAGAAAGTCATCGCTGCACTGCCGGCCGACGCTGCCGTCAGCAAGGTAGAGATCGCTGGACCGGGTTTTCTCAACTTCTTTCAGAACAGCGACGCCCTGGCCGGACGCCTGGAGGCCGCACTGGCCGATACACAGATCGGTGTGTGCAAGAGCGGCACCGTCCAGCGCGTAGTGGTCGACCTGTCCTCGCCAAACCTGGCCAAGGAAATGCACGTCGGCCACCTGCGCTCGACCATCATCGGCGATGCGGTGGCCCGCGTGCTGGAGTTCCTCGGTGACGAGGTGATTCGCCAGAACCACGTCGGCGACTGGGGCACCCAATTCGGCATGCTGCTGGCTTACCTCGAAGAAAATCCGACGGCCGCCGAGAGCGAGCTGGCCGATCTCGAGCAGTTCTACCGTGCCGCCAAGCAGCGCTTCGACGACTCCGCCGAGTTCGCTGACCGTGCCCGCGCACTGGTAGTCAAGCTGCAAGCCGGCGACGCCGAGTGCCTGAACCTCTGGCAGCGTTTCAACGACGTTTCCCTGTCACACTGCCAGAAGGTCTACGACCGCCTCGGCGTCAAGTTGAGCCCGGCCGATGTGCGCGGCGAAAGCGCCTACAACACCGACCTGCCGCAGATCGTCGCCGAACTCAAGGCCAAGGGGCTGCTCAGCGAGAGCGACGGCGCACAATGCGTGTTTCTCGATGAGTTCAAGAACGCCGAAGGCAACCCGCTGCCGGTGATCGTGCAGAAGGCCGGCGGCGGTTACCTCTACGCCACCACCGACCTGGCGGCCATGCGCTACCGCAGCCAGGTGCTGCACGCCGACCGCGCCCTGTACTTCGTCGACCAACGCCAGGCCCTGCACTTCCAGATGGCCTTCGAGGTGGCGCGCCGCGCCGGTTTCGTCCATCCGGGCATGGACCTCGAACACATGGGCTTCGGCACCATGAACGGCGCCGACGGCCGCCCGTTCAAGACCCGCGACGGCGGCACGGTCAAGCTGGTCGATCTACTCGACGAGGCCGAGCAGCGCGCCTATACCCTGGTGAAAAGCAAGAATCCTGACCTTGGCGAAGCCGAGCTGCGCAGGATCGCCCGCGCCGTTGGCATCGGCGCGGTCAAGTACGCCGACCTGTCCAAGCACCGCACCAGCGACTACCGCTTCAACTTCGAGCTGATGCTGAGCTTCGAGGGCAACACCGCCCCCTACCTGCTGTATGCCTACACTCGTGTGGCCAGCGTGTTCCGCAAGCTGGGCAAGGGCATCGACGAGATCGCCGGACACATCCAGCTCGAGGCCGAACAGGAACTGGCGCTGGCCGCCAAGCTCGCGCAGTTTGGCGAAGTGCTGAACAGTGTTGGCGAGAAGGGCGAACCACACCTGCTATGCACCTATCTGTACGACCTGGCCGGGTTGTTCTCCAGTTTCTATGAGAACTGCCCAATCCTCAGCGCAGACGATCAGGCCGTGCAGCAGAGTCGCCTGCGCCTCGCCGCGCTGACCGGACGCACGCTCAAGCGGGGCCTCGAGTTGCTTGGCCTGGAAACGCTGGAGCGGATGTAAGTGGCCGCCAGGAAGAAACCGGCCCCGCGCCGGGGCGCCAGCCGCTATCAGGCGCCCGCGAAGAAGGCCGTGCCCGGATGGGTCTGGCTTGCCTGTGGTTTGGTGATCGGCGGCTTTATCGTCTTTCTGGCGAGTTTGGAGCCCGGCGGCGACGAGGTAAAGCGCGACAAGCCATCCAAGACCGCAGCCAAGGAGCAGCCCAAGCGCAGTGCCCCGGTTAGCGAACAGCCGAGCAAGCCGAAGTACGATTTCTATACCCTGCTGCCGGAGTCCGAGGTGATCCTGCCGCCGGAGACCAAGCAGCCGGAACCGCCACCAAGCAAGCCAGTGACGCCCGAGGAGGCGGCCAAGATTGATGAGGCCCGGGCGATGGCAGCCCTTAGCGGCAAGGTGCCACCGCCGCCACCAACCGTAGCGAAGGCACCGGTCACGCAGTTCTTCCTTCAAGCGGGCTCGTTCCGCAAGCAGGCTGAAGCAGAAAAGGTACGCGCACAGATCATCCTGCTCGGTCAGGACGTGCGCGTAGAGAATGTCAAGGTTCGCGATGAGCCCTGGTATCGGGTCCTGGTTGGCCCGTACGCCAGCCGCGAGCAGCTGAGCGCGGCGCAGAAGACGCTCGCCGCCAGCGGCTACAAGAACCTGCTGCTACAACAGCGCCAGACGCGCTGAACTGAAAACGCCGGGCTCGACCCGGCGTTTTTCTGTCTGCAGGTACACCAACCCGGTCAAGCCTCGCGCGGTGCGTAGGCGAACACGTCGGCACGCATCTGGTGCGGATCCATCCCGGCTTCCACCAGCGCATCCAGGGTGCCGTAGACCATCGCTGGCGAGCCGCTGGCGTAGATATGCAACGGCTTGAGATCGCTGAAGTCCTCGCGAATCGCTTCATGCAGCATCCCGCAGCGCCCTTCCCAGCCGCAGACGTCGCTGACGACGCGGTGCAGATGCAGATTGCTCATGCCCTGCCACTCTTCCCAATGCGGTAGCCGATAGAAGTCCTCTGGCCGCCGCACCCCCCAGTACAGATGCACCGGATGCGGGAAACCGGTAGCGCGGCAATATTCGATCAGGCTGTGCATCTGCGCCATGCCGGTGCCGGCGGCGACCAGCACCAGCGGGCCGTCCGGCAGCTCGGCTAGGTGCGTGTCGCCGAAGGGCATCTGGATTCGCGCGAAGCCCTGGCGACGCAGGAAGGCCAGCAGCTCGATGGCCGATTCCTCGCGCGCCAGCACGTGCAGCTCCAGCTCGCGGCCGCTGCCCGGCGCCGAGGCCAGGGAGAAGGCCGACCATTCGCCGTCCTCGCGCTGCAATAACAGGTACTGGCCGGCGTGGTAGCGCGGTTGACGCCCGGCCGGCAGACGCAGGCGTAGGCGCACCACGTCGCCACCCACATCCTCATAGCCGCTGAGCTGGCAGCTCAGCTCGCGCACCGGCAGCTCGCCGGGCGCCAGCACACCGTCCCAATGCAGCACACAGTCTTCCAGCGGCTCGGCCATGCAGGCCAGCAGCTCGCCGTGATCGCGCACCTCGCCGTCCTGGCGCACGCGCCCTTCGACCAGTAGCGAGGCACAGATATGGCAATTGCCGTTGCGACAGCTTTGCGGGCATTCGTAGCCCAGCCGCTTGGCAGCGTCGAGGATGCGTTCGCCGGGCCGAACTTCGAGTACGGCGCCGGATGGCTGCAAGGTAACTTTCATCTGCACGTCTTTTCAGTGAACGGGAAAACCCGTCAAGGCTTCGGGCGAGCTCGGGCCCGCCTCTTCGGTTATGTCAGTCGATACCCAGCTGCGACCAGAGTTCATCGACCCGCTGCTTGACCGCCGGGTCCTGGACGATGGCCCGGCCCCATTCGCGGTTGGTCTCGCCCGGCCATTTATGCGTCGCATCCAGGCCCATCTTCGAGCCCAGACCGGAGATCGGCGAAGCAAAATCCAGGTAGTCGATCGGCGTGTTATCGATCATCACCGTGTCACGCTTGGGGTCCATGCGCGTGGTAATGGCCCAGATCACGTCGTTCCAGTCGCGGGCATTGATGTCGTCGTCGGTGACGATGACGAACTTGGTGTACATGAACTGGCGCAAGAAGCTCCACACGCCGAGCATCACCCGCTTGGCGTGGCCCGGGTACTGCTTCTTCATGGTCACCACCGCCATGCGGTACGAACAGCCTTCTGGCGGCAGGTAGAAATCGACGATCTCAGGGAACTGCTTCTGCAAGATCGGCACGAACACTTCATTCAGCGCCACGCCGAGGACGGCCGGCTCATCCGGCGGACGGCCGGTATAGGTGCTGTGGTAGATCGGGTTCTTGCGATGGGTAATGCGCTCGACGGTGAACACCGGGAAGCGGTCCACCTCGTTGTAATAGCCGGTGTGGTCGCCGTAGGGCCCTTCGTCGGCCATTTCTCCGGGATAGATGTGCCCCTCGAGAACGATCTCCGCGTAGGCCGGCACCTGCAGATCGGAGCCAATTGCCTTGACCAGCTCGGTGCGCGAGCCGCGCAGCAGGCCGGCGAAAGCGTATTCGGAAAGGGTGTCCGGCACCGGCGTGACCGCACCGAGAATGGTCGCCGGATCGGCACCCAACGCCACCGCCACCGGATACGGGCGATCCGGGTACTTCTCGCACCATTCGCGGAAATCCAGCGCTCCGCCGCGATGGCTCAGCCAGCGCATGATCACCTTGTTGCGACCGATGACCTGCTGGCGGTAGATGCCGAGGTTCTGCCGCTCCTTGTTCGGGCCCTTGGTGATGGTCAGGCCCCAGGTGATCAATGGCGCCGCATCGCCCGGCCAGCAGTGTTGCACCGGAATCTTCGCCAGATCGACATCGTCGTCCTCGAGGATCACTTCCTGGCAGGGCGCATCCTTGAGCACCTTGGGCGCCATGCTGATGACCTTCTTGTAGATCGGCAGCTTGCTCCAGGCATCCTTCAGCCCCTTGGGCGGCTCCGGCTCCTTGAGGAAGGCTAGCAGCTTGCCGATCTCGCGCAGTTCGCCGACATCCTCGGCGCCCATGCCGAGGGCAACCCGTCCCGGCGTGCCGAACAGATTGCCGAGCACCGGCATGTCGAAACCGGTTGGATTTTCGAAAAGCAGCGCCGGACCCTGCTTGCGCAAGGTGCGGTCACAGATTTCGGTCATTTCCAGGACGGGAGAGACAGCAGCCTTGACGCGCTTGAGCTCACCGCGTTTTTCTAGGCCGCTGATAAAGTCGCGCAGATCGCGATACTGCATGCTTGAGCCTCGCATGGGCCGGCAGGGTCGGGGCGCAAAGTTTAGCCCCGGCGTCGGAATATCCAAAACCTGCAGACAGACGAAGGCCGGGTTTCCCCGGCCTTGTTGGCAACGACGAGCCGCTTACTTGCGCTTCATGGACATGAAGAATTCGTCGTTGGTCTTGGTGTCCTTAAGCTTGTCGAGCAGGAACTCGATGGCGGCGATTTCGTCCATCGGGTGCAGCAGCTTGCGCAGGATCCAGATGCGCTGCAGCTCGTCCTCGGCGGTCAGCAACTCTTCGCGGCGAGTACCGGAGCGGTTGATGTTGATGGCCGGGAACACGCGCTTCTCGGCGATGCGGCGATCCAGTTGCAGCTCCAGGTTACCGGTGCCCTTGAATTCCTCGTAGATCACCTCGTCCATCTTCGAGCCGGTTTCCACCAAAGCGGTGGCGAGGATGGTCAGCGAGCCGCCTTCTTCGATGTTGCGCGCGGCGCCGAAGAAGCGCTTGGGCTTCTCCAGAGCGTGGGCGTCGACACCGCCGGTGAGCACCTTGCCGGAGCTCGGGATCACCGTGTTGTAGGCACGTGCCAGACGGGTGATGGAGTCCAGCAGAATGACCACATCCTTCTTGTGCTCGACCAGGCGCTTGGCCTTCTCGATCACCATCTCGGCGACCTGCACATGGCGGGTTGGCGGCTCGTCGAAGGTCGAGGCGACCACTTCGCCGCGCACGGTGCGCTGCATCTCGGTCACTTCTTCCGGGCGCTCGTCGATCAGCAGAACGATCAGGTGGCACTCGGGATTGTTGCGGGTGATGTTCGCCGCGATGTTCTGCAGCATGATGGTCTTGCCCGCCTTCGGCGGAGCGACGATCAGGCCGCGCTGGCCCTTGCCGATCGGCGCGCAGAGATCGATCACGCGGCCAGTGAGGTCTTCGGTGGAGCCGTTGCCGGCTTCCATCTTCAGGCGCTCATTGGGGAACAGCGGGGTCAGGTTCTCGAAGAGAATCTTGCTCTTCGCGTTCTCCGGCCGGTCGTAGTTGATCGAGTCGACCTTGAGCAGCGCGAAGTAACGTTCGCCTTCTTTCGGCGGGCGTATCTTGCCGACGATGGTGTCGCCGGTACGCAGGTTGAAACGTCGAATCTGGCTGGGCGAGACGTAGATGTCGTCCGGGCCGGCCAGATAGGAGGAATCCGCGGAGCGCAGGAAGCCGAAACCGTCCTGGAGGATTTCCAGCACGCCGTCACCGGAGATTTCCTCGCCGCTTTTCGCGTGCTTCTTCAGCAGGGAGAAAATCACGTCCTGCTTGCGCGAACGGGCCATGTTTTCGATGCCCATCTGTTCGGCCATTTCCAGCAGTTCGGTGATGGGCTTTTGCTTGAGTTCGGTCAGATTCATAGAAAGAGATCAGGAAGGATGTAGACAGCGATTAGCTTGAGAAGCCGCGCAGCAGGAGACGAACGGATTCGTTGTGCTTTTAGAGGCTGAAGTGCGTCGGCGACGGCATGCAGAGGGCGATCGAAGAAATGATCGCGGGGCCGAATTTAGCACCGCACAGAAGAAGCGTCCACCCTGGAATGAAAAAAGCCCTCACATCTGCGAGGGCTTCGGGCACAGCGGGTCGTATCAGATATTGCTGTCGAGGAACGCCGCAAGCTGCGACTTCGACAGTGCGCCAACCTTGGTGGCTTCGACGTTACCATTCTTGAACAGCATCAGCGTCGGGATGCCACGCACGCCATATTTAGGCGGGGTTTCCTGGTTTTCGTCGATGTTCAGTTTGCAAACCTTCAGCTTGCCCTCGTAATCCTTGGCGATCTCGTCGAGGACCGGAGCGATCATCTTGCACGGGCCGCACCACTCAGCCCAGTAATCGACCAGCACGGGGCCGTCCGCCTGGAGGACGTCCTGCTCGAAGCTGCTGTCGCTGACATTGTTGATGTATTCGCTCATGGATGTTCTCCAGGGTCGGAACGGAAAGTGGTCGACATGATAGCCCGGCTACGAGCGGACCGAAAGCCGCAGCCGGTTACCGCCGCCTACCCGCGTCCGCCACGTGTCCGGCTGCGGCAAGACCAGCCGCGCGCACGTTGGCGGATGAATGTCGATCGTGTCACGATGTCGGGGTTCTGCATCGAGACCACCCCATGCGCCAAACTTCCGCCGAATCCTATCCACTGATCGCCGCCCTCGACCTTGGGTCCAACAGCTTCCACATGGTGCTGGCGCGCACCAACAACGGCGAGATGCGCATCCTCGAACGACTCGGTGAAAAGGTCCAATTGGCCGCTGGCATCGACGACAACCGTCTGCTCGACGAAGCGGCCATGCAACGCGGCCTCGAGTGCCTGCGCCGTTTCGCCCAACTGGTCAATCACCTGCCGCAAGAGGCCGTGCGTATCGTCGGCACCAACGCCCTGCGCGAAGCACGCAACCGTGCCGAGTTCATCCGCCGTGCCGAGGAAATTGTCAATCATCAGGTCGAGGTCATCTCGGGTCGCGAAGAGGCACGGCTGATCTATCTCGGCGTCTCGCACACCTTTCCCGGTCGCCCCGGCAAGCGCTTGGTAGCGGACATCGGCGGCGGCAGCACGGAATTCATCATTGGCGAGCATTTCGAGTCGCAATTGCGCGAAAGCCTGCAGATGGGCTGCGTCAGCTACACCCAGCGTTTCTTCCGCGACGGCAAGATCACTCCGGCGCGCTACGCACAGGCCTACACCGCGGCACGCGTGGAGCTGATGAGCATCGAGCACGCGCTACGCCGGCTTGGCTGGGAGGAGTCAATCGGCGCCTCCGGCACCATCCGGGCGGTCGGCCTGGCGATCAAGAGCGGCGGCTACAGCAATGGCGAAGTCACGGCCGAAGGCATCGGCTGGCTGAAACGCCGGCTGTTCAAGCTTGGCGACGTGGAGCGCATCGATATCGACGGCATCAAGCCGGATCGTCGCGGCGTGTTCCCGGCCGGACTGGCAATCCTCGAGGCGATCTTCGATGCGCTCGAGCTGGGCAGCATGACCCACTCCGAGGGCGCGCTGCGTGAAGGCGTGCTCTATGACCTGCTCGGCCGCCATCACCGCGAAGATGTACGCGATCGCACCCTGAGCTTCCTCATGGAGCGCTATCACGTCGACGCCGAACACGCCGCTCGGGTTGAGGCCAAGGCGCTGGAAGCCTTCGACCAGGTCGCCGAAGACTGGGGACTGGATGACGAATGGCTGCGCGAGCTGCTGGGCTGGGCGGCACGCATCCATGAAGTGGGCCTGGACATCGCCCATTACCACTACCACAAGCACGGCGCCTATCTGATCGAGCACTCCGACCTGCCGGGATTCTCGCGCCAGGACCAGCAGATGCTGGCGCTGCTGGTGCGTGGTCACCGACGCAACATCCCCAAGCAGAAGTTCGAGGAGCTCTGCGAGGATGGCATCAAGCTGACTCGGCTCTGCGTGCTGCTGCGTTTCGCCATTCTCTTCCACCACATCCGCGGCCCGCAGCAGGCGCCGGAGTATCGACTGCGCGTCAACGACGATAGCCTGGACGTGGTCTTCGCCGACGGTTGGCTGCAAGACAATCCGCTGACCGAAGCCGATTTCGCGCTCGAAGCCGAATGGCTCAAGCGCATCGACTTTGCCCTAAGCGTCCGCTGAGTCCGCACTGAGTCGCACGGCGACTACGCCCAGTCGTAAGTCGCCTGCGCTAGCGTGAAATCGGGTTGCTCAGCCGCTCGAGCAGAGCGTTCTGCGCGTTACGCGGGTTCTGGTTGCCGCTCGGACTGTTGCGCACGTAACTGCCATCCGACTGCAGGATCCAGCTCTGGGTGTTGTCAGTCAGGAAGCCTTCGAGCTCCTTCTTCACCCGCATCACCAATTTCTTGCCCTCGACCGGGAAGCAGGTTTCCACACGGCGATCCAGGTTGCGCTCCATCCAGTCGGCACTGGACAGGTAGAGTTTCTCCTCACCGTCGTTGAAGAAATAGAACACCCGGCTGTGCTCGAGGAAGCGCCCGATGATCGAGCGTACCTGGATATTGTGCGAGACTCCGGGAATGCCCGGCCGCAGGCAGCACATGCCGCGCACGATGAGATCCACGCGCACGCCCGTCTGGCTGGCCTTGTACAGCGCCTTGATCATCCGTGGATCGGTCAGCGAATTGACTTTGAGGATGATGTGCGCCGGCTTGCCCTCGCTGGCGTGCTGCGTCTCCTGCGCAATCAGATCGAGCAGGGCCTTCTTCAGGGTAAACGGCGCATGCAGCAGCTTCTTCATGCGCATGGTTTTGCCCATGCCGATCAGCTGACTGAACAGCTTGGAAACGTCCTCGCAGAGCGCATCGTCCGAGGTCAGCAGGCTGTAGTCGGTGTACAGGCGCGCATTGCCGGCGTGGTAGTTACCGGTCCCCAGATGCGCGTAGCGGCACAGCTCGCCGTTCTCGCGGCGCAGGATCAGCATCATCTTGGCGTGGGTTTTGTAGCCCACCACGCCGTAGATCACCACTGCGCCGGCCTGCTGCAGACGAGTGGCCAGCTGCAGGTTGGACTCCTCGTCGAAGCGCGCGCGCAGCTCGATCACCGCGGTGACCTCCTTGCCATTGCGCGCCGCCTCGACCAGCGCGTCGACAATCTCGGAGTTGGCGCCCGAGCGATACAGCGTCTGCTTCACTGCCAGCACGCTTGGATCCTTGGCCGCCTCGCGCAGCAGGTCGATCACCGGGGTGAACGATTCGAACGGATGCATCAACAGGATGTCCTGCTTGCGCACCACGTTGAAGATATTGCCGCTGTTCTGCAGCGGCTTGGGAATCGCCGGTGTGAACGGCGAATATTGCAACTCCGGGTGGCTGTCCAGCCCGGTGATGCTGAACAGTCGGGTCAGGTTCACCGGGCCGTTGACGCGATACAGCTCGCTCTCGCCAAGACTGAACTGCTTGAGCAGGAAATCGGCCAGATGCTGGGGACAGGTGTCGGCCACTTCCAGCCGCACCGCATCACCATAGCGCCGCGAGATCAGCTCTCCGCGCAGGGCACGTGCCAGGTCCTCGACATCCTCGGTATCCACCGACAGGTCCGCGTTGCGGGTCAGACGGAACTGGTAGCAGCCCTTGACGCGCATGCCATGGAACAGGTCGTCGGCATGGGCGTGGATCATCGAGGAAAGGAATACGAAATTATCGCCCGCCCCGCCCACCGCTTCCGGCACGCGAATGACCCGCGGCAGCAGACGGGGCGCCGGAATGATCGCCAGGCCCGAGTCGCGACCGAAGGCATCGATGCCTTCCAGCTCGACGATGAAGTTCAGACTCTTGTTCACCAGCAAGGGGAACGGGTGAGTGGGATCGAGACCGATCGGCGTGACGATCGGCGCGATCTCGTCGCGGAAGTAACGTCGCACCCACGTCTTGATCTTGGTGGTCCAGTGACGCCGGCGAATGAAGCGAATGCCGTGCTCGGACAGCGCCGGCAACAGTACATGGTTGAGAATCGCGTACTGCCGGTCGACCTGCTCGTGCACCAGCTCTGAGATACGCGCCAGTGCCTGGTGCGGTTGCAAGCCATCGGCCCCAGCCTGCTCGCGGGCGAAGGCGACCTGCTTCTTCAGTCCAGCGACGCGGATTTCGAAGAACTCGTCCAGGTTGCTGGAGAAGATCAGCAGGAACTTCAGCCGCTCCAACAGCGGATTGGACTCGTCCAGAGCCTGTTCGAGCACGCGGATATTGAACTGCAGCTGCGACAGCTCGCGGTGGATATACAGGCTGCTGTCGTCGAGATTGGTAATCGTCGGTGCGATCGGCACCGGCAACGCCTCCTCGAGCGCGACCACCTCGGCCACCGCCTCGTTCAGCGGCGGCGCCTCGTCGGTCGCGTCCTGCAATTCCGTTTCGCTGAGTCCTTGATTGGTCATGCAACTGCCTCGCGGGCTCACTGGCCCCGGATTAATTGTTGTGCCGCGCGTTTGGCGAAGTAGGTCAGGATGCCATCGGCCCCGGCACGCTTGAAGCCGACCAAAGACTCAAGAATCACCGCCTCGCTCAACCAGCCGTTCTGAATCGCTGCCATGTGCATGGCGTACTCGCCGCTGACCTGATAGACGAAGGTCGGCGCCTTGAACGCTTCCTTGACCCGCCAGACGATATCCAGGTACGGCTGGCCGGGCTTGACCATCACCATGTCGGCGCCTTCGGCCAAATCCGCCGCCACTTCGTGCAGCGCCTCGTCGCCATTGGCCGGATCCATCTGATAGGTGTTCTTGCTGCCCTTGCCGAGGTTGGCCGCCGAGCCCACCGCATCACGGAACGGACCGTAGTAGGCGCTGGCGTACTTCGCCGAATAAGCCATGATGCGCACGTTGTGATGCTCGGCGACTTCCAGCGCCTCACGGATCGCCTGGATGCGCCCGTCCATCATGTCCGAGGGGGCAACGACCTGAGCGCCGGCTTCGGCATGTGACAGCGCCTGGCGTACCAGCGCATCGACGGTCACGTCATTTTGCACATAACCGTTCTCGTCGAGGATGCCATCCTGGCCGTGGGTGGTGAACGGATCGAGCGCCACGTCGGTGATGATGCCCAGCTCGGGGAAGCGCTCGCGCAGCGCCCGCGTTGCGCGCTGCGCGAGACCGTCCGGGTTCCAGGCCTCGGCGGCGTCGAGGGATTTCTTCTCCATCGGCGTCACCGGGAACAACGCCAGGGCCGGAATACCCAGCGCCACCAGCTCCTCGGCTTCTTTGAGCAGCAGATCGATGGACAATCGCTCCACGCCCGGCATCGACGGCACCGCCTCGCGGCGGTTTTCGCCATCGAGGACGAATACCGGCAGGATCAGATCGTTGACCGTCAGCACGTTCTCGCGCACCAGGCGACGGGAGAATTCATCACGACGATTGCGCCGCAGGCGGGTGGCAGGGAACAAGCGATTGGCCGGAACGAAACTCACAGACGGACTCCTGGCCCGCAGTACGGGCGAATATGACGGTTATAGGCCAGCGCGATGACAGCTTTATGACGGACCGCACCACGCCGCGAAAAGATCGACTCATTGTCGCCACCCTCGCCGGTCACTGCCAGTGCTTTAAGCGCGCGCATACCCAACGCAGAGCCGTGGACTGAACACCAACGAGGCTGGCGAATCCAACCTGCATGCAGGGACTACCTCTGCCCCCGCCTACGCTTTAGCATCGACGCATCGCAGGGCCTCATCGGTCCGGTCTAGACCAGGAGTATCGCTATGAACAAGAAAGTCGCCGTGATCCTTTCCGGCTGTGGCGTCTACGACGGCTCGGAAATCTATGAAAGCGTGATCACCCTGTTGCGCCTGGATCAGCGCGGCGCCCAGGTGCAGTGCTTCGCGCCGAATGTGGCGCAAATGCATGTGATCAACCACCTCACTGGCGAGGAGATGCCCGAGTCGCGCAACGTGCTCACCGAGTCGGCACGTCTTGCCCGAGGCGAAATCAAGGACCTGCGCGAGGCCCGCGTCGAGGATTTCGATGCGCTGATCATGCCTGGCGGCTTCGGCGCGGCGAAGAACCTCTCCACCTTCGCCATGGAGGGTGCCGCCAGCAAGGTACTGCCAGAGGTACTCTCTCTGGCTCAGGCCTTCGCCCAGGCGGGCAAACCGATCGGCTTGATGTGCATCGCACCGACCATGGCCCGGCAGATCTTCGGTGCCGGAGTGGTCTGCACCCTCGGCAGCGACGAAAGCGACGCGGCGCGGGCAGTTCAGGAAATGGGCGCCGAGCACCAGCCCTGCGAGGTCAGTGAGATCGTCGAGGACCGCAAGCACAAGCTGGTCACCACACCGGCCTACATGCTCGCGCAATCGATCAGCGAGGCCGCATCCGGCATCTACAAACTGGTCGACCGCGTGCTGGAACTGACGGTCGAAGACTGATCAGCTGCGCTTCTGGAGTCCCGGGCTCCTGCCCGGGATTTTTTCTTGCGCACGGCTATCCGGCCAATCGTACCGCCGCTCGCGCCGCCCCTCTGGTCAGCGCCCGGCGACTCGGGCAGCGTGAGCTTCTCGCCATCCGGGACAATCGCCATGACCCAGCAGCCAGCCGTGCCGGCCGATGAACAGCTCCAGGCCGTCCGCCAGATATTTGAACGCATTCCGTTCAATCAGATGCTCGGCATAGAGCTCGACGAAATCTCCGCCGAACGGGTGGTGATGCATCTGTCGATGAAACAGGAGCTGATCGGCAACTTTGTCCACGGCATGCTCCACGGCGGCGTGATTGCCTCGTTGCTGGATGTGGCCGGCGGTGCCATGGCAATGGTCGGCGCGTTCGACCGACACCAGCACCTCAGCACCGCCGAGCGCAGTACGCGCCTGGCCCGCCTCGGCACTATCGATCTGCGCATCGACTATCTGCGCCCCGGGCGCGGCCAGCGCTTCAGCGCGACCGCCGTGCTGCTACGCTCGGGCAACAAGGTGGCAGTGGTTCGCTCGGAATTGCACAACGAAACCGGCACCCTGGTAGCCGTCGGCACCGGAACCTACCTGTGCGGCTAGATCATCAGCTGAACCGTTCACCGCTGCGCGCAAGCATCAGCCGCGGGCCCGTACCAACTGCGTCAGCAGGCGATCCAGTGCGTTGGCGAATGCCTGGCGATCCCGCTCGCCGTAAGCCGCCTGGCCGCCGCCGACCTGGCCCTGCTCACGCAGATCGGTGAACAGGTTGCGTACCGCCAGACGTTCACCCATGTTGCGCACGTCGAACTCACGCCCGCGCGGGTCCAACGCGATCACGCCCTTCTTCACCAATCGATCGGCCAGCGGCACATCGCTGCAGATCACCAGATCGCCGGGCACGGCGTACTCAACCAGATAATCATCGGCGGCATCCGGACCACTCGGCACGACGATCAGCCGTACGCAAGCGAAGGCCGGTTTGACCTGGCTCTGCCCAGCCACCAGCAGCACCTCGAACTTGCGTTTCAAGGCAAACTTGATCACCTGATCCTTGGCCGCGCGAGGGCAGGCATCGGCGTCGATCCACACCCGTAGCACTGTCGCCTCCGGCATCACGCGGCCCGTCGCACGGTGGCCAACAGCGCCGCAGCGCCCGCGAACATGACCGCGAAGCTGCGATTGACCAGACGCTGCTGACGCGGCGTGCGCAGCAGCCGCAGCACCTTGGCCGCCAGGCCGGTGTAGCCCGCCATGACGATCAGATCGACCGCCACCATGGTCGCGGCCATCTCGCTGTACTGCAGCAGCAGTGGCCGCTGCGGATCGAGGAACTGCGGCAACACCGCAAGGATGAAGACGATGGCCTTGGGGTTGCTGGCATTCACCAGGAAGCCGCGCAGCACCAGACTCAACGGTCGGCCGATCGCCCGCGGCGCGGCCGAATCGTCGAGAGCCTCGGGCTGTGCCTGCCACTGCTTGAGCGCCAGCCAGAGCAGATAGCCGACGCCGAACCACTTGATCAGGCTGAACGCCAGCTCGGAGGTTGCGAGCACCGCACCCACGCCGGCTGCGACGATGGCGATCTGCAGCACCAGCGCCACCTGCAGACCGATGGCATTCCAGTAACCGCGCCAGAAGCCGTACTGCAGACCGCAGGACATCGAGGCGATGGCCCCTGCACCCGGCGACAGACTGATGACCCAACAGGCAACGAAGAAGGCAAGCCAGGTTTCCAGTGCCATGAGAGCTCTCCTGCGGTAAACGACGCCGACCGCACAGGCGGGTCGGCAGTTCAATTTAGTCTGGCATGTCCTTGCCGAGCTTCACCGGCTCCTTGAGCTTGTGCCCCATGGCCTTGCGCATGCGAATGTTCAGCGCCTCCACGCCCAGCGAGAATGCCATCGCGAAGTAGACGTAGCCCTTGGGTACGTGCACGCCGAACGCTTCGGCGATCAGCAGGGTGCCAACCACAATGAGGAACGACAGCGCGAGAATCTTCAGCGTCGGGTGCTTCTCGATGAAGTCGCTGATGGTACCGGCAGCCATCATCATCACCAGCACCGCGATGACGATCGCAGCGACCATCACCGGAACGTTCTGCACCAGCCCCACGGCGGTGATCACCGAGTCCAGCGAGAAGATGATGTCGATCACTGCGATCTGCAGGATCACCCCCATGAAGCCGGCCTTGGCCGCACTTCCTGCGGTCTGCTCCGTCTCCTCGCCTTCCACGCTATGCCAGATTTCCATGGTGCTCTTGAACAGCAGAAACAGGCCGCCGAAGAACAGAATCAGGTCGCGACCGGAGATGCCCTGCCCGAGCACCGTGAACAGGTCGTTGGTCAGACGCATAACCCAGGCGATCGACAACAACAGCAGGATTCGCGTACCCATCGCCAGTGCCAGACCGAAGAAACGCGCCTTCGGCTGCTGTTCCTTGGGTAGACGGCCGACGAGGATCGAGATGAAGATGATGTTGTCGATGCCAAGGACGATTTCCAGGGCGGTCAGGGTCAGAAATGCGACCCAGATTTCCGGGTTGCTAAGCCATTCCATAGGGAGTTACTTCTCGTTGGGGGTGTGTTGGGTGAACTGCATTTCGCTACCGCGCCAGCGGCGCGTTGCCTTCTGGAAAAACAGGCTGTTGGGCACCTGGACGATCGCTCCGGTTTCGCTCTCGGCGCTTTCCTCGAGAGTGGTGTAGAGCAGATTGATGTCGATGACGCGGCCTTTGACGATGGGCTTGTCGAACGCTTCGACGATCTCCACCACATCGCCGAGCCGAAACGGCCCGACGGTGAAAATCAGCACCGCACAGAGCAGGTTGGACAGCACGCTCCAGATCGCAAAGAAGGCAACCGCCGCCACCGCGACGAAGCCGGAGAGCGCAGTCCACAGCACGGTGGCGGACACGCCGAGGCGCTCGAGCACCATGATCAAGGCGCCACCCATGATGAACCAGCGGATGCCTCCGCGCACCGGCAGCAGCAACTCCGGCGGTAGTGGATAGCGGCTGCCCAGGCGCGTCAGCCCGCGCGCGAGCAGACGTTGCAACACGTAGGCGACCAGCAGGATCAGCAGTACCTGCAGACCCAGCAGCAGTGGCTCGCGCCATTGTCCGGAGAGCATCAGCAGCCGCTCGGTCATGCGCTGGCCTCCAGCAGTGCCTGCAGGCTTTCGAGGGTTTCCAATGCTTCCAGCCAGGCCTCCTCCAGTTCGCCTTCGCGCACCTTGAGCTCGGCCTGCCGCGCGAGCAGCTCGCGCAGCTCATCCTTGCGCGCGACTTCGTAGAGCGCAGCATCGCCGAGTCGGGTTTCCAACTCGGCAAGCTTGTCGTGCACGCCGACCAGGTCCTTCTCCAGCTTGTCCGCCTGCCGTTTGTGCGGCGCGAGCTGCTGGCGCAGAGCGGCAGCAGCCTGGCGCTGAGCACGCTTGTCGGTCTTGTCGACCGCGGTTTCGCAAGTCGACATTGGCTGCTGGCGGGCCCGGTAGTCCACCAACCAGCGCGCGTAATCTTCCAGATCGCCATCGAAGGTTTGCACGCGGCCGTCGGCCACCAACAGAAACTCATCGGTAGTGCTCTTGAGCAGGTGGCGATCGTGGGACACCACCAGCACCGCGCCTTCGAACTCCTGCAGGGCCAGGGTCAGCGCCAGGCGCATCTCCAGGTCCAGATGGTTGGTCGGCTCGTCGAGCAGGAGCAGGTTGGGCTTGTCCCAGGCAATCAGCGCCAGGGCCAGGCGCGCTTTCTCACCGCCGGAGAAGTTCAGCACCGGCTCGTCGCAGCGATCACCGCGGAAGTCGAAACCACCGAGAAAGTCGCGCAGGGTCTGCTCACGCTCGCTCGCGGCAAGACGCTGCAGGTGTAGCAGCGGGCTGGCCTGGGGATCGAGCGCATCGAGCTGATGCTGTGCGAAATAGCCGATGGCGAGGTTCTCGCCGCGCTGCAGTCGCCCGCCGAGTGGTTGCAACTCATTGGCCAAGGTCTTGATCAGCGTCGACTTGCCGGCACCGTTGGGGCCGAGCAGGCCAATGCGGGCGCCCGGTACCAGCTGCAGCTTGACCTTGTCGAGCACCACCTTGTCGCCGTAGCCGAGTCGCCCCTCGCTCAGATCCAGCAGCGGGCTGGAAATCCGGTCGGCCTCGCGGAAGACGAACTCGAACGGCGAATCGACGTGCGCCGGCGCGAGCTCCTCCATGCGTTCCAACGCCTTGATGCGGCTCTGCGCCTGGCGCGCCTTGGTGGCCTGCGCCTTGAAACGGGCGATGTACTTTTCCATATGCGCGCGCTGCGCCTGCTGTTTCTCGAACGCCTGTTGCTGCTGGGCCAGGCGCTCGGCGCGGGTACGTTCGAACGCCGAATAGCCGCCGCGATAGAGCGTCAGTTTCTGCTGCTCGAGATGGATCACGTGATCGACCACGGCGTCGAGGAAGTCACGGTCGTGCGAGATCAGCAGGAGCGTGCCGGGATAGCTCTTCAGCCAGTCTTCCAGCCAGAGAATCGCATCAAGGTCCAGGTGGTTGGTGGGCTCGTCGAGCAGCAGCAGATCCGACGGACACATCAGCGCCTGTGCCAGGTTCAGCCGCATGCGCCAGCCACCGGAAAAACTGCCGACCGGCGAGGCCATCTGTTCGTTGGAGAAACCGAGCCCGGCCAGCAGCTTGCGCGCCCGCGCATCGGCGGTGTAGCCATCGGCACTGTCCAGCTCGCTGTGCAGGCGCGCCAGGGCGAGGCCGTCGTGTGCCTGTTCGGCAGCGCACAGCTCAGCCTGGACGCGGCGCAGTTCGACGTCGCCATCGAGTACGTAATCCACCGCCAGGCGATCGAGGGTATCCACCTCCTGTCGCATATGAGCGATGCGCCAGTCCGGCGGTAACTGGCAGTCGCCGCCGTCGGGCACCAGCTCCCCGCGCAGTAAGGCAAACAGGGTGGACTTGCCGGCACCGTTGGCGCCAACTAGGCCCGCCTTCTGGCCAGGGTGTAGAGTCAGTTCGGCGCCGTCCAGCAGACGCTGCGGGCCACGCTGTAGAGTGAGGTTCTGTAGTCGGATCATAATGGCGGCGAAGTTTATCAGTTCGCCTGGAACGCCAGCCGGACGTCGACGAAAAAAAGCCGAGCCCATGCCCACAGCCGATCTCTGGACCTTCGCCCTTGCCTGCTACGCCCGCCCCGGCGTCGAAAGCGCTTGCCTGGAGCTGCAGGAGCATGGAGCTGACGTCTGCCTGCTGCTTTGCGCCGCCTGGCTGGAGGCCCGTCACATCGACGCCACGCCGGAGCGCCTGCAGCAGCTGAGCGAGATCGCCATGCCTTGGCAACAGCAAACGCTGCTACCGCTACGTCGTCTGCGCCAGGATTGGCGGGCGCGGGCGAAGCAGGATGCCGAGCTCAGCCAGCTGCGCGAACAACTCAAAGCACTGGAATTGCAGGCGGAACGGATAGTGTTGGGGCGGCTCGAACGGGTCACCCGGGGTTGGCGTTCGGGAGCGACCAGTTCGGGCTGGCTGGGGCTGCTGGCGGCTGCGACCGGCAGTGAATATCGCGCAGCCCTTGCGGTGCTGCGCGATGCGGCAGTGCAGACTCAGCGGGAGTTGAGCGGCGCCTGAGTGGGTGCAGCGCCGGTTTCGGTAGACTTGCGCGCCACGGGCTTCTTGGCAGCAGGCGGCTTGCTTGCCGCAGCTGGCTTCCTGACTGCCGGCTTGCTGGCAGCCGGCTTACTGGCGGGCGCCTTCTCGGCGGCTGGTTTGCTCGCTGCAGCCGGCTTCTTGGTAGCAGGCCTGGTGGCCGCTGGCGATTTTGGGGTGGAACCCGGTTTGCTGGCCGGCGCCTTCACCGCAGCAGCGGGCTTGGCTGGGCTCGTCCGCGATGCTGCCGGTTTGCCGACGGCCTTCGCCGCGGTGCTCGCTGCGGGCTTGGTCTTCGGCGCCAGCTTACGCGCTGCGGTTGCGGTCTTGGGCGCGGCAGCAGGAGGCTGGTTGCGCGCCTGCAGCGCTTTCCCGGCAGATTCGCCGACCTGGCGGACACCCTGTGCCAGATGCAGACTCTGCGCGATGTCGCGCTTGAGTTCGGCGATGTAACCGAGCACGTCGCTCTGGCGCGCCTGCAGCAGTGCGATCAGCTCTTCCAGCTCACCGATACGTGCCCGTGCCTTGCCCTGGGCCTTGGTGCGGCCGGCGCTCCCGGCTTCGTCCAGCTTGGCGCGGGCCTTCGACAGTCTGTCCTGCGCCTTGCCGCGCTGCTTCTCCAACTTGGCGAGCATGCCTTCGGCATCCTTTAACGCCAGCTGGCAGGCCTTGTCCAAGTGCTCGATGAGGGTGTCCGACAATTGCTGGAGCAGGTGCAGCGGGGTGGTGACCGACTTCTTCTTCGCGGGCATGTAGATGCCTCCTGGCGGGTTCGATGCGGTCATACTAGACCGCTGCCAGGGTGCCCGCCAGAGCTCAACCGCGCGACGTACTGGCGCGAGGAAGAACCCTCAGACGGGGGAAAGCGATGATCAGGCCGTGACAGCGGTCTGCTTGTGCGCGGTGTGCAGCACTTCGATCAGGCAATCTTCCAGCTCGAAGCGCTCATGCAGCAGTTGGCCGAGCTGCTTGAGTTCATCGCCAAGGCCGGGACTTCCAAGGCAATCGCCTTTCTCGCAGCGATCATTGAAGGTCAGCGCAGCCTGGGTGATGGTTTCGATGCGCGGGTAGATCTGCTTGGCAAGCTCGATACCACGGACATCGCCGAAAGCCTCGGCCTCGGCCATCAGTTGTTCGTAGATCTCGAAATGACCGGCGGACACGTAGTCGACCAGCAATTCGCAGAATTTCTGCAATGCCTGGCGGGTAGCGGCGTCGTTTTCCACGTGCAGCGCCGCGTAGGCGTGGATAAGCGCATGACGCTCCTGCAGCCAGCGGTCGATCAGCAGGTGCACACCACCCCAGCGTTCCTGGGCGTTCCGACAGCTCTCAAGCATGATGACCTCACTTCCCTAATCGAAAATACTTATTCGCCTTCCGAGACGGTTTTTTGTCTTTCGGTATCGGCCTTTGGGTGAGTGGCGGCGTCGAATGGCAAATTTCCGTCACCGCTCGAGCAGACTATGCCGCAGCGTCCGAAGCTTCAAGCAATGCCAGCGATTTTTTCCGCCTGCAGGCTGAGGCTCGGCCTCCACGCGTTCCGCTTCATCAAAGACATAAACAAAGGCAAGGAGTTCGCTGGTGATGCGTCGGTCAGTCGCGACGCAACAACTGCCAACCGCAGAACAAAGCCATAACGATGAAGGCCAACAGGCTCCATTCCGGAATGCTCATACCCAGCAAGGTCCAGCTGACCTCTGCACATTCGGCGGTGCCATGCAGCACCAGACGCGCAATTTCCTGAAATGGAAGCGCTTCCATCATGTATTCCAGGCTCGGAAGACAGCTCGGCAACTCATCGGCTGGAACGCTCTGCAGCCAGATCTGACGGCTCGCGGTAGCCCCACCGGCGACAGCGAAGAATAACGCCAGCGCGGCATAGACACGCCGACCAACGCTCGCCGGACCGTGCAGGGCTGCGATCAAACAGACCAGTCCGAAGCCGATGACACAGATCCGCTGCACGATGCATAGCGGGCACGGTGCCAGGCCGACCACGTGTTCCAGATACAGCGCCGCGCCCATCATCGCGACGCAGCCGATAAAGGCGAGAAGGAAAAGAGAACGTGGGCTGGCCAGGTTCATGGAAGCTCCGCAGGCAGGAAAAGCTCGCTACGGTAGAGGAAAGCAGGATCGGCTTACAAGCTGCAGTGCAGCCAGGCGGTGTCGAGGGGCGACAACGCCCGCCACCTGGCGGGCGCCATCGAAGTTCAGAGTGTTGCCGGCAGGTTGCGATCGAGCAACCCGAGGCCTTCATGGAACAACTGGTTGCTGCGCTCGGCATCACCCAATTGCGCCAGCAGGCGCGCCAGCTCGGCGCAGGTTTCCGGGCGATGCTCGACCCGCAGGCTCGCCTCGAAGTAGTCGCGGGCCTTGCCCCACAGCTCGTTGCGCAGACTCAGCCGGCCGAGCGCCAATAACAGCGCGGCGCTCTGCGGATGCGCCTTGAGCCAGCCCTCGGCATGCGCGAGCTGCCGTGCAGGTTCGCGACCGTACACACGACCGTAACGCTCGACCAGGCGATCGTCGAAATCGCGCTTTAGCGCAGCATGCAGAACCTCCTCGGCTTTCGCCTCGGCACCCAGCCGACTCAGCCCGTCAGCATAGGCGCGCACCACTAGCGGCTCGCTACGCAGACCACTGGGGACCGTCTGCCAGCGCTGATTGAGAAGCTGCAGCGCCTCTTCGGCAGTGCCTGTCGCTACCTGCCCGGCCTGTTCGATGGCAGCCGTCCATGCGAGACGCTCCAGTTCGTCCAACCGCGGCGCAGGCAGCACCCGCCGCTTGCGCAGATCCGGCAGCAGCCGGCACAGCGCGGTCCAGTCTTCCAGCTGCACGGACAGCTGTTGTAGCAGCGCCAGCAGATAGGGGTGGTGCGGATGTTCGTTGTGCAGTCCGTTCAGCGTAGCCCGCGCTTCGGCGTACTGGCCGCGGGCGATCTGCAGCTGCGCCTGCGCCAGACCGATCGCCAGCGCGGCCTGCGGCTCACGCTCCTGAGCCCTGCGCAATAGTTCATCGCTCTGCTCATGCTCGCCCAGCTCGTTGGCAGCGCGGGCGGCACCGAGGTAATGCACCAGCGGCTGACGATCATGTTCGGCCGCCGTACGCAGATGTCCCAAAGCGTGCTGCCACTGCCCTTCGGCCAGCTCGCGCATCCCGCGACGCGAAGCATTCTCGACCCGCCGAGCGCGATGGCGCCGCGACCAGGGATTGACCAGCGCACCGGACAACTGCAACAGACCCAGAAGCCAGTGCAGCAGCACCGCCAGCAGCCAGAACGCGGCGATCAGTCCAAGGAATACCCAAAAGCTCGATTCGTAGCGGAAACGGTCGTAGGTGATCAGCACGTAACCGGCACTCTGGCTGATGGCCCAGCCGAGAAAGCCCGCAATGGCGAGTACCAGGATGAGGACGAGGGCCAGGCGTTTCATGAGCGCGGCGCCTCCTCTTGCGTCCCGGGAACGGGCTGTGCCGGGATAGCGCCGGATGGCTCGCTGCTGTCCGGGGTTTCACGCTTTTGCACGTAAACCTGCAGCGCCTTGAGCGCCGGAGCCAGGTCAGGCAGCTCCACTGCCACCTGCCGACCGGCCAGAGCCTCGATGCGCTGTCGCAGTCCACGGGCCTCGCCATTATCCTCGCTGAAATGATCCTGCAGCATCGTTCGTGCCTGCTCGAGCGACTGCTGATAAACCTCGGTATTGCCGTTGAGCACCGCCCACTGCGCCTGCTCGATAGCCAGCGACAGCGCCAGTCGCACCTGCGCCAGGCTCTGTCCGGCGAGCAACGGCTTGACGTTGGTACCTGCGTCGAAATCGACGCGCACATAGCGAGTCAGCTCGTCGACCCAACGCTGCCAGCGACTCTGGCCGGCGCCCGTGTCCGCCGCCTGGCCGGTGACGAACTCCGGCGCCAGCGCATTGAGCTTGCCGGTCTGCCCGCGCAGGGCGCCAAGCTGCAGGAACAGCCCGGTACGATCGAGGTCCGGCAGACTGCGTAGGCCCTCCAGCCCTTCGAGCAGTTTCTGTCGGGTCGCGTAGGCTGCCGGATCGTCCTGTTTCTGCAGGATCAGGTCGGCCTCGTGAACCAGCATCTCGGCACTCTTCACGTCCTGCATCGCCGACAGGCGCAGCATCGCCATACGCAGCAGATGCTCGGCTTCCGCCAGCCGCCATTCCTCGCGACTGGCGCCAAGCACCTGCTCAACACGGCCGGAGATACGCTGCTGGTCGCTTTGCAATGCCGCGAGCAGGCGACGCTGCTCATCCAGCTCGGCGGCCGTTGGCAGCTGTTCCAGGCGACCCAGACGGCCAGCCAACTGGCGGTCTGCCTCTGCTAAAGCCTGCGTCTGCGCGCTGGCCGCCTGCAACACCTCAAGCCGTTGCGCATCGCGTGCGGCGACCTGCTGTACCTGCCAGAGGCTGTAGCCGGCCACGCCGATGCCGCCCACACCGAACAGCAGGGCCAACAGCGGCAGCGCTTTGCCGGAACCTTTAGCGGCGGGCTTGGATGAAGGGCCCTTCTTGGCACCGTCAACGACAGCTTCCGTCGTGCTGGTCGGGGATTGCAGCGGTTCGTTCTTGTCTGCTTCGCTCACGTTTCCATCCTTTGCATCAGGAGGCAGGCTGCGGGGTATTCCGCACGGCCGCCAGCAAGGCCGCGGTTCCGGCACCACGGCAATCCACAATTTGTCTGGCGCCCAGCTGGCGAGCCATCTCGGCCACACGCGGGCTGGGTACGAACAAGCGTAGTTCAACCAGCTCGGGCCAGGCATCGCCGGCCAACTCATGCAGCGACTGCAGCCCCTGCCCACTGCTGACCACCAGGCCGTTGAGCCGTTCCGCCTGCACGATATCGATCAGGGCGCGCGGCGGGTACTGCGGCAGAACACGTCGATACAACTCCAGCGTGTCGACCTGCACGCCCTGCGCCCGCAGCGTCTCGGCAATCAGCTCGCGACCGCCTTCGCCGCGCACGATCAGCGCCTTCGGATCAGGTCGCGCGAGCGCCTCGCTCAGGCGCGGCAATGCCAGCAGCGCTTCGCTGTCATCGCCGGAGGACGGCCAGCTGACGTCCAGACCGTAGTCATCGAGAATCGCACCGGTGGCGGCGCCAACGCTGAACCAGCACTGGCCGAACGGCGGCTGCGGCCAGTAGCGGTCCAGCAACTCCAGCGCCAGACGCGCTGCCGGCTTGCTGACCACCACCACCGCGCAGTAGCGGTCCAGCTCGAGAATCATCGCGCGCTGTTCGGCGGTTTCCGGCAAGGGTTCGATCGCCAGCAACGGCAGGCTTGTGCTGTGAATCCCGGCATCGGCCAGCGTCGCGGCCAGCGCGGCGCATTCTTCGGCAGGCCGGGTTAGCAGCAGGCGCCAACCACTCACGCGTGGCCTGCCTCGCCGTACACCGCCTTGAGAATCTGCTCAGCGCCTTGGGCCAGCAGCGCTTCGGCAACCTGGACTCCCAGCGCTTCGGCCTGCTCGGCGGATGCTCGCCCTTCAGCGCGCAGCAGCAGACCACCATCGGGCTGACCGACCAGACCACGCAGCCACAGCTGCTCGCCCTCGAGCACCGCGTAGCAGGCGATGGGCACTTGGCAACCGCCATTCAGGCGCTTGTTCAGCGCGCGCTCGGCCGTGACGCGCAGCGCAGTCGGTGCATGATTCAGGCAAGCCAGCAGCGCGTGCAACTCGCTGTCGCCGGTACGGCATTCGATGCCCACCGCGCCCTGACCGCCCGCCGGCAGGCTATCGTCGACGCCGATGCTGGAGCGGATGCGCTCACCGAAGCCAAGGCGGATCAGCCCGGCGGCAGCGAGGATGATGGCGTCGTACTCGCCGGCATCGAGCTTGGCCAGCCGCGTGTTGACGTTGCCGCGCAGGAACTGGATCTTCAGGTCCGGGCGGCGCGCCAGCAGCTGAGCCTGACGGCGCAGCGAGGAGGTGCCGACCACACTGCCGGACGGCAGTGCATCGAGGCTATCGAAGTGGTTGGAGACGAAGGCATCGCGCGGATCTTCGCGCTCGCAGATGCAGTACAGGCCCAGCCCTTCGGGAAACTCCATCGGCACGTCCTTCATGGAGTGCACGGCGATGTCCGCTTCGTTCTCCAGCAGCGCGGTTTCCAGCTCCTTGACGAACAACCCCTTGCCGCCGATCTTCGCCAGCGGTGCGTCGAGCAGCTTGTCGCCACGGCTGACCATCGGCACCAGACTCACCTTGAGCCCTGGGTGCGACGCCTCCAGGCGCGCCTTGACGTATTCGGCCTGCCACAGGGCCAGGGCACTCTTGCGGGTGGCGATGCGAATTTCGCGAGACATGGGCTAATCCAGAAAACCAGTGAATTGCCGCGGATGATAACAGGCCCTAAAGCCGGCCTGGGTTGGCCGGAATCAAGGAAGATGGCAAGAACCGTGCACCGGCGAGCCTAAGTCGGACTGTTTTATTTATCGGCAGCCGGTCCCGCGCGATGACCGCCACGACGCTGCCTCGCCCACCGCCCGGGTGAGCAAGACCGCGCGTGCTCGCTCAGCCAGGGCGCGTGCTCAGAGGTTCTGCATCAGCTTGCGTACGCCTGCCACATGGCGCCGGCTCACCGTCAGCGCTTCGCCATCGAGCCCCTTCAGATAGAGCTGGAAGTGCCCGAGCGGCGTGCGCTGCAGCCGCTCGATACGATCACGGAACACCAGCGCGTTGCGGTGGATGCGCACGAAACGCTCACCGAACTCGTCTTCGAGCGATTTCAGCGGCTCGTCGAGCAGCACCTCCCCGCCGGCATGCCGCAATGTCACGTACTTGTGGTCGGCGATGAAATAGATCACGTCCTCCAGCGGAATCAGCTCGATGCCCTTGCGGGTCCGCGCGCTGATGTGACTGCGCGGCCCGGTACCGGACACCGCGGCCGGGCGGGTCAGCGCGGCGAGCTGCACGCGGTTGGGCCGTTCGGCTTTCTTCAGGGCTTCGGCCAAGTGCTCGGGACGTACCGGCTTGACCAGATAGCCGACCGCACTGACCTGAAACGCTTCGAGGGCAAATTCGTCATGTGCGGTACAGAAGATCACCGCCGGCGGTGCGTCCATCTCACAGAGCTTGGCCGCCACCTGCAGGCCGTCGAGGCCAGGCATGCGGATATCGAGCAGCACCACATCCGGGCGCAACTCTTCGATCAGCGAGAGGGCTTCTTCGCCATTGCTCGCGGCCGGCTCGAGGACACGATAGCCGTCGAGCTCACCTACCAGTCGGCCAAGGCGCTCGCGGGCTAGAGGTTCGTCATCGACAATCAGGACATTCATATAGATCAGGCTTCCTGCTTTTGTCTCACACATGGATAGCGTAGACAGGTGTAATGGCGGCCATCACGGCGCTCCACGCTGAGACTCGCTTGCGGGCCGAAAAGTGCCGCTAATCGTGCGTCGATGTTGTGCAAACCCTGGCGAGTCCCGCGCGAAACCTGCGTTTGCGCCGTTTCATCGAAGGGATTGCTGACTTCCAGCCGGAACACCCCGTCGACGTAATCCGCCTTCACACTCACCAGGCCGCCCTCGATCCGCGGCTGGATGCCGTAGACCAGGGCATTTTCCAGCAGTGGCTGCAGCGTAAGCTGCGGGATTGGCAGATCGTCCGGCACGCTGTCGATCTGCCAATCCAGCTGCAGACGTTCGCCGAGGCGGTACTGCTCGATCGACAGATAACGCCGCGACAGCTCCAGCTCGTCGCGCCAGGGCACCAGCGTGCCGGGCCGCGCCAGACTGGCACGAAACAGATCGGACAGATCCAGCACCGCCTGCTCGGCCTTGACCGGGTCGCTGACGACCAGACTGGCGATGCTGTTCAGGCTGTTGAACAGGAAGTGCGGGCGGATGCGCGCCTGCAGCGACTCGATTCGCGCACGCAGCTCCGCCTGTTCCTGGCGCCGCCACTGACTCTGCAAATAGAAATACCGCAGCAGCAGCCCCGACATGATCAGGCTGATCAGCGCATGACGCAGGTACAGATTCACCTCGCCTTCGCGCTGCAGGGGGCCGGCAAGCTGGTAGATATCGGCCACTGCGGTGCAAGCCAGGGTCAGCCCGACCACCACCGTGCAACAGGCGATGCCCGCCAGCGCCGGACGAGGACGCGCCAGCAGCGGTCGCAGCAGGCACAGCGTGCCGGCCGAGAGCAGCACGATCCACTGCACGAACAACGAGGTCAGCGCCAGGCGCATCCAATTGAAGCCCGGCTGCATCGGCTCGGCCAGCACCAGCACGAGCACCAGCAGCTCGGCGAGCAGTACCAGGCCGAGCAACGCCTCGGACTGGCATAGTTCGGGCAAAAAGAAATCATCGGATGCGGCAGTGGTTTTCACGCGGTTCAGCCTGGTGGTTCGCCTGCCGGGCAGTTTCCTTGGCCACCCCGGCAACAGCAAGCCGGCCGCCGCCCCCGACCACCGGAAAAACACGGATTTGCCAGCCAGCTCACCCTTCGCGTCCGCACGCCGCCGTGCCCGACAGCGGCACCATCCCTGCTATCATCGCCGCCTTTCCTCAGCCTTCGGATTTTCAGCGAGCGCATACATGAGCACCGACAAGACCAACCAGTCCTGGGGCGGCCGTTTCAGCGAGCCCGTCGACGCCTTCGTCGCCCGATTCACCGCCTCCGTCGAGTTCGACAAGCGCCTGTACCGCCACGACATCATGGGCTCCATCGCCCACGCCACCATGCTTGCCAAAGCCGGCGTGCTGACCGAGGCAGAGCGCGACCAGATCATCGCCAACCTGAAGGACATCCAGGCCGAAATCGAGGCCGGCACCTTCGACTGGCGCGTGGACCTGGAAGACGTGCACATGAACATCGAGGCGCGCCTGACCAACCGCATCGGCGTCACCGGCAAGAAGCTGCATACCGGCCGCTCGCGCAACGACCAGGTCGCCACCGACATCCGCCTGTGGCTGCGCGACGAGATCGACCTGATCCTCAGCGAAATCACCCGCCTGCAGCAGGGCCTGCTGGGGCTCGCCGAGGCCGAAGCCGACACCATCATGCCGGGATTCACCCACCTGCAGACCGCACAGCCGGTGACCTTCGGCCATCATCTGCTGGCCTGGTTCGAGATGCTCAGCCGCGACTACGAGCGCCTGGTCGACTGCCGCAAGCGCACCAACCGCATGCCGCTCGGCTCGGCTGCGCTGGCCGGCACCACCTATCCGATCCAGCGCGAGATCACCTGCGAACTGCTGGGTTTCGAAGCCATCGCCGGCAACTCGCTGGACGGCGTTTCCGATCGCGACTTCGCCATCGAATTCTGCGCCGCTGCCTCGCTGGCGATGATGCACCTGTCGCGCTTCTCCGAAGAGCTGGTGCTCTGGACCAGCGCGCAGTTCCAGTTCATCGACCTGCCGGACCGCTTCTGCACCGGTTCCTCGATCATGCCGCAGAAAAAGAACCCGGACGTGCCGGAGCTGGTACGCGGCAAAACCGGCCGCGTGTTCGGCGCGCTGGCCGGCCTGCTGGTGCTGATGAAGGGCCAGCCGCTGGCCTACAACAAGGACAATCAGGAAGACAAGGAACCGCTGTTCGACGCCGCCGACACCCTGCGCGACTCGCTGCGCGTCTTCGCCGACATGGTGCCGGCGATCAAGCCCAAGCGCGAAATCATGCGTGAGGCGGCGCTGCGCGGCTTCTCCACCGCGACGGATCTGGCCGATTACCTGGTGCGCAAGGGTCTGCCCTTCCGCGACTGCCACGAGATCGTCGGCCACGCGGTGAAGTACGGCGTGCAGACCGGCAAGGACCTCGCCGAGATGAGCCTCGACGAGCTGCGCCAGTTCAGCGACCAGATCACCGACGACGTGTTCGCCGTGCTGACCCTGGAAGGCTCGGTCAACGCCCGCGATCACATCGGTGGCACCGCCCCGGCGCAGGTTCGCGCCGCGGTCAAACGTGGTCAGGAGTTGCTCGCGAGCCGCTGATCGCCTTCACCAGGCACCGGGGCAGCCGCCGTGCCCCGGTGCCCTCCGGAGGTTCCCGATGCACCCGCGCAAGCCGCGCCTGCCCTTCGCCAACGTCTGCTTCTTCCCCGCTGCCGCGCTCCACGCGGCACTTCTGCTGCCCTGGTCGGTGCTGACCATGCTCGGCCTGGTTCCCGTGCTGCCGGGGCTGGCCACACCTGCCGGACATGCCCACGAGATGCTCTTCGGCTATGCGCTGGCCGTTGTCGCCGGCTACCTGCTCGGCCCGCAACCGCTGCGTTTCACCCTCACACTGCTGGCCTGTTGGCTGCTGGCGCGCATCGGCTTCCTGCTCTGGCCGGACTCCTGGCTCGCGGTCGGCGCCAACCTGCTGTTCGCCGCCGGGCTGGTATGGAAGGTGGTGCCGCGCTTCGTCGGTGCCGCCAAGAAATGGCGCAACCAGGCGGTCGCCCCGGTGGTCATCGGCCTGGGCCTGGCCAGTAGCGTGGCCGGCCTCGACAGCGGGCCGGCGCCACAGCTGCGTGAACAGGCATTGCTGCTGTTCGCCGTGCTGCTGTTCTTCATGGGTGGGCGCATCATCGCGCCGGCACTGGCCGGGCACGCGCAGAGCGAGGGCCGCAAACTGGAAGCGCGGGTGCAACCGCAGATCGAAGGCGCGGTACTGATCCTGCTGGGTCTGGCACTGGGGCTGAGCCTGCTGCCCTGGGCGTTGCTCGAGCGCGTGACGGGCGGCCTGCTGGTCGCGGCGGGCGTGCTCAGCGCCATTCGTCTGCTGCGCTGGCAGCCGTGGCACTGTCGTCAGCGGCCGGATCTGCTGGTGCTGCTGCTCGGCTATGCCTGGCTGACAGTGGGCCTGCTGTTGTTCGGCGTCGCCCTGAGCGGTCCCTGGCTGCCGCTCAGCGCCACGCTCCACGCACTGGCGGTCGGCGCCCTAGGCAGCCTGAGTTTCGGGGTGATGGCGCGCACACGCCTGCTATTCCGCTTTCGCGACGCCAACGCGCGCGCTTGGATTCATCCATGCGCGCTGTTGCTCAGTGCCGCGGCACTCGCACGTGTGCTGCCCGCACTACTCGGTCACACGCATCCGCTCTGGCTGCTGCTGGCCGCGGCCTGCTGGTCATCGGCCTTCCTCGCCCTTGCGGTACTGCTCTGGCAAACCCGCGACAGCCATCCGCACAGCGCACGCCATAGCATGACTGATCACGACGCAGGAACTCCGGGGCGGCACGCTTGACCTACTAGGGATAGTGACCGAGCAGTCTAGCCGCACAACCCCGACGAGGTGACATGACCGATCTGCGTACCCTGTTGCTCAATCAGGACACCCAGGGCGACGAGCTCTTCGACTCGCCGAAGGAACGTCTGGCGTTCTACCGCTCGGAAATTCATTTCGAGTCCTCGCTGCTGGCCGAGCGCACCAGCGCCTATCTGTCCTCGCAGTCGTTCCTGATGATCGCCTTCGCCTCCTCGATGGCCAACAGCAATCCGGACTGGGGCGGGCTGTTCCGCCTGGTGGTGCCGATGACCCTCGCCCTGCTCGGGCTGGTTACCTCGTTCCACGCGATGCCGGGCATCAAGTCCAACTTCGACGTCATCGAACGCTGGCATCAGAAACAGGCCGAGCTGCTACAGCTCGAAGGCCGCGTCGGCCTGCTGCCCAACAACGAATCAGCGCTGTTCGGCGAAGGCAGCAGCCCGCCCGGCGGACGGCACTACAAACGCACCCTGCTGTTCTCCCTGCGCACGCCGATCATCTTCGCGCTGGTCTGGGCCGTCTTCGGCCTGCTGTGCCTGGCGTTGAACGTCCTCGATTGAAACAGCACCCCGCTGCACACCCCCCTGGCTGCGGCGCTTATAGCTGATTTTTCGCGGGCCGAAGATTTAATTCCTGCCCCGTGAAAACCTGGCTTTCAACGTGATCGAGATCAAACTTTTCTCCACTCCCTGAACTACTCTCTGAAAACGCGTCGGCCATGAGCCAGATGGGTTAAGCCACGTATCAGACGTTGATCAGCTGGCGGTCTGCCAAGGGCCCAGCCTGCGAAGCATTCTTTGTCGTACGGACGTAAGGAACGTGATCGATGGGACGAAAGCTGATTTTGGCGCTGGCAGCGCTCGGAGCAGGCTCGACTGCGCACGTCCATGCGGCGCCCGAGCCGGCGCCAAGCGCGGCGCCCACCAGTGCCACGCTGAAGAAGACCGACACGCGTGAGTTTCCCGGCCTGCCCATCGGGACTTTCGTCGCACTGCCGCAGGTCGTGCTGTCGGCGACCCGCGACGACAACATCTACGCTCAGCGCACCGATGAAACCGAAGACACCATCTTCACCCTGTCCCCCTCGCTGGTGCTGCAATCGGATTGGGACCGGCACGAACTGAGCGTCGATCTCGGCGCCGACCTCGACCGCTATCAGGACGCGGATTCCGAAGACGTCGAGGACTTCTGGCTGGGTCTCGACGGCACCCGCGAGGTGACCGAGCACACGCGCGTATTCGGCGGTTTGCGCCATACCCGCGACCATGAAGATCGCTATGTTCCCGGTGCTGCCGGGCCGGAACTGCAGCGCGAACCTACCCGTTATGAACACGATGAAGCGTACCTGGGGGCCGCCAGCGAGATCGGCCGGCTGCGCCTGCGCGGCGGCGGTACCTACGACCGCTACGATTACTACAGCGCACGGACCCTCGCCGGCGCGCGCATCGACAATGCCGATCGCAAGCACGACCTGAGCTCGCTCGGGCTGCGAGTCGGTTATGCGCTAACGCCCAACCACGAGCCATTCCTCCAGTACGCCACCGATCGTCGGCGCTACACCAACGACATCGCCGGAACGACGTTCAACCGTGACTCGGATGGCTACCGCGCGGCGATCGGCTTGCGCGTGACCTATCCGCAGCAGCGCTTCGCCGGGAAATATTCGCCGGCATGCTGAAACAGCGCTTCGACTACTCGGCCTTCTCCGACATTCAAAAACCCTACTTCGGCGCACTCGCCAGCTGGCGACCGACGCCCACCACCCGCGTCACCGGCTTCATCGATCGCTCGCTGGAGGAGACCACCGTCAGTGACGATGGCGTGTATGCGTCGGCGTCGCTGGATACCGCCTATGGTTTCGAAGTCGAACGGGCACTGACCAGTCGCCTCTCGGTATTCGGCCACGCGGCCTACACCAATAGCGAGTATCAGAACTACGACCGGCGCGACAAGATCATCGATGCCGGCGCAGGGCTGCGCTACTACGTCTCGTCCACCGTCTACGTCGGCGGTGACGTGCGCGTCATCGACCGCAACTCGGACGACCTGGACGGCGAGTACAGCCGCAGCCAGGTAACCTTCAGCGTCGGCTACACGCCGGGGCGTTCGAAGACCTATCAGCTGCCCGCACAGGCGTTGCAACGCTCCGCCGGTGACCTGCTGCTGGCCGCCCTGCCGCTCGACGGGCTGTTTGCCGGCCCCTACGCTGGCGCCGCACTGAGCCACGGCCCACTGGCCAGCACCACTTCCGGGCCTCGCGGGGATGGTGGCAGCGATGTCAGCCAGTTCGGCGCCTCCGGGCTCGGCGAAGCACTGTTTCTCGGCTATGGCTGGCAGCTCGACCGCTGGTATGCCGGTATCGAAGCCGAGGTCGAGCAGAGCCGCGCGCGCTGGTCGTTCAGCAAGGACAAGGAAGACGCGCGTACCACCTCGCTCGACCGGGATGACGGCTACGGCCTGAGCCTGCGTGGCGGTTACGTGGTGAACAACGGCTCGCTGCTGTATGTGCGCGTCGGGCGGGTGCGCACCCGCTTCGACTCCTACTACACGATCAACAATCAGGCGGCGGCAACCCGCGCGCAGGACGATCGGCAGCACGGCTCCCGCCTGGGCGTCGGCGCCGACCTGCCAGCCGGCGACCGCCTGTTCCTGCGCATGGAATACGCCTACACCGATTACGACGCCTACGACGTGGGCTATGTCGACGACGACGGCCGCACCACGGAACGCTTCGCCAACGAGGAAGGCCAGTTCCGCCTGGGCGTCGGCTGGCGCTTTGCCGCGGCAGCCTCGCCAGTCCCGCTGCAGCCGGCTGTGCAAGGCTTCTATGTCGGTGCTCATGCCGGCCACGGCAGTCTGGACTCGCGCCTCGACGGCTATCACTCGGAAGGCGGGGTGGCACCGCTGTCGCAGGCCTACACCGGCGACTTCAGCGGCATGGGCGGCATCTATGGCTTCTTCGCCGGCTATGGCCGCAGCTTTGGCCGCTGGTACGCCGGCCTCGAGGCAGAGGTCGATACCGGCCGGACCGAGTGGTCGCACAACCGCGAGACTGGCGGTGAGGGCGGCCGCGACTTCTCTGCCGAGAAAAAAAGCGATTACGGCCTGGCACTGCGCCTGGGCTACAGCCTACCCAACGGCACCCTGCTCTACGGGCGCGTCGGCCCGGTGCGCGCGCGCTTCAATACCACCTGGGCCAAGGGCGACAACGCCGATGCCAATATCGACCGCAGTTATCAGGTCGACGGCATGCGTTACGGCATCGGCGCGGAAATCCCGCTCACCCAGCATGCCTTCGCGCGCCTGGACTACACCCGAACCGATTACGACAGCTATGGCTTCAGGACCGGGCACGGCAACCCGGACGAGATGGAGTTCGACAACCGCGAGAGCCTGTTCCGCATGGGACTCGGCTTCCGCTTCTGAGCACATCAACGACGGCGGGCGAATGACCCACCGTCAGGATGCAACCGCAGAACCAGTGCCTTCCCTGTGCAACTGCCTTGGAGCACCGGCCCGCAAGAAAAGGAGCAATGTCATGTCAAACACTCAGTTCAAACGCAACAAGTTCGGGCTTGCCAGCGGGGCGCTCCTGGTCGCACTCGCGGCTCCGCTGGTGGTTGCAAGCGCGCTGTCGCTGAGTTTCGTCTCGTCGAGCGTAGCCGCCGAGCACAGCGGATCCGGCAAGGGCGGCAGCGATAGCCACGGCAGCCGTGGCGGTCAGGGCGGCAAGGGTGGCAGCGGTGAAAAAGGCCAGGGCGGCTCGCGCATGGGCGGCGGTCATGGCGCAGTCGACAAGATCTTCCGCGTCGACGCCTCGGAGGAAGAGGACAGCGATCGCCCCGAGTGGGCCGGAGTGAAAGGCGGCAAAGCGGGCGGCGGAGGCAAGCCGTTCGGCGCCGGCACGAAGAAGGGCGACCTGTACGGCGACATGTACATCCTGCTGCGCGACGTGAATGGCGTTCCGCTGGCGGATGCAAACGGCGAAGAGCTGGTCGTGGCGTTTCACTACGACAGCACCGGTGCGCTGGTGCCGGTAACGGATGCCGACGGCAAGCTGGTCGCCATCCCGCGCAACGAGGAAGGTGACCTGCTGACCTCGGTGACGGTCGGCGACACCACCTACGACGTCGTCCCCGGCGAAGTCGAGCTGGGCCGTCTGAGCGTCGGTCGTTCGCCAAGCAAGGTGCTTGACCACGCCCTGGACGAAGCGCTGAGCAAGCTGACTGCGGATGGCGCGGTGATCGCCATCGACTCCAGCGGCCGGCTGACGGTCGATGGCACCACCATTGACTCGCCGCTGGAGAACCTGGCGCTGTACGACAAGTACATGGTCAGCGGCACGATACCGGGCGTGACCCTGCCAGCAGGTTTCGACCCGGCGGCATTGCTCGCTGCCGCAGGGGACAATCCGGCACCATCAGCGTCGACACGCTGGTTTATATGAACTCGATCCTGGGCATCAATTCCGGCACGACCTACTACGACTTCTCCGATTACCAGTACGACCGCACCGCGACTTGGTCCGATGCCACCGCCACCGTACTGGTGCTGGATGCAGGCGATCCGGACGACCCCGCCGACGATGTCTACAGACCTACCCTGGTGAACCTGTACGACGCCGTGTTCGGCGGCACCAGCTGGACTGACCCGACCAGCGACGGCGGCGCCGACGATTTTGCCGTGGCCGCCAACGATTACTTGCAGGTCATCGAGTTCGTGCACGACAACGAAGTCAGGTAAGGCTGGACCGGCTGGCCGCCAGGCCAGCCGGCTTCATGCCGGGAGAGCATCATGCGCGTTCACTACAAGTCCAGCCTGCTGGCGGCGCTCATGGCGCTGGCGCTGACCGGAGTAACCGGCTCCGTGGTGGCGGCTGACGACCATTCAAGCCATGACAGCAGCCACAGCTCCGGCGGCAAGGGCAAAGGTCCGAAATACGGTGGCGGCCGCGACCACGGCAGCAGCCACAGCGATCAGACCCACGAGGAAGGCAGCCACTCTGGACACACCGGTGGGCCCGGCGGCAGCAAGGCCCTGGAGGGCAAGGTGTTCGACAGCGGCCGCGGCAAGGGCCCGAAGTACATGGGCGGCCAGCCCAGGGATGAGGAATCATCCCACCACTCCGACGTCGAAGAGCACGAGCATTGATGCGGCGCCGGTCATATTCAAACGAGGAGATACCCATGAAAAGCATCAAATTCGCCATCGGCCTTTCGCTGGCGCTGCTGTCCGGCGCTGCGCTGGCGCAGTCCGCCGGCGGCCAGGGCGCGGGCGGCGACGGCGAGCAGGTCTTCGGCTCGCAAATCATGACCCAGCAGGAGCGCCTGGAATACCGCAACCGCATGCGCCAAGCCACCACGCAGGAAGAGCGCGAGCAGATTCGTGCCCAGCATCATGAACAGATGCGCACGCGCGCCAAAGAGCGTGGCGTGACGCTGCCAGAAGACCCGCCCGCACGCGGCATGGGCGGCGGCATGGGTAGCGGCGCAGGCGGTGGCATGGGTGGCGGCATGGGCAAGGGCGCCGGTCGCTGAGTCAGCCTACAACCGGGCCGGACTGAACCTCCTGCCCGGCCATCTTCAGCCCGCAGGGGCGGTCCTGCTTCAGGCTATGCACGTTCCTATCTCCCCTCGCGACTATCTCCGCGATGTCGTTTCAGCTAGCTGCCCCACCCGCTCCGCCAACTGAGGAATGCCTTGCCGCTCGCCTCGGGCGGGGTTATTAAGGACGCCTCAGCCGTCCAGGAGCCAGCCATGACCACCTCCGATCGCCCGCGCTTTCGCGTCAGTGCCGACCGCCAGGCGTCCAGTCGCCGGGTCCGCTATGTCGAAACCAGTCGTCCGGATGACGGCAGCTGCACCCTCTGCCAGCTGGATGAAGAGAACCCGTCATCAATCGAAGAGAAACCCGCAATGTCGCATGACACCGAGCAAGAAGAGGAAGCCTTTGCCGAGGCAACCCTGATTCAGGCCATCGAGAACCAGCTTGAGGCCGGCGAACCGGCCGCGACGCAGGCCACGCTGAACAAGCTGACGCTGGTCGGCTACGAGCGTGAGGAAAGCCTGCAGATGATGGCATTGGTGCTGGCCCATGAGATCCGCCGCATGCTCGCCGAGGACCGGCCTTTCGACGGTGCCGCCTACGAAGCCATGTTGCGCAATCTGCCGGAAATGCCCGAATAGACGCAGCGCCGGCAACCGGGCAAGCCTCCAGCCCGCACGCAAAACCCTGGACCTGGATCAAGGCACGGCCTTCGACAGCATCTACACTCAACAAGCAGGGCCAAGTAGCCCACCATTCGAGGAGCGAGCATGTCGTACACCCCTGAGTTGGTCGCCGAACTGGAAGTACTTCGACAGTTCAATCTGGAAAATCTGCAGGAAGGCCTCAAGGTCCATCACGATGCCAGCCCATCCACCATCGCCGCGTTCGAGCGCCTGTACGCCAAGGGGCTGACGACTCAGGCCGACGGTGGCTATCTCACCAGCCTCGGCCGTGATGCGGCCGAACAGGCCCAATCACTGCTGACCATCCTCTGCGAGGCGGCTAGCGCCTGACCTTCCGCGGCGGCATGACCACCAGCCCGGCGCGCGGACAACACCGCGTTCCGGGCCAGTTGGAGGCTGAACGACAGACGGCAATGTGCCAGCCTCAAGCCAGGTGGGCGGCGGCCGATGACCAGAGGTTGATCTCGCCCACGCACTGTTCATGACCCGCAATCAGCCGATCCGTCCGCTTCTCGAAGAAGGCATCGACCGCAAGGTCCTCGCCACGCTGCGCACACGTTTTCTGACCGTCAACGCGGCACGCCTGGATCGCGCCGTGCAGGGCATGTCGACGCGCCAGCAAACGGTAGTCAAGCTATTGCCGTTGCTGTTTCACGTTAATCACCCACTGCTGCCTGGCTACGTCTCGGCGAGCACACCCGCGGGGCTTTCCGGCTTCGAGCCGGATGCCGAGCAACTCGCCGAAGCACAACGTCTGACCCGTTCGTTCAGCTACAAGCCGCTGCGCGGCAACCCGCCGCAACCAATCTTCGGGTTGTACCTGATGGGCAGCCTGGGCACCGTGGCGCAGGAGGAGCACAGCGACCTGGACGTCTGGGTCTGTCATGACCCAGCGCTGACGCCGCAGCAGCTCGATGAACTGCAGCGTAAGTGCGATCTGCTCTGCGCCTGGGCCGCCAGCCAGGGTAGCGAAGCCCATTTCTTCCTGATCGATCCGCAGCGCTTCACCCAAGGCCAGCGCGAGGCGACGCTGACCTCCGACGATTGCGGCACCACCCAGCACTACCTCCTGCTCGACGAGTTCTACCGTACGGCCATCTGGCTCGGCGGCCGCACACCGCTCTGGTGGCTGGTGCCCGCCTACGAGGAGCACCGCTATGACACGTACGTGGCGACGTTGCTGGCCAAGCGCTTCATCCGCGCCGAAGAAGTCCTCGATCTCGGCCACCTGCACCAAATCCCGCCGGGCGAATTCGTCGGTGCCGGGCTGTGGCAGCTGTACAAGGCCATCGAGGCGCCCTACAAGTCGCTGTTCAAGCTGTTGCTGGTCGAGGTCTACGCCAGCCAGCACCCGGACGTCCGCTGTCTGGCGCTGGACTTCAAACAGGCGGTGTATGCCGGTCAGGTGGTCACGCAAGAGCTGGACCCCTATGTCAGCGCCTACTACGCGATTGAGCGCTACCTGCTGGACCGCGATGAGCATGACCGTCTAGAGCTGGCCCGTCGCTGCCTGTACCTGAAGGTCAACCGTCCGCTCAGTCGCCCTCCGCGCAACCGCAACAAGAGCTGGCAGCGCCAGTTGCTCGAGCGCATCACCCACGCCTGGCACTGGGACGAGCGGCAGTTCGCCCAGCTCGACAACCGCAGCCGGTGGAAGGTCGGCCAGGTCAGCCAGGAGCGCCGTGCACTGGTCAACGAGCTGACCTACGGCTATCGCTTTCTCAACGACTTCACCCGGCGGCTACAGGCTGCCAGTCCGATGAACAGCCGTGACCTCGGTGTACTCGGCCGCCGCCTGTACGCGGCCATCGAACGCAAGGCCGGCAAGGTGGAAGTGGTCAACCTGGGCATCTCGCCGGACATGGCCGAGGACAGCCTGACCCTGGTGCAGGGCTACGACGCTGCCGGCGATGTGTGCTGGTCGCTCTACCAGGGCAGCCTGACGCCCCAGCAGTGGCCGAACTTCGCGCCACTCAAGCGCTCCCGCGAGCTGATGGCGCTGCTCGCCTGGTGCCACCGCAACGGCGTGGTCGACGCCGGCACGCATCTGTCGCTGTTCCCCGGCGACAGTGGCCTGAGCGAGCCGGAGCTGTTTGCCCTGTTCGCCGCCCTTCGCCGCGCGTTGCCGATGCCGCTGGCGCAGGTCAGCGAGGAGGCGCTACTGGCAAGCAGCCAGCCAAGCCGGGTATTGCTGCTGATCAACCTTGGCGTCGATCCACTGCGGCTTCCGGACGACGCGGCACACAGTGAACCTCCGAGCCGACACGCAGCGCCGGAAAGCCTCGTGTTCAGCATCGACCAGCTCACGCTGAACAGCTGGAACGAACTGCTGGTGACCCGCTACGAAGGCCCGAAGGCGCTTGCCCAATGCCTGCGCGAACATCTCGCCAGTCTGGCGGACGATTGCCGCGCGCCGGATCTGCAGGTGTTCTGCTTTGCCCGCAACCGCGGCCAGGCCATCATCCGTCGCGTCCAGGAAATCTTCGACGATGCCCGCCAGGCGCTGGCGGCTGCGGATCACAGCCGCTACCTGCTGCAGATCCGCCAGCAATTTCACCTGCTGCAACGGATCGCCGACGACGTGCAGCTGGCCAGTCTCAGCGATCGGCCGGCCCTGCTCGACCATCTGGGCGAGGCGCACCAGCAATTCACGCCGATTCGGCTCGACCGGCAGGCACTCGAGGGCGATGACCTCGCGCTGATCCTGCCGCTCGGGCGCCCGGACTGCCTGCAAGTGGTCTACCGCATCGTCGGCGAGCGTGCCGAACTCAGTGTGCTGGATGAGTGCAATGCGCTGTGGCGCCAACAATTGCCCTATCGCGACGAACAGAGTCTGTTGCTGCCGCTGCTGCGCTTCCTGCAATCGCTGGCTTATCGACGCAACGCCCAGTGGCCGATCGCCGATGGCGAGACGACGAACACGCTGGACATCCACTTCTATCGCATTCTCCGCGCGCCGGATGGCGACATGCGGCTGGAACGTCGCCCCACTCCGCAGGGCGCCGTCAGCGACCCGCTCTACGACGTGCAGGCGATCATCGAACCCGGCGAGCAGGGTCGTTCGCAGGTCACGCTGTACTGCAACCATCAGGAATTCTCCGGCTTGGAGTACGGTGCCGAGCTGTTCGCCACGGTGGCGCGCTACATCCTCTCGCGTCGGCGCAACGGCGAGCGCTACCCCTGCTACATCACCGATCTCGACCTCACCGGCCTGCACGGCAACGGAAACAGCCAGACCGTGCAGCACCTGCGCTACAAGTCTCGACTGGAAGCGACACTCAATCTGGCGCTTCGTAACGGATGAGAATAATTAGCGTTTGATAACAATTTGCCTTCACGCTAGGATCGCCGCGCCAACGGGCCTGCGCCCCAACCAGAGCATCCATCGTGAACGAGCCAGGCAACAGAACCGATCTGTTCGTGACCCATCGCAACGCCCTCGTCGATTACGCAGCGCCGATCACCGGCTGCCGCGCCGAGGCCGAGGAAGTTGTCCAGGAGGCCTGGGTGCGCTTCAGCCAGGCCGAGCGCGCCAACCTTACGCAACCGCTGGCCTATCTGTACCGGATCGTCCGCAACCTGGCGCTGGACCTGGTGCGGCGTGCCGGCAGCACGCCGCACCAGGATGAAGATGTCGACGGCCTGCTCGCCGAACTGCCAGCGAACACACCTTCCCCCGAGCAGCAACTCTGCCAGCAGGACGAGTTGCGTCTGATCGCCGAGGCGCTGGCACGGTTGCCGGAGCGCACCCGTATCGCTTTCGAGATGCATCGTTTCGGCGGCTACACCCTGCAACAGATCGCGGCCCACTTCGGCATCTCCGTCGGCCTGGCCCACCAGTTGGTACGCACCGCGCTCAGCCACTGCGCGGCCTGCCTGGACGACGAGTCATGCTGATGCGCCGTAATCCGCCATCGCCCACGACAATGGAAAACCCGCAGCCCGAACACACAGCGAGCGTCGTGATGAAGGATATTTCGCGCGAGGATCCGTACTGGACTAGCGCCATGCAGTGGCTGCTCTGGCTCCAGGAATCGCCGGAAGACCAAGAGCTGCACGCGGCCTGTCGCGCCTGGCAGCAGACCTCGCCCGCCCATGCCCGAGCCTGGCGGCGGGCCGAACGCGTCTGGCGGCTCACCGGTCAACTGCCGGTCACCAGTCATCGGCGCTGGCCCGGCGCACGTCGTCGCCGGGCCATCCGCTTAGGCAGCGCCCTCGCCGCCTGCCTGGCGCTGCTCATGCTCCTGCTGCCCTGGCACGGGCAGGGTGAGCTGCACAACGGCAAAGGAGGGCCACGACAGCTGGTGCTGGACGATGGCAGCCGGGTCTGGCTAATGGGCGACAGCACGATTCGCCCGCGCTTCGACAGCAGCCATCGACATCTGGAGCTGGTGCGAGGCCAAGCCTTCTTCGAAGTCACCGCCGATGCTGCCCGGCCGTTCACCGTGCATGCCGGCGACAGCCGCATCGAGGTCACCGGCACCGCATTTGCCGTAGCGCTCCAGGGGCCGCAACTGAGCGTTGCCGTCGAACACGGCTCGGTACGCGTCGAGGATCCGCGCCACAGCACTCGGCTTGTTGGGGGGGAGCGCATCCGTCTGGACAATCGCGATGGACGGCGCGTGCGCGACCGCATCATGCCCCGGCGTGTGGCGGCCTGGCGCCGCGGCGAGCTGATTGCCGAGGATCAGCCGATCGGCGAATTGCTGGAGCAGCTGCGGCCGCACTACGCCGGCTGGATCCTGTTGCGCGATGAGTCGCTCGCCAAGCAACAGGTGACCGGCCTCTACGATCTGAGCGATCCGCAACGTGCCCTTGAGGCGCTGCTGCAGCCGCATGGCGGCCGCGTGGAGCGCTGGACACCCTATGTGCTGGTGATCACTCGTTAAAAAATTTGCCGTTGCGCTGAAAATCCGGCGTCGCCATTCGTCTTACTGTCTGCAACCGATAAACATTCTCATTAGCAGACGCAGTAGAGGCTATTCAGTGACAGTCCGCGCCCACGGTTTTCGCCACCCGCACCTTCCCCACCGCTTGCTCGGCGCCGCCGCACTGGCGCTGACACTGGGACAAGCCGTCACCGCAGCAGTCGCCAGCCCGGCCTTGCAGGAGCAGACCCAGCCGTTCGACATCCCGGCGCAGCCGTTGTCCGCCGCACTGATCGCATTCGGCCAGCAGGCCGGCGTGCAGGTCAGCGTGGACAGTCGACTCCTCGCCGACAAGCATTCCGGCGTGGTGCAGGGCTCGCTGAGCCTCGAGCTTGCCCTGCAACGATTGCTCGGCGGCACCGGCCTCGTCTGGCAGCTGAGCCCCAACGGCACGCTGCGTCTGGAACCGGAGCCCAGCCGCGCCGAAGCAGCCGGACGCCCGCTGCAGTTCGATGACGTAGTGGTGCTGGCCGAGCGCCAACGCAGACAAGGCGAAACACTGATCGACCGCCGCACCATCGATGCGCTGCCGGCTGGCAACGGCGATATCACCAGCCTGCTGCGCATCCACCCGAACGTGCAGTTCGATGACGACCAGTTGAGCAGCAAGACGCCGGGGGAGATCGACCCGGCCGATATCAGCATCAACGGCGCGAAGTACTGGCAGAACCTTTTTCTGGTCGACGGCATGACCATGAACAACGACATCGACCCAGGCCAGACTGCCAACGACTACGACGAAGTACCCGGCCGCAGTCAGGGGCTCGCGCTGGACACCGACCTGCTGGAAGAAATCCGCGTACTCGACAGCAACGTGCCCGCCGCCTATGGCGGTTTCAATGGCGGCGTGGTCGAGGCCATTACCCGCAAACCCACCAAGGAGCTACACGGCAAGCTGTCCGCGCAGATCGCGCGCTCCGCATGGACCGAGTATCACATCAATGAGCAAGACCCCGATCTCGAGGAGTTCGAAGCGGCGGTGGGCAACGACAACCAGCCGGAATTCGACAAGCTGATCACTCGTGCCACGCTGGAGGGGCATCTGACCGACAATTTCGGCCTGCTGGCGAACTTTTCGCGCAAGCAGTCGACCATTCCCACCCGCAGCTTCGGATTAACCCATAGCAGCGATGTGGCCAGCGAGGAGCATGATCAGAAACGCCGGATCGACAACTATTTCATCAAGGCGGCCTGGCAGATCAACGATGACTGGAGTCTCGACCTCGGCCTGACTCACGCACCGGAAACATCCAGCAGCTATGGCCCGAACGCCATCGACTCGTATCGTGAGGTCAAGCAGGGCGGCGACAGCATCAGTGCGCGGCTGATATGGAACGCACCACTGGCAAAGCTCGAACAGAACCTTAGCTGGAGCAGCCTAGAGAACTCTCGGGAGTCGGAGTCCGACTACCTGCGTATCTGGCGCCGCTCCACGTCAAAGAACTGGAGCTCCCTTGCGACGGCGTCAGAAGGCGGGTTCGGCGACATCGAACAGCTGCAGGAGAGCTTCGCTTACAAGCTCAAGGCAGACTGGCATGCGTTCAACGCCTTGGGGCTGGAGCACAAGTTCCAGAGCGGTTTCGAGCTCAGCCGCAGCAGCAGCCATTACGAGCGGCTGAGCGACTATTACACCAACGCCCTGAACGGTACGGCTTCGACCAACTGGTGCGCCAGCGACGATCCCTGGTGCGCGCTGGGCAGTACCATGAACGGCTGGCCGGGGCAGTACATCAAGGCCTACACCCTTACCGAAGCCGCCAAGATTGAGTTCGACACCACGAGTTGGGCGGTCTTTCTCCAGGACGAGATCCGTTACCAGCGCCTGACCCTGCGTCCCGGTGTGCGTGTGGACGCTGACGACTTCATGGACAAGACGACGGTCGCCCCGCGCTTCGCTCTTGAATACGACGTATTCGGCGACAACCAAACCCGGTTCAGCGCCGGCGCCAACCGCTACTACGGACGCAACCTCGCGACCTACCGCCTACGCGATGGCGTAGCCGCGCTGCAGGTGAACTACAGCCGGCTCAACCAGAACGCCCCCTGGGTCGAGGGCAAGCGCGCCCCTAACGGCGCCCAGTTCAATCAATTGGATATCCCCTACGACGACGAAATCACCCTTGGGCTCAGCCATATTCAGTGGGACACAGAGTTCGCCGTCAAATACGTCAACCGCAAGGGCCGCGACCAGATTTCCCGGGCCTGGGGCTCGCAGATCGACAAACCCACCGACGATCCCAGCACCCTGGCGTCCAACTATTACACCTACTACAACGGCGGCAAGAGCGACACCGACGTCTACACCTTCAGCATTACCCCACTGCGCAACTTCGCCCTCTGGGGCACCTCAAGCTCCGGGCAGTTGGCACTGGACTGGACCAAGGTCGACAGCTCAGGGCTGTCGGACTACACCTCCAGCATCGGTGCGATCTACGTGATCGACCCCATCATTCAATATGACGGCAGCTTCATCAGGTACTCCGATCGCCCCGCCAACAATTACAACCGACCCTGGACGCTCCGCCTCACGACCGCCACGCATATCCCGCAATGGAACCTCACCTGGAGCAACTTCCTGCGCCTGCGCGACGGCTACCGCAAGATCGGCGCGACCGGGAAGCGCGTGGACTACAACGGCGAACAGGTTCGTGTGTGGGATGAAGTTGCCTATGGTACGGCCTTCACCTGGGACACCCGCTTAGCCTGGGAGCTGCCTACCGCCGATCAGCAGGCGCTATTCGTCAATCTCGACGTCAGCAACCTGCTGAACCGCAGGATCACCAGCAACACCTCGGGTCTCGACAATTCCATCGCAGACGACGACGTGGCGACTTACGAGATCGGCCGGCAGTTCATGGTCGAAGTCGGTTACCGCTTCTGATGGCACGCCTGGTGGAATTGAACGCGCTTGGCCTGGCCCTGCTGCTGGCATCGACCACCCCCGCAGCCTGCACACTGACGCAAGAGCCGGGCGCGAAACCGGATTACGCCTGCCTGCGGGAAACCTACAGCCAGCCGCCGGCACAATGGCCGGCGCCCCACGTGGACGACGATGTCGCCTGGCAGGAACTGGGACCGCTGCCAGAACGCGCGCCTTCGCCCGCCGGGCAGCCCTTCAGCGAAGCCCGCGCCGAGCTCGGCGAACAGCTGTTCTTCGATCCAAAGCTGTCGCGCTCCGGGCAGATCGCCTGTGCCTCCTGTCACGAGCCCGACCTCGCCTTCGCCGACGGCCGCAAGGTCTCGTTCGGCCACGACCGCCAGGCGGGACGGCGCAACTCGCCGAGCGTGGTAATGAGCGGCTTTACCCGGCACCCGTTCTGGGATGGCCGGGCACAGGGTTTGGAAGGACAGGCACTGATGCCGGTGGTCGACCCGCTGGAGATGGCCTTCAGCATCGAGGGGCTGTTGGCGCGTCTGAATGCCGACTCAACCTATCGCGAGCGCTTCGCCGCAGTTTTCGGCGAGCCGGTCATCCGGGCCGATATGCTGCGTCAGGCCCTGGGCGACTATCAGCGCACCCTGGTACGGGTCGCCCGCAACACGCGCTTCGAACGGTTCCTGCGCGGAAGGCACGAGGCGCTCAACGACCAGCAGCTGCACGGCCTGCACCTGTACCGTACCAAGGCGCGCTGCATGAACTGCCATTTCGGCCCGGCCCTGAGCGATGACCAGTTCCACAATGCCGGCATGACCTACTACGGCCGCAAGTACGAGGATCTGGGACGCTACGAGGTGACCGGCAAGACCGAAGATGTCGGCCGTTTCCGCACCCCGTCGCTGCGCCTGGTGAGCAGAACCGGGCCGTGGATTCACAACGGCCTGTTCCCCAATCTCATGGGCGTACTCAATTTCTACAACGTTGGCATGCCCAGGCCGAAACCCACCGCCGAGCAGCAGGACGATCCGCTGTTTCCGCAGACCTCGGCGCGCTTCAAGCCGCTCGACATGAGCCGCGACGAACTGAACGCGCTGCGCAGTTTCCTCGACACGCTCTGACCGGCAAGTGGCGCTCGACTCGTCAGCGCACGCGCGTCGGACTGGCGATCCAGTGGATCAGAACGGATCGCCCGCTGCCTCCGGCTGATACTCGACTTCCAGCAGAGTGAGCTTGAGCACCTTGCCTGACGGCGTTGGCCAATCGATGTGCTGACCGACGGTCATCCCCAGCAGCGCAGTGCCCACGGGCGCCAGCACCGACACGGTGCCTTCCTTGCCGGCGTCGTGCGGATACACCAGGGTCAGGTGATAGTCCTTGCCGCTGCTTTCCTCACGGCAGTGCACGCGCGAATTCATGGTCACAACGCCAGCCGGCATCGCGCTGCGCTCGACGACCTGCGCCCGCGACAATTCCTGCTCCAGCGCCTCGGCAGCCGGGCCGTAGTCGTCCAGGCTGTCGAGCAGCCGTTCGAGCCGCTGCAGATCGAGTTGGGTAAGGATGATCGATGGTGCACTGGTCATGAGGACTGGCTCGCTCCTGTGAAATTAAAAGGCAAAAAAAGCAAAACCCCGCCCGAAGGCGGGGTTCTGTGACCTGCAGCCGACCCTATCACAGCCGATTAAATAAGCAAGAGCGGCGACATTGCCGCCAGCGCTCAGAGGTCCTCGAAGACCAGTGCCTCGCCACCCTGCTCCTGGGTGACGCGGGCCAGCAACTCGCCCAGGCGCTCTTCGCTGCTGTCGCAGATCCACAGCTCGGCTTCGTCATCGTAATCGAAATGGAAGCCGCCAGAACGCGCCGCGACCCACAACTGGCGCAAGGCCGGCTGGCGGCTGAGGATCAGTTGGCTGCCATTGGTAAAGCGCACGGTGAGCACACCTGCGGAGTTTTCCAGATCGACATCTAGGGCGCTGTCGTCGAACACGTCTTCGACGCTTTCCTGCGCGGCATCGACGAGATCGTGGTAGCGGGCTTCGCTCAGGCTCATGCAACGGTTCCTCGGCAGTTGGGAAGCGCGACTCGCGGTCGCGTCGGTGGCCGCGAGCTTAACAGGCCGCCACCGGCCCAGGCGAGCCGGCGGCCTCACGGCACCTCCACGCCACGCGCAGCTCGCGTAGGCAATCCGGCAGGTGCTGGGTATACTCCGGCCATTCGATTTTTCAAGGATTGCACCCCCATGAAGCGTCTGTTGCTTCCCCTCGTCGCGCTCGCCGTCCTCGCTTCCGCGCTCAGCGGTTGCGGCCAGAAAGGTCCGCTGTATCTGCCGGACGACGAGGCTGCCGTCAAAGAACGTTCCAAAGACCGTTTCGAACTCTAAAGGAGGCTGTTCATGGAGGCCTTCTCGTACCGCGACGGTCAACTCTTCGCGGAGGGCGTGGCGCTGCCCGCTCTCGCACAACGCTTCGGCACGCCCACCTACGTGTATTCCCGCGCGCACATCGAAGCGCAGTACCGGGCCTACGCCGATGCGCTGGATGGCATGCCGCATCTGGTCTGCTTCGCCGTCAAAGCCAATTCGAACCTGGGTGTACTGAACGTACTGGCGCGCCTGGGCGCGGGCTTCGACATCGTTTCGCGCGGTGAACTTGAGCGCGTGCTGGCCGCCGGCGGACAGCCGGACCGTATCGTCTTCTCCGGTGTCGGCAAGACCCGCGACGACATGCGCCGCGCGCTGGCAGTCGGCGTGCACTGCTTCAACGTCGAGTCCACCGACGAGCTGGAGCGCTTGCAGCAGGTCGCTGCCGAACTCGGTTTGAAGGCGCCAGTGTCGCTGCGGGTCAATCCGGACGTCGACGCCGGCACCCACCCGTACATTTCCACCGGGCTGAAAGAGAACAAGTTCGGCATCGCCATTGCCGATGCCGAGGCGGTCTATGCCCGCGCCGCCGAGCTGCCGAATCTGGAAGTAGTCGGTGTCGATTGTCATATCGGCTCGCAGCTGACCAGCCTGCCGCCGTTCCTCGACGCGCTGGATCGCCTGCTGGGGCTCATCGACCGCCTGGCCGCGCGCGGCATCCACATCCGCCACCTGGACCTGGGCGGCGGCCTCGGCGTGCGCTACCGCGACGAGGAGCCACCGCTGGCGGGTGATTACATCCAGGCCGTGCGCCAGCGCATCGAAGGCCGCGGCCTGGCGCTGGTGTTCGAGCCGGGCCGCTCGATCGTCGCCAACGCCGGCGTCCTGCTGACCCGCGTGGAATATCTCAAGCACACCGTGCACAAGGACTTCGCCATCGTCGACGCGGCGATGAACGACCTGATCCGCCCGGCGCTGTACCAGGCCTGGATGAACGTCGTTGCGGTGCAGCCGCGCGAAGGCGAAGGCCGTCGCTACGACATCGTCGGACCGATCTGCGAGACAGGAGATTTCCTCGCCAAGGACCGCAGTCTGAATCTGGTCGAGGGCGACCTGCTGGCTGTCTGCTCGGCCGGTGCCTATGGCTTCGTCATGAGCTCCAACTACAACACCCGCGGCCGCGCCGCCGAGGTGCTGGTGGATGGCGACGAGGCTTTCGAAGTGCGCCGCCGCGAGAGCGTGCAGGAACTCTACGCCGGCGAAAGCCTGCTGCCCCGCTGAGGCCGACCCGATGCTTTTGCGTTTTACCAAGATGCACGGGCTGGGCAATGACTTCATGGTCATCGACCTGGTCAGCCAGCACGCGCACATCCAGCCCAAGCACGCCAAGCAGTGGGGCGACCGCCACACCGGCGTGGGCTTCGATCAGCTGCTGATCGTCGAGCCGCCGCAGAACCCGGACGTGGACTTCCGCTATCGCATCTTCAACTCCGATGGCTCGGAAGTGGAGCAATGCGGCAACGGTGCGCGTTGCTTCGCCCGCTTCGTGCTGGACAAGCGCCTGACCGTCAAGCGCACGATCCGTGTCGAGACCAAGGGCGGCATCATCGAACTGAACATCCGCTCCGATGGCCAGGTCCGCGTCAACATGGGCCCGCCACGCCTGTTGCCGGCGGAGATTCCCTTCCAGGCCGACGCCGAGGCGCTGAACTATCCGCTGCAGGTCGACGGACAGCAGGTGACGCTCGCCGCGGTGTCCATGGGCAATCCGCATGCGGTGCTGCGGGTCGACAACACCGCCAGCGCCCCGGTGCACGAGCTGGGCCCGAAGATCGAACACCATCCACGCTTCCCGCAACGGGTCAACGTCGGTTTCCTCCAGGTGGTCGACCGCCAGCATGCGCGACTGCGCGTCTGGGAGCGCGGTGCCGGGGAAACCCAGGCCTGCGGTACCGGCGCCTGCGCCGCCGCGGTTGCGGCCATCCGCCAGGGCTGGATGGACTCGCCGGTGCAGATCGACCTCCCCGGCGGCCGTCTGTCCATTGAATGGGCAGGCCCGGGTCAGCCGGTTATGATGACCGGCCCCGCCGTACGTGTTTTTGAAGGACAGGTTCGCCTATGACCGAGCAGACCCCGGCCACACCGCCGCTGCCCGACGCCGAAGCCGTCGCCGCCTATCTGCGCGCCCATCCGGAATTTTTCGTCGATCACGACGAGCTGCTCAGCGAGTTGCGTCTGCCGCATCAGCCAGGCGCCGCCGTGTCGCTGGTCGAGCGCCAGGTCAAACTGTTGCGTGAGCGCAACATCGAGATGCGCCACCGGCTGTCGCAACTGATGGACGTAGCGCGCGACAACGATCGGCTGTTCGACAAGACCCGCCGTCTGGTGCTCGACCTGCTCGACGCCGGCAGCCTGGAGGAAGTGGTCAGCGCGGTCGAGGACAGCCTGCGCCATGAGTTCCAGGTGCCCTACGTCAGCCTGATCCTGTTCAGCGACGCCGTGCTGCCAGTGGGCCGCTGTGTCAGTCCGGCCGAGGCCCAGCAGGGCATCGGCGGGCTGCTCGCCGGTGGCAAGACCATCTGCGGTGCACTGCGCCCGCATGAGCTGGCCTTCCTGTTCGGCGAGGAAGACAGCGCCGGCGTCGGCTCCGCCGCGGTGGTCGTGCTCGAACAACAGCTGGGTACCCTGGCGATCGGCAGCCCCGACCCGCAACACTACAAGAGCTCGCTGGGCACGCTGTTCCTCGGCTATATCGCCGAGGTGCTCACGCGGGTGCTGCCGCGTTTCGCCGCGCCGCTGCGCTCGGTTCGCTGAACCCCGCCTCCGTCGCGGCAGCGGCGACCCGGGTGCGGGCCGCCTACTGCCCTCGAAGGAAGCCGCAATGCAAGCCGAACTCGACACCTATCTCGAACACCTGCGCAGCACCCGGCAGCTGTCGCCGCACTCGGTGGACGGCTATCGGCGCGATCTGCACAAGGTCATCGCCCATGGCGAAAGGCAACGGCTGGAGACTTGGCGCGAGCTGAGCAGCGCCCATCTGCGTCAGTTGATCGCCGAACTGCACCGCAAGGGTCAGTCCAGCCGCAGCCTGGCGCGCCTGCTGTCTTCGGTACGCGGCCTGTATCGCTACCTCAACCAGGAAGGGCTCTGTCAGCACGATCCGGCTGCCGGGCTGTCCGCGCCGAAAGGTGAACGCCGCCTGCCGCGCCTGCTGGATACCGACCGTGCCATGCAGCTGCTGGATGGTGGCGTGGAGGACGATTTCATCGCCCGCCGCGATCAGGCCATGCTGGAGCTGTTCTATTCCTCCGGCCTGCGCCTGTCCGAGCTGGTCGGCCTGGACCTCGATCAACTCGATCTGCCCGCCGGGCTGGTACGGGTGACCGGCAAGGGCAACAAGGCTCGCGAGCTGCCGGTCGGCCGCAAAGCGCGCGAAGCGCTGCAGGCCTGGCTGCCGCTACGCGCCCTGGCCGGACCGCAGGACGGCGCACTGTTCATCGGCCAGCAGGGCCGGCGCCTCGGCCAGCGGGCCGTGCAGAAGCGCGTCCGCGAGGCCGGTGTGCGCGAGCTGGGTCAGCACCTGCACCCGCACATGCTGCGCCACAGCTTCGCCAGCCATCTGCTGGAGTCGTCTCAGGACTTGCGTTCGGTCCAGGAGCTGCTCGGCCACGCCGATATCGGCACCACGCAGATCTATACCCATCTGGATTTCCAACACCTGGCCAAGGTCTATGACCAGGCGCACCCGCGTGCCAAACGCAAGCAGGACAGTGAATCGTGACTATTCGCCTGATCACCTTCGACCTCGACGACACGCTCTGGCAGGCCAAGCCGATCATTCAGGGCGCCGAGCGGGTCCTGCGCGACTGGCTGGCCATGCACGCGCCGTTGCTCGGCGACTTCCCTGTCGAAGCGCTGGGAGCGATCCGACGCATGCTGATCGAGCAGGAGCCGGGCCTCAAGCATCGCATCAGCGAACTGCGCCGACGCATCCTGTTCCATGCGCTGGCCGATGCGGGTTATCCGCAGGCACAGGCGCAACAGCTGGCCGAAGAAGGGTTCCGAGTGTTCCTCGATGCGCGCCATGCGATCGAGTTGGCCCCCGAAGTGTTGCCCACGCTGGAGTGGCTGGCCAACCACTACACCCTGGGTGTGCTCACCAATGGCAATGCCGATGTGCGCCGGCTGGGGCTGGCCGACTATTTCCAGTTCGCCCTGTGCGCCGAAGAGCTGGGCGTCGGCAAGCCCGATCCACAGCCGTTCCGCGAGGCCCTGCGGCTGGCCGGAGTGGCCGCCGAGCACGCGGTGCACATCGGCGACCATCACGAGGACGACATCTTCGGCGCGCAGCAGGCCGGGTTGCGCGCGATCTGGTACAACCCGCAGCAGCAGCCCTGGCAGCACGCGCATCAGCCCGATGCCGAGATCCACAGCCTGACGGAACTACCCAGGCTGCTCAAGCGCTGGCAGCCCTGAGCGCACCGCGACGGAAACCATCCGGCAGCGCACCAGCGCATACAGGCCAAGACGAAAAAGCCCGCGCGATGGCGGGCTCTTCAGGTGGCGGGCGGACTCAGATAGGCCGGCTGCCATACTTGCTGTCGGGCTTCTTTGGCGGGTCGGCCACCACGTTCGGTTCGACCTCCTGCACCTTGCCGCCACGCGCAAGGAATTCCTCCATGGCGCGCGCCAGGGCATCACGCTCCTTCTGCTTGGCCTCCAGGCTGGGCAGCTCGTCGGGCTCGGCGGCTTTGGCCTTGGCCTTCTTCGGCGTCGGCGTGGCGCGTTCGCTGTCGGTGCCCTCGTCGTCCAGGGCCTCATCGCCGTCGTCGGCAGCGTTCAGCTCTTCCTCGCCGTCCTCCTCGTCGGTCACATCCAGATCGTCTTGTTCGAGTTCTTCGTCGCTCATGTTCAACCTCATGGCTTGCCAAAGCGGTAAGTTATAGCCCAGCGATGCGCAATGATTGCCATCGCCAAAAAAAATTCAACTTGCCATCCCGTGCAGGGTCGCCAGCACTTGCCGGGAGCCGCCCTGATCGCGGTGTTCGCCGAGATAGATGCCCTGCCAGGTCCCCAGCCCAAGACGGCCAGCGCTGACCGGGACACTCAGCTGGCAGCCCAGCAGGCTGGCCTTGAAGTGCGCCGGCAGATCATCCGGCCCTTCGTAGTCATGCTCGTAACCGCCCTCGCCTTGCGGCACCAGGCGATTGAAGAAACGCTCGAAGTCACGTCGCACGGCAACATCGGCGTTTTCGTTGATGGTCAGTGAGGCCGAGGTGTGCCGCAACCACAGGTGTAACAGACCGACCTCGCAGCGCCGCAGTTCCGGCAGCTCCGCCAACAGTTCGTCGGTGATCAGATGAAAACCGCGCGGTCGTGGCCGCAGGGTGATCAAGGTCTGTTGCCACATGTTCTAAGCTCACGCCCAACGGCTGGTCGGGCGCATTCTAGCGCGGCGGCGAAAAAAACAAAGGGCGCCAAAAGGCGCCCTTGCTAACTGCATCAGGATCACTTCTGACGCGTGAACTCCGGGTAGGCCTCGAGGCCACATTCGACCACGTCGACGCCTTCGTACTCCTCTTCCTCGCTCACCCGCAGCCCCATCACCAGTTTGATGATGCCCCAGACGATCAGACTGGCGATGAACACCCAGGCAAAGATCGACGCCACACCCAGCAGCTGGGCACCGAAGGTCGCATCGCTATTGGTCAGCGGGACCGCCAGCACGCCCCAGATGCCGGCCACACCGTGAACCGAGATGGCGCCGACCGGATCGTCCAGCTTCAGCTTGTCCAGCGTGAGGATGCTGAACACCACCAGTACGCCGCCCACCGCGCCGATCAGTGTGGCTTGCAGGGCACTCGGGGTGAGCGGCTCGGCAGTGATCGCCACCAGGCCGGCCAGCGCACCGTTGAGCACCATGGTCAGGTCGGACTTGCCGAACAGCAGCCGTGCCGTGATCAACGCGGCGAGCAGGCCGCCGGCAGCGGCCATGTTGGTGTTGGTGAACACCTGGGCGACCGCGTTGGCATCCTCGATGGTGCTCATCTTCAGCTGCGAACCGCCATTGAAGCCGAACCAGCCCATCCACAGGATGAAGGCACCGAGGGTCGCCAGTGGCAGGTTGGCGCCGGGGATCGCGTTGATCTGACCGTTGGGCCCGTACTTGCCCTTGCGCGGACCGAGCAGCAGTACGCCCGCCAGCGCGGCAGTGGCACCGGCCATGTGCACCACGCCGGAGCCGGCGAAGTCCATGAAACCGGCTGCATCGAGGAAACCGCCGCCCCACTTCCAGAAGCCCTGGATCGGGTAGATGAAAGCGGTCATCACCACCGCGAAGGCGATGAAGGCCCACAGTTTCATGCGCTCGGCCACCGCGCCGGAAACCACCGACATGCAGGTCGCGGCGAACACCACCTGGAAGAAGAAGTCGGCACGTGCCGAGTAGTAGGGCGCGTCGTCACCGCCGGCAGCGACCACATCCACCGCGTGCTCGTCGCCGATCAGCAGGCCTAGGCTCGGCAGGATGCCGCCCTCAGGACTGGAATACATGATGTAGTAGCCGACCAGCAGGTACATCACCGATGCCACCGCGTAGAGCACGATGTTCTTGGTGAGGATTTCGGCGGTGTTCTTCGCGCGTACCAGGCCGGATTCGAGCATGGCAAAACCGGCCGCCATCCACATCACCAAAGCCCCGCAGATCACGAAGTAGAAGGTATCGAGTCCGTACTGGACGGGTATCAATGCTGTGCTATCCATGTGTCACCTCTTGCTGTCGCGCTTTGCGCGCTATTCGTGCAGGCCCGCGAGCGGGCCCGGGGCCTGCCGTCATTCCGGGTTGGCTCCGGAATGAACTCCGTGAATGCCTTACAGGTTGTAGCCACGCTCGTTGTGCAGGCTGAGGTCGAGGCCGACGGTTTCCTGCTCCTCGTTCACCCGCAGGCCCATCACCAGATCGATCACCTTGAGGATCAGGTAGGTGACGACGGCGGTGTAGACGACGGTGAACAGCACGCCCTTGAACTGAATCCACAGCTGCAAGGCGATGTTCTCCACTTCGCCGAAGCCGCCCAGCGCCGGCGCGGCGAACACACCGGTGAGCAGGGCGCCGACGATGCCCCCCACGCCGTGCACGCCGAAGGCGTCCAGCGAATCGTCGTAGCCGAGCTTGCGCTTGAGGCTGGTGGCGCAGAAGAAGCAGATCACGCCCGAGGCCAGGCCGATGACCAGCGCGCCCATCGGGCCGGCGGTACCGGCGGCCGGAGTGATGGCCACCAGGCCGGCGACGACCCCGGACGCAATACCCAGCGCGCTCGGTTTGCCGTGGGTGATCCACTCGGCGAACATCCAGCCCAGCGCCGCGGCTGCGGTGGCAATCTGGGTCACCAGCATGGCCATTCCCGCGGTACCGTTGGCCGCCACCGCCGAGCCGGCGTTGAAGCCGAACCAGCCGATCCACAGCATCGCGGCGCCCACCAGGGTCAGGCCCAGGTTGTGCGGTGCCATCGGTGTGGTCGGGAAGCCCTTGCGCTTGCCCAGCACCAGGCAGGCCACCAGGCCAGCGATACCGGCGTTGATGTGAACCACGGTGCCGCCGGCGAAGTCCAGCACGCCCCAGTCCCACATCAGACCGCCGTCGCCACCCCAGACCATGTGCGCGATCGGCGCATAGACCAGGGTGAACCAGACGCCCATGAACAGCAGCATCGCGGAGAACTTCATGCGCTCGGCGAAGGCGCCGACGATCAGCGCCGGAGTGATGATGGCGAAGGTCATCTGGAAGGTGATGAAGACGCTTTCGGGGAAGGCGCCGACCAGACTGTCGATCGTCAGACCGCTGAGGAACGCGCGATCCAGGCCGCCGACGAAGGAGTTGAAGTTGGTGACGCCTGCTTCCATGCCGGACGTGTCGAACGCCAGGCTATAGCCGTAGACCATCCAGAGAATGCTCATCAGGCCGGTGATGGCAAAGCACTGCATCATCACCGAGAGGATGTTCTTCGAACGGACCATGCCGCCGTAGAACAACGCCAGGCCAGGGATCGTCATGAACAGCACCAGCGCGGTGGCTGTGAGCATCCATGCCGTATCGCCTGAATCCAGCGTCGCCTCCTGCGCCATGGCCAGGCCGGGGCTTAACAGAGACAAAAGGGCTCCTAGCCCTGCGAATTTACGCAGAGTCATGGTTTTACTCCTGGGGCGTGGGGGTTCGGAGGTGTCGCTTAGATCGCGTCGGTATCGGTTTCGCCGGTACGGATACGAATGGCCTGTTCCAGGTTGACCACGAAGATCTTGCCGTCACCGATCTTGCCGGTGTTGGCCGCCTTGGTGATGGCTTCGATGACCCGATCGAGCTGGTCATCGGCGATGGCCACGTCGATCTTCACCTTCGGCAGGAAATCGACCACATATTCGGCCCCGCGATACAGCTCGGTATGGCCTTTCTGCCGCCCGAAGCCCTTGACCTCGGTGACGGTAATTCCCTGGACGCCGATTTCAGACAGCGACTCGCGCACGTCGTCCAGCTTGAACGGCTTGATGATGGCAGTGACTAGTTTCATGAAACTTCTCCCGTTTAGGTGGACTTGCCCCAGAAGTACGAACCCGGCTCAAGTCTAAGCTGGTGTCCGGCTCTTGTAACGCTTGGACTGATGGCCAAGCGCAGGTCCGACACCTCATCCCTTCCAGCAAAACGACTCGAATCATCGAGCGTCGCAACGCTCTGGTGCGTGCGTCATCAGGGTCAAAGCAGAATCGGTGCCAGTTTTACGCAACGCCCGCGATTGCGGGGCTTGGCCGCCACTGCCAGGCATGACGGGTAGACAGGGACAACATGACGCACCAAAACAGCGCACTCATGCACGTCCGACTGCGCAAATTTTGTGCACCTGCAGGCAAGCAGCCCTCGGAAATTCGCGTGCTACACTGCCGGCCGTTCAAATGCAGGTACTTGTCATGTTGCCACCCAAAGCGTTCCTCGATGCCCTCGGCTCCCAAGCCTCGCGCCTGTTCAATGGCGAGACGCCGCTGCCGCGCCCCGAGTTCGAAGCCCAGCTCAAGGCCGTGGTGCAAGGCGCACTGAACAAGCTCGATGTGGTCAGCCGCGACGAATTCGACAGCCAGATGGTTGTCCTGGCGCGCACCCGTGCCCGCCTGGAGGCGCTGGAAGCGAAAGTCGCCGAACTGGAAGAGAAGCTCGCCCCGCCCACGGCCGAATAGACCGGGCGGCGGCACCGATCAAGGAGTGATCGAATGTCCCTCGCCATCGTAAACAGCCGCGCACAGGTAGGCGTCGAAGCGCCACCGGTGACGGTCGAAGCCCATCTGGCCAACGGATTGCCGGCACTGGCGCTGGTCGGCCTGCCGGAAACCGCGGTCAAGGAGAGCAAGGACCGCGTGCGCAGCGCGATCCTCACCTCCGGTTTCGATTTCCCCGCACGGCGCATCACCCTGAATCTCGCACCGGCCGACCTGCCCAAGGATGGCGGGCGTTTCGACCTGGCCATCGCACTGGGCATTCTCGCCGCCAGCGGCCAATTGCCAGCCGAGCCGCTCGAGCGCCTCGAATGCCTGGGCGAGCTGGCCCTTTCTGGTGCACTGCGTCCAGTTCAGGGCGTGCTGCCGGCGGCACTCGCCGCCCGCGCCGCCGGCCGTGCCCTGCTCGTACCGCGAGCCAACGCCGAGGAAGCCAGCCTCGCGTCCGGACTGACCGTCTATGCCGCCGAGCACCTGCTTGAGGTCGCCGCGCACTTCAACGGCGTCACACCACTCGAACCCTACGTGGCCCAGGGCCTGCTGCGGCAGGTTCAGCCCTACCCGGACCTGGCCGACGTGCAAGGCCAGCAGGCCGCCAAACGCGGGCTGCTGATCGCCGCCGCCGGGGCGCACAACCTGCTGTTCTCCGGTCCACCCGGCACCGGCAAGACCTTGCTGGCCAGCCGCCTGCCGGGTTTGCTGCCGCCGCTGGATGAACAGGAAGCATTGGAAGTTGCGGCGATCCAGTCGGTGGCCAGCCATGGCCCGCTGGCCCACTGGCCGCAACGACCGTTCCGTCAGCCCCATCACAGTGCATCCGGCCCGGCACTGGTGGGTGGCGGCAGCCGACCGCAGCCCGGCGAGATCACCCTGGCGCACCACGGCGTGCTGTTTCTCGATGAGCTGCCCGAGTTCGACCGCAAGGTGCTCGAGGTCTTGCGTGAACCTCTGGAGTCGGGGCACATCGTCATCGCCCGGGCCCGCGACAAGGTGCGATTTCCCGCGCGTTTCCAGCTGGTAGCGGCAATGAACCCCTGCCCGTGCGGCTACCTCGGCGACCCGAGTGGCCGCTGCCGCTGCTCGCCAGACCAGATTCAACGCTATCGCGGCAAGCTTTCCGGCCCGCTGCTCGATCGCATCGACCTGCACCTGACCGTCGCCCGCGAGGCGACCTCGCTGCACGCTGCTCCCGTGGCCGGCGAGAGCAGTGCCAGCGTCGCCACGCGGGTCGCCCAGGCACGGCAGGCCCAGCTGGCTCGCCAGGGCTGCGCCAACGGCTTTCTCGACCTCGCCGGACTGCGCAACCACTGCCGGCTCGGCGATGACGACCAGCAGTGGCTGGAACGTGCCTGCGAACGCCTCGGCCTGTCGCTGCGCGCCGCTCACCGTCTGCTCAAGGTGGCACGCACGCTGGCCGATCTGGAACAGGCCGAGTCCATCAGTCGCCAGCACCTCGCCGAAGCGCTGCAGTATCGCCCCGGCAGCCAGAGCTGAAGCGAGCCTGCGAGCGTGCCAGGCGGGTGCCGACAACCGCTCATTATCGCGGTCTGTGTTAAGTTGGCTGGCTTTCGCCACAGGCGGCCACTCCCCAGACACAACCGAAGGAGCGCAGCATGGAGGCAAAACAGCCCTCGTCTTCCTACCTCAACGCCCCGGTCTTCTACGGCTCGGCACTCATCATCCTGGCGCTGGTGCTCTACAGCGTCGGCTTCCAGAGCCAGGCACAAGCGCTGTTCAGCGATGCGCAGAGCTGGATCATCGGCAACGTCAGCTGGCTGTACATTCTCGCCGTCGCCCTCATCCTGCTGATGGTGGTACTGCTGGCCTTCAGTCGCTATGGCGACATCAAGCTCGGCCCCGATCACAGCGAGCCGGACTACAGCGCGCTGACCTGGTTTGCCATGCTGTTTTCCGCCGGCATGGGCATCGGCCTGATGTTCTTCGGCGTCGCCGAACCGGTGATGCACTTCCTCTCGCCGCCAACCGGTGAAGGCGGCACGATCCTCGCCGCCCGCGATGCAATGAAGATCACCTTCTTCCACTGGGGCCTGCATGCCTGGTCGATCTACGCCATCGTGGCGATGATCCTGGCCTACTTCGCCTACCGCCATGGCCTGCCGCTGACCCTGCGTTCGGCGCTGTATCCGCTGATTGGCGAACGCATCTACGGGCCGATCGGCCACGCCGTGGACATCTTCGCCATCATCGGCACGGTGCTGGGCGTCGCCACCTCGCTCGGCCTAGGCGTTACCCAGATCAACACCGGACTGAACCATCTGTATGGGCTGCCGATATCCGTGCCGGTGCAGATCGGCCTGATCATTGCCACCACGCTGCTGGCCACCATCTCCGTGGTCACCGGACTGGACAAGGGCGTGCGCCGGCTGTCCGAGTTGAACCTGTCACTGGCGGCGCTGCTGATGCTGGTGGTGCTGATCCTCGGTCCCACCGTGTTCATCCTGCAGACCTTCGTGCAGAACACCGGCAGCTACCTGTCGGACATCGTCAACAAGACCTTCAACCTCTACGCCTACGAGCCGAACGACTGGATCGGCGGCTGGACGCTGTTCTACTGGGGTTGGTGGCTGGCCTGGTCGCCCTTCGTCGGACTGTTCATCGCGCGCATCTCACGGGGCAGGACGATCCGCGAGTTCGTCGCCGGCGTGCTCTTGGTGCCGACCGCCTTCACCCTGCTGTGGATGACCGTGTTCGGCGACACCGCGATCCACATGATCCTCTGGGAAAATGTGAGCAGTCTCGGCGAGGCCATCGAGCGCGACAGTTCGCTCGCGCTGTTTGCCTTCCTCGAGCACTTCCCCTTTTCGGGCTTCATTTCGCTGATCGCCATCATCATGGTGGTGGTGTTCTTCGTCACCTCGGCCGACTCCGGTGCGCTGGTGGTGGACATGCTCGCTTCGGGCGGCCAGCCAGGCACGCCGGTGTGGCAGCGGATCTTCTGGGCCTCGACCATGGGTGGTGTGGCCATCGCCCTGCTGCTGGCCGATGGCCTGACTGCGCTGCAGACCGCCACGATCGCCAGCGCGCTGCCCTTCACCATCGCTCTGCTCTGTTCGATGTGGGGTTTGCTCAAGGCCCTGCGCCTGGACGCGACCAAACAGGGACTGCGCTACCAGGCGCTGAACACCTCGCCCAGCGCGCCGCGCAGCGCCGGCGGCTGGCAGCGGCGGCTACGCAACCTCATGCTGTTTCCTCGCCGCGCGCATGTGGTGCGCTTCATCGCCGAAGTGGTCCGTCCCGCTTGCGAGGCGATCGCCGAGGAAATGCGCAAGCAGGGCTACACCGCCGAGATCAGCGAAGGCGAGGACCGGCGCGTGCGCATCGAGATCCGCCACGAGGGCGAACCGGACTTCATCTACGAGGTGCGCCCGAGGGCCTACGTGATGCCGAGCTTCGTCGCCGCCAGCAGCGAGGATGATGAGCGCGAGGAGCGCAAATACTTCCGCGCCGAGGTGCATCTCAAGGAGGGTGGGCAGGATTACGACGTGATGGGCTGGAGCCGCGACGATGTCATCGGCGACATCCTCGACCAGTACGAGAAGCACATGCACTTCCTGCACATGGTCCGCTGAACCCGTCCCTGGCTTGCCGCGAATCCGTTCAGAGCGCCAGCCCGGCCTGGCACTCTGAACTCATGAACGCAGTCAGTTCAGCGAGCGGCAGCGGTTTGCTGACCAGATAGCCCTGCACCTGATGCGCGCCGAAGCGCTTGAGTAGTTCGAGCTGCTCGGCGGTTTCCACGCCCTCGGCGACGATCTCCAGCTGCAGGTTGTGTGCGAGGCTGACCATCGCCTGCACCAGCTGGCGGTTGTGATCCATGCTGGCGACGAAGCTCTTGTCGATCTTCAGCAAGGTGATCGGCAGACTGGAGAGGTGCACGAAGGAAGAAAAACCGGTACCGAAATCGTCCAGCGAAAAGCGCACGCCCAGCTTGCCGAGGGTCTCCATGGTGCGCCGCACCTGCTCGCTGCGGCGCATCACGGCAGTCTCGGTGAGTTCGAACTCCAGCCAGTGCGGGTCGATACCGCATTCCTCGATCAGGCGTCCGAGAGTGGCCAGCAGCTGACTGTCCTGGAACTGCCGGAACGACAGATTGACCGCCATGTGCAGCGTACCCACGCCCTGTGCCCGCAGCGTCTGCAGATCGTGCAGGGCGCGCGCAATGACCCAGTAACCCAGCGGCACGATCAGCCCGCTTTCCTCGGCCAGCGGAATGAAGGCGTCTGGCGCCAGCAGCCCGCGTTCCGGGTGAACCCAGCGCACCAGAGCCTCGAGACCGACGATCCGCCCGCTGGCCAGGCACAGGCGCGGCTGATAGTGCAGTTCCAGTTCGCCACGCCGCAGCGCCTGGCGCAGCTCGCTCTCCAGCTCGGTCAGGCTGCGTGCACCGCGACTGGCCTGCTCGTCATAGAAACGCCAGGTGCAACCCTGGCTCGCCTTGGCCTGACGCATGGCACTCTGCGCATGCCACATCAGCGGATCGGCACCGATCCCCTGGTGCGCGGGGGCGAGCCCCAGGCTGCAGCCCAGCATCAGGCTTTCACCGTCGACCCAATACGGTTCGGCAAGCGCCTCGACGATACGGTCGGCCACCTCGGCAGCGCGTTGCGGCCGGTCGCGGACATCCAGCAACAGCGCGAATTCGTCCCCACCCAGCCGCGCCAGCGCATCGCCCTCTTCCAGCTGCGCCTGCAGCCGGGCGACCACCTGCAGCATCAGTCGGTCACCCGCCTGGTGGCCGAGCGAATCGTTGACGTGACGGAAGTTGTCGAGGTCCAGATAGCCGAGCTCCAGGCCACGCCCCTGATGCTCGGCCAAGGCGGCCACCAGCATGGCCTGGAAGCCCTGCCGATTGACGATGCCGGTGAGCGGGTCGTATTCGGCCAGCCGCTGCAGCGAGCCCTGCAGGCTGCAGCGCTCGCGGGCGTAGCGCAGACAGCGGCGCAGGATCTCCGCACTGAGCTGGTCGCGCACCAGCCAGTCGACCACCCCTTCCGGCGGTGCAGACGGCTCATGATCTAGCAGCAGGATCACCGGCCACTGACACGCCTGCGCTGCCGGGCGGCATACCGGCGTGGTCAGCAGCAGGCCCCGGGCACTCGCTTGCAGCTGCGCCTGCGCCGCTGCCCAGTCCGGCACGACCAGCAAGGTCTGCGCGCCCGGCATGGCGCGCAGACAGGCGCGCAACCGCTCGGCCCATTCGGGCCGCTCGGCCAGCAATACCAGCGACATCGGTGGAACGGGCGCGGACAAGCAGCCTCCCAGGCTCCAGAAAAGTGCGGACCAACCCACACCTGACGTTTTCAGCAATCTACTGCAGGACGGGTGCCGACAAGACTAATGGAATATTCGTATTAACCAAGGCCCGGAAGCGACGATTGGGCGCGGTTTCGCCCCATGCGGCGGAGTTTCCGCCCGCCGGCCTGTTAAACTCTCGCCCCCGCTTCGAACGACCTGAACGACATGTCCCGACTCAACCCTCGGCAGCAGGAAGCCGTGAACTACGTCGGCGGCCCCATGCTGGTGCTCGCTGGCGCCGGTTCCGGCAAGACCAGCGTGATCACCCGCAAGATCGCCTACCTCATCCAGCAATGTGGCATCCGCGCCCAGTACATCGTCGCCGTGACCTTCACCAACAAGGCCGCCCGCGAGATGAAGGAGCGCGTCAGCAGCCTGCTGCGCGGCGGCGAGGGCAAGGGCCTGACCGTGTCGACGTTCCACAACCTGGGCCTGAACATCATACGCAAGGAATACGCCAAGCTCGGCTACAAGCCCGGTTTCTCGATCTTCGATGAGGGTGATATCAAGGCGCTGCTGACCGACATCATGCAGAAGGAATATGCCGGTGATGACGGGGTCGACGAGATCAAGAACTACATCGGCAACTGGAAGAACGACCTGATCCTGCCCGAGGAGGCGCTGGCCAGCGCGCGCAATCCCAAGGAACAGACCGCCGCCATCGTCTACACCCACTACCAGCGCACGCTCAAGGCGTACAACGCGGTGGATTTCGACGACCTCATCATGCAGCCGGTCAAACTGTTCCAGGACCATCCCGAGGTGCTGGAGAAGTGGCGCAACAAGGTGCGCTACATGCTGGTGGACGAATACCAGGACACCAACGCCAGCCAGTATCTGTTAGTGAAACTGCTGGTGCAGGAGCGCGCGCACTTCACCGTGGTGGGCGACGACGACCAGTCGATCTACGCCTGGCGCGGCGCGCGCCCGGAAAACCTGATGCAGCTGAAAGAGGACTTTCCCTCGCTGAAGGTGGTGATGCTGGAGCAGAACTACCGTTCCACCAGCCGCATCCTCAAGTGCGCCAACGTACTGATTTCCAACAACCCCCACGCCTTCGAGAAGCAGCTGTGGTCGGAAATGGGCCACGGCGATCCGATCCGCGTGATCCGCTGCCGTAACGAGGAAGCCGAAGCCGAGCGGGTGGCGGTGGAAATCCTCACCCTGCATCTGAAGACCCAGCGGCCCTACAGCGATTTCGCCATCCTCTACCGCGGCAACTACCAGGCCAAGCTGATCGAGCTGAAGCTGCAGCACCATCAGATTCCCTATCGGCTGTCTGGCGGCACCAGCTTCTTCGCCCGTCAGGAAGTGAAGGACCTGATGAGCTACTTCCGCCTGCTGGTCAATCCGGACGACGACAACGCCTTCCTGCGCGTGATCAACGTGCCGCGCCGCGAGATCGGTTCGACCACCCTGGAAAAGCTCGGCAACTACGCCACCGCGCGCAAGATTTCCATGTACCAGGCCTGCGACGAGATCGGCCTGGGCGAGCACCTCGACAGCCGCTTCACCGATCGCCTGACGCGCTTCAAACGCTACATGGACAACCTGCGCCAGCAGTGCGCGCAGAACGATCCGATCGCCGCGCTGCGCAGCATGGTGATGGACATCGACTACGAGACCTGGGTGCGCAGCCAGACCTCCAGCGACAAGGCTGCGGACTTCCGCATGGGCAACGTCTGGTTCCTCATCGATGCGTTGAAGAACACCCTGGAGAAGGATGAAGAAGGCGCGATGACCATTGAGGAGGCCATCGCCAAGCTGGTGCTGCGCGACATGCTCGAACGTCAGCAGGAAGAGGAAGAAGGCGCCGAGGGCGTGCAGATGATGACCCTGCACGCCTCCAAGGGACTGGAGTTCCCCTACGTGTTCATTCTCGGCATGGAAGAGGAAATCCTTCCGCACCGCTCCAGCATCGAGGCCGACACCATCGAGGAAGAACGCCGCCTGGCCTACGTCGGCATCACCCGTGCGCGGCAGAACCTGGCCATGACCTTCGCCGCCAAGCGCAAGCAGTATGGCGAAATCATCGAGTGCATGCCGAGCCGCTTCCTCGACGAACTGCCGTCAGAAGACCTGGAATGGGAAGGCCAGGAAGACGCGCCGGTGGAAGTGAAGGCCGCACGCGGCAACGACGCACTCGCGGCGATGCGGGCGATGCTCAAACGCTGACACCACGCCTTCGTTCGACGAGCATTCAGCGCCGGTTTGTATCCCGTAACCTAACCGCTGCATGCTTGGCCGATCGCGGTTTCTGGAGGGATTCGATGTACCACGGCGAACGCTTCAATGCCTGGACGCACCTGGTCGGCGCCGTTCTGGCCAGCCTGGGCGCCATCTGGCTGCTGGTGCTGGCGGCGCTCGACGGCGAGCTGACGAAGATCGTCAGCGCGGCGATCTACGGCCTCAGCCTGATCCTGCTCTACAGCATCTCGACGCTCTACCACAGCCTGCGCGGGCGGGCGAAGGTGGTCATGCGCAAGCTCGATCACCTGTCGATCTACCTCTTGATCGCCGGCAGCTACACGCCGTTCTGCCTGATCACCCTGGCCGGCCCCTGGGGCTGGACGTTGTTCGGCATCGTCTGGAGCCTGGCGGTGATCGGCATGCTGCAGGAGATCAAGCCGCGCTCGGAGGCGCGGGTGCTGTCACTGGTGATCTATGCGGTGATGGGCTGGATCGTGCTGGTGGCGGTCAAGCCACTGCTGGCGGCACTCGGCGGCGCCGGCTTCGCCTGGTTGCTGGCCGGCGGCATCTGCTACACGGTGGGCATCGTCTTCTTCGTCTTCGACGAGCGTTTCCGCCACTGGCACGGCATCTGGCACATCTTCGTGATGGTCGGCAGCCTGCTGCACTTCATCGCGATTCTGTTCTACGTGATCTGATCAGTGCTGCTCATCCAGCGCCGCGGCGCTGCCGAGCACCGCTTCCAGCTCGCGTGCCGCGGCACGCAGGCGCGGCACGAATTCCAGCAGTTGCGCCATCGAACAGCGGATCACCGGTGCATGGCTGAACAGGCAGGCCAGCAGCTCGCCGCCGGCAGCGCGCACCGGCACCGCACAGGCGACCATGCCGTCGATGAATTCCTCGGAGTCGGTACCCAGCTGCTCTTCCCGCACCCGGGCCAGATCGTCGCGCAGGGCGCTGAGATCGGTGAGGGTGTTGCGCGCCATCCGTTGCAGCGGCAGGCGCGGCAGCACGCGCTCCAGTTGCTCCGGCGGCAGCGAGGCGAGATAGAGCTTGCCGCTGGCGGTGCACCAGAGCGGCGTGCGGCTGCCGATCGGCAGGTTGATCTGCAGCGGCCAGTTGGTCTGCACCCGGTCGAAATAGAGCATGTCCAGCCCGTCCGGGATCGCCAGCCCGCAGGTCTCGCCGATCGCTTCGGAGAGCTGGCGCAGGATCGCCTGGCGCAACGCCTTGTGCCGACTGCTGCGCAGGATATTCAGCGCCGCGACGTGCAGGCGCTCGCCCGGCAACAACCCGCCGCGCAGGCCGAACTGCAGGAAGCCTTCCTTTTCCAGCGTCTGCACCAGCCGGTGCGCGCTGGCCTTGGGGATGTCCAGGCGCTCGGCCAGCGCGGTCGGGCTGAGCGGCTCCTTCGCCGCCGCCACCGCCTCGATGATTTCCAGCACGCGGGTGATGGAAGAGCCTTTCTCGCGGGGAGTGCTGCGCATCGTCTGCCTTGTCGTTCGATGAAGATGGACGCCCCGCAGGGCGCCCGGGAGTGTAGCGACCGGCACCGCCAGTGCAACGGTGCCGCGTGGGTCACTTCATGGTCGGCATGGCAAACTCGGCGCCGGCACGAATACCGGTGGGCCAGCGCCGGGTCACGGTCTTCATCCGGGTGAAGAAACGCACCCCATCCGGGCCGTGCATGTTCAGCGGGCCGAACACCGAGCGCTTCCAGCCGCCGAAGCAGTGGAAGGCCATCGGCACCGGAATCGGCACGTTGACGCCAACCATGCCGACCCTGACGTTCTCCTCGAACTGCCGCGCGGTGTCGCCGTCACGGGTGAAGATCGAGGTGCCGTTGCCGTACTCGTGGTCGTTGATCAGCTGCAGCGCCTCATCGAAGCGCTTCACCCGTACCACGGCCAGCACCGGGCCGAAGATTTCTTCGCGGTAGATGCGCATGCTCGGCGTGACCCGGTCGAACAGCGTCGGGCCGACATAGAAGCCGTTCTCATGGCCCTCGACCTCGATGCCGCGGCCGTCGCAGACCAGCGTCGCCCCCTCCTCCACGCCCAGATCGATGTAGCCGCTGACCTTCTGCTGGTGCTCCCGGGTCACCAGCGGGCCCATGTGCGGCTCGGGCTCGACGCCCAGACCCGGGCCGGTGCGCATCTGGCCGATCTCGTCCTTGAGCATGCCGACCAGCTTGTCCGCCACTTCGTCGCCGACGCACACCGCCACCGAGATCGCCATGCAGCGCTCGCCGGCCGAGCCGTAGGCCGCGCCCATCAGCGAGCTGACCACCTGCTGCGGATCGGCATCGGGCATCACCACCATGTGGTTTTTCGCCCCGCCGAGGGCCTGGCAGCGCTTGCCGTGGGCCGAGGCGGCGGCATAGATGTATTCGGCGATCGGCGTCGAGCCGACGAAGCTGACCGACTGCACGCGCTCATCGGTGAGCAGCACGTCCACCGCTTCCTTGTCGCCGTTGACGATGTTCAGCACACCGGCCGGCAGCCCCGCCTCGGCCAGCAGCTCACCAATCAGCATCGTCGCGCTGGGGTCCTTTTCCGAGGGCTTCAAGACGAAGGTGTTACCGCAGGCGATGGCCACCGGGAGCATCCATAGCGGCACCATGGCCGGGAAGTTGAACGGGGTGATGCCGACGCAGACGCCGAGCGGCTGCATCAGCGAGTTGGAATCGATGTCGCGACCGACATTGGAAGAAAACTCGCCCTTGAGCAGGTGCGGGATGCCGCAGGCGAACTCGACCACTTCCAGCCCGCGGGTGACTTCACCCTGGGCGTCGGAAAACACCTTGCCGTGCTCGCTGGTGATCAGCCGAGCGACGTCGTCGCGACGCCGTTCGAGCAATTCCTTGAAGCGGAACATGACCCGCGCGCGCACCAGCGGCGGCGTCTTCGACCAGTCGTCGAAGGCGGCCTGGGCAGCGGCAATCGCTTCGCGGGTTTCATCCGCCGAGGACAGCGAGACATACAGGCGCGGCTCGCCGGTGGCCGGGTTGTAGACGGTGGCGTGGCGCTCGGAGCGGCCGGCGACGGCCTCGTTGTTGATCAGGTTGCCGAGGGTCTGCATGGCTTCACTCCTGGTTCCAGACGGTTTCGTAGAGGTCGATGATTTCCGCTTCCGTGGGCACGCGCGGATTGTTGCCCGGCGAGCCGGAGGCCAGCGCCTGCTTGGCCATGGTCGCGCGCAGCTCGAAGAAGCGTTCGCGGGCGATGCCGAACTGCTCGGGGCTCGGCACCTTGAGTTCCTGATTGATCGCCCGCAGCTCGGCGAGCAGCTTGGCGTTCGCCACCTCGACGCTGTCGGTCTGCGCGGCGACGCCCATCGCCCGCGCACAGTCGGCGTAGCGCTCGGGCGCCGCGGGAATCGAGAAGGCGGTGATCGCCGGCAGCAGCATGGCGTTGGACAGCCCGTGCGGCACATGGAAGAAGGCACCGATCGGCCGGCTCATGCCGTGCACCAGCGCCACCGAGGCATTGGAGAAGGCGATTCCGGCCAGGGTCGCGCCGAGCATCATCGCTTCACGCGCGGCGCGGTTGCCCGGCTGGTGGAAGGCTGCGCGCAGGTTCGGCGCCAGCAGCCGCATGGCCTGCAAAGCCTGGGCATCGCTGTAGAGGCTGGCCTTGCGGCTGACATAAGCCTCGATGGCGTGGGTCAGCGCGTCGATGCCGGTGTCGGCGGTGACCCGCGGCGGCAGCGAGAGGGTCAGCTCGTAGTCGATCAGCGCGGCGATGGGCATGAAGCCAAGGCCCGCGCAGAGCATTTTCTCGTCGCTGGTCTCGTCGGTGATGATGGTGAAACGCGTCGCCTCCGAGCCGGTGCCGGCGGTGGTGGGGATGGCGATCAGCGGCAGGCCGGCTTCGCTGACATCGCGCGGGAAGCGGTAGTCGCGCATCTCGCCGCCGAATTTGCCGAGGATGCCGATGGCCTTGGCCGAATCGATCGGGCTGCCGCCACCGAGGGCGACGATGGAATCGAAATCGCCCTGGCGGACCATTTCCACACCCGCTCGAATCGAAGCAGCGGTCGGTTCCGGCAGGGTATCGGCGAAGCACTGGCTGGCGATGCCGGCTTCTTCCAGCTGGCCGGCGATGCGCGCGACATAGCCGAGCTCGACCATCATGCGGTCGGTGACGATCAGCGGGCGACTGCAGCCCAGTTCCTGCAGCACGCGGGCGAGTTGCCTGCTGGCGCCGGCGCCGACTTCCATCAGGCGCGGCAGGACGATGCGATGGCTCATGAGCATTCTCCGAGGTGGGCCACCTGATGAGCTGGCAGCTTCTTATTTTGAGACTTTATGTCTCACTATGATTTGGAGAGTAGGTAGAGCAGGCAGCCGCCGTCAACCTGAAACGAGACCTTTCGTCTCAGAATTAGAGGTGTGCTTATTGGAAATACAGGATCAGCGGGCGCTCAGACGATCGCGAAGCTGAGTCGATTGTTGGCGAAGGCGTTCACACGCGAACTGCGCATCGGCCCGCGCCTGGGCATCCAGCTCGCCCATATCAGCCTCGACATTGAGCAGCACGGCATCGACGCAGGCGCTCAGCAACAACACCGCCGCCTCGACATCACAGCGCAGCGAGGGCTCGACCATCGGCAAGGCGCGCTCGGCAATGCCCAGCGCCTCGACGCAGGCATGTGCCGTCGCCAGCGGCACTGCGCAAGCCTGTCGCGACAAGGCAGGCGTCTCGCCCTCATTGCCATGCAGGTATTCGAAAAACACCGCCACATCGTCATCGGCGAAGGCACCGGGACGACCAAGCAGTGAGCGGGCTTCGGCCAGCAGCGCCTCGCAGGAAGCATCGCCTTGCGCCGCGCTGACCCGCAGCGCCTTGACGATCAGCGCTACGGCGAGGTCGGCGCTGACCGCAGTTACCGCACCGCAGCCGGGCAACGCACGCTCGGCCACGGCGTGGCGAAACTGCGCGAGGCTCAATTGCCAGAGCCCCTGCCCCGCGCCCGGCCGGTCGGCTTCGCCCATCAGGCCGACTTGGCTCCGTCCCAGTGCAGCAGCACATCGAGCATGCGGTTGGAGAAGCCCCACTCGTTGTCGTACCAGGCCATCACCTTGACCAGCTCACCCTGCACGCGGGTCTGGCTGAGGTCGGCGACGCAGGAGGCGGGATAGCCGTTGAAGTCGCAGGAGACCAGCGCTTCCTCGTTGCACTCCATGACGCCGGTTGGCAGCTTCTGCGCCCCGGCACGCAGGATGTCGTTGATCGCCTCGACGCTGTCCGGCGCGTTCTCGGCGATGAAGGTCAGGTCGACCAGCGAGACGTTCGGCGTCGGCACCCGCACCGAGAGGCCGTCCAGACGCCCGGCCAGCTCCGGCAGCACCAGGCCGATGGCCTTGGCGGCACCGGTGGTGGACGGAATCATCGACAACGCGGCGGCACGGGCGCGGTAGAGGTCGCTGTGCGCCTTGTCCAGCAGGTTCTGGTCGTTGGTGTAGGAATGCACGGTGTTGAGCAGGCCCTGACGAATGCCGACCGCCTCGTGCAACACCTTGGCCAGCGGCGCCAGGCAATTGGTGGTGCAGGAGGCGTTGGAGACGACGCGCTGATCGCCCAGCAGCTGGTGATTCACGCCGTAGACCACGGTCAGGTCGCCGCCATCCAGCGGGTGCGAGGCGAACACGCGGCCGGCCCCGGCCTGCAGGTGCTGCTCGATCATCGCGCGCTTCTTGAACTTGCCGGTGCACTCGAGCACCACATCGACATTCAGCTCCTTCCACGGCAGCTGGGTCGCATCGCGTTCGGCCAGCAGGCGGATCGCCTGGCCGCGCACCAGCATCGACTCGCCCTGCAGTTCTACCGGCTCGGGAAAACGACCGAAGGTCGAATCGAAACGGGTCAGATGCACCAGCGTCTTGTGGTCGCTGAGATCATTGATCGCGACCACCTGCACCCGATCTTGCAATCCACGCTCGAACAGCGCGCGTACGACGGCGCGGCCGATACGTCCATACCCATTGATGGCAATACGCAACATGGTGATCCCCCGCTTGATGAATGTGCCCCTAGCTTAGGCGGAGTAACGCGTCGAGTGTTCAGTCATTTTGGCGCATGAACTCAGCGCTGGCGCCGCCCGTCGAGCGAACGAGTCAGCCAAACGGCACGTTTTGGACTGAGTGGCCAAATTAAGCGAGAATGCGCGGCTTTCCAGGCGGCGCCATTGCCGGCGTTGCCTCTCCTAAGTACCGGATGCCCGCCGCTGCTCGGCCTGGCTTCCGCGGGGTTCGCTCGAGGTGGCACGTTCGTGGAACAACTGAAACAGAAAATTCGCAGTGAAGGCGTCGTACTGTCCGACCGCGTGCTCAAGGTCGATGCCTTCCTCAACCATCAGATCGACCCCAAGCTGATGCAGTTGATCGGCCAGGAGTTCGCCCGCCGCTTTCGCGATGCCGGCGTTACCAAGATCGTCACCATCGAGGCTTCGGGCATCGCGCCGGCGGTGATGGCCGGTCTCGAACTGGGCGTACCAGTAATCTTCGCCCGCAAGCACCAGTCGCTGACCATGACCGACAACCTGCTGACCGCCTCGGTGTACTCCTTCACCAAGCAGGTGGAGAGCACCATCGCGATTGCGGCCAACCATTTATCGGCCAATGACCGGGTGCTGATCATCGATGACTTTCTGGCCAACGGCAAAGCCGCCAAGGGTCTGATCTCGATCATCCAGCAGGCCGGCGCCAGCATTGCCGGGCTCGGCATCGTCATCGAAAAGTCATTTCAGAGCGGGCGTAGGGAGCTCGAGGAAACCGGCCTGCGTATCGAATCGCTGGCACGCATCGAATCGCTGCGCGACGGTCAGGTCCACTTCATCGAGTAAACAGCGCTCAAGCCCGCGCCCCAGAGCATCGAACACCCGGCCCGCCACCCTGCGGATCACGGATGACTGGCGAATCGGCGCTCGAACGCCTACATAGTCGCCGCCGGCCAAAGGCAGTTATCGGCAGACAAGCACCGGCTGCGGGTTGTTTGATGCAAGCCCGTCGCTGTTGGGGTGCGTTACCCGGTATACCGGCCTCACAAAGCCCGGCCATCGCGCGACTGCTTGCCGAACGACCGGGGATTCGGCGTTTGAGCCGGCCCGGTACCGGTTCCACTCAGCCAGAACGACAAAGCCGCCCGAAGGCGGCTTTGTAGGTGACGCTGTCAGCCTGTGTCGATCAGAGACCGGACATGTGCTGGATGGCGGCCTTCAGCTCGTCATCCGAGCAGTCGCCACAGGTACCTTTCGGCGGCATGGCGTTGATGCCACTGATCGCAGTCTTCAGGATGCCGTCGAGGCCACCCTTGGCATCGGCACGCGCCTTCCAGGCGGCGGCATCGCCAACCTTCGGCGAGTTCAGCAGACCGCTGCCATGACAGGCGGTGCAGAACTTGCCGACGATTTCTTCACCGCTGCGGGCAGCGCCACCGGCGGCAGCCGCAGCACCGGCACCGGCCGCTGCGCACTCTTCGCCCTGAATACATACTTCGCCCACCGGCTTCAAACGCTCGGCGATGGCTTCGTTGGTCGTAGCCTGAGCGCTCATTGCCCACAGGGCCACTACGGCAGTCTGTGCTACCAGGATCTTCTTAATCAGGTTCACCTTTCACCCTCATTGTGGCTAGACACGCCCGCGGCCACGGTTACGCGAGCGGGCGGTAGTATAACGGCAAGCCCCGTCAGCCGAAACAACTGCTGTCGGCACCGGTCGCGCCAGCGACCCTTTGTCGCATTGCAGCCCGCCTGCTCAGAAGTTCGCCGGCGTGGTCGCGCTGATCAGGCGGGCCGGCTCATCGAATGGATTGCGGAAGCGGTGCGGTTTGCTGCTTTCAAAGTAGTAGCTGTCACCCGTCTCGAGCACATAGGTCTGGCCGTTGACCGTGAGCTCCAGGCGTCCCTCGACCAGCATGCCGGCCTCTTCCCCCTGATGGGCAAGCATGTCCATGCCTGTATCCGCCCCGGGCGGGTAGGTTTCGTCGAGGAAGGCGATGGCCCGGCTCGGATGCGCCTTGCCCACCAGCTTCATGCTCACCGCGCCATCGGAGATGTCGATCAGCTCGCTCGCCTTGTAGACCACCTGGGTGTCGCTGTCCTGCTCGAAGTCCGGCGAAAAGAACTCCACCAGCGACATGGGAATCCCGCTCAGGACCTTCTTCAGCGAGCTGATCGAGGGGCTGACGCTGTTCTTCTCGATCATGGAAATGGTGCTGTTGGTGACGCCCGCGCGCTTGGCGAGTTCACGCTGGGACAGCCCTTTTAGCTTGCGGATGGTTTGCAGTCGAACGCCTACGTCCAATACGGGGATCCCCTACCAAGAGCGATGCGATTGGGCGCTATGATGGCAACGGCGTTCAGTATTTACAACACGCTGGAGCGCTATCCGGGGCGCTCCGAACAGGCGGCTCACGCGGTCAGAGATTCGGCCCGGACAAGTCCGGCAACGCGGCGACGATGGTGATCTCCACGCGCACCTCCGGCGCATACAGCAGCGCCTGCACTGTGGTACGCGCCGGCGCGCTACCCAGCGGCACCCAATCGTCCCAGACCTCGTTCATCCCCGCGTAGTCGGCGACATCGCGCAGGTGGATCAGCGCCGACAGCAGACGCGACTTGTCGGTGCCGGCCTCGGCGAGCATCCGCTCGATGCTCGCCAGGGTTTCGCGAGTCTGCTGGCGGATGTCGCCAGACAGATCATCGGCCAGTTGGCCGGACAGATAGACCGTGCCCCGGTGGATGACCGCCTCGCTGTAGCGGGGCTTAGTGTGCAGGCGCTGGATGGGCATGCTTGCGGATCTCCTTGTGCGTGCCATAGCGGAAGATGTCCAGGCCCTCGGTACTGATCTGCGGACGTTTGGACGCCAGCAGATCAGCCAGCACACGTCCGGAGCCGCAGGCCATGGTCCAGCCGAGGGTGCCGTGGCCGGTATTGAGGAACAGGTTGCGGTACGGCGTGGCGCCGATGATCGGCGTACCGTCTGGCGTCGCCGGCCGCAGTCCGGTCCAGAATAGCGCCTCGCTCGTGTCGCCGCCCAGCGGGAACAGATCGCCGACGACCATTTCCAGCGTTTCTCGCCGCCGCGGGTTGAGCGACAGGTCGTGACCGGCGATCTCCGCCATGCCGCCAACGCGAATCCGTTGGTCGAAGCGGGTGATGGCTACCTTGTAGGTTTCATCGAGCACGGTGGACACCGGCGCCATTGCCGGATCGCTGATCGGTACCGTCAGCGAATAGCCCTTGAGCGGATATACCGGAGCGCGGATGCCCAGCGGTTTGAGCATTTGCGGGCTGTAGCTGCCCAGCGCCAGTACGTAGCGATCGGCCGCCTCCAGCTTACCGTCGATCCACACTCCGGCAAGCCGGTCGCCAGCGTAGTCGAGGCGTTGAATATTCTGCTCGAAGCGAAACTCGACACCTAGCTCGCGTGCCATCTCGGCCAGGCGAGTGGTGAACAACTGACAGTCGCCGGTCTGATCATTCGGCAGGCGCAGGGCGCCGCTGAGCTTGTCTGCCACGTTCGCCAGCGCTGGCTCGACACGCGCGATGCCGGCGCGGTCGAGCAGCTCGTAGGGCACGCCGGAACGCTCCAGCACGGCGATGTCCTTGGCGGCCGCATCCAACTGCGCCTGGCTGCGAAACAGCTGGGTGGTGCCGAGCTGGCGGCCTTCATAGGCGATGCCGGTTTCCCCGCGCAATTCATCGAGGCAGTCGCGACTGTACTCGGACAGCCGAACCATGCGCTCCTTGTTCACCGCGTAACGTGCGGCGGTGCAATTGCGCAGCATCTGCGCCATCCACAAATACTGGTCAACATCGCCGGTCAGCTTGATCGCCAGCGGCGCGTGGCGCTGCAACAGCCACTTCATCGCCTTCAGCGGCACTCCCGGCGCGGCCCACGGTGAGGCATAACCGGGCGACACTTGCCCGGCATTGGCGAAACTGGTCTCCATGGCCACCGCCGGCTGGCGGTCGACCACCACCACCTCGAAACCGGCCCGCGCCAGATAGTAGGCGCTGGCAGTACCGACGACGCCGCTTCCCAATACCAGTACACGCATTGCTGCCTCCCGCCCGCTTCGACCGGGCTTTTCCGGATCACTATTGAAGCGGAGTATAAAAAGCAGCAGCCAGTGATATTCCCTATATAAATAGCTATCTTTGGCCTTTCTTAACGCCAAATGCGCTTTTCGTGGAGGGTATTTCACCGTGCGAACTCGCCATCAGAGCCGCCGAGAACTGGACAAGATCGATCGCCAGATCCTGCGCATCCTGCAGGCCGAAGGGCGTCTGCCCTTCACCGAACTGGGCGAGCGCGTCGGACTCTCGACCACCCCATGCACCGAACGCGTACGCCGGCTGGAACGCGAGGGCATCATCATGGGTTATTCGGCACGGCTGAATCCGCAGCACCTCAAGGCCGGCCTGCTGGTATTCGTCGAGATCAGCCTGGCGTACAAGTCCGGCGACATCTTTGAGGAATTTCGCCGCGCGGTGCTCAAGCTGCCCCACGTGCTGGAATGCCATCTGGTGTCCGGCGACTTCGATTACCTGGTCAAGGCGCGGATCTCCGAGATGGCCTCGTACCGGAAGCTGCTCGGCGACATCCTGCTCAAGCTGCCGCACGTCAGGGAATCGAAAAGCTACATCGTGATGGAGGAGATCAAGGAGTCACTCGACCTGCCCGTCCCGGAATGACCGCGCCAGACGCATTCGCGCCACCCTCCTGAGCGCGGGCCAGACCGCCGAAGCCGGCCGTACGCAGCGTCTACCCTTCCCTTTCGCCTGACTGCCGCTTTGCCCCGTGTCGCTCAACCGGGCTACCCTTGGGCGATGCAAGTCATTCACGATACTCCTGAATCCAGTCCGAGCAGTGCCGCCAGCGAGGCGCGCCATGCACCGTCCTACTATGCCGCCAGCGTCAACCGCGAGCTGCGTTTCGCGGCTCTGGAGGGCGAACAGCAGGCCGATGTCTGCGTGATCGGTGCGGGCTTCACTGGTCTCAACACCGCCATCGAGCTGGCCGAGCGCGGTCTTTCGGTCATTCTGCTGGAGGCGCGGCAGGTTGGCTGGGGCGCCAGCGGCCGTAATGGCGGCCAGCTGATTCGCGGCGTCGGCCATGACGTCGAGCAGTTCGCTGCGCTGCTTGGCGAAGACGGTGTCGACGAGCTCAAGCGCATGGGTTTCGAGGCCGTCGACATCGTTCGTCAGCGCATCGCCCGCCATGCCATCGATTGCGACCTGCGCTGGGGATACTGCGACCTGGCAACCAAGCCGCGCCATCTGAAGGGCTTCGAGGCGGAGTACTCGGACCTGCTGCGCCTTGGCTATCCGCATCCGCTGCGTCGGGTGTCGCGAGCCAACCTTGGCGAGGTAGTCGGTTCGCCGCGCTACCTTGGCGGCCTGGTCGACATGGGATCCGGGCACCTGCATCCGCTCAATCTCGCGCTCGGCGAAGCCGCCGCCGCGCAGAGCCTGGGTGTACGTCTGTACGAACAATCGCCGGTGGAGCGCATCGACTACGGCTCTCCGACCCGTGTGCATACCGCTCGCGGCACGGTACGCGCCACCACGCTGGTACTGGCCTGCAACGCCTATCTCGGCCGCCTGCAACCGCAGCTGGCGGGCAAGGTGTTGCCGGCCGGCAGTTACATCATCGCCACCGAACGCCTGCCCGAAGCGCTCTGTCACGAGCTGCTGCCGTCGAACATGGCCGTCTGCGACCAGCGCGTGGCGCTCGACTACTTCCGCCTGTCCGCCGACCGCCGCCTGCTCTTCGGCGGCGCCTGCCACTATTCGGGGCGCGATCCAGGGGACATCGCCGGCTATATGCAGCCGAAAATGCTTGCGGTCTTCCCGCAACTGCAGGGCATCGGCATCGAGTATCAGTGGGGCGGGATGCTCGGCATCGGCGCCAATCGCCTGCCGCAGATCGGCCGCCTGCCGGACCAGCCCAACGTTTATTTCGCCCAGGCCTACGCCGGTCACGGATTGAATGCCACCCACCTAGCCGGGCGTCTGCTCGCCGAAGCCATCGCCGGCCGTGAAAGCCGCGGCTTCGACCTGTTCGCCAAGGTGCCGCACCCGACCTTCCCAGGCGGCCCGGCACTGCGCTCGCCGCTGCTGGCGTTGGGCATGCTCTGGTACCGTCTGAAGGACCGTTTCTGAATTCGGCGCGCGCTACGACGTCTAAGCTGAACGTTACCGGATCGGACAGGGATAACCGTGCGAGCGCTCCTGCTGCTGTCGATCGTGCTGTCGCTTGCCGGCTGTGCCAGCCAGCCGACCCCGACGCCTTCTTACGCTATCGATGCGGCCGGTTCGGCGCTTGGCCGGCAGCTGCAACGGCTGGAAGCGGCGCAGTCGGACGAGCACTCCGGCTTTCGTCTGCTGCCTGAGAGCAGCGAAGCGTTCGCCGCCCGCGCCGAGCTGTTTCGCGCCGCGCAGGTCAGCCTGGATGTGCAGTACTACATCGTTCATGACGGCCTCTCCACGCGCCTGCTGATCGATGAATTGCTGCGCGCCGCCGACCGCGGCGTGCGGGTCCGACTGCTGTTGGACGACACCACCAGCGACGGGCATGATTACAACATCGCCACGCTGGCGGCCCATCCGAACGTGCAGATCCGCGTGTTCAACCCGTTGCGCGGCGGTCGTAGCAACAAGATCAGCCGCACGCTCGGACGCCTGCTGCATCTGTCGCAGCAGCACCGCCGCATGCACAACAAGCTGCTGCTGGTCGACAGCAGTCTGGCAATCGTCGGCGGGCGCAACCTGGGTGATGAGTATTTCGACGCCGACCGCAGCCTCAACTTTACCGACATCGACCTGCTGGCGGCCGGCCGGGTGGCGCGGCAGCTGGCGACCAGCTTCGACCAGTACTGGAACCATCAACTGAGTGTGCCGATCCAGCATTTCCTCTGGCGACCGCCGCGCGAGCGGAAGCTGCACCAGGCCCGGGTGCAGCTCCGTCAGCATCTTGAACAGGCACGCCGGGAAGACGGCACGCTGTACCGACGGCTGATCCGTTATCGGCGCCAGCCGCAACTTCAACGATGGCTAGCCGAGCTGACCTGGGCGCCTGCGCAAGCGCTATGGGACGAGCCGGACAAGCTTCTGGCCGACGGCCCGCCCGCAGAGCTGTTGACTACCCAGCTGGCACCGGCACTGAACTCGGTGCAAAACGAGCTCACGCTGGTTTCGGCGTATTTCGTCCCCACCGCCAGCGGCGTCGACTACCTCGCCGAGCGCTCTCGCGCCGGTGTGACCATTCGCATCCTTACCAACTCGCTCGAAGCCACCGACGTACCGGCCGTGCATGGCGGCTACGCGCCTTACCGGCGGCGGATGCTGGAACTCGGCATGCGTCTGTTCGAACTGCGCCGACAACCGGAGCAGACGACCTCCTACAGCTTCTTCGGCGAATCCGAGTCCAGCCTGCATAGCAAGGCTGCGGTCTTCGACCAGCAGCGCGTCTTCATCGGCTCGCTCAACTTCGACCCGCGCTCGGTGCTGTGGAACAGCGAGGTCGGCATCCTGGTGGACAGCCCGGCGCTCGCCCGCGAGGTCCAGCGGCTGACACTGGAAGGTATGACGCCGGCGATCAGCTACGAGGTGCGGCTGGCCAAGCGTGGCAACACCCGGCAGCTGGTATGGGTCGCCGAGGAGCAGGGGCGGCGCGTCATTCTTGAGAAGGAGCCCGGTGGGCTCTGGCGACGCCTGAATGCCTGGCTGGCGGATGTCATCGGGCTCGAGCGCATGCTCTAGGCGCGCGTGGCCTCTTGTTGCGGCGGGCAATCGGGCGTTGTGCCGACACTGCACCGCGCTGCGAATCACACTTTGGGGTGATACCACTTCGCCAGTGGTCCGTTAGGCTCTGAAATGCCAACTGCACTAAGCAGGCATCCGCTTCGATAAAAACAAAAAAGGAGCACAACAATGCGCCATCGGATATGGATCTGGCTGCTGGTCCTTGTCGCCGCCTGGCTACCAGGCCCGGTCGCTCACAGCCAACCCTTCGCCCCCCTCGAGAGCTTGCAGATACACGCCAACCGCGCCACCAGCAGCCTGCTGCTATACCGTGGCGAAGGTTTCCAGAAAGCCCATCTGGCACGCATGGACGCCGACATACTGGCGCTGAGCAACGCCATGCAGGCCCTGCCTAATCCCACCACCGCCCTACGCGACAGTTACCGCGAGCTGCAGGCGAAGCTGCGCGAAGGCGCCAGTTTTGGCCGTGCCGAGGACGACATGCCCTGGGGCTGGCCGCTGGAAATGAGCAAGGCACTGCGCGAATTCCTCACCGCGGTACGCGGCCAGCAGGGTGCCGACGTGCGGGCCGAGCTGCCGGCGAAGGTTGAATACCTCGCCGTGCAGTACCTCAGCCGCGCCTATATCGGTAGCTTCGAGACGGCCCGCGAGCAGCCTGACACCTATCTGGGGCAGGACGAGCGCCAGCTGGTGCCTGCCATCGACGCCCAGTTAGCGCAGCTCGATGAGCGCAGCAATCCGGCGCTCGCCCAGGTAAAGACCCGCTGGAGCTTCCTCAAGGTGGCGCTGGAAGACATGAACAGTGGCAGCAACAACTTCACCACCGCATCGGGCCGACCGTTCGCGCCGATCATGGTCGACCGCCACACCCGCAGCCTGAGCGACCAGTGGATGGCACTGGCGCCCTGAACCGCGGCTGCCCGCGCCGTCGGCTCAAGCCTCCGGGCGATAGCCCAGACGCAAGCCGCCCCAATGCCGCCCCTTGACCACGACCGGCACCGAAAGGTCGTGCATCAGTTCGCCGGTGTCACGACTGTAGGTCTGCAACAGCACATTGCGCTGGTGGCTACCACAGCGCCCGCCGGTACGGTCGTTGAACAGCCGCTTGCTGCGGCTGCGACTGCGGTCGATTTCCGGATTGCCCACCGGCGGATGATTGAACGCACTGTTGTGAGTCGGCACGTAACCTTCCGGCGTGGTGGCGATCGCGTAGACGATCGCGTCGTGCCGCGCCAGCAGCGGCTCCTGAATCGCCGGCAGCACGCCGTCGGCATAGCGATCGAACCGGGTGTGGTACTTCACCGGATCGGTTCCAGGCTGTGCCTGATAATTGCGATCGAACAGGTCGTCGATAGTGATGCGCCCGGCATCGATATCCGCCTCGAAGCGCGCCGCAATATCCGCCGCACCCTGGCGGGCGAGGTCGTAGATCGTCTGGTGGTAGTCGTCCAGCTGCACTTCGGCGAGCTGCTCGCTGGCGCTTTCGGCTTGTGCGACCAGCCGCTCGGCGGCCTGCTCCAGCTGACGGGTCTGCTTCTCGCTATCGAGTGCATCGGCGCGCAACTGATCGAGGGCGACGAACAACGCGGTCAGACGCTCGTGGTTGCTGGCCGTGCCGGAGGTGATCTCCGCCACCTGGGTTTCCACGCCGCTGGCCAGTTCGGCGATGCCGGTCAGCTGCTGACCGGTGCTGGCAATCTGCGCGGCGGCTTCATCCAGCTCGCTGGCCTGCTGCTGGATATGGCTGACCACCGCCCCGCTCTGCTGACGGATATCGGCGACCATCCGTCCAACTTCCTCGGTTGCGCTCGATGTCCGCGCGGCCAGGTTGCGCACTTCATCGGCGACCACCGCGAAGCCGCGCCCCGCCTCGCCGGCACGCGCCGCCTCGATGGCGGCATTGAGCGCGAGCAGGTTGGTCTGGCTGGCAATGGACTGGATGACATCGGTGATCTGGCGGATCTCCTCGGTGCGTGCGGAGAGCCCGTCGATCAGCTCGCGACTCGACTGGGTTTGTGCGCTCAGCTGCTGCATCCGCTCGATCGCGTGCAGCAGCTCGGTCTGTCCCGCATCACTGCTGCGGCGCACGGCTTCGGCCGCCTCCAGCGTGTGACGGGCGCGCTCGGCGCTGTCCTGTCCGGTTGCGGCCATGGCCTCGGCACCGTTGGCGATCTCGCTGACGGCCTGCAGCTGCGATTGTAGGCGGCTGGCGAGCTGCTCCGCACTGAACGCCACCTGTGCGGCGGAAAGCGCGTTGTGACAGGTATGCTGGGACAGGCTCTTGCTCAGTTCAGTGAATGCCTGCAGTTCATCGCCGGGCGCAGTGGCCGTTGCATCCGGCGTGGCCCACGGGCCGAACCAGGGTGCCAGCGCCAACACCAGCAACAGTGGCGCAAGCAGATAGAACGGCAGCGCGATCCAGTAATGGATCAGTAGCAGACAGCCGATTGCCAGGCCGTGCAGCAGGCAGGCGCGGAAGCTAAGGCGAAGGGGGGCGCGCATATGCAGCCTCTTGTTCTTGTCGTGGACACAGCGTTTTACCCATACCCCGGCGAGAAAGACAGTAGTGCCTTAGTAGCAAAGTGCCTTTAAGCGGGCAGGCATCAGGCTAACGGCCGTCCCGACGCAAACTGAAGGGCCAGTGCTTACGAGGTCGTTACACACCACCCCGGCTGGTCAGTCGTCGCGGCTATCGGGCGCGGCCAGCGGCAGTCCCAACTGCACGCGCCGGCGCAGCCAGGCACTCGGGCGATAGCGCGGCTCGCCTCCGTAGCAGTGCTGCAGCCCCTGCAGGACGGCGAGAATACGTGCCGCCCCATAGCGCTCGGCGAACCCCAGCGGCCCGCGGGGATAGCCGAGGGCAAGCTGTACCGCGCGATCCAGCGTATGCGGTTCGGCGATACCCTTCTGCGCAATTTCACAGCCGAGATTGACGATGCTCGCGATCACGCGCTGGTTGATGAATCCCGGCGAGTCGTTGATCACCTCCACCGGCACAGCGTCAGCCCCCAACGCCTGACGTGCCTGCGCCTCCAGCGCCGGCTCAAGCGCCGGCTGGCGCATCAGCACACGACGCCGGTCGAAATCGGCAAACACATCGAAAGCGATGCAGCGCGCCGCCGGCAGTGCCAGGCGTTCGATCATGTTGCTGGCATCCTCGCCCAGCGGGGTGATCAGGCAGATGGCACGTGCCGAAGGCGTCTCGCCCTGCTCCAGCTGCGCACCGCTCTGGCGCAGCAGTGCCGCCAGCCGCGCACGCAGCTCGGCATCCGCGCTGTCCAGCCAGAACGAACGATCAATCTGCACTGGCGGGAATTGCGGTTCCGGCGTGCGGATCTGCTGTCCGTTCTCGTAGCGGTAGAAGCCCTGGCCGCTCTTGCGTCCGAGCAACCCGGCCGCGACACGCTGGGCCGCCTGATAGGATGGCGTGTAACGGGGGTCCTGGTAGAACTGCTCGTAGACCGACTCCATGACGGCATGGGAGATGTCCAGCCCGGTGAGGTCGAACAACTCGAACGGCCCCATGCGGAATCCCGGTCCGTCACGCAGGATACGGTCAATCTGCTCGGCACTGGCGATCCCTTCACTGAGAATGCGCTGGGCCTCGGTGCCATAGGCACGACCGGCGTGATTGACCAGAAAGCCCGGCGTATCAGGCGTGTTCGCGACAAAGTGCCCGGCCTGCTCGGCCAGCGCTGTCAGTCGTGCAGTCACCTGGGGATCGGTACGTTCGCCGCGCACCACTTCCACCAGCTTCATCAACGGCACCGGGTTGAAGAAATGAAAGCCGGCTACCCGCTGCGGACGGCGGCAGGCGGCGGCAATGCGCGTGACCGAGAGTGACGAGGTATTGGTCGCGAGCACCACATCGTCGGCGATCAGCGCCTCCAGTTCGACGAACAGTGCCTGCTTGGCCTCCAGGTTCTCGACGATGGCCTCGATCAGCAGGTCGCAGCCGGCCAGCTCCGCCAGCGCGTGCGCCGGCCGCATCCGCGCGAGCGCCGCGGTGAGCTGTTCGGCAGCCATGCGCCCCTTGGCGACGTTGCGCTCAAGCAGCTCGCGGTTGAAATCGAGTGCCTGAGCGACCGCGTCGGGGCGTGCGTCGTACAGCTGGACCTGTTGGCCGGCACAGGCGAACAGCTGAGCGATGCCGCGCCCCATGGCGCCGGCGCCGATGATGCCGATACGGGTAAACATGCGAACCTCCGGACTGGCTCTTTTATAATTTCGCACAGCGAAACATGATTCCATCTTATTGACCGAAAGCCTAAAGACTGCGAGTCTGCTGCGCAAGCCATCATCCGCACGCCACCATGTCCAACCAGCCCCACGCCAGCGCCAGCCTTCGACAGCTCGCAGCCAGTCTGACTGGGCGCCCGCAGCACCTCGGCTGCCGCCTGGGCGAATACGACCCTGACGGCACGGTGTTCGTGCAACCGAAGCATCTGAACAGCGCAGTCAACCTGCTCGGCGGGGCTGCTGCCACGTCGCTGGACATCCCTCTGCGGCCCTGCGCAGCAAAGGCGCAGCAGCCGGAAGTGCGCCGCGTCGCTACCACGCCGTCACTGAACGCCAACTTCAGCAGCCCGGCACGCGCTGGCAGCCGGGTTTGCACCATCGCGCGTGGGTGCTCCAGCTGGCACAAAGTGCTCATGGCCTACCATGGCGTCCTCGATGAGCAGCCGCGCCTGATCGATCTTGGTCAGAGCGTCTTCACGCGCGACCCGCTGCGCAGCGATTTGCTCTGAGACCATGACCGCTCTGTTGCCGCTGGCGCTGCTCTGCGAACTGCTGGCCCTAGTGACCCGGGTGCAGCCCCTCAGCGTGGCCAGCGGCGCGCTGCTGACCACGTTCTTCGCCTGGCACTGGCGCTCGTTGATGCCCTACCCACGTCGCCTCGGTCTGGTCACGCTGAGCCTGCTCGGCTACTGGGCGCTGAGCGGCAGTGCCAGCTGGGAGCAAGGTCAGCGACTGCTCGCGTCCGCCGCGTACTATGGCGCCTTCGTCGGCGCGCTGGGGTTGATGCATTGTCTGGTCAAGCGCCAGCGGCAGCTCGGCGAACTGCACCGCCTGCTGCTCGCCGGAGCGCCCGCCACGCTGTACCCGCGCTACCTGCTGAGCACCTTCGCGATCAGCTCGATCCTCAGTTTCGGCATGCTCAACTTGGTTTGCGGCTCGCTGGAGCGATACCTGCAGAGTCGTCGCTACAGCGAAACGCAACGCCGTGAAGGCCGCCGCGGCGTAATGGTCGCCGCCCTGCGCGGCTTCGCCCTGGTGCCACTGCTTGCGCCGACCAGTGTCGCGGTCGCGATCCTGACCCGCGAGCTGCCAGGCCTGAGCTGGGGCACCTTGCTGCCGTTTGGCCTGCTTGCGGCACTGTTCCTGCTACTGGCTGGCTGGCCGCTGGAGAACCACCGCCTTCGGCAGCTACGCACCAGCGACGCCGGCCCGAGCAGGGGCGACCCGGTGCGTTTCAGGGGCCTGTTGCTCGGCAGCCTGCTGGGCATTCTGCTGATTGCCCTGCTGGCTGCACTCACCCCGCTTTCGGCGACCCAGGCCGCAATGCTGCTGGTGCCGTTGGCCGTGCTCGGCACCCTGCGCACGCAAGGCGAGAAACCACGCGCAATCCATACTGAGGTGCGCGAAACCCTCGCCGGCATGCGCAACGAGATTTTCATCTTCGCCTGTTCGGCTGTGCTCGGCGGACTCACCGCCACCTTGGTGCCGGTAGGCGCGCTGGCTGAACAGTTCAGCACCACGCCGCTGGCGCTGTTCGGTCTCGGCAGCGCCAGCATGCTCACCATCATCGCGCTGGCCCTGCTGGGGGTCGCGCCAATCATTTCGCTGAGCGTCTGTGTTGCGCTGCTGGCGCAGCTAGCCGGGCATGGTGTGGCGGTCATGCAGCCGGCAGTGGCACTGCTGAGCGGTTTCTCCCTGGCGATGCTCTTGTCGCCCTACGGACCTTCGGCGCTGATGCTGGCGCGCCACGCCCAGCTGTCGCCCTGGCGCATCGCCTTCGGCTGGAACGGCCTCTTCGTGCTGCTGGTGCTCGGCCCGCTACTGCTGGTGCCACTGCTCGCGTAGGCGATCACATCCACCCGGATTCGGCCATCGACAGCGGCTCACCGTCGCCGACGATGAAATGATCGAGCACCCGCACGTCGATCAGCGCCAGCGCCTCCTTCAGGCGCTGAGTCAGCTGGCGATCGGCCTGGCTGGGTTCGGACACACCGGAGGGGTGATTGTGCGTGAGGATGACCGCCGCCGCGTTCTGCGCCAGGGCGCGCTTGACCACTTGGCGTGGGTAGACGCTGGCGCCGTCGATGGCGCCTTGAAAAAGCACTTCGAAGGCCAGCACGCGATGCTTGGAATCGAGAAACAGGCAGCCGAACAGCTCATGCGGCTCGTGGCGCAGCCGCGCTTTGAGGTAGTCACGCACCGCCTGCGGCGACTCCAGCGCCGAGTCGCGACGCAGCCGCTCGGCCAGATGGCGGCGCGCCATCTCCAGCACAGCCTGCAGCTGGGCGAACTTGGCGGGCCCGAGGCCCAGATGGGTGCTGAACTGATCAAGCTCCGCCTCCAGCAGCGCGCGCAGGCTGCCGAACTCGGCGAGCAGGTGCCGGGCCAGATCCACCGCGCTTTTGCCGGCAACCCCGGTGCGCAGGAATATCGCCAGCAATTCGGCGTCGGAAAGCGCAGCAGCGCCCTGTTCGAGTAGCTTTTCCCGCGGCCGCTCCGCCGCCGGCCAGTCGCGTATGCTCATGTCCTCTCCCTGTCGAGCAAGCCCGCTTTTCCGCTGCGGGCGCTGTGCTATCTTAGCCCGTCATTTTTCCGGGGCATCAGGCAACTTCCGACCTGGTTCTCACTCCGGACAGTCCCTAGCAGATAACAAGGCAGGCCTATGCAGCGGCTGTATCGTAAACGCATCGTCCTGGGCGTCGGCGGCGGCATCGCCGCCTACAAGAGCGCCGAACTGGTCCGCCGCCTGCGCGACCACGGCGCCGAAGTCCGGGTGGTGATGACTCAGGGCGGGCGTGAATTCATCACACCTCTTACCCTGCAGGCGCTCTCTGGCCACCCGGTCCATCTGGACCTGCTCGACCCCGCTGCGGAAGCGGCCATGGGGCACATCGAACTGGCCCGTTGGGCCGATCTGGTCCTGATAGCCCCGGCCACCGCCGACCTCATGGCGCGCCTGGCCCAGGGCATCGCCAACGATCTGCTGACCACCTTGGTACTGGCGACCAACGCCCCGGTTGCCCTGGCACCAGCGATGAACCAGGCGATGTGGGCCGATCCGGCCACCCAGGCCAATCGTGAACTGTTGCTCGAGCGCGGAATCCGCCTGTTCGGCCCCGGTTCCGGCAGCCAGGCCTGCGGCGATGTCGGCATGGGCCGCATGCTCGAGGCCGAGGAACTGGCGCAGGCAGCTGCCGACTGCTTCGAAACCGGCCTGCTGACCGGCCTGCATCTGCTGATCACCGCCGGGCCCACCCAGGAAAACATCGACCCGGTGCGTTACATCACCAATCACAGCTCGGGGAAGATGGGCTTCGCTCTCGCGGAGGCGGCCGCCGAAGCCGGCGCGCGAGTCACGCTGGTAACCGGCCCCGTGTTCCTGCCGACGCCGGATCGCGTACAGCGTATCGACGTCGTCAGCGCCCGCGACATGCTCGCCGCCTGCGAAACCGCCATGCCCTGCGATCTGCTGATCGCGGCGGCGGCGGTGGCCGACTACCGCCCGGAAGTGGTGGCGCCGCAGAAACTCAAGAAAGACCCCAACAGCGGCGACGGCCTGCTGCTGCAGATGGTCCGTAATCCGGACATTCTCGCCACCCTGGCCAGCCGTCCGGATCGCCCGTTCTGCGTCGGTTTCGCCGCCGAGACCGAGAATCTGCTGGACTACGCCATGCGCAAGCTGCGCGACAAGAATCTTGACCTGATCGTCGCCAACGACGTGGCCAATCCCAGTATCGGCTTCAACAGCGAAGAAAACGCCGTCAGCGTGATCGATCGCCAGCAGCACGTCACCCGTTTCGGCCAGGCCAGCAAGGGCCACATTGCCCGCGCGCTAATTGCCTTCATCGCCGACCGCTACAAACAGGCCTAACCATGCACGCACTCCAAGCCAAGATCCTCGACCCTCGCCTCGGCCAGGACTTTCCCCTTCCCGAATACGCCACACCGGGCTCCGCCGGCCTCGACCTGCGCGCCATGCTGCAGAGCGACACCATCCTCGAACCGGGACAGACGCTGCTGATCCCCACCGGCCTGTCGATCCACATCGCCGATCCTGGGCTGGCCGCGCTGATCCTGCCGCGTTCGGGCCTGGGCCATAAGCACGGCATCGTGCTCGGCAATCTGGTTGGACTGATCGATTCCGATTATCAGGGCGAGCTGATGGTCTCCTGCTGGAACCGCGGCCAGAGCGCTTTCACCATCGCCGTCGGCGAGCGCATCGCCCAGTTAGTGCTGGTGCCGGTGGTGCAGGCCCGTTTCGAGCTGGTCGACAGCTTCGACAGCAGCGATCGCGGCGCCGGCGGGTTCGGCCATTCCGGCAGTCACTGAGTAAATACGCCCCCGCTTACCCTTCAGGATGATTCGAGGAGCTTCATGGCACTCTTCAAGCGCACCGCCAAGGATTCAGGCGTACTGAACCCGGCCGACACCACCGCCAAGCAACGCAACCACCAATCGCCCACCCTGCTGCTGAGCGGACTGCTTCCCGCACTGGTCGGCCTGAGCGCAGCATCGGCACTGCTCTGGTTCAACTTGCAGAACAGCCAGCAAGAACAGCAGGCCGCGCTTGCCCACGCTTGGGGACAGAGCCATGCCAGCGCGCTGGAGCAGGCGCTCGCGCAGCTGCAGGCCGACACCCAGGCCGCCGCTGCCGACCCAAGACTGCTTGAGGCGTTGCGCAGCGGGCAGCCGGAGCAGATCGATGTTGCCGAGCAGGCGCTGCGGCAGCAGCCAGGGGTCATCGATGCGCATATCAATGCCCGCGGACGCGCCCGGCCGGAACCCGACCGGGCGGGACCGGTGAACTTCGCGGCGCTGGATATGTTGCAAAAGGCCGAGAGCGGCGACGCACCAGCGGCCGAGGCCTATCAGGTCGGCAAGACCTGGATGATCTACAGCGCCGCCCCGCTGCGCACGTCCGACCAGCAGCCGGCCCAGGGAACATTGCTGCGGGTGATCGAGCTCGATCGGCTACTCGCCACACTGCCGCGCCTGCCCGCGGATGCTGGTCAGCTGCGCCTCGTTCAGCAGTTCGACAATTCGCCCGAGAAGGTACTGCTCCAGCGCGGCAGTGGCAGCGGCCCGGTCCTGCAACTTTCGAGCGGCAACCCGCACTGGAAACTCAGCTTCCAGCCAGCCGCCGCAGCAGCAGCCAGCGGTTACTCGCCGCTCATGCTGCTGGCCGCGGCACTGCTCTCACTGGCCGGCATCCTGATCGGCTTGCAACTGCTGGTGAGCACCCAGCAGCGGCGCCTGCGTGACGACGTGCTGCAGCTCAACCGGATCCTGCAGGAACTCTCCTCCGGCAGGACCATCCAAGTACCGTCCCTGAGCCTGCCCGCGCTCGAAGCGCTGGCCCGGAACATGGTCCGCTTGCCTATCCGCCCTGCTGGATCGGCACCCGTTCACACATCCGCTGCGACGGCGCCTACCGTCCAGCAAGCCAAATCCAACGAGTACGTCGATCCGCGCGTACCGGACACCGATATTCTCGACATCGACATTCTCGACGAGGACCTGGATCTCTTCGGCCTCGACACCAAGGAGCGAGAAACCGCAATGAGCAGTGCCAAAGCCCCGAACCTGCCCGCCAGCATCTTCCGCGCCTACGACATCCGTGGCGTGGTCGGCGACAGCCTGACCAACGAGACCGCCTACTGGGTCGGTCGTGCGGTCGGCTCGGAAAGCCTTGCCAAGGGCGAAGCCAATGTCTCGGTCGGTCGTGACGGTCGCCTGTCCGGTCCGGAGCTGGTTCAGCACTTGATCCAGGGCCTGGTAGACAGCGGCTGCACCGTCAGCGACATCGGCATGGTGCCGACTCCGGTGCTCTACTACGCGGCCAATATTCTCGCCGGCAAATCCGGGGTGATGCTCACCGGCAGCCACAATCCGCCCGACTACAACGGTTTCAAGATCGTCATTGCCGGCGACACCCTGGCCAACGAACAGATCCAGGCACTGCGCCGGCGCATCGAAACCGGCGACCTCAGCAAAGGCATCGGCAAAGTCGAACCCGTGGACGTGCTGGAGCGCTATTTCCAGCAGATCCGCGGTGACATCGCCATGGCCAAGCCGATGAAGGTCGTCGTCGACTGTGGTAACGGCGTGGCCGGCGTGATTGCTCCGCAGCTGATCGAGGCGCTCGGCTGCAAGGTCATCCCACTGTACTGCGAGGTCGACGGCAACTTCCCCAACCACCACCCGGACCCCGGCAAGCCGGAGAATCTGGTTGACCTGATCGCCAAGGTGAAAGCGGAAAAAGCCGACCTTGGTCTGGCCTTCGACGGCGACGGCGATCGCGTCGGCGTGGTGACCAACGCCGGCACCATGATCTATCCCGACCGCCTGCTGATGCTGTTCGCCAAGGATGTGGTGGCGCGCAACCCCGGGGCCGACATCATCTTCGACGTCAAGTGCACCCGCCGCCTGACGCCGCTGATCAGCGGCTATGGCGGTCGCCCGGTAATGTGGAAAACCGGCCATTCGCTGATCAAGAAGAAGATGAAGGAATCTGGCGCGCTGCTGGCCGGCGAGATGAGCGGCCACATCTTCTTCAAGGAACGCTGGTTCGGCTTCGACGACGGCATCTACAGTGCGGCGCGGCTGCTGGAAATCCTCAGTCAGGACAAACGCGATGCCGAGCAGGTATTCGCAGCCTTCCCGAGCGATATTTCCACACCGGAAATCAACATCACGGTGACAGAAGAAAGCAAATTCACCATCATTGACGCCCTGCAACGCGACGCGCAATGGGGCGAGGCGAACCTGATCACCCTTGATGGCATGCGGGTCGACTATCCGAAGGGCTGGGGCCTGATCCGCGCCTCCAACACCACGCCGGTGCTGGTGCTGCGCTTTGAAGCCGACAGCACAGAAGAGCTCCGCCGCATCCAGGATGTCTTCCGCACCCAGCTGCATAACGTTGCACCCGACCTCAAACTGCCGTTCTGATTTTGCGGAGTTCTGCATGACCCTCAGCCGTGAAGCTGCCACCCAATTCGCCAAGGTCCTTTCCGAAGCGCTGCCGTACATCCGCCGATTCGTTGGCAAGACCCTGGTGATCAAGTACGGCGGCAACGCGATGGAAAGCGAGGAGCTGAAGACCGGCTTCGCCCGCGACATCGTGCTGATGAAGGCGGTAGGCATCAATCCGGTGGTGGTGCATGGCGGCGGCCCGCAGATCGGCGATCTGCTCAAGCGTCTCAACATCGAGAGCCACTTCATTGATGGCATGCGCGTAACCGACAGCCAGACCATGGACGTGGTGGAAATGGTGCTCGGCGGTCAGGTCAATAAAAGCATCGTCAGCCTGATCAACCAGCACGGGGGCAGCGCCATCGGCCTAACCGGCAAGGATGCCGGGCTGATCCGGGCGAAGAAGCTCAAGGCTACACGCCAGACGCCGGAGATGACCAAGCCGGAGATCATCGACATCGGCCACGTTGGCGAGGTCACCGGCGTCAACGCCGAGCTACTGGAAATGCTGGTCAAGGGCAACTTCATTCCAGTGATCGCGCCGATCGGTGTCGGTGAGAACGGCGAGTCCTACAACATCAACGCCGATCTGGTCGCCGGCAAGGTGGCCGAAGCGCTGAAGGCCGAAAAACTGATGCTGCTAACCAACATCGCCGGCCTGATGGACAAGCAGGGTAATGTGCTCACCGGCCTGTCCACCGCTCAGGTCGATGCGCTCATCGCCGACGGCACCATCTACGGCGGCATGCTGCCGAAAATCCGCTGCGCCCTGGAAGCCGTTCAGGGAGGCGTGACCAGCGCGCACATCATCGACGGACGAGTTCCCAATGCGGTACTGCTGGAGATCTTCACCGATGTCGGTGTGGGCACGCTGATCACCAACAACCAGCGCTGAAATTCACGCCAATGAAAAAGGGGAGCCGAGGCTCCCCTTTTTCATGCCCGTTGCATTACAAGTCGATGCGGAACGACTCGAACATCGCCGGAATGCCGGGGAACATGCCGATGCCCAGCATCACGCCACACAGCACAACGAACACGATCGTAGGAATCACCCAGCGGTGCAGATGGCTCAGGCTCTGCCCGCGCTCCTTGTCACCGATCAGTCCGAGGTTGTCCAACAGCACGGTCAGCGACCAGCCGAACACCGGATTGACCAGCGCCGAGGAGAACACCACGATCGCTGCCGATTGCGAAGTCTTGCCCTCGCGGGTCATCTGCATGCCAGCTTCCAACAGCGGCAGATAAACACCCACCAGCAGTGCCACGCTCAGCACCGGCGGCCAGATCGCCAGATCCATCGGGTAGCCCCACAGCGCAGCGACCACGCAGAGCAGCCCGGTAAGAAGTGCGCCCGCAGGGATCGGCCGCTTGGCGATAGCCGCCGGGACCATGTAGGTACCCCAGGACGACGCCAGGTTTCCGCCGCCGAGGGCGGTACCGACCGCCTGCCGCGCGGCCGCCACGCACATGGTGTCGTCGATATTCATCAGCACCTTGCGCGCCTTGCGTGGATAGTTCAGCTCCTGGAACACCCGATGACCAAGGAAATCTGGCGACCACATGGCTACCGCGAGCACCGCAAACGGAGCCACCGCGATGAAGTGATGCAGCTCCGGCAGGCCCAGTTGCCAGCCGGTGCTTTCGCCCCACCAGTACGCAGGATTCAGATTTGGAATGCCCGGTTCGGTGCTGAACTCGAAAGGTGCGCCGAGCAGGAACGCGGTCAACGCCGCCAGCCCTGAACCCAGAGGAATTGCCAGCCAGCGCATGCGAATGTGCTCGAGGTAGGCGTACATCACGATGGTGACGAATACCACGACGAAGGCGACGTAACCGATATCGAAGCCATTGGCCCAGGCGAACAGTTTCTGAATCTGCGAGGTCACGCCGATGAAACCGAGGTAGAGCAGCAGGCCGCCGCACACGCCATCACTGGTCAGCTTCGCCAGCAGGCTGCCGCCCTTGGAGATCCCCAGCGCAAACCCCAGCACGCCGACCATGAGCCCTAGCGCCATGGGATGGCCGCCCGACGCCACGATGAGCGGAATCAGCGGAATCAGCGGACCGTGCGTACCTGCCAGGTTGGCCGTGGGATTCAGGAATCCCGAGAACAGCACCACGAACAGAATCGCAGCAATCAGCATTTCGAAGCGAACGTTCTCGATGACGAACTCGTCGGACAAGCCCAGCGGGCCAGCAAACGCCGCCACTACCGCCGCCACCATAACAATCTTGCCGATCGTTGCCGCCATCGCCGGCACCCAGTCTTCGAATTCGAAGCGGTAATCGCGAAACGGCAGGTTCACGCCCCAACGACGCGGCGCCATGATTTCCAGTTCGTGCTCGAGGTATTCGGCACGCGTCGCAAACTCTTCCTTTGGTTTATGGAGCTCCGTGTAACTGCTTAGGTTCCTATCTTTCATGATAAATATCACACCCGAAAATTTTCGGGGCGAAAGGTACAGGCTGGCCTGCAGCATCTCACCACGACCTTAAACCTATTGATCTAGAGCGGTTTGTCTGTTATCCGACGACAATAACGCGCCCGCCAGTAAGCGCACCGGCTGGGCAGTTGATCAGGCTTTGTGAACTAGCGGGCAGCACACCAAACGATCCGGCATCCAGATCGTCGGCCGGATCAGACGAAGCAAGGACGAGCTATCGAGAGTGGCCGAGCAGTTCGGCGACGCGCTCGCGATCACGCCTGAAGCTGGTATCCGCCTCGGTCTTGGCTCGCTGGTAGCGCTCGAGATCGCGAAGCAGGCTCGCTTGTTCCTTCTCGAGATTGGCAATCTGTGTCAGCAGGTTGTCTGGCACACCCCGTCCGGCACGCTCATGCTTGGCAGCCTGCGCCCGCAGGCTGCCCTGCTGCGACCTGAGCGACTGCAGGTTGCCTTGGGTAATGCCGATCACACTCTCGAGCTCCGCCAGCTTGCGCTTCCTGGCGCGCTCGACATCCTCGGTGCTGGCGTACAGCCTCAGCAGCTGGGCATCTGCCGCGGCGCGGGCCTTCTCCTGCCGCAAACGCTGCAACTCCTCGGCAGAAGGCGCAGGCGGAACGACCCGGATCACCCGCCCCTGCTCATTGAGCACCTGATAGCCGCGACCGATGTGCTGCGGTGGCACGCCCTGGCGATCGAGCACCATGACGCCCCGTTCATCGGTGTAGCGATAAAGCTCGCCGGCGCCGGCCCATGTCGAAGCCAACAATCCCAACGCAACGAAGGAGCGAATGATTACCGGCTGAAGCATGGCGAGGCACCTATCCCTAGTCAGATCCCGTATTGCGCGCGATACGCCTGCACCGCGGGCAAATGCTGTTTGAGCCGATTATCTTCTTCCAGGTACTCCAGCACTTGCGACAGCGACACAATACTGACCACCGGTATTGCGTAGTCGCGCTCCACCTCCTGGATTGCCGACAATTCGCCCTGACCGCGCTCCTGACGGTTGAGCGCGATCAACACGCCAGCCGGTTGGGCGTTCTGTGCCTGAATAATCTGCATGACTTCGCGAATCGCCGTGCCCGCGGTGATCACATCATCGACGATCAGCACACGCCCGGTCAGCGGGGCGCCGACCAGAGTGCCGCCCTCGCCGTGATCCTTGGCTTCCTTGCGATTGAAGCACCACGGCAGATCGCGCTGATGCTGCTCGGCCAGAGCGATCGCGGTGGCTGCCGCCAACGGAATGCCCTTATACGCTGGACCGAAAATCACATCGAAGTCGATGCCGCTGTCTGCAACCGCGGCGGCGTAGAAGCGCCCCAACTGCGCCAGCGCACTACCACTGTTGAACAGACCGGCATTGAAGAAGTACGGACTGGTACGGCCGGATTTCAGGGTGAACTCACCGAAGCGCAGAACCCCGCGCTCGATGGCAAAACGAATGAATTCGCGCTGGTACGCCTGCATGAAGAAAATTCCCGGAAGCCACGGATTTAGCTAATTACGGAGAGCTTGGGTTATCATACACGCACGTGTTTTTAGGGGCCATTTATGCGGATCATCAGTGTCAACGTGAATGGCATTCAAGCGGCGGCACAGCGAGGTTTGCTCAGCTGGCTGCAAGCCCAGAATGCCGATGTCATCTGCCTGCAGGATACCCGCGCCTCTGCCTTGGAACTCGATGATCCGGCTTACCAGCTGGACGGTTATTTCCTTTATGCCTGCGATGCCGAAATTCCCGAGCAGGGCGGCGTTGCGCTGTACTCGAGACTGCAACCCAAGGCCGTGATCATGGGACTCGGCTTCGAAACGGCAGACCGTTACGGACGCTACCTGCAAGCGGATTTCGACAAGGTCAGCATCGCCAGCCTGCTGCTGCCGACGGGCCAGGACGGCGACGCCAGCCTGAACCAGAAATTCAAGTTCATGGATGACTTCGCTCATTACATGGACAAACAGCGTCGCAAGCGCCGCGAATATCTGTATTGCGGTTCTCTGTACGTCGCGCATCAGAAGCTGGACGTGAAGAACTGGCGCGATTGCCAGCAAAGTCCGGGTTTTCTCGCACCGGAACGGGCATGGCTGGATGAGATCTTCGGCAACATGGGTTACGTAGATGCGCTGCGCGAGGTCAACCGCGAGGGCGACCTGTTCAGCTGGTGGCCGGATACCGAGCAAGCCGAGATGCTTAACCTCGGCTGGCGTTTCGACTATCAGATTCTGACGTCCGGCCTGCGCCGCTTCGTTCGCAGCGCGCGCCTGCCGCGCCAGCCTCGCTTCTCCCAGCATGCGCCGCTGATCGTCGATTACGACTGGACCCTCAGCCTCTAGCCCCGACGGATCTAGCCCGCGGCCGGATCCGTCGAGCACTCAACAACCGCCCGCTACTTGATCAGCCGCCAGCAGAATGGATACCGATAGGGTCTGCCTTCGTTAGCCCGAATGCCGGCGATGATCACCAGCACCAGCGCGACCACGCTGACCAGCGCCATCAGCGGAAAGCCGATGACGATCCAGGCAAGCAGTCCGCAGATCATCATCAGGATGCTGAAGGTGATCTGAAAATTCAGCGCCTCCTTGCCCTGCTGATCGACGAACGGATCCATGTCCTTCTTCAACTGCCAGACGATCAGTGGGCCGATGACGTTGCCTATCATCGGCGCGAGAAACCAGAAGAACGCCGAGTAGTGGCAGAACATCGCCCACTGGCGCGCCTCGCGGTCGGGCAGCGGGACGAGCTTCTGATCAGTCATTGTTCACCTACTCAGTCAGCCAGCGCCGCACGCTGCAGCTCGAACAAGTCGCGCATGCCGCCCTGCGCAAGCTCCAGCATCGCGTTGAGCTCATGAGGCTGGAAGGGCGCACCTTCGGCTGTGCCCTGCACTTCGATGAAGCCGCCGGCGTCGGTCATTACCACGTTGAGATCGGTCTCGGCCGCGGAGTCCTCGAGGTAATCGAGATCCAACACTGGCTGCCCTTGGTACATGCCAACGGAGACCGCCGCCACCATCTGCTTGACCGGGTCGCCACCTTTGAGACCGCCACGCTTCTTCAGCAGTTTCAACGCATCGACCAGCGCCACCATCGCGCCAGTGATCGAAGCCGTACGCGTGCCGCCATCGGCCTGGATCACATCGCAATCTATGAACAGGGTGTTCTCGCCCAGCTTGCTCATATCCAGAGCCGCGCGCAGCGAACGGCCGATCAGACGCTGGATTTCCAGGGTCCGACCGCCCTGCTTGCCGCGCGCCGCCTCACGCTGATTCCGCTCGCCGGTAGCGCGCGGCAACATGCCGTATTCAGCGGTCAGCCAGCCCTGCCCCTGCCCCTTGAGGAAGCGCGGAACGCCGGTCTCGATGCTCGCGGTGCAGATGACCCGGGTATCACCGAACTCGACCAGCACCGAACCCTCGGCATGCTTGGTGTAATTGCGAGTGATTCGGATCGAGCGCAGCTGATCGGCCGCACGGCCACTGGGACGCTTCATGTAGGTACATCCTGCTTCTGGGAGAGATTGGCGGCATTATAGAAGCCTTGTCTGGAAAAGGGTCGATTGCCCATCGCAACCCGGCTGGTGGTTTTTCCTTTACAATCCTCCGCCTTTCGCAGCCCGTATCGAGAGGTATCCCCTGATGGTCCACAGCATGACGGCCTTCGCCCGCAGCGAGCTGGCCGGCCCCCATGGCACCCTCAGCTGGGAAATTCGCTCGGTCAATCACCGCTACCTGGAACCACACCTGCGCCTACCGGAAGCGTTCCGTGACCTCGAGGGCTCAGTGCGAGAGGCTTTGCGCAAAGGGCTGTCACGCGGCAAGGTTGAATGCACCCTGCGCTTCGCCGAAGACAGCAGCCGCAGCGAGCTGCAACTCGACCGCGAGCGCGCCAGCCAGCTGATCGCGGCCGCCGAAAGCGTGGCCGCACTGATCAGCCAACCGGCGCCCATCGACCCGCTGCAGGTACTCGGCTGGCCCGGCGTACTGGTGGGCGATGCGGTCGATCCGCAAGCACTCAACCAGAGCGCCTTGGCACTGTTCCACAGCGCGCTTGAGCAGCTCAAGGATGGCCGCCAACGCGAAGGCGAAGAGCTCGCCAAGCTGCTCAACGAGCGCCTGGACAGCATCCTGCAGGAAGTTGCCACCCTGCGCGAACAGGTTCCGCAGATGCTCGCTGCGCAGCGCCAGAAGGTGCTTGATCGCTGCGCCGAGATGCAGATCGAGTTCGATCCGCAGCGTCTGGAGCAGGAGATGGTCCTGCTGGCGCAGAAGAGCGACGTCGCCGAGGAACTCGATCGACTCAGCACCCACGTCAGCGAAGTGCGCCGGGTTCTCAAGAGCGGCGGTGCCGCCGGGCGACGGCTTGACTTCCTCATGCAGGAACTCAACCGCGAAGCCAATACCCTAGGCTCCAAGGCCTTCGACCCGCGCAGTACCCAGGCCGCGGTCAATCTCAAAGTTCTCATCGAGCAGATGCGCGAACAGGTCCAGAACATCGAATAACCGCCAGTCGTGCAAACAGCTGGGCTATTTTCACAGTCAGATACTCACCGAGTTTCCAGGAAACCTTCATGTCCGCCACAACCGGCACGCTCTATATCGTTTCCGCGCCTTCCGGGGCCGGCAAGACCAGCCTGGTCAAGGCGCTAATCGATACGCAGCCGCTGGTCCGAGTATCGGTCTCGCACACCACCCGAGCCATGCGTCCGGGCGAGGTCGATGGGGTCAACTACCATTTCATCAGTCGCGAAGAGTTCATCCATCGCCTCGAACGGGACGAATTCCTCGAGCATGCAGAAGTGTTCGGCAACCTCTATGGCACCTCCCAGCGCTGGCTGGAGGAAACCCTCGCCGAAGGTTACGACCTGATCCTGGAAATCGACTGGCAGGGCGCTCAGCAGGTACGCCGGCTGATGCCCCAAGCGAAATCGATCTTCATCCTGCCGCCTACCCAGGAGGCCCTGCGCCAGCGCCTCAACAACCGCGGCCAGGATAGCGATGAGATCATCGAGCGGCGCATGCGCGAAGCGGTCAGCGAGATGAGTCACTATGTCGAATACGACTACCTGGTGATCAATGATGATTTCGCCCACGCCCTGATCGACCTGCAGGCTATCTTCCGCGCCAACCAGCTCCAGCAACGAACCCAGCAGCAGCGTCACGCCCGCCTGCTCAGCGATCTACTGGCGTAAGCAAGCGTCGCGACCCGAAATGGTCGAGCGAAGCCGCTCGACCATTTCGGGTCGCGAGAAACAGCGCTTCCATTCAGACTGGTGATTTTTTAAACTATTTCGTCCGCTTGCCCATCCGGGCCCGCTTTATTGCTATTGATCACGAGGAACACCATGGCCCGCGTTACCGTTGAAGATTGCCTGGACAACGTCGATAACCGCTTCGAGCTGGTCATGCTGGCCACCAAGCGTGCGCGCCAGCTGGCTACCGGCGGCAAGGAGCCGAAGGTAGGCTGGGAAAACGACAAGCCGACCGTTGTCGCCCTGCGCGAGATCGCGTCCGGCCTGGTCGACTACGATGTCATTGCCCAGGACGAAATCGTCGATGACGAGCCGCTCTTCGTCCAATATGAGGAAGAGCCCAACGAGGCCATCTGATTAAATGCCAGGTCGAAGTCGAACCGCGAACATTGCAGCCAGCCGGCAAGGGGTATCGCCTTGCCAGCCATAGACGCCCTTGCGGATCGCCTGTCGACCTATCTTGGCCCGGACCAGGTCAACCTGGTTCGCCGTGCCTACTTCTATGCCGAGCAGGCCCACGACGGCCAGCGTCGGCGCAGCGGTGAAGCCTACGTCACCCATCCCCTCGCAGTAGCCAATATTCTCGCTGACATGCATATGGACCATCAGAGCCTGATGGCCGCGATGCTGCATGACGTCATCGAGGACACCGGCATTCCCAAGGAAGCGCTGGTTGCACAGTTCGGCGAAACTGTCGCCGAACTGGTCGATGGGGTCAGCAAGCTGACCCAGATGAACTTCGAGACCAAGGCCGAGGCGCAGGCCGAGAACTTCCAGAAGATGGCCATGGCGATGGCGCGCGACATCCGCGTCATCCTGGTCAAACTCGCCGACCGCCTGCACAACATGCGCACGCTGGAAGTGCTGGCCGGCGAGAAACGCCGACGCATCGCCAAGGAAACCCTTGAAATCTACGCCCCCATCGCCAACCGCCTGGGCATGCACTCGATGCGCGTGGAATTCGAGGATCTTGGTTTCAAGGCCATGCACCCGATGCGCTCCGAGCGCATTCGTGCCGCCGTACGGCGCGCGCGCGGCAACCGCAACGAGATCGTCGAGAAGATCGAGCAGTCACTGATCCACTGTCTCGAGCGTGAAGGCCTGGAAGGCGAAGTGGTGGGCCGCGAGAAACACCTCTACAGCATCTACAAGAAGATGCGCGGCAAGCGCAAAGCGTTCAACGAGATCATGGACGTCTATGCCTTCCGCATCGTGGTGGACAAGGCCGACACCTGCTACCGCGTGCTTGGCGCCGTGCACAGTCTGTACAAGCCACTGCCCGGCCGCTTCAAGGATTACATCGCAATTCCCAAGGCGAACGGCTACCAGTCGCTGCACACGACCCTGTTCGGCATGCACGGTGTGCCCATCGAGATCCAGATCCGCACCCGCGAGATGGAAGAGATGGCCAACAATGGCATCGCCGCGCACTGGCTGTACAAGTCCAGCGAAGGTGAGCAGAGCAAGGGCACCCATGCCCGCGCGCGACAGTGGGTCAAGGGCGTGCTCGAGCTGCAGCAGCGCGCCGGCAACTCGCTGGAATTCATCGAGAGCGTGAAGATCGACCTCTTTCCCGACGAGGTCTACGTCTTCACGCCCAAGGGCAGCATCATGGAGCTGCCGAAGGGCTCGACGGCGGTGGACTTCGCCTATGCCGTGCATACCGACGTGGGCAACACCTGCATCGCCTGCCGCGTAAATCGCCGTCTCGCGCCGCTGTCGCAGGCTCTGGAAAGCGGCTCGACGGTGGAAATCGTCACCGCGCCGGGTGCTCGACCAAATCCGGCCTGGCTCAACTTCGTCGTAACCGGCAAGGCACGCACGCACATCCGCCACGCGCTCAAACTGCAGCGACGTTCGGAATCCATCAGTCTCGGCGAGCGCCTGTTGAACAAGGCGCTTACCGGATTCGAGACCAGCCTGGACAAGATCAGCGCGGAACGCATTCGCCAGGTCCTCGCCGAGTACCACATGGAGTACATCGAGGACCTGCTCGAAGACATCGGCCTGGGCAACCGCATGGCCTACGTGATCGCCCGCCGCCTGCTAGCCAGCGACGGCGAGCAGGCGCCCAGCGCCGAAGGGCCACTGGCGATCCGCGGCACTGAAGGCTTGGTGCTCAATTACGCCAAGTGCTGCACGCCGATCCCCGGCGATCCCATCGTCGGCCACCTGTCCGCCGGCAAAGGCATGGTGGTGCACCTTGAGAGTTGCCGGAACATCGCCGAGATCCGTCACAACCCGGACAAGTGCATTCAGCTGTCCTGGGCCAAGGACGTCACCGGCGAGTTCAACGTCGAACTGCGCGTCGAGCTGGAGCACCAGCGCGGCCTGATCGCCCTGCTCGCCGGCAGTGTCAATGCTGCCGACGGCAACATCGAGAAGATCGGCATGGACGAGCGCGACGGACGCATCAGCGTGGTCCAGCTGGTGGTCAGCGTGCATGATCGCGTGCACCTGGCGCGGGTGATCAAGAAGCTCCGCGCAATCAAGGGCGTGACCCGCATCACCCGCGTCAAGGCCTGACCTGCATCCCGCTGCCCCCTACGTCGCTATCGCTGGTGACAAATCCGTCGCTCAGCGGTGGCCCGCGTGCGGGCCAGCCTTTATGCTTTTCGCCCGCAGCCCATTCACCGAGGAGTTCCTATGAGCAAGACCGTGATCAACACCGACAAGGCCCCGGCCGCCATCGGCACCTACTCCCAGGCGATCAAGGCCGGCAACACCGTCTACATGTCTGGACAGATCCCGCTGGATCCCAAGAGCATGGAGCTGGTGGAAGGCTTCGAGGCCCAGGCCGTACAGGTATTCGAAAACCTCAAGGCGGTCGCCGAAGCGGCCGGTGGCTCGCTGAAGGACATCGTCAAGCTCAACATCTTCCTCACCGACCTTGGCAACTTCGCCACCGTCAACGAGGTGATGAGCCGCTACTTCCAGCTGCCGTTCCCGGCCCGGGCGGCCATCGGCATCGCCGCCCTGCCCAAGGGCGCGCAGGTGGAAATGGACGCGGTCATGGTTCTCGACTGAGGACATGCCCAGGCGCACCTCCACGGTGCGCCTCCCCCGCCAGCGCACCCTGCGCTCAACGGATCAGCACCTCGACCCGCCGATTGCGCGGCTCGGCGGTGGCGTCCGGCGTCGCGACCAGCAGGTTGCGCTCGCCGTGGCTCTCCACCCGCAACTCCATGGTTTCCAGGCCGCGCGCACTCAGCAGGTCGGCGATGGCCTGTGCGCGACGCAACCCCACCCGAACATTGGCTGCCTCCTGACCGAGGGTATCGGTGTGACCAATCACCGTGACGACTGGGTAATCACGTCGATGCACCGCTTCCAGAACTCGCTGCACCGCCGCTTCGGAATGTGCGGCAAGCGTGCCATCGGCGCCCAGATAGATCAGATGCCGCTCCGGCAAGGCCGGTCTTGCCGCGAGGGCCTTATCGAAATCCAGCTGACGGCGTAGCTCGCTGACCGTGAATGTCCGCGCACCACCGATCACCATTCCCTGCCCCGGCGTCGTCAGCATCACAGGTGGCTCGTCGTCGCCTAGCGCCACGCCAGCGCCGCCACCCTCCGCCAGCATCACATAGGAGCGCCCGCTACAGCCGGCGAGCGCCAACGGCAACAGCAGTGCGATTGTCAGTCTCCGCATGCCACCCATCACTCGGCGACCCTCATCAGGATATGTCCGCCATGCACCCGCACGCGCCCTTCCGGTGTATCCAGCGCGACGGCGCCGGGGGCAAGGCGAGCGATATCGCCCGTCAGCAGGCTCAGCGTGCCACGCCGCAGGCGAGCATTGAGCCGCAGCTCATCCGCGGCCGGAGCGAACCGGTAATCGTCCAAGGTCAATTCGCTGTGCGGACCAAAGGACAACACGCTGCCGTCGCTGAAGATCACCCCCAACTCGCCACCCTCGCCAGTGCTTAGCGAGACGCCAGGGACGATTGCCTGGCCAACCTTCGCTGCATTGGTATAGCCACGGCTGCTGACATAGGCGGCCCCCGTCACACGCGCCACGTGCCCGCTGGGTGCCGGCAGGACGTCGGCCACGGCGTGTGCCAGGCCCAGTACCGGCACGAGGCACATGCCACGCCACAGGTTTTTCATCAGGTCGTTCATCGGCTTCTCGAATCACATGTTCCGGGAGGGGGCGGCCCGTGCTTAAGCCGAGCCCGCTGCACTAAGGCAGCTTAATTCGGGAAAAAATCCCTCCGGCCACGGCCGCGAGTTCCGTCCGCGGCCGGTCATTCGTCGCAAACCTGCCGGCCATTCGTCGCGTGGCCATTCACCCGGCGTGGCTTGCCGTATCCTCGCCGCTGTCGGTTTGATCAATTTCCGACCAGCGGTCTGGCACAAAACCTTCATCCAACAGCTAGCGACCGCACGCACAACCGTGCCCGGCGGGTATTCCCCGCGCCAGAAAAACTGTGGTCTGCCCGTCGGGCAGTGTTTTTTTATCGAAGCGTCGGGGCTGCCCCGATTGGATGTGAAATGAAGAAACCACGCCTGCTCCAAGGCCGCCGCGGCCTTGCGCTATCCATTCTCGCCCTGCTCATACTCGCAGCCCTGGCCTTCTGGCTGGCGCGGGCCGCTTCGCCCGAGCAAACGCCGACTGCCGGCGCCGCCGCCATGCTGGCCGAACTGCAGGACTCGCGTGAGCCGTGGGAAGCCAATCGCGGCGATCTGTCCCGCCTGATGAGCGACCTGCGCAGCGATGCCATCGCCAGCGCAGCGTTGGGTGCCGACGCGATCTACATCAGCACCACCGACGCGCAGCGCTACTGGGTGCCGGATCAGTCCGGACGCGTCGCCACGCTGTTGCTCGAACAGTACGCTGGCGGTAAGGCACTGTTCCCGCTGGCAATGTTCCAGACCGATGCAGACAAGCCGCTCTACCAGCGCCTGCTGCCGTACTCGCCGATCGCGCTGCTGCTGATCGGCGCGGCGCTCTTCTTCGCCATGAAGACCCGCAGCTTCGCAGTGCAGCGCAAAGGCAGCGGCATCACCTTCGCCGACGTCATTGGCGCCAGCGAGGCCAAGCAGGCACTCAGCGACGTGACCGCCTACCTGCGCGATCCGGCCGCCTACGCGCGCCTCGGCGCTCGCCCGCCCAAGGGCGTGCTGCTGACCGGCGAGCCCGGCACCGGCAAGACCCAGCTGGCCAAGGCCCTGGCCAGCGAGTCGAACGCCAGCTTCATCCAGGTCACCGGCAGCGATTTTTCCTCGATGTACTTCGGCGTCGGCATCCAGAAGGTCAAGGCGCTGTTCCGCACCGCGCGCAAGCAGGCACCGTGCATCATCTTCATCGACGAGATCGACGGCATCGGCAAGCGCGCCGAACAGCAGCGCTCCAGCGACGCCGAGAGCAACCGCATCATCAACCAGTTCCTCGCCGAGATGGACGGCTTCGACGGTGCCAGCGGCGTGCTGGTGCTGGGCGCGACCAACTTCCCCAATTCCCTCGACCCGGCGCTGGTGCGCGAAGGTCGCTTCGATCGCTCCATCGCCGTTGGTCTGCCGGGCCTGGATGATCGCGAAGCGCTATTCCGTCTGTATGCCGGCAAGATCAGCGCCGCGACGGACCTGGACTTTGCCCAGCTCGCACGCAACACCGTGGGGCTGACGCCGGCGGCCATCGCCTACATCGTCAACCACGCTGCCCTGCTGGCCGCACGCGCCGGCGCGCGGCAGGTTGACATGCACCACTTCGTCGATGCCGTGGAGACCTGCCGCATCGGCGAGCAACCGTCCGGGGTAACGCCGATGTCGCCGGCTGACCGCAAGCGCATCGCCGTGCATGAGGCCGGTCACGCGCTGGTCGCCGCCGAGCTCAAGGTCGGCCGCGTGGAAAAGGTCACCATCCTGCCACGCGGCCAGGCGCTCGGCGTGACCCTGGTGACGCCGGTGGAGGACAAACGCCTGCACATGGAATCCGAACTGCGCAGCCGCATCCAGATGCTGCTCGCCGGGCGCTGCGCCGAGCAGCTGTACTTCCGCGAAGTTTCCTCCGGCGCCGGGCAGGACCTGCAGGAAGCCTCGAAGATCGCCCTGTCGATGGTCGGCGCCCTGGGCATGGGCCCCAAGGGCTCGCTGCTGAGCCTGCAGGCGGTGCGCGACGCCCACATTGAATTCGATTCCGGCGACTCCATCCGCGCTGCTGACCAGTTGCTGCAGCAGCTCGACCGCGATTGCCTGGCACTGCTGCAGCGCCTCAGGCCCGCGCTCGACGAAATCGCCGAGCGGCTGCTGGCGGAAGAAACCGTCCCCGGCGAGGAGGTGCTGGCGGCCATCGCAAGACTGCCCGCGCCACACGATGCCAGTGTCAGTTCGATCCTCGGTCACGCCCTGAGCAGCGTCGAACGGGTGGCTGCCAGCGCCCTGGACGCGCCCGACAGCTTCGAGCTGGCACCCGTGGTAGCGGTCGAACCGGAAGACGACGGCCCGAGAATGCTCTGAGCCGTGCGCCGGCGGCAGCGCCGGGCGTCACCTCGGCAACGGACGGCCGCTCAGTGCAAGGCCGGCGCGACATCCTGCAGCGTCGCGATGCCGGCCAGCTGCCGCGACAGCACGCCGAAGCGCCGCCGATACTGGGCCGGCGTCAGACCGACCTTGCGCCGGAACAGCCGTCCGAAGAAGCCGGCGTCCTGATAGCCGACCTCCCAGGCGATCGCCTCCACCGACAGCTCACCGCTCTCCAGCAGCTGCTTGGCCTCTTCCAGGCGCAAGGTGTGAATGTAATTCAGCGGCGTCAGCCCGGTGGCCAGGACGAAGCGACGCTGGAAGGTCCGCTCCGGCAGACCGCTGATGCGCGCCATGGCGCTCACCGGCGCTTCCACCTCGTAGTGCTGCGCGGCCCATTCCTGGCAGCGCGCGATAACCGGATCGGCCAGCTGTCCGGTGCGCATCATCGCGGCATAAGCCAGCGGACTCGTCGCGTCCCAGTCGAACAGGTTAAGCCGCGCCATCTCCATCGCCTCCCGCGCACCGACGAAGCGGGCGATGAGAAATAGCCCCAGCGCATGCCAGCTGCTGCCACTGCCGGACATCACCAGCCGCTGGCCGACGCCAGTGCTCACCAACGCCTTGTCCGGATGCCAGCGCACCTCCGGGTACTCGCGGCGCAGCCAATCGCAATAGCCCCAGTGCGAGGTACCCTCGCAGCCGGCGAGCAGCCCGGTCTGCGCCAGCAGCATGGCGCCGGAGCAGGCGGAAGCCAGCGTCGCACCGGCCGCGTAACGCTCGCACAGCCATTGCGCCTCGGCCGCATAGCGATCGTCCGGCGGCTCCCACGGACTGATCGCCAGATTGCTCACCACCACTACATCCACCGGCGGTACATCGTCGAGACCGGCGTGGGGCTGGACCGGGATATCGTTGTAGACCCGCAGCGGCCGGCCGTCGCGGCTGACAATCAGGGGGATGAAGGGCGACGCTACATCGCGGCGGTGCAGCAACTGCTGCCAGTCGCGGCGGGTACCCAGCAGCAGATCGTAAAGTCCGAATAGCGTGGAGGCCGAACTGTCCGGCGTCGCCAGCAGGGCGACGGTCAGCGGCAGGCGTTCGGCGATCGCAGAGCGAGTCATGGCGGAAATGGCCGATTTGTTTCCAGGATGGCTGGGGCCCGACGCCCCGGTTACCCCGAGTATGGCTCCGTTGGCGCAAGCCAACGAACCGGACTCCTGGAGCATAGAACAATGAAAGACGCACACGGGTACCAACTGACCGGCTGCAACAACGAGGCTCAGGCCTTGCTCGATCAGAGCCTCGCGCAGTTCCGCTGCCTGCACACCGCTTCCCTGGCCACCACCGAAGCCGCGCTGCACGCCTCACCCGAACTGGTGATGGGGCACATCCTGCACGCCTGGCTCTACCTGCTCGGCACCGAGGCCGCCGCCGTGCCGGTGGCGCAAGGCGCGCTGGAACGCGCCCGGGCCTTGCCGCACAACGATCGCGAGGGCCGGCATCTGCAGGCGCTGGCACTGCTCATCGATGGCCACTGGCACGCGGCGGGGCGCACGCTGGAAGACCTCAGCATCGAGTACCCGCATGATCTGCTCGCCTTGCAGGCCGGGCATCAGCTGGATTTCTTCACTGGCGATGCACGCATGCTGCGCGACCGCATCGCGCGGGTTCTGCCGGACTGGTCACCGGAGCTGCCCGGCTATCACGCGTTGCTCGGTCTCTACGCCTTCGGCCTGGAGGAAACCGGCGACTATCGCCTTGCCGAACGCTTCGGCCGCGAAGCGATCGCGCTGCAACCCGACGACGCCTGGGCTCAGCATGCCGTCGCCCACGTGCTGGAAATGCAAGGTCGGCGCGAGGAAGGCATCGCCTGGATGCGCGGCAATCCGGCCTGGCAGCAGGACAACATGCTCGCCGTGCACAACTGGTGGCACCTGGCGCTGCACTATCTGGAACAGGGCGACGCCGACACCGTCCTGGCCCTGTTCGACGGTCCCGTGAACGGGCATCACAGCACACTGGCGCTGGAGTTGATCGACGCCAGCTCGCTGCTGTGGCGCCTGCAGCTCGGCGGCGTGGATGTCGGCGAGCGCTGGGCCGGCGTGGCCGAGCGCTGGGCGGCGATGGCGGCGGACGGCAACTATGCCTTCAACGACTTCCACGCGGCGATGGCCTTCGCCAGCAGCGGCCGTGGCGACCTGCTCGGCCAGCTGCGCGAAGCGCAGCAACGCGCCTGTCATCGGGACGACGACAACGCGCGCTTCACCCGCGAAGTCGGCGCGCCGGGCGTCGAAGCGGTCGTGGCGTTCGTCGAAGGCAAGGCCGCGCACTGCGTGGACCTGCTGCGCTCCATCCGCAATCAGGCGCAGCTGTTCGGTGGCAGCCATGCGCAACGTGACCTGCTCGACCAGACGCTGATCGCCGCCGCCAGGCAGAGCGGCCAGCACAGCCTCGCGCGCGCCTTGCAGCGCGAACGCACGTTGCTGAGCGAGCAGCGCCGCATGCAGTGAGAGGAAGCGATGGCGCCCCGCGGCGCCATCGCTCAGGGCAGTATCACCAGATGGTTCGGTAGCTGATTGCGTGCATGCGTGGCCGGTACGTGCTGCTTGAGCAGCGCACCGCAGGCCTCGATACAACCCAGGAAACCGTGGAGCATCTGCCCGCCGCGCACATCCTCACTGAACTTGGCGACGATGGACTCCCAGGCACTGTTGTCGATGCGGCTGGAGATACCCCGATCCACCAGAATCTCCACGTAACGCTCGGCCTCGCTGACGAAGATGAGCATGCCGGTGCCGCCTTCGGTGTGGTGCAGGTTCAGCTCGATGAACTGTCGTCGCGCCAGGTTGCAGGCGCGCCAACAGCGCACCGAACGCGGGATCAGCCGACTGGTCAATGCCGGCGTCCGGAACGCCAGCGCCAGTACGATGAAGGTCGCCCACTGCACCAGCAGCAGCTGCCAGGCGCCCAGCCAGCCGGTGAAGAACAGTGCGGCACCCGGTACCAGCAGGGCGATCAGGCTGGCCCAGAGCAGCGGGATATAGCGGTAATCGTCGGCTTGGGCGGCGAGCACCGTCACCAGCTCGGCATCGGTGTCGCGCTCGATACGTTCGATGGCCGCGGCCACCTGTTGCAGCTCGCTTTCACTGAGTAAGGTCATTGTTCATCCATCGTCGATTTACCAGCCGCCGGAAGCTCCGCCACCACCAAAGCCGCCGCCCCCACCGCCGAAGCCGCCACCACCGAAACCACCACCGCCGCCGAAGCCACCGCCGCGGCCCATCCCGCCCAGCAGTGCACCAAGCAGCAGCGCACGTCGTCCACCACCACGCCCACCGCGGCCTCCGCCAATGAGGAAAATCGCCACCAGCATGAGAAAGAAGAACAGTACGCCGAAGCCGCCCGGCTCCTGCGCGTTGAGCGGCATTACCGGCTGCAGCTCGGCGGCACGCAACGGCTCACCGCCGAGTACCTGAATCATGGCCGCCGCACCCTCGCTGATGCCGCGGGCGAAATCGCCCTCGCGAAAGGCCGGCGCGATGATGCGGTTAATGATCACCGAGGACTGCGCGTCGGTCAGCCGGCCTTCCAGGCCGTAGCCGACCTCAATGCGGATCTTGCGATCGTCACGAGCGACGATCAGCAATGCGCCATTGTCCTCGCCGCGCTGGCCGATACCCCAGGCACGACCCAGCGCCACGCCGAACTCCTCGATGCTGCGTCCCTGCAGCTCCGGCACCGTGACCACCACCACCTGCTCGCCGGTGGCCTGCTCGTGAGCGGCGAGCATGCTGGTCAGGCGGGCCTCGGCTGACGTATCGAGCAGCTCGGCGCGGTCGACCACCCGGCCGCTCAGCGCCGGCAGCTCCACATCCTGTGCGGTGGCGCTGCCAACGCACAGCAGCAGGCCGCAGACGAGCGCCAGCGCTCGCCTCATTGGAACTTCACTTGCGGCGCCTGCTCGGCATTCTCGGCCGTAGCCTCGAAGTTCTCACGGATCGGCATGTCGCTGTACATCAGGGTGTGCCAGATGCGCCCGGGGAAGGTGCGGATCTCGGTGTTGTAGCGCTCCACCGCAGCGATGAAATCGCGCCGCGCCACGGCGATACGGTTTTCGGTGCCTTCGAGCTGCGACTGCAGGGCGAGGAAGTTCTGGTTGGACTTCAGATCCGGATAGCGCTCGGACACCGCCATCAGTCGGCTCAGGGCGCCGGTCAGCTGGTTCTGTGCCTCCTGGAAGCGCTGCAGTTGCTGCGGGTCGTCGAGGGTGCTGGCATCGACCTGAATCGAGGTGGCCTTGGCTCGCGCCTCGATCACCGCGGTCAGCGTCTCCTGCTCCTGGCGGGCGAAGCCCTTGACCGTTTCCACCAGGTTGGGAATCAGGTCGGCGCGGCGCTGGTACTGGTTCTCTACCTGCGACCAGGCGGCCTTCACCTGCTCGTCGTAGGTGGGAATGTTGTTGATGCCGCAGCCGCTGAGCAGCCAGGACATGAGGAGGACAACCATCAGTTGCCCGGTAAATCTGAAGCGCTGCGTCTGCATGATCCGCTCGTCCATTCAGTTTTCGGGGTACCTGAATAAGGATAGCCAAGCGCCGGCAGAGTTCAGACTGACCGCTTGCCGCAGCGCCTAGACGCTCGTCAGACCGTCGCGCCGGCCTAGCAGCGCGCCTGCGACAGCAGCGTGCAACAGCGCGTCTGCAGATACTCGTGCAGCCAACGAACCGGCTTGCTCAGCTGTACCCGATGAACGCAGAGCGGGCTGAGCCGCACCGCCCTCGGCGAGCACTGCCGCCCCATCAAAGCAGTCAATCGGCGTCGCGCCTTGTACTGCTGGAAAGCAGGAAGGCCAAGATCGTGCTGGAAGGGGCGTCTGTCGGCCGTTAGATGACGCCCGCTCCGCGCAACCTGGCGATCTGCTCATCGTTCATGCCCAGCAGGCGCTGCAACAGCGCCTCGCTGTGCTCGCCGAGCAGTGGCGGCGGGTTGCGGTACGCCACTGGCGAAGCGGACAGCCGCAGCGGGCTGGCCACCTGCGGCACACGGCCGGCCAGCGGATGCGGCATATCGACGTTCAGCCCGCGGTGCTGCACCTGTGGGTCTGCGAATACCTGCGCCAGGTCGTTGATCGGCCCGCAGGGCACGCCGGCCTGCTCCAGCGCACTGACCCATTCGGCCGTGGTGCGGAACACCGTGACCTGGCGGATCAGCGGAATCAGTTCGGCGCGATGGGCAACGCGCGCGCGATTGGTGGCGAAGCGGGCATCAGCCGCCCACTCGGGACGCCCGGCCACCTCGCAGAACTTGCGGAACTGCCCGTCGTTGCCAACGGTGAGGATGATGTCGCCATCGGCGGTGGGGAAATCCTGATAGGGCACGATGTTCGGATGGGCATTGCCCATGCGCTTGGGCGCCACGCCGGTGGTGAGATAGTTGAGCGCCTGGTTGCCGAGGCAGGCGACCTGCACGTCGAGCAGCGCCGTATCGATATGCTGGCCCTCGCCGCTGCGTTCGCGATGTGCCAACGCGGCGAGCACGCCGACGGTGGCGTACAGGCCGGTGAGGATATCGGTCAACGCCACGCCGACCTTCACCGGGCCGGCGCCCTCTTCCGCATCGCTGCGCCCGGTCAGGCTCATCAGCCCGCCGAGGCCCTGGATCATGAAGTCGTAGCCGGCACGTGTGGCGTAAGGCCCGTCCTGGCCGAAACCGGTGATCGAGCAGTAGATCAGCCGCGGATTGATCGCCTTAAGACTTTCGTAATCCAGCCCGTAGGCGGCCAGCCCACCGACCTTGAAGTTCTCCAGCAGCACATCGCACTGCGCCACCAGCTCACGGATGATGCGCTGACCTTCGGGCCGGGTGAAGTCGACGGTCAGCGACTGCTTGTTGCGGTTGGCGGTCAGGTAATAGGCCGCCTCCGAGGTGTTCTCGCCGTGCTGGTCCTTGAGATAGGGCGGGCCCCAATGGCGGGTATCGTCCCCCGTGCCAGGGCGCTCGACCTTGATCACCTCGGCGCCGAGATCACCGAGGATCTGCCCGCACCAGGGCCCGGCGAGCACGCGGGACAGATCGAGAACGCGGATATGGGACAGGGCGCCGGGCATTGCGGATTTCCTTCATGCGTAGGGTGGAAAACGACCGCAGGTCTTTCCACCGGTTGGTACGGGACCGTTACGGCGGGGCCGCAAAGGTGGAAAACGCTGTCGCGGTTTTCCACCCTACGGCGCCTCAGAAGAACGCCTGGATGCCGGTCTGCGCGCGGCCGAGGATCAGCGCGTGCACATCATGGGTGCCCTCGTAGGTGTTCACCACCTCCAGGTTGACCAGGTGCCGCGCCACACCGAACTCGTCGCTGATGCCATTGCCGCCCATCATGTCGCGCGCCATGCGGGCGATATCCAGCGCCTTGCCGCAGCTGTTGCGCTTCATGATCGAGGTGATTTCCACCGCGGCGCTGCCCTCGTCCTTCATCCGGCCGAGGCGCAGGCAGCCCTGCAGGGCCAGGGTGATCTCGGTCTGCATGTCGGCCAGCTTCTTCTGGATCAACTGGTTGGCAGCCAGCGGCCGGCCGAACTGCTGGCGGTCGAGCACGTACTGGCGCGCGGTGTGCCAGCAGAACTCGGCCGCGCCCAGCGCGCCCCAGCTGATGCCGTAGCGGGCACTGTTGAGGCAGGTGAACGGCCCTTTCAGCCCGCGCACGTCGGGGAAGGCGTTCTCTTCCGGACAGAACACGTTGTCCATGACGATCTCGCCGGTGATCGAGGCGCGCAGGCCGACCTTGCCGTGAATCGCCGGGGCGGACAGCTCTTCCCAGCCCTTCTCCAGCACGAAGCCGCGGATCTCGCCGGCATCGTCCTTGGCCCAGACCACGAACACATCGGCGATCGGGCTGTTGGTGATCCACATCTTGCTGCCGGTCAGGCGATAGCCGCCGTCGACCTTCTTCGCGCGGGTGACCATGGAGCCCGGGTCGGAGCCGTGGTTCGGCTCGGTCAAGCCGAAGCAGCCGATGTATTCGCCGCTGGCCAGCTTGGGCAGGTACTTCTGTTTGGTCGCCTCGTTGCCGAATTCGTAGATCGGCACCATCACCAGCGACGACTGCACACTCATCATCGAGCGGTAGCCCGAGTCGATGCGCTCGACCTCGCGGGCAATCAGGCCGTAGCACACGTAGTTCAGCCCGCTGCCGCCGTAGGCTTCGGGAATGGTCGCGCCGAGCAGGCCGGTCTCGCCCATCTCGCGGAAGATCGCCGGATCGGTGCGCTCATGGCGGAAGGCTTCCAGCACCCGTGGCGCCAGCTTATCGGCGGCGAACTGCGCGGCGCTGTCACGCACCATGCGCTCTTCTTCGGTCAGCTGCTGATCGAGCAGCAGCGGGTCGATCCAGTTGAAGCTTGCTTTGCCGGCCATCGGAGGCTCCTCTTGTCTTGTTCTGCAGCGCGGCTGCGCGGGCGGGATGGACTGATGCTAGGCGCCGCGCCAGTGCGCCGCAAACGAGGATTTCGCACCGAGCTGTGCGCTTTGCTCACTCCGAGATAAGCTCTGCGTCCACTAGCAGGCTTATTCCGTGAGGTCTTCGCATAATGCGCCGCAAGATTCCCAGCACCGCCGCGCTGATCGCCTTCGAGGCCGCCGCCCGCCACGAAAGCTTCACCCGCGCGGCCGACGAGCTGGCGCTGACCCAGAGCGCCATCTGCCGGCAGATCGGCGGGCTGGAGGAGTTTCTCGGCCTGGCGCTGTTCCGCCGCTCGCGTCGCGGCGTAAAGCTCACCGCCGCCGGCCAGTCCTACGCACGTCGCATCGCCGCGCAGCTAGACGCGGTGGAGCGCGACACGCTGTCGGTGATGGGTCAGCAGGGCGCGATGAGCCTGGAACTGGCGGTGGTGCCGACCTTCGGCACCCAATGGCTGGTGCCTCGACTCAGGCACTTTCAGGCGCTGCATCCGGAAATCACGGTGAACCTGACCAACCGTACCCGGCCCTTCCTCTTCGCCGACACCGAGTTCGATGCCGCCATCTACTTCGGCGACGCCGACTGGTCGGGCACCGAGGCGCACTACCTGATGGCCGAGGACCTGCAACCGGTCTGCAGTCCTACCCTGCTGCGCGACGGCCAGCCGTTCACTGCCCAGGCGCTGGCCGAGATGCCATTGCTGCAGCAGACCACCCGACCCTATGCCTGGCGCCAGTGGTTCGATTCGCTGGGGCTGAAAGTCGCCCGCGACATGACCGGCCCGCGGCTGGAGCTGTTCTCCATGCTGGCGCAGGCGGCCGAGCATGGCATGGGGGTGGCGCTGATCCCGCCGTTTCTGATCCAGCGGGAACTGGCCGAGGGGCGGTTGGTACTGGCGCATCCGCACGCCTATCGCAGCGAGACGCGGGCGTATTACCTGATGATTCCGGAGCGCAAGGTGGAGTCGGCGGGGCTGGTGGCGTTTCGGGACTGGTTGAAGGATGAGGCGAGGGTTTGGCGGGAGGGGGTGTAGGGTTGGCGCTTGCTCGGGTTAGGGGTGGCACCCAGGCATGAGTGGGGGCGTGGCGCTTTCCTTTGGCGCGAGTTACAGGTGCGTCACTTCTTTCAGCCTCGAAAGACCCGTAGGGTGGAAAACGCTGCGCGGTTATCCACCCTACGGTTCTTGGCCAGACACGAGAAGGTGACGCGGCAGGGTCACTTCTTCTTGCGAGGCTTCAGATATTTGGTCAGCCCCTGAAACCACATCACCAACGCCGGATTCCCCTGAATCTGAATATTCTTGTCCTGAATCCCCTGCATGAACGCCAGCTGCTTGTTCTTCGCCGTCATGGTGGCGAAACCATAGGCGGCATCCTTGAAACCAAGGGAGAACGCCGGCTCACTCGCCGGCCCGCTTTTGCTGGTGACGCGCTGGTCGCGCACGACGAAATGCCGCGCGACCTTGCCGTCGAGCGTATGCAGCTGGAAAGTCAGGTCCTTGTCGCCCAGCTGCTGCTGGAACTCGGGATTGGTGCGGCTGGCCTTGGCCATCAGGCGGCCCAGCATCCAAAGCAGAAAGCGGAATTTCATGGTGATGTCCCGACCGGTACGAGAAAAGGCCGCATTGTAGTGGCTTGGCCGGCAGGGGGAAGGACGGGCACGAATGGGTCCAGGGCGGACCGACCGGTCAGATTGACCCGGAGCCATGCGGCTCCGGGTTAGCGCGACTCAGTTGACCGCGTCCTTGAGCAGCTTGCCCGGCTTGAAGGCGACGGTGTTGCTGGCCTTGATGGTCACCGGTTGCCCAGTTTGCGGGTTTTTCCCGGTGCGGGCACCACGATGGCGTTGCACGAAAGTACCGAAACCAACCAGGGTGACGCTGTCCTTGCGGTTCAGCGCATTGGTGATTTCATCGAGTACGGCATTGAGTACGCGATTGGCCTGATCCTTGGAAAGATCGGCCTTCTCGGCAATGGCGGCGGCGAGTTCCGGTTTACGCATTGGTAGCCTCTGAGACTTTGTTGTTGTTGTGTCTTGCTGTTCCTGGGAACAGCCCTGAAAGCCGCTGCGACAGCTCTAGGCTGGCAGACTTCCCGAGAATGGCACGCTGCTAGCACCTGCGCCAGTCCTCTACGACTCATGGCTGAGTCGGTCCGAAGACTTTAGCGACAGAATTTGCGGCAGTTCCGCCAACACCGGCGGCAACTGTTTGTTCAGCGCCATCCGCTCCTGAGTCGCAGCGCCCGTCAGCGCATAACCGAGCAACTGGCCGGAGGAGCCCAAGTAGAGCGCCCTGACGTCCTGTCCCTGCGCCTCGACGGTCCAACTTCCCGATGCGCCGGCAGGCGGCGGCGATACCACCAACGGGCATATCGGCGTCTTCACCGTGACCGGCATGGGACCGTAGCTGACGAAAGTCGGATTGCCACAGAGCGTCTTGGCCAAAGCGCGCACGCCGCTCATCAACGGCATCACGTAGAGCAGACTGAGTCCGTCCACCTCAGCGCAGTCGCCCAGCGCGTAGATGTGCGGCTGCGAGGTCTGCAACCTGCGATCGACCACGATGCCACGCGCGACCTGCAGCCCGGCCTCGGCCGCCAGTTCGGTGCGCGGGCGCAGGCCGACAGCACTGACCACGAGATCGCAGAGCAGTGTCTGCCCGTCCGAAAGCTGCGCGCGCAAGCCATCGGCCGCGTGATCCAGGCGCTGCAGCACCGGCCCGAGGTGAAAGCGTGCACCCAGCTGCTGCAGCCCGCTCTGCACCGCGGTGGCGGCCTCGACCGGCAACAGCCCGGGCATGATCTGCGTGCTGGGCGCCACCACGTCGACCTGGTAGCCGCCGGTGAGCAGGTCGTTGGCGAACTCACAGCCGATCAGCCCCGCACCGAGGATCAGCACACGCCTGCGACCCTGCGCGGCCGCCCGGAAGCGAGCGTAGTCGAGCAGATCGTTGATCGGAAAGATCGCCTCCTGCGCATCGCCCTCGACTGGCACGCGGATGGGCTGCGCGCCCCAGGCCAGCACCAGATCGCGGTAAGGCACCGGCTCGTTACCGATCCATACCCGACGATTGGCCGGATCGAGGCGGGTAACGCGAGTATGAGTGCGAATTTCCGCATTCAACTGCTCGGCCATTGCCCCGGCAGTGGCCTGGCCCAGACTGTCGGCATCCTTACCCATGGCAAAACCGGTGGACAGTAGCGGCTTGGAATAGGAGCGTCCGTCATCGCTGGTGATCAGCAGCAACGGTGTCTGGCCGTCGAGCTTGCGCAGTTCGCGGGCCAGGTTGTAGCCAGCCAGGCCGGTGCCGATGATCACGATAGGTGCTGTCACGTCGTTACCTCGTTGCAGAAAGCTGGAAAACCACGGATCAGGAGATGGCGATCATCTCGAAGTCGGCCTTGCCGACGCCGCAATCCGGGCAGACCCAGTCTTGCGGCACATCTTCCCAGCGAGTGCCCGGGGCGATGCCTTCCTCGGGCAAGCCCGCAGCTTCGTCATAGATGAACCCACAGACCACGCATTGCCACTTCTTCATGTTTCAACCTCGACGTTGTTCCGGTGCGAGGCACGCTATACCAGAATGCGGCGCCGCACCAAGCCAGAAAAGACAACGGGCGGCCAAGGCCGCCCGTCGTTCAACGCAGCCGCGAACTCAGCGGGCGATGCCCACCAGCGGATCGCTGATGCCCAGCACATAGAACCCAATCAGGCCGATGCTGCCGGCCAGGACGAGGTAGTACAGCGTCGGCAGCATGGTCTTGCGCAGGGTGATCCCCTCGCGACCCAGCAGGCCGACGGTGGCCGAAGCCGCTACCACGTTGTGGATGGCAATCATGTTACCGGCCGCCGCACCCACCGATTGCAGCGCCACCATCAGTGCACCGGACAGGCCCAGCAGACCCGCGGTGTTGAACTGGAACTGCGACAGCATCAGGTTGGACACGGTATTGGAGCCGGCGATGAAGGCCCCCAACGCACCGACCGCCGGAGCGAAGAACGGATAGACGGAACCGACGCTGTTGGCCACCAGTTGCGCCATGGCCACCGGCATCGACACCAGATCCGAAGCATTGACGCCGGAGTTGATCAGGATCCGCACCATCGGGATGGTAAAGATCAGCACGAAACCGGCACCGAGCAGCGTCCGGCTCGACTCGTTGATCGCCGCACCCAGTTCCCGCGCGCTCATGCGGTGCAGGAAGAAGGTGATCGCCACCACGATGCAGAGGATGCCACCCGGCAGGTACAGCGGCTCCAGCGTCCCGGACACACCGGTTTCACCGAGGATGTCCTTCCAGCCGAAGGACAGCGACATCAGCGCCGCCTTGAACTCCGGGATCACCCGCGAGGCAACCAGCAGTCCCGCGAGCAGCAGGTACGGCGCCCAGGCCATCGGCACGGAGATCGGCGTCTTGCCTGCCACGTCCTCGATCTTCATCTCGATCTTGCCCATCCACTCTGCCGGCCACTCGCTGGCAGGTGCGAACTCCCAGGTGTTCTTCGGCAGCAGGAAGCCCGCCTTGGCGGCCGGAACCACGATGGCCAGACCGACCAGCGCGCCAATCATCGATGGGAATTCCGGACCGAGGAACACGCCAGCCGCGGCGTACGGAATGACGAACGCCAGGCCGGTGAAGACGGCGAATGGCGCCACCGCCAGGCCTTCGGACCAGGACTTATTGCGACCGAAGAAGCGGGTCATGATGCTGATCATGATCAGCGGCATGAGGATCCCGCACAGCGCATGGATGATCGCCACCCGCGAGAAGATCAGGTGGAAGAACACGTCCCAGTTGCTGCCGACGGTCGCCAGCTGCGCACTGATGCCGGTCTTGTCCAGGCCTGCACCCACACCCACCAGGATCGGCGTGCCCACCGCGCCGAAAGACACCGGCGTGGACTGCACCATCATCCCCAGTACTACTGCCGCCAGCGCCGGGAAGCCCAGCGCTACCAGCAAGGGCGCCGCCACCGCAGCCGGCGTACCGAAGCCCGAAGCACCCTCGATGAAGCAGCCAAACAGCCAGGCGACGATCAGCGCCTGGACGCGACGGTCAGGGCTGACGTTGGAGAAGCCGCGCCGGATCGCACTGATCCCCCCGGAGTGCTTCAGCGTGTTCAGCAGCAGGATCGCACCGAAGATGATCCAGAGGATCGCCGCGGTGAGAATCAGGCCTTGCAGGGTCGAAGCCAGGACGCGATTGAAGCTCATGTCCCAGGCCAGCAGCCCGATCAACGCAGTAAGGACGAAAACCAGCGGCATGGCATATTTGGCCGGCCAACGAAAGCCGATCAGCAGCACACCCGCCAGCACCAGCGGCACGAAGGCCAGTATGGACAGTAGTGTTTGACTCATTGTTGGTTCCTGTTTTTTGTTGTGAACCGCTCATTGTCCGGGCGAGCCCGGAGCCTTGCATTGAACCCCGCTATCACACGGGCCCCCGGGCGCCTGCCTGCACAATCAGGCAGGTCCCCATGCTCGAAAGCCCCGGGCGCGTGGGGCGCCTGGGGCTTGCTGTCTTCCGCCGTCAGGAGCCGAAGCCCCGACGGCACTGCTCATGACCGCCTCAGGCCGGATTGGCCTGCTTGAAGCGCTGGCGCCAGGCGTGCAGCAGCGGCTCGGTGTAGCCTGCCGGCTGCGCGCGTCCCTTGAACACCAGATCGCTGGCCGCCTGGAAGGCAATCGACTTGGCGTAGTCGGGTGCCATCGGACGGTACAGCGGATCGCCGGCGTTCTGCTGGTCGACCACCTTGGCCATGCGCTCCAGAGTCTCCTGCACCTGCTCGCGGCTCACCACGCCATGGTGCAGCCAGTTGGCCACATGCTGGCTGGAGATACGCAGGGTCGCGCGGTCTTCCATCAGGCCGACGTTGTGGATGTCCGGCACCTTGGAGCAACCGACGCCCTGTTCGACCCAGCGCACCACGTAGCCGAGGATGCCCTGGCAGTTGTTGTCCAGCTCCTGCTGCTTCTCCTCCGCGCTCCACTTGTCTTCGGCGACCACCGGGATGGTCAGCAGATCGTTGAGCAGCTGCTCGCGCTCGGCGGCCAGATCGATTTTCTCCAGCTCGCTCTGCACCGCCTGCACGTTTACCTGATGGTAGTGCAAGGCATGCAGGGTGGCGCCGGTCGGCGAGGGAACCCAGGCGGTATTGGCGCCGGATTTCGGATGACCGATCTTCTGCTCGAGCATGGCCGCCATCAGGTCCGGCATGGCCCACATGCCCTTGCCGATCTGCGCCTTGCCGCGCAGGCCGCAGGCCAGACCGACCAGCACGTTGTTGCGCTCGTAGGACTGGATCCACGGCGTGGACTTCATGTCGCCCTTGCGAAGCACCGGGCCGGCTTCCATGCAGGTGTGCATCTCGTCGCCGGTGCGGTCGAGGAAGCCGGTGTTGATGAAGGCCACGCGGTGCTTGGCCGCAGCGATGCAGGCCTTGAGGTTGGCGCTGGTGCGGCGCTCCTCGTCCATGATGCCCATCTTCAGGGTGTAGCGCGGCACGCCAATCAGGTCCTCGACGCGACCGAACAGCTCGTCGGCGAAGGCGACCTCCTTCGGCCCGTGCATCTTCGGCTTGACGATGTAGACGCTGCCGGTGCGCGAGTTGCCCTTGCGCGCCAAGTCATGCTTGGCGATCAGGCTGGTGAACACGCCATCCATGATGCCTTCTGGAATCTCGCGGCCGCCTTCCAGCAGGATCGCCGAATTGGTCATCAGGTGACCGACGTTGCGGATGAACAGCAGCGAGCGGCCGTGCAGCTTCAGCGCGCCGCCGTTGGGCGCGCTGTATTCGCGGTCTGGGTTGAGGCGGCGGACGAAGCTGGAGCTGCCCTTGGCCACTTCCTCGCTGAGGGTGCCCTGCACGATGCCCAGCCAGTTGCGGTAGGCCAGCACCTTGTCGTCGGCATCCACCGCGGCGACCGAATCTTCGCAGTCGAGGATGGTGGAAACCGCGGCCTCGACCAGCAGGTCCTTCACGCCGGCGGCATCGGTCTGGCCGATCGGGCTGTTCGGGTCGATCTGGATCTCGATGTGCAGGCCGTTGTTCTTCAGCAGCACGGCCTTGGGCTCGACCGCTTCACCCTGGAAGCCGACGAACTTCTCCGGCTGCTGGAGACCGGTGACGGTGCCGTTCTCCAGGGTGACCTTGAGCTGACCGTCCTGCACGCGGTAGGCGGTGGCGTCGGCGTGGCTGCCTTCAGCCAGCGGCGCGGCCTGGTCGAGCACATTGCGCGCGTAGGCGATGACCTTGGCGCCGCGGACTTCGTTGTAGCCCGGGCCCTTCTGCGCGCCACCCTCTTCGGAGATGGCGTCGGTGCCGTACAGCGCGTCATACAGCGAGCCCCAGCGGGCGTTGGCGGCGTTCAGCGCGTAGCGGGCGTTCATGATCGGCACCACCAGCTGCGGGCCGGCCTGAGTGGCGATCTCGCTATCGACGTTGGCGGTCTCGATCTTCACCTGATCCGGCACCGGCAGCAGGTAGCCGATGGATTCGAGGAAGGCGCGGTAGGCGGCCATGTCCTTGATCGGGCCCGGGTTGGCCTTGTGCCAGGTGTCCAGTTCGAGCTGCATACGGTCGCGCTCGGCGAGCAGCTCACGGTTCTTCGGCGCCAGGTCGTGGACCAGGGTGTCCAGGCCCTGCCAGAAGGCGGCGGCTTCGATACCAGTGCCCGGCAGGACTTCGTCTTCGACGAAACGCTTGAGGGTGGCCGCGACTTGCAGGCGGCCCAGGGTTACACGCTCGGTCATCTTCGGGTGCTCCTTGTTGTCAGTTGGTCAGGGCGGCGACGCCAGCCTTGGCGATCTGCGCGTCCTGCGCGGCGGTCACGCCGGACACGCCGACCGAGCCGATCACCTGGCCGTCGACCACCACCGGCACGCCGCCTTCCAGCGAGCAGACCACCGGCGCGGAGAGGAAGGCGCTGCGGCCGCCGTTGACCATGTCCTCGTAACCCTTGGTTTCGCGACGGCCGAGGGCCGAACTGCGGGCCTTCTCGGTGGCGATGTAGGAGGCGATCGGCGCGCAGCCGTCCAGACGCTCCAGCGCCAGCGGATGGCCGCCGTCGTCGGCGACCACGATGGTCACGGCCCAGCCGTTGGCCTGCGCTTCGGCACGGGCGGCGGCGAGGATGGTGGCGACTTCGGTCTGGCTCAGTACGGCTTTGCTTTTCATCTCGATTCTCCTGTCTTCATATTTCGGTTGTTCGGTTGGCGGCACGACGGGCGGGTCCGGCTGGTGGAAATTCGCTGTGCGAGATTTCCACCCTACGGCGCCGTAGGGTGGAAAACGGCGCAGCCTTGTCCACCGTCACCCCATCGATTCCTCGACCACTTCGATCCAGTGCTTGACCGGCGTGCGGCCGGCGCCATCCAGGTGGGTCTGGCAGCCGATATTGGCGGTGACGATCACCTCCGGCTTGCCGCTCTCCAGCGCGTTGAGCTTGTTGTCACGCAGCTGCATGGAGATTTCCGGCTGGGTGATCGAATAGCTGCCCGCCGAGCCGCAACACAGGTGCGCATCGGGCACCGCGGTGAGCTGGAAGCCGAGGCGGGTGAGCACGTCTTCGACCGCGCCGCCGAGCTTCTGTGCGTGCTGCAGGGTGCACGGGCAATGGAAGGCCATGCGCTTGTCGGCGCGCACGTCGAGCTTTTCCAGCTCGGCGCTGCGCAGCACCTCGACCAGATCCTTGGCCAGCTCGCTGACGCGCGCGGCCTTGGCCGCGTAGGCCGGGTCGTCCTTGAGCAGGTGGCCGTACTCCTTGACGAAGGCGCCACAGCCGCTGGCGGTCTGCACGATGGCTTCGGCACCGGCTTCGATGGCCGGCCACCAGGCGTCGATGTTGCGCCGTGCGCGCTCGAGGCCGGCATCCTGCGCGTTGAGGTGGTAATCCACCGCGCCGCAGCAGCCGGCTTCGCGTGCCGGGCTGACGCTGATGCCCAGACGGTCGAGCACGCGCGCCGCAGCGGCGTTGGTGTTCGGCGACAGGCTCGGCTGCACGCAGCCTTCGAGCATCAGCACGCGACGGCTGTGCATCACCTGCGGGCGCGGCTTGGCCGGACGGATCTCACGCGGCAGGTGGTCCTTCAGCGAGGCCGGCATCAGCGGCTTCAGCGCCTGGCCGGTGCCCAGCAGCGCCTTGAACAGGCCCGGACGCGGGATCACCGTGCGCAGACCGCCGCGCACCAGGCGCTCGCCCAGCGGGCGCTGCACCTGGCGTTCGATGAAGTCGCGGCCGATGTCCAGCAGGTTGTGGTACTTCACCCCGGACGGACAGGTGGTTTCGCAGTTGCGGCAGGTCAGGCAGCGATCCAGGTGCAGCTGGGTGCTCTCGGTCACCTCGCCGCCCTCGAACATCTGCTTCATCAGGTAGATGCGCCCGCGCGGGCCGTCCAGCTCGTCACCGAGCAGCTGGTAGGTCGGGCAGGTGGCGTTGCAGAAGCCGCAATGCACGCAGGAGCGCAGGATGCTTTCGGCTTCCTCGGCGCGCGGCAGTTGCTTGGCGGCTTCGCTCAGATTCGTTTGCATACGTCGTCAGACCTCGGAATACATGCGGCCGGGGTTGAAGATCCCCTGCGGGTCGAGCGCGGCCTTGAGCTGGCGGTGATAGCGCAGCAGCGGAGCCGACAGCGGCTGGAACGGATTGGTCGTAGCGCCTGCGGTAAAGCAGGTGGCATGGCCGCCCGCCTCGATGGCGATGCCGCGGATGGTCACCGCATCGGCGTCGGACTTCAGCCAGCGCTGGGCACCGGCCCAGTCCACCAGTTGCTCGCCCGGCAGCGGCAGCACCGGCGTGTTGTTCGGCAGCGACAGCCGCCAGAGCGGGCGCGGGTCGGCAAAGAACGCCAGGCGCTGCTCGCGCAGCTCGTTCCAGTAGCCGGCATCCAGATCCTCACCACCGATACGCTCGCGTGCCGCGTTGACCGAGCCTTCGCCACCTTCCAGACGCAGATACAGCGCCTGGCCGTCGTGGCTGGCGGCGCTGATCGGGATCGGCTGCTGGCCCCACTCGGCGAGCTTGAGCAGCGCGCGTTCGAGATCGATCTCCAGGCGCAGGCTGGTGCATAGGCGCGGCTTGGGCAGCACCTTGAGCGAGACTTCGGTGAGTACGCCGAGGCAACCGAAGCTGCCGGCCATCAGGCGCGACAGGTCGTAGCCGGCGACGTTCTTCATCACCTCGCCACCGAAGCGCAGATGCTTGCCCTGACCGGTGATGACCCGCGAGCCGAGCACGAAATCACGCACCGAACCGCTCCACGGCCGGCGCGGGCCGGACAGCCCGGCGGCGATCATGCCGCCGACGGTGGCGCCGGTGCCGTAGTGCGGCGGCTCGCAGGGCAGCATCTGCCCGGCGGCGTCCAGCGCAGCTTCCAGCTCGACCAGCGGCGTACCGGCACGCACGGTCACCACCAGTTCGGTGGGGTCGTAGCTGACGATGCCGCGATGCTCACGGGTATCGAGCAGCACACCCTCGACTGGATGGCCGAGGAAGGCCTTGGTGCCGCCACCCTGGATGCGCAGCGGGGTCTTGGCGGCAAGCGCCTGGTTGACCTGATCCAGCAACAGCGCGCTGGCGTCGTTGGCGATTACGGACATCAGAAACGCTCCAGTTCGGGGAAGGGCAGCTGACCGTTGTGGATGTGCATGCGGCCGAATTCGGCGCAGCGATGCAGGGTCGGGATGTTCTTGCCGGGGTTGAGCAGGCCGCTCGGGTCGAAGGCCGCCTTGACCGCGTGGAACAGGGTCAGCTCGTCGGCATTGAACTGCGAGCACATCTGGTTGATCTTCTCGCGGCCGACGCCGTGCTCGCCGGTGATGCTGCCGCCCACCTCGACGCAGAGTTCGAGAATCTTGCCGCCCAGCTCCTCGGCGCGCTCCAGCTCACCGGGCTGGTTGGCATCGAAGAGGATCAGCGGGTGCATGTTGCCGTCGCCGGCGTGGAACACGTTGGCCACGCGCAGGCCGAACTGCTCGGACAGATCGGCGATGCCCTTGAGCACGCCCGGCAGCTCGCGCCGCGGAATGGTGCCGTCCATGCAGTAGTAGTCGGGGGAGATGCGCCCGACCGCCGGGAAGGCGTTCTTGCGCCCGGCCCAGAAACGCACGCGCTCGGCTTCGTCCTTGGCCAGACGCACCTCGGTGGCGCCGGCCAGCTTCAGCACCTCGCTGACGCGGGTGCAATCGTCGTGCACGTCGGCCTCGACGCCATCCAGCTCGCAGAGCAGGATCGCCTCGGCATCCACCGGGTAACCGGCATGGATGAAATCCTCGGCGGCGCGGATCGACAGGTTGTCCATCATTTCCAGGCCACCGGGGATGATGCCGGCGGCGATGATGTCGCCCACCGCACGCCCGGCCTTCTCCACCGAGTCGAACGCGGCCAGCAGCACCTTGGCCACCTGCGGTTTGGGCAGCAGTTTGACGGTGACTTCGGTGACGATGCCGAGCATGCCCTCCGAGCCGGTGAACAGCGCCAGCAGGTCGAAGCCTGGCGAATCCAGCGCATCGGAGCCAAGCGTCATGCGCTCGCCCTCGACGGTGAGGATTTCCACCTTGAGCAGGTTGTGCACGGTCAGGCCGTACTTCAGGCAATGCACGCCGCCGGCGTTCTCGGCGACGTTGCCGCCGATGGAGCACGCGATCTGCGAGGAAGGGTCCGGCGCGTAGTACAGCTCGTAGGGGGCGGCGGCCTGGGAGATCGCCAGGTTGCGCACGCCGGGCTGCACGCGAGCGAAACGCCCGGCCGGATCGACTTCGAGAATCTTGTTGAAGCGCGCCATCACCAGCAGGATGCCCTGCTCCAGCGGCAGCGCGCCGCCGGACAAGCCGGTACCGGCACCGCGGGCGACCACCGGCACGCCAATCTGATGGCACAGCTTGAGCAGCGTCTCGACCTGTTCGACACGCTCGGGTAGTACCACCATCAGCGGCGCGGTGCGGTAGGCGGAAAGCCCGTCGCACTCGTAGGGCTTGAGGTCCTCGCTGCGATGGAGGACCTCCAGGTCAGGCAGCTGCTTGTGCAGCTCCGCCAGCAGTGCGGCCTTGTCAACCTTGGGCAACGCACCGTCGACGCGTTCGTCGTAGAGAATGTTCATGGCAGTTTCAGGCGCTCTTGTGGTTCACCGTCAGCACGGCCCGCTGCGGTGCAATGCCGCATCATTAGCGCCGATCGCTCTCGCCGTCCATGGCAACTTGAACTGGTCCTACCAGTTTTTGTAGTGATATTCCCGCAGGCACTACTCAGCGACCGCGCCAGGGCCAGCCCGTACAAAAGCGCCGTGCTTCAGGGTAGACTGGTTGGCAACTGGTCCTACCAGCTGAAGGAAGCCCTGCATGCTGAGCGAAAACCGCAATGATCGTCGTCAAGTCGCAGACGTGGTGGCCGAGCGCATCGAGCGCCTGATCGTCGATGGCGTGCTCAAGGTCGGCCAGGCGCTGCCGTCGGAGCGCCGTCTGTGCGAGAAGCTCGGCATCTCGCGTTCGGCGCTGCGCGAGGGGCTGCGCGTGCTGCGCGGACGCGGCATCATCGAAACCGCACAGGGCCGCGGCTCCTTCGTCGCCGAGCTGTCGGACAACCACGATGCCAGCCCGCTGATGCATCTATTCAACTCGCAACCCCGTACGCTGTATGACCTGCTGGAAGTGCGCGCGCTGCTCGAGGGCGAATCGGCACGGCTGGCGGCGCTGCGCGGTACCGAGGCGGACTTCGTGCTGCTGCGCCGGCGCTATGAGGAGATGCTCGCCGCCCATGCCAGCGAGGACGGCGCCGATCCGCGCGAGCATGCGCGCCTCGATCACGCCTTCCACCTGGCTATCTGCGAGGCTTCGCACAACCCGGTGCTGGTGCACACGCTGCAGTCACTGACCGACCTGATGCTCAGCACCGTGTTCGCCTCGGTGAACAACCTTTATCACCGCCCGGCGCAGAAGCGGCAGATCGACCGTCAGCACTCGCGGCTCTATCACGCGGTGATCGAACGCCTTCCGGAACAGGCCCAGCGCGCGGCACGCGACCATATCCACGGCATTCGCGACAACCTCAAGGAAATCGAGCAGGAAGAGCAGCGCCTGGTGCGCGCCACCATGCGCCTGGAAGGCTGGACCTGAAGTTCGTGTAGCCAACGCGCGACCTGGCTACAGCGGCGGCTCACCGCAGCCGTCCCGGCCCGCATGCTAGACTCGCCGCTTCTTTTGTTATGCTCGATTACGCTCGTGTCCGATCTTCTCCACTCCTGGCTGAGCGCCGACCGCCTGCCTTGCCCGCTCGATCCCGCCCTGCATGACTGGCTGTACCTCGATAAGGGTTCTTTGACGCGCCGTCTCACCGATCTGGCCGCCGGTGCCTTCAGCGTCACCCCGCTGCATGAGGCCTGGGAGCCGCTGCGCAATGACGAATGCGCCGAACTCGGCGTGGCACCGGGTTGCGAAGGCTGGGTGCGCGAGGTCTATCTGTGCGGCGACGGCCAGCCCTGGGTGTTCGCTCGCAGCGTCGCCGCCCGCCCGGCGCTGGAACGGGCGGGGATGGACCTGCAAAGCTTGGGTAACCGTTCGCTCGGCGAGCTGCTGTTCAGCGATCCGGCATTCGCTCGCGGCCCGCTGCAGGCTTGTCATTATCCGGCTGCCTGGCTGCCACGCGAGTGCCGCCAAAGCGGACTGTGGGCCAGGCGTTCGCGCTTCAGTCAGGACCAGCTCGGCGTGCTGGTCGCCGAGGTGTTTCTGCCCGCACTCTGGCGAGCGGCCAGCATCGAGCCATGAGTCGCACGGCCCCTTTTCCCTCATCGCATCTGCCGCACGGAGACCGCTGATGTACTTGAAACTCCTGCAATCGTGCAATCGCCTGCACCCGCGCGCCTGGGACTTCATCCAGCTGACGCGCATGGACAAGCCAATCGGCATCTACCTGCTGCTCTGGCCGACCCTGTCGGCGCTGTGGATCGCGGCCGAAGGCGTGCCGAGCGCCAAGCACCTGTTCATCTTCATCGCCGGGGTGATCCTGATGCGTGCGGCAGGCTGCGTGATCAACGACTTCGCCGATCGCAATTTCGACGGCCACGTGCAGCGCACCAGTAATCGGCCACTGGCCACCGGGCGCATCCAGGTGCGCGAAGCCTGGGTGTTGTTCGCCGTGCTGGTGGCACTGGCCTTCGGCCTGGTGCTGCTGACCAACACCACCACGATCTGGATGTCGTTCGGCGCCCTGGCGGTCGCCTCGCTGTATCCGTTCATGAAACGCTACACCTATTATCCGCAGGTAGTACTCGGTGCCGCCTACTCCTGGGGCATCCTTATGTGCTTCACCGCCACCCGCGGCACGCTGCCAGCGGAAGCCTGGCTGCTGTTCATCGCCAACGTGGTGTGGACGGTGGCCTACGACACCTACTACGCCATGGCCGATCGCGAGGATGATCTGAAGATCGGCATTCGCTCTACCGCGATCCTCTTCGGCGAGGCAGACCGGGTGATCATCCTCGGCCTGCAGGGACTGGCGCTGTTCTGCCTGCTGCTGGCCGGCGCCCGCTTCGAACTTGGCCAGTGGTTCCACCTCGGACTGCTGGGCGCGGCAGCCTGCTATGCCTGGGAGTTCCACTACACCCGCTCGCGCGATCGGCAGCGCTGCTTCGCCGCATTTCTGCACAACCACTGGGCCGGCCTCGCCGTTCTGGTGGGCATCGTGCTGGATTACGCGCTCAAAAGCTGAAGCCGATCCGCCCTCGTGCAGACCGACGCCTGCCTGTCACATCGCTGCAATAATTCCGTTATCTAATGCCCGACGACAAGAAACGACCGAGGCTGGACCATGAACGGCAAGAGCATATTGATCGTCGACGACGAGGCGCCGATCCGCGAGATGATCGTCGTCGCCCTGGAGATGGCCGGCTACGAGTGCCTGGAAGCGGAAAATAGCCAACAGGCCCACGCCCTGATCATCGACCGCCAGCCCGATCTGATCCTGCTCGACTGGATGCTGCCGGGAACCTCGGGCATCGAGCTGGCGCGACGGCTGAAGCGTGACGAGCTGACTGCGGACACGCCGATCATCATGCTCACCGCCAAGGGCGAAGAGGACAACAAGATCCAGGGCCTGGAAGTCGGCGCCGATGACTACATCACCAAGCCATTCTCCCCGCGCGAGCTGGTCGCGCGCCTGAAGGCCGTGCTGCGCCGCGCCGCGCCGAGCGACGGCGAAGCGCCCATCGAAGTCGGCGGCCTGCTGCTCGACCCCATCAGTCATCGCGTCACCATCGACGGCAAGCCGGCCGAGATGGGCCCGACCGAGTACCGTCTGCTGCAGTTCTTCATGACCCACCAGGAGCGCGCCTATACTCGCGGCCAGCTGCTGGATCAGGTCTGGGGCGGCAATGTGTATGTCGAGGAGCGTACCGTTGACGTACACATCCGCCGCCTGCGCAAGGCCCTTGGGGAAGCCTACGAGAACCTGGTGCAGACGGTGCGCGGCACCGGCTACCGTTTCTCCAGCAAGGTCTGACGCCCTACCCCGCTCTGCCACCCTCACCGCCCGCATGGAGCTATTCGGTTGAACCAAGACTGGCAAGGCACTCTCGTCCGCCGACTCCTGCTGCTGCTTGGCGCCTGCCTGCTGCTCGGGCTGATCACCGGTCAATACGCCTGGATGCTGGTACTCGGCCTGGGCGGCTACCTGGGCTGGACGTTCTATCAGCTGCGCCGCCTGCAGCGCTGGCTGCAACGCAAAGACGCCGACGAGCCGCCACCCGATGCTGCCGGGGTCTGGGGCGAGGTGTTCGACAATCTTTATCAGCTGCAGCGCCGCGACCTGCGCTCGCGCGGCCAGCTGCAGGCGGTAATCGACCGCGTGCAGGGCTCGACCGCTGCCCTGAAGGACGCGGTGATCATGCTCGACAGCGACGGCAATCTGGAGTGGTGGAACATCGCCGCCGACCGCCTACTCGGCCTGAAGAAGCCCCAGGACAGTGGCCATCCGATCACCAACCTGGTACGCCATCCGCGCTTCAAGGAGTACTTCGAGAGCGGCCACTACGAGGAGCCGCTGGAATTGCCGGCACCGGTGAACGATCGCATCCGCCTGCAGATCACCATCACCCGCTACGGCAACAGCGAACACCTGCTGGTGGTCCGCGACGTCACGCGGGTCCACCAGCTCGAACAGATGCGCAAGGACTTCGTCGCCAACGTCTCCCACGAGCTGCGTACGCCGCTGACGGTGATCGCCGGCTACCTGGAAACCCTGCTGGACAATCCCGAGCAGCTCAATCCGCGCCTGCTGCGTGCGCTACAGCAGATGAATCAGCAGGCGGGGCGCATGCAACATCTGATCAACGACCTGCTGTTGCTGGCAAAACTCGAGGCGAGCAACCGACCGGCCGACAACCAGCCGGTCGCCGTCGCGCCACTGCTGCAGGCGATCGCCAGCGATGCGCGCGCGCTTTCCGCCGGGCGTGGGCACCGCATCAGCCTCGATGCCGACGCCGCGCTGCAGCTCAAGGGCAGCGAGGCCGAACTGCGCAGCGCCTTCTCCAACCTGGTGTTCAACGCGGTGAAGTACACCCCCGACGGCGGCGACATCCACATCCGCTGGTGGGGTAATGAAGCCGGCGCGCACCTCAGCGTGGAGGACTCCGGTATCGGCATCGAACCCAAGCACCTGCCGCGCCTGACCGAACGCTTCTACCGGGTGGACTCCAGCCGTGCCAGCAACACCGGCGGCACCGGCCTGGGACTGGCGATCGTCAAGCACGTCCTGCTGCGCCATCAGGGGCGCCTGGACATTAACAGTACACCGGGCAAGGGCAGCGTCTTCACCTGCCACTTCCCGTCGGGGCAGGTAGCGCCGCGCTGATGCCGCGGCGATCACAGCTGGATACCCTTGTGCCTGCAGTGCACGGCCGAATCGCTGGGCCGCAACTTGAAAAGCGGGACTGACAGCCCCATCCTGTCGGCTCTATTGGCCTATACAAGCACTCATGGACCCTTCCCCCAGTTACGTTGCACCCTCCTATTTCGCCGATCTCGGCCTGATTCTCTTCGCCCTGTTCCTCGTCCTGCTCAACGGTTTCTTTGTGGCCGCCGAGTTCGCCATGGTCAAGCTGCGCGCCACCAAAGTGGAGGCGATCGCCAGCCAGCACGGTTGGCGCGGGCATATCCTGCGCACCGTGCATAACCAGCTGGACGCCTACCTGTCGGCATGCCAGCTGGGTATCACCCTGGCGTCGCTGGGCCTCGGCTGGGTCGGCGAACCAGCCTTCGCCCACCTGCTCGAACCTCTGCTGACAGCGATCGGCATCGATTCGCCGGCACTGCTGCATGGCATCGCCTTCTTCACCGCATTCTTCATCATTTCCTATCTGCACATCGTGGTTGGCGAGCTGGCACCCAAGTCTTGGGCGATCCGCAAACCCGAGCTGCTGTCGTTGTGGACGGCCGCGCCGCTGTATCTGTTCTACTGGCTGATGTACCCGGCGATCTACCTGCTCAACGCCAGTGCCAACGCGATCCTGCGCTTCGCCGGCCAGGGCGAGCCGGGCGCCCACCACGAACATCACTACAGCCGCGAGGAGCTGAAGCTGATCCTGCATTCCAACCGGGCCATGAACCCGAGCGACCAGCAGATTCAGGTGCTCGCATCAGCCGTGGAAATGAGCGAGCTGGAGGTGCTCGACTGGGCCAACTCCCGCGAGGACCTGCTGCAGCTGGAGCTTGACGCGCCGCTGGGCGAGATTCTTGACACGATTCGCCGCCACAAATACAGCCGCTACCCGGTGTACGACAGCGCGCAGGGCGACTACGTCGGTCTGCTGCATATCAAGGACCTGCTGCTGGCCCTGGCCGAGGACGGCAGTCTGGCCGAGCATTTCGATCTGCACGCGTTGCTGCGGCCGCTGGAACGGGTTTCCAAGCACATGCCACTCAACGCCCTGCTGGAGCAGTTCCGCCAGGGTGGCGCGCATTTCGTGCTGGTGGAGGAAGCCGACCACAAGGTGATCGGCTTCTTGACCATGGAAGACGTGCTGGAAGTATTGGTCGGCGATATTCAGGATGAGCATCGCAAGACCGAGCGCGGCATCCTCGCCTACCAGCCCGGCAAGCTGCTGGTGCGCGGCGACACCCCGCTGTTCAAGGTCGAGCGTCTGCTTCACGTCGATCTCGACCATGTCGAGGCGGAGACCCTGGCCGGACTGGTTTACGAAAGCCTCAAGCGCGTCCCCGAAGAGGACGAGGTACTGCAGGTCGAGGGCCTGCAGATCGTCATCAAGAAGATGCGCGGGCCGAAAATCGTACTGGCGAAGGTGCTCAAACAGGGGTAGCGACTGCCCCGTACGGCCAGCGCTCCGGACACTGGCCCTTCATCGGCTGCAACGACGCGGCGGTGCGCCCTGCTTCCGGCGCGCCGCTCGATGCCTGGCGTTCATTCTCCGCCGACGGCGAAGTTCGGCAGGCTGTTGACCGGCTGAGAGAAGTTGAAGGGAATGGACTCGATCGCGAGACCGACGTTGCGCTGCACCACGAAATGCAGGTGCGGCCCGGTGCTATTGCCGGTGTTGCCGGAGCGTGCCAGGCGCGTGCCGGTTTCCACCCGCTGGCCTTCGCGCACGGTCACCGAGCCTTTCATCAGGTGCAGGTAGACACCCATGGTGGCGTCGTCGTGCATGATACGCACGAAGTTGCCCGCCGGATTGGTGCCGCGCCCCGTCTGCTCGTTCTCCACCTTCACCACCACGCCGCCGCGTGCAGCGATGATTGGCGTGCCCTCGGGCATGGCGATATCCACCGCATGGCGCCCCTTGGGCGTGAAATGGCTGTACTGACCGTTAGCCCCCTGAGTCTGCCGGAAAGGTCCGCCACGCCACGGCAGCGGGTACTTGTAGGGCTTGGGCAGCAGGCGTGGATCGCCCAGGGCATGTCGCAGCTTCGGCGTGTATCTGAGCGGCTTGCTGGAATCGCGCGGCGCCAGGGTGGCGAGGCGGATCTGACTGCGCGGCGGCAGCACCCAGCGGATCGGCTTGGCCGGTGCGCCGACGGCGTTTTCGACGTTTTCCAGCTTGAGTTCGATATCCACCGGCGCGAACAAATCGTTGCGCACCAGCAGCGTCTCGCCTGCGGCGTGTTTGCGGGTTTCCAGCTTCACCTGGGTGTCGAGTTTCTCCACCATGCGGTCGCGAAAAACGAAGACCTGCGCACCAGCGGATGCCTGGTCGCTGTAGGTCACCACGCCATTGGCATCGGTGTATTTGTAGATGGTCAGAGCCAGCGCAGGCGTGGCCAGCAGCGACAGCCCGAGCAGAGAAAGAAGGCGCCCCAGCATAACGGCAGTTCTAGTCGTGAAGTGTATTGGAGCGGCAAGCCTAGCAGCGCCGCCAGTGCGGTGCGAGCCACCAACCGTCGGGGTGTGAAGCCGGTCAGTTTGTTCGCACCGGCAACCGCCGCAAGGCGCCCAACGCGCTCAGGCGCCGGGCACGAAGTGCTTCTGAGCCGTACCCCGGGCAATCAAGCGCGACAGGTAATCGAGCTTCTGCGGATCGCGATCGACGAAACGGAACGACAGCTGCAGCCACTCGCTATCGGGCTTGGGTTCCAGCGCCGCCACCGCATGCAGATAGCCGTTCAGGCGGGCGATCTCACCACCCTCACCCTGTTCCAGATCCAGCACCGCGCTCTCCAGCACCTGTGGCAGCACCTCGCCGCGCTTGATCACCAGCAGCGCCTCCTTGAGGCTCAGCGCCTTGATCACGCAGGCCAGCGTACCGGCGGCCAGGCGCAGCTGGCCCTGTCCGCGACCAGCCGGCGCGGCCGCGGGCTTGGTCGCCGGCGCTTTTGCCGCGGCCGGCTGCAACAGCGGGGAAACCGGCGCCACTGCAGCGGCCGCAGGCCGCACCACTTCAGCCTTGCCGCCGGTCAGCGCCGCCAGCGAATCGTTGGCCATCCCGGACGCCAGGGTTCTAACCGGCGCACTGGCTGCCAGCGCATCGAGCTTGCCGGCACGCCCGAGCGCCTTGCGCACCTTGCTGGTCAGCTGCTCGTTGGAGAAAGGTTTGCCGATGAAGTCCGACACACCGGCCTGGATCGCCTGTACGACGTTCTCCTTGTCCCCACGGCTGGTCACCATGATGAACGGCGTGGTTTTCAGCGCATCCTGCGCGCGACACCAGGTCAGCAGCTCGAGTCCGGACATCTCCGGCATTTCCCAATCGCAAAGAACCAGATCAAAGCGCTCGCGACCGAGCATCTGCTGGGCCTTACGCCCGTTGACCGCTTCCTCGATCTGAATTCCGGGAAACTGACTGCGCAGCCCCTTCTTCACCAGGTCGCGAATGAACGGCGCATCATCCACTACCAATACATTGACCTTGCTCATCCAGCCCCCTCCTGCGAATGCCGGCAAGCATAGCCGCACGGTGCCTACCAGCAAAAGCGCGACGATAGGCCAGTTACTGCAACCGTTGCGCCAGATCAGAGCGCCAGCGTGGGGGCATTGAGGCAGAGCGCCACAGGACAGCACCGACAACGCACGGCATACTCGGTTTTTTTGCTACCCGAGGCCATCATGGTTCAGCACATACTCGTCGCCCACGACCTCAGTCCCGAAGCCGACCTGGCCTTGCGGCGCGCCGCTCAGCTGGCGCAGCAGAGCGGTGCGCGGCTGAGCGTGCTGCATGTGATCGACAACCGTGAAGAGCCGCGGGACGAGGCAGCGGTACGCAGCGAGCTGCAGACGCGGCTGCCGGCGACTGCGGCCGCAACGGCACAGCTGTGGATTCGCCAGGGCCACCCCGCCGAAGAAGTGCTGACCCAGGCGCAGGGCCTGGAAGCCGACCTGCTGGTCCTCGGTCGCCATCATCGGCAATCGAGCCTGGGATTCGCCGGTACGACGCTCGAACGCATCCTGCTGAGCAGCCCGGCGCCGCTGCTGCTGGCCATTCACCCGGCGATCGAGCCCTATACCTGCGCGCTCGCCGCGCTGGACTTCTCCCCGAGTGCCAACCGCGCGCTGCAGGCGGCCTGGCAACTGATGCCCGCTGACAGCGAGCTGCATGCCCTGCATATCCACGAGGTCGCCGAGGTTCACGGGCCGGACGCCGAAGCGCTGAGTCTGCAGCACGAACTGTTCGAGCAGCTGATCGAGGACATCGAAAGCACCCTGCCCGTCAGCGGTGCGACCCTGAGCTATAGCCTGCATCAGGGCGAGCGCAGCAACTGCCTGGAAGCCGCCATCGGCGAGCTGCATCCGCAACTGCTGGCACTCGGCGGGCATAGTCGCGGCGAGATCAGCAGTGCACTGCTCGGCAGTCTGACACGGCAGTTCCTCGACGAGCCGCCGTGCGATGTGCTGGTAGCGCGCTAGCGTTCGCTTTCCAGCAGGTCGTGCAGCTCGACGAATTGCAGGGTCAGCTTGTGCCGCGGATCGAGATGGATCAGCGGCATGCAGGCCTGGTGCGACTCGCGCATTCGCACCGAGCTCATCAGGTTGACTGGCAACACCGGCAGCCCTTCCTCCAGCAACTCGGCAATCATCTGTTGTGGCAGCGCCGCCCGAGGCTGGAACTGGTTGACCACGATGCCCTCCACCTCCAGCGCCTCGTTGTGGTCCTCGCGCAGATCCTCGATCTCCGCCAGCAGGCCGTATAGCGCCTGCCGCGAGAAGCTGTCGCAGTCGAAGGGAATCAGGCAGCGTTGCGCGGCGATCAGTGCCGAAACCGTGTAGAAGTTGAGCGCCGGCGGCGTATCCAGGTAGATCCGCTCGTAGTCATCGGCCAAAGCGTCGAGCAGTTTGCGCAGCTTGTTGATCTTGTGCTTGGCCTCCAGCTTGGGCTGCAAGTCGGCCAGCTCGGCGGTAGCGGTGATCAGGTGCAGATTATCGAACGGCGTCTCAAGGATCGGCGGGCGCGCCTTCTTGCCGCTTGAGCCGCTGGCCAGCACCTGCTTGAAGAAATCGGCAATGCCGGTGGGTACATCGTCGCCGGTCAGACCGCTCAGGTAGTGGGTCGAATTGCCCTGCGCATCGAGATCCACCAGCAGTGTGCGATAGCCCTGCGCGGCACTCACCGCGGCCAGATTGCAGGCAATGCTGGACTTACCGACGCCACCTTTCTGATTGAACACGACCCTGCGCATGCCACACCTCCCGTACCTGATCGGTCGAGTCTATACGGCAAAGGTGACAGCCACATGATCCTCGAAAAAAAACCGCAACCGATGCCGACACGCAACTGAGCGCCAGGCCGGATGGCGCGCGGATCGACCTTTTCGCCACGCGCCTTCAAGCGCCGCAGCTGCGCCGCGCCAAGCCGTCGGCGCGGTTGCCAACGCCAAAAGCCCTGCTACGGTTAGTTCTACTAATAACAATAAAAGGGACAGCAGATGCCCCACCGTCAGGGCCGACTCCAGCCTCACCCTGCGCCGCGCCATGCATCCCGGCGCCCCGTTCCGGCACGAATCCACTGCGCGGATCGTGCTCATCCATTCAACCGCCCGATACCCACCTGCGACCAACGCAGTAGCCGCCGTTCTCAGACCCGCTCCGCGACGTTACGGATCTGCGACCGCCTGCGCCCGATCGGCCATGTCGAGTTCCCATTCAGCCGCTTGTCCGGCGCACCCAGCGACCGGGGCGTCCTGCACGCGGCCCCATAGCGCAAGGAGATACGCATGAAGCTTTCAGCAATTGCAGCGGCAACCCTGACGGCAGCAGTCGCCGTGCCAGCGTCGGCGGCGGAGATTTCCGACGGCAAGGTGAAGATCGGCATCCTCAACGATCAGTCGGGCGTATACGCCGACTTCGGCGGCAAATGGTCGTTCGAGGCAGCGAAGATGGCAGCCGAGGATTTCGGCGGCAAGGTGCAAGGCGTGCCGATCGAGATCGTCACCGCCGACCATCAGAACAAGCCGGACATCGCCTCCAACATCGCTCGCCAGTGGTACGACCGCGAGCAGGTCGACGCGATCATGGAGCTGACCACCTCCTCGGTGGCGCTGGCGGTGCAAGGCATTTCCAAGAGCAAGAAGAAGATCAATCTGGTCACCGGCGCCGCCACCACCGAACTGACCGGCAAGCAGTGCTCGCCATATGGCTTCCACTGGGCCTACGACACTCACGCACTGGCAGTCGGCACCGGCGGCGCGCTGGTTTCCCAGGGCGGCGACAGCTGGTATTTCCTCACTGCCGACTACGCCTTCGGCTATTCCCTGGAGGAGCAGACGGCCAAGTTCGTCAAATCCAAGGGCGGCGAGGTCAAGGGCGCGGTGCGCCATCCGCTGGCGACCACTGACTATTCGTCCTTCCTGCTGCAGGCGCAGTCGTCCGGTGCCAAGGTCATTGGCCTGGCCAACGCCGGCCTGGATACGGCCAACAGCATCAAGCAGGCCGCCGAGTTCGGCATCGTCGCCAGCGGGCAGCGCCTCGCCGCACTGCTGTTCACCCTCGCTGAGGTGCACGGCCTGGGCCTCGATGCTGCGCAGGGCCTGACCCTGACCGAGAGCTTCTACTGGGATCGCGACGACAAATCCCGCGAGTTCGGCGAGCGCTTCTTCAAGCGCACCGGACGCATGCCGAACATGGTCCACGCCGGCACCTACTCCGGCGTGATGCAGTACCTGAAGGCGATCGACAAGGTCGGCAGCGACGCCACCGAGCCGGTGGCCAAAGCGATGCACGAGATGCCGGTTGACGACGTTTTCGCGCGCAACGCCAAGGTCGGCGCCAATGGCCGGCTGATCAGCGACGTCTACCTGATGGAGGTGAAGAAGCCAGAGGACAGCAAGCGCGACTGGGACTACTACAAGGTGCTGGCCACTGTGCCGGGTGACGAGGCTTACATCAAACCGGCCGACAGCGGCTGCGAACTGGCCGGGCAATGAGCATGGCGGCAGCGCAAAGCCTGAGCGCCGGCGGGCCATCCGCCGGCGCAGACACGGACTCGCCGGTGATGCTCTCGGCGCGTGGTCTGCGCAAGGAGTTCGGCGGATTCGTCGCGGTGAACAATGTCGATCTGGACGTGCGCCATGCCCAGGTGCACGCCATGATCGGCCCCAATGGCGCGGGCAAGACCACGGTGTTCAACCTGCTGACCAAGTTCCTGCAGCCCACCAGCGGCAGCATTCGCCTGCTCGATCACGACATCACCCGCACCGATCCGGCCAAGGTGGCACGCATGGGCCTGGTGCGTTCGTTCCAGATCTCCGCGGTGTTCCCGCATCTGTCGGTGCTGGACAACGTAAGGGTCGCCCTGCAGCGACCGAACGGGCTGGCGACTCAGTGCTGGCTGCCGATGCGCTCGCTCAACCGCCTCAACGAGCGCGCCATGCAGTTGCTCGAATCAGTCGGCCTGCAGGACAAGCGCAACGAACCGGCCGCCGACCTTTCCTACGGGCGCAAGCGCGTGCTGGAGATCGCCACTACCCTGGCGCTGGAACCCAAGGTGCTGTTGCTCGACGAGCCCATGGCCGGCATGGGGCATGAGGATGTGCATGTGGTGGCGGAAATCATCCGCGAGGTTGCCAGCCAGCGTGCGGTGCTGATGGTCGAACACAACCTCAAGGTGGTCGCCGATCTCTGCCACCAGGTGACGGTGCTGCAGCGCGGCGAAATCCTGACTTCCGGCGACTACCGTACGGTCAGTCAGGACGAGCGCGTGCGGGTGGCCTACATGGGGACCGAAGATGACTGAGCCGCTACTCAGCGTGCGCGACCTCAACGCGTGGTATGGCGAAAGCCACGCCCTGCATGGCATCGACCTGGACGTCCATCAGGGCGAAACAGTAACCCTGCTCGGGCGCAACGGCGTCGGCAAGACCACTGCGCTGCGCTCGATCGTCGGCATCATCCGCAAGCGCAGCGGCAGCATCCGCTTCGACGGCAAGGACATGCTGCGCGTACCGCTGCACCGCACTGCCCGCCACGGCATCGGCTACGTGCCGGAGGAGCGCGGCATCTTCTCCACCCTGTCGGTGGAAGAGAACCTCACCCTGCCACCGGTGATCGCCAAGGGTGGCATGACCCTGGCTGAGATCTACCAGCTGTTCCCCAACCTCGAGGAACGCCGCAAGAGCCCGGGCACCAAGCTTTCCGGGGGCGAGCAGCAGATGCTGGCCATGGCGCGCATCTTGCGCACCGGCGCCAAACTGCTACTGCTCGACGAGCCCACCGAAGGCCTGGCACCGGTGATCGTGCAACGCATCGGCGAGGTACTGATGACGCTCAAGCAGCGCGGCATGACCATTCTGCTGGTGGAGCAGAACTTCCGCTTCGCCAGCAAGGTCGCCGACCGTTTCTACGTGGTCGACCACGGCAAGGTCATCGACACCTTCAACGTCGACGAACTGCCCGGCCGCATGAGCATGCTCAACGAAGCTCTGGGGGTTTGATGACGACGATTTTCGATGTACCTATCCAGGCCTTTCTCGGCCAGCTGTTGATCGGCCTGATCAACGGCTCGTTCTACGCCATGCTCAGCCTCGGCCTGGCGATCATCTTCGGCATGCTGAAGATCATCAATTTCGCCCACGGCGCGCAGTACATGATCGGTGCCTTCGCCGGCTACCTGCTGCTGGCCACCCTGGGCATCGGCTACTGGCCGGCACTGATTCTCGCGCCGATCATCGTCGGCCTGGTCAGCGCGGTGATCGAGCGTCTCGCGCTATCGCGGTTGTACAACCTCGACCATCTCTACAGCCTGCTCTTCACCTTCGGTCTGGCGCTCGCCCTGGAGGGCGCGTTCCGCTACTTCTACGGCTCCTCCGGGCAGCCCTACGCCGTGCCGAAAGAACTGGCCGGTGGCTACAACCTGGGCTTCATGTTCCTGCCCAAGTACCGCGCCTGGGTCGTGCTGGCTTCGCTGGTGATCTGCATCGCCAGCTGGCTGCTGATCGAGAAGACCAAACTCGGCGCCTACCTGCGCGCCGCCACCGAGAACCCGACGCTGGTGCGCACCTTCGGCATCAACGTGCCGCTGCTCCTGACCTTCACCTACGGCATGGGCGCGGCGCTGGCCGGGCTGGCCGGCATGCTCGCCGCGCCGATCTACCAGGTCAGCCCGCTGATGGGCTCGAACCTGATCATCGTGGTGTTCGCCGTGGTGGTGGTCGGCGGCATGGGCTCGATTCTCGGCGCCATCATCACCGGCTACATGCTGGGCATTCTCGAGGGGCTGACCAAGGTGTTCTATCCGGAGGCTTCCAACATCGTGATCTTCGTGATCATGGCGATCGTGCTGCTGGTGCGCCCGGCCGGCCTGATGGGGAGGGACGCCTGATGAACAGCCAGGTTAGCGTCACCGCAACAACCAAACGCCCGCTGCTACGCCTGGAGACCGTGCTGATCCTGATCGGCGTACTGGCGCTGGCATTCGCACCGTTCTACTTCTACCCTATCTTCCTGATGAAGGTGCTGTGCTTCGCCCTCTTCGCCTGCGCCTTCAACCTGCTGCTCGGCTACACCGGCATTCTCTCCTTCGGCCACGCAGCGTTCTTCGGCGGCGCGGCGTACTTCACCGCGCATGCGGTCAAGGAATGGGGGCTGCCGCCGGAACTGGGCATTCTCGTCGGCGTGGCCGGCGCGGCGTTTCTCGGGTTGATCATCGGCTTCCTGGCGATCCGCCGGCAGGGCATCTACTCGACGATGATCACCCTGGCACTGTCGCAGATGTTTTTCTTCTTCTGCCTGCAGGCCCCCTTCACCCACGGTGAGGATGGCATCCAGAACATTCCCCGCGGCCAGTTGCTCGGCTTCATCGATCTGCAGGAGCCGCTGTACATGTATTTCTTCGTGCTCTCGGTGTTCCTCGCCGGGATGTTCGTGATCTGGCGGGTGATCCACTCACCGTACGGCATGATCCTGCGCTCGATCCGCGAGAACGAGAATCGCGCGATTTCCCTCGGCTATTCGGTGGCGCGCTACAAGCTCGGGGCGTTCGTGATGTCCGCTGCGCTGGCGGGGCTGGCCGGCGGGCTGAAGGCGCTGGTGTTCCAGTTCGCCACGCTGACCGATGTGAGCTGGCAGATGTCCGGCGAGGTGGTGCTGATGACCCTGCTCGGCGGCATCGGCACCCTGGTCGGGCCGATCTTCGGCGCGGCCCTGGTGACCACGCTGGGCAACTACTTCGCCACCTCGGAACTACCGGTGACCCTGGTCACCGGGATCATCTTCATGGTCTGCGTGCTGGTGTTCCGCCGCGGCATGATCGGCGAACTCTACGCCTCACGATTCGGACGCAAGCTCGAACAGCGGACGGAGGACGACTGAGCGCCGCACCGCCCGGGTCGCGCAAGTGCGGACGCAACGCCTCAAACGGCGACCGGCGCCTTGATATGCGGATGAGCCTGGTAGCCGACCAGCTCGAAATCCTCGAAACGGAAGGCGAACAGGTCCTTCACCTCCGGGTTGATCTGCATGGTCGGCAACGGAAGCGGCTCGCGCGCCAGCTGCAGGTCGGCCTGCTCCAGATGGTTGGCGTAGAGGTGGCAGTCGCCGCCGCTCCAGATGAACTCGCCCGGCTGCAGGTCGCAGACCTGGGCGACCATCAGCGTCAGCAAGGCGTAGCTGGCGATGTTGAAGGGCACACCAAGGAAGATGTCGGCCGAGCGCTGGTACAGCTGGCAGCTGAGCTTGCCGTCGGCGACGTAGAACTGGAACAGCGCGTGGCAGGGCGGCAGGGCCATCTGGTCGACCAGCGCCGGGTTCCAGGCCGAGACGATCAGCCGACGCGAGTCCGGGTTCTTCCTGATCATCTCCACCAGCTTGGCGATCTGGTCGATGGACTCACCGTTCGGTGCCGGCCAGCTGCGCCACTGATAGCCGTAGACCGGGCCCAGCTCGCCATTTTCGTCGGCCCACTCGTCCCAGATGGATACGCCGTTTTCCTTCAGGTAGCGGATGTTGGTCTCACCTTTGAGGAACCACAGCAGCTCGTGGATGATCGATTTGAGGTGGCACTTCTTGGTGGTGACCAGCGGAAAACCCTCGCCCAGGTCGAAGCGCATCTGGTGGCCGAACACGCTGTAGGTGCCGGTACCGGTACGGTCGCTCTTGAAGGTGCCGTGCTCGCGCACGTGGCGCATCAGGTCGAGATACTGTTTCATCGATTGACTCGGAACGGGCGCCGAAGCGCGTTGAAAAAAGCTGCGCGAATGGTAAGAAGCCGCGCCCGATTTGTCGCGCTCAGGCGACGAGCCGGGCGTAACGCCGGATCAGACCGCGGCCTTTGCAGTGTCGCGACGATAGGCCCAGGCGATCATGCCTGCGCCGAGCAGCACCATCGGCACGCACAGCACCTGTCCCATCGTCAGCCAGCCGAATGCGAGGTAACCGAGCTGCGCATCCGGCACGCGGACGAACTCGACGATGAAGCGGAAGATCCCGTAGCACACGGCGAACAACCCGGACACCGCCATGGTCGGCCGAGGTTTGCACGAGTAGAACCAGAGGATGACGAATAGCGCCACGCCTTCGAGAGCGAACTGGTAGAGCTGCGACGGATGTCGCGCCAGCTGCTGCGGATCGGTCGGGAAGACCATCGCCCAGGGCACATCGGTGGCTTTGCCCCACAGCTCGGCATTGATGAAGTTGCCGATGCGGCCGGCGCCCAGACCGATCGGCACCAACGGCGCGATGAAGTCCATCAGCTCGAAGAAACTCTTGCCGTTACGCCGGGCGAAGATCCAGGTGCAAAGCAGCACGCCGATCAGACCGCCGTGGAAGGACATGCCGCCTTTCCACACCTGCAGGATCAGGCTGGGCTGATCGATATAGGCCGCCAGATCGTAGAACAGTACGTAGCCCAGGCGCCCACCGACGATCACGCCCATGGCGACCCAGAACACCAGATCGGAAAGCTTCTCCTTGCTCCAGCCGGCATCGAACCCGGCCAGCCGGCGCGAGGCTAGCCACCAGGCACCGCCGATACCGATCAGGTACATCAGGCCGTACCAGTGAATCTGCAGCGGGCCGATGGCGACCGCCACGGGGTCAATCTGCGGGTAAGGCAGCATCCTGCGCTCCTCAAATCAAGAAATTGATACCAACGCCCAGCAGCAGCAGCGCAAACAGGCGCCGGAGAACCCTGGCCGACAGCCGATGGGCCAGCTTCGCGCCCAGCCTGGCGAAGAACATGCTCGTCGCGGCAATCCCGAGCAACGCCGGCAGATAGACGAAACCCAGACTCCACTCGGGAAGCTGCGGGGTCTGCCAGCCGACCACCATGAAACTCAGCGCTCCCGCCAGCGCGATCGGCAGACCGCAGGCGGCCGAGGTCGCCACGGCCTGCTGCATCGGCACGCTGCGCCAGGTCAGATAGGGCACCGAAAGCGAGCCGCCACCGATGCCGAATATCGCCGAGGCCCAGCCGATCACCACTCCGACCAGCGACAGCTCCGGCTTGCCAGGCTGATGCGCGCTGGCCTTGGGACGCAGATCGAACGCCATCTGCACCGCCATCACGATGGCAAAGATACCAATGATGCGTTGCAGCATCGGCCCCTGAATCGCAGCCGCAGTCAGGCTGCCGAGTGCCGCGCCGAGCAGGATGCCGACGGTCATCCACAGCACCATCGGCCAGCGCACCGCGCCTTTGCGATGGTGCGTGAGAATCGAGTTGACCGAGGTAAAGACGATAGTCGCCAGCGAAGTGCCGACAGCAAGATGCGTCAGAATCTCCGGCGAGAAACCCTGGGCGCTGAAGCTCAGCACCAGCACCGGCACGATGATCAGCCCACCGCCCACGCCGAACAGCCCGGCCAGCACGCCGGCACAGCTTCCCAGCAGCAGATACAGCAGAAACTCCATTTGCCTTATCCCGGCGAAACAAAGCGGTATGGTAGCGGAAAATCCGCCTGCCACGCTGCAGCAAGGGGGCGCGGCAGGTCCGACCGCCATGCCGATAGCCGCCCCGCTGTTCACGCCTGTACTCTGTGCAGAGCTCGGTACTGCTGAAGGTTTCCCATGTGCCTAATCGTTTTCGCCTGGCGGCCTGCACATGCACTGCCGCTGGTTGTCGCCGCCAACCGTGACGAGTTTCACGAGCGTCCCAGCCTAGCTCTGGCCGCCTGGGATGATGCGCCCGACATCATCGGCGGCCGCGACCTGCAGGCAGGCGGCACCTGGATGGGCATCCGTCCCGACGGTCGTTTCGCCGCGCTGACCAACATCCGCGCTGGTGGCCAGCCACCCGGCCGGCGCAGTCGCGGCGAACTGCCGGAGCAGTACCTGCGCAGCGATCTTCATCCCGCCGAATACCTCGCCAAGCTGGCCGGATGCGTCGACGACTACGCCGGCTTCAACCTACTGGCCGGCACCGCCGAAGAGCTCTGGCATTTCAATTCCCAGCTCGGTAAGCCGCAGCGACTCGACGCCGGCGTCTACGGTCTTAGCAACGCCGATCTGGATACACCCTGGCCCAAGCTGCGCCGGGCCCGCGCGGCATTGGTTGCGCAGCTAGGAGCCGCGCAGCCGGAGTCTCTGCTGCAACTGCTCAGCGATGATCAGCCAGCAGCGGATGCGGAGCTGCCGAGCACCGGTGTACCACCGGAGTGGGAGCGCCGGCTGTCCAGCATCTTCATCGCCAGTCCGGAATATGGCACGCGCGCCAGCACTGCCCTGCTGCGTTGGCAAGACGGGACGCTGGACATTCGGGAGCGCCGTTTCGGCCCCGAGGGAATGCTGGGCGAGAGCGCTTACCGCCATCCATCATCGCGCTGAGGCGGCGCTCGCTGGCGAGCGCCGTGGGCACCTCACACCGCTGCGGATGGATTGATCAGCCGATTCAAGCCAAGGTTGCGCAGCGTCAACTGCACGGTGGCGTGAATCACCTGCGGGCTATCGAGCACCATGACCCGCGCCAGCAGCTCGCGGGCAGTCTGCATGCTGACCTGGCGCAGTAGCCACTTGACCTTGGGCAGGTTGGTGGCGTTCATCGACAGGCTGTCGAAACCCATCGCCAGCAACAGCATCGCGGCGGCCGGGTCGCCGGCCATCTCGCCGCAGATACTCACGGGCTTGCCCTCGTCGTGAGCCTCGTTGACCACTCGTTGCAGCGCCTCTAGTACTGCGGGATGCAGGTAATCATAGAGATCGGCGACGCGCGGATTGTTGCGGTCCACCGCCAGCAGATACTGGGTCAGGTCGTTGGAACCAACCGAGATGAAGTCCACCATGCGTGCCAGCTCGCTGGTCAGGTAGACCGCAGCCGGCACCTCGATCATTACGCCCACCGGCGGCATCTGGACATCCAGGCCCTCGTCGCGTACCTCACCCCAGGCACGGTGAATCAGGTGCAGCGCCTCTTCCAGCTCGCGCAACCCGGAGATCATAGGCAGCAAGATACGCAGGTTGTTCAGCCCGACGCTGGCCTTGAGCATGGCGCGAGTCTGTAGCAGGAAAATCTCCGGGTGATCCAGCGTGACGCGGATGCCGCGCCAGCCGAGGAAGGGATTCTCTTCCTTGATCGGGAAATAGGGCAGTGACTTGTCGCCACCGATGTCCAGACTGCGCATGGTCACCGGCAGCGGATGGAAGGCTTCGAGCTGTTCGCGATAGATCGCCATCTGCTCTTTTTCGCTGGGGAAGCGTTCCTTGATCATGAAGGGCACTTCGGTCCGGTACAGGCCGACGCCCTCGGCGCCACGCTCCTGCGCACGCACCACGTCGGCGAGCAGCCCGGTGTTGACCCACAACGGGATGCGATGACCGTCGGTGGTCTCGCAGGGCAGCTCGCGCAGCACGTCCAGCCCTTCGGAGAGCTGACGCTCCTGCTCGGCGAGCACCTCGTACTGCTCGCGCAACATCTTGCCGGGGTTGGTGATGATCTCGCCGCGGTAGCCATCGATGATCAGCTCGATACCATCGACCTTCGAATAAGGCAGGTCGACCGCACCCATCACCGTGGGAATTCCCATCGCGCGGGCCAGGATCGCCACGTGCGAGTTGCTCGAACCGAGCACCGAAACCATGCCGACCAGCTTGCCTTCCGGCACCTCGCCGAGCATCGCCGGCGACAGTTCCTCGCTGACCAGAATGGTTTTGTCCGGATAGGTCAGGGTCTGGTGGTGGGCTTCCTGGAGATAGCCCAACAGGCGTCGACCGATATCCTTGACGTCCGAAGCCCGCTCGCGCAGGTAGGCATCATCCATCATCTCGAAGCGCCGTACATGCTCGTTGACCACTTGCCGCAGCGCACCCTGCGCCCATTGGCCGGTACGGATCACCTTGCTGACCTCGCCGGCCAACGCCGAGTCATCCAGCATCATCAGGTAGACGTCGAACAGCGCGCGTTCTTCCTTGCGCATCTGCGTGGCGAGCTTCTCGGATAGCGCCCGCATGTCGGCACGAACCGCCTCAAGAGCGGTCTCGAAAAGCGCGAGTTCGGCGCCGATGTCATCGACAGTCTTGTCCGGCACCACATCCAGATCGGCCGGCGGCAGCACTACCAGCGCAGTACCAACGGCGGCCCCCGGCGCGCCGGGAATGCCAATGAAACGGGTCTCCTGAATGCCCTTGCCCTGCCGGCCGAGGCCACGGATCGAGCCGGTCGCCTCCGCGTGGGCGATGACGCCGGCGAGCTGCGCACTCATGGTGACGAGAAACGCCTCCTCACCCTCGTCGAATTGACGGCGCTCCTTCTGCTGGATGACCAGCACGCCCATCACCCGACGGTGGTGAATGATCGGTGCACCGAGGAAGGACGCATAACGCTCCTCGCCGGTCTCGGCGAAATAGCGGTAACGCGGGTGTTCGGAGGCGTGCTCGAGATTGAGCGGTTCCTCGCGGGTGCCGACGAGGCCGACCAGACCTTCGTTGGGTGCCATGCTGACCTTGCCGATGGCGCGCTTGTTCAGGCCTTCAGTGGCCATCAGGACGAAGCGTTCGGTTTCCGGATCGAGCAGATAGACCGAGCAGACCTGGCTGCCCATGGCCTCCTTGACTCTCAGCACGATGATGCCCAATGCCGCTTTGAGGTCCTTGGCGGCGTTCACTTCCTGGACAATCTTGCGCAGCGTGCCGAGCATGCTCAGAGGCTTTCTCCCCGTCTCAGTCCCGCACCGGCAGACGCGGGGCGAGTTCTTTAAGTGCGCGACGATAGACCTCGCGCTTGAAGGTGACCACCTGCCCCAGCGGATACCAGTAGCTGACCCAGCGCCAGCCGTCGAATTCCGGCTTGCCGGTCAGGTCCATGCGCACCCGTTCCTCGGACGCGGTCAGGCGCAGCAGGAACCACTTCTGCTTCTGACCGATGCACAGCGGCTGGCTATGGGTGCGTACCAGACGCTGCGGTAGACGATAACGCAACCAGCCCCGGGTGCAGGCGAGGATGTTCACATCCTGCTCTTCCAGCCCGACTTCTTCGTTGAGCTCGCGATACAGCGCTTCCTCGGGAGTCTCGCGCGAATTGATGCCACCCTGCGGAAACTGCCACGCATCCTGGTTGATCCGTCGCGCCCACAGCACCTGCCCGACATCATTGGTCAGGATGATGCCGACATTCGGGCGAAAACCATCGGAATCGATCACGGCTAGCAACCTCGCAAACGCATGTCGCCGCATTGTTCCACAAAATGACAACGAGCCGAAAGCGCGGAAAGTGGCCAGTTCGCGCCTGGCCGACCATGGGAAAGGCGGGCGACGCGTGGCGCCGGGGATGCATTCCGTTATGCTTGCGCGGCCATCAAACTTCCGAGGAATTCTTCCGTGCGCCTGGCTCTATTCGATCTCGACAACACCCTGCTGGCCGGTGACAGTGACCATGCCTGGGGCGAATACCTTTGCCAGCGCGGCATTGTCGACGCCGACAGCTATCGGGCCCGCAACGACGCCTTCTATCAGGACTACCTCAACGGTAACCTCGACGTGCACGCTTACCAGAACTTCTGCCAGGAGTTGCTCGGCCGCAGCGACATGGCGCAGCTGCAGATCTGGCATGAGGAGTTCATGCGCGAGCACATCGAGCCGATCGTGCTGAGCAAGGGCGAGGCGTTGCTGCGCCAGCATCTCGAGGCAGGCGACCGTGTGGTGATCATCACCGCCACCAATCGCTTCATCACTGGCCCGATCGCCGCGCGCCTCGGAGTCGACACGCTGCTGGCCACCGAATGCGAGATGCGCGACGGCCGTTACACCGGGCGTCTCACCGACATCCCTTGTTTCCAGGAAGGCAAGGTTGCGCGCATCGAGCGCTGGCTGGCGGAAACCGAGCAGACGCTGGAAGACAGCTACTTTTACAGCGATTCGCGCAACGACCTGCCGTTGCTGGAACGGGTTACGCACCCGGTCGCCGTCGACCCGGATCCAACCCTGCGCCAGATCGCCGAACAGCGGGGCTGGCGCATCATCTCGCTACGCTGAGCCAGCAAAGCGTTCACCGAGCCGGACACAGCGATCGAGGCGTCAGACCGGCTTGGCGCCCATCAGGCCGCTGATGGCCAGCAATATCAGCAGGATCAGACCGGCATAGGCTGCGCAGAAACGCAGTAACCGCACCGGTGCCGGCACCTCGCCCAGCGCCGCCCAGGCGCGCAGGCGACCGGCGAGCAACAGCCCCAGCGGCAACAGCACGACGAACAGCGCAGAGCTACCGAGCAGCCACATCTGGCCCAACGGCCAACCGGCCAGATGCACCAGCCACCAGCCGCTCAGCGGCAATGACAAGCCCAGTAGCGCGAGCAGCGGCAACGAGATCAACCGGGTGCGTCGCAGCTTGCGCTGCAGCACCGCAGGGTCGCCGCGACGCGAAGCCTTCCATAGCATCAGCCAGTGGGCAACCAGCCCGAGCATCAGCAGTATCGCCGACCCGCCGTGGACGATTCGCAGCAGCAGATAATGGTCCATTTGCTCTCCTGACGGCCGGTTCGTTCAGCCGAGAAACAGCCGGTAGGCCGGGTTCTCGCTTTCATCCCAGTAGCGATAGCCGATCTTGTCCAATGCCGCCGGGACCAGATGCCGCTCGTCAGCGGGCACCTGCAGTCCGGCGACCACGCGGCCGTCGGCGGCGCCGTGGTTACGGTAGTGGAACATCGAGATGTTCCAGCGCCCGCCGAGCTTGTTGAGAAAGTTGAACAGCGCGCCGGGACGTTCGGGAAATTCGAAACGCAGCACCATCTCGTCACTGACCGCGGCCGCGTGGCCGCCAACCATATGGCGGATGTGCAGCTTGGCCAGCTCGTTGTCGGTCAGATCGAGCACCGGGAAGCCCTTGTCGCGCAACCCCTCCACCAGCGCTGCGCGCGGATCGTTTTCCGGATGGGTCTGCACGCCGACAAAGATGTGCGCCTCGCGATTGGTGTGGTAGCGGTAGTTGAATTCGGTGATCTGGCGCTTACCGATCGCCTCGCAGAACGCTTTGAAGCTGCCTGGCTGTTCCGGAATGGTCACGGCGATGATCGCCTCGCGCTTCTCGCCCAGTTCGGCGCGTTCGGCGACATGGCGCAGACGGTCGAAATTGACGTTGGCGCCCGAATCGATCGCCACCAGCACCTGACCGCTTACACCTTCGCGCTCGACATACTTCTTGATCCCGGCCACGCCCAGCGCACCAGCGGGTTCAGTGATCGAGCGGGTATCGTCGTAGATGTCCTTGATCGCCGCGCAGATCTCGTCGGTGCTAACCGTGATGACTTCATCGACGTAGTGCTTGCAGACATTGAACGTGTGCTCGCCGATCTGCGCTACCGCGACGCCATCGGCGAACAATCCAACCTGCTCGAGCACCACGCGCTCGCCCGCGGCCATGGCCGCCTGCAGGCAGTTGGAGTCGTCCGGTTCGACGCCGATCACCCGCGTCTGCGGGTACAGGTACTTCACGTAGGCCGCAATCCCGGCGACCAGCCCGCCACCGCCGACCGGGACGAAGATCGCATTGATCGGTCCCTGATGCTGGCGCAGGATCTCCATCGCCACGGTGCCCTGGCCGGCAATCACGTCAGGATCGTCGTAGGGATGGATGTACACGAGCCCCTTTTCCTCGACCAGTTTCAGCGAGTAGGCCAGCGCTTCCGGAAACGCATCTCCATGCAGCACTACCTTGCCGCCGCGGGCGCGCACGCCCTGCACCTTCAACTCCGGCGTGGTGCGCGGCATGACGATCGTCGCCTTGATGCCCAGATGCTTGGCTGCCAGTGCAACGCCCTGCGCGTGATTGCCCGCCGAAGCGGTCACCACGCCACGCGCCAACTCCTCGGCCGACAACTGCGCCAGCTTGTTGTAGGCGCCGCGTACCTTGAAGGAGAACACTGGCTGCAGATCCTCACGCTTGAGCAGAATCTGGTTGCCGATACGCTCGGACAGCTGGCGGGCAGGTTGCAGCGGGGTTTCGATGGCGACGTCGTAGACGCGCGAGGTGAGGATCTTCTTGACGTAATGTTCGAGCATTCTGGCTATCTTGGCGGGGCTTGCGGGGAACGCCGAGTCTACCCCCGCGAACGCCCCGGCGACCACCGGCAATCCGCGCAACCCTCGACGGCGCGGCAAACGAGACCGGCCGCCGGCAGGGGGCTATAATCGGCGCCTTGTCTTACCCGCCCGGATTCATCCATGACCCAGGATCAGCTCAAGCAGGCCGTCGCCCAGGCCGCCGTCGACTACATCGTGCCCAAGCTCAACGATCGCAGCATCGTCGGCGTCGGTACCGGTTCCACTGCCAACTTCTTCATCGACCTGCTGGCCAAGCACAAGGGCTTCTTCGATGGTGCGGTGGCCAGCTCCGAGGCCACCGCCGAGCGCCTGAAACAGCACGGCATCCCGGTCTACGACCTGAACTCGGTGAGCGAACTGGAGTTCTACGTCGACGGCGCCGACGAGGCCAACAAGCACCTCGAGCTGATCAAGGGCGGTGGCGCAGCCCTGACCCGCGAGAAGATCGTCGCGGCAGTCGCCAAAACCTTCATCTGCATTGCCGATGCCAGCAAGCTGGTCGAGCGGCTGGGCGCTTATCCGCTGCCGGTGGAAGTCATCCCGATGGCACGCAGCCATGTGGCGCGCGAACTGGTGAAGCTCGGCGGCGATCCGGTCTACCGCGACGGCGTGGTGACCGACAACGGCAACGTCATTCTCGACGTACACAACCTGATGATCGGTTTCGCGCCCGAGCTGGAAGACAAGATCAACAACATCGTCGGCGTGGTCACCAACGGCCTGTTCGCCATGCGCTCGGCCGATCTCCTGTTGCTCGGCACCGACAGCGGCGTGCAGACGCTCAAGCGCTGAAGGGCGGACGCTGAAGCGCAGCGGCACGATGTGCCGGTAGCGACTACGCTTGGATGACGCTGCGTCGAAAACGGCGCAGCCCATCACAGGAGGTGTCGCCATGTCTGGCAAGTTCCAGTTGAAGAAATCCAGCAACGGCCAGTTCCATTTCAACCTGTTGGCCAGCAACGGGCAGGTCGTGCTGTCCAGCGAACAGTACAAAGCTCATGCTTCCGCGTTGAACGGCATCGATTCGGTACGCAAGAACGCGACACGCGAAGGGGCCTTCGAGGTCAAGGAAGCGAGCAACGGCAAATACTACTTCGTACTCAAGGCAAGCAACGGTCAGATCATCGGCCAGAGCCAGATGTATGCGAGCCTGAGCAGCGCCGAGCACGGCTGCGAATCGGTGCAGAACCACGCGCCGCAAGCGATGTTGCAGGACGAAAGCGCCGCGGCGACCGGCTGAGCCGGTCCACTCACTTGCGGAACACGTAGAACAGGTTCGGCTCGCTGACCAGGTACAACGTGCCGTCCATCGCCATGGCGAGGCCTTCGGGCTGCGGTACGTCGGCCTCGAGCCCATGTTGGCCCCGCTTCAGCAATAGGCTGCTGAGCGGTCGGCCGCTGGTATCCAGCTCGACCACCAACCGCGACTCGTCCGACAGCGCCAGCAGGTGCCCGCTCCGCTCATCGAACTGCAGACTGGACAGGTCGCGCACAAACAGTCGGGCCTCGTGCTCACTGATCTGCACCGACAGCGTCGGCTCGGCGTAGGGGAAGCCGGAGATCTCGTAGATTCGCACCGGATTACGTTCCTTTGCGACGAACAGGCGCTTGCCGGCCGTATCGTAGGCCAGGCCCTCGAAGCCCTTGTTGCCGTTGCGGTCGATGCCCAGCGAGAGCTGTGACGCGTGCGCCGCATCAATGACCGTTGTCTGTTCGTCAACTTGGATCCGTAGCAGCCGCTGCAGACGCTCGTCGCTGATCACGTACACGCCTTCGGAAATGTATTCGATCGCTTCCGGGTCGCCAAAGCCGACCAGCGGAATGGCGCGCAGCAGGTCGCCTTCCAGGCTGAGCTCCAGCCAGTGCGGGTTGCCGTTGGTAACGGCGATCAGGCTGTTGCGATCCGGATCGAAGGTCAGCGCCGAGAGATCGTCGTCTATGCCACGGACGACCTTCCCCTGGATCGTTGCCCGATAATCGGGTAGCCACAATGAGCTCGCCTGGCGCTGCTCGGCCTGATGCCACTGACCGAGATGGAACCAGCCACGTTCGAACAGGCGGTAATGAATGCCGGCCGCGATGGCCAGCAACACGACGACGCCGAGCAGCGCAGCCAGAAGGAATTTCGACGCACGCATGACACCCACTTCGTTCTAGTTCGGGAGTTGCGATTGTGTCGCGCCCGGCTTACACCAAACTTAACCGGCGCAGCGACTCAGCGCTTGCGACTGAACACGTAGAAACGATTGGGCTCACCGACCACATAGATATTGCCTTCACCGTCCATCGCCACGCCCTCGGCCTGCTCGATGCCCTGCACCAGGCCGTTCACCCCTCCGAACAGACTGATGAAACTGCGCGGCTGGCCTTGCAGATCCAGCTCCACCAGCAGTCGCGACTCGTCGGAGAGCATCAGCGTGTGGCCACTGCGCGGGTCGATGGCGACGGAGGAAATGTCGCGCACCAGCAACCTCTGCCCAGGCACGGCGTGCAGCGTACCGGCTGCGCCGTCCTCGCCGGGAAACGGCAGTTCGAACAACCCCTGCGGATCACGCTCCTTGGCCAGCAACAGGCGCTGCGTACGCGGATTCCAGGCCAGGCCCTCAAAGCCCTTGTTGCCGGCATCGGCGAAACCCAAGTCGTAACTGGCCAGGTCCTCCAGGTCGAGGCTTTCCACGTCAGGCTCGAGGCGAAATACGGCCACCAGCCGACGACGCTCGTCGACGATCGCCAGGCGGCCATCCCCCAGCGCTTCCACCGCCTCGGGATCGGCGAAGCCAGTCAGCGTGACGCGGCGCAGGACGACGCCGGCCGGGGTGAACTCGATTAACTGGGGATGCTTGCCGGTGACGGTAAAAAGCGTGCCGGTCAGTGGATTCCAGGTCAGCCCGGAGGTCTCGTCCTTTTCCAACCCGGCGAGCGTGGTTTCCAGCACCAGCTCATAGTCCGGCAGCCAGATACCGGCGGCGCGCTGCTCGGCACTCACCGACCGTTCGCTCCAGTACAAGCGCAGCTGATCGTCCCAGTGCAGCAGGCGGCCAGCCACAAGCAATGCCGTGAGCAACAGCAGCAGAACGGCAGCGACGATCAAGCGCCAGCGGAAAATTCGAACGGGCATGGGATGCATTCCGGCGAAGGATGCCGGATTACAACACGAGAGCGGTTGACAAAGAAGCAGCATACGCGGCGGGCTTGCCCCGCCGCGTAGAGGTCACAGCACGCGGCTTTCGAAGCGCGACAGGCCGACCAACTCCAGCACCAGCTGATCGCCCTGCTTGAGCGGGCCGACGCCGGCCGGCGTACCGGTCAGCACCACATCGCCCGGTTGCAGGCTGAAGTGCCCGGCGATGTGTTGCAGCAGCGGCAGGATGGCATTGAGCATCTGACTGCTGTTACCGTCCTGCCGCACCTCGCCGTTGATGCTCAAGCGAATGCCGATATCACCCAGGTCTTCTACTGCGCTAGCCGGCACGAAGGGCGCCAGTACGCAGGCTCCATCGAAGCTCTTGGCGATTTCCCAGGGATGCCCCTTCTCCTTGAGCTTGGCCTGCACGTCGCGCAAGGTAAGGTCCAGTGCCGGGGCGAAGCCGGAAATGGCATCGCGCACCTCTTCGTCGTTGGGCTTGCGCGACAGCGGCTTGCCGATCAGCACGGCAATTTCCGCCTCGTAGTGCACCGCACCGCGATCGCTGGGGATGCTGAAACCATCGTCCAGCGGCACGGTGCAGCTGCCGGCCTTGATGAACAGCAGCGGCTCGGTCGGCACCGGGTTGTTCAGCTCCTTGGCGTGCTCGGCGTAGTTGCGACCGATGCAGACGACCTTGCCCAGCGGATAGTGGATCGGCGTGCCGTCGGTGTAGTGGTGCTGGTAGCTCATCGATGACTCCTTGGGTCGGTGGGCCACTCAGGCCGCGAAGATCTTGCCGGGGTTCATGATGCCGTTCGGGTCGAACACTGCCTTGACTGCCTTCATGTACTCGATTTCCACCGGTGAGCGGCTGTACTCGAGGTAGTCGCGCTTGGTCATGCCCACGCCATGTTCGGCGGAGATCGAGCCGTTGTACTTCTGCACGGTTTCGAACACCCACTTGTTCACCGTCGCGCACTTGCCGAAGAACTCGTCCTTGTCCATCGCATCGGGCTTGAGGATGTTCAAGTGCAGGTTGCCGTCGCCGATGTGGCCGAACCAGACGATCTCGAAGTCCGGGTAGTGCTCACCGACGATGGCGTCGATCTCCTTGAGGAAGGCCGGCACCTTGGCGATGGTCACCGAGATGTCGTTCTTGTACGGCGTCCAGTGACTGATGGTCTCGGAGATGTACTCGCGCAGCTTCCACAGGTTCTGCAGCTGCTGCTCGCTCTGGCTCATCACGCCATCGAGCACCCAGCCCTGCTCGACGCAATGCTCGAAGGTGGCCAGCGCCTGGTCGGCACGCTCGTCGGTGGTCGCCTCGAATTCCAGCAGCGCATAGAACGGGCAGTCGGTTTCGAACGGCGCCGGTACGTCACCGCGGCCGAGCACTTTGGCCAGCGCCTTGTCGGAGAAGAACTCGAAGGCGGTCAGGTCCAGCTTGTCCTGGAAGGCGTGCAGCACCGGCATGATCGAATCGAAATCCGGGGTGCCCAGCACCAGCGCGGTGAGGTTGGTCGGCTGGCGCTCCAGGCGCATGGTCGCTTCGACGACGAAGCCCAGCGTGCCTTCGGCGCCGATGAACAGCTGGCGCAGGTCATAGCCGGTGGCGTTCTTGATCAGGTCCTTGTTCAGCTCGAGCACGTCGCCCTTGCCGGTCACGACCTTCATCCCGGCGACCCAGTTGCGCGTCATGCCGTAGCGGATCACCTTGATGCCGCCGGCGTTGGTGCCGATGTTGCCGCCGATCTGGCTGGAGCCGGCGGAGGCGAAGTCCACCGGGTAGTACAGGCCCTTGTCCTCGGCGAACTGCTGCAGCTGCGCGGTGACCACGCCGGGCTGGCAGACGGCGGTGCGATCCGTCTCGTTGAAATCGAGAATCTGGTTCATGTAATCGAACGACACCACCACCTCGCCATTGGCGGCGACAGCGGCTGCGGAGAGTCCGGTACGTCCGCCCGAGGGCACCAGCGCGACCTTGTGGGCGTTGGCCCAGCGCACGATGGCCTGCACCTGCTCGATGCTCTTGGGAAACACGATGGCCGAGGGCGCCGGGGCGAAATGCTTGGTCCAGTCCTTGCCGTAGGCGTTCAGCGAATCGGCGTCGGTCAGCACTTTGCCGGGCTCGACCAGGGTTTTCAGCTCATCGATCAGGGCGGGGTCGGTCATCACGGGAACTCTCATACGATTCATGGTCACCCTGAGCACGCTTCAGCTCGGGGATGGGTGTTTCAGGGGGCTCGTATGCTAGCATACGCCCCCCTTTGAAACGTGCCTCGGCAGACTCCCGACACCGGCATTACCGGGTCGGCCAGCCTTCGCTGGACACTCCCAGTCATATCCTCCGGCCTTAAAGGTTTAAACGCAGATGAGCCAGACCTCTCTCGACAAGAGCAAGATCAAGTTTCTTCTTCTCGAAGGCGTGCACCAGAACGCCGTCGACACCCTCAAGGCCGCCGGTTACTCGAATATCGAATACCTCAAGACCGCGCTGTCCGGCGACGAGCTGAAGGCCAAGATCGCCGACGCCCACTTCGTCGGCATCCGTTCGCGTACTCAGCTCACCGAGGAAGTCTTCGACGCCGCGAAAAAGCTGATCGCCGTCGGCTGCTTCTGCATCGGCACCAACCAGGTCAACCTGAATGCCGCCCGCGAGCGCGGCATCGCAGTGTTCAACGCGCCTTATTCCAACACCCGTTCGGTGGCCGAGCTGGTGCTCGCCGAAGCCATCCTGTTGCTGCGCGGCATTCCGGAGAAGAACGCCTCCTGCCATCGCGGCGGCTGGATCAAGTCGGCGGCCAACTCCTTCGAGATCCGCGGCAAGAAGCTCGGCATCATCGGCTACGGCTCCATCGGCACCCAGCTCTCCGTACTGGCCGAAGCGCTGGGCATGCAGGTCTACTTCTACGACGTGGTGACCAAGCTGCCGCTGGGCAACGCTACCCAGATCGGCTCGCTGTACGAGCTGCTGGGCATGTGCGACATCGTCTCCCTGCACGTTCCCGAGCTGCCGTCCACCCAGTGGATGATTGGCGAGAAGGAAATCCGCGCGATGAAAAAAGGCGCCATCCTGATCAACGCTGCCCGCGGCACCGTGGTCGAGCTGGATCACCTAGCCGCCGCGATCAAGGACGAGCACCTGATCGGCGCCGCCATCGACGTGTTCCCGGTCGAGCCCAAGTCCAACGACGAGGAATTCGAAAGCCCGCTGCGTGGCCTGGATCGCGTGATCCTGACCCCGCACATCGGTGGTTCCACCGCCGAAGCGCAGGCCAACATCGGCCTGGAAGTCGCCGAGAAGCTGGTCAAGTACAGCGACAACGGCACCTCGGTGTCCTCGGTCAACTTCCCGGAAGTGGCGCTGCCGTCGCACCCGGGCAAGCACCGTCTGCTGCACATCCACCAGAACATTCCGGGTGTGATGAGCGAGATCAACAAGGTCTTCGCCGACAATGGCATCAACATCTGCGGCCAGTTCCTGCAGACCAACGAGAAGGTCGGCTACGTCGTCATCGACGTGGACAAGGAGTACTCCGACCTGGCGCTGGAGAAGCTGCAGCACGTCAACGGCACCATCCGCAGCCGCGTACTGTTCTGATCCGACAGTGTTGTGAATAAAAAGGGAGGCTTCGGCCTCCCTTTTTACATTGCCGTCGGACTCGCCCGGACCTCCGCGCCGGCCACTGCCCTGGCGACTCGGCAGCCGCTCAATAGGCGCCGCGCGCGCCGCCCTCGCCAGCCGTACCGGTAGTACCCTGCTCACCGTGCACCTCGCCATCGGCGCCCTGGTCGACCTCACCGGCCTGGGAGCCGTCATTCCCCGTGCCGCTGGTATCGGTACTGCCGCCTTTGCCGGTGGCCGATTCCTGCGCAGCACTGCCGAAGCCCTTACCGCTGTAGTCGCCACCGTGGGCGCTTTCCTCCATCGCCTCCTTGCCGTTCTCCGAGCGGCTGTTGGCAGTTTCACCAGCCGCATGCGCGCCCGAGGCAAGTAACGCCGCGAATGTCAGCAAAGCCATAGGGATCAGTTTCATGACCGTTCACCTTTGTCGAAGGATTCCCTAGATCGGGCAGCAGGCGACGCACAAGGTTTCATCCACCCCACCCTCACGACGACTCAGCGCAACGGTGACCCGGACTAGAGCGGCTGGCAGACCCACCGTCCGTCGCAAGTTGCTGACTGGAAACGTGCGGATGCGCGACACCGCGCTGGCTACGTGACCGTCGAAGCGGCTTAAACCGCTCGCTCGAACCAGCTCCACCTAACGACCGATTAGTTTCTAATTCTTGCCGTTTCGCTTATCGAGGCATGAACTTCACCGCCAAGTACTGGTCGTTTAGTAACTTTTTCACCAATCATTTTCATCAATCTCGCCCGACTGACCAGGTACCGAACATGGATGCGGATCTCACGCGGGACGCCCCCTCGCCCACTGTCACCCTGCTGACCGGGAACGAACTGCTAGGACTGTTCTTTCGTCACTTCCTCGGCGAGCAGGCCCACCTGGAGGTTGCGCTTGCCAACTTCCACCAGCGCGGCATCAGCCACTCGGACCTGATCCTGGTAGATGCCGGCCATGCGCAGACCGAAGAGCTTTCCGACCTGATCGACCAGTTCGACGAGCAGACGCCGCTGGCGCTGGTGAACATCGTTCCGGAGCAGGCCGAACAACTGCTCGAAAAACATCCCGGCATTCGTGGCGTGTTCTACAGCAACGCCACCCGCGAGCATCTGCTCAAGGGCATCTGCACGCTACTCGCCGGCGGCGACTGGCTACCGCGCATGCTGATGGAGCGCCTGCTCGGCCAGCTGCGGCGGATGCGCCACCTGGCCGAAAGCAAAGCCACATTGACCCTGCGCGAGCGGGAGATTCTCACGCTTGCCGGCAAGGGTCTGTCGAATGCGGAGATCGCCGACCAGCTGGGCCTCAGTCCGCACACCATCAAGAGCCATATCCACAACCTGCTGCGCAAGATCGGTGCATCCAACCGTGCCGAAGCCGCCTACCTGCTGCGAAGCCGTCTCGACTGGGGCGAGTATCGCGCCTGAGGGATGTCGCGAAGCTCGGCAACGCCGGTGCGCGTTTACACCCTTCGACGGATACCCGAGACACGCCCGGCCATGAAGAATCTCGACTCATCCGCTGGCTAGCACAGCGGATCGGGCGCCCCGCTCCGCAGCCCAACCGTATAGCGATAGGCCGCCGCCTCGGTCGGGCAGCCCGACAGCTACACTCCATGTCGTCACCACCCGGTAGAGCAGCACCGGCCATCTGGCCAGCAGCAGTCAGCGCACAAGGCCAGGTACATCAAAGGACACGCAGCGTGCGCTCTTGCCAGCGGCACGCCGCCCCCCAAGGGGAGGCAGACAGGATGCTCAACATGATTCTCGCCAACTGGCTATTAGCCGCAGCACCGCCTCCAGTGAATGCCAGCCTCGTGCTGCAGCCCGTAGACAACCAGCGCGTGGAACTGCGGTTGTGCTTTCAGGGCAGCGGCCAACGCGTACGTTATCGCCTGAAGGTGCAATCACGCGGCCGCGCGGGCACCGCGCAGAGTGGGCAGGGCGGCGCGCTGGTTGCCGGTACGACCCAGCAGTGCCCGCTGGTAAATCGCGTCGGCGTAACCGCGGATAGCCAGCTCAATGCGGAGCTGCACTGGTGGGTCGATGATGTCGAGCAACCGGTGCTGCAGCGGGTCTGGCCGGCTGGCGACGCCAAGGATCCGCCGGAGCCCCCGGCCACGCCTCCCGGCCCGAACGAAGTGGTCGCCTGAAGCGTCGCGGTCGGCTCAATCGGCAGGCGGCGGCACGTCCGTCAGATGCCTGACGAACCAAGCCCCCGCCAGCTTGGCGACTTCCTCGAGCGTGCCGACTTCCTCGAACAGATGCGTCGCCCGCGCGACCACGGCCAGCTGGTGCGGGCAACGCAAGCGCAGCGCTGCCTGCTCGTTGAGCTGCAGCACGACGTCATCCCGGGCACCGACAATGAACAGCGAGGGCGCGCGCACCTGCTCCAGCGAGGCTTCAGCCAGGTCGACGCGACCACCGCGCGACACTACCGCACTGACATCGGCGGGCCGCGACGCCGCGGTGATCAGCGCCGCTGCCGCACCAGTGCTGGCACCGAACAGGCCGATGCGCAGCTCGCGCAAATCGCCGTCGGCACGCAGCTGGTCCACCACGCCACTCAGACGCTGGCTGAGCAGCGGTATGTCGAAGCGCAGCTGGCGGGTGATCTCGTCGATCGGCTGCTCGTCCGCGGTGAGCAGATCGAACAGCAGGGTTCCCAGGCCCAAGCCATTGAAATAGCGCGCCACGCTCTGGTTGCGCGGACTGTGGCGGCTGCTGCCGCTACCATGCACGAACACTACCAGCCCGGTGGCGCTCCGCGGCACGCACAGGTCGCCATGCAGGCGCGCCTTGCCAAGGGTGAAGCGCATCGGCGTCGACTCGATCTGGTTCATACCGGCTGTCCTTTTCGTGTCCACGCTCGCTGCAGCAGCTCGACCACTTGCTGATCGGATGTCTGATCGAAATTCACATACCAGCGACCGATTGCGTAGAGGTCGTGGGGCATGTGCAGGCAGACGACGCGCTCGGCCATGCGCTCCAGCTGCGCGACGCTCTCCGGCGCCGCCACCGGCACGGCCACCGTGATGCTGCCGGCGCCCAGCTTGCGCACCGCCTGCACCGCGGCTCGCATCGTCGCTCCGGTGGCCAGGCCGTCATCCACCAGGATCACCGCGCGCCCCTCGACCACCGGCCGCGGGCGCTCGCCACGGTAGGCCTGCTCGCGGCGCTGCAGCTCGTGAGTCTCCTGGGCGATGGTGCCGTCGATCTCGGCCCTGGTTACATGGATGTAACGGACGATGTCCTCGTTCATGACCCGCACGCCACCGCTGGCGATGGCACCCATGGCCAGCTCGCGATTGCCCGGCGTGCCAAGCTTTCGCACCACCAGAATGTCCAGCTCAAGCCCCAAGCGTTGTGCCACTTCATAGCCCACCGGCACGCCGCCACGGGGCAGCGCCAGAACCAGCGCATCGTTCCAGGCACCCTCCTGCGCCAGCCGCTCGGCCAGCGCCCGACCAGCCTGGACCCGGTCGGGAAAGGGAATGGTGACGGACATGGCGGCCTCCTCGCGCTGACCATCGATCTTCTGAGTCTGGCCCAATAATTCGCCGGCGTAGGGCCTCCTGCGCCAAATCATCGCAGCCGTCGGTCAGCGCACCGCACCGCCATACAAGATGGTGTCGGTGAACTACGCTGGAGAAGCCACCCTTTTCTCCTTGAGGCACCGAAATGGACAAGCATCGTCAGAGCATCAGCGACAAACTCATTCAGCCCGAGCACCACGATCCCTACCTCAAGGCGTGGCATCAACGTAGCGACACACTCTGCCCGCAATGCGGCGCGGCGTACCAGGCCGGACGCTGGACCTGGCAAGGGCTGATCAATGCCGCCACCGCAGAAGAAGCGGTCTGCCCGGCCTGCCAGCGCATCGCCGAAGATGTTCCGGCCGGCACCATCAGTCTGCGCGGCGATTTCGTCAAACAGCACAGCGACGAGCTTTGCGGGCTGATCCGCAACACCGAGGAAATGGAAAAAAGCCAACACCCGCTCGAGCGCCTGATGGCCATCAGCGACGATGCCGATGGCTTGACCGTCACCACCACCGGCCTGCACCTGGCCCAACGCATCGGCCACGCGCTGGAGGCGGCCTACGACGGCGACCTGAAGATCCACTACAACAACGAGGAGTATTACGTCGACGTGCACTGGCAGCGCGACTGAGCCGCGCCGCTCCCGGGCGTGACAGCACTTGCCCCGCCCCTCTTCAGAATCCCTTCAACATGGCTGCGGTGGCATGCTGGTTGCCGCGGCCTGGCCGCTGGCAACCAGCAGTCGCAGGTACTCGTCATAGCGATAGGTCGGCCCGTCGATGCACGCATAGCTACTGCCGATGTAACAGTGCCCGCACAGGCCGACACCACAATGCATACGCCGCTCCAGCGACAGCCACACCCGGCTCGCCGCCAGGCCATGCTCGACACAGGCCTGCGCGGTGGCGAGCATCAGCGGTTCCGGACCGCAGCAGAGCACGCCAGACGGCACCTCGCCGCCGCCCAGCACCTGTTGCAATGCAGCAAGCGGACTTCCCGCAGGCTGGCCGTCATCGCCTTGGTCCAGCGTCTCGATCAACGGCAGTCGGGTGCGCCAGCGGGCCCGCTCGCGAGCGAGCACCTGATAGGCACGATTGCGCGCCGCATAGATCACCTGCAACCCGTCCGGCGCCGCATCGATGAGCCCAGCCAGGGGTGCCAGGCCGCAACCACCGGCGACTGCCAGCAGCCGCTCGCCCGCATTCGGCTGCGGCCAGCCGCGACCGAACGGTCCGCGATAGCCCAGCACTGCGCCGGGCGCGAGGTCGAACAGCGCCGCGGTGAGTGTGCCGGTCTGGCGGATCAGCGCGCTGAACTGGCCGGTGCGATCCGGCGGACTGACATAAGTGAAGGCCGCCTCACCAAGCCCGGGCAGACTCAGCATGAAGAACTGACCGGGCTGCGCCACCGGCTCGGCGGCGGTCACATTGTCGATGGCGAAGGTGAAGTGGCGGGCCGCCTCGCCATCGACATAGACCTCGAGCAACCGCAACGGTCGCGGTGTCAGGCTGATCATGGCCGCGCAATCCTCTTCATCACCTGGTGCACGCCGATGCCGCCAGGGCACACCGCATCGCAGCGCCCGCAGCCGACGCAACCGTCGCGGCCGAAGCGCTGGCGGAAGTCCTCGCCGAACTTGTGATACCAGAAGCGTTGCACGCGCTGGCCCGGCGTGGCGCTGGGGTTGTGACCGCTGGCCTCCTTCTGGAAGCCCTGGTACAGGCAGGAATCCCAGACACGCTCCTGCACCACGACGCCGTTGGGCTCTGTCTGCGCAAGCGGCGCGAAGCAAGAACAGGTCGGGCATACCGAAGTGCAGCCAGAGCAGCCCAGACAGCGCAGCCCCAGCGCCTCCCAGGTCTCGCCGGCCAAGGCGCCGGCATTCAGCACAGCACGGCCGGCGGCGATCTCGGCCTGCTCGCCCTGCGCCGCGGCGATCCGCAGCGCCGTCGCCGCCCGCCGGTGCTCCCAGCCCTGCGCTGCCGCCGGCAGCTGCAACCCGTGCAACGCCTGCTCGCCGCGGACCGAGGTAACCAGCAGCAGCCAGTTGCGCTCCAGCGGGCAGAGGATCAGGTCGGCAGTCGGCGGGCGCACGTCCGGCCCGCTGTCCATCGTCGCGCAGAAACCGTGCAGGCAACTCTGCTGACAATCGATCCCCACCAGCAGGGTAGCCGCGCGGCGCGCCTGGTAGTGGGGATCCTCGGCGAAGAAGCGATCCTGATAGGCCACCGCAGTGAGGTCGCAGGCCTGCAGGCCGAACAGCACCTGCGGACGAACCTCCGGCAGCAGCGGGATGAACTGCCCGCGCTCGTAGCGGAACAGTGCCTCGCGCTCGGCGAAGAAGAACGCCTTGGCGGAGAACGCAGGTGGTTCGCGCGGCGCCACGAACGGCGGCGCCTCGTCACGTCCCAGAGCCTGCCAGTGCAGTGCGCCCTGGGCGTCCGGTAGCGGCTGATAGAGCAGCCGCCCCTCGGCCAGATGCGCGCGAAGGTGCTCGGGACTGTCCAGTTCATACGCCTGCATGGCGGTGCTCCGAGGGGCGTTCGAGTTCGATCAGGGGCACCTGGCCGGGTGGCAAAGGCTCCAGCGCCACCGCGCAAGCCTTGAGTTCCGGCATGTGGCTGATGGGATCCTGCGCACTGTTGGTCAGGCGGTTACAGGGCGCCTCACGGAAGTGATAGGGCATGGCGACCGTACCTACCGGTACGTCGTCGGTCAGGTGCGCGCGCGTCTCCAGCGCGCCGCGCCGGGACGCCACACGCACACCCTGGGACTCGCGCAGCCCCAGTCGGGCGGCATCCTCCGGGTTGATGAACAGCAGGCCAGCCGGGATCTCCCGTTCCAGCAGCGGCGACTTGCGCGTCATCGCGCCGCCGCCGTAGTGGAAATGCAGGCGCTGGGTGGTGAAGCAGAACGGATACTCGGCATCCGGGCACTCGTCCGGCTCGACCTGCGACACCGGCAACAGCTGCGCACGCCCCCGCGGGAAGCTGTGCGCATGCAGGATCGCCGAGCCCTCGGGATGCTCGGCGTTACACGGCCACTGCAGCCCGCCGCATTGCGCCAGGCGCGCGTGGCTGATGGCGCTGAACGGCGGCGACAACGCTGCCATTTCGGCGAACACCGCCTCGGCATCCGCCCAGCGCATGCCGGCGTAGCCCATTCGCTCGGCCAGCGCGGCGAGGATATGCCAGTCAGCCTTGGCCTGCCCCGGCGGCTCGACCGCCTTGCGCAACAGCTGCATGCGCCGCTCGCAGTTGCTGAAGGTGCCGTCCTTCTCGGCGAAAGAAGCCGCCGGCAGCACCACGTCGGCGTAGCGCGCGGTTTCCGACAGGGTCAGCTCGACCACCACGAGAAAGTCCAGCGCCTGCAGTGCGCGGGCCAGCTTGTGCTGATCGGGATCGGTGACGACCAACTCTTCGCCGAGCACCATCAGTGCACGGAACTCGCCGCGCAGCGCCGCCTCGCTCATGCCCAGCGAGGTCAGCCCCGGCGCCGGCGGCTGTGCCACGCCCCAGGCACGGGCGAATTTCTCGCGCACCGCAGCATCGGCAACCTTTTGATAGCCGGGATAGACATCCGGTAGGCAGCCCATGTCGCAGGCACCCTGCACATTGTTCTGCCCCCGTAGCGGATTGATGCCGGTGCCCGGCCGACCGATCTGGCCACAGACCAGCGCCAAGTTGGCCACCGCAATGACGTTGTGGGTACCGCTCTGGAACTGGGTGATGCCCATGCCGTAGGCAATGAAGGCGCGCTGCGCCTGACTGTAGGCGCGCGCCAACTCGATCAGCGCCAGCACCGGTACCTCGGTCTGCGCGCTGGTGATCTCCGGTGTCAGGTCGCGCACATGCGCGCGCAGGGCCTGTTCGTTGTCGCAGCGGCAGGCGAGGAAGTCGCGGTCCTCCCAGCCGTTGGCGAAGATGATGTGCAGCAACCCGTTGAGCAACGCGATGTTGCTGCCCACGCGCAGCTGCACGTGCTGATCGGCGAGGCGCGCCAGCCGGGTGCGCCGCGGGTCGACGACGATCAGCCGAGCGCCACGCGCCTGGGCCCGCAACATGCGCGCGCCGATCATCGCGTGGTTCTCGCTGACGTCGGCGCCGATCACCAGGATCAAGTCAGCCTCGTCGATATCGGCGATGGAATTGGTCATCGCCCCCGATCCCAAGCTACGGCTGAGGCCGGCTACCGACGGGCTGTGGCAGATGCGCGCGCAATGATCGATATTCGGCGTGCCGAGCACCGCGCGGGCGAACTTCTGGGCGGCGTAGTTATCCTCATTGGTCGCGTGGGCGCAGCTGATCACGCCGACACCCTGCGGTCCGGAAGCCTCCAGCGCAGCACGGAACTCGCTGGCCACCAGCGCCAGCGCCTCGTCCCAGCCAGCCTCACGGAAGCGCCCGTGCTCCTTGATCAGCGGCGTGCGCAGCCGATTGCCGACGTCGATGGCGAAACCGCTGGCCCAGCCCTTGGCGCAGAGCTGCCCGGAGCTGACTGGATGCCCAGGCTGCGGCTCGACGCCGACCACCCGCCCGTCCTCGACGCGCAGGCCGATGCCGCAGCCAACGCCGCAGAAGGTGCAGATACTCGCGATGGTCTGCATGGCAATGCCTCAGAAATCGTCAACGCACAGCATAGGCTACCCAACCGCACGGTGAACGCGTCGATCGCCTCATCCAAGCCCGCCACAACGACAAATTCCACGCTTTGCCTGACACCGAAGCCAGGGCGGGGATGCCGCGATGTGCCCGTCGCCCAAGCACTATGCGCCAAAGCGTATCCACGTATGCCGGACTGCGACTAGCAGCGAGCGTCGGCGTAGCGGCAGGTCCGTCATTGCAACGCGTCGTGCGGCGTGGATCAGGCCTGGCGCTGTGCCAGACCCTTGAGGAAATTGCGCAGTAGCTGGTCGCCGCAGACGCGGTAATTGCTATGGCCGGGCTTGCGGAACAGCGCATTCAGCTCGGACTTGGACAATGGGAAATCCACCGTCCGCAGGATTGCCAGCAGATCGTCGTCGCGCAACTCGAAGGCCACGCGCAGCTTCTTCAAGATCAGGTTGTTGCTTACCGGGAGTTCCAGTGGCGGTGTCGGGCGGCTGTCGTCCTTGCCGCGCTTGAGGTACACCAGACCATCGAGAAAGGCCGCCATCGCCTCGTCTGGGCACTCCCGATAGCCAGTTTCCTCTTCGCGCATCAGCCAGGCGCGCATCTCGCCTTCACCCAGCGCGCAACCGCCGAGCGCAGCGATCTCGGCCATCTGCGCGTCGCTGGTGTTGAGGATGTAGCGCAGGCTGCGCAGGACGTCGTTGTTGAGCATGCAAGGTTTCCGCGGCAATGATTCGCTGCAGTGTGCACCGTCGCGTCCGCGCCGGCGAGCGCCGCGGCGCAGATGGTGAGAGGTCGAATCAGATTGGTTCTTCGGCAGCCTTGCCCGCCGGGTTCGCCCGCGTCGGCATGGCAAGGATTTCCGGCACCACGTCGCGAGCGAACACGTGATGCAGTCGCCTCAGCTCCGCCAGCGGAGCACGGTGATGATCGACGCGGATATCCCAGAGCGGATACTCCTCCTGGTCCACCACGTAGACGGTCGCCGACGACTCGCCGCAGCGATCGCCGCCGCTCACATCGCCCGCGGCCAGGGCCTCGATCAGCCGCTCCACCAGCGGTCGCGCGCAGGCATGCCGATAGGCTTGTGCCACTGCTTCCAGCACCGCCGCCCCGGCCAGTCGATTGCCTTGCACGCAGAACTGCTCGCCGGCAATCGAGCCGGCCCAGGGCGGGCATTTCGACCCAGTCCAGCAGGCCACATTGCCCCGCCCGTCGACCACTGCGCACTGGCGCAGCTCCATGCACGGGTCGGTTTCCTTGAGCCGCTCGATCACCTCTGTGGCACCGCAACCCTCGCGCAGGAACCGCAGGCCGTCGATGCCCAGGTACGGATTGATCTGCGCCTGCGTCGCCAACGCGCCAACGCGCGCCGCCGCGTGGGTGAGCAACTTGCCCACCGCCGGCATTGCCGTGGCCGCCGCCACCCCGAATTGGCCCGTGCGCGGGCAACGGGCGATGATCGAAAAGGTCATTGAGGGAGTTTCCGAGAGGCATTGGAAGTTGGAATGCCACGCGAGGTGCTTCGTTCCACGCCCCCAGAAAACGACAAAGGCGCCCGCAGGCGCCTTTGTCTTACCACAAGGAGATTTACACCTTGCTGCGCTCGTAGCGCTTGCGGTCGTTCTCGTTGAGGTACTTCTTGCGCAGACGGATCGACTTCGGCGTCACTTCCACCAACTCGTCGTCGGCGATGAATTCCAGCGCCTGCTCGAGGGTGAACTTGATCGGCGGCACCAGGGCGATGACTTCGTCCTTGCCGGAAGCGCGCATGTTGTCGAGCTTCTTGCCCTTGGTGGGGTTGAGCACCAGGTCGTTGTCACGGCTGTTGATGCCGCACAGCTGGCCTTCGTAGATCTCGTCGCCCGGCGCCAGGAACAGCTTGCCGCGCGCCTGCAGGGTTTCCAGCGAGTAGGTCAGCGCGGTACCGGTGGCCATCGACACCAGCACGCCGTTCTGGCGGTTGGTCACTTCACCGGCCTTGATCGGACCATAGTGGCTGAAGGTCGAGGTCAGGATGCCGGTACCCGAAGTCAGGGTCAGGAAGTTGTTGCGGAAGCCGATCAGGCCGCGCGCCGGGATGGTGTATTCCAGGCGCACGCGGCCCTTGCCGTCGGGGATCATGTTGGTCAGATCGCCCTTGCGCAGGCCCATCTGCTCCATCACCGGCCCCTGATGCTGTTCCTCGATGTCGATGGTGACGTTCTCGTACGGTTCCTGCTTCTCGCCGGCTTCGTTCTCGATGATCACCACTTCCGGACGGCCCACGGCCAGCTCGAAGCCTTCACGACGCATGGTTTCGATCAGCACCGACAGGTGCAGCTCGCCACGGCCGGAGACCTTGAATTTCTCCGGGCTGTCGCCCGGCTCGACGCGCAGGGCGACGTTGTGCAGCAGCTCCTTCTCCAGACGATCCTTGATGTTGCGGCTGGTGACGAACTTGCCTTCCTTGCCGGCGAACGGCGAGTCGTTGACCTGGAAGGTCATGCTCACGGTCGGCTGGTCGACGGTCAGCGGCGGCAGCGCCTCGACGGCGCTCTGGTCGCACAGGGTGTCGGAGATGTACAGCTCTTCCATGCCGGAAACGCAGACGATGTCGCCGGCAGTGGCTTCCGGCACTTCGACGCGCTGCAGGCCGGAGTGACCCATGATCTTCAGGATGCGGCCGTTACGCTTCTTGCCGTCGGCGCCAATGGCGGTGACCGGGCTGTTGGCCTTGATGGTGCCGCGGGCGATGCGGCCGATGCCGATCACGCCGAGGAAGCTGTTGTAGTCCAGCTGCGAGATCTGCATCTGGAACGGGCCGTCGACATCGACCTTGGGCGCCGGGACGTGGTCGATGATGGCCTGGAACAGCGGGTCCATGTTGTCTTCCAGATTCTCGTGGTCCAGACCGGCGATGCCGTTCAGGGCGCTAGCGTAGACGATCGGGAAGTCGAGCTGTTCGTCGGTGGCGCCGAGGTTGTCGAACAGGTCGAAGATCTGGTCGACAACCCAGTCCGGACGCGCGCCCGGACGGTCGATCTTGTTGACCACCACGATCGGACGCAGGCCGGCCTTGAACGCCTTCTGGGTCACGAAGCGGGTCTGCGGCATCGGGCCGTCCTGGGCGTCGACCACCAGCAGCACGGAGTCGACCATGCTCATCACGCGCTCGACTTCACCGCCGAAATCGGCGTGGCCGGGGGTATCGACGATGTTGATGTTGTAGCCGTTCCACTTCAGCGCGGTGTTCTTGGCCAGGATGGTGATGCCGCGTTCCTTTTCCTGGTCGTTGGAGTCCATCACGCGCTCGTTTTCCGCTTCCTTGCGGTCCAGGGTGCCGGACAGGCGCAGCAGCTTGTCGACGAGGGTGGTTTTGCCGTGGTCGACGTGGGCGATGATGGCGATGTTGCGTAGATTCTCGATCACTGATTCGTTTCTCTGTAGAGAGCTTCGAGCTGAGGCTGGAAGCTTGAAGTAGTCCGGACGAAGGCTGGCTGTCCGAGGTTGTAACGGCACTGCATTGCGATCAGTGCAGGTCGGGAGGGCGGTGGCGGATACTGCCGCCCAGCAGTCCCGGCTGCTTCACCGAGGCGTCAGGCCGGACGATAGACGCGAACATTCACATGCCCCTCGCTCAGCAGATGGTGAGCATGCAGGCGGCTCATGACACCTTTGTCGCAATACAGCAGGTACTGGCGGTTTTCATCCAGTTCCTTGAAACGGTTGTTCAGCGCATAGAACGGCAGCGTCTGTACTTCGATGCCCGCCAGTTCGAGCGGTTCGTCCTCGGCGGCATCGGGGTGACGAATGTCGAGGATGACCTGGCCGGCCGTCGCCTCGCTGACTTCCTCGACCTTGATGTCCTCGCCCAGCTCGTCGATCACCCGGTCGATCGGCACCTGGCGCGCATTGGCCAGGGCGCGTTCGAGAATGGCCATGTCGAACTGCTTCTCTTCGTGCTCGACGCGATAACGCTTGGCCTTGGTGGTCGGGTTCTTCGAGATCACGCCGCAGTACTCGGGCATGTTCTTGGCGAACTCGGCGGTGCCGATCTCGAACGCGGTGTCGATGATGTCCTGCTTGTGGCTGGCGATCAGCGGGCGCAGCACCAGCATGTCGGTGGCCGAGTCGATCACCGAGAGGTTGGGCAGGGTCTGGCTGGAGACCTGCGAGATCGCCTCGCCGGTGACCAGCGCGTCGATGTGCAGGCGCTCGGCGATCTGCGTCGAGGCGCGCAGCATCATGCGCTTCAACACCACGCCCATCTGGCTGTTGTCGACCTTCTGCAGGATTTCGCCGACCACTTCCTCGAACGGTACGCTGATGAACAGCACACGGTGCGAGCTTCCGTACTTCTTCCACAGGTAATGGGCGACTTCCATCACCCCCAGCTCATGGGCGCGACCGCCGAGATTGAAGAAGCAGAAATGCGTCATCAGCCCGCGACGCATCATCTGATAGGCGGCGACGGTGGAGTCGAACCCACCGGACATCAACACTAATGTCTGCTCCAGCGCGCCCAGCGGGTAGCCGCCGATGCCGTCATGCTGCTCGTGCACGACGAACAGGCGCTGATCGCGGATTTCCATGCGCACTTCAACTTCCGGCGCCTTCAACGAGATACCGGCGGCGCCGCACTGCTGGCGCAGCTGGCTGCCGACATGGCGCTCGACGTCCATGGAGGTGAACGGATGCTTGCCGGCACGCTTGCAGCGTACGGCGAAAATCTTGCCCGGCAGGCGCTCGGCGTAGTGCGCTTTGCACTTGGCGACGATGTCGTCGAGATCGCCCAGCGGGTACTCATGCACTTCCAGGCAGTGGGCAATGCCAGGGGTGCAGCGCAGGCGCTCGATCATCTCGCGCAGCAGCTTCGGCTCGCTGACGGTCGTTTCCACCTCGATGTTGTCCCACACGCCCTCGACCCGCAGCTCGGGGTCGAACTCGCGCAGCACGGTGCGGATGTTCTTCGCCAACTGGCGAATGAAGCCCTTGCGCACCGGCGGGCTCTTGATGGTGATTTCGGGGAAAACCTTGACGATCAGCTTCATGGGAAACAGCGCGTGCGCCGATACGGCAGAAAAGAGGGGCGCGGAGTATAGCGGAAACTGCTTAACTTTTAGTCGATTTTCTGCCTCGCAACGATTTCGCACCAAAACGATGCAGGAACCTCGTGATACGCACCATTGGGGCGCACCAAAACAGACCGCCGCGCGCTTTGATCGATACAGAAACTCGCTGCCGCGCCATCTGGCGTTCGCGGACCCAACAAGGAGCACTGGCATGCAATTTGCTCTCTTGTGAGGCAGGTCGCCTTGGCGGAACATCGCCGCCCGGCTTCACCCTTGATTCGGAAGCGAACAGTCAGCTTCCACCACTTGGAGAACACCATGTCGAAGTCGCTTCAACTGATCAAAGATTACGATGTGAAGTGGATTGATCTGCGCTTCACCGACCCAAAGGGTCGCCAACACCACATCAGCATGCCGGCTCGCGACGCCGATGACGACTTCTTCGAAGTCGGCAAGATGTTCGACGGCTCCTCCATCGACGGCTGGAAGGGCATCGAAGCCTCCGACATGATCCTGCTGCCGGACGACAGCAGCGCCGTGCTGGATCCGTTCACCGAAGAGCCGACCCTGATCCTGGTTTGCGACGTAATCGAGCCGTCCACCATGCAAGGCTACGAGCGCGACCCACGTGCCATCGCCAAACGCGCCGAGGAATACCTGAAGTCGACCGGGATCGGCGACACCGTGTTCGTCGGTCCGGAGCCGGAGTTCTTCATCTTCGACTCCGTGAAGTTCAAGTCGGACATGTCCGGGGCGATGTTCAAGATCTTCTCCGAACAGGCATCCTGGAACAGCGACGCCGACGTACCGGGCGGCCAGGGCAACAACGGCCACCGCATCGCCGTCAAAGGCGGCTACCTGCCGACCCCGCCGAGCGATCCGGATCACGAAATCCGTACCGCCATGTGCAACGCCCTGGAAGAAATGGGCCAGGTCGTCGAGGTGCACCACCACGAAGTGGCTGCCGGCCAGAACGAGATCGGCGTGAAGTTCAACACCCTGGTCGCCAAGGCCGACGAGGTGCAGACCCTCAAGTACGTCGTGCATAACGTCGCCGAAGCGTACGGCAAGACCGCAACCTTCATGCCGAAGCCGCTGTATGGCGACAACGGCTCGGGCATGCACGTGCACATGTCGATCGCCAAAGACGGCAAGAACACTTTCGCTGGCGAAGGCTATGCCGGCCTGTCCGATACCGCCCTGTACTTCATCGGCGGCATCATCAAGCACGGCAAGGCGCTGAACGCCCTGACCAACCCGTCGACCAACTCCTACAAGCGTCTGGTCCCGGGGTTCGAAGCTCCGGTCATGCTGGCCTACTCGGCCCGCAACCGTTCCGCGTCGATCCGCATCCCGTATGTGGCCAGCGCTCGCGGCCGCCGCATCGAGGCACGCTTCCCGGATCCGGCTGCCAACCCGTACCTGGCCTTCGCCGCCCTGCTGATGGCTGGTCTGGATGGTATCCAGAACAAGATCCACCCTGGCGATGCCGCGGACAAGAACCTCTATGACCTGCCGCCGGAAGAGTCCAAGTTGATCCCGCAGGTGTGCGGCAGCCTGAAGGAAGCGCTGGAGGCCCTCGAAGCCGACCACGACTTCCTGCTCAAGGGTGGCGTGTTCACCAAGGACTTCCTGGAAGCTTTCACCGAACTGAAAGCCGCCGAGGAAATCAAGGTGCGCACCTTCGTGCATCCGCTGGAATACGACCTGTACTACAGCGTCTAAAACAGCTGTACACCGGTGCCAAAGAGGCCGCCTTCGGGCGGCCTCTTTCATTTCTACTCAAGCGCTTCCCGCCTCGCCGCCGGGCCTGCGCAGCTTGTGGCGGCTCGCAAATCCAGGCGATCAGGCTTGCCTGCCGCCGCCGGCGGTGCAACGCTCTCGCAATCCCTCACGCGGAGCTTCCCATGCGCCACGCACTGTTCGGCCTGCTGCTGATTATCAGCGCCCCGGCCATCGCCGAGATTTACAAGTACACCGACGCCCAGGGCAACACGGTCTTCACCAACCAGCCACCGGAAGGCATCAGCGTCGACCGCGTCGAACTGCCTCCGGCGAATACCGTCAACATCCAGACCCCGCCGGCACCGCCGCCACTACCCGAGCGTGAGCAAGCTGGGCAAGCGCCCTATCAGAGCTTGACGATCACCGGCATTCCTGACGAAGCGGCGCTGCGTGCCAACAACGGCACCTTCGTCGTCAGCGCCGAGCTGGATCCGCCGCTGCAGCGCGGCCACCTGCTGCGCTTCGTTCTCGACGGCATCCCCCAGGCGGCCGCCGGCAGTGCCACCTCGTTGCAACTGAACAACGTCGAACGCGGGGAGCATCGCCTGCAGATTGAGGTACTCAGCAACGGCCGGGTGATCCAGCGCAGCGAGCCTGAGCGCTTTACCGTGCAGCGTGTGCATACCTCCAGCCCGGCCCTGCGCCAGCGAGCCGCACCATGACGGCAGCATGCCGCTGGCTGGTCATGCTGCTGATGGCGCTGGCGCTGCCAGCTGGCGCCGAGATCTACAGCTACATCGACGCCGACGGCAACCGGGTGTTCACCGACCGTCCGGCGGGGCAAGCTGCCGAGCGGATCGAGCTCAGACCAGCCAATGGCATGCCAGCTCCACCAACGCCCACGACGATACCTGCCGCCGCCAAGGCCGAAGCCCCAGCGGCCCACTACCGACTGCAGATCCTCGCCCCAGCTGCGGACGAGACGATTCGCAACAACGCCGGCGATCTCACCGTAGTAGGCAACAGCTCGCCGCTGTTGCTACCCGGCCATGCCTATCAGCTGCTGCTGGACGGCGAACCGCTCGGTGAGGCTGGGCCGGACCGTCAGTTCGTACTGCGCAACATCGATCGCGGCACGCACCAACTGCATCTGCTGGTCGTCGATGCCCGCGGCAGCGAGCTGGCCCGCAGCCCCACGCAGACTTTCCATCTGATACGCACCTCTTTGGCCCAGCGCCGCATGGTCAAGCCATGTCAGAAAGCCGATTACGGCGTGCGCCCGGAATGCCCACTGAAAGACAAACCCGCAGAAAAGCGCGACATCCCCTTCGTGCCCTTCCTATGATCAATTAAGCGCACCCATTTGGTGCGCTAATTTGATAACAATTCCGCCACTCACCATTTTGGTTCACGCAGCCACGCCGTGAAACGCTGCCAGCACGCCGATCCGCGCCCGAATGGCGCGTTTGGTTTGCTTCTTGCATTTCCTGGCCTACCTAACGGATGCAGACCAGCCATGATCACCGAAGCCCTGCAACGCCTCCTGATCGAGAACCTCACCACCGCGACGCTGCTGCTCAACGCGCGGTTGCGCCTGGAATACATGAACCCGGCCGCCGAGATGCTGCTGGCGGTGAGCGGCCAGCGCAGCCACGGACAGTTCATCAGCGAGCTTTTTACCGAGTCCCCGGAAGCCCTGGCGGCCTTGCGGCAAGCGGTGGCCGAAGCGCATCCCTTCACCAAGCGGGAGGCCACGTTGACTTCGGCGACCGGACAGACGCTGACCGTCGACTACGCAGTGACGCCAATCCTCAACAATCAGGAGACCATGCTGCTGCTGGAGGTATTGCCACGCGACCGGCTGCTGCGCATCACCAAGGAAGAAGCGCAGCTGTCCAAGCAGGAGACCACCAAGATGCTGGTGCGCGGCCTGGCCCACGAGATCAAGAATCCGCTGGGCGGCATCCGTGGCGCCGCGCAGCTGCTGGCCCGCGAACTGCCCGAAGAGCATCTGAAGGATTACACCGAGGTGATCATCGAGGAGGCCGACCGCCTGCGTAATCTGGTCGACCGCATGCTCGGTTCCAACAAGCTTCCGCTGCTGGAGATGACCAACGTCCACGAGGTACTGGAGCACGTTGCCAGCCTGATCGAGGCCGAGTGCCAGGGCAGCATCATTTTGGTGCGCGATTATGACCCGAGCATCCCCGAGATCCTCATGGACCGTGAGCAGATGATCCAGGCGGTGCTCAATATCATGCGCAACGCCATGCAGGCGATGGCGGGCCAGACTGAGCTGGGCCTGGGCCGCCTGACCCTGCGTACCCGCACCGTACGCCAGTTCACCATCGGCCACATCCGTCACCGGCTGGTCGCGCGGATCGAGATCATCGACAACGGTCCGGGCATTCCGGCCGAGCTGCAGAACACGCTTTTCTACCCCATGGTCAGCGGGCGTCCGGACGGAACCGGACTGGGCCTGGCCATCACCCAGAACATCATCAGTCAGCACCAGGGTCTGATCGAGTGCGAGAGCCATCCCGGGCACACCGCCTTCTCGATCTTCCTGCCGCTGGAACAAGGAGCCCCATCAGCATGAGCCGAAGCGAAACCGTCTGGATCGTCGACGACGACCGCTCCATCCGCTGGGTCCTGGAAAAAGCGCTGCAGCAGGAAGGCATCGCCACGCAGAGCTTCGACACTGCCGACAGCGTGCTCAGCCGCCTGGCCCGGCAGCAGCCGGACGTGATCATCTCCGACATCCGCATGCCCGGCGTCAGTGGCCTCGATCTGCTGGCGCAGATCCGCGAGCAGCACCCGCGCCTGCCGGTAATCATCATGACCGCCCATTCCGACCTGGACAGCGCGGTGGCCTCTTACCAGGGTGGCGCGTTCGAATACCTGCCCAAGCCGTTCGACGTCGACGAGGCGGTTTCGCTGGTCAAGCGCGCCAACCAGCACGCCCAGGAGCAGCAGAGTCTGCAGGCTCCGGTCAATCAGCATCACACGCCGGAAATCATCGGCGAGGCGCCGGCGATGCAGGAGGTGTTCCGCGCCATCGGCCGCCTCAGCCACTCCAACATCACGGTGCTGATCAACGGCGAATCGGGCACCGGCAAGGAGCTGGTCGCCCACGCACTGCATCGTCACAGCCCTCGCGCCGCCTCGCCGTTCATCGCACTGAATATGGCCGCGATCCCAAAGGACCTGATGGAGTCCGAGCTGTTCGGCCATGAGAAAGGCGCCTTCACCGGCGCGGCCAACCAGCGCCGCGGGCGTTTCGAGCAGGCCGACGGCGGCACCCTGTTCCTCGACGAGATCGGCGACATGCCGGCCGACACCCAGACCCGCCTGCTGCGCGTGCTGGCCGACGGCGAGTTCTACCGGGTCGGCGGGCACACCCCGGTCAAGGTGGACGTGCGCATCATCGCCGCCACTCACCAGGATCTCGAAGCGCTGGTGCACGCCGGCAAGTTCCGCGAGGACCTGTTCCACCGCCTGAACGTAATCCGCATCCACATTCCACGGCTGGCCGACCGCCGCGAGGACATTCCGGCGCTGGCGCGGCACTTCCTCGCCTCGGCCGCCCAGGAACTGGCCGTCGAAACCAAGATTCTCAAGAATGAAACCGAGGAATACCTGCAGCACCTGCCCTGGCCCGGCAACGTGCGCCAGCTGGAGAACACCTGTCGCTGGATCACCGTGATGGCCTCCGGCCGAGAAGTGCACATCGACGACCTGCCGCCCGAGCTGCTCTGCCAGCAGGCCGAAGCGCAGCCGGCGCACAACTGGGAACAGGCGTTGCGCAACTGGGCCGACCAGGCCCTGGCTCGCGGCCAGTCGAATCTCCTCGAAGAGGCCGTACCGACGTTCGAGCGGATCATGATCGAGACCGCCCTCAAGCACACCGCCGGCCGACGGCGCGATGCGGCCCTGCTGCTCGGCTGGGGACGCAACACCCTGACGCGCAAGATCAAGGAGCTAGGCATGCGTGTCGACGCTCACGACGACGACGAAGGAGACGACAGCTAAGCGGCACCGGTCCGCCACGCCGCCTGGCGCAGGAGCAAGCATCGCGGCTAGCGCACGCTCAGCCGCACGGCGAGACGCCAGGCTCCGTCGCGCTCCTCGCCGCTCCACTCGCCGCGCAACGGCCGGGTCGCCACGAAATGCACCAGCAGGCCCTGCTCGCTGCGCTGCACGCGCCAGGCGACCCTCCCATCGGCCGTAGCCAACTGTCCGGCCGCCGCCTCGCCCTTTGCCTGCAGCAGCAACGCAAAGGCGCCGTCCAGGTGCTCCTCGTATAGCTCCGGCTGGCGATCGAACCATAGGTCCAGGCCTTGCGCCTGCGGCTCGACCCGCAGCAGCCGGACCGGCTCAGGCGTGACAAGGCGGCCGATCATCATTCCCACCAGCAGGCCGATCAGCACCAGTGAGGCGAAAAAGCGCCGGCGCAGGCGCGGCCGGGGATCATCCGGCACAGTAGAATGTCGCTCGTTTTCCGCCTCGGTACCGCCCATGTTCCATGTGATCCTTTTCCAGCCGGAGATTCCACCCAATACCGGCAACATTATCAGGCTCTGCGCCAACACCGGCTGCCATCTGCACCTGATCGAACCGCTGGGCTACGAGCTGGACGACAAGCGCCTGCGCCGCGCCGGCCTGGATTATCACGAGTACGCCACGCTCGAACGCCACGCCGACCTCGACAGCTGCCTGCAGCGCATCGGCATCGCGCCGCTCGGTTCGGCTGCCGATCCACAGGGGCCGCGGCTGTTCGCCTTCACCACCAAGGGCTCGCAACCATTTCATGAAGTGCGCTACCGGCCCGGCGACGCCTTTCTCTTCGGCCCGGAAAGTCGCGGCCTGCCCGCCGAGATTCGCGATGCGCTACCTGCCGAGCAGCGCCTGCGCCTGCCGATGCGGCCCGACAGTCGTAGCCTGAACCTGTCCAATACCGTGGCGGTGGCCGTTTACGAAGCCTGGCGCCAACTCGGCTTCGCGATGGATTGACCAGCCTGCGACAGCGCTGCTCGTAAGCCGATGGTCGAGCGGCGTTGAAAAGCCGCAAGGGGTACCCCATATCAACCGCATTCGGGCATTCATAGCCCCGCTGCGTGGAGATTTCCCCCTTGACCACCATCGTTTCAGTGCGCCGCAATGGCAAAGTCGTCATGGGCGGCGACGGCCAGGTTTCCCTCGGCAATACCGTCATGAAAGGCAATGCCAAGAAGGTTCGCCGGCTCTATCACGGCCAGGTTCTGGCCGGCTTCGCCGGCGCCACCGCCGACGCCTTCACCCTCTTCGAACGCTTCGAAGGGCAGCTGGAGAAACACCAGGGGCATCTGGTGCGCGCCGCCGTCGAGCTGGCCAAGGACTGGCGCACCGACCGCTCGCTGAGCCGCCTGGAAGCCATGCTTGCGGTGGCCAACAAGGACGCCTCGCTGATCATCACCGGCAACGGCGACGTGGTGCAGCCGGAAGACGACCTGATCGCCATGGGCTCCGGCGGCGGCTTTGCCCAGGCCGCGGCCAAGGCGCTGCTGCTCAAGGCCGGCGACGACATGTCGGCCCAGGAAATCGCCGAGACGGCGCTGAACATCGCCGGCAGCATCTGCGTGTTCACCAACCAGAACCTGACCATCGAAGAGCTGGACTCGGCTGTCTGAGCCGTCCCGCCGGAGTAATCGCATGTCCATGACGCCCCGCGAGATCGTCCACGAACTCAACCGCCACATCATCGGCCAGGACGACGCCAAGCGCGCCGTGGCCATCGCCCTGCGCAACCGCTGGCGGCGCATGCAGCTGCCGGCCGAGCTGCGCCAGGAAGTCACGCCGAAGAACATCCTGATGATCGGCCCCACCGGCGTCGGCAAGACCGAGATCGCCCGTCGCCTGGCCAAGCTGGCCAATGCGCCGTTCCTCAAGGTCGAGGCGACCAAGTTCACCGAGGTCGGCTATGTCGGCCGTGACGTCGAGTCGATCATCCGCGACCTGGCCGACGCCGCGTTGAAGATGCTGCGCGAGCAGGAGGTGCACAAGATGCGCCACCGCGCCGAGGACGCCGCCGAGGAACGCATCCTCGACGCCCTGCTACCGCCGGCACGCCCGGTGGGCTTCTCCGAGGAGCCGGTGCAGAGCGGTGATTCCAACACCCGCCAGCTGTTCCGCAAGCGCCTGCGCGAAGGCCAGCTGGACGACAAGGAAATCGACATCGAGGTCGCCGAAAGCCCGGCCGGGGTGGAGATCATGGCCCCGCCCGGCATGGAGGAGATGACCAGCCAGCTGCAGAACCTCTTCGCCAACATGGGCAAGGGCAAGAAGAAGAGCCGCAAGCTGAAGATCAAGGAGGCTTTCAAGTTGATCCGCGACGAGGAAGCCGCGCGCCTGGTCAACGAAGAAGACCTCAAGGCTCGCGCCCTGGAAGCGGTGGAGCAGAACGGCATCGTCTTCATCGACGAGATCGACAAGGTCGCCAAGCGCGGCAATACCGGCGGCGCCGACGTTTCCCGCGAGGGCGTGCAGCGTGATCTGCTGCCACTGATCGAAGGCAGCACGGTCAACACCAAGCTGGGCATGGTCAAGACCGACCATATCCTGTTCATCGCCTCCGGCGCCTTCCACCTGTCCAAGCCCAGCGATCTGGTGCCGGAGCTGCAGGGCCGTCTGCCGATTCGCGTCGAGCTCAAGGCACTGTCGCCGGAAGACTTCGAGCGCATCCTCACCGAGCCGCACGCGGCGCTCACCGAGCAGTACCGCGAGCTGCTGAAGACCGAGGGGCTGCACGTCGAATTCCTCGAGGACGGCATCAAGCGCATCGCCGAGATCGCCTGGCAGGTCAACGAAAAGACCGAGAACATCGGTGCGCGTCGCCTGCACACGCTGCTCGAGCGCCTGCTGGAAGAGGTTTCCTTCAGCGCCGCGGATCTCGCGGTCAAGCAGCACGGCGAGCCGATTCGCATCGATGCGGCCTACGTCAACGAACACCTTGGCGAGCTGGCGCAGGACGAAGACCTGTCGCGCTACATCCTCTAACCGTCGCGGCCGAGGCGATTGCCTCGGCCGTTTTTTCCGGAGCGTTGCATGCGCATTCCCACCGCAATCAAGCTGCACAAGGCCTCGAAAACGCTGGAGCTGGAGTACGGCAGCGACGAGCGCTATGTGCTCAGCGCCGAGTTCCTGCGCGTGCATTCACCCTCGGCGGAAGTGCAAGGCCACGGCAACCCGGTACTGCAGACTGGCAAGCTGAATGTCGGACTGGAGCAGATCGAGCCGGCTGGCCAGTACGCGCTGAAGCTGACCTTCAGCGACGGCCACGACAGCGGCCTGTTCACCTGGGACTATCTGGAGCGCCTGGCGCTGAATCAGCAGGCGCTGTGGGATGACTACCTGCAAGCCCTGGCCGCCGCCGGCAAATCCCGCGATCCGGATGAATCGGTCGTCAAGCTGATGCTCTGAAAGGAAACCCGTAGGGTGGATCACGCTTCACCGATCCACCGGGTGGCGCGGCGGTGGATGTAAAAACGACATCCACCCTACGTCCCCGGAACCTTATCGACACGCCCGTTAGGCTGGCCGCCAGCTCAGGCCAGCGCCTTATCCAACGCCCGTTCGATCTGGCCCTGAATGCTGCCGCCCATGGCCGAGAGCAGCAGGCCGAGGTTGAGCAGCACCTTGACGCTGTCCTCGCGCACCTCGATACGGCCGTCCGCGCCGCTGCGTTTGACCGCCAGCACATCGCCCTGCCACTGACAGCTCACGCCGAACTCGCGGGCCAGGCGCGCCGCCAGCTCGTCGGCCTTTTCGCGGGCCACCGCGCGGCCGAGATTGTGGGAACGTTCAACGATGATCTGGGCCATGACGACTCCTGACGGCGCCCGAAAAAGGCGCGCACTATAGCAAACCGCCGATCGGCAAACGCACGCGGCGCCAGTTCCAGACGCTATGCGCTCGTCGCCGCAGGCACTGTCACCCTTCCCCTCCCTGCGACATGCCGTCGCGCCGAGTTTCGCCGGCGGTCGGCAGCTCGACGCCTATCGCCCGGCTTTTTAGGTTTAGAATGCCCAGCACATTTTTCCGGTGACAGTGACATGACCGATCCCCGCAAAGAGCGTGACGCAGAACCGACGACCCACTTCGGCTACAAGAGCGTGCCGGAGAGCCAGAAGGCCGAGAAAGTGGCCGAGGTTTTCCACTCCGTGGCCGCCAAGTACGACCTGATGAACGACCTCATGTCCGGTGGCGTGCACCGGCTGTGGAAACGCTTCACCATCGAATTGTCCGGCGCCCGCCAGGGCAACCGCATCCTCGACATCGCTGGCGGCACAGGTGACCTGACCCGGCAGTTCTCGCGTATCGTCGGCCCCACCGGCGAAGTGGTGCTGGCCGATATCAACGCGTCGATGCTCAAGGTCGGTCGCGACAAGTTGCTGGACAAGGGCGTGGCCGGCAACGTCAAGTTCGTCCAGGCCGATGCCGAGAAGCTGCCGTTTCCGGACAATCACTTCGACGTGGTGACCATCGCCTTCGGTCTGCGCAACGTCACGCACAAGGACGACGCCATCCGCTCGATGCTGCGCGTGCTCAAGCCCGGCGGCCGCCTGTTGGTGCTGGAATTCTCCAAGCCAACCAACGCGCTGTTTTCCAAGGCCTACGATGCCTATTCGTTCAGCCTGCTGCCGCTGATGGGCAAGCTGATCACCAATGACGCCGACAGCTATCGCTATTTGGCCGAATCGATCCGCATGCATCCGGATCAGGAAACGCTTAAAGGCATGATGGAGACCGCCGGTTTCGAGCGCGTCAGCTACCACAACATGACCGGCGGCATCGTCGCCCTGCACCGGGGCATCAAGCCCTGATGCTGCGCGCAGCCCTGCTGGCCAGCGCCGAGCGCGGCCTCAACGGCATCCTGCGCCTGGACCCGACCGCACTGCGGCGCCTGTCCCGGCTCAGCGGTCGAATCATCGAGATCGATTGCAGTGCGCCGGCCTGGCGCCTGTTCATCCTGGCCGATGACGAGGGCCTGCGCCTGGCTTCGAACTGGGCCGCGGACGCCGATTGCCGCCTGCGCGCCCCGGCGACCAGCCTGCTCCGGCTCGCGATGAGCCGCAACAAGACGGCCGTTTTGCATGGCCCGGACGTCGAGATCGACGGCGACAGCGGCGTACTGATGAGCCTGGCCGAAGTGCTGCAGGATCTCGAGCTGGACTGGGAATATGAGATCTCCCGCTGGCTCGGCCCGGTCGGCGCCCAGCTGCTCAGTTCCGGCGTACGCGGCCCGCTGCGCTGGGCCCACGACAGCGCCGACACGCTACGCCAGGACCTGGCCGACTACCTCAACGAGGAAAGCCGCGCGCTGGTCGGTCAGGCCGAAGCGCAAGCGCGCTTCGCCGAACTGGACATGATGAAGCTGGCCCTTGACCGACTCGAGGCGCGCGTCGAGCGCCTCGCTCTCCACCTGAAACCAGACCAAGCCGAATGAAGCTGTTCGCCGCCGCCGCCCGCCTGTTCCGCATCCTGCTGGTGGTGATCCGTTACCGCCTGGATGACATCCTCCTCGATCTGCCGATGCCCTGGTGGCTGCGTGCGACCAGCTATCTGCTGCCATGGCGCTGGATTCCGCGGCGCCGTAGCGAGCTTTCCCGCGGCGCCCGCCTGCGTCTGGCGCTGGAAGGCCTCGGACCGATCTTCATCAAGTTCGGCCAGCTGTTGTCCACCCGCCGCGATCTGCTGCCACCGGATATCGCCGACGAACTGGCGATGCTGCAGGATCGCGTCCCGCCATTCGACTCCGACCACGCCATCGAGCTGATCGAGCAACAGCTGGGCGCCAGCGTCGCCAGCCTGTTCGCCCGTTTCGACAGCAAGCCGCTGGCCTCCGCCTCGGTGGCGCAGGTGCACGCCGCCAAACTGCGCAGCGGTGAGGAAGTGGTAGTGAAGGTGGTACGGCCGAACCTGCGGCCGGTGATCAGTCAGGATCTGGCGTGGCTGTTCATTCTGGCCAAGACTGCCGAACGCGCGTCCATCGACGCTCGCCGCCTGCATCTGGTGGAAGTAGTCGAGGACTATGCCAAGACCATCTACGACGAGCTCGATCTGCTGCGCGAGGCGGCCAACGCCAGCCAGTTGCGGCGCAACTTCGAAGGTTCGCCGCTGCTCTACGTACCGCAGATCTACTGGGATTACTGTCGCCCGCAGGTGCTGGTGATGGAGCGCATCTACGGCATACCGGTGACTGATATGGCTGCACTGGCGCGGCAGAACACCGACATGCGCCAGCTCGCCGAGCGCGGCGTGGAGATTTTCTTCACCCAGGTGTTTCGCGACAGCTTCTTCCACGCCGACATGCACCCCGGCAACATTTTCGTCAGTACCCACCAGCCGTGGAGCCCGCAGTACATCGCGGTGGACTTCGGCATCGTCGGCAGCCTGACGCCCGAGGACCAGGATTACCTGGCACGCAACCTGATGGCCTTCTTCAAGCGCGACTACCGCAAGGTCGCGCAGCTGCACATCGACTCGGGCTGGGTGCCGGCGGAGACCAAGGTCAACGAATTCGAGGCCGCGATCCGCACCGTCTGCGAGCCGATCTTCGAAAAACCGCTGAAGGACATCTCCTTCGGCCAGCTGCTGGTGCGCCTGTTCCAGGTGGCGCGGCGCTTCAACATGGAAGTGCAACCACAGCTGGTATTGCTGCAAAAGACCCTGCTCAATATCGAGGGCCTCGGCCGCGAGTTGTATCCCGATCTCGACCTCTGGAGCACCGGGCAGCCGTACCTCGAGCGCTGGATGCGCGAACGCATGAGCCCCAAGCAGCTGATCAAGAACGTGCACGCACAGATTGAACAGCTGCCGCACCTTGCACACATGACCCGCGAGCTGCTCGAGCGCATGGCCCATCCGCATGCCGACAACCCGCCGCCCCCCTGGCGCGAGCGCCACCACGGCTGGCCGCTGCGGCTGATCGGTGCGGTCTTGCTCGGCAGCGGCGCGACACTGGCAGCCGGTGCCGACAGCCTCACCGCGGTAGCTGCCTGGCCGGCATGGGTGATGCTGGTGGCCGGCATCCTCATCGTGGTGCGCCGATAGCCATCGCTGGTGCAGGCTGGCACACTTGGCCCATTGAGCGGAGAATCCGATGAACTGGCTGGACGAAATCAACTGGAACGCCGACGGCCTGGTCCCGGCGATTGCCCAGGACCACAAGACCGGTCGCGTGCTGATGATGGCCTGGATGAATCGCGAAGCCCTGGCACTGACCGCGCAGGAAAACCGTGCCATCTACTGGTCACGCTCGCGCGGCAAGCTGTGGCGCAAGGGCGAGGAATCCGGCCACGTGCAAAAGCTGCATGAGCTGCGCCTGGACTGCGACGCCGATGTGATCATCCTGATGGTCGAGCAGATCGGTGGCATCGCCTGCCATACCGGACGCGAAAGCTGCTTCTATCGGGTCTTCGAAAACGGCGCCTGGAAGGTCGTCGAACCGGTTCTGAAAGACCCGCACGCCATCTATGCGGAGCACAAGCATGAGTGACACCTTCGCCCGGCTGGCCGAGGTGCTGGAAGCCCGCAAGGGCGCTGCACCGGACAGTTCCTATGTAGCCAGCCTGTACCACAAGGGCCTGAACAAGATTCTCGAAAAGGTCGGTGAGGAATCGGTGGAAACCATTCTCGCCGCCAAGGACGCCGCAGCCAGCGGCGACTGCAGCGACCTGATCTACGAAACGGCCGATCTCTGGTTCCACAGCCTGGTCATGCTCGCTGCCCTCGGTCAGCACCCCCAGGCGGTCCTGGACGAACTGGACCGGCGCTTCGGTCTCTCCGGACACGCGGAAAAAGCCGCGCGTCCGCAAACCTGATTCACTCGGAGATATCACCATGGGTTTTGGCGGCATCAGCGTCTGGCAACTACTGATCATCCTCCTCATCGTCATCATGCTGTTCGGTACCAAGCGCCTCAAGGGCCTGGGCTCCGACCTCGGTGATGCGATCAAGGGGTTCCGTAAATCCATGGGTACCGACGAGGAAAAGCCCAGCGTCGAGGAAAAGCCCGGACAGACCATCGATGCCCAGGCACGCAAGGTCGAAGAGCCGACCAAGAAAGACTAGCCACACCTGCAGCCTGGCGCTGCGGCGACCCTTCCCGGAAGACGCCGCCATCCGCCAGGCAGCCCGCCCTTTGATATGAGCATGTCCTGATGTTCGACATCGGTTTCACCGAACTGCTACTGGTCGGCCTGGTGGCCCTGATGGTGCTTGGCCCCGAGCGCCTGCCTGGTGCCGTTCGCACCACTGGCCTGTGGGTCGGCCGACTGAAGCGCAGCTTCAGCAACATCAAGGCCGAGGTCGAGCGCGAGATCGGCGCTGACGAGATTCGCCGCCAGTTGCACAACGAGCGCATTCTCGACCTCGAGCGCGAGATGAAGCAGAGCATCATGCCGCCGACCACGGCCGCCAGTTCGAACACCGCCGCCAGCGACAGTCCGAGCACCCCCAACGCCACTCCGGCGCCGAAGCCCGAGCCCGAGCCCGAGCCGGAGCCGGAGTCTGTACCCGAGCCCATCAAGGCCGCCGAGCCGACGCCCGTTTCTCGTCCTGACAGATCGCCAGAACCATGAGCAAGAGTTCCCTCGACGATCAGGAAATGCCGCTGGTCGCCCATCTGACCGAGCTGCGCAAGCGCCTGCTGCGCTGCGTGATCGCCATCGCCCTGCTGTTCGGCGGACTGTTCTACTTTTCCCAGCAGATCTACGCGCTGGTCGCCGCACCGCTGCGCGCCTACCTGCCGGAAGGCGCGACGATGATCGCCACTGGCGTCGCCTCGCCCTTCCTGACGCCGTTCAAGCTGACCCTGATGGTCGCGTTGTTCCTGTCGATGCCGATCATCCTGCACCAGATCTGGGGCTTCATCGCCCCCGGTCTGTACAAGCACGAAAAGCGCATCGCCGTGCCGCTGCTGGTCTCCAGCATCTTCCTGTTCTATGCCGGCATGGCTTTCGCCTACTTCGTGGTATTCCCGATCATGTTCGGCTTCTTCGCCAGTGTGACGCCCGAAGGCGTCTCGATGATGACCGACATCGGCCAGTACCTGGATTTCGTCCTTACCCTGTTCTTCGCCTTCGGCGTGGCGTTCGAGATTCCAGTGGCGACTTTTCTGCTGATCTGGGTCGGCATCGTCGATGTGGCCACCCTGCGCAAGAGCCGTCCCTACGTGATCGTCGGTTGTTTCGCCGTGGGCATGGTGCTGACGCCGCCGGACGTATTCTCCCAGACGCTGCTGGCCGTGCCGATGTGGTTGCTGTTCGAGGCTGGCGTACTCTGCGGCAGCATGGTCAAGAAGCGCGACGAGGAGTTCCGCGGCGACGCCGAAGACGACGAGCAGCCGGACACCGGCAGCCAACCGCCCGCGCCACGGCCGTGAATCTGCTGCTGCTCGAACCGGCGGATTTCGTGGCCGCCAACCGCGTACGGCTGCGTGACCGCCGGCTGAAACACCTGCAGGAAGTGCATCGTGCCGAGCCGGGCGAGACGCTGCGGGTCGGCCTGCTGGGCGGTGCCATGGGCCGTGGCCAACTGTTGCACCTTGCCAGCGATGAGGCGCAGCTCGAAGTCGAGTTCGACCAGCCGCCGCCAGCGAAACTGCCGATCACCCTGCTACTCGCCCTGCCCCGGCCGAAGATGCTCAAGCGCGTACTGCAGACGATCGCCACCATGGGCGTTCCGCGACTGGTCCTGCTCAATAGCTACCGGGTGGAAAAGAGCTTCTGGCAGACGCCCTTCCTCGAGCCGGCGGCGATTCGCGAGCAGCTGATCCTCGGCTTGGAGCAGGCCCGCGATACCGTGTTGCCGCAAGTCAGCATCGAGAAACGCTTCAAGCCCTTTGTCGAAGATCATCTGCCGCAGCTGGTTGCGGGCAGCTGCGGGTTGGTCGGCCATCCCGGCGACTATCCAGCCTGCCCACGCGCTGTCGAGGGCCCAGTAACCCTGGCTATCGGCCCTGAGGGCGGCTGGATTCCCTACGAAGTGGATAAGCTCGCCGCCGCCGGTCTGCAGCCGGTGCAGCTCGGCGAGCGCATCCTGCGGGTGGAAACGGCAGTCAGTGCCCTGCTGGCGCGCCTTTTCTGACGCTTCTGTCATACGACGGCCGGCCTCCGATGAACGCAAGGCACGCGCGCGGCGCCGACGGGTCACATGAGCTGAATCCAACAAAACAGCAGCCCTTGCCATGCGCCCCTTGACCATCGATCTGCACCGCCTCGAATACGCCTTGGACAACCGGGACACCAGCGAGCACTACCTCGACCTGGAAACCGGGGAGATCCGTGCCGTCTTTCCCGGCGAAGCCGCGCCCGGTAGCAAGGACAAGTACGACGTCCAGCCAAACCGTTACCTGTTGATCGAGCCACTGGAACTGAGCCAGTTGCTCGCCATGCGCGAAGCGTTCCTCTTCACCCAGCACCATCCGCTGGCGCACACGGTACTCGCCGACGCGCTGGCCGGACGTCGGCCGCTACGTACGTTCGACTACAAACTGGAAGACTTTCCCGAAGTGCGCCAGGCCTGGCTGGACTACCAGGCGGTACAACTGCGCGAGTACGCCATCACCTGGCTGCACGAGCACGACCTCGAACCCGCGCGCGCCTGAGCCTCAACTCTCGAGAAGGAAGGTCACCGGCCCGTCGTTCTGCAGGTACACCTGCATGTCGGCGCCGAAGCGTCCGCAGGCGACCTCTGAGTGTTGCTCACGCGCCTGCGTCAGCAGATAGTCGTAGAGTTCTTCGCCCAGAGCCGGCGGTGCTGCGCTGGAGAAGCTCGGCCGCAGGCCGCTCTTGGTATCGGCTGCCAAGGTGAACTGCGAGACCAGCAGCAGGCCACCACCGACATCCTTCAGCGAGCGGTTCATGCGTCCTTGCGCATCGCTGAAGACCCGGTAGTTGAGCAACTTGTGCAGCAGCTTGTCGGCGCGAGCTCGATTGTCTTCGCGTTCGACGCCGATCAGCACCAGCAGCCCCTGATCGATGGAGCCAACCACCTCGCCGTTTACCTCGACGCGAGCCTGTCGCACCCGCTGCAACAGCCCCTTCATCAGGCATCATCCGCCGGCGGCGCATCGATCAGCCGCTGAGCGATGTCGCTCGCCGCCCTCACCAACGCGTCGGTGATACCGCTTTCCGCTGCGGAATGGCCGGCGTCGCGGATGATCTGCAACTCGCTTTCCGGCCAGGCCTGGTGCAGCGACCAGGCATTATCCAGCGGGCAAATGGCGTCGTAGCGGCCGTGCACGATGATGCCCGGCAGATGGGCGATCTTCGGCATATCGCGCAGCAGCTGATTCGGCTCGAGGAACGCCTGATTGACGAAGTAATGACACTCGATGCGTGCCATCGATAGCGCGCGGTGGGTGTCGGTGAAGCGCTCCACCACCTGATGATTGGGCCGCAGCGTAGCGGTCCGCCCCTCCCAGCATGACCAGGCCTTGGCCGCGTGCATCTGGGCGATCTGGTCGCTACCGGTGAGCCGCTGGTAAAACGCCTGCATCAGATCGCCACGCTCCTCCGGCGGAATTGGTGCGACGAAATCCTCCCAGTAGTCCGGGAACAGTCGGCTGGCACCCTCCTGGTAGAACCACGCCAGATCCTGCGGCCGGCAAAGGAAGATGCCGCGCAGGATCAGCGCATGCACGTGCGCGGGGTACGCCTGCGCATAGGCCAGCGACAGGGTCGAGCCCCAGGAGCCACCGAACAGCACCCACTTGTCGATGCCGAGATACTCGCGGATACGCCGCATGTCGGCGATCAGGTGCGCGGTGGTATTGTTCTCCAGGCTTGCGTGCGGCGTCGAACGCCCGCAGCCGCGCTGATCGAAGGTGATGATGCGATAGACGTTGGGATCGAAGAAGCGCCGACTCAGCGCATCGCAGCCGCCACCGGGACCACCGTGAACGAATAGCACCGGCAGGCCGTCCGGTGAACCGCTCTCGTCGACGTAGAGCACATGCGGATCGTCGACCGCCAGCTCGTGTCGCGCGTAGGGTTTGATCTCCGGATACAAGCTCTGCATGGCACACTCCCGTTCTGCATGGCGGGCGGTCGGCCCATCGACATGTTCGGCATCATAGCTAGGAACGCGGACTTGAGCATGCCACTGCGTAAATTAGCCACTCTCGCCTGCCTCCTGTGCAGCCTGCTGCTGGGCGGCTGCACGGAACAGCCGCAGGCGGCGCTCGAAGCCGCCGTGCAACAGCTACAGGACAGCCTGGAAGGGAAGCGGACTGCCACGCTGATGGAGCTGCTGCATCCGGATTTCCGCGCCCAGCAGCAACACGACCGTGACTGGGCGCGGCGCACCGCCGCGCTGATGTTCCTGCGTCACCGCAACGTCGGGGTGCTCGCGCTCGGCCAGCGCAGCTGGATCGACCCGACCTACCCCGATCGAGGCCACACCGAGGCGCAGGTTGCGCTGACCGGCGCCGAGGGCCTACTGCCGCAGCAGGCGGCGCATTACAGCGTGCGTCTGGAGTGGTGGCGCGAGGGCGACGACTGGCGCCTGGCGCGTCTGGACTGGGACTGAACCAAGCGCCCGCTAACGGCGCTCGCCGCGCCAGATCAGCGCATCCGTGGCGTAACCCCGCGCCTGCGCCTCCTTCAGCAGCCGTTCGCGCACCTCCGCTGCAACCTGCGGCGAGCGCGCCAGCAGCCAGAGATACTCGCGGTCAGGACTGCCCACCAGCACCGTTTCGTAGTTCTGCTCGAGGTACAGCACCCAGTAGTGGCCGCGGGTCAGCCGCGGAAACAGCCGGCTGAACCAGTTGTCGAAGCGTACCCACAGACGATCGGTGCGTCCCTGTTCCTGCGGTAGCGCCTGCCCATCCGCCTGTTGCCAGGTGCCATCGGCCGTACGGCAGCGATTGCGCACCGCTACGCTGCCGTCGTCCTGCAGGCGGTAATGCGCCTCGGACTCCACACAGTTGCGCTGGAAGAACATCGGTAGCCGCGCCAGTTCATACCAAGTGCCCTGGTAGCGCTGCAGATCCACCTGCCCGGCCGTGCGTGGCGGCGCTTCACGAGTGTTCGCGCCGGTGCAGCCCAGCAGCAGAACGCAACTCAGAGCGAGCAGCACGCATCTGGCAGTCATTTCAGCCCCTTGCCAGAAAACATCATCACCTTGTCGCCGGCGAACTGGATGCTGATGAAGCGGTTCTTGTCGCCCCAGGTGCAGCTGGACATACCCAGCGCACCGGCGCACTCCTCCGGCTTGCCGAGCAGCTGCTCGACTTCGGTGCGCGGCATACCGGCCTTGAGCTTGGCGAAGTTGTCCTGGGTGATCGGGCTGCAGCCGCCGAGCAACAGGGCAAGGGTGATCAGAGCGGGATAACGCACGGACATGGACGGACTCCTTGGGTTCATGACAGCGTAGCTTCCGGGTTCGCCCCGCGCCCGCCAAGCGATCAGGTCACGGCTAGAAACGCGAACCCGGCTCGGCCAGGAAGGCCCGCTCGGCTTCCGTCGATTCGCGCCCGAGGATGGCGTTGCGATGCGGAAAACGGCCGAAGCGGGCAATCACCGCGCGGTGGCGCACGGCGTAATCGAGAAAATCGTCGAACAGCGGCTGTTCATCCACCGTCGCAATGTCCCTCAACTGACCGAACTGCGCTACGGCCAGTTCCTGCCACGAGAGATTCTCGGCGTGCTCCAGCACCAGGTAGATGAACACGCGCTGGATGGGTGACAGCAACACATCGCCGCCATGCGCCAAACCATCCCGCACCAGCTGCTCGGCACGTCCATCACCAGCAAACGCCAGCGGTGTGCCGCGATGGATCATCCGCGGCAACTGGTCGAGCAGCAGGATGAGCGCCAGCCAGCCAGCGGGGTTCTCCGCCCACGCCTCGAGACCGCCGTGTAGTGCCTCGTCGCACAGCGCTCCGAACCGCTCGCGCGCCAGATCGTCCTGTTCGGCCCGATAGCCGAACCAGAGAGCATGCTTCTCGGCGGCGATTTCGCCCGCCGTGGTGCCCTGGCCGAACCACCAGTCCAGCAACGCCTGCCAGGGCGCGCGCATCATTCAGGCCTGGTGGTAGCCGGTGACGCGCTCGACTTCTTCCTTGGAGCCGAGGAAGACCGGCACTCGCTGGTGCAGCGAACTCGGCTGGATATCGAGGATGCGCTGGGTCCCGGTGGTCGCCGCCCCGCCAGCCTGTTCGATGATCATCGACATCGGGTTGGCCTCGTACATCAGGCGCAGCTTGCCGGGCATCGACGGATCGCGAGCATCGCGCGGGTACATGAAGATGCCGCCACGCGTCAGGATGCGGTGTACGTCGGCCACCATCGAGGCGATCCAGCGCATGTTGTAGTTCTTGCCCAGCGGGCCTTCCTTGCCGGCCAGCAGCTCGCCAACGTAGCGTTTGACCGGTTCTTCCCAGTGGCGCTGGTTGGACATATTGATGGCGAATTCGGCGGTGCTCTGCGGCACCTGCAGGTGCTCGTGAGTCAGCACGAAGCTGCCCAGTTCGCGATCGAGGGTGAAGCCCATCACGCCGTGCCCGAGGGTCAGGATCAGCATGGTCTGCGGACCGTAGATGGCATAACCGGCGGCGACCTGCTCGGTGCCCGGCTGCAGGAAGGCTTCCTCACCGAGGCTGTCGTTCTGCGAGAAGCACTGGTTGGGGCAGCGCAGCACCGAGAAGATGGTGCCGACCGATACGTTCACGTCGATGTTGCTGGAGCCGTCCAGCGGATCGAAGACCAGCAGGTAGGCCCCCTTGGGATACTTGCCGGGAATCTGGTAAGCGTTGTCCATTTCCTCGGAAGCCATGCCGGCCAGGTGGCCGCCCCACTCGTTGGCCTCGAGCAGGATCTCGTTGGATAGCACGTCGAGCTTCTTCTGCACCTCACCCTGGATGTTCTCGCTTTCGGCGCTGCCGAGGACGCCGCCGAGTGCGCCCTTGGATACGGCATGGCTGATTTCCTTGCACGCTCGCGCCACTACCTCGATTAGAAAACGCAGATCCGCAGGGGTGTTGTTGCTGCGGGTCTGCTCGATCAGGTAGCGACTCAGAGTTACGCGTGACATGGACAAGGCTCCAGAGGGAAAAAAACCCGCGCAGTTTAACAGGCCGGCGGAAAACTAACCCCCCTCAGACCGGCGTCGCCACACCGGAGTTCAGCGCCACGGCGGGCAACGTGCCATACGGCTAACCGCCGCGGCTGCCAGGGCGCCACGGCCGTCTGCGCTACATCACTTTCCAGATTTCGCTGGCGTACTCACGAATGGTGCGATCGGAGGAAAACCAGCCCGTTCTGGCGGTATTCAGCACCGCCGAGCGCCACCAGCTATCCGGATCGCGCCAGCGTGCCTCGACGTCGAGCTGCGCCTGCCAGTAGGCTTCGAAATCGGCACAGACCTGATAAGTGTCATGCCAGCTGAGCCCGTCCACCAGCCCGACGTAGCGCCCTGGGTCCTCGGCGGAAAAGGCGCCGCCACGAATTGCCGACAGCACCTCGCTGAGCCGCCGCGAGCCGATGATGGTGGCTTCGGCATTGAACTCGCCGGCGCGCTTGCGGGCCTCCACCTGCTGCGCCGTGAGACCGAAGATGAACATGTGTTCCAGACCGATCTGCTCACTCATCTCGACATTCGCGCCGTCCAGCGTGCCGATGGTCAGCGCGCCGTTGAGGGCGAACTTCATGTTGCTGGTGCCGGACGCCTCAAGGCCGGCGGTGGAAATCTGCTCGGACAGATCGGCGGCAGGGATGATGTCCTCGGCCAGGCTGACGTTGTAGTTCGGCAGGAACACCACCTTGAGCAGGCCACGCACGGTCGGATCGTCGTTGATGGTGCGGGCGATGTCGTTGGCCAGCTTGATGATCAGCTTGGCCTGGTGGTAGCTGGCCGCAGCCTTGCCAGCGAAGATCTTCACCCGCGGTACCCAGTCACCGCCCGGATCGGCGCAGATCGCGTGGTACAGCGCCACGGTGTGCAGCAGGTTGAGCAGCTGGCGCTTGTATTCATGGATGCGTTTGACGTGCACATCGAACAGCGCGTGCGGGTCGACGCTGACACCTACGCGCTCCTGGATCAGCGCGGCCAGGTGACGTTTGTTGGCCAACCGCTGTTCGGCGAAGCGCTGGCGGAAGGCGGCCTGCTCGGCAAACGGCTCGAGCCCGCGCAGGCGGGTTTCCGGGTCGTCCAGCAACGCCTCGCCGAGGTTTTCCACCAGCAGGCGGGTGAGGTGCGGGTTGGCCTGGTACAGCCAACGGCGGAAGGTGATGCCGTTGGTCTTGTTGTTGATCCGCTGCGGGTAGAGCCCGTGCAGGTCGGTAAACACCGTCTTGCGCATCAGCTGGGTGTGCAGAGCCGACACGCCGTTGACGCTGTAAGAGCCCAGGAAGGCGAGGTTGCCCATGCGCACGCGGCGACCATGATCCTCCTCGATCAGCGAGACCGAACGCAGCAGGTCAGCGTCGTGCACGCCGCGATCGCGCAGACAGTCCAGATGATGGGCGTTGATCAGGTAGATGATCTGCATGTGCCGCGGCAGCAGGCGCTCCATCAGTCCCACCGGCCAGGTTTCCAGCGCCTCGGGCAACAGGGTGTGGTTGGTATAGGACAGCGTCGCCGTGGTCAGTCGCCAGGCGCGCTGCCAGTCCAGGCCATGCACGTCGACCAGCAGCCGCATCAGCTCGGCCACGGCGATGGCCGGATGGGTGTCGTTGAGCTGGATCGCCGCGTAGTCCGGCAGGTTGTCCAGCGTGCCGCGCTGGTCGAGATGGCGGCGCAGCAGATCCTGCAGCGAGGCGGCGACGAAGAAGTACTCCTGGCGCAGGCGCAGCTCCTGTCCGGCCTCGGTGCTGTCGGCCGGATAGAGCACCCGCGAGATGCTCTGCGCGCGCGCCTCTTCGGCCACCGCGCCGATGTGATCGCCGGCATTGAAGCGCTCCAGGTGGAAATCCGCTTCGGCGCGCGCGCGCCACAGGCGCAGGGTGTTCACGCTGGCGCCCCGCCAGCCGACGATCGGGGTGTCGTAGGCGATTGCCCGCACCCCTTCAGCCCAGTGCCAGAAGTGCTTGGGCTCGCCGCCGCCCTCGGCGGGCATCGCCGTGACATGGCCGCCAAAGCCGATCAGATAGCTGACCTCGGGCCGCTCGAATTCCCAGGGATTGCCGAAGTCCAGCCAGGTCTCGGTCTGTTCATGCTGCCAACCATCGACGATGGCCTGCCGGAACAGGCCGTGGTCATAGCGAATGCCATAGCCATGCGCCGCCACGCCGAGCGTCGCCATGCTTTCCATGAAGCAGGCCGCGAGCCGGCCGAGACCGCCGTTGCCCAGCGCGGCATCCGGCTCGACCAGGCGGATCCGCTCGATGTCCACATCCAGATCGGCCAGCGCCTCACGCGCCACTTCGAGCAGCCCAAGGTTGCTCAGGCTGTCGACCAGCAGGCGGCCGATGAGAAATTCCAGCGAGAGGTAGTACACCCGCTTGCAGCCATCCTTGTAGGTCTGGCGGGTGCATTCCATCCAGTGATCGATGATGCGGTCACGAGCGGCGAGCGCCACGGCCTCGAACCAATCGTAATCGGAGGCGTGTTCGGGATCCTTGCCGACCGAGTAGGTCAGCTTGCGCAGAACTTTTTCACGGAATGCGGCGACGTCGTCGGAGAGAGATACGGCGGATTCCTGCGTCATGGGTAAACCTCGCAGCGGGCGAAAACATACAAGAGGGACTCATGGCAGCGGCGCCTGTTCACCTCGCGATGGGCAGAGCAGACAGGTTTGCAGGTTTCCTTTACATCTGCGCGACCGTCCGTCCGGGGGCGCTTGCTGCTGGCAATTCCCGTGCGGATCGCTATGATCGCGCGCCCTCTTCTCGAAGCCTGCACCGTGAAAAACAAGCTGATCGCCTCCGCCGACCCGGAACGCCTGGAAACCTGGGCCCGCTACAGCAACGGCCTATGCCGCGATTGCCACGCGACCTGCTGCACCTTGCCGGTGGAAGTACGCATCGACGACCTGATCCGCCTCGGCCTGGTCGACGAATTCGAGCGCGACGAACCGGCCAAACAGGTCGCCAAGCGCCTCAGTCGCGAAGGGGTGATCGAACACTTCAACCAGAAGCGCGAGATCTTCACCCTGACCCGGCTGGCCAATGGCGACTGCCTGTACCTCGACCGCCAGACCCGCCTATGCACCGTGTATGCCAAGCGTCCGGATACCTGTCGCAATCATCCGCACGTCGGCCCGCGTCCGGGTTACTGCGCCTATCAGCGCAAGAGCGAGCGCTGAGCCGGGCGAGGCGGCTATAGCCGGACGAGGCAGATTCGCGCGGCGCGCCAAGGCTGTGGTGAATTGCCGAGCGGAGCTGGCAAAAGCGTGACTCAGCAGTCATGCTTGGCGTCTGCCTGTATCTCCGTCACGTTTTAGGAATCTCCCCGGCATGAGCCGCGATAGCCGCTACCTGGAAGCCATCCTCCATCACGACATCCCGCTGACCCGCTCGCTGGGCCTGCGCGTCGCGCAGTGGGAAAACCATGAACTGCGCCTGAACGTCCCGCTGCAGCCAAATATCAACCACAAGAGCAGCATGTTCGGCGGCAGTCTGTACTGCGCCGCGGTGCTGGCCGGTTGGGGTTGGTTGCATCTGCGTCTACGCGAGGCGGGCATCGAGGATGGTCATATCGTCATCCACGAGGGTCAGATCGAGTACCCGCTGCCGGTGGTGGACGATGCGATCGCCATCTGCTCGGCGCCATCGCCGGAGGCCTGGGAGCGCTTCGAAGCCATCTACCGCCGCCGCGGCCGCTCCCGACTCGAGCTGCACAGCCGCATCCTCGCCGCCGATGGCCGCGATGCGGTGCGCTTCACCGGGCAGTTCGTGCTGCACAAGTAAGCGCTGGACCGCGGCACTGCATCCGGATGGTGCAGCCAGCAGGCCGCACCATCGCCCGCCGCATCAGCTCCGGCTGGCTAGCGCGAGCAAACCGTCGCGCCAGTCGACGCCCTTGGGCAGCGCCAGGAAGGAAGGATTGAGATAGCTCTCGCGCGCCTCGTAGGTCAGCGGGGCGCCATTGACATCCAGTACCTCGCCGCCCGCCCCTTCCAGCACCCCTTGCGCCGCCGCGGTGTCCCACTGCGAGGTAGGCGCCAGACGTGGGTAGCAGTCCGCCGCTCCTTCGGCGAGCAGGCAGAACTTCAGCGAACTGCCGACATTCGCCAGCGCCAGCTCACCGAACTGCCGACGCAGACTCTCGAGCAGGTGCTCCTGCGCCGGGCTGCTGTGTCGCCGGCTGGCCACCACAGTGAACGCTCCATGCGGTTGCTGACGTACGCGTAATGGCTGCGCCTCGCCACCGGGCTCGCTGCACCAGGCGCCGAACGCTTCGCCACCGTAATAGCAGCGGCCATTGGCCGGGATGCCGACCACGCCGAAACGCACCCGGCCCTGTTCGATCAGCGCCACGTTGACGGTGAACTCCTCGCTGCCGGCGATGAATTCCTTGGTGCCATCGAGCGGATCGACCAGCCACCAGCGCGTCCAGCCGGCACGTTCGGCCAGTGGCAATGCGCAGTCCTCCTCGGAGAGCACCGGAATGCTCGCATCCAGCGCCGTCAGCCCGTCGAACAGCACCCGATGGGCGGCCATGTCCGCTGCCGTCACCGGCGATTCATCGGCCTTGGTCTGCACCGCGAGTTCGCTGCGCCAGTGCGGCAGGATCGCCGTACCCGCATCGCGCACCAGATCGATCACCGCCGGCAGGTAAGGATGGCTCATTGACCGAACTCCCCGCGCTGGCTCAGCAGGTCCCGCGCCAGGTACAGCGCTGCCAGGGCACGGCCTTCGCTGAACTGCGGATGCTGGATCAGGTTCGACAGTTCGCTCAGCGCATAGCGCTCGACGCGCATCGGCTCCGGTTCGTCGCCCGGCAGGCGCTCCGGGTAGAGGTCGCGGGCCAGCACCACCTGGATCTTCTGGCTCATATAGCCCGGTGACAACGACAGCTCGGTCAGCAGCTCCAGGCGGCGCGCACCAAAACCGGCCTCCTCCTTGAGCTCGCGGTTGGCCGCCTCGAGCACATCCTCACCCGGCTCGATCAGGCCCTTGGGCAATGACAGCTCGTAGCTGTCGGTGCCGCCGCAATACTCCTCGACCAGTAGCACGGTGTGCGCATCGGCCAGCGCCACGATCATCACCGCACCGTAGCCGGAGCCCTTGCCGACGAGGCGCTCGTAGGTACGCTCCACGCCGTTGGAGAAGCGCAGCTGCAGCTCCTCGACACGGAACAGGCGGCTGCTCGCGACGATCTCACGGGCGAGCACGGTGGGTTTCTGGCGCATGGGGGCACTCCTGCAAACGCGAGGGGCTATCATAACCCGGCTTTTTGCGGCGACCGTGAACGCTTTGCAACGCGCCGCCATCCCATTCGTATCCGGTCACCAAGAACTCGCCATGATCGCTTCCCTTCCCTGGTCCGCCATCGACACCGTCCTGCTCGACATGGACGGCACGCTGCTGGACCTGCACTTCGACAACCACTTCTGGCTCGAATTTCTGCCGCAACGCTACGCCGAGCGCCACGGCATCAGCCGCGCCATGGCAGAACTGGAGCTGGCGCCGCTGTTCAACGAGCACCTCGGCAAGCTGACCTGGTATTGCCTGGACTACTGGACCCGCGAGCTGGAGCTGCCAATTCGCGAGATGAAGCGCGAGATCGCCCACCTCATCGCCCTGCGTCCGGCAGCCGACGAATTCCTCGCTGCCCTACGCCACGCTGGCAAGCGCGTGGTGCTGATCACCAACGCCCATCGCGATTCGCTGTCGTTGAAACTCGAGCGCGTCGAACTTGCGCCCTGGTTTGATCGTCTGATCAGCTCGCACGACTACGGTTTCCCCAAGGAGGACCCGCAGTTCTGGTTTGCCCTGCGGCAGGATCTGGAGTTCGATCCGGCCCGGTCGCTGTTCATCGACGACAGCCTGCCGATTCTGCGCAGCGCCCGCGACTTTGGCATCGGCCAGCTGCTGGCGGTGCGTGAGCCGGATAGCCGGCGCGGGCACAAGGACACCGAGGAGTTCACCGCGGTCGAGGACTACCTGGAACTGGTCCGCAGCCTGGCGGGGCAGCCAGGCTGATAAGCCGTACCTCTTTTGTGCGAGGGAACGGCTTAGAATCCTCGCCCTCGCGCGCATGGCCAGGGAGGCATGCCGGCGAGACTCGAACACCGCCACCTTCAGGCCGCGACGCCGCGCGTATGGCCCGACGTAATTTCACGGCTGCTAACGATCGGCCACGGTGCAGAAAAGATGGAACAGGTAATGGCAACAGCTGAGCGCTGGCCGCACAGCAGTAGCGACATGGGCGAACGGATTCGCCGACACGACTGGCGGGGCACTGCGCTTGGATCGCCAACCGGCTGGCCGCAGGCCTTGCGCCTGCTGGTCGACACGATGCTCGAGGCCCCAGTGCCGATGTGCATCCTCTGGGGCAGCGACGGCGTGCAGCTGTACAACGACGCCCACGCCGCGCTGATCGGTACGCGCCACCCCGGCGAACTGGGGAGCCCCGCGTGCCAGGCCTGGGGCGCCATCTGGGAGCTGCTCGAGCCAGCCTGCGACGCCGTAAGGCGAGGCGAAGCACGCATGCTGCACAACCGCCACCTGCTGATCGAACGCCACCACGAACCGGAAGATGCCTGGTTCGACATGGCGCTCAGCCCGATCCGTGACGGTCACGGTGAGATTGTCGGCCTGCTGCTGTGCCTCAACGAAACCAGCGAACGCATGCGCACCGAAGCGCGGCTGTCGCAGGCCGCCATGCGCTACAAGCTCAGCGCCGAAGCCTATCGCCTCAGCGAGCACCGTCTGCACCTTGCATTGGAGGCCAGCGACCTGATCGGTATCTGGGACTGGGACGTACAGGCGGGCACCCCGTCCGATCAGGTCGAGCTGCTCTGTCACGTGCCGCAGGAGGACTATCCGGGCGCCAAGCAAAGTCTCTCGGTACAGCCCTTCCTCGCCCACGTCCACCCAGAAGATCGCGCTCGCGTACTCGCCGCGATGCAGCACTGCATCACCGGCTCGGGCATCTTCGCCGAGCGCTATCGCCTGCTGGATGACCACGGTCGATCACGCTGGGCACAGGCACGCGGACGCTGCCACTACGACGAAGACGGCAAAGTGCTGCGCTTTCCCGGCGCGGTCATGGATATCAGTCGCCAGCATGCCAGTGAGGAGGCGCTGCGCAAGAGCGAGGCCGAGATCAAGCTGATCACCGACGCGCTGCCGCTGATGATCGGCTACATCGACGACCAGGAACGCTTTCGCTTCAACAACCGCTACTACGAGGAGTGGTTCGGCCACTCGCCCGAATGGCTGCGCGGCAAGACCGTGCGCGAGGTCCTTGGCGAACGCGGCTACGCCCTGCGCCGCGACAATATTCGCGCCGCGCTGGCCGGCGAGGACATCACCTTCGAAGCCTATAGCCCGCATCGCGACGGCCAGCCACGACAGTCGCTGGTGCACTACCTGCCGCGCCGTGATGCCAGCGGCAAGGTGCTGGGTTTTTTCGTCATGGCCCTTGATGTCACCGAGCGCTGGCGTGCCGAACAGGCCCTGCGCGAACTCAACGAGACGTTGGAAAGCCGCATCCAGGAGCGCACCGAGGCGCTGGCCGAAGTCTACGAACGGCTGCTCAAGGAAATGGCCAGCCGCGAACAGGCGCAGGACGCCCTGCGCCAGGCGCAGAAGATGGAAGCCGTGGGACAGCTCACCGGCGGCATCGCGCATGACTTCAACAACATGCTCACCGGCATCATCGGCGGTCTGGACCTGATTCAGCGCTACATCCAGTCCGGACGCCACGCTGAAACCCAGCGCTTCATCGATGCGGCGGTGACCTCCGCCAATCGCGCCGCGGCACTGACCCACCGCCTGCTGGCATTCGCCCGCCGCCAGCCACTGAATCTCACGCGGGTCGAGCTCAATACCCTGATCGAGTCGATGCACGACCTGCTGATCCGCACGCTCGGCAGCCATATCCAGATCGAAACCCACCTGCAAGCCGATCTGTGGCCGGCGCACAGTGACGACAACCAGCTGGAAAGTGCCCTGCTCAATCTGGTGATCAATGCCCGCGACGCCATGCCCGACGGCGGCACGTTGCGCATCAGCACCGCCAATGTCTGCCTCGAGCGCTCCCATCAGGTTGGCGAGCTGCCGGCCGGGCGCTATATCACCCTCAACGTTGTCGACAGCGGTTGCGGCATGACGCCCAAGGTACTGGCCAGCGCTTTCGAGCCATTCTTCACCACCAAACCCATCGGCCAGGGCACCGGCCTTGGTCTGTCGATGATCTACGGTTTCGCCCGCCAGGCCGGTGGTCACCTGCAGATCACCAGCGAGGCGGGCAGCGGCACCGAGGTCAGGCTGTACCTGCCGATCCATGCCGAAACGGCGCCATCCACGCCGATGCCTGATGGCTCCGGCGCGGTATTGCGGGCCGAACAGGGGGAGAGCGTGCTGGTGGTCGAGGACGACCCGGCGGTGCGCCTGCTGGTACTCGATGTGCTGGAAATGCTCGGTTATCGCGCTCTGGAGGCCGCCGAGGGCAACGCGGCGGTGTCCATTCTGGAATCGGAAGAGCGCATCGATCTGCTGGTCACCGATGTCGGCCTGCCAGGGATGAACGGCCGTCAGCTGGCCGATGTCGCGCGCCAGCAGCGGCCGCAATTGCCAGTACTGTTCATGACCGGCTACGCCGAACAGGCTGCCAGCAGCGGCTTCCTCGACCGCGGCATGAACATGATCAGCAAGCCGTTCACCATCGAGCAGCTGGCGCAGCGGATCCGCACCATCCTGGCGGACGGTATTGCGCCCTGAAATGGGCGTAGTAGCGAAACAGTGCGCCCTCTCAGGGGCGCCGGACCAAGCCCGGTTCGACCGCTTCGCTTAGGGGAAGTTCCCATTTAAAACAAATACTTACGCAATCTGTTAAATGCCCCACCTTTCATCGCGTGGCGCTTGCGCACATGCCCTGCGGCAGGTAAGGATCGCGGCGCAATCCACTCTGAGGTTTCGTTGATGAAGTATTCATCGATTCTGCTGTTATCCGCGAGCCTGCTCAGCAGCGCCGCATTTGCTGGAAGCAACACCGAAGCGGCAGTCGGCGGCGCGCTGGGCGGCGCCTTGGGCTCGGTAGTGGGCGAACATCTGGGCGGCTCCACCGGGGCCGCCATCGGTGCCGGTGTCGGCGGCGCCGCAGGCGGCGTGGTCGGCGCAGACAAGCGCAGCCGTACCGAGGCGGCCATCGGCGGCGGCCTCGGCGCAGCGGGCGGCAACGTGATCGGTCAGCGCGTCGGTGGCAGCACTGGAGGCCTGATCGGTGCAGCGCTGGGTGGCGGCGCCGGTGGAGCAGTCGGCAACGCCTACGGCGACGATGACGACCCTCGCTATCGCGACGACCGGCGCTACTACCGTGACGGCCATCGTCACCGCCATCCGGGCAAGGGCCACTACAAGAAGCGGCACCGCCATCACCATTGAACAAAAAACCGGGCTAACAGCCCGGTTTTTTTGAGCCCTGCTCAGGCCAGCGCTTGCAGCGCGGCGCGCAAGCGGGTGGGAATTGGCGTGGGCCGGTTGCTTGCCCGCTCGACGAAGACATGCACGAAGCGGCCCGCCGCACAGGCTTCGTGTTCCCCCTCACGGAAGACCGCCAGTTCGTACTGCACCGAGGAACTGCCCAGCCTGGCAACGCGCACGCCCACCTCGATCACATCCGGGTAGGCAATCGACGCAAAGTAATCACAGGATGAGCTGACCACGAAGCCCACCACTTCACCGTCATGGATGTTCAGCCCACCCTGCTCGATCAGGTAGCCATTCACCGCAGTATCGAAAAAGCTGTAATAAGTGACGTTGTTGACGTGGCCGTAGATGTCGTTGTCGTGCCAGCGCGTGGTGATCGCCTGGAAGTGCTTGTAGTCGTGGCGCAGGTGCTTGGGTTGCTCGGGCATGTTCGTTCTCGGCGGCAGGATGATGGGAGGCGCTGCTCAGTACGCGGCCTGGTAGATCGCCAGCGCATCGGCCTCGCTGACTTCGCGTGGATTGTTCACCAGCAGGCGCTGCTGCAGCATCGCCTCCTTCGCCAGTTGCGGCAGCATCTCTTCGGGCACGCCGGCATCACGCAGGCGGGTCGGCAGGCCGACGCGAGCGCTCATCTGCTCGAACTCCTCGATCAGCTGCTCGGCATAGCTGGATGGATCATCCGCGCGCAGGCGCTCGCCAAGGATGATCGGCGCCAGTTCGGCGTAGTGCGAGGCCGCCGCGCTGACGTTGAAGCGCAGCACCTGCGGCAGTACCAGCGCGTTGGACAGGCCGTGCGGGATATGGAAGTTGCCGCCCAGCGGATAGGCCAGCGCATGCACGGCGGCGACCGGCGCGTTGGCGAACGCCTGACCGGCCAGACAGGCGCCGAGCAGCATGGCCTGACGCGCCGCGCGGTTGCTGCCGTTGTGCACCGCCTCGTCCAGATTGGCCGCCAAGAGGCGCAGCGCCTCACGGGCCAGCAGATCGGACATCGGGTTCTTCTTCAGCGCGCTGGTGTAGGCCTCGATGGCATGCACCATGGCGTCGATGCCGGTGGCCGCGGTCACCGCCGGTGGCAGGCCGAGGGTCAGGTCGGCGTCGAGCAGCGCCAGGTCCGGCAGCAGCAGCGGCGAGACCACGCCCATCTTGGTAGTCTCGCCGGTGGTAACGATGGCGATCTGCGTGACCTCCGAGCCGGTGCCGGCGGTGGTCGGCACCTGGATCAGCGGCAAGCGCTGGCCCCTGGCGTTGCCGACGCCGTAGATGTCCTGCAGCGATTGCGCGCAGTCGGGATGGGCCAGCAACGCGACCAGCTTGGCGACGTCCATGGAACTGCCGCCGCCGAAACCGATGACCAGGTCAGCACCAGCTGCTCTGGCCTGCTCCACCGCGGCCAGGACGATATGCTCGGGCGGGTCGGCGATGACCTGATCGTACACGGCAACCCGCAATCCTTCGTTCCCGAAGCCTGGCAGGACTTCGTTGAGCAGGCCGAAGCGGATTATTCCCGGATCGGTGACGACCAGAACGGAGCGTGCGCCACGCTCCTTGCAGAGACTGGCCAAGCGGCGCGAAGAGCCGGGCTCGCAGATCAATTGCGCGGTTGTGGCAAAACTGAACGGATGCATCGGTGCCTCCTGTGATCGATTGGCTCAAAACGCGAAGTCGCTTTCCGGCAGCGCCATCAAACAATCCGCGCCCCCCTGAATGGCTTCCCGATGTGCACTCGCCCGCGGTAACACACGGCGCAGATAGAAATCCGCACTGGCCAGCTTGGCCTGATAGAACGCCTCCTCGCCGGCGCCCTGCTCCAGCGCATCCTGCGCCCGCGCCGCCGCCTGCAGCCAGAGGCCGGCCAACAAGACATAGGCCGAGTACTGCAGGAAATCCACCGACACCGCGCCGATCTCCTGGGGATCACGCCCGGTGGCGGCGATGATCTCGGCCGTCAGCTCGCGCCATTCGCCGAGACGCGTCTGCACCTTGCTGGCCAGCTCGTGCAGCGCCGGTCGATCGATCTGCTGGTCGCAAATCTCGCTGAACTCCGCCTGCAGCGCCGACAGCTCCGCACCGCCGTCACCGAGCAGCTTGCGGCGGATGTAGTCCAGCGCCTGGATACCGTTGGTGCCCTCGTAGAGCTGGGTGATGCGGCTGTCGCGCATCAACTGCTCCATGCCCCACTCGCGGATATAACCGTGACCGCCGTAGACCTGCACACCGAGGCTCGCCACCTCCTGACCCATATCGGTGAAGAACGCCTTGACGATAGGGATCAGCAGCGCCGCACGCTTGCTCGCCGCCTTGCGATAGCTCGGCTCGGGATGGCCGTGCTCGAGGTCCAGCTGGCGGGCGCAATAGGCGGCGAGCATGCGGCTGCCTTCGACCAGGGTTTTCTGCGTCAGCAGCATGCGGCGCACGTCGGGGTGCACGATGATCGGGTCAGCGGGCTTGTCCGGGTGCTGCGCGCCGGCCAACCCACGAGACTGCAAGCGCTCACGGGCATAGGCCAGCGAGCCCTGATAAGCCTGTTCGGCAATCCCGAGGCCCTGCAAGCCGACCTGGAAGCGCGCGTCGTTCATCATGGTGAACATGCACGCCAGGCCCTGGTTGGGCTCGCCGACGATCCAGCCGGCGGCGCCATCGAAGTTCATCACGCAGGTGGCCGCGCCCTTGATGCCCATCTTGTGCTCGATGGCGCCGCAGCTCAGCGCGTTGCGCTCGCCCGGCGTGCCATCGGCATTGGCGATGAACTTGGGCACCAAGAGCAGGCTGATGCCCTTCACCCCGGCCGGCGCATCCGGCAGGCGCGCCAGCACCAGATGCACGATGTTCTCGCTCATGTCGTGTTCGCCGCCGGAGATGAAGATCTTGCTGCCGCTGACCTTGTAGCTGCCGTCCGCCTGCGGCTCGGCGCGAGTGCGCAGCAGGGCGAGGTCGGTGCCCGCCTGCGGCTCGGTGAGGCACATGGTGCCGCTCCAGCGGCCGCTGACCAGCTTCTCCAGATAGGCATTCTTCAGTTCATCGCTGCCGTGCTTGTACAGCGCCAGCACCGCGCCCTCGGTCAGGCCGGAATAGATGCGAAAGGACAGCGACGCCGCCATCAGCATCTCGTGGAAGTTGCAGGCCACCAGCTGCGGGAAGCCCTGGCCGCCGTATTCGGTCGGCCCGGTCATGCTCGCCCAGCCGTTGTCCACGTACTGCTTGTAGGCGTCGACGAAGCCCTGCGGCGTGCTGACCTCACCGTTTTCCAGGGTCACGCCCTCTTCGTCGCTGTTGCGATTGAGCGGCGCGATCTCGCCGCCGGTGTAGCGCGCGGCTTCTTCCAGCACACCGTCGATCAGCTCGCGGTCCAGGCCGTTGCCGAGCAATTCGCAATGGCCGGTGGCGTCGAACAGCTCATGCAGCACGAAGCGCATGTCACGCAGGGGGGCCTTGTAGTCCATGCTCAAGCCTCCTTCCGGTAGTCGGCGAAGCGGCCGCCGTGGGTGGCCAGGCTGTCGATCAGCGCGGCCGGCCGCCAGTGCTGACCGTGGCGCTCGGCCAGTGCGTTGAGGCGATCACGAATGGCCGGCAGGTCCTGACGATCGGCCCAGGTCATCGGCCCACCGACGTCGGCAGGGAAGCCGTAACCGTAGAGGTAGACGGTGTCGATATCGGCGCTGGACTCGGCCATGCCTTCCTCGAGAATCTTGGCGCCCTCATTGACCAGCGCCAGCAGGCAGCGCTCGAGGATTTCCTCGCTGCCGATCTCGCGACGCTGAAAGCCGAGGCGCTCGGACTCGCGCTGCACCAGCGCATCCACTTCAGGATCGTGCTCGGCCTGGCGACTGCCCTCGGCGTAGCGGTAGTAGCCCATGCGCGACTTCTGGCCGAAGCGGCCCAGCTCGCAGAGGCGGTTGTCGACCTGCACCTCGGGCTCATCCTGGCCCTTGCCGGCCAGCTGGCGGGCGCGCCATTCCAAGTCGATGCCAACCACGTCGTACATGCGGAACGGCCCCATGGCGAAACCGAAGCCCTGCAGCGCGGCGTCCACCTGATGCGGATAGGCGCCTTCGAGCAGCATCATCCGCGCCTCGCGCACGTAGCTGGCAAGCATGCGATTGCCGATGAAGCCCTGGCAGTTGCCGGCGATCACGCTGACCTTGCCCATGCGCTTGCCGAGCGCGGTGGACGCCTCCAGCACCGCTTTCGATGTCTTCGCGCCGCGGACGATCTCCAGCAGCTTCATGATGTGCGCCGGGCTGAAGAAGTGCAGACCGACGACCTGCTCCGGCCGCTTAGTGACCGCGGCGATGGCATCGATATCCAGCGCCGAGGTATTGCTGGCGAGGATGCCGGCCGGCTTCACGATGCCGTCCAGCTCGCGAAAGATGTTCTGCTTGAGTTCAAGGTTCTCGTAGACCGCCTCGATCACCAGGTCCACGTCGGCCAGCGCCTGGTAATCCGCCGCCTTGGCGATACGGGCGCGGCGCGCCGCCGCTTCGGCCTCGTCGATCCGACCCTGACGCACGTTGTGCGCATAGGTGTCGGCCACCACGCCCAAGGCCTGTTCGAGCATCTCGGGGTTATTGTCCAGCCAGCGCACCTGCACGCCGGCGTTGGCCAGGCTCATGACGATACCGCGGCCCATGGTGCCCGCGCCGATCACGGCGGCGGTCTGGATATCGAAGCGGGTTTGGCTCATTGCAGCTGTCCTCGTTGCAAGGCTGGAAAAACTGGAGACCAACCATAGACGAAGACGCTACTATTTTTGAAATTTAGTCTTGTGATGTTTCGGATTCACCGAATGAATATCTACAACTTCGACCTCAACCTACTTCGCGTGCTCGACGCCCTGCTGCGTGAGCGCAACGTCTCGCGTGCCGCCGAGCGCCTATCGCTCAGCCAGCCGGCGGTGAGCAATGCCCTGGGCCGCCTGCGCGAACTGCTCGACGATCCGCTGCTGGTTCGCGTCGGCCGGGCCATGCAGCCGACGCCGCGGGCGCTGGCACTGGAAGCGCCAATCCGCCATGCGCTGCAACAGATCGAACACAGCCTGATCGCCGGCGAAGCCTTCGATCCGGCGCGCAGCCAGCAGCGTTTTCGCATCGCCGTGACCGACTACGTCGAGCTGATCTGCATGCCGGCACTGATGCGGCGCCTGGCCGAACATGCACCTGGAATTCAACTGGCGATCCAGCACCTGACACCGACCTTGCCGGGCGAAGCGCTGGACGATGGCGAAATCGACGTCGCGGTCGGGCGCTTTCTCGACGTGCCGTCACGCTTTCACGTGCGCCGCTGGGCCAGCGAAACGCTGCAGGTGGCGGTGCGCCGGGATCACCCACTGCTGATGGCGGGACTGGACCTGAATGCTTTTCTGCGTCTGCGCCACCTCTGGGTGCACGGCGGCCAGACCCGCGGCATGGTCGATCAATGGCTGGAAGAACAGGGGCTGAGCCGCGAAGTGGTCTACACCACGCCGAACTACCTGCAGGCCGCCCACATCGTCGCCAGCAGCGATCTCGCCGCGGTATTGCCGGCCCAGCTGGCGCGCTATTTCGCTACCCTGCTGCCGCTGCAACTGTTCGATCTGCCGTTCGATCTGGGTAGCTTCGAGCTGGATATCGTCAGCGTGGCGCAACGTCAAAACGATGCAGCACTGCAGTGGTTGATCGAGCAGATCGACCGTGTATCGCCAGTTAGCACGGTGGCCGCGCCCTAGCCGCTAACCGGCTGGTTTTCTGCAGACAACAAAAAACCCGCCGAAGCGGGTTTTTCCTGACCATCCCGAGATCCGTTCGGAGCGGCTTCCTGGCTATGGCCGATCATCCTTGATCCTGAGCGCGTCCTGCGCTTCAGAGACCGGCACAGATTAACCATCCGGAGTTCATCCCGGCAGCGCGAAATGCCGTCGCATCGTGTAAGACATTTGCCATAACAGTTGGCAGGCGCTAGCGTGCGACCGCCTCGGCGATGAGCACGAGGCAACCGGCTAGAAATCAACACGACGCTTGAGTTTGGTCAGCAACCCACGTGCTTTATCGCGCCACAGTTCTTCATTGACCAGGCTCCGGGGCAGCAAACTATGGCAGTGCGACACACTATTTCTCGAACTCGCCTACCGGCGGTGATGCTTTGCGCTGCGCTTGGCTTGACGGGATGCCAGCACCCGCCGCTACCCAGCACCACGTGCGCCGGGGAGAACTACTATTTCCCGGCGGGTACCTTTCCCAAACAGTACCCAGGCTCCGACGACATGCGGCGGCGCTGGTACGCGGGCCCACTGGCGCGCTTGGGCGAGCCTTCGCTGTCCTGCGGCCAGCCCCTGACGTCCGAAAGCTACCGAATTCTCTGGCTGAACCGCCAAGCTCATCCGGTAGCGGTACGCATCACGCATACCGACGACATCGTCACGCTCGATGCCTTCCAGCTTTCCGGTTGGGGCGCCAGCGACCCCGGCGTACCCATTGCCTATTCGCAAAAGAGGTTGTCGTCGCAGGACTGGCAGCGGTTGCAGACCGCGTTGCAGAAGGCCGGTTTCTGGAAGTTGCCGACCTCCGGCAACCTCTACGGCATCCACGGCGGGCAATGGATCATCGAAGGCACCCGCCACGGCCAGTACCATGTAGTTGATCGCTGGAGCCCGGCTGCCGGCGCCTATCGCGAGCTCGGTGACCTGTTCTTCGATCTCGCAGGCTGGCTGCGCCCCGCTCCCGCGCAATAGGCAGCTCCGGAAAGTAAAAGGCCCGCCAATTGGCGGGCCTTTTGACTACGCTTGCAGGTTACTTCTCTTCGTGGGAAACGCCCCAGTAGAACTGCATCGGCGAAGTGATGCCCTGCAGATCGGCGCGGAAAGCGACCGGCTCAAAGAACTGGCCGAGAACCGCAAAGGCACCGATGTCCCACAGGCGCTGCTGGATCTGCGCCGCCAGCGCAGCCTTCTCGGCGCCGCTCGCTTTGGCCGCCTTGGCGCGAAGCTGTTCGAGCTCCGCGTCTTCGGCCCAGCCGAACCAGCCGGACTTCGCATCGCCGGAGAAGGCGATCGCCGAGGTATCGATCAGGTCGACCGCGTTCCACCAGGTGTGGAACATGCTCCAGCCACCATCGGCAACCGAGGCGCGATTCTCACGCTGCTCCAGCAGCGCCGCCCAATCCATGTCGCGCACCTCGACAACCATTCCCAGCTGCTGCAGCAGATCGGCAGTGACCTGGGTGAAGGCCGCCATCACCGGCGTATCGGTGGGGTTGAGCAGTACCACTGGCGTGCCATCGTAGCCGGCGTCCTTGAGCGCCTGCTTCGCGGCCGTCAGGTCACCCTGCTTCATGACTTCACTACCCGCTTCGTTGGCCAGCGGAGTACCGCAGGGGAATACGGAGTAGCAGTTACGCCAGTAGCGCTCATCGCCCAGGGCCGCCGACATATAGGCGTCCTGCTGCATGGCCATCAGCACGGCACGGCGAACGCCCGGGTTGTCGAACGGAGCCTGCTGGTGGTTGAAGCGGGCCATGGCGACGTTGCCGAGCGGATCGGTCGAGGCAACGGTGATGTCCGGGTTGCCTTCCATCAGCGAAACGAGGCGGGTGGACGGCGATTCGACATAGTCAACCTTGCCATCGATGAGCTTCTGCACGGCATCCTGTTGCGCCGGGTAGTACCGCCATTCGACGACATCCACGCCGGCCACCTTGGCGCCCGCCGCCTGCGATTGCGGATCGCGGCGAGGCATGTAGTCCGGGTTGCGGACGTAGACCGCCTTGTCCGCGCTCTTCTTCGCCGCTTGGTAGATGAACGGACCCGAGCCAATCGCTTCGGTAATCGGGGTGAACGCATCGGTCTGGGCAAGGCGCTTGGGCATCATGAACGGTACGTTGACCGAAACCTTGCCCAACGTCCGGATGATGCCGACATCAGCCTCGTTCAACACGATGGTGAAGTTCTGATTGTCCTCGACGGTGATGCTCTTGATGTTCTTGAACAGCTGTTGACCAGCGCCATCGCGCTTGCCCCAACGCTCCAGCGAAGCGACGCAATCCTCGGCCGTGACCGCGGTGCCATCGTGCCACTTGAGCCCATCGCGCAGCTTGATGTGCCAGGTCTTGAGATCGCTGGACGAGGTCCAGGTTTCGGCCATTTGCGGGCGCTGCCGCAGATTTTCATCCAGGGCGAACAACGTGTCGTACACCATGTAGCCATGGCTGCGCGTCACATAGGCGGTACTGGTAACCGGATCCAGATTGGTCAGACGTGCGTGAGACGCAACGACCAGTTTGTCCGCACAGCCGGTGAGTAGAAGCGCAGCCGCTATGGCCGATACCGTGAACAGCTTTTTCTTCATGTGGTGCATCGCCGGCCTCCTTCGACCCATGCAAATTTTTTCTTACACGACAGCTTGTATCAGTAAAGGCGGTACTAATGTTTTGTCATTAATGTTGATCGTACAATACGACCTGCCCTTTGATCCCAATCAACCCTTTTCGACAAAACGGCAAATATCGATTGATAATGACTAATGTCAACTTTTGGCGCGTAGATTAGCGCTATTTTAAAGACGTTTGCGATAAATTCCTTCCCGAAGCAGCACCTTGACAGAGTAGTCCAATGTCGAATCAGCACTCTTCCAGCGGCGAAAAGCCCGACCGTCTGCAGTTCTATGGCGAAGAGTTTGTCTTCGACAAGGTCACGGGCATGTTCTTTCGGCTTAATCCCAGCGGAAGTTTCATGCTGCGAGCGCTGGCTGCCGGAGGCGCACCTGCCGACCTGCCACAGCAGCTGCAACAGCGCTACGGGCTGGACCGGGCAACCGCGACTCGGGATGCCCAGCTGTTCCTCAACAGCCTGGCGGCACTGGAGCCACTCGACCGGCTGAGCCATCCGCTGAGGGTCGCGTCATGATCAGCGTCGCCATCACCGGGCTGCATCGAGGCAACAATCCTCAGCCAGGCGCCGCAGTGGCGGCGGGTCTGCGCCGGCGCTTCCCCGACATCCGCATTGTCGGCCTGTCCTACGATCCGCTGGAAAGCGCCCTCTACTGCCACGACGGCGGTCGCCCGGACGTTGCCTACCTGATGCCCTTCCCGGGAGCGGGCGCAAAGGCGACGCTGGATCGACTGGACGAAATCCTCGAAACGGAATCCATCGATTATCTGATCCCCTGCCTGGATTCGGAGCTGGACAACTACATCGAACTGCAAGCAGAACTGAAAGCGCGCGGCATCGGCTGCGTTCTGCCGACCCAGCAGGCGCTGGATGACCGCGCCAAGCCCAACCTCGACAAGTTCTGCCGCGAACTGGACGTGCCCACGCCCAGAACCCTCATGGCCAATGATGCGGACACCCTGGCCTCGCTCGCCCTGCAGCTCGGCTACCCGGTTTACGTAAAAGGCCGCTTCTACGAAGCCCATCTGGCAACGACGCCCAAAGAGTTGTACGAGGCGTTCAACGACATTGCGCGCGTCTGGGGCACCCCGGTTCTGGTGCAGGAAATGGTCGTCGGCGAGGAGTACGACATTCTCGGCCTCGGCGACGGCAAGGGCGGCCTGCTCGCCTCCTGCACGATCCGCAAGATGCTGCGCACCTCAGCGGGCAAAGGCTTCGCCGGTGTAGTCGTGGCCGATCCGGACCTCGACGAGCTGGTCGCCCGGGTGATTGGAGCACTGCGCTGGGCCGGACCGTTCGAACTGGAGTTCATCAAGGTTCCGGGCAAGCCCCATGCGCTATTCGAGATGAATCCACGCTTCCCGGCCTGGGTCGATTTCCCCTCGCAGGTCGGCTGCAACATGCCGGCTCGGCTGCTGGAGCAGCTGCAAGGCATCGAAGCCGAACCCCTGCAGGCCTGTACGCCGGGACAGATGTTCATCCGCCACAGCATCGACGTAGTAACCCATATCGCTGACGTCGCGAAGATGACCATCACCGGCCAGCGCACCAGCGCGACCGACGATGGTCAGCCAACCTCGAGGTAATCAAGAAGTGACCCAGGATTACAGCCAACCGATGATCAGCGGTGAACTTGGCAGCAACAGCCCGAACGCTGCGGTCGAGCGCAACTACTACGCGCGCGGCATGCACGTCCCGGCGCTATTCGAGATCGACGGCAACCCCATTCCGGCGCTCGTCGGGGAGTTCGGCTCGCCGCTGTTCGTATTCTCCGAACATGCGCTGCGCAACAAGGCCCGACATGCGCGCGAAGCCTTCAAACGCCGCTACCCGAAAACCAGCTTCGCCTGGTCTTTCAAGACCAACAATCTGCAAAGCGTCTGCCAGATCCTGCGCCAGGAAGGCTGGATCGCCGAAGTGGTATCCGATTTCGAATACGAAAAAGCACGTCATCTAGGCTTCGCCGGCCCTGAAATCGTCTTCAACGGCCCGTACAAACCGCGGCACATTCTGCAACGGGCAATCGACGAAGGGGCGCTGCTGCACATCGACAACTGGGACGAGCTCAATCTGGTGGAGGAGCTGGTCAAGGACCGCCGCCAGCCACTGGACGTCGGCATCCGGATCTGGCTCGACGCGGGCATCCGGCCAGTCTGGTCGAAGTTCGGCTTTGCCCTGGCCAACGGCGAAGCCGAGCGCGCGGCCGACCGCATCGTGAAGAATCCCAAGCTGCGTCTGCATACGCTGCACACTCACATTGGCACCTACATCCTCGCGCCTGATGCCTATCGCACTGCCACACAGAAGCTGCTGGCGTTGCGCGACGTCATTCACAGCAAGCACGACCATCTGATTGAATGCCTCGACCTCGGCGGCGGCTTTCCCTCCAACAGCCTGCTGCACAGCATGACCGGCCCCGCCGAGCAGGTTGTGCCGCCGATCGAGGCCTACGCCGACGCCATCACCGAGGTGCTCAACAAGCTGCCGGAAAAGAAACGGCCGCTGCTGCGCCTGGAGTCCGGCCGCCATATCGTCGACGAGGCCGGTTATCTGCTCACCACCGTGGTGGCGGTGAAGGGGATCAACCGGCCGCGTGCCGAGGGTGAAAGCCTGTCCGCGCGCGACTACAAGGAGCAGCTGATCAGCGGGGCGGACTCCAAGGTCAACTACATCGCCGACGCCGGTATCAACCTGCTCTACACCTCCGCGTGGTACCGCTTCGACGTCCGACCGTCGCGCATGGTCGCCGAGCCGCCGGTGCCGTCGCGAGTCTACGGCTCACTGTGCATGGCCATCGACGTGATCCGCGAACATGTCGACCTGCCGCCCCTGGCGGTCGGCGACGTACTCAGCGTGCATCCGGTGGGAGCCTACAACATCAGCCAGTCGATGCAGTTCATCGCCTACCGCCCGGCTGTCGTGCTGATCGACGAGAGCGGAAAGCCGGAGCTGATTCGCGCGGCAGAAACCCTGGACGAGGTACAACGGCTGGAGCGGCTGCCCTCACGTCTGGCGGAAAAATGATGGACAAGCCGTATCCGGAGGGCGCTACGTCGAGTAGCTCCCTGCGTACTGCCCATCGATTCACCACGCCGCTGGTGTCCATCCTCGGGCCGGCGCTGGGTGGCGCGTTCATGATCCCCCATCCGTGGATCGGCGCACTGCTCTGGCTCGGGCTCTTTCAGAACCTTCGGTTTGCCGCCTTTGCCTTGTTCGGCACGGTCCTGGCCGAGGGCATCCTGCGGCTGTTCCAGATCAGCGACAACTCTCCGGCAGAAGGCAACCTGAAGGCCAATGCACTGCTTTCAGCCATTGCCGCTGCCTGGCTGACGGAGTTCTCCGGCATCCCGGTGGAATCTCAGATCATCGTGGTAGCCAGTGCCGTCATTGCAGTCACGGTGCTCGCCGCGGCCATGCTGCGGCCACTGCTCAGGGCGAACCTTCCGCCGCTGGTGGTCAGCTACTGCATGATTTCGGTCTTCCTGTTCGCCATCTTTCCGCACTGGACGCTCTCGGCGATCGGATCGATGCAGTGGTGGCCGGTGCCGAGCACCCCGTACGAATGGCTCATTACCTACTTCCGCACCCTCGGCGCACTGCTGTTCTCACCGACCCTGGGTATCGGAATGATCATCACCCTGGCCATCCTGCTCTGGTCACGCCTGGTATTCCTGGCGGGCACCATCGGCTGGATCGCCGGCATTCTCACCGCCGTCTACCTGAACGATCAGGGCGTACTCTTCTACTGGATGCCCACGGCATATAACTTCTTCCTGGCAGGCGCAGCACTGGGTGCCGTGTTCTTTGTTCCCAGCCGATTCAGCCTCCCGCTGGCGGCAGTCGGCGGTGCCGCAGCTGCGCTGCTGGCGGCGGGCTTTCAGCATCTGTCCCCGTACACGGCCATCGGCTATCTGCCGCTGGTTTCCGCGTTGACCATCTGGGTCGCGATCTGCGCGCAGGAAGTCACCGAAAATCGCATCGTGCGCCGCAACCGTACGGTGGACCTGCCTCCCGAGGCCGCCTGGCAGCGCCTCAACTACTGGTCTCGCCGCTCCGGCGACAGCGGACCGTTCCTCATCGTGCCGCTCTGCGGTAAATCGCGCATCGCCCAAGGCGAGGACGGCCAGCTGAGTCACGTCGGCCCCTGGCGACATGCGCTGGACTTCCAGCTCATCCCGGTCGCGGAGCCCGGATTCTATGACGGCATGGTGATGGCGCCGGCGGGAGGATTCATCGAGCGGATCCATGACGGCGTCAGCGACAACCCGGTGGGCGTTTGCAACTATGCGGAGAACTGGGGCAATTATGTGATGATCCGCCTCGACCAAGGCGGCTGGGCCTTGCTGGCGCACTTGCAGCAGGGCTCGATTGTGGTCAGTCCGGGCATGCGCGTGGAGGTCGGCGCGTTTGTCGGCCGGATCGGCAACTCCGGCCGCTCACCCACTCCACATCTGCACCTGCAATGCCAGTCAGCTCCCGAGCTGTCTGCCCCGACACAGCCGTTCCGCCTAGCCAACTTCCTCTGCGCACAGGAGGCGAACCAGCCGTTTCTCCACTGGCATTCGGCGGCGATGCCGTCGCAAGGAGCGCTGGTGTCCCCTGCGCTGAACAACCCGACAGTGCAGACACTACTGGCCAGTGCCGCCCCGGGCGTTGCCACCTGGAACATCGAAACCGACGGCGTCGTGCCGAAGCGCATCCTGCGCCGCCAGGGCGACACCGAACGCGTCAGCATTCGCCTCGACCCGAGCGGACAGCACATCCTGCATGGTGAGCGCAGTGGCGCGCTGATCGTCGAGATCGCCGCCGATGCCTGGCGCGTCAATGAGCTGCAGAAAGACTGCTCGCCACTGCTGTGGCTACTGGCGCTCGCGGTTCCTTCAGTACCCTATGCGGCGACACCAGGCATGAAATGGGACGACCTGGTTCCACTCCTCTCGTCTCGGCTTAGCGCAGGGCTGGCCTCATTCGTGGCGCCCTACCTGTCCGCACCGTTCGTTCGCGTGCGTTGCCATTGCACGACACAAGCGGACAACGACGGCCGGGGATTGACCGTCATCAGCGAAATCGAAACGCCGCTGCCCGGGCTGCCATCACGGCTGCATTGCCGATTCGACCGCCTCTGCGGGCCGGTCTATCTGCAGGCCGACTTCCCGCACGGCAGCATCACTTACTCACTACTGTCCTTCGAACCCGGCCTGCCCTTCGATCATTGAACCAGAGCGCCAGCTCAGTTGCTGGCCAGCACGTTGCGGCCACTGCGCTCGGCGTAGGCGAGCTGCTGCTCCCGGGTCAGGTTCCGGACCAGGAACTGCAGCATCCGGCTGCGGCTGTCGGTGGTGGCCATGGTATCCCCCCCTATCAGCTTGCCTTGGAAGCTTTGCGGGGGCAGATCCAGGTCAAACGAGTGGGCCGCGTTCGGATAAACCTTGACCTCAAGCGTCGCGCCCTTGCCCTGCACACCCTGGCATTCCCGCGCCGGCACCCAGTTATCACGACCTCCAGCCAGGATCAGCAAAGGGGCGCTGAGCGATACACGCGAACGCCCCAGCTCGCCACACCACGGATAGAAGGCAACCACGCCGCGAAACGCCTGATCACTCTGGCCATAGGTTGCCGGCGAGGATTGCTTGGCGGCGCGAATCGCCACGGCGCCGCCATTACTTTGTCCCATCAGAAAAATATTATCGGCCGCAACGAAACTCTGTTGCGACAGATAACGCATCGCATCGAATGCATCACTGGTGCGATAAGAAATCGCCTTATATAGCGCTGGATTATTTGAACACAACTTACCGCCAGTGAAATTACGCGGACCGAAGCTATCAAGATTGAGTACGACAAAGCCCTGCTCTCGGAGGAAGCTGGCGTGGGCGTGCAAACCATAACGCACCGCCGGTTGCCAGCCACCACAACCATGCATCAGCACGATGGCCGGAAAGGGTCCCTCGCCATCGGGTCGGAACAGTTCCGCCTCAAGCATCAGCGAGCGCGCGGTATGCGGCTCGGAGGCCTTTAGCCGGATGGTGGTATGCGCGTGAGAGAGGAGAGTGACCGCCGTCAGGGTGACGAACAAAACAGAGCGCAGCACGAGCCGTTTTCCAACCATAGTGTTCACTCCAATGTACTAAATATATAAATCAAATAGTTAAGATAAAAACTTAAACAAACTTCTTAATATCTCATTATGCTATTGGGCGATTAATTTATATTGAAAAGCGATAATACAGCGCAAAGCATAAAAAGACAGCAACGCGCAGTTGTTTATCGTCATTTATAAATCGGCAGATAACCGCATTACTTGAAGTGCCACAGCGACGCAGAGCACAAAACTATCCGGCTCTCAAAAGACAGAAATGCATTGCAGCCAATCCGCAGCGCCCACTCAGTCGGCGTGGCGTACCTTAGGCGCCGAGCGTTCATCGGCGGTACGGCCTAGCGACCAGCCAAGCCAACCCCACAGCAGGGCACAGGCAGCGCCGACCAGCGCGACCCAGGCAGCACCTTGCCCGAGCAGGTCGAGCAGCGCCTTGAGCCAACCGCTGAGGGCGTCGCCACCTCGGTAAACGACCGTATCGATGAAGTTCTTCGCCTTGTATTTGCTCTCGGCATCCAGCGCAGCGAAGAGCATTTCCCGACCAGGGCGGATGAAGGCGTACTCGCCGATGCGGCGCACGATCATCACTGCTGCCAGCAGGGCAAAACTCGGCGCCAGTGCCAAACCGACGAACCCTAGGAAAACCAGCGCCGGTACCGCCACCAGCAGCACGCGAACACCCCAACGCCGGGCGATACGGCCGGCAATGAAGAGCTGTATCAACAACGCCCCAGCCTGTACGACGAAATCGATAGCCGCGAACACTCGCACCTGCTCGGCATGATCAGGAAACAATGCAGCCACCAGACGTGCCTGTTCGAAGTAAAGGAAGGTGCTGGCGGTTGCCAGCAGTACGACGAAGGCGCTGATGCCCAGCAGATAGCGCGAGGCGAGCACCCGCGTCATACCACTGAAGGGGTTGCCAGGTACCGCGTGCCGTGGGTTCTCCGCAGGTCCGGCACCGGGTCGCCCGGCGCCACCGGTGGCGCGCCACGCCATCAGGTAATACTTGAGTGCCACCGCCACGCCCAGCAGGAGGGCGGCCAGCAGCATCAGCCCGCCACGGCCCAGCGGCATTACCAGCCAGGCGCTCAGCGCGGGACCGGACAGGCCGCCGACACTGGCTCCAGCGGCGATGAAGGCGAACAGGCGCCTGGCCTGCGGCGCATCGAAGACGTCCGCCATCAGACTCCAAGCCACCGAGACAACGAACAGGTTGTAGACCGAGATCCATACGTAGAACACCCGCGCCAGCCAGATCGACTGCGGAGTCGCCACAAACAGCGCGGCGAACAGCAGCAGATTGGCGCAGAAGAACCCGTACACCCAGTCGATGTAATGCATCCGCGGAACGCATGAGTTGAGCCAGGCAAACAGCGGCACCGCCAGCAGCATGACCACGAAAGTCGCGCTGAACAGCCATTGCAGGTTCTCCACCCCACTCTGGATGCCCATCGACTCGCGGATCGGCCGCAGCATGAAGTAACCGCCGAACAGGCAGAGAAACAGACTGAATCCAACCAGCGCCGCCGGCAGTTCGCCCGGACCGGCGCCGATCATCCGCGCCAGGCGCGCACGCCGCAGCGCCGCTGGCATCCGCTCAGCCGAACGCCCGGGCAATCCGCTCGCGCTGTTGCGTATCCGGCAGGCGGCCAACACCGGCGCGCAGGTTGTCGGCCATGTAACGCGGCGTCGAGGTCGCCGGGATCACCGCCGTCACCGCCGGTTCGGCGAGGATGAACTTGAGCAACAGCTGCGCCCAGGATGTGGCATCAATTTCCGCAGCCCACTCCGGCAGCGGTTGGTTCCGCACCCTGGCGAAAGCCTGACCCCGCAGGAAAGGTCGATTGATCAGCGTGGCAATACCGTTGTCGGCGCAATAAGGCAGCAGACGCCGCTCGGCATTGCGCTCGCCCACCGAGTAATTGAACTGCACGAAGTCGAGATCCTTCTCCTTGCGCAGTACCGCCAGCAACTCGTCATGCGCCGACTCGAGGTAATGGGTGATGCCGATGTAGCGCACCCGCCCCTGATCCTTCAGCGTGCGCAGCACCTGCAACTGGGTCGCGGTGTCTTGCAGGTTGTGCACCTGGATCAGGTCGAGGGTCTTGCTTCTCAGGGCCTGAAAGCTGGCCGCGATCTGCCGCTCGCCGGCGGCCTGGCCGGTGGCAGACACCTTGGTGGCAAGGAACAGCTTGCCTACGGCGTGAGCGCGCCGTTGTAACTCGCCGGTGACCCGCTCGGCATTGCCATAGCTGGGTGCAGTGTCGATCAACCTGCCGCCGCCATGCATGAACAGCCGCAGTACCTCGAGCAGATCGCCCATCGCGGCACCACGCGGATCGACGTCGAAGGTGCGCGAGGTACCGAGCCCGATCACCGGCAGCAGCTCGCCGCTAGCGGGAATCGACCGCCTGTGCAGACCCTCGGCCGCCAGCGACAGCATCGACGAAAGCGGCGCTGTCGCAGCCAGCGCCGCAACGGACACGGAACCTTGCAGCATCTGGCGACGGGTGAACATGGGCAGCCTCCCGAGCAACGTAGGACCGGCACCAGCGGCCGGGCCGGAAGCTGAGTATGGACGACCTGCACACGATCGCTGGTACGCCCGTCGACTGGCCGTTCCTCGCGAGGCGTTCAACGGCGCCACGATCAACGCCAGTACTGGCACTTTGCCTGTCTCGCGTTTAACCTTGCGCGCCTCGACGCGGCTTCACTGCCGCCGCGCCAATCTCGCAAGGCCACCATGGACCGCCATCGCCAAGAGCCAGCCTCATCCGCCACTCCGCTTGATTCGCCCGCTCGACACACACGCTCGAGCACGCTGGTATCGCTGGCCTACGTGCTCGCGCTGATTCTGGTCTTCGCCCTCAGCCTCTACCTGCTGCCAGAGCACACCGGACTCGGCAAGCTGCTCTGGGGCGCCTGAGCCAAGCCGCCGCACCCTACCAAAGGCGTCGGCACTTGCTACTTCCGTAGCGGCGCCATGGTTGCATAGCCACCCACCCGCACATGCTCGTAACGTCACCCTGAAGCCGCGCGACTTGCGTTGCCCTGCCCCGGCACCCGCCTGGCGACATTGGCACTGCAGCGGCGCTGGATTCCTGCAGTCTTACGAGCGAAGCCGCCATGATTCCCTTTCTTCGAACCAAGTCAAAAGCCGGTCAGGCCGAAGGCGTGCACAGCCTGCTCTGCAGCGCCGCACAGCTTCCCCAGCAACTCGCGGCACTGCGCTTCCGGCCGACCTACGTCGCCGGTTTCGTCTCGCCACATGTCGACCTCGATGCCATCGCACGACAACTGACGCAGCGCTTCCCCCTGGCGACCATCAGTCTGTGCAGCACCGCTGGCGAGCTGTCCAGCCAGAACGCCCACCTGTACTGCAGCACTGGCGATAGCTGGGATCGCGTCGCGCTGCAGCTGTTCGACGCCAGCGTGATTGCCGCGGCAGAGATCGTCCATGTACCGCTGGAATGCGAGGACATCCGCGGCCAGGGTGCCCGCCTGAGCATGGCGCAACGCATCGCCCGCCTCACCGAATCGTTGCGGCGCCTGCAGGTAACGATGCCGATCGACTACCGCGACACCCTGGCGAACATCTTTTTCGACGGCCTTTCGGCCTCAGAGTCGTTCTTCATGGAAGCGCTGTACGAGTCTGGCCGGTTTCCCTGCCTGTTCGTCGGCGGTTCGGCGGGTGGCACCCTGGACTTTCGCAAGACGCAGCTGCACGACGGCAAGCGCGCCTATCAGAACCACGCCCTGATCGTCTTCCTCAAATGCGCCCGCGACGTGCGTTTCGGTGTGTTCAAAAGCCAGAACTTCGAACCGACCGCACTCAGCCTGAGCGTACTCAGCGCCTCGCTGGAAGATCGCTACATCAGCCAGGTGGTGGACGCCCGCGGCAACATCCGCTCCATGGTCGCCGCTCTTTGCGAGGCGCTGCACTGTTCGTCGAGCGAACTGGAGGCGCGGCTGGCGGACTACTCCTTCGCCATCCGCGTGGGCGAGGAGGTGTTCGTGCGCTCGATCGCGCGGATCGACTTCGCCAACGAGCGCGTACACCTGTTCTGCGACGTCGCGCCCGGCGAGGAGCTGGTGATGGTCAAACGCACGCCGCTGGTCGAAGCCACCCGACGTGACTTCCAGCGCTTCATGCGCAACAAGCCGGGCCGGCCGCTGGTAGGCATCCTCAACGACTGCATCCTGCGCCGACTGAACAACGCCCAGGCACTGAACGGCATGCACGAGGTATTCGCAGGCACGCCAGTAGTCGGCTACTCCACCTTTGGCGAGATCCTTGGCCTGAACCTCAACCAGACGCTGACCGCGGTGTTCTTCTTCCGTACCCATGGCAGCGCCGCGTTTCACGATGAATACACCGACAACTTCATCGCCTACCACGGCGAGTTCAAGGCGTTCTTCCTGCGTCGCCAGATCAAGAAACTCGCCGGCCTGAGCCAGGTGGTGGTCAAGCAGATCGAGCAGTTCAAGCGCCAGGATTATCAGAGCAGTCTGGACGTCGGCGGCCTCGACGAGCACATCCGTCCGGTGTTCAGCGGCCTGGCCGACCTTGGCGCCGTGCTGTTGGACGCCGACCAGCAGCGTCAGCACATGGCCGATCAGCTCCGTCAATGCGCCACCGACCTGCACCGCTCGATGGACGAGCTGGCGCTGAACATCGATCAGCAGGGTCTGGTGATCGATCAGGCTGGCGGTTCGGTCCGGCAAATGGTCAGCCAGGCGGATGAGGTAGTCGGTAGCGCGCGCGATCTGGCGCAGTCCAGCCAGCGCATCCAGTCAGTGGTGCAGACCATCCAGCAGATCGCTGGGCAAACCAACCTGCTGGCACTGAACGCGGCCATCGAGGCCGCCCGCGCCGGCGAGATGGGCCGTGGCTTTGCCGTGGTCGCCGACGAGGTGCGCAAGCTGGCCGAGATCACCCGGCATAATGCCGAGGAGATCGGCAGCGACATCGACCGGCTGGCCGACGAGATCCGCGCCGTCGCGCAGCACATCGAGAGCCAGTCAGCGGACGTCGGCGCGCTGACCGGCGTGCTCGAGGCGCTGCAAAGTACCAGCGGCCTCACCGCCGACACATCGCGGCAGACCAAAGGCGTCGCCGACCACCTGCTCGGCCTGACGGCCCTCTGAGTTTCGCGGCGGCAACGAAAAAGGGCGTGCCGAGGCACGCCCTTTTTACTTCCGCCCGCTCAGAAGCGGTCGCGGATCACCTGCTCGTCGAACGGCAACTTGCCGACACGCGGCTTAGGCTCAGCGGTGCCCTTGCCCACCGCGACCATCAGGCCGATCACATGGTTGGCCGGCAAATTGATCAGCCGCGCTACCGCCTCGAAGTCGAAGCCATCCATCGGGCAGGACTCCAGGCCCTTGCCGCGCGCGGCCAGCATCAGCGTCTGCGCCAGCAGGCCGCAGCTGCGCATGGTCTCGTCGCGCTGCACCTGCGGCTTGTCGCGGTAATAGTTGTCGATGGCACCGGCCATATAGTCCTGCACCTGCTCCGGCGCACCTTCCCAGACGCGACGGACATCCGTTTCCCAGCGGTCGAGCTTGGCGCAAACCACCACCAGCATCGAGGCATCGGTCATCTGGGCCTGATTCCAACCGACCTCGCGGATCCTCGCCCGTAGCGTGGGATCGCTTACCTCGACCAGACGCACATGCTGCAGGTTGAAGGCCGACGGTGCGAGCAGCGCCAGACGCAGCAACTCATCCTTCTCCTCGCGACTGAGCTGGAAGTCCGGATCATAGGCTTTGACCGCGCGGCGGCTGACAATGGCTTGTTCGATATTCATGGGAGACGGCTCCTGAACCAACGTAAGCCGCCATGCTAAAGGCCACAATTGATCGAAACCACAGGACCTTTCTGATGATAAGAATCGACCTTCTCGATAATTCACCAGCCGATAAGCCCAGAAGACGCCCACGAAAAAGCCGCCCGAAGGCGGCTTTTTCATTAACACGGTACCAGCTTAGAGCTGCGGGCCAGCGTTCTTGATGGCGTCGGAGACGTCGAACTTCTTGAAGTTCTCGATGAACTTGGTCGCCAGTTCCTTCGCAGCCAGATCGTAAGCGCTCGAATCCGTCCAGGTGTTGCGCGGGTTGAGCAGCTGGGTTTCAACGCCAGCGACGGCCTTCGGCACATCCAGATTGATGATCGGCAGGTGCTCGGTTTCGGCACCGACCAGCGCGCCGCTCTGGATCGCCGCGATCACCGCGCGAGTGGTCGGGATGTTGAAGCGCTTGCCGACGCCGTAGCCACCACCGGTCCAGCCGGTGTTGACCAGGTAAACCTTGGAGCCGAACGCGTTGATGCGCTTGATCAGCAGCTCGGCGTACTCGCCGGCCGGACGCGGGAAGAACGGCGCGCCGAAGCAGGTGGAGAAGGTCGACTTGATGCCGCTGCCCGAACCCATTTCGGTGGAGCCGACCAGCGCGGTGTAACCGGACAGGAAGTGGTAGGCCGCCTGCTCGTTGTTGAGGATCGACACTGGCGGCAGCACGCCGGTCAGGTCGCAAGTCAGGAAGATCACCGCTTTCGGCTCACCGCCGAGATTCTTCTCGGAACGCTTCTCGACGTGCTCCAGCGGATAGGCGGCGCGGCTGTTCTGCGTCAGGCTGGCATCGGCGTAGTCGGGCAGGCGGGTCTGCTCGTTGAGCACCACGTTCTCCAGCACGGCGCCGAACTTGATGGCCTTCCAGATCACCGGCTCGTTCTTCTCGGACAGGTCGATGCACTTGGCGTAGCAACCGCCCTCGATGTTGAACACGCGACCCACGCCCCAGCCGTGCTCGTCGTCACCGATCAGGTAACGCGACTCGTCCGCCGACAGGGTGGTCTTGCCGGTGCCGGACAGACCGAAGAACAGGGTGGTATCGCCATCCTCGCCGATGTTGGCAGCGCAGTGCATTGGCAGCACGTCGACGTCCGGCAGCAGGTAGTTCTGCACGGAGAACATGGCCTTCTTCATCTCGCCGGCGTACTGCATGCCGGCGATCAGCACCTTCTTCTCGGCGAAGTTGAGGATCACGCAACCATCGGAGTTGGTGCCGTCACGCTCCGGCTCGCAGACGAAGAACGGCGCGTTGAGAATGCGCCACTCGCTCTTGCCAGCCGGATTGAAGGTTTCCGGCTCGATGAACAGGCAGCGGCCGAACAGGTTGTGCCAGGCGGTTTCGGTGCTCATCTTGACCGGCAGGTAGTGCTCGGGGTCGGCACCGACATGCACGTGAGAAACGAAGCAGTCGCGCTCACCAAGGTAGGCTTCGACGCGGTTCCACAGCGCCTCGAACTTGCCGGCCGGGAACGGGCGGTTGATCGGACCCCAGGCAATGTGGTGCTGAGTGCTTGGCTCCTCGACGATGAAGCGGTCAGCCGGAGAACGACCTGTGCGGTGCCCGGTCTTAACCACCAGAGAGCCATTGGCAGCCAGCTCACCCTCACCGCGCTTGACGGCTTCTTCAATCAATTGCGCGATGCTGATGTCGGTGTACACGGCGTTGGTCGCTTGCGTCATGAGTGTCCCCGTCGGCCCTGGGCCGATTCCTCCATGCTGTTGTAGTGCGCCAAACGGCGAACTACATCGAAAAAAAGTGCGCGCGATTATGCCAGAAAACGCGACGCGCAGGGTATGAGCCTGTGATGGCCAAAAGGTTCATCGCAGCACAACGCTATCAGTGACGCGTGTCCGAAGCCTCCTGAACGCCACCGCCGGCGAACAGCTGGGCGATATCGGCGGCATCGAAGGCATAGCGTTCGTTGCAGAACTGGCAATCCACGGTGACCGTACCGCCCTGTTCCTGGAGCAACTGTTCGGCATCGTGCTGGCCGAGGCTGACCAGCGCATTGGCCGAGCGCTCGCGCGAGCAGCTGCAGCGGAAGCGGATCGGTTGCGCCTCGAACAGGCGCAACTGTTCCTCGTGATAGAGCCGATGCAGCACGGTCTCGGTGTCCAGGCCGAGCAGTTCCTCGGCGGTAAGGGTATCGGCCAGCGTGCGCAGGTGCTGCCAGCTGGCTTCACGCTCTTCCGGATCGTGGATGCGATCGGCCGGCAGCTGCTGCAGCAGCAGACCGCAGGCGCGGCGACTGTCGGCGGCCAGCCAGAAGCGGGTCGGCAGTTGCTCGGACGCGACGAAGTACTCGGACAGGCACGCAGCCAGATCGACTCCGTCCAGGCCGACGATGCCCTGGTAGCGCTGGCCCCTGGTCGGGTCGACGGTGATCGCCAGCATGCCGTCGGGCATCAGCTCGTGCAGCGTCGCGCCCGCTTCGATCTGCTCGGCGTGATAGCGGGCGATACCGCGCACCTCGCGATCACTGGAGCATTCCACCATCAGCAGCGGCACCGGCCCTTCGGAGCGCGCCTGCAACGACAGCAGGCCGTCGAACTTCAGCGTGCCGACCAGCAGCGCCGCCGCCGCCAGCAGTTCGCCGAGCAACTGCGCCACCGGTTGCGGATAGGCGTGCTTGGCCAGCACGTGCTGGTAGCTTTCGGCGAGCGTGGCGGTTTCACCACGCACATCGGAGTCATCGAAAATGAAACGCTGGGTTTGATCGGACATGCCGGGCTCGCAGGTACAGGACGCGGAAAGGGGATCGATTCTAGGCGCAAAGCGCGCCTGCACCAAGAACCGCCGGCGCAGCGGAACCGGCGGTCAGCCCTTGAAATCACGCAGTAGCTGGATCTGCCGACGCTGCTTCTTGCTCGGCCGGCCGTCGGTCTGTACGCCGAGCGCCCCGGCCTTGCGCTGCGCTGCGGCCTCCTCGCGTCGCGCCAGGCTCTGCGCGGTTTCTTCGTAAAGCAGCTGGGCCTGCGGCGCGCCCCGGCGTACCGCGGACAACTCACGAATCACCACCGTGCGCTCATCGAAGCCGACGCGGATCACCAGTTCATCGCCCACCTTGGGTTCCTTTCCCGGCTTGCAGCGCTCGCCACGGCAATGCACCTTGCCGCCCTCGATGGCCTCCTTGGCCAGCGCACGGGTCTTGAAGAAGCGCGCAGCCCACAGCCACTTGTCCAGGCGCACCTTGTCATCGTCTTTTACAGTCATCGCTCAACCTGTTCACCGGCTCGTGGTCATAGCCTGGAGCAGACGGATGCAGTTGTCATGCACCCCGTCTAGAATGGCCGCACACTCTCCGGATACCCCCCTTGAAGAGCCTTGATCCCCATACCGTCATCGGGCTGCGTGAATGGGTCGCCCTGCCAGATCTGGGCGTGGTCGGCCTGCGCGCGAAGATCGACACCGGCGCCAGCACCTCGGCGCTGCACGCCACCGAGATTAGCGAATTCGAGCGTGACGGCCAGCCCTGGGTTCGCTTCACCGCGCATCTGGGCACCCTGGTACAGCGCCGGCACCGCTGCGAAGCACCGCTGGTGGCGCACAAGACCATCAAGAGTTCCAACGGCCAGGTGCAAACACGCTACGTGGTGCGTACCCTGCTCGCGCTCGGTAGCCACGTCTGGCCAGTGGAGTTCACCCTGACCTGCCGTAAGACCATGCGCTACCGTCTGCTGCTCGGCTCCAAGGCGCTTATCGACGGGCAATGGCTGATCGATCCATCAAGCTCCTACATCCAAGACAAACCCCAGATCCTCACTTCCCCCGGTGCCCAATGAAAATCGCCGTGCTGTCGCGCAATCCGCGCCTGTATTCAACTCGCCGCCTGGTCGAAGCCGGCCAGCAGCGGGGCCATGAGGTGGTGGTGATCGACACCCTGCGGGCCTACATGAACATTGCCAGCCACAAGCCGCAGATTCATTACCGCGGCAAGCCGCTGGAGGGGTTCGACGCGGTGATCCCGCGCATCGGCGCCTCGGTAACTTTCTACGGCTGCGCCGTGCTGCGCCAGTTCGAGATGCAGGGCGTGTTTCCGCTCAACGAGTCGGTGGCGATCGCCCGTTCGCGCGACAAACTACGCGCACTGCAGCTGCTGTCGCGACGCGGCGTCGGCCTGCCGGTGACCGGCTTCGCCCACTCGCCCGACGATATTCCCGACCTGATCCAGATGGTCAATGGCGCCCCGCTGGTGATCAAGGTGCTGGAAGGCACCCAGGGCATCGGCGTGGTGCTCTGTGAGACGGAAAAGGCCGCCGAGTCGGTGATCGAGGCGTTCATGGGCCTCAAACAGGACATCATGGTGCAGGAGTACATCAAGGAAGCCGGCGGCGCCGACATCCGCTGCTTCGTCGTCGGCGACAAGGTGATCGCCTCGATGAAGCGCCAGGCCAAACCCGGCGAGTTCCGCTCCAACCTGCATCGCGGCGGCACCGCCAGCCTGATCAAGATCACCCCGGAAGAGCGCATGACCGCCATCCGCGCGGCCAAGGTGATGGGCCTGAACGTGGCCGGCGTCGACATCCTGCGCTCCAACCACGGTCCACTGGTGATGGAGGTCAACTCCTCACCGGGCCTGGCCGGCATCGAGGAAACCACCGGCAAGGACGTCGCCGGACTGATCATCGAATACCTGGAGAAGAACGGCGGCCCGCACCTGACGCGGACCAAGGGCAAGGGCTGAGCCCCGCGCCGCGCGCCAAATGCAGGCGCCGGACGCTTCAGCCGGCCGGCTTGCCCTGCACCGCATCGCGCGGTAGTAGCAACCCCAGCGGCAGGCTGACCCGCGCCTCCAGGCCACCGCCCTCGCGATTGCGCAGCTCGACGACGCCGCCGTGCTGCGAGGCAATGCGCTTGACGATCGCCAAGCCTAGACCGGCACCCTTGCCGCCACGCGCACGGTCGCCGCGAATGAACGGATTGAAGATGCCTTCCAGCTCGCTCGGAGCGATGCCCGGTCCACGATCGAGCACACTGAGCACCACGTAGGGCGCGTTGCTGTCGCCGGAAACGGACGCGGCGACTTCCACGCCGTCGCCGCCATAGCGCCGCGCATTCTCGATCAGGTTGACCAGCAGGCGCTTGATCGACACCCGCCGCAGCGCCAGCTTGGGCATCGGCTCGACGCACAGGCGCACCGACTCCTCGTGCTGGTTGTACGGCGCCACCACCTCGCGGATCAGCTCGGCCAGATCGAGGTTCTCCACCGGTTCGTCGCTGCCGTCGCGGACGAAGGCGAGGAACTGATCGAGGATCGCATCCATGTCCTCAACGTCGCGGATCATGTCCTCGGTGAGTTCGTCGTCGCCGGCCATCAGCTCCAGCGACAGGCGCAGGCGCGTTAGTGGCGTGCGCAGGTCATGCGACACCCCGGCGAGCATCAGCTCGCGTTCGCGACCGGCCTGCTCGACGTCCTCGGCCATTTGGTTGAAGGCACGATAGACCTCGGTCATCTCGCTCGGCGTATCGCCGATCGGCAAGCGCACGCTGCGCCCCTTGCCGATCTGCCGCGCGGCGTAGACCAGCCGCTTGAGCGGCAGGTTGAGCTGGTTGACGAAGATCCACGCCGCGGCCGTCGACAGCAGGCCGATGCCGAGGAACCAGCCAAGCACGCTCCAGATGCGCTGGCCGCGCAGCGGATAGGCGTACAGCGGCACCCTCACCCAGTCGCGGCCGAGGCTGGGCGCCAGCACCCAGATCGCGGTGGACGGCTGGATGCGCACGCGAACTTCGGTCTGCGGTCCGAGTTCGGCGCGCATCTGGCGCTGGAAGATATCGGTGTAGGGCCAGTGGTATTCGCCGCGCGGCACTTCCAGCTCCGGCACCGTCTGCAGGCCGGCCGCGCGGCCGATCCGCTCGCGGTCGTCATCGCGCGCCGCCCAGTAGGCACGCAGGGTCAGCGCCGCACCGTGGCTGTACTGGCGATCCACCAGTACATCCTCGTTCGCCATCAGGTAGAACAGCGTCAGCACCTTGGAGAACAGCACGACCACCAGCACCATCCACAGCGTGCGGGCGAAGAAGCTTTGCGGGAACCACAGCGGGGTTTTCATGACGGGCCAGGACTGCGTGGGAACGCGGCTCGCGCCGCGCGAACGAAACAAGGCCGCCAGCTGCGCGGCCTCACGACTACTTGTTACCGTCCGGCACGAACACGTAGCCCACGCCCCATACCGTCTGGATGTAACGCGGCTTGGACGGGTCGGGCTCGATCAGCCGGCGCAGGCGCGAGATCTGCACGTCGATGGAGCGCTCCAGGGCGTCCCATTCGCGCCCGCGAGCGAGGTTCATCAGCTTGTCACGGGTCAGTGGCTCGCGGGCGTGCTGCACCAGCGCCTTGAGCACGGCGAACTCGCCGGTGGTCAGCATGTGCACCTGATCGCCCTTGGTCAGCTCACGGGTCGCCAGCGACAGCTGGTAGTCGCCGAAGGTGACGATCTCGTCCTCGCTGCCCGGCGCACCGGGCACCTGTGGTGCCTGCCGGCGCAGCACCGCGCGAATGCGCGCCAGCAGCTCACGGGGGTTGAACGGCTTGGCCAGGTAATCATCGGCGCCCTGCTCCAGCCCCTGGATGCGGCTGGCCTCGTCGCCCTTGGCGGTGAGCATGATGATCGGGATCTGGTTGTTGCCCTCGCGCAACCGCTGGCAGGCTGACAGACCATCCTCGCCGGGCATCATCAGATCGAGCACCACCAGATGAAACAGCTCTCGGCTGAGCAGCCGGTCCATCTGTTCGGTGTTCTCCACGGTGCGCACGCGATAGCCCTGCTCGTCGAGAAAGCGCTCGAGCAGACGCCGCAGACGGGCATCGTCATCGACGATGAGGATTTTTTCGCCTTCGCTGGCGGGCGCTGTGCTGCTCATGGGAACTCCCGGATTATCGACGGCGCATTATGGCGCAGTGTGGATCGGCGCTACTGACAGCCATTGTTAGCAGATTTTTCCCGCCGAAGCTGGCCTTCCGCCGGCGGCGCATGTCGTCTGCACCTGTGCGAGCGCCATCCGGCCGATTCGCTTGAGGCCAGTCGTCGCACTTCCCCTATAATCGCCGGCTTTCGCGCAGGCCCGGCCTGCAATGGTTCGACTGACCCAGGTAGGTTCATGGACAGCATCAATTCCCGTATCGCCAACGAGCTGGGCGTGCGCCCGCAACAGGTCGCCGCCGCCGTGGCGCTGCTCGACGAAGGCTCCACCGTTCCCTTCATCGCCCGTTACCGCAAGGAAGTCACCGGCAGCCTCGACGATACCCAGCTGCGTAACCTGGAAGAGCGCCTGCGCTACCTGCGCGAGCTGGACGAGCGGCGCGTCTCGATCCTCGCCAGCATCGAGGAACAGGGCAAGCTGACCCCCGAACTCAAGCGCGAGATCGACCTCGCCGACACCAAAACCCGCCTTGAAGACCTTTACCTGCCTTATAAGCAGAAGCGCCGCACCAAGGGCCAGATCGCTCTCGAAGCTGGTCTCGGTGAGCTGGCCGATGCGCTGTTCGGCAACCCGGAGCTCGTCCCCGAGCAGGAAGCCGAGCGCTTCATCAACGCCGAGAAGGGCTTCGCCGATGTGAAAGCCGTGCTCGAAGGCGCCAAGTACATCCTCATGGAGCGCTTCGCCGAGGACGCCGACCTGCTGGCCAAGCTGCGTGAGTTCCTCAAGCACAACGCCACCCTCAGTGCGCGCGTGGTGCCGGGCAAGGAAACCGAAGGCGCCAAGTTCAGCGACTATTTCGAGCATGACGAAGTGCTGAAGAACACGCCGTCGCACCGGGCGCTGGCGATCTTCCGCGGGCGCAACGAGGGCATCCTCAGCGTCAGCCTCAAGGTCGGTGACGAGACGCCGGGCAGCATGCACCCGGGCGAAACGATGATCGGCGAGCGCTTCGGCATCGCCAACCGCGGGCGCGCCGCCGACAAGTGGCTCGGTGAAGTGGTGCGCTGGACCTGGAAGGTCAAGCTGTACACCCATCTGGAAACCGACCTGCTCGGCGAGCTGCGTGACAAGGCCGAAGACGAAGCCATCTCCGTATTCGCCCGCAACCTGCATGACCTGCTGCTGGCCGCACCGGCCGGCCCGCGCGCGACCCTGGCGCTGGACCCGGGCCTGCGTACCGGCTGCAAGGTCGCGGTGGTGGACGCCACCGGCAAGCTGCTGGAGACCGCCACCGTCTACCCGCACGCGCCGCGCAACGACTGGGACGGCACCCTGGCGATCCTCGCCAAGCTCTGTGCCAAGCACGCCGTCGATCTGATCGCCATCGGCAACGGCACCGCCAGCCGCGAGTCGGACAAGCTGGCCGGCGAGCTGATCAAGAAGGTGCCGGGCCTCAAGCTCACCAAGATCATGGTCAGCGAAGCCGGCGCCTCGGTGTACTCGGCCTCGGAACTGGCCGCCAAGGAATTCCCCGATCTGGACGTGTCCCTGCGCGGCGCCGTCTCCATCGCCCGCCGCCTGCAGGACCCGCTGGCCGAGCTGGTGAAGATCGATCCGAAATCCATCGGCGTCGGCCAGTACCAGCACGACGTCTCGCAGCTCAAGCTGGCGCGCTCGCTGGATGCGGTGGTCGAGGACTGCGTGAACGCCGTCGGCGTCGATGTGAATACCGCCTCCGCCGCGCTGCTGGCGCGCATCTCCGGCCTCAACGCGACGCTGGCGCAGAACATCGTGCAGTTCCGCGATGCCAATGGCGCGTTCAAGTCCCGCAGCGAGCTGAAGAAGGTGCCACGCCTGGGCGACAAGACCTTCGAACAGGCCGCCGGCTTCCTCCGCGTAATGAACGGCGACAATCCGCTGGACGCCTCCGCCGTGCACCCGGAAACCTACCCGCTGGTCAAGCGCATCGCCGCCGATACCGGTCGCGACATCCGCTCGCTGATCGGCGACTCGGCCTTCCTCAAGCGCCTGGACCCCAAGCAGTTCACCGACGAGACCTTCGGCCTGCCCACCGTCACCGACATCCTCAGTGAACTGGACAAGCCGGGTCGCGACCCGCGCCCCGAGTTCAAGACCGCCGAATTCCAGGACGGCGTCGAGAAGCTCAGCGATCTGGAGCCGGGCATGGTGCTCGAAGGCGTGGTGACCAACGTCACCAACTTCGGCGCCTTCGTCGACATCGGCGTGCACCAGGACGGCCTGGTGCACATCAGCGCGCTGTCGGAGAAGTTCGTCAAGGACCCCTACGAGGTGGTCAAGGCCGGCGACATCGTCAAGGTCAAGGTCATGGAGGTGGACATCCCGCGCAACCGCGTCGGCCTGTCCATGCGCATGAGCGACACACCCGGTGCCAAGACCGACGGGCCGCGTGGCGGCGCTGGCAAGCCACGCGGCAACGCGCCGCGCAGCGAGCGCCATGCCAAGGAAGACAAGCCGGCACCGGCCAATGCGGCCATGGCCGCGCTGTTCGCCAATGCCAAGCAACTGAGGAAATAGGCATGAGCAAGCAAGTCGAGGCGGTGGGCAGTTCCAGCGCCTTCGGCCGCCTGCTCGGCCTGGAGATTCACCAGGTCGGCCATGGCGAGGCCGTGCTCGGCCTGACCATGCACGATGGTTTGCGCAACCTGCACGGCAAGCTGCACGGCGGCGCATTGTTCTCGCTGATCGACACCGCCATGGGCCAGGCCAGCCACAGCCTCGGCGACGGCTCGCCGAACAGCGTCACGCTCGAATGCAAGGTCAACTACATCCGCCCGGTGAGCGATGGCGAGCTGCGCTGTCGCGCCTGGGTGGTGCATGGCGGTCGACGCACCCAGGTGCTCGAAGCCGAGGTGCATCAGGGCGACAAACTGATCGCCAAGGCCCAGGCGACGTTCGCCTGCCTGTAGCCGCCGGCCGTGAATCGGCTCGAAGCGGCGCCGCCTCTTGTGAAGCGGCGTTTCCATCCCCATATTGGGCCGACTGTCGCGTGAAGGAACCCACAAGTTGAGCGATATCCTCTCTCATCGTCTGGCATTGCTGGCCGAGCACCCCAACCTGCCGCTGCTCAGCCAATGCCTGCACGGGATCGAACGCGAGTGCCTGCGCGTCGATGCGAATGGCCAGCTGGCCCACACCACGCATCCTCGGGCACTCGGCTCCGCGCTGACCCATCCGCAGATCACCACGGATTACTCGGAGGCACTGCTGGAGTTCATCACCGGCACCGCAGCTGACCCGGCGCAGACCCTGGCCGAGCTGGAGGCCATTCACCGCTTCACCTATACCAAGCTCGACGGCGAGTACCTCTGGAGCCCGTCGATGCCCTGCCCGCTGCCGGACGAGGCGGACATCCCGATTGCCGAATACGGCAGCTCCAACATCGGCCGACTCAAGCACGTCTATCGCCAGGGTCTGGCATTGCGCTACGGCAAGACCATGCAGTGCATCGCCGGCATCCATTACAACTTCTCGCTGCCCGAGGCGCTGTGGCCGCTGCTGCAGCAGGCCGAAGGCGATCACAGCGCACGGCAGGACTACCAGTCGGCGCGCTACATCGGCCTGATCCGCAATTTCCGCCGCTACAGCTGGTTGCTGATGTACCTGTTCGGCGCCTCGCCGGCACTGGACGCCGGCTTCCTGCGCGGTCGCGCACAGGGGCTCGAACAACTCGATACCGACACGCTCTACCTGCCGTATGCGACCAGCCTGCGCATGAGCGACCTGGGCTACCAGAACAATGCTCAGGCCGGCCTCACGCCCTGCTACGACGACCTGCCGAGCTATACCGAAAGCCTCTACCGCGCGGTTTCCACGCCTTACGGCCCTTACGAGGCGATGGGCATCAAGGATGCCGCCGGCAACTGGCAGCAGCTCAACACCAACGTGCTGCAGATCGAAAACGAGTACTACTCCAACATCCGCCCGAAGCGTGTCACCGCCACCGGCGAGCGGCCGCTGCAGGCGCTGCGCGCGCGCGGCATCCAGTACATCGAAGTGCGCTGCCTGGACATCAATCCGTACCTGCCGCTGGGTATCGACCTTGAGGAGGCACGCTTCCTCGACGCCTTCCTGCTGTTCTGTGCACTGAAGAACAGCCCGTGCCTGATCGAGGGCGAATGCGGCGCGGCGACCGACAACTTCCTCAAGGTCGTCAAGGAAGGCCGGCGTCCGGGCCTGGAGCTGCGCCGCAGCGGCCGGAGCATCCCGCTGGTCGACTGGGCCGCTTCGCTGCTCGAGGAGATCGGCACGGTTGCCGACCTGCTCGACCGCGCTCACGACGGCCAGCAGCATGCCCAGGCCATCGCGGCACAACAGGCCAAGGTCGCCGACAGCCGCCTGACGCCCTCGGCGCGCGTGCTCGACGAGCTGCAGCGTACCGGCGAGAGCTTCCGCCAGTTCGCCATGCGTCAGACGCTGAACCATGCCGAACATTTCCGCGGACAACCGTTGCCGGCCGAGACAGTGGCCGCTTTCGAGACAGCGGCCCGCCAGTCGCTGGAGCAGCAAGCAGCGATGGAAGCGGCAGACACGCTCGATTTCGACAGCTTCGTCGCCGAGTACCAGCGCAGCCTTAGCGCCTGACCCCCAGCAGCATCCCCAGATCTACAGGGCGCCATCGGCGCCCCGATTCCCCCACCACAGCGCATCCGCAGTGCTGCGCGTCCGCTACGTCGAACTTTTTCCCCACCTCTACGGCTCTAACAGCGGTACGCCGAAAGCGGCCGTGGCGCACTGCCACGCCTGCTCTCCAGAACAACAACAAAAGAGGTGCGTTTGATGTCCTTGCATTCGATCCTGCTTTGCGCCCGCCGAGGCACCTTGGCTGCCGCCCTGGTGCTCGCCACGCTGCTGGGCCTGACCCAGTCACCAACCACGGAAGCCGCCAGCCCACCGCTTGCCGGCGCCATCAGCGGTGGCGGACCGGCCCTGTCGGCGTTGCGCTACGACCTGACCATCACCTCCTTCGACGGTACACCGCTCGCAGTCACCGTCTTCCAGCCCGCGCTCGCCCAAGGCCAGGCCGCCCCGCTACTGGTCTACAGCCACGGCTGGGGCGGCAGTCGCTCGAAGGATCTCAGCGAGAGCGATTCGCTGACGGCGACCGCCCGCAAGGCCTGGGAGAGCGGCTATTTCGTCATGACCTTCGATCAGCGCGGCTTCGGCGAAAGCGGCGGGCAGGCCCATGTGCAGGACCCGCAGATCGAGGGCCGGGATATCCGCACGCTACTCGACTGGGCCGAAGGCAGCCTGACACCGCATCTCGCCTACCTGAGCGGCGATCCGCTGGTGGGCGGCATCGGGCTGAGTTACGGCGGCGGCTTCCAGTTGATCGGCGCCGGCATCGATCCGCGTTTCGATGCCCTGGTGCCCATGATCACCTGGAACGACCTCGCCTACAGTCTCACGCCCAACGCCGTTCCGAAGACGCTCTGGCTGACGCTGCTCAGCGCCCTGGCGGTTAACGATCAGGCGCCCTGGGTCACGCGCGCCTATGCCCAGTCACTGACCGGGAGCATAGATGCGGCAACCTCCGAACGGCTGGCCGGCCACGGCCTGGGGGCGTTCTGCGGCACGAACCCACCACGGGTCGATGCGCTGTTCATTCAGGGCGTGAACGACACCCTGTTCAATGCCAACGAAGCAGGCTGGAACTACCAATGCCTGCGCGCGGCCGGCAACGACGCCTATCTGCTGGTCTCCAGCGGCGGTCATCTGCTGCCGGGCCTGCAGTACGGTGCGATCGGCTCGGTGGACGCCGACGTGCGTTGCGGCGATCGCACCTACCGCATCACCGACCTCGCCTACACCTTTCTCGACGGCAAGCTGCGTCAACTGCAACGGCAGATCGACATGCCACGCGTCTGCTTCACTCAGGGCGAGGATCACGGCATCGTGCGCGACGATGTTCCGCGCGGTGGGGTTGTCCTGAGCACCGCAAGCGGCAATCTGCTGGTCGGCCCGCCGTCCATCGATGTGGTTCTGAACCTGCTGCGCAAGCTCGACCCAGCGACGCTGTCCGAGCTGCTGAGCCGGCTGTCGGCCGACAGCGTGAAAGTCCTCCTCGGCGCACTGAGCGGCATTGCCACCGGTAACCCGGAGCAAGTCAGCGCGATCCTCACCGAACTGGTTACGGCGTTACCGCCGCAGCTGATCGCCGAACTCGGCACCGCCCCGCGCTTCGTGCCGCTGTATCGCGCCAGCGGTGCACAAACCGTGGCTGGCGTGCCACTGGCAGACCTGACCATCGATGGCGAAGCGGCGCTGGACCCGCGCCTGTTCGTCGGGCTCGGCGTCAAGCGCGTAGCCAGTGGCCGCACCGAGCTGCTGCACGACCAGATTCTGCCGCTGCGTGGCGTCGGCGCGCGGCAGACCGAACTGGTGGCGGTGAGCACCCGACTGAATTCGGGTGATGAGGTCGGACTGATGCTCTACGGCTTTCATCCGCAGTACACCCTCAGCTTCTCACGGGTGCCGAGCGCCGTGAGCCTGCGCGGGACGGTGCAGCTGCCGCTGCAGTGACAGGGCGGACGGCGGGCGCGCGGCCCGCCGCCGTGCCTCAGAGTGGCTTTTCGAAGATCTTCGAATTGCGCTGGAAGTTGTACAACGAGGCGCGCGCCGCCGGCAGGCGCTCGACGCTGATCGGCTCGAAGCCGCGCTCGCGGAACCAGTGGGCGGTGCGGGTGGTGAGCACGATGAGCTTCTTCAGCCCGAGCTTGCGCGCGCGCTCCTCGATGCGTTCGAGCAGCTCATCGCCGCGGCCGCCATGGCGGTATTCCGGATTCACCGCCAGACAGGCCAGCTCGCCGGCATCGGAGTCGGCAATCGGATAGAGCGCCGCGCAGGCAATGATCAGCCCGTCGCGCTCGACGATGCTGAACTGCTCGACCTCACGCTCCAGCACTTCGCGCGAGCGGCGCACCAGGATGCCCTGTTCCTCCAGCGGGGTGATCAGATCGATCAGCCCGCCGACATCCTCGATGGTGGCCTCGCGCAGCTGCTCGAACTGCTCCTGGGTCACCAGGGTGCCGGCGCCGTCGCGGGTGAACAGCTCGTTGAGCAGTGCGCCATCGTCGGCATAGCTGACCACATGACTGCGCCGCACGCCGCCGCGGCAGGCCTGCGCCGCCGCATCCAGCAACTCGGCCTGGTACTGGCTGCCGAGGCGTTCGACATAGGCCGGAATCTGCTGCGGGCGCAGCTCGCGCACCAGCTTGCCGCTTTCATCCAGCAGCCCCGGCTCGGCGCCATAAAGCACCAGCTTGTCGGCCTGCAGATCGATCGCCGCGCGGGTGGCGACGTCCTCACAGGCCAGGTTGAAGATCTCGCCGGTGGGCGAGTAGCCCAGCGGCGAAAGCAGCACGATGGTGCGCTCGTCAAGCAGGCGACCGATGCCCTTGCGGTCGATGCGCCGCACTTCGCCGGTATGGTGGAAGTCGACGCCATCGAGCACACCGATCGGCCGCGCGGTGACGAAGTTGCCACTGGCCACGCGCAGCCGCGCGCCCTGCATCGGCGAGGCCGCCATGTCCATCGACAGCCGCGCCTCGAGGGCGATGCGCATCTGCCCGACGGCGTCGATCACGCACTCCAGGGTCGCCGCATCGGTGATGCGCAGATCGCGATGGAAATGCGGCTCGATGCCGCGTGCCGTCAGCCGCGCCTCGATCTGCGGACGCGAGCCGAACGCCAGCACCAGACGCACGCCGAGGCTGTGCAGCAGCACCAGGTCGTGGACGATGTTGGCGAAATTGGCGTGCTCCAGGCCGTCGCCAGGCAGCATGACGACGAAGGTGCGGTCGCGGTGGGAATTGATGTAGGGCGAGGAGTCGCGTAGCCAGGTGACGTAGTCGTGCATGAATAAACCTGTCGGATCAATACGAAGAGACGGCGTCAGGCCCGCGCCGGGTGCAAACAGTAGTGTTCGATCAGCTGGCGCAGCAGCTGGACGGTCGGCTCGATGCGCGCCAGCTCGAGGTACTCGTCCGGCTGGTGCGCACAGGCGATGTCGCCCGGGCCCAAGATCAGCGTCTCGCAACCGAGCTGCTGAAGATAAGGTGCTTCGGTGGCGAACGCCACCGCCTCGGCGCGGTGCCCGGTCAGGCGTTCGGCCAGCTGCACCAGTTCACTATCCGCCGCTTGTTCGAAGGCCGGTACGCTGGGGAAGATCGGTGCCAGCTCGATCTTCACCTGATGCTGCTCGGCGAGGGGCTGCAGGCGCTGGCGAATGGTCGCGCGCAGCTGCGCCGGATCCATGCCCGGCAACGGGCGCAGGTCGAACTCCAGCGCGCACTGTCCGCAGATGCGGTTGGGGTTGTCGCCGCCGTGGATGCAACCGAGATTCAGCGTCGGCTGTGGCACATCGAACAGCGGGTTGTTGAACTCCGCCTGCCACTGGCGGCGCAGCGTCAGCAGCTCGCCCATCGCCGCGTGCATGGCCTCCAGCGCGCTGTGGCCATAGGCCGGATTGGACGAATGGCCGCTCTGCCCGAGGATGTCCAGCCGTTCCATCATGATGCCCTTGTGCAGACGCACCGGACGCAACCCGGTGGGTTCGCCAATCAGCGCGGCGCGCCCCAGCGGCCTTCCGGCGGCGGCCAGCGCTCGGGCGCCGGACATCGAGCTTTCCTCGTCGCAGGTGGCCAGGATCAGCAACGGCTGACGAAACGGTTGCGCCAGTAGCGGACGCACCGCCTCGATGATCAGTGGAAAGAAGCCCTTCATGTCGCAGCTGCCCAGGCCGTACCAGCGGCCGTCGGCCTCGCGCAGACGCAGCGGGTCGGATTGCCACAACGCCGCATCGAACGGCACGGTATCGCTATGCCCGGCCAGCACCAGGCCACCCGGGCCGCTGCCATAGCTGGCGAGCAGATTGAACTTTCCAGGGCTGGCGGGCTGCAGCTCGCAGGCGAAGCCGAGATCGCTCAGCCAGGCGGCCAGCAGCTCGACCACCGCACGGTTGCTCTGGTCCCAGTGCGGCTGGGTACAGCTGACCGAGGGTGCAGCAATCAGCGCGGCAAACTGTTCTTTGAGCGAGGGGATGGGCACCGGCGGCCTCCTTCGATGCGCGACAGGAGCGCTCAGTGAAGCACGAAACGGCCTGGTGCGGGACCTGGAAGCAAAACGCCCCGTCGGCTGACGGGGCGTGTGTGCCGCTGAAACAAGGCGTCCGCGATCAGACGAAGATCGCCTTGAGGATGCTGAAGAATACGATCGCCAGCACCGCGCCGGCCGGCAGGGTGATGATCCATGACATGAAGATCGAGCCGACCACACCAAGGTTCAGCGCACCGATACCGCGCGCGATACCGATACCGAGCACCGCGCCGACCAGGGTGTGGGTCGTGGAAACCGGCAGGCCGATAGCCGAGGCGCCGACCACGGTGGAGGCGGTCGCCAGTTCGGCGGCGAAGCCGCGGCTTGGGGTCAGTTCGGTGATTTCCTTGCCGATGGTGGCGATCACCTTGTAGCCGTAGGTGGCCAGGCCGATGACGATACCGATGGCGCCGAGCAGCAGCACCCAACCCGGTACCGCCGACTTGGCGGCGATTTCGGCAGCACCACCAGACTGGATCACACCGACCACAGCCGCCAGCGGGCCGACGGCGTTGGCCACGTCATTGGCACCGTGGGCAAAAGCCATCGAGCAGGCGGTGAAGATCATCAGCACGGCGAACACCTTCTCCACGCTGGCGTAATGGAAAGTCCGGTCCGCTTCGACGTCTACCTGGATCCGCGAGAGCAGCGCGATACCTACCAGCATCACCAGCACGCCGATGCCCAGCGCCAGCAGGATGCCCTGCTCGCCGCTCAGGTGCAGACCGACGTGCTTGAGGCCCTTGGTCACGGTCATCAGGGCGACCATGAAACCGGTGATGAACATGTACAGCGGCACGAAACGCTTGGCGTTGCGGAAAGGCTCGTCGGTGTTGATGATCAATTTCTGCACGCTGACAAACAGGCCGAACGCAACCAGTCCGGACAGGAACGGGGTGATCACCCAACTGGCGACGATCGGGCCGATGGCACTCCAGTGCACCGCATCGGTGGACACCCCGACCGCTGCGAAGCCGATCACCGCACCGATGATCGAGTGCGTGGTGGAAACCGGCCAGCCTTTCATCGTCGCGATCAGCAACCAGGTCCCGGCCGCCAGCAGCGCCGACATCATGCCCAGCACCATCAGATCCGCAGAAATGACCTCGGCATCGACAATGCCGTTCTTGATCGTCTCGGTGACTTCACCGCCGGCGAGGTAGGCACCACAGAACTCGAAGATCATGGCGATCACGATCGCCTGCTTGATGGTCAGCGCCCGCGAGCCCACCGAGGTGCCCATGGCGTTGGCCACATCGTTGGCGCCTACGCCCCAGGCCATGAAGAAACCGAACGTGCAGGCGAGCACCAGGAGTACGAAGCCGTAATCCGCGATAAAAGACATAAGAATTACCTGTTGAACCCAGAAAGGACGCTGGCGCCTCAGCGCGCCAGCAATTGTTCCAGTCGGTTACCGACGCGCTCGGCGCGATCGGCGACGTCGCCGATCCATTCAATGATCTTGTAGAGGAAGATCACGTCCACAGCCGGCAAATCCTTTTCCAGGTGGAACAGTGCGCGACGCACCGTAATCTGCATACGATCGGTTTCGCGCTCGATCTCCTCGAGCTCTTCGACCATCTTCTCGACCAGCGTCGCCTCACGGCCACTGAAGCCGGTCTCGAGCAGCGAATCCAGTTCCTTGAGCGCCTTGAGCGCCTGGGCGCTGGCGTCGACGGTGCGCTGCACGTACGCCAGCATCTGCGGCTGCAGCGCCGCCGGGATGGTCATGCAGCGGCCCAGCATCAGGCCGGCGATGTCCTTGGCGCGGTTGGCGATTTTGTCCTGTACACTCAGCAAATCCAGCAGGTCCGAACGCGGCACCGGCAAGAATAGACTCTTGGGCAGATGCTGACGGACACTCTTCTTCAGCTTGTCGGCTTCGTTTTCCAACTGGGCCATCTGCTGTTGAATCTGCTCGACCTGGCCCCAGTCTTCGGCCATCACCGCCTGGAACAGCGGCACCAGATTGGCGGCACATTCATGGGACTTGGCCATGTGCTGCTGCATCGGGCCGATAGGCGAGCGTCCGAATAGGCTGACGAAAGGGTTGACTGGCATAGGGAAGTCCCCGGTTCAAAAGAGGCCGCAAGTATACGGATGCGCTCTTACAGCCGCTACCGCGTGTCATCCGGCTGCAACATCAAAAAACTATAGGCACCCCCTCGGCATCATGCAGAAAGAAACCGAAATCAAGCTGCGCGTCAGCCGCGACACCCTGCTCGCGCTGCGCGAGCATCCGCTGCTGAAGAAGCGCAACAAGAGCGGCTGGCAGCGTCACGAGCTGTTCAACCAGTATTACGACACCCCCGCCCGCGACCTTGCCCAGGCGCGCGTCGCCCTGCGTCTGCGCCGCGACGGCGAGCAGTTCATCCAGACACTGAAGAGCCGCGGCCAGAGCGTTGCCGGGCTGTCCGAGCGCAACGAATGGGACTGGTACCTGGACAAAGCCAAGCTCGATACCAAGAAGCTTGGCGACGACTGCTGGCCGGCCAGCCTCGCCACGCTGGACAAGAAGACCCTGAAACCGATCTTCAGCACCGACTTCGTCCGTGAAAAAGCCGACATCTCCTGGGGCCGTGGCAAGGCCAAGGTGGTCATCGAGGCGGCGCTGGATCTGGGCCAAGTGACTGCCGGCAAGCAGACCGAGGAAATCTGCGAGCTGGAACTGGAGCTGCGGCAGGGCGAGCCCGAGGCGCTGCTGGAACTGGCCGCCGAACTGGCCGCTGACCTGCCGCTGATGCCCTGCGACATCAGCAAGGCCGAACGCGGCTACCGCCTGTACGATGCCGACGGCTACAGCCTGCAACTGCCGGCGCCTGAGCTCGATGCGACGATGCCGCTGGACGACGCCGTGGTCGCCCTCGGTTGGCAGCTGCTCGGCAACAGTCAACGGCTGGCCGAGCAGTATCGCTTCAACGGTCGCTGGAAGTTGCTCGGCGACTGGCTGCAGCAGCTCGTCGAGTTACGCGCACTGCTCGGCAGCCTCGGCCAGGCCGCCCCGCGCGCCAGCAGCCGCGAGCTGCGCGAGTTGCTTGATGCGCTAATCCAGGATTGGCGCCCGCGCATCGAAGCCGGCCAGGATGATGAAGGCATGCGCAAGGCCGCACCGACGCAGTTCGCCGAGGAACTCGGCCAGACCCGCTGGGGGCTGCTGTCGCTGAAAGCCTCGCTGTGGCTGCTGCAACGCAGCTGGACCGAAGGTCGCAACGCCCGTGGCGATCGCCAGGGTGCCGCCGAGCTGGGCAAGTGGCTGCTGCACCTGCTGGCAGAAGAGGCCAAGGCCCTGCAATTGCCGCGCTACCAGCAGCAGCCCGAAGACCTTGCCGAGCAGAGCCCGCGCATGGAGCGTCTGCTGGTCTGGCTGCATCTGGCCCGCGGCGTGCTGGAGCTGCCGGAAACCGACCGTCTCTACGGCGAACTGGCCAAGCTCCATGAACTCGCCCGCCAGCCGCTGAACGACGAGGCGCGCCAGCTACGTGTCGAGCAGGCGCACCGGGTATGGACGCTCAAGGCCTGGAAGCTGCTGGAAAAGTAACCGGCTGGGCCGGCGCGCGCCCCCTCGCACAAAGTTGAACCCCGGCGGCAGACAAGCCGGGGTTTTGGCGGCAAGCTTAGGGCCTTTGTGTCGCCGCTCCGAAGGAGCCCCATGTCCGTCTTGAATATGCCCGGCCAGGACCGTTTCATCGATCTCAACGACCTGTTGCGCGAACTGATCGCCCACGGGCGTGTCGCGCAGGAAAGCGCCGAACAGTGTCTGACGGTGCGCCGCAGCGCAGTGAACAACCAGCAGCACCCGCTGGAATTTCTCGCCGCCCAGCAGCTCGATGACCTGCAGCGTCCCGGCAAGAAGCTCGATCTGGAAACCCTGACCATCTGGCTGGCGGAGCTGGCCGGCCAGCCCTATATGCGCATCGATCCGCTGAAGATCGATGTCGCCGCCGTCACCCCGCTGATGTCCTACGCGTTCGCCCAGCGCCACAAGATTCTGGCCGTGGCCGTCGACAGCAGCGCCGTCACCATCGCCAGCTGTCAGCCCTTCGTGCATGCCTGGGAAGCCAACCTGACCCACGTGCTCAAGCGCCCGATCAAGCGCGTGGTGGCCAACCCCGCGGACATCCAGCGCTTCACCGTGGAGTTCTACCGCCTGGCCAAATCGGTCAGCGGGGCCAGCGGCACGGAGCAGAAGATCAGCGGCGTCGGCAACTTCGAGCAGCTGCTCAACCTCGGCGCCAGCGACCAGGAACCGGACGCTAACGATTCGCACATCGTCAACATCGTCGACTGGCTGTTCCAGTACGCCTTCCAGCAGCGCGCCAGCGACATCCACATCGAGCCCCGGCGCGAGCAGGGCACCGTGCGCTTTCGCATCGACGGCGTGCTGCACAACGTCTACCAGTTCCCGCCACAGGTGACGATGGCGGTGGTCAGCCGGCTGAAATCCCTGGGGCGGATGAACGTCGCCGAAAAGCGCAAGCCGCAGGACGGCCGGGTCAAGACCAAGACCCCGGATGGCGGCGAGGTGGAGTTGCGCCTGTCCACCCTGCCCACCGCGTTCGGCGAGAAGATGGTAATGCGCATCTTCGACCCCGAGGTGCTGCTCAAGGGCTTCGACCAGCTGGGGTTTTCCGCCGACGACCTGCGCCGCTGGCAGAGCATGACCAGCCAGCCCAACGGCATCATCCTGGTCACCGGACCGACCGGCTCGGGCAAGACCACCACGCTCTACACCACGCTCAAGCAGCTGGCGACGCCTGAGGTGAATGTCTGCACCATCGAGGACCCGATCGAGATGATCGAGGGCGCCTTCAACCAGATGCAGGTGCAGCACAACATCGACCTGACCTTCGCCAGCGGCGTGCGCGCACTGATGCGCCAGGACCCGGACATCATCATGATCGGCGAGATCCGCGACCTGGAAACCGCCGAGATGGCCATCCAGGCCGCGCTGACCGGCCACCTGGTGCTCTCCACCCTGCACACCAACGATGCACCCAGCGCCATCAGCCGCCTGCTCGAGCTGGGCGTGCCGCACTACCTGCTCAAGGCCACCATTCTCGGCGTGATGGCCCAGCGCCTGGTGCGCACGCTGTGTCCGCACTGCAAGGCGCCGGCGCAACTGGATGCCGATGACTGGGCGGCGCTGACCAAGCCCTGGAACGCGCCACTGCCGAGCGCCGCGCAGCAGGCGGTGGGCTGCCCGGAGTGCCGCGACACCGGCTACCGCGGGCGCGCAGGCGTCTACGAGATCATGCTGCTCAATGATGCGATCAAGCCGCTGATCACTGCCGACACCGATCTCGTCGCCCTGCGCCGCCAGGCCTTCAAGGACGGCATGCGCAGCCTGCGCCTGTCCGGTGCGCAGAAGATTGCCGCCGGCCTGACGACCATGGAAGAAGTGCTGCGGGTGACACCGCAGAGCGAACAGAAGTAGCGGGGCAGGCAGTATGACCTGGTGGCGACGCCGCCTTCGGCGTCAGCCACCGGATGATGCGACGATCAGCCGTCGGAGCGCGCGGCGAGGATGCTCGCCACCTGGTTCGGCTTGCAGTTCAGATAGGCAGACGAGCGCAGCCACTTCTGGTCGGGATACCAGGAGAACATGAATTGCCCACCCTTGAGGCTATCGACCACCATGCGTGCGACTTCCGGGCGGACCGCCGGACAGCCCTGGCTGCGGCCGATGCGTCCCTGCGTGGAAATCCAGGCCGGGTTCACGTATGCCGCGGGATGAATCACGATGGCGCGCTCGCGGGCGCGGTCATTGATGCCCGGCTCCAGTCCGTCCATGCGCAGCGAGTAGCCGTGTTTGCCGCTATAGCTTTCGGCGGTGCGGAACAGGCCGATGCTCGACTGATGACTGCCCACCACATTGGAGAAGCGCGTGGCGTGGTTATCGCCGGATTTCTGGCCGTGGGCGACGAAGTCCCGCAGTAACAACGAACGCTTGCCGAGATCGAAAATCCACAGGCGGCGCTCGGAGGACGGACGGGAAAAGTCGATCACCGCGAGCCGGTCGGCCGCCGCGGCGCCGTTATTCACCGCACACTGCATGGCGGCGACGGCGTGGGTCAGCACCTGACGATCCAGCGTCGGCGCTACGCGCGCCAGGTTGTCGACCAGCGGTTGATAGACGGGAGTGGCCGCCCAGGTGGGCGTCGACAGCACGAACAGGCCTGCCAGCAGGCAGAGTCGTCGCAAAAGCGGGGTCATGAAAAAACCTCATCGGGCACGGCCTTCCGACTTCCTGTCTGGCCGGCGCCTTATACTCGCTACCCAATCGCAGAAGTAGCGCAACAACTCGGGCAGGCTGCTTGCAGCTTGCCCGACACGGTATGTTCTTATGGTCGACGCGACGTCTCTGGCATCGCAGTCTGAGTGAATGTCGCGCAGTTTAACAGTCGATGAGCGGCTCTGGAGCGAAACGTTGTTCAAAAAATATGCATTCCGTCTGGCCGCTGGGCTGTTATGGCTGCCATTGTCGGCACTCGCCGCCCCCGCCACCGAGCCTGTCGCGCCTCTGCGCGCGGCGCTCGAGCAGCTTCCGGCGCACTGCAGCGGATTCATTCCGCGAATCACACCGGCCGCCCAAGAGCGGTTGTTCGCCTTCTACCAGACGCAGGATTTCGAAACGGTATGGCGCTCCTACCGGCAGATCGACAGTCTGCTACAACAGCTCGAGCAGCTGGCCGACGACGGCCTCGCCCCGGCCAACTACCATGTCGAGCGCATCCGTCAGCTGACCCAGAGCGCCACCGCCCACGCGCAGCACCGCACCTGCAGCGACCTGCTGACCAGCCATGCCTACCTCACCGCACTGCACGACCTGGCCCGCGGGCGCCTGCCCCGCGATGAGATTGAGCCGCTGTGGCGCAACCCGGAACTGCCGGTGCGGGATGATCGCCAGCAGCTGCTGGCGATCGCCGTCGCCGGCCTCGCGGACCTGCCTGACGCCTTCGCCCAGGCGCGTCCGGATCTGCAGCATTACCTCGACCTGCGCGCCGCCTATGCGCGCCTGCGCCGAAGCCCTTTGCCGCAATGGCTGGCCATTCCCGGCGGCCAGACACTGCGGCCGCAGATGCGCGACCGGCGCGTGCCGCTGCTGCGCGCGCGCCTGCTCGGCCGCGCGGCAGCAGCCAGCGGCGACACGAGCGAGGCCGAACGCTTCGACCCGGCGCTGGTCGCGGCGGTCGAAGCCTTCCAGCGCCAGCACGGCCTGGAGCCAGACGGCGTAGTTGGCCGCGCCACGCTCGCGGCGCTCAACGTCAGCCCGGCGGCCCGCCTCGATCAGCTGCGCATCAACCTCGAACGCCTGCGCTGGATCGCCCACGACCTCGAACCGCGCTCGCTGCTGGTAGATATCGCCGGCGCGCGGCTGATCTATTTCGAGGAATGCCAGGTGCAGTGGCAAACGCGTACCCAGGTCGGCCGCGAGGCGCGCCGTACTCCGCCGCTGAAATCGACGATCTCCCGACTGACACTGAATCCGACCTGGACGGTGCCGCCAACCATCCTGCGCGAAGACAAGCTGCCGCTGATCCGCAAGGATCCCGGCTATCTGGAGCGCAGCCGGCTGCGGGTCCTGGACGCTCAGGGCAACCGCCTCGACCCGCATAGCGTGGACTGGAGCAGCCCGCACGGCATCTTCCTGCGCCAGGATGCCGGCCCGGAGAATCCGCTCGGCCGCGTGGCGATCCGCTTCGCCAATCCCTTCTCGGTCTATCTGCATGACACGCCGAGCCAGCAGCTGTTCGCCAAGGCCACACGCACCACCAGTTCCGGCTGCGTGCGGGTCGAAGGCGCGCTGCAGGTGGTCGATCTGCTGCTGACCGACGCCGAGCGCGCGGAAGTCGCCGGGCTGCTGGAGACCGGCAAGACCCACGAGTTCCGCCTGGCGCGGCCGATGCCGATCCTCATGGCCTACTGGACCGCGGACACCGACGAGACCGGACAGCCGCTCTATCGGCCGGACATCTATCAGCAGGATGCCGCACTGCTGGCGGCCTTGAACCAGGCCCTGGCCCGCTGACGACCAGCCGCTCGCAACAGTCGGCGCTACCGTCCGGCGGGCTTTTCGCCCGTGGCGCCTGAACCAAGCGTTGCGGGTGTAGTCTTTTGCTGGCCACTCCGCGGGGGCTGCATTGCGTCCGCGGATCGACTCACCAGCAGGCCAGTAGAAGGCTGGCAGCGCGATGGACAGCCGAGCAGAATTTTCCTTGAACGCCGACCACAGCAGACAAGCAGCGGGATGGACTGAGGCGGAACGGCTGGCAGCCTTGGCTCGTTATGCTGTGCTGGACGGGGTGTCCGAAACAGACTTCGACGATCTGATCGCGCTGGCCGCCGAGCTCTGCGCGACCCCCGCCGCCGCGCTGCACTTCATCGATGCCGATCGCCAATGGTGCCCGGCGGCGCTCGGGGTCGACAGCCGTCCGGTTGAGCGCGCCGCCTCGGTCAGTGCCTGGGCCATCGAGCAGCCGGATCATCTGGTAAGCCTGCAGGCGGACGACCTGCCGGTCGGTCTCCAACTGCCTAGCCTGGCAACCGGTGCCCCCGCGCGGTTTTATGCCGCCGTGATCCTGCGTACCGCCGAAGGCCTGCCGCTAGGCACGCTCTGCGTGCTCGCTGCACAACCGCACGAATTGAGCGCGAGCCAGACCCGGCACCTGCAAGTGCTCGGGCGTCAGCTCATGGCCCAGCTGGAGCTGCGGCGGACCCGAGACAACGAGGCACGCAATCGGCAGATCATCGATGGCGCCGTGGATTACGCGATCGTTTCGCTGGACCTGCAGGGTCAGATCACCAGCTGGAACGAAGGCGCCCGGCGCATTCTCGGCTGGGACGCCGAAGAAATGCTCGGGCACCCCTGCAACGAGCTGCTGACCGACGAGGATCGCTGCGCGGGTGCCATGCAGCGGGCGATGCAACTGGCCCTGGCGCACGGTTCCACCGCGCACCAGCGCTGGTACCGGCGCAAGGACGGCACGCAGTTCTGGGGCGGCGGCGTGCTGACCCTGCTGCACGAGCAGGAGCAGCCACTGGGCTTTATCAAGATCCTGCGCGACCTGACGGCGCTGCGCGCCGAGCAGGCGGCGACCCGCGAGGCCGAGGAGCGCTACCGCACCCTGGTCAACCTCAGCCCGCAGGTGGTCTGGCAGTGCAGCGCGGACGGCGCGCTGAGTTTCTGCAACAGCTACTGGAGCGAGTTCACCGGACTCAGCGAGCAAGCCTCACGCGACACAGGCTGGCTCGCTGCGGTGGCCGACGAGGACCGGATGCAGGTGGCGCAGCAGTGGCGGCAGGCGGTACGCAGCCAGCTGCCCTTCAGCCTCGATCTGCCGTTGCTCGACAGTGATGCCGGCGTGCGCTGGTTCCAGCTGCACGGCGCACCGCTCTACGGTGGCGACGGCTCCGTACTGCGCTGGGTCTGCGTCGCACATGACATCGACAGTCGGCGGCGCGCGGAAGTCCAGCGCCTGGAAAGCGAGGCATTCACCCGTCTGCTGCTCGACTCGGCGAGCGAAGGGTTCTATTCCATCGACTGCGAAGGTCGGGTCACACTGTGCAACCAGGCCTTCCTCAACCTGCTCGGCTTCGCCAGTCAGGATGAAGTGCTTGGCCGCCAGCTGCACGGGGTGATCCACCACAGCCACCCCGATGGCAGCCACTACGATGTGCACGAATGCCCGATCCAGCACACTGCGATCACCGGCGAACCGCGGCAGGTCGACTATGAGCTGTTCTTCCGCCAGGACGGCAGCAGCCTGCCGGTGGCCTATCGGGTCGCGCCGATTCATCGCGACGGCGTGCTGCAAGGGGCGATCTGCACCTTCACCGACATCAGCGAGCGTACCCACAGCGAAGCGCTGCAAGCCTTCCTGCTGGAGGTTAGCGACCGTCTGCAGGACGACGATACGCATGTCGATGTCAGCTGCGTGCTCGACGAGCGGCTCGGCCGGCTGACGCGCACCGACTGCATAGCCTGCGGCCATCTGGACGATGCCACCACGCTGGTCATCAGCCAGCAGTGGTGCGCAGCGAGCCGTGCAGACCGCCTGGGTCACCATCCGCTTGGTCGTATCGCCGAGGTTCTGACGCAACACCTGGCGCAAGGCGACATCCTGGCCCTCGAAGACCCGCTGGAGACTGACGCACAATCGCGGCAGTTGCACGACAGCCTGCACAGTCGCAGCCTGCTGTTCGCCCCACTGCCGATTTCCCCGCAGCAGCCCAGCCGCCCGTTCCTGCTGTTCGCCAGCCAGCAGCCACGGCGCTGGAACCAGGCCGATGTCGCGCTGGTTCGCGAAGTGGTCGAGCGCATTCGCACCGCCAACGAGCGCGCCAGTACCAGTCGCGCCCTGCGCGAGGCCGAACAGCGCATCAGCCTGGCCAACGAGATCGCCTCGATCGGCGTCTGGGAGTACAACGACACCCGCCACACCCTGCACTGGGATGCGCAGCTCAAGGCCATGGCCGGGCTGAGTCCAGAGCAGCCGGCCCTGCGCGTCGACGAAGTGCTGGCACGCGTGCATCCAGATGATCGCGGGCAGCTGCTGGATGCCCTCGGCCGCGCCCTGCAGGGCAAGGACGGCGGTGAGTTCCACCTCGACTACCGGATCTTCGACACCCAGACCAACCAGTTCCTCTGGCTGACCAACCGTGGGCGACGCGTGCTCGACGCCAACGGCGAAGTCCGCATCCTCGGCACCGCGCGCGAGATCACCGCCGAACGCAACGCGGCACAGCGCATGCTGCGCATGAACGAGCTGCTCGAGGAGCAGATTAAGGAGCGCCGCCTGGCCGAACAGCGCCAGACCGCATTGATCGAGCTGGGCGACCTGCTGCGCGAACAGCACGACAGCCAGACCATCGCGCACGCCGCGGTCAGCGTCATCGGCAGCACGCTGACTGTTTCGCGGGTGCTGTTCGCCAGCATCGAGCCGGGCGGCATCTATGCCACCGTCGAGCGCTACTGGAGTGATGGAGCCTCCGGCGACAGCAGCGAACGCGTGCATTTCGCTGACTTCGGCGACCTTTACTACGATCTGCAGAACAATGATCTGGTGGTCATCGACGACGTCCAGCATGACGCCCGCACCGCGGCCCAGGCCAGCCTGTTCGCCGAACGGCAGATCCACAGCCTGGTCTGCGTGCCGCTGTTCGAGCAGGGCCAGCTCAGCGCGGCGCTGATGCTGCTGCACAGCGAGCCGCGCGCCTGGCTCGATGACGAAGTCTCGTTCATCCGCGAGGTTGCCGATCGCGCCTGGACGGCCGATGAGCGCATGCGCGCCGAGCGCGCGCTGCGCGAGAGCGAGGAACAGTTCCGCACCCTCGCCGACAACATCAGCCAGTTCGCCTGGATGGCCGAACCCAGCGGACGCATCTACTGGTACAACAAACGCTGGTACGACTACACCGGCACCACCTTCGAAGCCATGCGCGCGCTCGGCTGGCGCGCGGTGAACCATCCCGACCATCACGAGCGGGTCAGCGCCTCGATGAAGCGCGCCTTCGCCATTGGCTCGATCTGGGAGGAAACCTTCCCCCTGCGCGGCAAGGACGGCAACTACCGCTGGTTTCTCTCCCGGGCGTTGCCGATCCGCGACGATTTCGGCCAGGTCACTCAGTGGTTCGGTACCAACACCGACGTCACCGCCCAGGTCGCCGCCGAAGAGGCCCTGCGCGAACTTAACGACAGCCTGGAGCGCCGCGTCGCCGAGCGCACCCGCGAACTGGCGGCAATCAACAACCGCCTGCACATCGAGATGGCCGAGCGCGAGCGCGCCGAAGAAGCGCTGCGGCATGCGCAGAAGATGGAAGCCATCGGTCAGCTCACCGGCGGCCTCGCCCATGATTTCAACAACATGCTCACCGGCGTACTCGGCGCACTGGACCTGATCCAGCGCCGCGTCGACAGCGGCCGCAGCGGCGACCTGAACCGCTACATCGACGCGGCGATGACTTCGGCCAACCGCGCCGCGGCGCTGACCCATCGCCTGCTGGCCTTCGCCCGCCGGCAATCGCTCGACCCCAAGCCGGTCGACGTCAACCTGCTGGTAGTCTCGATGGAAGACATGCTGCGCCGTACCATCGGCGAGCATATTCGCCTGCACACCCAGCTACAGGCCGATGCCTGGCTGGCCTATACCGATGCGCACCAGCTGGAAAACGCTCTGCTCAACCTGGTGATCAACGCCCGCGACGCCATGACCGATGGTGGCGACCTGTACGTGCGCACGCGTTGCGTGCAGATCGCCAGTCAGCAGCCGGACGGTCCGGAACCGGGCGACTATGTGATGCTCAGCGTCGCCGACAGCGGCGCGGGCATGTCCGCCGAGGTGATCGCCAAGGCCTTCGATCCGTTCTTCACCACCAAGCCCATCGGCCAGGGCACCGGCCTTGGCCTGTCGATGGTCTACGGCTTCGCCAAGCAGACCGGCGGCCACGTGCACATCGACAGCACGCTCGGCGAAGGTACCCTGATCACCCTCTATCTGCCGCGCAACCGCGTGGCGCTGGAGATGCCGACAACCGCACCGAAGCTCAGTGAAGTGCCACAGGCACAACGCGGCGAGACGGTATTGGTGGTCGAGGACGAGGCCGCCGTGCGCATGCTGGTGATCGAAGTGCTGCACGAGCTGGGCTATGCGGTGCTCGAAGCCTGCGATTCGGCCAGCGCACTGCCGTACCTGCAGGGCGAGCAACGCATCGACCTGCTGGTCAGCGATTTCGGCCTGCCCGGCCTCAATGGCCGTCAGCTGGTGGACATCGCCCGCCAGCAGCGCCCCGAACTGAAAGTCCTGTTCATCACTGGCTATGCGGCCGATGCCGCGGTACGCGGCGACTTCCTCGGTCCGGGCATGGACATGCTGGCCAAGCCGTTCAACATCGACGTGCTCGGTATGCGCATCCGCCAGCTGATCGAGAGCGACGGCTAAGCGCGCCGGAACTCCGCTGGCGCCGCCGGACTCTGAAATGGACGAACACTCGGAGGCGTCGATCATGCGAAACAAATCACTGGCGGTGCTTGCGCTCGCCGCGCTTCCCCTGGGCAGCGCGCTGGCCGACGGCCTGGTTCGCGACCTGCTGTCCTCGGGCGCGACGACCGGCTCGACCTACCTGACCTTCAAGGACAACAAGCTGGTCATCCCCGCCCGCGAGGATGCCAGCAGCTTCGTCGCCAGCAATGGCGCCATTCGCGGCCCCTACCTGGAAGCCATGCTCAAGCATCTGCGCGCCGAGCAGCCGCAGTTGCAGGCCAGCGACATGGAACTGGCCACCGCAATCCTCGCGAGCGAACAAGCGCCGCAGTAGCGCCACCCTGCTCGGCTTAGCGAGAGGCGCGGCGGCGCCGACGATTTTCCCTCACCCACAGCAGGAGGAACCGGCATGAAGAAAAGCGCATCGGCCGTCTGGCAAGGCGGTCTGAAGGATGGCAAAGGCAGCATCAGCACCCAGAGCGGAGCCCTCAAGGACAACCCCTATGGCTTCAACACGCGGTTCGAGGACGCTCCCGGTACCAACCCCGAGGAGCTGATCGGCGCGGCCCACGCCGGGTGCTTTTCCATGGCGCTGTCGATGATGCTCGGCCAGGCCGGGCTGACCGCCGAACGTATCGAAACCAGAGCTGACGTCAGCCTGGAGAAGGACGGCGAGGGTTTCAGCATTACCGCCGTCGAGCTGACCCTGAAGGCGAAGATCCCCGGAGCCGACGACGCCCAGTTTCAGCAGATCGCCAATCAGGCGAAGGAAGGCTGTCCGGTATCCAAGGTACTCAACGCGCGGATCAGCCTGAACGCCGCCCTGGAAAGCTGAAGGTCGCGTGCGCGATCTGCAGCCGGCCATAAAAAAAAACGCCACCCCGTTGCCGGAGTGGCGTTTTTTTATCCGAACCGAAGATCAGCCGCGGATGTTGTAGATGTCCTTCTCGTTAAGCTCGGCGTACTCGTACAGACGCTTGAGGTAGGCACGCTGCTGTTCCCATACCTTGGTCGCAGCCGGATCGGCGGCGGCAGAGGCATCGACCACTTCAGCGGCGACTTCCTTCAGGCGCGCCAGCACCTCGTCCGGCAGGCGGCGTACTTCCACGCCCTGCTCGCGCAGCTGCTCCAGCGCCTCCATGTTCTTGGCGTTGTAGTCGTCAAGCATGTCGCCGTTCACGTCGCGGGCGGCAGCACGCACGATCGCCTTCAGATCATCCGGCAGGGTTTCCCAGGCCTTGATGTTCACGTCCAGCTCGAAGGTGACGTTCGGCTCCTGCCAGCCCGGGGTGTAGTAGTACTTGGAAGCCTTGTGCAGGCCGAGGGCGAGGTCGTTGTACGGCCCGATCCACTCGGTGGCGTCGATTGCGCCGGTCTGCAGCGCGGTGAAGATCTCGCCGGCCGGCATGTTGACCACGGTACCGCCCATCTTGGTCAGCACTTCGCCGCCCAGGCCCGGGGTACGCATCTTCAGACCCTTGAAGTCGTCGACCGAGTTGATTTCCTTGTTGAACCAGCCGGCCGTCTGCACACCGGTGGCACCACAGGCCATCGGCAGCACGCCGAACGGCTTGTACACCTCTTCCCACAGCTGCATGCCGCCGCCACGGTGCAACCAGGCATTCATCTCCTGGGCGTTCGGGCCGAACGGCAGCGCGCAGAAGAACTGTGCGGCCGGGACCTTGCCCTTCCAGTAGTATGGCGCGCCGTGGCCCATCTCGGCCGTGCCGCGCGAAACCGCGTCGAACACTTCCAGAGCGGGAACCAGTTCGCCGGCAGCGTAGACCTTGATCTTCAGGCGGCCGCCACTCATTTCGTTGACCAGGGTGGCGAAGCGCTCGGCACCCACGCCGACGCCCGGGAAGTTCTTCGGCCAGGAGGTGACCATCTTCCAGTTGAAGGTCTGCTGCTCGGCGGCCTGTTTGCCCTCACCCGCGGCGGTTTTTTCACTCTTGTCATTGCAACCGACCAAGGCGGTAGCCGCCAGGCCCACGCCAGCGGCGGCGAGAATGTCACGACGTTTCATGCGGTGCTCCTTGTTGTTTGTTTTATTGCGCAACGGCAACGCTGCGCGCTGCCGATCTGCTGTGCTTCGCGCCCTGCATGATGACTCAGATCGCAACAGCGAGCGATCCACATCGATCAGCCGATTGCCGCGATGCCCTGAGCCTGCCAAGGGTGCTCGCTCAAGCCGACACCAACGCAATCGAGGCGGCCTAACAGTAGAGACTACAGCGCCCCAAGCCTAGCCCATCTCGCTAAAAGTCGTATGGCGATTGCTGCAAAGCGCCAGTACTGCAAGAATCCCCACCTCCGCCAACCCTGGCACCCACAAGAAGGACTCACAATGTCCCTGAATGCCCCGCCCTTGCTGCGCGTGGCTGGCCTTATCGATACGCTCAACCAGCGTCTCGGCCAGCTTTGTGCCTGGCTCACCCTGTTCCTCGTAATCGGTACTGCGATCGTCGTGGTGCTGCGTTATGGCTTCGGTATCGGCGCCATCGCCCTTCAAGAAGCCGTCATGTACGCCCATGCCCTGGTCTTCATGGGCGCCGCCGCCTGGACCCTGCAGCGTAACGGTCACGTACGCGTCGACATCTTCTATCAGAAGCTGATTTCCCGCCGGCAGGCCGCGGTCGACGGCCTTGGTCATCTGCTGTTCCTGATCCCGGTATGCCTGTTCCTCGCCTGGAACAGCTGGGATTACGTCGCCAGCTCCTGGGCGACCCATGAGGGCTCCAACGAGTCCGGTGGACTGAAGTTCGTCTATCTGCAGAAGAGCATCATCCTGGTGCTGGTATTCAGTCTCGCCCTGCAGGCCATCGCCGACCTGATCAAGCTCGGTTACCGCCTCGCCGGCCGCCTGCCGCAGGACGAGGAGGTGCAGCATGGCTGAGATCATGGCAATCGCGCTGTTCATCAGCATCTGCATCGCCCTGATGTCCGGTTACCCGGTGGCCTTCACCCTGGGCGGCATGGCGCTGTTGTTCGCCGGCGTCGGCGTGGTCACCGGAACCTTCGATGTCGGCTTCCTGCACGCGTTGCCGAACCGCATCTTCGGCATCATGAACAACCAGACGATGCTGGCGGTACCGCTGTTCGTCTTCATGGGGGTGATGCTGGAAAAATCCCGGGTCGCCGAAGACCTGCTGGAATCCATGTCGCGCCTGTTCGGCACCCTGCGTGGTGGCCTGGCGATTTCCGTCTGCGTGGTCGGCGCGCTGCTCGCCGCCTCCACCGGCATCGTCGGCGCCACCGTGGTGACCATGGGCCTGCTGGCCTTGCCGACCATGCTGCGTCGCGGCTATGACCCGGCGGTGGCCACCGGCACGCTGGCTGCCACCGGCACGCTGGGACAGATCATTCCGCCGTCGATCATCTTGGTTCTGCTCGGCGACGTGATGTCCAGCGCCTTCCAGCAGGCGCAGCTGAAGATGGGCATCTTCTCGCCGAAAACCGTCTCGGTGGGTGACCTGTTCGTCGGCGCGTTGCTGCCAGGCCTGGTGCTGGTCAGCCTGTACATCCTCTATCTGATCCTCGTCGCGATCTTCCAGCCGAAGAAGCTGCCGGCCCTGCCGCAGGAAGAACTCGGGCCGATCGAATGGGGCACGCTGATCAAGGCACTGCTGCCGCCGCTAGTACTGATCGCCGCGGTGCTGGGCTCGATCCTCACCGGCTACGCAACCCCCACCGAGGCCGCCGCCATCGGCGCGCTGGGCGCGACCCTGCTCTCGATCGTCAAGCGGCAGCTGAACTTCAGCCAGCTGAAGGAAGTCGCCTTCGGCACCACCGAAATCACCTCGATGGTGTTCCTGATCCTGATCGGCGCCTCGCTGTTTTCCCTGGTGTTCCGCGGCTTCGGCGGCGAAGCGCTGATCGAGGACGCACTGCACTCGCTGCCTGGCGGGGTGCTCGGCGCCTTCCTGGTGGTGATGCTGGTGATCTTCCTGCTCGGCTTCATCCTCGACTTCATCGAGATCATCTTCGTGGTGGTACCGATCGTCGGTCCGATCCTGCTGGCCATGGGCCTGGATCCGGTCTGGCTCGGGGTGATGTTCGCGCTGAACCTGCAGACCTCCTTCCTCACCCCGCCGTTCGGTTTCTCGCTGTTCTACCTGCGCGGCGTCACGCCACGCAGCGTGCCGACCAGCACCATGTACAAGGGCGTGATTCCGTTCATCGGCATCCAGATTTTCATGCTGGTGGTCGCCTACCTCTGGCCGGACCTCATCACCTGGCTGCCCGAGCAGGTATACGGCAAATAAGCCATCCAGAACGCCCGTCACCGACGGGCGTTCTGCTTTGTGGGGTCGCGAGCGCGCAGCGGTGATCATCGCTACAATCGGCGCTCGCCTGACCCTCAGCCATGTCGATGCAGCCTCACGCCTCCCTCACCGAGCACTTCCTCGCCCTTGATCGCTTCCTCAGCGAACACCAGGCGTTGTGGCGACCGCGCCCCTTCGTCCAGCACCGCCTGGACTGGGAAGACCTCCACCCGCAGCTGGCCGCCTGGCTGCGCGGCCGCTCGCTGAGCGACGCCGAGGCCGCGCACAACGACCCTGCCGCGCTCGCGGCCCCGGCGCCTTTCCCGCAGCTGGCTGCAGAAGCCCAGGCCCTGTGCGAGCTGGCGGAACTGCCGGCACACGACCTGCCAGCGCCTGACAGTCGTCAGCAGGTCGATGTACCCGGACGCAAATGGCAGCAGATTCGCGCCTTCGCGGCTCACCTGCAGTTTCGCCAGCCTGCGCGGCACTGGCTGGACTGGTGCGCCGGCAAGGGCCATCTCGGGCGCCAGCTGGCCCAGGACGGCAGCGCATTGACCTGCCTGGAGTGGGATGCCGCACTGGTCGAAGCCGGTGCGCAGCTGAGCAAACGTCTCGGCATCCACGCCGATCATCGCTGCCAGGATGTGCTGGCCACCACCTGCGCCGTGCAGCTGCAACCGCAGCATACGCCGGTCGCCCTGCACGCCTGCGGTGACCTGCATGTGCGCCTGCTGCAGTTGGCAATCGCCGGCGATATCCGCCAGCTCGCTGTTGCGCCTTGCTGCTACAACCGCACCCAGAGCGCGACCTATCAGCCACTGTCGCGCGTCGCCCAAGCTTCCGCACTGCAATTGTCGCGCGATGACCTCGGCCTGCCGCTGAGCGAAACGGTCACCGCCGGCAACCGTGAACGCCGCCACCGCGACCAGTCGATGGCCTGGCGACTCGCCTTCGATCTGCTGCAGCGCCAGCTGCGCCAGCGGGACGACTACCTGCCCACGCCCTCGCTACCTGTTGCCTGGCTGAAAAAGGACTTCGCCAGCTACTGCCGCGACCTCGCCGCGCTCAAGCAACTGCCCGAGCCGGACAAGCAAGACTGGGCCGCGCTCGAGCGCGCCGGCTGGCAACGCCTGGCGGCGGTACGCAACCTGGAACTGCTGCGCGGCCTGTTCCGCCGCCCGCTGGAACTCTGGCTACTGCTCGATCGCGCCCTACTGCTGGAAGAGCACGGTTACGAGGTGCGGCTCGGCAGTTTCTGCCCCAGCCAGCTCACGCCGCGCAACCTGCTGCTGCTCGCCGAACGCCCGTGATTCGGTCCAATCCACAAAAACCTCGCAAGTGCTTGGCAGAGAACGGTTTACTCGCCGCGCGCAATGGCTATAATGGCGCCCGGTTTGCCGGTATAGCTCAGCTGGTAGAGCAACTGACTTGTAATCAGTAGGTCCCGGGTTCGACTCCTGGTGCCGGCACCAATCGCATGCTTTCTTGTGTTCCTGAGTGAATCCGAAAGCGACAACAAACCCCGTCTCGTGCGGGGTTTGTTGTTTCTGGGTGCACCCGAGTGCGTTTGTATGTTTCGCGATGTTGGGTATACGTGTCGGTATATTTTGGATTCGATAGGAACCCGTATACCTATGGCACGATTGGTCACCCCTCTCACCGACCCCAAATGTGAGGCGGCGAAAGCCCGCGAGACTGACTACACCCTGTTTGATGGCCAGGGCTTGCATCTCCTGGTGAAGAAAAGCGGCACGAAAGTCTGGCGATTCAAATATTCCCGACCAGATGGCAGAGCTGGCTTGGCCACCTTCGGCACTTACCCCGCCCTCAGCTTGAAAGCAGCCCGCAACCGCCGAGCCGAAGCCCGAGAGCTACTAGCGCACGGCATCGATCCCATCGAACATGCGAAGCAGTCAAAACTCGATGCAGAAAGGGCTCGAAAAAGTACGTTTGAAGCTGTCGCGCGGGAATGGCATTCAATCAGTGCGCGCAAATGGAAACCGGATCACGCAAACACCGTGCTACGCCGGCTGGAGACGCACCTTTTTCCAACGCTGGGGGCCAGGCCTATCGGAGAGCTCAAGACTCTTGACCTTCTAGAGCCCCTTCGAGAATTAGAAAAACGAGACATCCTCGAGACCGCGAGTCGCCTGGGCCAGTACACGACAAGCATTATGCGTCTGGCCGTCCAGCAGGGGCATATTGAATCCAATCCAGCCAACGACCTGCATGGAGCAATCATCACCAGCAAAATAACACACCGACCTGCCCTTCCGTTTGAGCGAATACCAGAATTACTAGAGCGGTTGGATGGTTACAAGGGACGTTTGCTGACGCGTATCGCTGTGCATTTTTGCCTGTTGTCTTTTGTACGCTCCAGCGAGCTACGCCTGGCTCGCTGGCCTGAGATTGATCTGGACCGCGCGCTCTGGACGATACCTGGCAAACGTGCCGCCATCGAGGGGGTACGCTTCTCCACCCGAGGAGCGAAAATGGGAACTCCATATTTAGTTCCGCTCAGCCGCCAGGTTGTGGAATTGATGAAAAAGACTCAGGAACTTACCGGCCGTTTCGATCTGGTTTTCCCAGGCGATAGCCACTTCTGGAAGCCCATGAGCGAAAATACCATCAACGCTGCTCTGCGTCGCATGGGATATGACACGAAGACGGAGCTGTGTGGCCACGGTTTTCGAGCAATGGCCTGCTCGGCACTTGTCGAGTCCGGTCTATGGACCGAGGACGCAGTTGAGCGCCAAATGGGCCACGAAGAACGAAACCGCGTGCGAGGCGCATATACCCACTTAGCCAGGCACCTCCAAGAACGACGTCTGATGGTGCAGTGGTGGGCCGACTACCTAGACACCTGCCGTTCGTGCTTCGTTACTCCGTATGAGTTTGCACATCCTGAACAGGCATCGGAAAACGTGTCGAGGCTAAACCAAGCGGTGCTGTAGATGGCATTGCACTAAGGCTCTTTCCCGATGAGTCAAGCGGTGATATTCCTGCTTTCCTGTAATTAGAGAAGCCTAGCCCTGCTCGCAAATGTAGAGAATTGAGTATGTCAACTCACATGGAGACGTACTCAAATGCACTCTACGCTTCCCCTCGAAGGCAATATGCTCATCTCTCAATCGAAGCTCCAGACAATGCTCGGCAAAAGCCGATCCGGGCTTTACAGACTGCTAAAAAGCGATCCTGAATTCCCCAAACCGATCAAGTCCGGCATTGACCGTCGTGCTCGTTGCTACTACGTAGCTGATGAGGTCAACGCTTGGCTGCTCGCCAAGATGAAAGAAAGGGACGCCGTATGAACACGGTCGCGGTAGGGATGGCAGTTACCTGCCACCCACTGCACAGATCCGTACGTGCGAAACTAACGCATACGGCTCCTGCCTCGGACTCCTGATCCTTGCGCCAAGGGCGATAGTGTCCACCTATTTGATGAACGCACTAGTTATCTGCTCCCAGCGACGACGTGCTTCATTTCCCCCCCCACATCTTTCAAGCCCGCAGAGCGCTCGTCGGCTTTCATGACTTGCAATGCGAGAGAGAGTTGGAGCTTTCGCTGTCGGATGTTCTCTGAGAGAGGCGTGGTTATCCCTAGCAAGTCGTGTGCTACTACGGGATCTTTGCCCGCAGGATAGATGATAGTGACATAGCCGAAATCTTCAGGCTGACTCTCTTGCGTGGCCTGGCGTAGTAACCGTTTTATCCAGTTCACTTTTAAAACCAAGCATCTTCATTAGATCTCGATTTTTTCACCGTCAGTTGTCGACCTTCGCCATCTAAATTTTCAAGCTGCATACGAATAAATTCACTGTCGGCACCCTGATTTCGGCGAATATAAACCGTTAATTAAACTTCGCAGAAGCCTTCCTGCGCTTCTGCAAATGTCACTATATCTTCGGCGTGCCGATATATCTGCTCAATACGATTACCCCTAGCAAAGTGAAATACGCGCCCCTAGGTCGGAGGCAAACCTGTAAGGTTTTAAACCCATGGCGCGCTGCCGGTGTTACTCGGCACCGCCGGCTGGCCCAGCCGCTTAACCGGCGGCCTCGGTTGCATTTAGATTTAATTTACCTCTTCTTTAATTAGTAGCAAGGGCTCTGCTGGAACTGAAATAGTTGCTGCGGAACGACTATCTCTGTTGTCTGAAGCAGACAGTGGTTACATATTTCGAAGCAGCGTCCGCGGGATGTCGGGTGAATCTTGGTAGAAACCAGTACAGTCGCCATCTGTCGCCAGTGCGTCGCCACGCACCCGAATTGCATTGTCTGTTGAGTCGCCGAAATCGCCGTTGTCGCAAGCGGGAGATTAGGCCAGTACCGGAAAGTGGCCAGGATGCGTTCGCGACCGCCGCTTCGATGCTTAATAGGTAGCGCAAACCAACCAATCCGGGCGCAACGACACCGACGCCTGCGCGTTGCTAGCCGATATCTAGCGCACACAGCGAGCGAGGCTGCGCTGCTGATCCGGTGGCTGAGGATCTGATTAGCGAGGTGCGCGAGCTGAATACGCCACCGGTCGCCAGCCCCGTGCCGGAGCGGGCATTCATTCCTGAGTCCGCAGAAAATTCTGCGCGCGCGAGGCTGACAGATTGTCTCAGACGGCTGTGCGGGCTGCGAACGTCGCAGCAGCGAGAGGCAGGTGACCGGCGTGCATCCTGGCCTGGGGACTTGTCCTGGCTGAAATCGCTACGCGCTCACCGCATCGTCCTTGACCTGCACGTAGTCGATAGTGTGTGTCCAGCAGCACTGGCAGGGGTTCCTGCCAGTGCTCGGCGCGACGGATCAGCAGGCCGCGCTGCATTCAATTGCAGCCCGCCAAGTTGCGTTACCATAAATCGACATTATTGAGCGCATCGTCGTTGACCTGCCATTGGCAGATTTGCAAGCAGCTCTATAGTTTAAATCCACGGAGTTGGCGACAGCGGCGACAATGGCGACCGCCTTTCTCATGTGGAGGTGGATGCCGGCGACACATTGGCGACACCTGGCGACATCTCGGTAGAAACAAAAGCCGCGTTGCCACTTGTCGCCAGGGGATTGACTCGGTAGTGCTTCCCATCGCTTGTCAGTACTTGGCGATGCAGGGTTAGCGTAGCTAGAAGGAGGTCACGCTGCCTCGCGCTTTTTCTGGCAAACCGTGGTCCATCCCGTTGCAGCGTTCGGGCGTCAAACGTTGACCACCCCCTTTCGATGAACCAGTCAAGCAGTTGCTGCGCCAACAGTAGATGGGGCTCGACAGCAACCGGGCTCGTCAGACGTAGTGCTTCGGCCAGATACCATCGCACAAGCACAGCGGCCCGCTCGACAATTGGCCTAGTCAATACGCTGGTGTTTTCAACAATGGCTAGTACTCCAGCGATACGCAGAATGTGTTCACCCGACTTCGCGGCGGTGGCTTTGATTTCCTGCAGATCACCACCCCGCCCCAATCCGGCCTCGATGGCATCGTGGGCCTCAATCCAAACCGCTTTTGCTGGAGTGTCCATCATGAGCGTAGGCGGGTCCAAATCGCCCCGGTCATTTACGCGAGGCTCCAATTGCAGTAGTTGTGTCATTCGTTCCCAATAGCTCACGAGGCGCACGTCCAAGTTCGGGTCGCTGTTCCGATAGAAACGGGTCCCGGCTAAAGACTGCGGCCAGGCAATCAGAAAACGAGCCAGAAATCCCTGACCTCGCATAATTGGATTGCCCAGTACGCCCTCCGCAACGATGGGCTGAATCATCAAGTGCGCGCTCAGTCGGCATCCGATCCTGGATGCGCTTTCCCCTTCAGCAGAGCGGGTGCGGATAATCGGTGCGCCATCCCATAACTTTGATAGGCCAGCCACGCTTTTTAGCAGGTTTTCAGGCCTGCTCGCGTGCCCACCGAAAAACTGACCCCCTTCGTCGCTGAAAAAACCCTGTGACGAATGCCCCCGCAACAGCGATTTTTGTAGCCCTTCCAGAGTGGGTTCCTCAGCCAGGATGAATGGCAGGGCCGGCGCCTCGGGCTCCTGAAGCCTGCCCAGTTCGGTGGCCACCACCTCAGGATCGCTGTTGCCGCTTTCCAGGATCCCTGTGCGGGCACGCTGATAGGCATCGCGTTGATCTCGATATCTCCGCTGTTTTTCAACGTACGCCTCTAGGAGGGCTTTCTGATGGCCATGGTGCGAACGTAGTGCCAGGCGGTCCGCAGGAGATTTTCGGTCTCCGGACTCCGCGATAGTCAGGGCAAACAGCGACAGGGGAATCGGCTGTCCATCGCGCAGTGCATTGCCGTGGGGCTGGGCGGCCATCGCGCTAGCTGCCAGGATCGACTGAGCGGCCAGCGCCTCAGGAACCTGGACGGCCTCGACAATGGCGGCAGCGGCTCCTCCCAGCAGCTCGCCTAGGGCATGCAGCGGGAACGGTGCGGCGGCCTCCAGATCAGGTAGCAGCCGCAGTGGCTCGGGATAGGTCGGCTTAGTCATCAGCGATTCGTTCATGCGCGCACCTCCCGCCATTGGCGCAAGTCGTTAAAATCGGTAAGCGACAACGGAGCGTTTTCAGGCCAGGCTGGAAAAACCAGTCCGATGCTGAGCGTGTTGGCAGCTGCGGTTGCAGCGGTACGACCTGGGTTGCCACTGGTTTGGCGATCATCATCACCTGCGATGATCAGCTCCGTATCCGGATACCGCCGCTGCAGTTCCTGGCCAGCCGGCAGCAGGTTGCCGGCATTCATGGCGCAGGCCACCGCTGAACCGGTGGACTCATGCAAGGTCGCCCCTGTTGCCCATCCCTCGCAGATATAAAGGGGTTTGCCGGCTACTGGGTTTCCAAGCGGGGCATAACAGCCAGTAATCCTCCCCCCTCGCAGGAACCGCTTGTTGCCATCACCGTGGATTCGCTGCAAGTTCACCAACTCACCTGCGTGGTAAAGCGGGACCAGCAATACGCCACCACGCTGACGCAGGTTATGAGCCTGGCAGCGCTTGTTGGCCAGGTACGGGTGGTGCGGCTCAGCCGGTCCAGCCTGGCTCCACAGCTGGCATGCGTACCGGGCGGCAGCTTGCTGCCGCTGGCACCGCTCAGCTTCCCGGTGGTGCCTGGCTTGGTCCAGTTGTTGCCGGAGCTGCCCGGTCTCGATGGGGCGGAAAGCTTTTCGACTGCTCCAAGTGTGCCGCTCACCAGTTTTCCAGCTGCCGAAGGCGGCGGCGCAGTTGAGACCAGAGGCATGCAGGACATACCAACCGTTGCGGGAGTCGGCACGATCTCCGGCAATATGGAAGCGATGAATTTTCCCGTCCGGGATGGGCAACAGATCGAGCTGGCCAAACTTGCCTACCAGTTCGCCACGGAACAGCGCTACCGGATCAGAAATCATTGCGCAGCTCTCCCGTGTGCGTTCCGCGGCGGCTGACCAAAAAAGCGGCCAAATCGCTCACGCGATAGCGCACACAGCGGCCGATTTTCAAATACGCCAGGCTATAACGGCCAGTGGATCGCCAAGTAGCCAGGGTGATCGGTTTTACTCCCAAGACGTGCGCTACCTCATCCGGAGTCAGCAGGAACGGCAACTCCTCGATATCGCAACGCAGATGCAAGGCAATTTCAGCGTGGATCTCCTCGTTATTAGGAATGTTTTTGGACTTCATAAATTTACTCCTTCATGTATGGCGGTATACCGTCATGCATAGTTTTTTATAAAGTCACTTGGCTGTGTTCCGCCTAATTGAGGGATTTCTGCAATTAGCCTCCGATCTGATCTGAATTAAGTGTCCAGCCAAAAAAAAACGATGGTTTCCGCTTAAAATATGCGGACACCATCGTCTTTAATGCTGGAGTTGTGACTTGGCTTGGGCGCTTAGCCCCAAGACATATTCAAAGAATCCAGGTATTCGTTGCAAGGCTCTGGGCAGCTGCAGCCAAAACGACAGTCCAGAGGGTCATAACTAGGTATCACATCCTGTGGGGTATCGGAAAAACGCATTTGGGAGAGCGCGTTCAGAGCACCGGCCATAGTTGAGAACCAATGCGTAGCCTGCCGCAAGGGAAAAAATTCGTCTTCTGCGGCACTAATTGCACTTTTCTCGATGGCTGAGCAAGGTTTGAAACTCCTCGCAGGAATTTTTTTACGACCCTCGCTACGGATTCCCTCCGAAAAAGAGGCGTCTCCGTACCGTTTCTTGTAGCGCAGCCACTCCACATAGGCACCATTAGGTGTGTTTTTTACCCGCACGTCGTAAGTCCATGCTCTGTTTTTTCTGGACTCTTTTTGATATTCAGCCCGGGCTTGACGGAACTGCTGTTTGACCTCGACAGCCTCCGCCTGAAGAGATGCGGCCATCAGATCAAGCCAAACACGTACCACGGAACTGCCATACCGGATTAGAGCCGAAAGCGGCACCGCTTGCGGAGGCTCACCCGGAGCCCCCCTTGACTCAAACAGCTCAGATTGCTCACGGAAATACTCAACAGCCTCTGCAAGCCGAGACAGAGGATCGTCATCAGTCATGTCGCTTCTCCCTCGTAATAACCGAGAAGCAGTATTCAATGGGCAGAGAGATCGCGGTGCTGTGAAAATACTCGATAAGATGAATTACCCCGCCAGACTCTGGAATGACACCCCCCTGTTCCACTGGGCCTGGCAGTGGAACAGGGGGGTGTCATTCCACCAAGATAATTATGTGGAACGGGGGGCTGTCAGGGAGCCGCCCCGACCGGGGCAGGAGTGCCGCACTCAGCTGGCTACAGGCGCCACAACGTCCATCAGCTGTGCGTAATCGGTCACCACGTCGTACCTGATACGGTCCTGCGTGACACGCTGGCTAATCTCATCGAAGAACCTGCGCGCGCACTCGATTTTGGTCTTCTCAATCTCTCGCAGCTTCAGCGACGACATGCTGCCCTTGGTCTCGGCGACGAAGTAGATGTGCCTGACACTACCCGCCTTAAAAGAAATCGCCCAATCGGGGTTGTAATCGCCCACCGGGGTCGGGATCAGGAAACCGCGCGGGAGTTTGGCGTACACCACCACCTCGTTGCTGGTATCCAGCTCCTGTACAAAACGACGCTCGATATCAGAATCGACAATGGCGTAGTCGTAGACGTGCTTGTTCAGCTTGTCCGTCGCTCGTGAGAAGTCTTGGCTCACCTGGTTGGCGGTGAAGATCGCAACGTCGTGCTGCTGATCCATCTCGTCATACACCAGCCGCTCGATCACCATGGTCGCTTTCTGCTCGATGATGAATCGCGATGCCTCCGCGATGAAGTGCTCCGGGTTCTGGCTGAACTGTTTGAACACCGCCGGCTGGATGCCTTGTAGGATCTCGGCTGCGGTCTTGCGGGTCAGTTGCGTGGCTTCAGCCACCTTGCCCAGCAGGTCATAGCGGACCGTCGAGTGGATCGAGTCGGCGTAGTCGGTTGCCGTCTCCTCCACCCTGAAGCCCTCCCCGGCGCGCAGTTGCTCATCTGTCAGACCGGCCTGCTGAATGCCCTTGTGCACTGTGTATTGCAGCTGGGTAACGCGCAGTTTGCTATCGAGCGCACTGATGCACTTACGCACCAGCTCGGGCGAGTCGAACTCGACGCGATACACCGCCTTGCGGTTGATGCGGCTCCACAGCTCCTGAAATTCCTTCTTATCGAAGTTAGCGTTGCGCGGGTTGGTTTTTGGCTTGCGGCCGTCGTCCACTTGTGGCAGTTGGGCATCGCTGAAGACGCTGTCGATCAGCTCGAAAACCTGATCTGCATACAGCTGTAGCTCGGCCGGCAAGGATGCCAGCGAGCCATTGGCCTTGGCCTGATGGTATGCCTCGGCTATCTGGTCCAGATCGTCGGTGTAATCGTTTTTCGCCAGGTACCGATAGATCTGCTTGGCCATGGCCGGCGTCACTTCGACCGGCCCTTGCTCGGTGCCCAACACCTTGCCGGTGAAGTAGCTCTCGGTGGCCTGGCGTGGCCGTGCCGTGAGAGTTTCGACGATTTCCTGCTGCAGGCCGGCCACGAAGTTCTGATAGCTTTCGCTGGCAATTACCGTTAGCACGTTAACCTCATGCACAACGGCCGGATGATCAACACGGTCGCCGTGCTGGTCTACGCACAGGCGCAGGCCGCGCCCCACTTCCTGGCGGCGGGAGATGCTGTTGTCGCTGTGCTTGAGCATGCACATGACGAACACGTTCGGGTTGTCCCAGCCTTCGCGCAAGGCCGAGTGGGAAAAGATGAACCGCGTGGGCTCGGCAAACGACAGCAGCCGCTCCTTGTCCTTGAGGATCAGGTCATAGGCATCCACATCATCCGAATCGACCGCCCTGCCCCCTACGGCCGGGTCTTTTAGGCGGTTGGTTTTCTTGTCGATGGAGAAGTAGCCGTTGTGAGTGGCCTGCGCGTCGATACCCGACAGGTACTGACGATAGGCATGGTTATCGAGGTCCAGCTCCGACAGATATTCGTCTTTCAGCGGCTGATATTCCTCCTCGAAGGTTCGCGCGTATTCGCCTTTCTCGTCCGCCTGGCTGTAATCGCGGTATTTCACCACCTCGTCGATGAAGAACAACGACAGTACCTTGATGCCCTGGGCGAACAGCTGCTTCTCCCGGTCCAGGTGAGCCTTGATGGTTTCGCGAATCTGAATGCGGCGGATGTCGCGTTCGGACACATCGCCATTGGCCTCCCCAGCCTTCAGAACCAGGCCGTTGGTGAACTCCACAGTGTCGGTGTTGGCGTCGATCTGGCTGATGACGAAACCGTCGCGGTACTGATCCAGTTCACCGGACAGGGCAAACAAGTCATCGCCGAACGCCAGCCGGCGCAGCTGGCGCTTGATTTCTCCGGACTTCAGCTTCACTTCCAGCTCAATGCGGGCCACCGGTGCCTTGCTGGAGATATCGATGCCTTCCAGGTAGAGATAGCTATTGGTGCCCGCCTGACCGCGCGTCTGGATGCCGCGCACGGCGATCTTCTTCACCAGCTTCTGGTTATAGGCATCCAGCGCATCAAGGCGATGAATGCGGTTGTGCTGCGTTCGATGGGTGGCCGAGTAGCGTAGGATCATCAGCGGCCTGAATTTTGGCAACGCCTCCATGGTGGCGGCGCCTTCCATCTTCTGCGGCTCGTCCAGAATCAGAATCGGACGGTTGGCGGCGATCACGTCGATGGGTTTTCGCGACTGGAAGTCATCCAGCTCGTCATAAATGCGGCGATTGTCGGCACCACGGGCGTTGAATGCCTGGATGTTCATCACCATCACGTTGATGCCGGCATCCGAGGAAAAACTCTCAAGCTCGTGCAGCCGCTTGGAGTTGTAAGTGAAAAAGCGCGCCTTCTTGCCGTAGCTCTCGGTGAAGTGGTCGGCGGTGATCTGCAGAGACTTCTGCACCCCTTCGCGGATGGCGATCGACGGCACCATGATGATGAACTTTGACCAGCCGTAGCGTTTGTTCAGCTCGAAAATGGTCTTGATATAGCAATAGGTCTTGCCCGTGCCGGTTTCCATTTCAACATCCAGGTGGATGCGTGTGGCGGCCAAGGCCTCTTTCTTATAGGTCGCCTTGACCGGCACGCGGGCGCCCTTGGCGTCGAAGGTGGTGAACTCGACCAGTGACTGGGATACCGGCAAGTTCTGCAGGCGTTGCACCTTCTGGATGTTCTCCAGCAACTGCATTTCGCTCAAGGCGAGGTCGGCGTTTTTGAAGCCCTCCTCGAAAGCATTTGCCTGACTTTGCTGGCCGGGATCGATGCGATAGGTCAGGCCATCGTTCAGTGGCTGGCCGGCAAAGCAGTCCACCACGGACTCGACAGCATGGGTCTGGTAGGGCTGTACTTTGAATTTGAGTTTCATCTCACCACTGACCTTCTCTGCAAGCTCTCTGCAGGCTGAGCCTACAAATAACTGTAATCTATTGATTTTTAATGACTTTACTCAGATCTCTTTGCAGGCTCTCTATTTTTCTCTTTTGAAGCTCTCTGCAATTTCCCAGCAAGATGCGGTATCCGACCCCGTGTTCACGATGACACCCCGGCGCCGCAGCTTCGTCAGCAAGCTACTGATCTTGTTGTATTTCTGTTGAGGGGTCAGCGCATCGCTGAGCTTGTCCAGCAGCAATTGGTTGATCTCGGCGCGGTTGGCTTGCTCGAAGCGCTCTAGGTAGTCCGTCAGCAGCTTGGCGTAGAACTCGTCGTCTTGAGCGCGGGTGCGGATGTAATCCGCTTTGCTGGCAGTGGCTTTGGCAACGCTGGCGGAGACATGGAAGTTAGGTTTGCGCCCTTCAATCAGACCTGCCCGCTTGAGCCGCGCGACGGCATCATCTGGAATCGCTAGTTTTTTCTGCACCCGGTCCAGGGCTAGCACGTCCTCCAGCGGTAGATCGGTTTTCTGGATGAGCAGTCGACTATAAGCTGGGTCTACCACCTGGCCATGAATGGTCAGCCGTACCATCTGCGGCTCGCTCAGGTCGTAATCCGGCATGGGAAAGAAGCGCCGAGCTTGGCGGGTGTGCATGTCATGAATGCCGTAGCCCATGGTGTCGATCATGTTCAGTTCGGCCATCGCCTGAGCCAGAAAGGGATTGCGGTAGCGCCGTGGCGTCCGTGTACCGGCGATATAGTCGTCGGGCTGCCCTTCGAAGAAACCACCTTCGTTTTCCAGCACCAGCCGATCGGGAAGCTCCGTTACAACGATCCGACCACTGCGGCTGTAATCTTGGTGGGCGATGCAGTTATGCAGCGCTTCGAGGACGATCTTCTGGTCGTACTTGGCCAGCTCCACCGCCAGTAGCTGGTCGTCCGGCAGGATACGGATCTGGATATTACGAATCCTGCGATACAAGTCGCTGCTGGCAAGTAGGAACGGCGGGTCGAAATGCTCATAGGCCCGCTCCGGTCCTTCCAGCTTCCAGGTCATCTGCGCCGGGTGCGGTGACAGCAGGTGGGCGGCCTCCAGCTTGCCAAGCAGCAGCAAGGTCGTCCGAGTGATCTGCCCGTCACGGGTCAGCTTGGCGCGGTCAAGAAACGTGGCAACCGGCCAGCCCATTACCTCGTCCAGGTCGAAACGGTTGGCGTACTTCTTGGCGAAGGACTGGCGGGCAGTGGCCAGAGCTACGCTGTCTAGGTGTGACAGGGTGGCCCCTGGCACCAGTTGGGCCGACCAGTCCGCAGCGCCTACTTGGGCGCGAATTTCGTCGAGTTTGTCGAGCCCCAGGTGGGTCAGGCTTTCCCCGGAACGGGCGTAGTAATGCCCCTTCCAGGCAATCGGCAACCCGAGCGGAGCGGCGGGGATCTCGAAGAGCAGCACCCGGCCCTCATCCAGCTTCAGCTCATGGATTTCGCGCAGTGTGACGCTAGGCTCGGTGGAGTCGGAAATCTCCATTTTCAGGTTGTGCAAGCGTTCGGGCTGCGGGCGGTAGTCGGTGCCGCCGTCCGCCACCCAACGGGTGCGATTGTCCACGCCGAACACCAACCAGGCCCGATCCTGGTTGCGCAGATTCGCCTCGTTGGCCAGGGCGGAGAAGTAGCGGCCGATCTTGTCGCTGGAATAGTCATTGCCAGCGCGCTTGAACTCCACCACCTCGCCTTCCCAGCGCTCGACCAGTGACTCCAGCAGCGCCTGCAAAGCCCGATGATCCATTACGGCCTCCTTCAAAGCGTCCTGACTTCAGTGCTTGGCGACAGCTGACGGAAAATCTGCTCGACGTTGATCTTCAGCGCATCGGAGGCGAAGCCGTTGTCGCGGAACACCACGCGCAGCGGTTCGGCCTTGGCCAGCTCCTTGACCAAGTCTTCGCTGATGCCCGGCTCGAAGCAGGCGACCAGCGCATTGTCGTCGACGAAGAACACCGTCTTGCCCTGCAGGGTTTCGTGGCGGATCGGCAGGGTCAGGTCCACGCCCCAGTCCACCAGCACCTGGAACAGCAGATCTTCGGCACTGCGGTCGGGTTTGACGTTGTCCACCGACTCGAACAGGTCGGCCTGCGACAGCTGATCTGGGCGGTAGTAGATGTCTTTCATATTGGAAGTGTCGACCTTGAGCACGCGGAAGCCGACATCGCAGTTCCAGTCTGGGTGATACTCATTGCTTTTGGCTGCCTCACCAGCCCTCCGCAGTCGTTCTTTTCCAATGTCTGCGATCGATCTGATGTTCTGCACAGAGCCAAGCTCCTCACTTAAAGGCTCCGGATACTGTGCAAGAATGAAGCGTCGATTCAGGCCGTCGCGCACGTTTTGGCGTAAAACAGCGTCTCCGGTTGTTGCTGAACCGGCAAAAAAGTCCATGACAATGCTATTCTTTTCGTCGCTTGCAAATACCGATACAAGGTATTGAATCAGATAAACCGGCTTGGGATATGAGAATTTCAACCCCCAGCCCGATAGCATGCTGCTATTCTGCTTCGTTGTACCAACATTACGGATCACGGACAATACATGCCCCTGCTCGGCACTCCGCCGTTTGTAATTATAAATTGCCCCTGTTTCAGTGAGATCGAACCAAGTCTCTTTTCCCTCAGAGTCTTTGATTGGTACGCAGCCATTATTTATGAAGAGATCTAGAAGGTTTCTTGAGCTCCACCCACTCCTAATTCGTGCCGGAGAAACTAATCGTCCACTTCTTACGATAATCGGGTCAATGATTTTTGGATATTTATCGTTTCTCGGATCTATTTTTCCGCTTTCGAATTTTGCGGGAAAACCCTCAGGAAGAGTTACTGTTGACTCTGGATTTGCAGGGCCGTTTTTAGTGATAGAGTTCTCGATCGTGTCATTAAAAAGCTTGCTTGTTTCTTCGATGTTCGGGTCGATTACGCGCGGACGCACAAGCTTCTTGCCGTCTTTGCAATAGACTAATATGTACTCGTGGACTCCCTTTATTTTGCTCTGTTGGTCCACGTTTCCTTCGTTGTTCCAGATCATTTGTGCAATGAAAGCGTCCTCGCCAAACACTTCATCACACATTCTCCTTAGATTCGCTTGCTCCTTGTCATTGATCGAAACAAGAATAACGCCGTCTTCGCGAAGTAGATTTCTGGCAAGTCGTATGCGTGAATATAAAAAGCTCAACCATGCCGAGTGAAAGCGCCCGCTTGTGTCCCTGTTTGCAACAAGCTTGTCTCCAGAGTCATCCTCTTGAGCTGTAGCTATCAAGAACTCTTGCACGCCATCTCTGAATGTATCCTTATAAATGAAGTCCCCGCCCGTATTGTACGGCGGGTCTATGTAGATCATCTTTACTGCGCCCAGATAGTTCTCCTGAAGCAGCTTCAGTACGTCGAGGTTGTCGCCTTCAATGAATAGATTTTTCGTTTCAGGAAATTCTAGGCTCTCGCTTGGCTCTGGCCGTAGCGTCTTTGCTGTTGGCATATTAGCCAGAGCCAACGCCTCCTGCTTCCCCGGCCAATCCAGCCGATAGCGCTCCTGCAGTCCCTCCACAATATGGTCACTCAGCTCCTGCCTGAGCTGGTCGAAGTCCACCGCCAGACGCAGCTTGCCGTTCTTGTCGTCCCGCGCCTCGGTCACGCAACCAGGAAAAAACTCGCGAATCTTCGCGATGTTTTCCTGACTCAGGTCAGGGCTGTGCATTTTCAGTTTGTCCATCGGGTCTCTCTCAATGTTGTGCGGCAGCGGCCTGCTGACGGGTCAGCCGCTCCAATTCCTGTCTGGCATCGCGCAGCTCGGCATTAATGGCTACGCGCTTGTTGAACTGTTTTTCGCGGCCAAGGCGCGCCTTGATCCGCTCGATCTCCTTGCTCTGGGCGGCGATGCGCTCGGCCAGAGCAATACGCTGCTCCAGGCTGAGGCTGACCGAGCCAGCAGCGACCTGCACTGTGGTTGAGTACGGGGCAGGCGCTTCTCCGGTGGAGACAGACACGGACTCCGGTTGGCTCTGGCCTGCCACCAATGGGCTCAGCAGCTGCTCGTAGAGGGCCGCCATGTCCAGCACCACGGGCAGCGGCTGGCGGGGCGAGTCATGCGGCAGCCACTGGCTCTCGAAGTAGTTGCCCACCACCCAGTGGCTGCTATTGGCTTCGCTCGGTCGCTTCCAGGCCGCGGCCAGTTTGACCCGGCCGTGGTAGCTCAGCTCGAAGAGCAACGGAAACGGGATGGCCTTGTCGATGGCGCGCAGCACGGCATGATCCAGCTCTGCGCTGCGCAGCTCGATTTGGAACACCTGAATCTCGCGGACCGTACGGGCCGCCGGCAGATTGAGGGTCTCGGGAGCCAGCTTGTAGGCCCAGCGGATCTGCTCGACCTGACTGACGAAGGTGTCACGCAGGGCTCCGTCCGACTTGGCGTGCTCGTAGATCTTCGACTTGGGTATCACCCGGTCGAACCAGGCCTTTTCCGGGAATTTGAACAGCTGTCCGCAGCTCATGGGGCTCATGCCGACGAAGGGGCCTAGAGGGCTTTCTTGTTGAACAGTTTCCAGTGCCCTTGCTCATTGCGCTTGAGGGTGTAACGCACCTTCAGGCTCGGGCAGCAGCGGCCATCGTTCTCGGCATAGTCCCGACCATCGATGACGATCACATCGCCTGTATTGGCCACCACGGCATCGTAACCCGTGCTGGAGTAGAACTCGAACTCGGTCACCGGCGACGACTTGTGTGGGTCCACATAGAAGGTATTGCCTGCGCCAACCTTGACGATCGACAGGTGGACGCCGGTCGTACCGCTGCCTCCGGCACAGCCAATGTCACCGTTCCAGATGACGGCATACTCGGCCAGCTCCCTGTCGTACAAGTCCGCCCAGGGCACCAGGGTCATAAATTCCTGATTCACGTACTCGGGGTCCGTACAGCCAATGCTCTCGGCATGCTTGTAGGCAACCGCGAGGGCCTGACGCTTGATGTCCGCTTCGGACGGCACGGTGCTGGCGGTCGCCGCCGAGGCGAACAGGCCGGAAAGAATGGCTGCGGCGAGTGTTTTTTTCATCTGGATTCATCCATGAAGGCAAGGAGCAGGGTTCAGATGACCACGACGAAAGCGATCATCTCGAAGTCGTCGAGGCCGGTAATGCTGTCACACAGCGCGGTGGTCCGGCCGCCACTGAACAGGCTGTCGATGTCCTTCTCTTCCTGCACCTCGATCATGGCGCGAATGGCCTGATCGAGCAGGTTGGAGTAGGCCTGCATCTGGCGGCCATCATCGGTGGCCTGGTTGAAGCGTTGGTAGGCTTCGGCAATCGGCTGGTTGTAACCCTTGCAGGCGCTACGGGCCAGGTCCAGCAGGCGCTTGGCTTCGGTATGGTCGCTGATGACCCGGCCATCGGTGCCGATGTAGATCAGGTAGTAGGGGTAGAGGCGGTTCTGCTGGTTGATGTCCACCCCATGGTTGCGGTTGCGCAGGGTGAAGATCACGCCGGGCAGCAGGCCCATCTCGGGGCGCGCCGGCACTACGGCATGCAGGCCATTGGGCAGGTGGTCCAGCTCGCCGTGCTGCTTGATGTAGTTGAGCAGGTCCATGCGGAAGTCGTTGAGGCCGAGATCGGTGATGGAGACGCCGGTCTTGAGGTCTTCCATCTCGATCACTTCGTCCTGCAGGCGGCGCAGCTGCTCCTTGCGGTAGGCCACATCGTTGGCCTGGGCGTTGAGCACGTTGTCGTCGCCGGTCGCAGTGACGTCGGCGATCATCATGCGGTTTTCCACCCGCTCCTTGAGGTTGATGTACTCGTCGAGGCTGATGTCCGGCCAGTAGTTGACCAGCTGGATGCTGGCGTTCTGCGAGCCGATCCGGTCGACCCGGCCGAAGCGCTGGATGATGCGCACCGGGTTCCAGTGGATGTCGTAGTTGATCAGGTAGTCGCAGTCCTGCAGGTTCTGGCCTTCGGAGATGCAGTCGGTGCCGATCAGGATGTCGATCTCCCGCGGCTCGTTCGGGTAGATCGCGGCCTTTTCCTTGGAGCGCGGCGAGAACAGGGTCAGCAGGCCCTGGAAGTCGTAGCTCTGCCGGCTGCCGGGCATGGTACCGAGGGTCGACTTGGGCGCATCGCTGCCGGTGACCTTAGCGGTATGCACCTGGTGGTGGCGCTGCAGGTCGCTGGCCAGGTTGTCGTAGAGGTAATTGGCGGTGTCGGCGAAGGCGGTGAAGATCAGCACCTTGCGGTTTCCGGGATTGATTGGCGAGGCGAGCTTGCTGGCGATCTGGGTTTTCAGGTGCTGCAGCTTGGCATCGTCGGCCGGGGTGACCTTATGCATCTCGCCGAGCAGTTCGTCGATGTACAGCAGGTCGGTCTGCAGGTCCTGCTCCCAGGAGGGCAGATCCATGTCGGCCAAGTTGATGGTGATCTTCTTGCCGATGCTGAAGTCGCCCGGCACCGGCAGGCTGTCATCGTCGAAATCGACATCCTCGAAGGCCGCCGAGACGTCGGCAAAGCCGCTCTCCAGGCCGGTCTTGCGGAAGTTGGCGATCTTCTCCAGCGCGTTGCGATGGCTGGCCTGCAGGCTTTGCAGGGTCAGGCGGAAGGCTTCCACCGAGCTTTCCAGGCGCTTGAGCAGGTTGGTGGTCATCAGCGCCTGCAGGCTCTTCTCGCGGTCGGCCTGTTTGAGCTTGCCGCGCCCGCCTTCGGTCTGGGTGTCGTACAGCTCTTCGTATTTCTTCAGCCGGCTGGGCAGGATGTAGCTGACCGGCGCATACACGGCGAGCTTGAGCAGCGAGAGCTGGTCGAAGATCTCGTTGAAGCCGATCACGTCACTGCGCTGGGTCAGCGGGCAGTGGAAGGACAGCGGCTTGCGACGCTCGGGGAAGCGGCCGATGTCGGCGGTGTTGTAGAAGGTTTCGATGTGCCGGCGCGAGCGGGCGATGGTCACGCTGTCGAGCAGCTCGAAGAAGTCGAAATCGAGGCTATTGAGGATCGCCGTGGCGGTGCGTTTCTCCGCTGGCAGATTGGACCAGGCGTTGAAGGCGGCCTGTGCGCGGCGAAAGATCTGCTCGATGTCCTGATCACCGCGCAGGCGCTTGCTCAGTGCCTCGCTGTCGCCTTCGTAAGCCAGGGCCAGCTGGTTCTTCAGGTCGTTGAAGCGGTTGTTGACCGGGGTGGCAGAGAGCATCAACACCTTGGTCTTAACGCCTTGGCGGATGACCTGGTTCATCAGCCGCTGGTAGCGGGTTTCCTTGTCCTTGTAGGCGTCGTTGTTGCGGAAGTTGTGCGACTCGTCGATCACCACCAGGTCATAATTGCCCCAGTTGACCCGGTCCAACGGAATACCCAGCGAGGTGCCGCGGGTACGGCTGAGGTCTGTGTGACACAGCACGTCGTAGTTGAAGCGGTCCTTGGCGAAGATATTGGTCTTGAGGTTCTGGTTGTAGTTCAGCCAGTTGTCGGCCAGCTTCTTCGGGCAGAGCACCAGAACGGACTTGTTGCGCAGCTCGTAGTACTTGATCACGGCCAGCGCGGTGAAGGTTTTGCCCAGGCCCACACTGTCGGCCAGGATGCAGCCGTTGTAGGTTTCCAGCTTGTTGATCAGCCCGGTCGCCGCATCACGCTGGAAGTTGAACAGCTTCTGCCAGATCAGTGTGTCCTGGTAGCCGGTAAGCTCGTTGGGCAGCACGTCCTCGCTGACGTCCTCCAAGAACTCGCGGAAGATGTTGTAGAGCATCAGGAAGTAAATGCGCTCGGGCGCGTTCTCCTGATAGACCGAGGCGATGTGGTCGCAGAGGCGCGCGGTGACATCTTCCAGCTTGTCCGGGTCGTTCCAGATCTGCTCGAACAGGTTGAGGAACATGCCCGTGTGGGATGGCTCGTCGAAACGGGTGACGATGTTGGAGAGCGCGTTGCCTCTCTGGTAGCCCAGGTCCACGGCGGTGAAGCCCTGCACCGGCATGTAGACAGCATCGCTCGCCTGGCGTTTCACCCCGATGAACGGCTGCATCGGCGCCTGGCCGCGGTTGGAGCGGAAGGTCGCCTTGCGCCGAATCCAGTCGGCGCACTCGCGGGCGATGGCTTTCTGGGTGAGCTGATTCTTCAGCTGAATCTCGAACTCGCTGCCGGTGAGGCTACGTTCGCGCTCGGTCTTGGGGATGTGGTACTCGCGCTGCTCCTTCTTCAGCTTGTCGCTGGCCTCGCTGGGTACGAAGGTCGGCGACGTGAAGACGAACTCCAGGAAGTCGATGCTCTCCAGCTCTTTCTTCAGCGCCACGTAGGCATAGATGGAGAAGCAGGAGGCAGCGATTTTTAGCTTGGCACCGGGCTTGAGCTGGCCCTTAAGATCCTCGCCGAGCAGCGCGTTGATGTTGTCGATCAGTTCCATGAGACGTAACCATCCAAGCGGAGCAGGCTCGGATTATCACTAAGAACAAGAGGAACTTCACGTTTTACTGTCGGCTTCGGACTGCGTCTTCACAGTCCACTGCTCAATCATCCCCGAAGCCGAACGCGTTCCCTCCAGCATCAAAGCAATCGCTTACCATTGGGAGGCCTGTCGCCGGGTTGAACTCAAACATTGGTTTGAGTACTTCAAGCTCTTCAAGCTCTTCAAGCTCTTCAAGCTCTTCAAGCTCTTCAAGCTCTTCAAGCTCTTCAGCGTAGGCGATGCCGGACCCGCTGTACGTTGAGCCCTTGGTAAGCGTGTCATGGATGACCACGCCTCGACCTCGCTGAGGGTAAATGATTGTTATATATCCTTCCCTGATACTTTTAGGCCGTAGCCATGCTCTTAATAGCTGCTTAATCATGCCAGCTCCTAGAACCAGCTATTGATAGACGGCGAAGCCAAGCAAGCTTGATTTGGCACTTCCAAGCTATCAGCGTCAGAGACTAGGCGCAGAAAATAACTCTCGTTCCCCTCGTGCAGCCTGATGCAAAAGCTTATTTCCACCTCGAAGAAGCCTGGCGTCCGCTCGGCCATCTCCAAAATCTCATTGAGCCGCAATGAAAAATCCCGCATGTAGTCTCTCCCGACAAGCCATGTACGCGGATGGTGGCCTATCAAGATGAACTAGCAAGTCGTGAGACTATAGCTTCGTATCAAGTGCGGGCCCGGTGACTGGGAGGAGTGGCACTGAGAGGCGCTTGTTAACGAACTCTGGGCGCCCATTAGATATGAAGCCGTACGCGTGGCCGTTGTGAAAGATCCGGTTCGGAAGCCCACGCTGCGCGCCCCAGATCAAATGAGGAGAGGCGTAAAGCGTCGCTATAATTTGCGTGCCGATCGTCGTATGGTCCATGGATCGCCAACCTAACGGACTAATAAACCCATTACTGTCCCTAGCGATTTCGAGAGCCCCCCTAGTCAGCAAGGCCGGTTTGTCGAACATCCGAACAGAAGCACTGTTTCCCTGCTGGGTCTTCCACTTCACAGGGAAACCGACCAGTGCGCTGATAGGGTCGGTCGATGTAACAGCTTCAACTTCACCGATATTCACCGCGACAAGAAATTGCTCCGGCAGGTACGGATAGCGGCTCGCCAACACCTGCCCACCGAGGGCCATGCGGTAAATCCGGTTTGATGATTCACACCCGTAGAAGCAAGCAAGCTTGGCGCTCAGCGCTCCAGCAACCGACTGCAGGCGGCGATCCATCATTGTCATCAGCGCGCCCCGTACCTCTTCAGAGGTACGTAACGGCTTGCCATCGAATTCATCAGGCATAAATGCCTGGCTGATATACTTCAGGCTTCCGTCTCCGCTCAGCATTCCGAGCACTAGAACAGAGGCGCCCAACGCATCACCTGCTGCCGAGCCAAACTGTCCCACAGCCAAATCTGCCGACATGGATGTGAATGTTGAATGATCAACTGCATCCCATTGCCGCACATACTCCGTTTCTAAGACACGGCTCTCTAAGCGGGCCCGCGCATCCGCGTCCGCCAGATACCGTGCTAGGTAGCCAATGCGAATTTGCTCGTCTTGGTTATCAAACGAAGTCGCCGGCAACCTCACCGAAACGTCTTTCATCCAAGGGTCGGAGACACATCCTGAAAGCAGCATGGCCGCTGCGAGTGCACATATGATGGTGAAACATTTCATCGGATCGCCTCCTTGGCATATTTGTCAGTACGTAGGCCTTAGGCCACTTCGATTGACAGTTCCGCGCCCTTATATACAAATGCTAATAGCGGGACAATGACACCACTCAAGCCTCGTTATCTAATCCGGACGCCGGGTCCTTCGAGTACGGATGTGCGTCAACCGATGGGTATACGTTTAGGTATACATGAACGACATAAACAGGCTTTATCGCCGTATCTACGTGGTCTTAAGCCCTACTGTTCGACTCCTGGTGCCGGCACCACGAATTCAAAGGCTCGCAGCGATGCGGGCCTTTTTCGTTTCTGCGATTGCTGTCGCGTGAAATCTGTATGGATATACAGATATCGATTGCCAGCGCACCGCTTTCTGCCCATTCTTCGCCCCATCGCGACAATGACTGATGGCTAGCATGCGGCTGTTTCTCTGCGAAAAACCTTCTCAGGCCAAGGACATCGCCAAAGTGCTCGGCGCCAACCGGCGCGGCGACGGCTGCTGGCTGGGCGCGGACGTGACGGTGACCTGGTGCATCGGCCACCTGCTGGAAACCGCGCCGCCGGACGCCTACGACGCCCGCTACAAGCGCTGGAGCCTGGCCGACCTGCCCATCGTCCCCGAACGCTGGAAGATGCTGGTCAAGCCGAAGACCGCCAGCCAGTTCAAGGCGGTCAAGCGTCTGCTTGGCGAGTGCTCCGAGCTGGTGATCGCCACCGACGCCGACCGCGAAGGCGAGATGATCGCCCGCGAGCTCCTCGACCACTGCCGCTATCGCGGGCCGATCCAGCGCCTGTGGCTATCGGCGCTGGACGATGCGTCGATCCGCAAGGCGCTCAAGGCGCTCAAGCCCGGTGCCGAGACCTTCAACCTCTACCATGCCGCGCTGGGCCGCTCGCGCGCCGACTGGCTGATCGGCATGAACATGAGCCGGCTGTTCACCCTGCTTGGCCGCCAGTCCGGCTATCAGGGCGTACTGCCGGTGGGCCGCGTGCAGACGCCGACGCTGCGCTTGGTGGTGGACCGCGACCGCAGCATTGCGGACTTCGTGCCAGTACCGTTCTGGGCCATCGACGTGCAGTTGCTGGGAGGCGGTACGTCCTTCACCGCTCAGTGGCGTGCATCCGAGGATGCCTGCGACGAGCAGGGCCGCTGCCTCAAGCCCGAGCTGGCCAGCGCCGCCGCCGAGGCCATGCGCCACGCCGGTAGCGCGCGACTGATCAAGCTGCAGACCGAGCGCATGCGCGAAGCAGCGCCGCTGCCGTTCGATCTGGGCACCCTGCAGGAGGTCTGCTCGAAGAAGCTCGGTCTCGGCGCCCAGGAAACCCTCGACATCGCCCAGGCGCTGTACGAGACGCACAAGCTCATCACCTATCCGCGCAGCGATTGTGGCTACCTGCCGCAGAGCCAGCACGCCGAGGCGCCGGCAATCCTCGCCGCATTGGCCAAGGCCGACCCGACGCTGGCCGCCCTGCAACCGCACCTCGACGCGCAGCGCCGCTCGCGGGCGTGGAACGACGCCAAGGTCAGCGCCCACCACGGCATCATCCCCACCGCCGCCGCGAAACCTCTGGACAGCCTGGTCGGCAAGCAGCGTGCCGTCTACACCCTGATCCGCGCCCGTTACTTGGCGCAGTTTCTGCCCAACCACGAGTATGACCGCAGCCAGGCCGACTTCGCCTGCGCCGGCCAGGCGCTGCGCGCGGTGGGCAAGGTGATCGTCGAGCCCGGCTGGCGGCGTGCGCTGCCGGAAGCGCTGACGCCGACCAGGGGTCGCGAGGCGCCCGAGCCACAAGCGCTGCCGGCACTGCGCGAGGCCCAGGACTGCGCGATTAAAGAGGTGACGCTCAAGGACTTGAAGACCCAGCCGCCCAAGCCGTTCACCGAAGGCGACCTGATCAAGGCGATGAAGAACGTCGCCAAGCTGGTCGACGACCCGCGTCTCAAGCAGAAGCTCAAGGACACCACCGGCATCGGCACCGAGGCGACCCGCGCCGGGATCATCCAGGGCCTGCTCGAGCGCGGCTACCTGACCAAGCAGGGCAAAGCGCTGGCCGCCACGGCGGCGGCGTTCAGCCTGATCGACGCGGTGCCCAGGCCGATCGCCGACCCTGGCACCACGGCGATCTGGGAGCAGGCGCTGGACATGGTGCAGAGCGGCGAGATGCCGCTGGAGGAGTTCATCGCCAAGCAGTCGGCGTGGATGAGCAAGCTGGTCGAGCGCTGCGCCGGGCTGCGCCTGAGCATCAGCGGCCCGCCGGCGGCTGCCACGCGCAGCGGCGCGCCGTGGAAGAAAAAGCGCAAAGCCTCACCTCGCAAGGCCACGCCTGAGCGGCGCCGCAAGCCCGCGACGGGCGCGAGCTGAGCCACCGTGTCGCGTGGCACGCCGCTGCGCTGTCTATAGTTGGAATACACAGCCGTTGGCCGGCCCCGTTGCGTTGACTACGGAGGGCGCGGTTTATCGACAGTACCCCGTAGCGGAACAGGCACGCTCACGATGAGGAAATACCAGATAGCGGTGATCGGCCTGGGCCAGCTCGGCCGCCGGTGCGTTCAGGCCCTGCGGCACGATCCCGCCTTGGCACCAGCCGGCGTGGTGCGGCGCAACGCCACGGCGGATGACAGCCTGGGTGATCTGCCCATGGTCGAGCATATCCGCGAGCTGCCGGAGGTGGACGCCGCGCTGATCTGCGTGCCGGTGGAGCACGTACTCGGGACCGCGCGAGAGCTGATGCAGCAGCGAATTCCGCTGGTGGAGTGCGCCCGTCTGCACGGCGACGCCTTCGTTGCACAGCATGCCGAAATGCAGCGCATGGCGCGGCTGTACAAGGCGCGCGCGGTGGTCGGTGCTGGGTGTGATCCCGGCATTCTCTCGCTGTTTCGCGCCCAGTTCGGCCTGCTGCTGCCGCACGGCCACACCCGCAGCAGCCTGCATACCGGTGCGAGTCTGCACCACACGCTCGCCGCCGAGCGTGTGCCCGGCGTGCGCAAGGCGTTGGCCACCGAGCTGAAGACGCAGGACGGCACAGCGCAGCGCTATGTGTACGTCGAGCTGGAGCCCGGCACCGACCCTGTCATGGTGGAGAATGCAATCAGTCACGACCCGCTCTACCTGGACGAGCAGACGCTGGTGTTCGCGGTGCCCAGCATCGCCGCGCTGGAGGAAGACAACCGTGGAGTACTGCTGGAACGTCACGCTGCCGCCGGCGAGCCGAGCCATGCGGCACTGCTGCTGGAGGCGCGCTTCAACGAGGTCGAGCTGGCGGCGCGCATGATGCTCGCCGCCTGCCGCGCGTTGCCGCTCCTGCGGTCTGGCGCCTATTCGCTGTTCGATCTGCCACCCAGCATGCTCTGGGGCGAATCGGGTAACGTCGCCGAGAAGCCGTGGATCTAGCTCAGTCGCTCAGTAGACTGAAGAAGAACGCCACTGCCACGCCCAGGGCGACCAGGCTGGCGACCAGCACCGCCGCCGCGGCGATGTCCTTCGCCGCACCGATTTCGCGGTGATGTTGCGGATGCAGGTGATCCAGAAGGGTTTCCAGCGCGCTGTTGAGCAACTCCGCCACCAGTACCAGCCCCGCCGTCAGCGTCAGAATCGCCCACCACACCGCGGCCGGGCGCGTCAGTAGCAGGACCAGCAGCAACAAGGCCACCACCACGAGATGGGTGCGCAGGCTGCGCTCACGACGCCACGCCTGTCTCAGACCGCTCAGCGCGAAGGCCATGCGCCGGTGAAACGGTTGTCCTTTCATGTATTCCCCTTGTCGTCGCCGCCGGGGCGCCGATGTCAGTGCTCCCAGCAGATCAGCGGCAGTTCCAGTGGCACCCGCAGACCATGATTGTCGCTGGGCACCACCCGCGCGGTGAAGTCCGCCGCGGCACGCTCGCCGGAGATCTGGCCCGTGAACAGCAGCGCCTGCCCGGCCGGACCGCTCGCTCGCAGGTCGTAAGCGACCGCCGGCAGCTCGGCGCGCGCCTCGGCGAACAGTTGCACGCGAATCTGCTCGGCATGCACGCCGCCCAGGCGCAGTTCGACCTCGACGCGGTAACCGGCATCCTGCTTGTGCAGCTCGACGCGCTGGAATGCCAGTTCGTGCCAGTGTCGGCCGAGCGCGGCGACCCGGTGCGCCAGTTCGTAGGCCAGCGCCGAGCCATTCGCCCGCCGTTCGCGATAGGTTCTGGCCGCCGGCAGGTAGTAGCTCTCGGTGTACTCGCGCACCGTGCGGTCAGCGGAGAAACGCTCCACCAGCGCACTCATGCTGCGACGCATGCGCTGCACCCAGGCAGCGGGAATGCCGTCGGCATCGCGCTGATAGAAGCTCGGTGCAATCTCCTCTTCGAGCAGCCGATAGAGCTGTTCGGCATCCACCGCGTCATGCTCCAGCCCGTGCTCCAGGCCGTCGCCGATAGCCCAGCCGAGATCGGCGGCATAGGCTTCTGCCCACCAGCCATCGAGCTGCGAGACGTTCAGGCCGCCGTTGGCCAGCACCTTCATGCCGCTGGTGCCGCTGGCTTCCCACGGCCGGCGCGGGGTGTTCAGCCAGACGTCGACGCCCTCCACCAGGTGCCGCGCCAGGCGCATGTCGTAGTCCTCGAGGAAGACCACGCGCCCGGCCACCTCGGGGCGTGCGAGAAACCGCTGCCACTCGCCCAGCAGGGCCTGCCCGGCGTGATCGCGCGGATGTGCCTTGCCGGCCAGCACCAGCTGCACCGGATGCTGCGGATGGGTGAGGATGCGCACCAGCCGCTCGGGATCGTGCAGCAACAGGTTCGGCCGCTTGTACGCGGCGAAGCGGCGGGCAAAGCCGAGCGTCAGGCGCCCCGGATGCAGTTGCGCGCCGGCTGCCTCGAGCGCGACCGGAGAGGCGCCATGCACCGCCAGGCTGCGTGCCAGATGGCCACGGACGAATGCCAGCAGTTCGCGGCGGGCATGCTGGCGAATCTGCCACAGCCAGCGATCGTCGACGCGCGCCAGCAGACCGTCCACCGACACGTCTTCGGCACCCCGCCAGGGGATCGCGCTGCCGTGCAGTTCATACCAGTGGGCCTCGGCATTGGCCGACAACCAGGTCGGCACATGCACGCCGTTGGTCACATGGCCGACCGGCACCGCGGCGATCGGCCAGCGCGGGAACAGTTCGTGGAAGATGTGCCGGCTGGTGCGCCCATGCAACTGGCTGACTGCATTCAGCGCGCCGGCGCAACGGGTCGCCAGGTAGGCCATGTTGAACGGCTCGTGCGGGTCGCCCGGATCCTTGCGCCCCAGTGCCAGCAACGCCTGCAGGGAAATGCCCAGCTCGTGCTCGGCATAATGCTCCAGATACTTGCCAACCAGCGTCGCAGGAAAGCGGTCGAAACCCGCCTCCACCGGCGTATGGGTGGTGAACAGGTTGCCGGCGCGGGTGGCGCTGAGCGCGACGGCGAACGGCACACCGTGGCCGACCATGTAACTGCGCGCGCGCTCGAGCACGGCAAAGGCAGCGTGCCCGTCATTCAGGTGCAGCACCTCGGGGGCCAGGCCGACCGCCTCCAGCAGGCGCCAACCGCCGATGCCCAGCACCAGCTCCTGGCGCAGGCGCATCTCGTTGTCGCCGCCGTACAGCTCGCTGGTGATCAATCGTGCCGCCGGCGGATTGGCCGGATCGTTACTGTCGAGCAGCAACAGCCGCGCACGACCGACCCGCGCCTGCCAGCCGCGCAGCCAGATCATCACACCCGGCAGGCGGATCGCCAGGCGCAGCGGGTTGCCGTCGACGTCATGCAGCGGCTCGATGGGCATCTGCCGGGTGTCGTTGACCGGATAGAGTTCCTGCTGGCGACCGTCCGGGCCAATGCCCTGGCGGAAGTAGCCGTGCTGCCAGAGCATGCCCACCGCGGTGACCGGTACCCCGAGATCGCTGGCCGCCTTGAGCTGATCGCCGGCGACATTGCCGAGGCCGCCCGAGTAGATCGGCAACGCCTCGCTGAGCATGTACTCCATGCAGAAATAGGCCACGCGGGTCAGCACGCCGCCGTCCTGGTGGCCGGCGAACCAGCTCGGCTGCGCGAAGCGCTCCTGTTGCGCGGCGGCCATCGCTTCGACCCGCAGGCGAAAATCCGGACGGGCGAGCAAACGGTCGAGCGTCGAATCCGGCACGGTGCTGAGCACCAGGCTGGGATTGTGGGTCAGGTCCCACAGCTCTTCGTCGATCAGCTGCCAGATGTCGTCGTTCTGGCTGCTCCAGCGGATCGACTGATCGAAGGCCAGTTCACGCAGGGTATCCGGCGATACGGCGGGGCTTGGCGGCACCAATCGAGCAACTCCTTCAGCAAAGGCCGCTGCCGGCGGCGGGCGGGTAGACACATGCCTGAGTGTGGCACAGGCCAGCGCCGACACGCTCGGGCGGGCTAGTGCCGAGCACGCGCTGGCCAGCAGCTGATGCCCGGGCGCAACCGCGGGGAACGCAGTGCCGCTTCCGGCTGCCCAAGCTGAGCGACACGCCCGCGCGGAAAGGTGGAGCGAGTTGCGACCAACGAAGGAACGCCGTTCTTCTTCAGGCGTCGCAGACTCTGCCGGGTGCGTCGGGCGATACCGGCCACCGCGGGCCCTGAACTCGGTACCTCACATGCGCATTCAACAATCAGACTACGTGGTGAGCGGGCGCCAGCGTCGACGCTAACGCGCCCCGGATTTTCTTGGCAGGAGTCAACCATGAGCAAAGCGATCTACGTACAACCCGGCGGCGGCTACGACAAGGTGATCGTCGGCAGCTGTCCGGCACGCGAACCGGCGGCGGATGAAATCACCGTGCGCCTGCGCGCCAGTTCGCTCAACTATCACGACTTCGCCGTGGTCAGCGGCATGTGGGGGCCGAGCGAGCCGCGCATTCCAATGGCTGACGGCGCCGGCGAGGTGATAGCGGTCGGCAGCGGCGTCCGCGAATTCGCCATCGGCGATCACGTGGTCAGCACCTTCTTCCCCGACTGGCTGGACGGCGAGCCGCTGGTCGAAGGCTTCGCCACGGTGCCGGGCGACGGCATCGACGGCTACGCGCGTGAGACGGTGACCGCCCGCGCCACCTCGTTCACCCACGCACCGAAGGGCTGGAGCCATGCCGAGGCGGCGACCCTGACCACCGCCGGACTGACCGCCTGGCGCGCGCTGATGGTCGACGGCGCGCTCAAGCCCGGCGAGACCGTGCTGGTGCAGGGCAGCGGCGGCGTGTCGATCTTCGCCCTGCAGTTCGCCAAGCTGGCCGGCGCGACGGTGATCGCCACCTCCTCCAGCGACGAGAAGCTCGAACGCCTGCGCAACCTGGGCGCCGATCAGCTGATCAATTACCGCAGCACGCCGGAGTGGGGCCAGCGCGTCCGCGAACTCACCGATGGCCGTGGCGTCGACCACGTCATCGAGGTTGGCGGGCCGGCGACGCTGGCCCAGTCGATGACCGCCACGCGCATCGGCGGGCATATCGCCGTAATCGGCATCCTCACCGGCGTGGCCGGCGAGTTGCCACTGGTCAGCGCGCTGACCCGGCAGCTGCGTCTGCAGGGTGTGCTGGTCGGCAGCCGTAGCCAGCAGCAGCAGATGGTGCGCGCGATCGACGCCAACGGCCTGCGCCCGGTGATCGACCGACAATTCGCGCTGGAGCAGATCTGCGACGCCTTCCGTTACCAGGAGAGCAACCGCCACTTCGGCAAGATCTGCCTGGATATCTGAAACTCACACCGCCGGCGGCGCACCGACTCCGAGTGCCGCCAGCCGCGCTTGCAGCAACGCCGGGAAGCGGGCCAGCCACGCCCGATTGCGCGGCGAGGGATGCGGCAGCGGGTGCAGGACGACCAGGCGAACCTGGCCCTGCGCGTCCTGCAGCTGTACCTGAAGGTCGGCACTGAAGCGGTCCTCGCGCTGCCAGAAGCGCTCCAGCTGCTGGCGCAGCGCGTGTGGCTGATCGATCGCAAACCAGAAAAACGCCTCTCGACCGAGCGTGATGACGTGCCGGCCCTGCCAGTAGTCGACCAGCAGCTGGCGCAGCAACGGCTGGAAACGGCGCTTGACCGCCATCGACCAGGCCTTGTTGCCCACCGGCTTGTACGGCACGGTGTTGAGCCAGAAAAAGCCCTCACCGGCCGTCAGCGCCGCGGCGAAATCCGCCGGTTCCGTGCCGTACAGATGCCAATGGAGCAGCCGCCGCACCAACTGGCCTCCGGTGCCAACGAAGGGCGCGCCGTGGCGCACCTCCTCGCGACCCGGATCGCGGCCGAAGAAGCAGAGTGGCGCGCTGGCAGTGCCGAGGCCGATGATCGGCTCCAGCGGGTCCTTGCCGAACTGCCGGTACACGGCCACATCGATCCCCGCGGTCTCGGCGGCCAGCTGGCGAAACGCCTGACGCTGGGCTTCGGTGAGCGGCATGGATTCAGAGATCGTCTTCGTCGACTGGCTCCACCGCTTCGGCCTGGATGGCATAGGCGGCGTCCGCCAGGTCGTTGCTCACGGCCTCGATCCTGAGCGGCCCATCGACCCACAGCGGGGTGTAGATGTCGTCGAGCTGGATGCCCTGCGGATAACGCACCAGCACGATCTGGTTCGGCGGGGGCGGCGGCACGTGGATACAGGCGCCCGGATAAGGGACCAGGAAGAACAGCGTGCTGCGCCCCTGCTCATCGCTTTCCAGCGGCACCGGGTAGCCGCCGAGACGCACCGGCCTGCCGTCCAGCGCCGGCACCGTCTTGGCCGAGTACATCACCGCCGGCAACCCAGCGCCCTGTTTGAGGCCTCCCTGGTCGCTGAAACCCGGGTCTTCCGCACCACCGTGGTCGATCTCGGGCATTTCTTCCAACGCCTGGCGATCCTCGGCCGGCATCAGCTCCAGCCAGTCGAGTTCGGCGGGGGCGGCATGGACGAGGGAGGCACAGCACAACAGCAGGGACAGGAACAATCGAGGCATGACAGGCGCCGGTTAGCAGGATGGGCCGCGGGACGCGGCCCGACGGATCAGTGCTTACTACGGGTCAGCGCGCCGTAGATCAGCAGCAGGATGATCGCACCGACCACCGCACCGATAAAGCCCGCGCCCTCTCCGGCCTGATATAGCCCGAGCGCCTGGCCGCCGTAGGTCGCCAGCACCGAGCCGCCGATGCCCAACAGGATGGTCATGATCCAGCCCATGCTGTCGTTGCCGGGTTTCAGGAAGCGCGCGATGAGGCCTACGATCAGGCCGATGAGGATGGTGCCGAGGATGCCCATGTGCAGTCTCCAGGTTCATAAGGTGGCTACCAATGGACCCGGAGGCTGTCACGAAGGTTCGCACCGGGCCTGCTGGCCCGGCGCTTCAGGCACGCTCGATCAGCGTCTCGACCGCAGTGATCTGCCGGTCCAGCGTGGCGCGATCGGGGCAGCGCAGCGTGGCGTGACCGACCTTGCGGCCGCTCTTGAACGCCTTGCCGTAATGGTGCAGGTGGCAATCCTCGACGGCGATGACCTTGGCCACCTCCGGCACTTCGCCGATGAAGTTGAGCATGGCGCTCTCACCCAGCTTGGCGGTCGAGCCCAGCGGCAGGCCGGCGACGGCGCGCAGGTGGTTCTCGAACTGGCTGCACTCGGCGCCTTCGATGGTCCAGTGCCCGGAGTTGTGCACGCGCGGCGCGATCTCGTTGGCCTTCAACCCGCCGTCCACCTCGAAGAACTCGAAGGCCAGCACGCCGACGTAGTCCAGGCGCTTGAGCACTCGGCCGACATAGTCTTCGGCCAGCGCCTGCAACGGATGGTTGCTGCTGGCCACCGACAACCGCAGGATGCCGCTCTCGTGGGTGTTGTGCACCAGCGGATAGAAGCAGGTTTCACCGTCACGGCCGCGCACGGCGATCAGCGAAACTTCGCCGGTGAAGGGCACGAAGCCCTCGAGGATGCACGGCACGCTGCCCAGCTCGGCGAACGCGCCGGTGACGTCAGCCGGCTTGCGCAGCAGCTTCTGACCCTTGCCGTCGTAGCCCAGGGTGCGCGTCTTGAGCACGGCCGGCAGGCCGATGGCGGCCACCGCGGCGTCGAGATCGGCCTGCGACTGGATGTCGGCGAATTCCGGAGTGGGAATGCCGAGGTCCTTGAACATGGATTTCTCGAACCAGCGATCACGGGCGATGCGCAGCGATTCGGCGCTCGGGTAGACCGGCACGAACTGCGAAAGGAACGCCACCGTCTCGGCCGGCACGCTCTCGAACTCGAACGTCACCAGGTCCACCTCGTCGGCCAGCCGGCGCAGGTGCTCCTTGTCGTCGTAGTCGGCGCGGATGTGCTCGCCGAGCGCCTGGGCGCAGGCGTCCGGCGCCGGGTCGAGGAAGGCGAAGCTCATGCCCAGCGGAGTGCCCGCCAAGGCCAGCATGCGGCCCAGCTGGCCGCCACCGATCACACCAATTTTCATAACTCACGGCCCTTCGTTAGGCGGCCATCCGCGCGCGCCGATGGCAAGTGTAGAACCCGCTCAGCCGCGCGGGTCGGGGTTGTCCAGCACGCTCTGGGTCTGCTCGTCGCGGAACGTCTTCAGCGCGGCGTGATATTCCGGGAACTCGTGGCCGAGGATGCTCGCCGACAGCAGCGCCGCATTGATCGCCCCGGCCTTGCCGATGGCCAGGGTGGCGACCGGCACGCCCGCCGGCATCTGCACGATCGACAGCAGCGAATCGACACCCGAGAGCATCGACGACTGCACCGGCACGCCAAGCACCGGCAGATGGGTCTTGGCCGCGCACATGCCCGGCAGATGCGCCGCACCGCCGGCACCGGCGATGATCACGCGCAGCCCGCGGGCTTCGGCCTGTTCGGCGTACTGGAAGAGCAGATCCGGGGTGCGGTGGGCGGAAACCACCGTCACTTCATGGGGAATGCCCAGCTTTTCCAGCATCTCGGCGGTGTGGCTGAGGGTGGACCAATCGGACTTCGAGCCCATGATCACGCCTACCAGTGCGGTCATCGTCGTGCCTCTTTCTCGCGCCTGCCGGCGCATCAGGAACAACGGCCGCGCTGGGGGCAGCGCGGCCGTTAGGAAAAAGGGCCGGAACCAGTCCGACCGAGGGCCGCGCAGTATATCGCAAGCCCCGCCGCGCCGGCACCTGCGCTTGTCCGGCATGCAGCAGTTAACCGCTGCAGCCGGGGCGCAGCCGAACCGGCGTGCACGGCTGCTGTTGCGATTCCCGCAGGCGGGCTGGCGCTCACACGGTTTCCATGACCAGGCGCCTGCTGTCGGGCTCACGACTGCGGAAGTTCTCACACAGCCAGTAGATGCCGTCAGGCTTGGTATGCTCGCTGCTTATTGCCAGTGGAGGTGCCGTGTTCTCGTTGAAGCGTCAGGGCGATTTTCGCCTGCAACTGACCCGAACCCTGACCCAGCCGGGCCGGCATCTAGTCGAGCTGTACCTGTTCACGCCCCACGAGACCACCTTGTCCAGCCGCACCCTGAGCGAGGAGCAGTTCTTCCACGGCGCGCTGATGCACCGTTTCCGCCTGCTGGGCCTGCCGGTCCAGGATCGTGCCAGCAAGCTGGACACCTCTTTCTCGCTGCTCTCGCCGCACTACGAGATCATGCACGGCGCCTGGTTCTTCCGTTATCAGGCGTCACTGGACCGCCTGCGCCAACAGCTGCAGGGCAAGGCATCCGCCGAGCCGCTGGCGCGCGCGCTGCGCCTGAGTCAGAACTTCGCCCAGCGCCTGCGCAAGGGCGAGCCGCAGCAGAGCAAGCAGTCGCGCTACTTCCGCCAGCTGGACGTCTACTTTTCCTGGCTGGCCGAGCAGTTCCTGCTGGAAAGCATGACCCTGGAAGGCTACGACGCACTGGATGACGAGCTGAAACAGGCGGCTCAGGAATTCCTCCAGCAGGAACGCCGCTACCGCGCCGAGCGCGACTATCAGAGTGACTTCAAAGGTCCACCGACCCGCGTGTGGAACCGCATGAGCCTCTACCAGCGGCTGCTGGAGTACCCGGTGGTGCTGCGCCAGCAGCTGATCGAGCTGGGCGCCGGCACCCGCAAGCTGGTGAAGGCGGCGTCCACCATGCTGATCATGTCGCTGTTCACCTACTTCCTGTTCAACGTGCGCGACGCCAGCCAGAAGCTCTCCTTCGCCCTGCTGATGGGCATCGCGCTGATCTACGCGATTCGCGACCTGTTGCGCGACGACCTGATCGACACCGCCACCCGCTGGCTGCGCAAGGGCAAGCCGCGCTGGAAGCTGCGCCTGCTGATGCCCTATACGCAGAAGGTGATGGCCCAGCAGCTGCTCTGGCTCGACTACCGCAAGCTGAGTGAACTGCAGCGTGCAGTGCGCGAGCATTCCGGCAAGTGGGCCACCAACGAGGAGCGGCAGATCGTCTGCTACCGTTCGCGGCTGCTGCTGGACAAGGCGGCGCTGACCCAGAACCAGATTCAGGAGCGCCTGACCCTGGATTTCGAGCCGCTCTGCGCGTTGATCCAGGCCAGCCATCAGCAGCTCTACGAATGGCAGGAGGAAGACGGCCTGCCGCCGGTCGTCCAGGCGCATGCCATCGAAAAGCAGCACGACTACAACCTGCTGCTGGTCTGCCGGCAACCCGGCGAGCCAGGCGAGATCGCCCAGCGCTGGACCCTGCGTCTGAGCGCTGGCGGCATCGTGCGCTGCGAGAACAAGGCGATACCCTGGCCGGAACTTGCGTCCCGCTCGCGCTGGTGGCGCCGGGGCTGAAGGCGCGGTATAGACCCGCCGCCCGAGCATCGCAGACGACTGCTGCTCCGCAGATCCGGCCTTTCGCGCTCAGTTAACGCTTGCGACGCTGCACTGCCCGGCACCGCTTTCCAGCTTGCGCCAGAGCAACCGCACCGGTGCCTTGCGCACCAGCGCGCAGCGGTACAGGCGAATCTCCAGCGGCACGCGCCAGTGCTCGCCGCCGCAGATCACCAGTTCGCCGCGCGCCAGTTCGGCGGTCACGCTCAGCCGCGGCACCCAGGCTAGGCCGAGCTTCTGCATCGCCATGCTCTTCAGGCTGTCGGCCATGGCCGTTTCGTACACCGTGGTCGAACGCAGCCCGCGCTGGCGCAGCAGTGCATTCACCGAACGGCCCAACGAGGCGCCGGCGCTGTAGGCCAGCAGCGGCACGCTCTGCCCGCTGTCCGGATCGAACAGCGGCGCGCCGGCCTCATCCACCGCGCACACCGGGACGATCTCGGTGCGCCCCAGCGCCAGCGAGGGGAATAGCTCCGGGTCCATCTGCAGCGTTGCTTCCGGGTCGTGGTAGGCGAGGATCAGGTCGCAGGCGCCCTCGCGCAGCGAATGCACGGCCTCACCGACGTTGGTCGCCACCAGCCGGCTGTTGACCGGCACACCGTCACGGCGCAGTTGCGCCAGCCATGCCGGGAAGAAGCCCAGCGCCAGCGAATGCGCGGCGGCGATCTGCAGCACCTCGCCGCGCTGGCCTTCGAGGTTGTGCAGGTAGCGCACCACTTCACCGACCTGCTCGACCATGCTGCGCGCGGTGACGAGGAACAGCTGGCCGGCCTCGGTCAGCTCCACCGGGGTACGCGAGCGGTTCACCAAGGTCAGCCCGAGCGTGCTCTCCAGACTGCGGATGCGCCGGCTGAAGGCCGGCTGGGTGACGAAGCGCCGTTGCGCCGCCTGCGAAAAGCTGCGGGTGGCCGCCAGCGCGACTAGGTCTTCCAGCCATTTGGTTTCGATGTTCATGCCCACCTCCCGGGCGCCTGCAATAACGCTCGCCGCCGCAGCGAGGTCACAGCCATCATTATGCCGATCCAGCATGGGACAGCGCACAACGGCATTGGCCGCCGAACGGCTGCAGCCCTTATGTTAGCGCCTGTCGCGGCAACTGCCGCTTACGTCCCGGATGAGAGTCCTCATGTCCCCTGCTGCATCCTTTCGCCTCGAAAAAGACCTGCTCGGCCCCCTAGAAGTACCCGCCGATGCCTACTACGGCATCCAGACTCTGCGCGCGGTGAACAACTTCCGCCTGTCCGGCGTGACGCTGTCGCACTACCCCAAGCTGGTGGTCGCACTGGCGATGGTCAAGCAGGCCGCCGCCGACGCCAACCGCGAGCTGGGCCAGCTGAGCGAGGCCAAGCATCAGGCGATCAGCCAGGCTTGCGCGCGGCTGATCCGCGGCGAGTTCCACGAGCAGTTCGTGGTCGACATGATTCAGGGCGGCGCCGGTACCTCGACCAACATGAACGCCAACGAGGTGATCGCCAACCTGGCGCTGGAGTACATGGGCCACGCCAAGGGCGAGTACCGCTACCTGCACCCGAACAACGACGTGAACATGGCGCAGTCGACCAACGACGCCTACCCCACCGCTATCCGCCTGGGCCTGCTGCTCGGCCACGACACCCTGCTGGCCAGCCTCGACAGCCTGATCCAGGCGTTCGCCGGCAAGGGCGAGGAGTTCGCCCACGTACTGAAGATGGGCCGCACCCAGCTGCAGGACGCCGTGCCGATGACCCTCGGTCAGGAGTTCCACGCCTTCGCCAACACCCTCGGCGAGGATCTCGGCCACCTGCGCCGCATCGCCCCGCAACTGCTGGTGGAGGTCAACCTCGGCGGCACCGCCATCGGCACCGGCATCAACGCCGACCCGCGCTACCAGGCCATCGCCGTGCAGCGCCTGGCCGAGATCAGCGGCCAGCCGCTGCAGCCGGCCGCCGACCTGATCGAGGCCACTTCGGACATGGGCGCCTTCGTGCTGTTCTCCGGCCTGCTCAAGCGCACCGCGGTCAAGCTGTCGAAGATCTGCAACGACCTGCGCCTGCTCTCCAGCGGCCCGCGCACCGGTATCAACGAGATCAACCTGCCGCCGCGCCAGCCGGGCAGCTCGATCATGCCGGGCAAGGTCAATCCGGTGATTCCCGAGGCAGTCAACCAGGTCGCCTTCGAGGTCATCGGCAACGACCTGGCGCTGACCATGGCCGCCGAGGCCGGGCAATTGCAGCTCAACGTCATGGAGCCGCTGATCGCCTACAAGCTGTTCGACTCGATCCGCCTGCTGCAGCGCGCCATCGACATGCTGCGCGAGCACTGCATCGTCGGCATCACCGCCAACGAAGGGCGCTGCCGCGAGCTGATGGAAAACTCCATCGGCCTCATCACCGCCCTCAACCCCTACATCGGCTACGAGAACGCCACGCGCATCGCCGGCCAGGCCCTGCTCGGCGGCCGCGGCGTGCTGGAGCTGGTGCGCGAGGAGCAGCTGCTCGACGACGCCACGCTGGCCGACATCCTGCGCCCGGAAAACATGATCGCCCCGCGGCTGGTGCCGTTGGCGGTGTGAAGATCTAGCCGCATCCTGATCGCGTAGATGAGCTGCAGTGACGGGCGCCATGGTTCCTGACTGTTCCACGGCAACTGAAAGGTTCAGCGCCCGCCTTTCACCCCAACGCTTACGCCATTTCGGTAGAGAAACCAGAACAGCCACGCACCCAACGGGATAAGCATGCCAAAAAACACTATGTCGTTATGAGCTGCCCTAGCTTGGCGATAGGCGCTCCGGGTCCATTCAAAGGGCAGGGGATCCAACTTCGAAATGCCCGGGCGCCGATCAACCAGAGCCTTTACAGGATCCCTTGCCCTGACGTATCGCTCAGCCGCATCGTCATCGCACATCCAGACGATTTTTCGCTCTGTCGACAACGGGTGCTGACGAAAGCTGCAGTTGCGCTCGCTGCTCTCGTTGGGAGCGTTCTTGATTCGATAGACAACATCGAACCTGGTCCCCAGAAGTAAGTCGCGCCCCCGTTCGGGTGTCAGTACTGACGTGCCCGGATAGGCTATAGGCCAAATCTTTCCATCAGAATCGGCGATGAATTGCTGTGGCTCGCAATATCTCCGGGAACCTAGCCGAGCAGCGCGACAGCTTAGCCGTGTACCAACCGCTGCGGCGGTAATCGGCTGGTCGATCAGTTCATGTTCTTTCGGTAGAGGGCCGGGACGCCAACCCCAGACGGAAACGACCATAAGCAACACGGTGTAAGACAGGCATAGAACAGCACTTGCGGCCAGATGCACTCGCTTAAGGGTGCGAAAAGCGAAGAACAGAACAACCAAGTCCACCGCGAGCCACAGGTAACCACGCCGTACAATGTCCGCTCGCCATTCACGCAGTTGGGCCTCGCCAAGCAACGTGACACTAGGCGCAAGACCGGGCAAAGGATTTTCCGCGCTCACGCGTTCCAAGGTGTAGGCGATATCGCCAGACAAACCCAACCGCAACTTGTCCCCCGGCTGTAACAGCGCATAGCGCTCATCTCCAGACTGCAGCAGGGGCTTCAGAAACAACCGAATGATGCGCCCATCCTCGACGAGGAGGACCATTTCCCAACGACAGCTTTTCCGTCCATAGCGAAGCGAGCTGCAAAACAATCGGGCATCGAGGCCTTCGACCTCGACTAGCCGTTGAACAAGCTGCCCCCGCTCAGGAATGGACGCAACGAGAGATGTGACGCGTCCAAGACCATCGCGGATGGATAGTGCGACCGCGAAACCCAAGAACACCAAGACCAACAGGCGCATGCTTCATCCCTGATACCGTACAACCCAATCACCGCCACGCTGAGCCTTGGCTCACGAAGCGGCTTCACGTCGGCACGTTAGCCTAATCCCCCCCTGATTCCCTGCCGATTCGCCCGCAGTTCCCGCACAGCCATCCTGGCGCGAGCATGAACCATGGGCGGCTACTACTCGATCTCGAACAACCCATCGCGAATCTGCGCCCCGGCCAGGCGCTGGCGGATGTCGTCGTCGATGCGCGGGTCGTCCGCGGCGTAGAGCATCACCTGGCGGTAGGCGTTGACGCGGTTGATCTCGCTGCCCAGGTATTCCCAGACCACGCGGGTGCAGGCCGGCGTTCGGCGGTCACCGCTGGAGACGCCGGTCTTCAGGCCGTTGAGGCGGCCGATGCGGCTCTTGAAGCTGGGAATCAGGATGGTCTGGCTCATCTCGTTGCCGGTCAGCGACTCGTAGTCGATGAGAAACAAGCGGTCCTGCAGATAGAAGGCGGCGCCAAGGTAGCGGCAGCGGGCCACCCAATCCTCGGCCCGCGGGTTGTCGGCGCGCGACAGCTCCTGGCGTTCCTGACGCTCGAACACGTAGCTGCCGCGATCCTCACGCAGGTGCACCAGCGACAGCAGGATGTGGCCCGGAACCGACAGGCAGTTGGCGTATTCAAAGTAGTAGCCGCAGTAGCGCGCGAGCTGGTTGCTGGCGTTGTCGCGCAGCGGCTGGAACAGCTCCAACAGCGGATCGCTGGCGGCGATGCGTTCCTGATCGTGGCGGCGCAGGCCGATCAGCTGGGCGAACTGCTCGCTGGGTAGACCCAGTTCGTAGCCTTCGACGCCGAAGAAGTCGCAGATGCGCTTGAGGTTGTGCGCCGTCGGCCGGCTCTGCCCGCTGAGGTACTTGTTGAACTGGGCGCGGTTGATGCCGAGCTTGCGACAGACCTCGGCGATCGAGCGGTAGTGGCTGCAGAGCAGTTTGAGGTTGTCGCCGAGATGGTCGTACATGGGTCGTTCCGCTGATGCGAGCGACGCGAGTTTAGCATCAACTCGCGCCAACTCGCCGCGACCCGCGCAATTGAATACCCACCGCGCCTGGCCAACCATTCCCCGCCTGCGCTTCGTCTACTCGCAAAACAACAAGAGAGACCTTCCACCATGCTCGATATTCTCAACGACCTCATCTGGAGCAAGCTGCTGATCGTCATGCTGATCGGCCTTGGTCTGTACTTCACCGTCGCCTCGCGCTTCGTCCAGTTCCGCTACTTCGGCAGCATGTTCCGCATCTTCGGCGAAGCCTTCAAACACCAGCCGGGGCAGCTCAGCTCGTTCCAGGCGCTGATGCTCAGCGTCGCCGGCCGCGTCGGTGCCGGCAACATCGCCGGGGTCTCGGTGGCGATCATGCTCGGCGGCCCCGGCGCGATCTTCTGGATGTGGGTCGTCGCGCTGGTCGGCATGGCCACCAGCTATTTCGAGTGCTCGCTGGCGCAGCTGTACAAGCGTCGCGAACCGGACGGTGGCTACCGCGGCGGCCCGGCGTTCTACATCGAACACGGCCTCGGCCAGCGCTGGCTGGGCATCGTGGTTTCGCTGTTGCTGCTGGTGACTTTCGGCTTCGGCTTCAACGCGGTGCAGTCCTACACCGTGGCCAGCTCGCTGCACGACACCTTCGGCGTGCCGACGCTGATCAGCGGCGTCGCTCTGATGGTGGTGATGGGCCTGATCATCTCCGGCGGCATCCGCCGCATCGCCAGGATCGCCGACGTGCTGGTGCCGGTCATGGCGTTCTCCTACATCGCCATGGCGGTGTTCGTGCTCGGCAGCAACGCCGGGCAGATTCCCGAGGCCTTCGGCCTGATCCTGCGCAGCGCCTTCGGTCTGGAGCCGGCCTTGGCCGGCGGCATCGGCGCGGCGATCATCATGGGCGTCAAGCGCGGCCTGTTCTCCAACGAGGCCGGTCTGGGCAGCGCGCCCAACGTGGCGGCGGTGGCCGAGGTCAGGCATCCGGTGGCGCAGGGCATCGTGCAGTCGCTCAGCGTGTTCATCGACACCATCGTGCTGTGCAGCTGCACCGCGCTGATCATCCTGCTGTCCGGCGTCTACCAGCCCGGCGCGCCGGAAGTCGCCGGCGTAGTGCTGACCCAGACCGCGATGGCCGCGGTGGTCGGTGAATGGGGCCGGGTGTTCGTCAGCGTCGCCCTGCTGCTGTTCGTGTTCACCACGCTGATCTACAACTACTACCTCGGCGAGAATGCGCTGGGTTTCTTCACCGGCAAGCGCTGGCCGGTGCAGCTGTATCGCCTGCTGGTGATCGCCCTGGTGATGTGGGGTTCGATCCAGGACCTGGGCACGGTGTTCGCCTTCGCCGACGTCACCATGGGCCTGCTGGCAATCTGCAACCTGATCGCCCTGGCGCTGTTGTTCAAGATCGGCCTGCGGCTGATGCGCGACTACGACAGCCAGCGCGAAGCCGGTGTAGAGTCGCCGGTGCTCGACCCCCGGCAGTTCGCCGATCTCGATCTCGATCCTGCCGTCTGGCCAGTCAAGGCCGGCGACCAGGCCCGCGTCACCGGCAGCGCAGCCGTTCAGCACTGAGCACCCGCTCGCTGCTCGACAGGGGGCGCGAGCCCCCTGTTTCGTTTGAGGAGATCCCATGCCGGCTTCCAGAAAGATCCTGGTGCTGTACACCGGCGGCACCATCGGTATGCAGCAGAGCGCCGACGGCCTGATGCCGGCGTCCGGCTTCGCTGAGCGGCTGCGCGCGCAGCAGGCGCTGCAGCCCGAACGGCAGCTGCCGGACTGGCAGTTCCGCGAACTGCTGCCACCGATCGACAGCGCCAACATGAACCAGCGCAACTGGCTGGCGATGGCAACGGCCATCCGCCAGGGCATCGAAACGGACGGCTGCGATGCCGTGCTGGTGCTGCACGGCACCGATACCCTGGCCTACAGCGCCGCGGCGCTGAGCTTCCTGCTGCTGGGGCTGGCAGCGCCAGTGCTGCTGACCGGATCCATGCTGCCGGCCGGCGCGCCGGGCAGCGATGCCTGGGACAACCTGTTCGGTGCATTGCAGGCGTTGCAGGCCGGTGCCGTAACCGGCGTGCAGCTGTACTTCCACGGCAAACTGCTGCACGGCACGCGCGCCAGCAAACTGGGCACCGCCAGCCTCGACGCCTTCACCGAGCTGCCGCGGCGGCGTCAAAGCCCCCGCGCAACGGCGATTGCCAGCGCCATCGACTACCGCCAGCCGCGTCAACCGGTGGCGCTTGCCGTGCTGCCGCTGTTCCCCGGCGTGCAGGCCGCGCAGCTACGGGCGCTGCTCGCCAGCGGGGTGCGCGGGCTGGTATTGGAATGCTACGGCAGCGGCACCGGGCCATCCGACGATGCCGAATTACTGGCGGCGCTGGCAGAAGCCCAGGCGCGCGGCGTGGTGCTGGTGGCGATCAGCCAATGTCCGCAGGGGCACGTGGATTTCGGCCTGTATAGCGCCGGCAGCCGCCTGGCTGCCTGCGGACTGCTCAGCGGTGGCGGCATGACCCGCGAAGCGGCGCTGGGCAAGCTGTTCGCCCTGCTCGGCGCCGGACTGACGCCGGCCGAAGTGGCGCACTGGTTTGCCCTGGACCTGTGCGGCGAGCGCGCCGAGTGAGCGGCACCGGCGGCTCACTCGGCGCCGGCTGACCGCCTGGGCGGCACCCGCGCCAGCTCGATCCAGAAGCGGCTGCCGACCCCTGCCTCGCTGTGCAGGCCCATTTGCCCGTTCATCAGGCGGGCGAACTCCAGGCACAGCGACAGACCGATGCCGGTGCCCTGAATCACGCTGTTCTCCCGCCCCAGCCGCTGGAAGGGTTCGAACACCTGCGCCTGCTGTCCGTGATCGATGCCCAGGCCGGTGTCCTCCACCAGCAGGCGGACGCTCTCGGCATTGGTCTCCACCCGCAGGATGACGCCGCCGCCGGGTACGTTGTACTTGATCGCATTGGACAGCAGGTTGAGCAACACCTGGCGCAGGCGCCGCGGTTCGGCCAACACCTGCAGGTCGGCCTCGGGCAACTGCAGTTCGAGTTGCAGCTCGCGCTGGCGTGCTTCCAGCGAAACCAGCTCGGCGCATTCGCGCAGCAGCTCACGCACCGCCACCGGCTGGAGTTCGAGCCGCTGGCCCTCGGCCTGGAGTCCGGACCACTCGAGCACGTCGCCGAGCATCTGGTTCAGATGCCGGCTGGCGATGAGGATCTCGTCGAGGTATTCCGCCGCCTCGGACTGGTTCTCGTCGCAGTCCATGCGCATCAGCTGGGCGAAGCCGAGAATGGCGTTCAGCGGGGTGCGCAGCTCGTGGCTGATGCCCGACAGCAAACGCGTCTTCGCCTCGCTGGCCGCCAGTGCCTGCGTACTGGCGGCGCGCAGTTCGGCCTCGACATGCTTGAGCGCGGCGATGTCCACATGCGTACCGGCCAGCACCCGCGGCAGCCCGTTGTGCGGGTCGTGTTCGAGCACCCGTCCGCGGCTGAGCAGCCAATGATACTGGCCGAGCGCATCGGCAAAACGGTATTCGACGTCGTAGCGCTGCGACACCCCCTGTCGGACTTTCTGCAACTGCGCCAGCGCCCGCGGCAGGTCCTCGGGATGGATGCGCTGGCGGAACTGTTCGCCGGTCAGCGCTCCGGCCGGCAGGCCGAAGCGCCCCGGCATGCGCCCGCGCAACTGCAGCACACTGTTCTGCAGGTCGAACTCCCAGAGGCTTTCGGTAGCGCAGTCCAGCACCAGCTCCAGCCGGCGCTGCGTCTGCTGGCGGCGCGTCTCGCTGGTCTGCAGCTGGTTGCCAATGGTCAGGGTATGACGGGCCATGTCGTCGAGCTCGCGAATGGACGAGCGGGTCGGCGGCGGCTGCCAGCGACCCTGACCGAGCTCGTCCAGCATCCGTGAAATGCCACCGATCGGCGTCAGCAGCGCGCGGCTGAGCTGACGGGTACGCAGCCACATGAAGGCGAAGAAGACCAGATAGAACAGCGCCAGGCCGGCGATCAGCAGGTAGCCGATCTGCTGGTAGCGGCTGGCCAGCGAGTTGGTCTGGGCGAACACCTGCGCCTCGTCCACCACCGCCAGCAGGTGCCAGCCAGTCTGCGCGACGGTGGTCCAGGCCACCAGCTGCGGCCGCCCACCGAGCACGATGTTGCGTACGCCTGCCGGCGCGCTGCGGATCGCCGCGGCGAGTTCACGGGTCTCGGCGCGCTGCTGCAGCTTGAAGTCCTCGGGCTTGAAGATCTCGCGGCGCACGGCCTCGTCGTAGGAATGCTCGGTCAGCTCGGCGAGGCCGAAGTCCGCCTCGCCAGGCTTGGGCAACGCCATGATGCCGAGGTCGCGACTGACCAGCAGCGCGTAGCCGTTCCAGGGCACGTGCAGCTGGGCGATCTGCTGCAGGATGCCGCTGACGGTGATGTCGATGCCGCTGACACCCTCGAGAAAATCGCCGCGATACACCGGCGCGACGGCCGACATCATCCAGCCGTGGCCGGCGGGATCGAGGTAGACGTCGGTCCACACCACCCCGCGCGACGGGTTGTGCTCGGCATTGGCCAGGTAATAGAAGTTGTAGTCGGGGATGACCATGTCATGCGGGTACTGGTCTGGCGTCGAGAACCAGGGATAGATGTGGTTGTAGCTGTCCCAGCTGTTGAAATAGAGGCTGGCGATCAGCGGGAAGCGAGCCTTGAGCTCCATCATCAGCGGATCGAGTCGGTTCAGGCGGGCGACCTTGGCCAGGTCCTGCTGCGTGGCCTTGGTCGAGCCGGAATAGAAGGCCGCCGCGCCGCCGTCATCGCGCGGGCTGTAGCGTACGCCGGAGGCATTCAGCGCCAGCGCCGGCCGCGCGGGGGCAGGCGTGGTGTCGTCGAGCAGCGCCTGGGTGGTCAGATTGCGAAACAGCTCGGTCACTGCGGCGACCTGTTCCAGCTGCGCATCGATGACCCGCGCTTCCAGGCTGACGGATGCCTGCAGGTCGGCCAGCGCGGTTTCGCGCAGGTAGTCGATCTGCGCATCGCGGATGGCATTGTTGGTCAGCAGATAGACGGCGATGAGCACCGTCTCCACCAGAACCAGCGGAATGAGGGCACTCTGAACGAAGGCGCGCCAGATCCATTGGCGCAGACCGATCGGGCTTTTCGTCGAGGACACAGGGGCTCCAGCGGAGCGCGGGCAGAGCGCAAAAAGGCTGATAGGCAAGGCGCCGGGATAATATCACCCCATCCGTGATTGCCCAGCCTCGCCAATCGTAGCAACGCCCGGCGATCGCCCGCGTCTACTCCACCGCGTCGCGAAGTCCGGCCAGGGCCGCCAGCCACACAGCAATATTGGCGCTGCCATAGCCGCTGTAACCGTGGCGCCGCTGCAGCAGTTCGAAGCAGAAACGCCCCTCGAACGGCTCGGTGTAGAGGTGCAGCAGCTCACCGCCCTGCGCGTCGCGGTCATAGAGCACGTTGTACTGCGCCAGCGCCTGCAGCAGCTGCTCGTCGAGGTCGAAGCGCGCGGCAAGATCGTCGTAGTAATTGCGCGGAATCTGCAGCAGAGGCACGCCGGCTTCGCAGGCCTGGCGTGCCGCGGCGAAGATGTCGGCACAGGCGAACGCGATATGGTGCACCCCCGCGCCGCGATAGCTCGACAGCGCGCGGGCGACCGCCGTGTCACAGTCCTGCGAGGTGTTCAGCGACAGGCGCAGCCGGTTGCAGCGGCTGTGCACGACGCGACTCCTCATCAGGCCGCAGGGGTCCGGCACGATCACTTCGGCGTCGGCCTCGAAATCGAACAGGCTGCGATAGAACAGCACCCAGCTGGCGAGACGATCGGCCGGCAGTGCGGTAGCCAGATGATCGATGTGCAGCAGTCCGCCCGGCTGGCGCGCCTGCGGCTCGAGCCGGAAGTCGGCGTCATAGAGACTCTGCCCAGGCGCCCCCGTCTCGACCAGGTAGATCAGGCTGCCGTCCGGTGCGTGTACCGCCGGCACTTCGCGCTCGTCGGGACCGATCAGCCCGAGATGAGGCTCTCCATGAAAGGCGCAGGCGCGCTCCAGCGCAGGTGCCTCCTGATCGAGCTGCAGCGCCACGGCGCACACCGACGGGCCGTGCGCCTCGAAGTAAGCGTGGGCGAACGACTGCGGCTCGGCATTCAGTACGAGGTTCACCCCGCCTTGTCGGTAGAGGTGCACTGCCTTGGAGCGGTGCTCGCCAACGCGGGCAAAACCGAGGCGCTCGAGCCAGCTGCCCAGCCGTTCGGCGTGCGGCTGATCGACGGCGAATTCGAGGAATTCGATCCCTGCGTAGCGGGCCGCGGGCGGCGGTGCGAACAGCCCGCTGGCAGGCATCGGCACAGCCTCCCGTTCCAGGTGCTGACGGGTCTTTTCCTCCAGATAGAGCAGCGCGCGCAGGCCGTCCGCGGCGGTTCCGCGCGGCGGCGCGGCACGCAAGCCGTCATTGAAGATCTCCAGCGACAGCGGCCCGCGATAGCCGCTGCGCAGGATCGGCGCGAGGAAGCCCGGCAGATCGAACTCGCCCTGGCCGGGTAAGCAGCGATGGTGCCGGCTCCACTGCAGCACATCCATCGGCAGGATCGGCGCGTCGGCCAGCTGTACGAAGAAGATTTTCTCGGCGGGAATCCCGGCAATCCCGGCGGGATCGTCACGCAGTGCCAGGGTATGGAAGCTGTCGAGGACGATGCCCAGCGCCGGGTGGTCGGCGCCACGCACCAGCGCCCACGCCTGACCCCAGGTGCGCACGTGCCGCCCCCAGGCCAACGCCTCGTAGCCGATCCGCAGGCCACGCGCACTGGCGCGCTCGGCGAGCAGCGCAAGGTCGGCAGTGAGAATCTCCGGCTCGCTGAATGCATCAGCCTGGACATTGCTGCACACCAGCATCAGATCGGTGCCCAGCGCCTGCATCACATCGAACTTGCGTTCGGCGCGGTCGAGATTGCGCTGCAGGCGCTCGCGCGGGCCGCCTTCGAAGTCGCGGAACGGCTCGAACAGCGAGACGGCGAGGCCCAGTTCCGTGCACAACCGGCCCACCTCGCCGGGGCTACCGGCGTAGTGCAGCAGGTCGCTCTCGAACAGCTCGACGCCGTCGAATCCGGCGGCAGCGATGGCCCGCAGCTTCTCCGGCAGGCTGCCGCTCAGCGAGACGGTGGAGATCGCCCGCGGCCAGCGCCCGCCTCGTTGGTTCGGACGCAGCCAGACCGGCGTCGCGCCCGGCTGCATCCCACACGGGCGCGCGGCCGCTGTCAGGCCAGTGGCGCTCGGCGCGGCCGCGGGCCGCTTACTGAGTGGCGCGATCATGTTCAGTGGACTCGCTAAGGTTGACCAGTGGGCCCGGATCGGCCTGTTCCAGCAGGGCGCGCAGCGGCGTGGCGATCGACGCGGTGTAGTCCTTCACGCAGCGGTGATGGCCACCCTGCACGTCGTAGCTCTCGAAGCGCATGCCCATGTTGCGCCAGGCGTGACTGGTGTAATCGGCGGAGAAATACACCACCGGCGCCGCCAGGCGTGCGGGCAGGTAACGCGCCATCGCCAGCGAATAGCGCTGGAAGCGCTCACGCACCTCCAGATCCCGTGCCGAGGGCGCGGCGGCGGCCTGGCCAAACCGGCGCCGCAGCGCTAGCAGGCCGTTGCTGCCCAGTTTGTGCAACAGGTTGGCGATGCGCTTGGGATAGGGCCATTTGCTGGTCTCGCCGAAGCGGCTCAGTGCTTCGTAGGTGCGCGCCAGCAGCGTTTCCGACAGCAGCACGTCGGCGCTGCGCAGGATGACGCGCGACCAAGGCCGCACGTTGGCGGTCGGCGGGTCGATCAGCGCGACGATCTCCACCTCCTCACCGGCCTCGATCAACAGGCGCGCGGTTTCGAACGCCACCAGCGCGCCGTTGCAGTAGCCGCCGATGCGGTAAGGACCGCGCGCCTGGCGTTCGAGGATCAGCGGCAGGCGTTCGCGGGCCATCCGTTCCACCGACTCGGGGATCGGCTCGTTGCCCAGCCCGTGCGGGGCGATGGCGATCAGCGGCTGCCGTGAGCCGAGCAGCTTGGCCAGGCGGCGAATGTAGTAGCCACCCTGGGCGAAATCGCCGTGGAACCAGAACAACGGGGTGCGGTGCGGATCCGGGTTGAAGTCGATCACTGGGATGACCTGGCCGGCGAGGTCGTGCAGGCGTGCCGCCAGCTGGCGCGCGGTCTCCTCGATCAGCACCGACTCGGGAATCATCCGCCCGAGCAGTTGCTCGAGCTCGGCGAGCATCTCGGTGGCGAGCAGGGAGTCGCCGCCGCAGTCGAAGAAGTTGTCGTCCGGGCCGACCGCCTCGGTCTTGAGCAGGCGCCGCCAGACATCCAGCACGTCGCGTTCGAGCGGTGACAGCTGCGGCTCCGGCGCCCGCGCACCGACGCCTGCCTTCTCGGCCCGCTGCGCCAGCAGGTCATCGCTCAGACGATGACGCAACACCTTGCCGGTCAGCCCCCTGGGCAGCTCGGTAAGCAGCTGGATGCGTCGCGGAATCTTGAAGTAGACCAGTTCGTCGCGCAGGAACTCGCGCAGCGCATCCGCGCCCACGCTCATGCCCGGGCGCAGCACCACCGCCGCCGCCACGTCCTGGCCGAGGCGTGGATGCGGCACGGCGAAGGCAGCCGCTTCGGCCACCGCCGGATGACGCAACAGGGCGTCGTCGACCTCCTGCAGGCTGACCTTCTCGCCGCCACGGTTGATCACCTCGCGCAAACGCCCATGCAGCCGCAGGAAGCCGTCTGCATCGAAACTGCCGAGGTCGCCGCTGCAAAACCAGCCGTCGCGAAAAGCTGCCTGGTTGAGCGCTGGATCGCCGAGGTAGCCGGCCGTCAGTGTCGGCCCGCAGAGCTGGATCTCGCCACGCTCCCCGAGCGCAACCGGCGCGCCGGCCTCGTCGACAATGCGCACCGTATCGGGCCAGGGCCGCCCCACCGTGCCGGTCCGGTGGCCGCCGGGGAATGGCGTGTTCACCGCGATCTGCGCCGCCTCGCTGGAGCCGTAATGCTCCAGCAGCGGAACGCCCAGCGCCTTCTCGAAACCCTCGATGATCTCGCGCGGCAGCGGCGCGCCGCCGGAGGAGGCGAAGCGCAGCCGCTGCTGGACGAACGAACCGGGACGGCTGTGCGTGGCCTCGAGGATTGCCCGGTGCAGCGCCGGACCAGCGGAGTACCAGGTCGGCTGCAGGGTTTCGAACCATTCATGCAGATCCACCGCCGCCGGACTGAGCGGGAAGGCCACGCTGCCGCCGCTGAGCAGTGGCGTCAGGATCGTCACCTTCAGCCCGTGCGAGTAGTAGGGCGCCGACACGCACAGGCAGCGATCATCCGGCGTCAGGCGGAACCAGGTTCGCCACTTATATGCGGCCGCCAGCATGTTGCGGTGGCTGAAGGGGATCAGTTTGGGCAACGCGGTGGTGCCGGAACTGCGCAGGATGAACGCTGGCGCATCCGCCTCCGGTTCCTCGTCGGCGGCAGCAATGGCCGCCGCTGGCGCGTTCAGCTGCAGGCCCGGCGTGCCGTCCTCGCGAGGCTCGGCGACGATCAGCGCAATGCCGTGGCGCTCGGCGGCGCGAAAGCCCTCCTCGGGGCCACCGTCGATGATCAGTAGTGCGTCCAACTGCAACAGGCCGAGGAACTGGTCCAGCTCCGCTGGCCCGAGGCGCGGGTCGAGTGGAACCGCAACCGCCGAGCAGGCGACGCTCAGGATGCCGACGGCCGCCTGCGCGGGCTCCGGAATCAGCACGCCGATTTTCGCCTGGCGACCGAAACCGGCACGCCGCAGCTGCCGGCGGGCATCCTCGAGCTCGCGGCGCAAGGCCGCGTAATCCAGCGGAGCAAAGCGGGTGGCGGTAAGCGCCGGGCGTTCGCCAGCGGCGTCGGCCAGCTGCGCCAGTACGGCATACAGGTTGCGCGGTGCGTTCGCGGCGGGCCCAGCATCGGGCAAAGGGGATGCCGGCTTCACGGTGAAGTCGAGCGGGTCAAAAGGGTAGTTCACTGCTATCTATCCTTGGCTGAGGCTCGGCCGGGGCCGCTTGTCCTCACTGGCTCCTCAGACAGCAGTTGCCGAAAAAGTTGCCGGCCTTCGACGAAGATATCGACATAAGCAATGAAAAGGCGTTCTGCGCAGCGCTTTCCAAACAACTTCGTCGATCAAAGCCCATCGCCGGTGCGAGAGGATCTTGGCTGGCACGTCGCGGACGGCTAGCGAGGCGCGAGCGTGGCGGCTACCCTTGGGCCGCCAACAATAAAAACAAATTGCATCAAGGAGCCGATGTCATGGCCAGACCCCGTGCAGCCGTCGTGCTGTTCGCCCTTCTCGTGACGGCCGCCACCAGCGCCCGCGCCGAGTTGCCGAGCAACTTCGAGATCACCCTGCAGAGCGACAACTTCCCACCCTTCAACATGGCCCCGAATGCCAGCAACTTCGCCCGCGGCGATGAGGTGCAAGGCATCAGCAGCGCCACCGTGCGCGAGATCTTCAAGCGCGCCGGCATCGCCTACAGCCTCACCCTGCGCGCCCCTTGGAGCCGCCTCTACGACCAGACCCGGCAGCAGGCCAATCACGGGCTGTTCTCGGTCGCCCGTACCGAGCAGAACGCCGCACTGTTCAAGTGGGTCGGGCCGCTGGCGCATCACGACAGCGTGCTGCTTGCCTTGCCGGCACGCGGCCTGGCGTTCACGCACCTGGAGCAAGCCAAGGGCTATGCGATCGGCGGCCACAGCCACGGCAGCGTCAGCCTCTATCTCGAGAGTCAGGGGATGAAATCCGACGACAGCCTCAGCGACGCGGAAAACCTGCGCAAGCTGCTCGGCGGCCGGATCGATCTATGGGCCGTGGCCGATCCGGTCTGGCGCTACCATGCACGCCTGCAAGGGGTGGGCGAGGATGAACTGCAGGTGGTGCTGAATTTTCGCCACGAGCCGCTCTACCTGGCGCTCAGCCCGTCGACCCCGGACGAAGCGGTCGAGCGCCTGCAGCGGGCGCTCGAAGAGGTGATCGGCGAAGGCTATGCCGGCTGCAGCGACACGCCGGAGCTGTGCTATCTGATCCAGGACCGCGGCAAGGCGCTGGCGACCGCGCGCTGAAGGCTCAGGACTGCAGGTAGCGCGGACGCGGTGTCGCCATCGGCAGCGGGCCGTCGCCGATCAGGCGGAACTCGCCCTTCTCCGCGTCGTAGGCGCGGATCTCGCTGCTGCCGATGTTGTAGACCCAGCCGTGGATGAACAGCTGGCCGCTGGCCAGGCGCGCGGCGACCGACGGGTGGGTACGCAGGTGGTCGAGCTGGGCGACCACGTTTTCCTCGGTGAGGATGCCTAGGGTGTGCTCGTTGGCGCAGCCGCAGTTCTCTTCCACCACATGCCGGGCGACCTCGGCGTGGCGCAGCCAGGCCTTCACCGTGGGCATGCGCTGCAGCGGTGCCGGGTCGAGTACCGCCTTCATCGCGCCGCAGTCCGAATGCCCGCAGATGATGATGTGCTGCACGCCGAGCGCCACCACGGCGAACTCGATCGCGGTGGAGACGCCGCCGAGCATCTGCCCGTAGGGCGGCACCACGTTGCCGACGTTGCGGGTGACGAACAGGTCGCCCGGCGAACTCTGGGTGATCAGCTCGGGAATGATCCGTGAGTCGGCGCAGGTGATGAACATCGCCCGTGGCTGCTGCTCGAAGGCGAGCTTCTCGAACAGCTCGCGCTGCTGGGGATAGATCTCCTCGCGGAAGCGCTTGACCCCACCGATGATGTGATCGAGCGCCTCCTGGGCACTTTCGTTGCGTTGTGGATTGCTCATGTTCGACTCTCGCAAGGTGTATTGGCGCGCCTCAGAATTTCTCCGGACGCAGCACTTGTACTTCGGCGAGGTAACAGACCATCGCGAAGTTTTCGTAATAACGGGCCTGCAGGTGTTCAGCGATGCGCTCGGCGATCTCGCGGCTGCAGATGACTTCCAGGCGGATATTGCCGTCGGTGTTCCACTCGGCGCTGCGTACGCCACGGCTGCCGCTGCCGCGGGCGTCGGACAGGGTCCAGCCGGGTGCGCCGAGTGCCTGCAGATCGGCTTCCAGCTTGTGCTCCAGCGCCGCTTCGCAGATCACCGTGAGCAGGGTGCGGGTGTGTGCGTTCATCTCAGAGTCCCCAGGCGATCAGTCGCTCGGCCAGCGCCAGATAGAGCGGGATGCCGATCAGGATGTTGAAGGGAAAGGTGATGCCCAGCGAGGCGGTCAGCGACAGCGACGGATTGGCCTCCGGCACCGCCAGGCGCATCGCCGCTGGCACCGCGATGTACGAGGCGCTCGCCGACAGCGTGGCGAGCATCGCCGTGCCGCCCAGCGACAGGCCCATGAAGCGCGCCAACAACGCGCCGACCAGCGCACCGAGCAACGGCATCACCAGCGCGAAGGCCGCGAGCTTGATGCCGTAGCGCTTCAGCGAAGCGAGCTGGCCGGAGGCGATCAGGCCCATCTCCAGCAGGAAGAACGCCAGCACCGGCTTGAACATGCTGGTGTACAGCGGCTCCAGCGGTTTGATCGCCTCCTTGCCGGCGATCGCGCCGATCAGCAGACCGCCAAGCAGCAGCATGATGCTCTTGCCGAGAAAGATCTCGCGACCCAGCGCCTTCCAATGGGTATCGCGCGACACGCCCTTGGCCAGCAGGATGCCCACCAGGATCGCCGGAATCTCGAGAATGGCCACGAATAGCGGCATGTAGCTTTCGAAGAAGATCTCGCGGGCGGCCAGGTACGCCACCACCACGGCGAAGGTACCGGCGCTGACCGAGCCGTAGTGCGCCGCCACGGCCGCCGCGTTGATGCGGTCGAAGCGCAGGCCGCGCAACAGACCGAACGCCAGCACCGGCAGCAGCATGCCCAACGCCAGCACCAGCAGCGACTGGCCGAGCAACGCGGCACTGGCCTGCTCGGCCAGCTCGACGCCGCCGTGCAGACCGATGGCCAGCAGCAGCACGATGGACAGCGTGTCGTACAGCGCCGGCGGCAGCTTCAGTTCGCTCTTGAGCAGCCCGGCGCACAGGCCGAAGACGAAGAACAATACGACGGGGTCGATACCCATTTGTTTCTCCTGGCAGAGCAAAGGAACCCGAGCACCGTTGCGGATCAAAATTCGCGCCTGAAAAAAGGGAGCCGCGCGGGCTCCCCGGTTCATCCACGAATGTTTCAGGCCTCGATTTCTATCAAGACTTCGCCAGGATTGACGCGGTCACCTTTACCAACGTGCACCGCCTTGACGGTGCCGGCGATCGGCGCCTGGATCTCGGTTTCCATCTTCATCGCCTCGCTGACCAGCACCGGCTGGCCGGCCTTGACGGCATCGCCCACCTGGACCAGGACGTCGACCACGTTGCCCGGCATGGTGGTGCTGACGTCACCCGGCGCGCTGGCCTGCTTGCGCTTGCTGCCGCCACCGCCGACGAACTCGTTGAGCGGCTCGAACACCACCTCTTCCGGCATGCCGTCGATGGACAGGTAGAAGTGCCGCTTGCCTTCGGCCTTGACGCCGACGCCGGTGATGTCGACGCGGTAGCTTTCACCGTGCACGTCGATGACGAATTCGGTCGGCACGCCTTCCTGGGCGATGCTGGTGGCAGTGCCCGGGATCGGCAGCAGCGCCTCGGGCTGCAGGGTGCCGGCTTCGCGCTCTTCGAGGAATTTGCGGCCGATGTCGGGGAACATGGCGTAGGTCAGCACGTCCTCTTCGCTCTTGGCCAGCGCACCGACCTCCTGGCGCAGCTTGTCCAGCTCGGGCTTGAGCAGGTCCGCCGGGCGACACTCGATCACCTCTTCGCTGCCGATGGCCTGGAAGCGCAGGTGCTCGTTGACCGGCGCCGGCGCCTTGCCATAGCGGCCCTGCAGGTAGTACTTCACCTCGGTGGTGATGGTCTTGTAGCGCTCGCCGGCGAGCACGTTGAAGAACGCCTGGGTGCCGACGATCTGCGAGGTCGGCGTGACCAGCGGCGGGAAGCCGAGGTCCTTGCGCACCTTGGGGATCTCCGCCAGCACTTCGTCCATGCGATGCAGGGCGCCCTGCTCCTTGAGCTGGTTGGCGAGGTTGGAAATCATCCCGCCGGGCACCTGGTTGACCTGCACGCGGGTGTCGACGCCGGTGAATTCGCTCTCGAACTGGTGGTACTTCTTGCGCACCGCGTAGAAGTACAGGCCGATCTCCTGCAGCAGTTCCAGGTCCAGGCCGGTGTCGTACGGCGTATCGCGCAGCGCGGCGACCATCGACTCGGTGCCCGGGTGGCTGGTGCCCCAGGCCATCGACGAGATGGCGGTGTCGATGCGGTCGGCACCGTTTTCCACGGCCTTGAGCTGGCACATGCTGGCAACGCCGGCGGTGTCGTGGGAGTGGACCACCACGTCCAGCTGCGGCAGCGCCTCCTTCAGCGCCTTGACCAGTGCGCCGGTGGCGTACGGCGTGAGCAGGCCGGCCATGTCCTTGATAGCGATCGAGTCGACGCCCATCGCCGCCATCTGCCGCGCCTGCTCGACGAAGGCGTCGATGGTGTGCACCGGGCTGGTAGTGTAGGCGATGGTGCCCTGGGCGTGCTTGCCGGCCTTCTTCACTGCGCGGATGGCGGTTTCCAGGTTACGCACGTCGTTCATCGCGTCGAAGATGCGGAACACGTCGATACCGTTCTCCGCCGCCTTGGCGACGAACGCCTCGACCACGTCGTCGCTGTAGTGGCGGTAGCCGAGCAGGTTCTGCCCGCGCAGCAGCATCTGCAGGCGGGTGTTGGGCAGTGCGGCCTTGAGCTGGCGCAGACGCTGCCAGGGGTCTTCCTTGAGGAAGCGCACGCAGGCGTCGAAGGTGGCGCCGCCCCAGACTTCCAGCGACCAGTAGCCGACGCGGTCGAGCTTGTCGCAGATCGGCAGCATGTCTTCGGTGCGCATGCGGGTCGCCAGCAGCGACTGGTGGGCATCACGCAGGATGGTGTCGGTAACGCTGATTTTCTTCTGAGCAGTCATGGGTCGTTCCTCACAGGCCTGCGTGGGCGGCAATGGCAGCGGCGATGGCCAGGGCCAGTTCGCCCGGCTTGCGTTTGATCGAGTAGTGCAGCAGCTCCGGATGGTTGTCGACGAAGCTGGTGTTGAACTGGCCGCTGCGGAAATCCGGGTTGGCGAGAATCTGCTGGTAGTAGGTGGCGGTGGTCTTCACGCCCTGCACGCGCATGTCGTCCAGCGCGCGCGAGCCACGCGCCAACGCCTCTTCCCAGGTCAGCGCCCAGACCACCAGCTTCAGGCACATGGAGTCGTAGTACGGCGGGATGGTGTAGCCGGTGTAGATCGCCGTGTCGGTGCGCACGCCCGGGCCGCCGGGCGCGTAGTAACGGGTGATCTTGCCGAAGCACGGCAGGAAGTTGTTGCGCGGGTCCTCGGCATTGATGCGGAACTGCAGGGCATAGCCGCGATGCTGGATGTCCTCCTGCTTGACCGACAACGGCAGCCCCGAGGCGATGCGGATCTGCTCGCGGACGATGTCGATGCCGGTGATTTCCTCGGTGATGGTGTGCTCCACCTGCACGCGGGTGTTCATCTCCATGAAGTACACCTCGCCATCGGCGAGCAGGAACTCCACGGTGCCGGCGTTCTCGTAACCCACCGCCTTGGCCGCCTTCACTGCGAGGTCGCCGATATAGGCGCGCTGCTCAGGCGTGAGCTGCGGGCTGGGCGCGATCTCGATCAGCTTCTGATTGCGGCGCTGGATCGAGCAGTCGCGCTCGAACAGGTGCACGGTGTTGCCGAACGAATCGGCCAGTACCTGCGCCTCGATGTGCTTGGGCTCGACGATGCATTTCTCGAGGAACACCTCGGCGCTGCCGAAGGCCTTGGTCGCCTCGGAGATCACCCGCGGGTAGGCCGATTCCAGTTCCGCCGGCGAGTTGCAGCGCCGGATGCCGCGTCCGCCGCCGCCGGAGGTGGCCTTGAGCATGACCGGGTAGCCGATGCGTTCGGCTTCACGCAACGCCTCGGCGAGGTCCTTGACGTTGCCTTCGGTGCCGGGGGTGCAGGGCACGCCGGCCTTGATCATGCTGCGCCGGGCTTCGGTCTTGTCGCCCATGCGGCGAATGACTTCGGCGCTCGGGCCAACGAACTTGATTCCGCGCTCGGCGCAGATTTCCGCCAGTTCGGCGTTCTCGGAGAGGAACCCGTAGCCCGGATGCAGGGCGTCGCAGCCGGTTTCCACCGCCAGGTTCACCAGCTTGCGCGGGTTCAGATAGCCGGCCAGCGGGTCTTCGCCGATGAAATGCGCCTCGTCGGCGCGCTTGACGTGCAGCGCATGGCGGTCGGCCTCGGAGAATACCGCCACCGAGCGGACGCCCATTTCGGCACAGGCACGCACGATGCGCACCGCAATTTCCCCGCGGTTGGCGATCAGCAGCTTCTTGATCACGCTGTCTTCCTCGGATCGATGAGCAGGCGACCCACAGGCGGGGTCGAGGATGCCCGCCTTGAGCGAGCGTTTTTTACCCTACGCCGCGGCCTTCGATTACCGAAAATGAATAATTGTTTGCTTTGCCATAAGGAGAAACTTATACATAGCCGGAGCGGCCGGCCCTGCAGGGCCTTCGCGTCGGCAGCTGACCGATTGAACAGCTAATTTCGGCGGACTGAACGGGCCGCGACCACCCCCAAAGGAGACGCGATGCGAAAGTCCCTGATGCGCATCACGCTGCGCCAGCTGCAGGTGTTCGGCGCCGTCTGCGAAAGCCGTTCCTACAGCCGCGCGGCCGAGGAGATGGCGCTGACCCAGCCGGCAGTGAGCCTGCAGATTCGCCAACTGGAAGAGCTGGTGGGGCAGCCACTGTTCGAGTACGTCGGCAAGAAGCTCTACCTGACCGAAGCAGCCGAGGCGCTCAGGCGCGCCAGCGGCGATATCTTCGCCCGTCTCGACAGCCTCGACATGCAGCTGTCAGACCTGCAGGGCTCGCTGCAGGGCCAGCTGAACCTGGCGGTGGAATCGAGCGCCAAGTACTTCGTACCGCATCTGTTCGCCGCCTTCCGCCGTCAGCACCCGGAAGTCAGCCTGCAGCTGAGCGTGGTGAACCGAGCACAGGTGATCAAGCGCCTGTCGGACAACCGCGACGATCTGGTGATCATGTCGCTGATGCCCTCGGAAATCGCGCTGGAATTCCTGCCCTTCCTCAACAACCCGATCATCGCCGTGGCGCCGCCGGAGCATCCGCTGTGTCGGGCTAGCCGGCTGTCGTTGCAGGACCTGGCGGCCTATCCGCTGCTGGTGCGCGAACCCGGCTCGGGCACGCGCAAGGCGTGCGAGGAATACTTCCAGCAGAAGCGCGCGCACTTTGCCCAGACCGTGCAGATCGCCTCGCTCGATGCGCTGCGCGAAGCGGTGATCGCCGGCCTCGGCGTGGCGCTGTTGCCGCGCCATGCGGTGACCCTCGAGCTGGCCCACGGCCTGTTGCGCGAGCTGCCGGTGGACGAGTTACCGCTCTACCGCAGCTGGTGCATCGCCTACGCCCGCGGCAAACGCCTGAGCCCGGTAGCCCAGGCGTTCTTCGCCTTCATCCGTGACCAGCGCGCGCAGGTCAGTGCGCTGGCGGCGCGCTTCGGCGGTTCTCCGCCCAAGCCTGCTGCGCACTGAACGCCGAGGGTTCGGCGAAAGGATCCAGCAGCGCATGCAGCTGGCGCTGCTCGGCATAGCTCTCGATGGCGCGGCGGAACTGCATGCGGCGCACGTCCTGCTCCTTGCGGCGCGCCTTGGAGTCGGACAGGGGAAGGACGTCGGTGTACTGGTGCATGAGCGGTCTCCCAGAACAGGTAACGGGAGACCAGCATCGAACCGACAGATGACGCTATGAAGACAGCCTGCTGACCAGGCGATGAAACCGCCTGCTCAGTCCTCGTGCTTCACCGTCTTCGGCGACAGGCGCAGGCTACGCAGGCTGCGCTTGACGCTCTTGAGGTGGTTGACCAGGCTCGGCCCGCGCGCCATGGCGACCCCCATCGCCAGCACGTCGATCACTACCAGGTGGGCAATGCGCGAGGTCAGCGGCGTGTAGATCTCGGTGTCTTCCTGCACGTCGATGGCCAGGTTGATGGTGGCCAGCTCCGCCAGCGGCGTCTGGCTCGGACACAGAGTGATCAGCGTGGCGCCGGATTCGCGCACCACGTTAGCGGTGATCAGCAGGTCCTTGGAGCGCCCGGACTGCGAGATGCAGATCGCCACGTCGGTGGGCTTGAGCGTCACCGCCGACATCGCCTGCATGTGCGGGTCGGAATAGGCTGCCGCCGACAGCAGCAGGCGGAAGAACTTGTGCTGGGCGTCGGTGGCGACCGCGCCCGAGGCGCCGAAACCGTAGAACTCCACCCGCTCGGCATTGGCCATCGCGGTGATGGCGCGCTGCAGCGCCTCCGGGTCGAGCCGTTCGCGCACTTCCATCAGGGTGTGCAGGGTCGTATCGAAGATCTTCAAGGCAAAGTCGGCCACAGAATCGTTCTCACTGATGGCGAACTGGCCGAAACTGGCGCCGGCCGCCAGGCTCTGCGCCAGCTTCAGCTTGAGGTCCTGAAAGCCCAGACAGCCAATGGCACGGCAGAAGCGCACGATGGTCGGCTCGCTGACACCCACGGCATGGGCGAGATCAGCCATGGAGCTGTGCATCACCGCAGCCGGATCGAGCAGCACATGGTCGGCCACCTTCAGCTCCGACTTTCGCAGCAGACTTCTCGATTGGGCGATGTGTTGCAGCAGATTCACGGTGAGGACTCGCTATGATCGCGTCTGACGGCCGTCAACGGGCGCATGATGCTCGCTCGGCCTGCCAGCTGGGTTGTAGTGGGCCGGTAGTTATACTACATGGCCAGCCCTGACGCCCAATTATCCGGCCCTGAGGAGTGATTCCGTGTCGATTTCCTGTGACATGCTCGTGTTTGGCGGCACCGGCGACCTGGCCCTGCACAAGCTGCTGCCGGCGCTCTATCACCTGCACCGCGACGGCCGCCTGCACAGCGATGTGCGCATCCTCGCCCTGGCGCGCAAGAAGCTCGACCGTGATGCTTACCTAGCCCTGGCCGAACGGCATTGCCGCGCCCAGGTGACGCGCGCCGACTTCAACACCGAGGTCTGGCAGGCTTTCGCCGAGCGCCTCGACTACTTCACCCTGGACGCCAGCCAACGCGGCGAGTTCGTCCGCCTGGCCCATCACATCGGCCATGCCGAGGGCCGCATACGCGTCTACTACCTGGCCACCGCCCCGGACCTGTTCGAGCCCATCGCCTCCAATCTGGAAAGCGCCGGGCTTGCCGGGGAAAACGCACGCATCGTGCTGGAGAAACCCATCGGTCATTCGCTGGAGTCGGCGCAGGCGATCAACGCGGCGATCGGCGCGGTATTTGCCGAGCCACGCATCTACCGGATCGACCATTACCTGGGCAAGGAGACCGTGCAGAACCTCATGGCGCTGCGCTTCGCCAATGCGCTGTTCGAGCCGATCTGGCGCGCCGGGCACATCGATCATGTGCAGATCACCGTGGCCGAGACCCTCGGCGTGGAGAATCGCGGCAGCTACTACGACCATGCCGGCGCCATGCGCGACATGCTGCAGAACCACTTGCTGCAGCTGCTCTGCCTGGTGGCCATGGAGGCGCCGGTGCGCTTCACCGCCGAGTCGGTGCGCAATGAGAAGGTCAAGGTGCTCGAAGCGCTCAAGCCGATCACCGGCATGGACGTGCTGGACAAGACGGTGCGTGGTCAGTACGGCGCCGGCGAGATCGGCGGGCATGACGTGCCGGCCTACTACTTCGAGAACAACATCGACAATGACAGCGATACCGAAACCTTCGTCGCCGTGCAGGCCGAGATCGACAACTGGCGCTGGGCCGGCGTGCCGTTCTACCTGCGTACCGGCAAGCGCATGGCGAAGAAGCGCTCGGAGATCGTCATCACCTTCAAGCCGGTGCCGCATCTGCTGTTCAAGAAGGGCGAAACCAACCGTCTGGTGATCCGTCTGCAGCCGGAGGAATGCATCAGCCTCCAGCTGATGGCCAAGGCCCCCGGCAAGGGCATGCAGCTGGAGCCGGTGGAGCTGGATCTGAACCTCGCGCATGCGTTCAGCAGCAGCCGCCGCTGGGAGGCCTACGAGCGCCTCCTGCTCGATGTCATCGAGGGCGACTCGACGCTGTTCATGCGCCGCGACGAGGTGGAAGCAGCCTGGCGCTGGGTCGACCCGATTCTGCGTGGCTGGCATGGTCACTACCGCAAACCACGTCCCTACCCGGCCGGCAGCGACGGCCCGGAACAGGCCCACCAATTCATCGAACGCCAGGGCCGGAACTGGTGGCACTGAAGTGCCGCCGGAACAACTTCCGCGAACTTCGCTGCAGCCCCGAATAATGCGAGTTAGAGCCGATTGGCAGACTTTGCTGATGATGACGTTGCGACCCTGGCAACTATCCCGAGCAACTAGCTCGGCCGTGGCCAGATCTCGTCGACATACAGACGTCATATCGGCTAAATATCATCGGTAGTTCACTCCGCCATTTAGTGCTATTTCCGCGTCGATTCTCCGCCTGATTCTTCCCTGCACACTTATCCGCAGCACGCCATGCCCAACAGCGCGTGCATAGCGAACGGCTCGGGCATCGATCAACCACAGCAAACCTACTATTCACGCCGCTTGCAGCTACGCCATGGTCACCCAGGGCGAACTTCTGCGCATCACCGCCATCGAACTTCTCGCGACACTCCAGAAACTTCCCCGTAACTATCAGTCTTCATCGCCAGCCTGGCGAAATGAAACAGACTGAAACATCCACGGCGCAATCACCGTAATTACGCGGGATCGAGCGATATATGCAGCACCCTGAACTTCGCATATTCAGAAGTTCGGGTTGAGAAACTTTTCCAGATATGCCTACCCTAAAAAGGAATTCAATCAACAACCCCAAAGGCATTGTTTTGAGTTTCCCCACCGTAATGCTCCGTCGCCCAACCGACGGCGACGGTTACAACCTCCATCAGCTGGTAGCGCGCTGCCAGCCCCTCGATACCAATTCGGTCTACTGCAACCTGCTGCAGTGTTCCGATTTCGCTGACACCGCCATCGCCGCCGAGAATGCTCAGGGCGAACTGGTTGGTTTCATCTCGGGTTACCGCCCCCCTGCCCGCCCGGACACCCTGTTCGTCTGGCAGGTCGCCGTCGACAGTTCGATGCGCGGCCAGGGCCTGGCCCTGCGCATGCTGCTGGCGCTGACGGCCCGTGTGGCCCGTGAGCACGACGTGCGCTTCATGGAAACCACCATTTCCCCGGACAACGCGGCGTCGCAGGCACTGTTCAAGCGGGCCTTCGACCGGCTGGGTGCCGACTGCACCACGCGCACGCTGTTTTCCCGCGCCGCGCACTTTGGCGGTCAGCACGAGGACGAGGTGCTCTACCGCGCCGGCCCGTTCACCGTTTCCCATCTAGAAGAAGAGCTCAAGGAGCACGCATGAAAACTTTTGAACTGAACGAATCCAAGGTTCGTAGCTACTGCCGTTCCTTCCCCGTGGTCTTCAACCAGGCCCAGGGCGCCGAACTGGTCACCCAGGACGGCAAGCGCTACATCGACTTCCTCGCCGGCGCCGGCACGCTCAACTACGGGCACAACCACCCGGTACTCAAGCAGGCGCTGCTCGAGTACATCGAGAACGACGGCATCACCCACGGCCTGGACATGTACACCGCGGCCAAGGAGCGTTTCCTCGAAACCTTCAACCGTCTGATCCTCGAACCGCGCGGCATGGGCGACTACCGCATGCAGTTCACCGGCCCGACCGGCACCAACGCGGTCGAAGCAGCGATGAAGCTGGCGCGCAAGGTCACCGGGCGCAACAACATCATCAGCTTCACCAACGGTTTCCACGGCTGCAGCATCGGCGCGCTGGCCGCGACCGGCAACCAGCACCACCGCGGCGGCTCCGGCATCAGCCTCACCGATGTCAGCCGCATGCCCTACGCCAACTACTTCGGCGACAAGACCAACACCATCGGCATGATGGACAAGCTGCTCTCCGACCCTTCCAGCGGCATCGACAAGCCCGCCGCGGTGATCGTCGAGGTCGTTCAGGGCGAAGGCGGTCTGAACACCGCGTCGACCGAGTGGATGCGCAAGCTTGAGAAGCTCTGCCGCAAGCACGAGATGCTGCTCATCGTCGATGACATCCAGGCCGGTTGCGGCCGCACCGGCACCTTCTTCAGCTTCGAGGAGATGGGCATCCAGCCGGACATCGTGACCCTGTCCAAGTCGCTGTCCGGCTACGGCCTGCCGTTCGCCATGGTGCTGCTGCGCCAGGAGCTGGACCAGTGGAAGCCGGGCGAGCACAACGGCACCTTCCGCGGCAACAACCACGCCTTCGTCACCGCCGCCGCGGCCGTCGAGCACTTCTGGCAGAACGACGAGTTCGCCAACAGCGTGAAGGCCAAGGGCAAGCGCATCGCCGACGGCATGCAACGCATCATCCGCCGCCACGGCCCTGATTCGCTGTTCCTCAAAGGCCGCGGAATGATGCTCGGCATCAGCTGCCCGGATGGCGATATCGCCGCCGCCGTCTGCCGCCACGCCTTCGACAACGGCCTGGTAATCGAGACCAGCGGCGCCCATAGCGAAGTGGTCAAGTGTCTCTGCCCGCTGATCATCAGCGAAGAGCAGATCGACAAGGCGCTCGCCATCCTCGACAAGGCCTTCGCCGCCGTGATGAGCGAGCAGACCGAAAACCAAGCTTCCTGATTCGAGGACCGAACAATGATCGTAAGAACCCTCGCCGAGTGCGAGCAGACCGACCGCAAGGTCCACAGCCAGACCGGCACCTGGGACAGCACGCGCATGCTGCTCAAGGACGACAAGGTGGGCTTCTCGTTCCACATAACCACCATCTACGCCGGCAGCGAGACGCACATCCACTATCAGAACCACTTCGAGTCGGTGTACTGCATCAGCGGCAACGGCGAGATCGAGACCATCGCCGACGGCAAGATCTACAAGATCGAGCCGGGCACGCTGTACGTGCTGGACAAGCATGACGAGCACCTGCTGCGTGGCGGCAGCGAAGACTTGAAGCTGGCCTGCGTCTTCAACCCGCCGCTCAACGGCCGCGAAGTGCACGACGAGAGCGGCGTCTATCCGCTGGAGGCCGAAACCGTCTGATACCGGTTTACCGGGGCGGCCACCGCGCCGTCCCGCCATCACCAGAAAAGGAGGTAAGCGTGAACCCTATGCAAGCCGACCTGTATCCCTCGCGCCAGGAAGACCAGCCCAGCTGGCAAGAACGCCTGGATCCGGTCGTCTACCGCAGCGACCTGGAGAATGCGCCGATAGCGGCGGAGCTGATCGAGCGTTTCGAGCGCGACGGCTACCTGGTCATCCCCAACCTGTTCAGCGCCGATGAAGTGGCGGTATTCCGCGCCGAACTCGAGCGCATGCGCCAGGACCCGGCCGTCGCCGGCTCCGGCAAGACCATCAAGGAACCCGACAGCGGCGCGATCCGCTCGGTGTTCGACATTCACAGCGACAACGAGCTGTTTGCCCGTGTAGCAGCCGACCAGCGCACCGCCGGCATCGCCCGCTTCATCCTCGGCGGCGACCTTTACGTGCATCAGTCGCGGATGAACTTCAAGCCCGGCTTCACCGGCAAGGAGTTCTACTGGCACTCGGATTTCGAGACCTGGCACGTTGAGGACGGCATGCCGCGCATGCGCTGCCTGTCCTGCTCGATCCTGTTGACCGACAACGAGCCGCACAACGGTCCGCTGATGCTGATGCCCGGCTCGCACAAGCACTACGTGCGCTGCGTCGGCGCGACGCCGGAGAACCACTACGAGAAGTCCCTGCGCAAGCAGGAGTTCGGTGTGCCCGACCAGAACAGCCTGAGCGAGCTCGCCAGCCGCTTCGGCATCGACTGCGCCACCGGCCCGGCCGGCAGCGTGGTGTTCTTCGACTGCAACACCATGCACGGCTCCAACAGCAACATCACGCCGAGCGCGCGGAGCAATCTGTTCTACGTCTACAACCACGTGGATAATGCCGTGCAGCCACCGTTCTGCGAGCAGAAACCGCGCCCGGCCTTCGTCGCCGAACGCGAGAACTTCAAGCCGCTGGACATTCGGCCGCAACAGTATCTCTGAGGCGATCGGGCGCGTCTGATGACGGGCCCGATCCCCCGGCTTGGCCGATCCGATTACCGGCCCAGGGATGAATTCACTTCAGCTCGTTGATCGACAGGTGCGCCAGCCGCGCCGGGCCCGTCAACGGCCTGCCAGATTCGGACGCAATATAAAGATGCATACCGTAGAAAAGATCGGCGGCACGTCGATGAGCCGCTTCGAGGAAGTCCTCGACAATATCTTCATCGGCCACCGGGAAGGCGCCGCGCTGTACCAGCGCATCTTCGTCGTCTCGGCCTACAGCGGCATGACCAACCTGCTGCTGGAACACAAGAAAACCGGCGAGCCCGGCGTCTACCAGCGTTTCGCCGACGCCCAGAGCGAAGGCGCCTGGCGCGAGGCGCTGGAGACCGTGCGCCAGCGCATGCTGGACAAGAACGCCGAGCTGTTCAGCTCCGAGTACGAGCTGCACGCCGCCAACCAGTTCATCAACTCGCGCATCGACGATGCCAGCGAGTGCATGCACAGCCTGCAGAAGCTTTGCGCCTACGGCCACTTCCAGCTCTCCGAGCACCTGATGAAGGTGCGCGAGATGCTCGCCTCCCTCGGTGAAGCGCACAGTGCCTTCAACTCGGTGCTGGCGCTCAAGCAGCGCGGCGTCAATGCCCGCCTGGCCGACCTCACCGGCTGGCAGCAGGAAGCACCGCTGCCGTTCGAGGAGATGATCGCCAGCCACTTCGCCGGCTTCGACCTCAGCCGCGAGCTGGTGGTCGCCACCGGCTACACGCACTGCGCCGAAGGCCTGATGAACACCTTCGACCGCGGCTACAGTGAGATCACCTTCGCTCAGATCGCCGCCGCCACCGGCGCCCACGAGGCGATCATTCACAAGGAATTCCACCTCTCTTCCGCCGACCCGAACCTGGTCGGTGCCGACAAGGTGGTCACCATCGGCCGCACCAACTACGACGTCGCCGACCAGCTGTCGAACCTCGGCATGGAAGCGATCCACCCACGCGCGGCCAAGACCCTGCGTCGCGCCGGTGTCGAGTTGCGCATCAAGAATGCCTTCGAACCTGAGCATGGCGGCACACTGATCAGCCAGGATTACAAGAGCGAGAAGCCCTGCGTGGAGATCATCGCCGGGCGCAAGGATGTCTTCGGCATCGAGGTGTTCGACCAGGACATGCTCGGCGACATCGGCCACGACATGGAAATCAGCAAGCTGCTCAAGCAGCTCAAGCTCTATGTGGTGAACAAGGACTCCGACGCCAACAGCATCACCTACTACACCTCCGGCTCGCGCAAGCTGATCAACCGCGCGGCCAAGCTGATCGAGGAGCAGTACCCGGCTGCGGAGGTCACCGTGCACAACCTGGCCATCGTTTCGGCGATCGGTTCGGACCTCAAGGTCAAGGGCATCCTGGCCAAGACCGTCGCCGCACTGGCCGAAGCGGGCATCAGCATCCAGGCGATCCACCAGTCGATCCGCCAAGTGGAGATGCAGTGCGTGGTGAACGAGGAAGACTACGTCGCGGCAATCGTTGCGTTGCACCGCGCACTGATCGAGCCGGAGAACCACGGCGACGTGATCGCCGCGGCCTGATCCAGGCACAAGACCAAAACGCCGGGCTCGTCCCGGCGTTCTGCTGTCCGGCTTTCGTCGCCCCGGCCTGACACCGATCAATACCGCCGACAAGCACCGGGCCCACCATGGAAACAGAGGACAGCCGGGTACGATCGCCTGACCTGCCCATCCGCTCATCCATGCCGCAGGAGTTGCCATGTTCCCCGAGTACCGTGACCTAATCACCCGCCTCAAGGCGGAAAACAAGACCTTTGCCCGCCTGTTCGACGAACACAACGAGCTGGATCAACGGGTCAAGAACATCGAAGCACGCATCATCCCGGGCACCGACAGCGAGGTCGAGAACCTGAAGAAGGAAAAGCTGCAGCTCAAGGATCGCCTCTACGAGATGCTCAAGGACGCATCCGCGGCCTGATCCACCTGCGCCCCGCCCTCGCGGGGCGCCGTCAGCTCTTTTTTCCAACCCATCGCAGACGACGCGCAATCAACGGGCAAGCACAGTAAAATGCCGCGCTTGTTCGACGCCCCTGCGAGTCCGCACCATGCACACCCCCAACCGCACCGAGCTGCTGTCGCCTGCCGGCACGCTGAAATCCATGCGCTACGCCTTCGCCTACGGCGCCGATGCGGTGTACGCCGGGCAGCCGCGCTACAGCCTGCGCGTGCGCAACAACGAGTTCGACCACGCCAATCTCAAGCTCGGCATTGACGAAGCCCATGCGCTGGGCAAGCAGTTCTACGTGGTGGTCAACATCGCCCCGCACAATGCCAAGTTGAAGACCTTCATCAAGGATCTGGAGCCAGTGGTAGCGATGGGGCCGGACGCGCTGATCATGTCCGATCCCGGCCTGATCATGCTGGTTCGTCAGCATTTCCCGCAGCAGACCATCCACCTCTCGGTACAGGCCAACGCGGTGAACTGGGCCACGGTGAAGTTCTGGGAAAGCCAGGGCGTCAGCCGAGTGATCCTCTCGCGCGAGCTGTCGCTGGAGGAGATCGGCGAGATTCGCGAGCAGGTGCCGGGCATGGAGCTGGAAGTCTTCGTCCACGGCGCGCTGTGCATGGCCTACTCCGGCCGCTGCCTGCTGTCGGGCTACATCAACAAGCGCGACCCCAACCAGGGCACCTGCACCAACGCCTGCCGCTGGGAATACAAGACCCACGAGGCCAAGGAGGATGAACTGGGCAACTCGGTTCACCTCTACGAGCCCATCGCCGTGCAGCAAGTCGAGACACAGGACAATCCGACGCTGGGCGTCGGCGCACCGACCGACAAGGTGTTCCTGCTCGAAGACATCTCGCGCCCCGGCGAATTCATGGAGGCGACCGAGGACGAGCACGGCACCTACATCATGAACTCCAAGGACCTGCGCGCCGTGCAGCACGTCGAGCGTCTGGTGCAGATGGGCGTGCACTCGCTGAAGATCGAGGGCCGCACCAAGAGCCACTACTACGTGGCGCGCACCGCACAGGTCTACCGCAAGGCCATCGACGACGCACTGGCCGGCCGACCGTTCGACAGGTCGCTGATGGACACGCTGGAATCGCTGGCGCACCGCGGCTACACCGAAGGCTTCCTGCGCCGTCACGTGCACGACGAGTACCAGAACTACGAGCGCGGCTTCTCGCTCTCCGAGCGCCAGCAGTTCGTCGGCGAACTGACCGGCGAACGCCGCAACGGCCTGGCCGAGGTGAAGGTGAAGAACCGTTTCGCCGTCGGCGACCGGCTGGAGCTGATGACCCCGCAGGGCAATCTCAACCTGCGCATGGAGCGTCTGGAAAACAGCCGGGGCGAAGCCATCGACGTCGCGCCGGGCGATGGCCACACCGTCTACCTGCCGGTGCCCGAGAACGTCGAGCTGGCCTACGGGCTGCTGATGCGCGAACTGGAGGGCGGCACGACGAGAGGGTAAGTCGGCACGTACTGCCATCGCCAGCCGAACCGATAATTCCGGCACCGTGTTCGGCGCGCCCGGCTTCAGCGAGCGCGCCCAACTGCGTCGAGCCGCTAGGCGTAGCTGGGTGTCGGTCTGGCAGCGACTCCCGCCAGCTTCTGCGCCGCCTGGTGCTCTTTCAGGGTCTGCCACTGGGCAAACAGTTCGACCACGTCCGCCCGCCCGGCAAATTCACCCAGGACGCTGCGCGGCGTAACCACACGCGCGGCTTGAGCCAACAGACGCTGCTGCGCCCGCGACAAAGCCTGTTCCTGCTCGTTGCGAAGCTGCTCGCCTTTCTGCAGCGCGTCGGCGTAGATGGCTCGCAGCTCCAGATCGCTCTTGCCATAGAAGCGCATGTCGCCGCTGCGCCGGACCTCCCAGCGGAACTCGTTGAAGGAGCGCGGCTGCCAACTCTCGAGAAGCTGCCGGACATTCCTCACCTGGGCGTGGATATCGCGGACTTCACTGTCGGTGAACAATGCGCCCTGGCGTTTTTCGACGCTGTCATGCCAGCGCAGCAGCGTCGTCAACGCTGCGCGCGCATAACCGCTATCGCTGGAGTGATGCGCCCCGGACAGCGGCACACGCTCTGGCATATCCCCGTCCAGGGCGATCTCACCCATGTACCGCGCACAGGTCTGCTCGTCGATCAGCGCACAGCCCGGCTGCCAGAGAATGGCTGCCTCGCTTCCGCCACCCGGCTTGCGCGGCATGAAGTGCCGCTGCTCTCCATGATGCTCGTAGGGATCGCCGTGCAGATTCACCAGTCCTGCGAGCAACAGCACGATGCCCGCCACCGGCGAGCTGAACAGCAGCGCAGTACCGGGCAACGCCAGCCTCCACTCCGCATCCATCCACGGCAGCGGCAAGGCCGGGATGGGATCGTCGTGATTGACGATGCGATGGTGGGTCAGCGGTTGGGCGGCCCGGACGAACGCACGGTCGCCGGCGCGAGGTGCGCCGAAGGTATAGAGAACGACATCGGGGCCGGCCGGTAGGCAACGCAGCCATTCTGCCAGCAGCAGGGCGATAGCACCGCCGAGGCTGTGACCACAGACGATGAGTGTCTGCTCGCCAGTATAAAAGCTGTCGAAGTAGCGCTCGACAAAAGGCTTCACCGCCAGGAAGCCGCCATGAAAGCCTCGGTGCACCTGGCCTTTCCCTTCGTAGGGTACCTGGCGCGCGTCCAGATCACGTCCGGTGTCGGCGAGCACCTCTTGGGTGCCACGCACTGAAATCAGCACGATCTTGTCGTTGTGGGTGATGAACGCCTGGGTACTGGAATCCTTGTCGTAGAGAAAGTGCACGTCCTCAGGATTCTTCCAGCCCTCCTCCGCCTCCGTCACATAGCGCTCGGGATCGTACGGCATGATTTCCAGGCGCTTGGAATAAGGCACTTCCTCACAGAGCAAATGGTATGGCCCGGCGGCGTTAAATTGTGTCGGCTTGACCAGGCGCCCCAGCTGATTCTGCAACACATGACCGATGCTACCGAGCGCCGTGTAGGGTGGCGGCGACGATTCATAACGCTCGAACGATCCCGGCTCCCTGCTGAACGGCGCGTAGACAAAGGCACTCATCACCGCCAGGTGATAGGCGTTCAACGCACAGAACTCCTTATCCCTAGAAAACAGTGGGCTATAGGCGCGCAGGGCTTTGACTTCGAGTACGTAATGCGTGCTTTCTGCCATTAACACGATACCCGGTTGCTCTTCCGGCAAACCGACATTTCGTTTTGGAATGGCTGGAGGGCGCGGCTGCCATGTCTTGTCTGCCTCGGGTAGATGGCCAGCAGTTTCGGAAAAATCACTAACTTCCACTCGAAAAAAACGCGCATCCTCTTGCGATGCGCGTGCTTCCGCTAGATAGGTTTCGCCGTCAGCACGGCGAGGGCCAGACGGAGATGATTCAGCCGCTACTTGCAGAGCAGTCAAGGGAAGCGTGAACTTATCCCGACGGGAAATCCTCGCGTACCACTCATCGCTTCCCGTATAAGCAGCTGATATCCGTAAAACAATCAGCCCACAATAAAGCTGCTTTACTCGGGCGTACCCTTCGCTATCCAATACACCCGTGCATTCCTGTCCCTGGCTGCCCACAAGTTGGTAGGAAAGGCCGGAAAAAGGTCTACCGCTTCCGTGTTCATCTACTAATCGGAAGCTGATCCCGCCGCTGCGAAATGGGCATTCGAGCCTGACGGCATTAGCCAAGCCATTCATTCGTGTATCACTCTGTGCAGTTTGGATAAACAGTACATTCACGTTCATTCATTCTGAACGTGCGAAACTGTGGCGGCTCGGTGCAAAGCTCTTCGAACCGAGTTCCCCAGCGCCCAGTGCAAGGCTTCCACCCTGTTGAAGTTTCTAACCAATAGCCATTTAGATAAGGATGCTCTTTACTACTTAATTCAAATCCCAAGCGTACGACCTTATCGGGTAAATTCTCACGCACCAGATAAGCACCTGCCCCGCTACAGCTAAGCTGTTTAGAAATTTCTAAATAAAGTTTGCTTATTTGAAAAGTCCATGTACATTTGGCTCTCTTGGTAAAAGCCCCATCAGCTTGGAATGTCGGAGCACCGTCCGAAAGTCTATCGACTATGACCAATCCCCCGTTGTCATAGGTTTGCTGCCACTCTTTTTCGCCATAATGTCCGTTTATAGTCAGTTTCACCTTTGCCAATTGCATTTCGCATAATCCGGAGCGGTAGTTGACCGGAATCTTGAAACGATACTGATGCGGAGCACTTTCATAATCCTTCTTGAATGTCTTGCTTTGGCTGCGGCCATTGCATGCATCGGCGACGTCATACTCCGCTTGCGCCTTGAGCGAGAAATCGGCCGGTAACCCGCCCTCAAGGATGAAGGTTTCACCGCCGAATGAACCGAGCGCGCTGCAGGCACTCAGAGATACACCAGCCATAAGAACCCATAAACCCCGCCAAATATCTGACATTATCAACCTACTAAACTAATGGCGACCGACATCGCAACTGAGGCCTTGCACTTTGCAAATCAATCAGTGCAGTTAGGGTAAACCGTGCATTCACGGCCATTCATCTTGAATGTTTTAAAGACCGGGGGCCGCTGGCAGCTCTGCCAGCCTGGTTTTGGCAGACACGGTTTCCATCCAGTCGGGAATTTCACCCAAGTATCATTGTGTGATGGCTCTTCTTCTGCGTTCACTAGAAAAGAGAGCATAACTCTTCGGCCTGGCAACTCATCTCTGACGAGATATGCGCCAGCGCCTCTACAGTTAAGAAGTTTGGATATCTCCAAATAGAGCTTGCTCTCCTGAAACCACCATGTACACATAGCGCTCTTAGCGATAACCCCATCTACTCCAAACGTCGGAGCACCCTCTGGAAGTTTATCGACTATGACCAATCCCCCGTTGTCATAGGTTTGCTGCCACTCTTTTTCGCCATAACGTCCGTTTATAGTCAGTTTCACCTTTGCCAGTTGCATTTCACATAATCCGGAACGGTAGTTGACCGGTATTTTGAAACGGTATTGTTGTGGAGTACTTTCGAAATTCGTTTGGAACGTCTTGATCTGCCAACTGCCGTTACATTCGTTGGCGACGTCATACTCCGCTTGCGCCTTGAGCGAGAAATCGGCCGGTAACCCGCCCTCAAGGATGAAGGTTTCACCACCGAATGAACCGAACGCGCTGCAGGCACTCAGAGATACACCAGCTATAAGAATCCATAAACCCCGCCAAATATCTAACATTATTAACCTACTAAACTAATGGCGACCGACATCGCAACTGAGGCCTTTCACTTTGCAAATCAATCAGTGCAATTTGGGTAAACGGCGCATTCACGACCGTTCATCATGAACGTGCGAAACTGCAGCGGGTCCATACAAAGCTCTTCAGAGCTCGTCCCCCAACGTCCAGTACAGGGCTTCCAACCGCGCATAGTCTTTAGCCAATACCCCCTCATATACGGTTTTTCTTCCTTGCTTACTTCAAAATTTAACCGTACGGTTTTTTGTGCAAGCTGATTGGATACGAGATGATCTCCTGCCCCCTTGCAACTCAAAAGCTTGCTAATCTCGCCTTGTCGCGATTTCGCCTTACTTAGCTGAAACAACCACAAACATTTCGCAGTTTTGGTAAACGACCCGTTTGTCTGGAAGGCTGAAGCACCTTGCGGCAGTTTATCGACTATGACCAATCCCCCGTTGTCATAGGTTTGCTGCCACTCTTTTTCGCCATAACGTCCGTTTATAGTCAGTTTCACCTTTGCCAATTGCATTTCGCATAATCCGGAGCGGTAGTTGACCGGAATCTGGAAACGATACTGATGCGGAGCACTTTCATAATCCTTCTTGTATGTCTTGCTTTGGCTGCGGCCATTGCATGCATCGGCGACGTCATATTCCGCTTGCGCCTTGAGCGAGAAATCGGCCGGTAACCCGCCCTCAAGGATGAAGGTTTCACCGCCGAATGAACCGAGCGCGCTGCAGGCACTCAGAGATACACCAGCCATAAGAACCCATAAACCCCGCCAAATATCTGACATTATTAACCTACTAAACTAATGGCGGCCGACATCGCAACTGAAGCCGTTCACTTTGCAAATCAATCAGTGCAGTTAGGGTAGACCGTGCATTCACGGCCATTCATCTTGAATGTTTTAAAGACCGGGGGCCGCTGGCAGCTCTGCCAGCCTGGCTTCGGCAGACACGGTTTCCATCCAGTCGGGAATTTCACCCAAGTATCATCGTGTGATGGCTCTTCTTCTGCGTTCACTAGAAAAGACAGCTTAACTTTTCCCCCTGGTAGCTCGTCTCTAACTAGGTACGCCCCGCCCCCCCTGCAGTGGAGCAATTTGCTGATTTGACCCTGTCGTGATTTAGCCTTACTAAGCTGGAACCACCAAGAACACACCGCCGTCTTGGCAAGAACCCGATCTACTCCGAACGCCGGAGCACCCTCTGGAAGTTTATCGACTATGATCAATCCCCCGTTGTCATAGGTTTGCTGCCACTCTTTTTCGCCATAACGTCCGTTTATAGTCAGTTTCACCTTTGCCAATTGCATTTCGCATAATCCGGAGCGGTAGTTGACCGGTATTTTGAAACGGTATTGTTGTGGAGTACTTTCGAAATTCGTTTGGAACGTCTTGATCTGCCAACTGCCGTTACATTCGTTGGCGACGTCATATTCCGCTTGCGCCTTGAGCGAGAAATCAGCCGGTAACTCGCCTTCAAAGATAAAGGTTTCACCGCCGAACGAACCCAGTGCACTGCAGGCACTCAGGGAGAGTCCCAGCAGCAACGGTGAGAGCACATGAATGCGGGATGCCTTGAGGTAATGATTCATAACTGTTGATCCCGAGCAGTAGAAGTGGCTAGCAGCACCTGGCTGAGCCTCGCGAAATGCGTTTCAGGCGATTCCCGCTCTTCGGGAATCCAGGCGGGATGGTCCGCGAGTTCCGGGTCGAGCTGATAACGCAGCAGGAACTGTAGGTGTTCCAGCGACCGCCATCCCCAGACGCCGGCCTTATCCAGCTGCTCACTCAGCCAATCGCTGAGCACGCGGGTTTCGGCGAGGCGCGCGGTGGCCGCCGCATGGTTCTGCCACAGCCAAAGCGTCAGGTTATGACGGTGGACTTCCCGCACGACGCTGTCCGGTTCGGGCAGGGCCAACCAGGCGGCTTCGAACGGTGCGGCGTACTGTCCCGGCCGAGGGTTATCGAAACACCGCCAGCGCTCACCATCCCAGCACATAGCGCTCGTCAGAGGCCCAAGCAGCAACGGTTGCTGGTGCGTTGCAAGCTCGGCAAGGTGACGCGCGATGACCCGGTTGTCCTGAAATCGGTACAGCGAGCGCTGTCCCTGATCATCTACCTGCATACGTTCGCGCCAATGCTGCGCGAGGACAGGCAGCTCGACGCGGTCGGCGCTGGCCAACCAGCCCCAATTGCGCTCGGGCGCATCGAGCAACGGCTGGATCCGCGCGATGTCGAACTCGTTCAAAGCGACCAGCCACGGACCGATATCCGCCAGGTCGGCAAACTCGGTTCCGTGGTAGAGATTGACGTAATCGTGCATCAGGTCTGTCCTGAATAGCATTTGGACAGGATCCAGCTCTGCGAGACGATCAATGATCAGCACCAGTTCGCGTTGTTGACCAAACTGGTCAGAGAGCCACTTATCTAAAGAGGTTTCCTGGTGAGTCGCTTGCTCGGCCTCCATCATGCGAACTTCCACATAGACCAGGCTTTCAAGGCTTCGGAAACTATGATCATCGTTAGAAGTACGACGCTGAGTCCTGGTAATAACTGCGCAGCAAGCAACAGTGCCGAAATTGAGGGAATGAGGAAAAACAAACGAAAAGGAATCTGTCCATAGGCGAGATATTTCACCCCACGAGCCCGCAACAGGAACATAAAGCATGAAAGGATGATCGACAGCTGCAGCGTCCAAGAGAGTAGTGCTGTGGCAACGTTGACTCCACCTTGGTGCTCGAGCAATGCGATGGTTGAGCTGAGGTCGCTGAGATAAGGCGTGCGTCCGCCCAGCCAGCTATTGATGCAATACCAAACGATGTAAAAGGCATCCAAGCCCCCCCAAACGAGACAAATCATGCTGCGCTTACTTGTTGTTTCCGCGAATTTCATGGTTTGGTGCCTTTTTTCTCATATACAGTGTTCGCGGTTACTGGCTGCCAGTGCCATGACTTGCCAGAGACTTGCCAGCTATCATTGCCCTCCAGATAGCGCTGAGTAACAGTGCGTTGTTGGCCGTAGAGGTAAACAGCTGAATTTTCAACCAGATGCTTTTCACTCTCGTCTAACGCTCGCCAGACTTGGATAATTTTGCGGGTGGTGTTTTGGAAATCCTTGCCGTCAGAGCCAAAAACCCGACCTTCATCGCCAAATGAACCCAGGCGGTTCATGAGCATTTTTAGTGAATTACTCATACCGTCGTAGACAATTTCTTGCGTAACCCACTTTCCGGGCCCGCGTTGCGCGGATGTTGGTACTTGAGGCTCAACAACGGATAACACTGCTGTTGTCGACGCAGTCGATGCGGCAGGTTGCGCTGCACAAACGCCGTCCCTGCAGGCCTCGCAGATCGGGCAGCGGCTGGCGCCGATCTGCCGCGCCTTGCGTGCCATCATCAGCTGGGTGTTGGCCAACGCCAGTTTCGGCTTGGCGCCGGCGCGGGCCTTGTCCGCCGCATTGGGCAGGGCGGAGGCAAGCACCTTCAGCCCCGAGCCGCTACCGGGTGCGCCACCCGAGTTCATTTTGATCGTCGCGCCGCTCACCGTAACGCCACTGGGGTCGAGCTTGAGGAAGCTGCCGCCACCGCTGGCGGTAAGTTCCATGCCGGCGTCGATGACGACCTTGCAGCCGGCGTAGTAGTGGATCTCATCGCCGGCTTCGATGAACTGTCCGCTGCCGATCCTGACGTGCTGGGTGTCGCCGACGGTGAGGTGATCGCTGGCTCTGATTTCGCTCTTGCGGTCGCCGTGCGTCGTGCGGTGTTCCTCGGCCTTGAATTCGCTGTAGCTGTTGGCCTCGACGGTGTCGTGACGTTCGTGGCCGACGCGGATCTTCTGGTCGTGCTCGATGTTCTCGTCCCAGTCGCGCTGGGCGTGGAGGTAGATCTGCTCGGCGCCCTTGCGGTCTTCGATGCGCAGTTCGTTGTAGCCGCCACCGCCGGGCGAGCTGAGCGTCTTGAACACCGTGCGGGTCTTGTTCGCCGGAAGGTCGTAGGGGACCTGGTGTTCCTTGTGATAGAGGCAGCCAGTCACCAGCGGTTGATCGGGGTCGCCTTCGAGGAAGGTCACCAGCACTTCCATGCCGACCCGCGGGATGGCGATGCCGCCATAGCGATCACCGGCCCAGCTGGAGCTGACGCGCAGCCAGCAGCTGGTCTTGTCGTCGGCCGCACCGATGCGATCCCAGTGGAACTGGACCTTCACCCGGCCGTACTCGTCGCAGTGGATTTCCTCGCCGCGTGGGCCGGTGACCACGGCGGTTTGGCTGCCGAGAACCTTGGGTTTGGGATGTTCGCGCGGCGGGCGGTAGAAGACATCCCACGGCGTGGCGGCAAAGTGGTTGCGATAGCCCTGATGGAAGTCGGCGTCGCCACTTTCCGGCGTGGCAGTGCTGATCGACTCTTCCAGCACCTGTGGCTGTCGGCCCTGATGGAACACTTCGGTGAGCAGCCAGAGGTCGTTCCACGACGGTCGCGGATGGTCGGTGAGGGCGAGGAAGTGACCGCTCGCCAGATAGGCGTCGCTGGCGCCCTCGGCCAGCGCGTAGTCCGCGCGCAAGCGCTGCAGGTTGCGTTTGGCCAGGTGTTTGCCGCGCTCGCGGGTGGTGAAGCGCCCGGGATAGTCGTAGGCCTCCAGTATCGGCGCGAACTCGCTGCCATGGCCGGCTTCCAGCCGCAGTCTGGGCTGCTCGAAGTCGTAGTCGCGCAGGCTGGCGTGGCTGCTGCGGGTTTCCAGGCGTACGCCGAAGCGCTTGACGACCGCACGCTCGGCGACCAGCCCGGAATCCTGCTGGTAGGCCAGCGGCGCCAGCTTCGCGAACACCGTCTGATCGTCGCCGAACACCAGCACATGGCCGGCTTCGCTGTGCTGGAAGTGGAAGCTGATGCCCTCCTCCTCGCACAGTCGCTGGATGAAGTGCAGGTCGCTCTCGTCGTACTGCACGCAATAGTCGCGTTGGGGATACGCGTGACCGAGCTGGAAGCGATAGGCATCGGCCTGGATGCCATGGGCTTCCAGCACCTGCGCGATGACCTGCGGCACGCCGAGATGCTGGAAGATGCGCTGGTCGTGGCTATGCGCCAGGTAGGCCAGCTGCGGGCGCAGGCTGAGGCTATAGCGCGTCAGTCGCTTGCCCGATTCACCCTGGCGGACGCGCTGCAGCACCCCGTGCACGCCCTTGCCGGCCGGGCCGAAGGCGAGGTACGCCGGGCGATGCAGCAGGGTTTCAAGATCGAGATCGGTGCGCGCGCTGACCACCTCGATGTCGAAGCGGTAGGGCTGGTTGAGTTTTTCGTGGCCGTCGAAACTGAGCACTTGCAGGTCGGTTTCGACGCCGGCAACGGCGAGGGTGATATGCGCTTGATTGGCATCCAGCATGCCTTGGCCTCCATCCTTGAGTCAGGCGAAGGCCGAAGGTTGAACGACCTCGATGCCCGATTCAATGATGGCGGGACGACCGCATGACCGGAATCACGCTTCTTGCCGCGCAAAACCTGCGCGATTTTCCGCCGTTGGCTAACCCAGCAACTCGGCGAACTGCTCGGCCGGCACCGGCGGGCTGAGCAGGTAGCCCTGGATTTCGTCGCACTGATGCGCCTTGAGGAAATCCATCTGCGCCTGGGTTTCCACGCCCTCGGCAACCACCTGCAGCTCCAGGCTGTGGACCATGGCAATGATCGCGCGGACGATCGCCGCATCCTCGGCCGAATGCTCCAGTTCGCAGATGAACGAGCGATCGATCTTCACGTAATCCACCGGGAAGCGCTTTAGGTAACTCAGCGACGAATAGCCGGTGCCGAAATCGTCGATCGCCAGCTTGACCCCCAACGCGCGCAGCTGGCGACTGATGCTGATGGCGTTGTCGATGTCGTCGAGCAGCTGGCTCTCGGTGAGCTCCAGCTCGAGCATCGACGCCGGCAGGCCGCTCTCCTCCAGCACCTGACGCACCAGGCTGACGAAGTTGCCCTGGCGCAGCTGCTTGACCGACAGATTCACCGAGATGCGGATATCCGCCAGGCCGCTGCGCTGCCAGTCGCGTGCCTGCCGGCAGGCTTCACGCAGCACGAACTCGCCGAGCGGGATGATCAGTCCGGTCTCCTCCGCCAGCGGGATGAATCGCCCGGGCGCCACCAGTCCCTGCTGTGGATGGCGCCAGCGCACCAGGGCCTCGGCCGCCTCCAGGCGATCGCCAAGCAGACTCAGGCGCGGCTGATAGAAGACTTCCAGCTGTCCCTCGGCAAGCGCTTTGCGCAGCTGATTCTCCATCTGCAGGTAGTCGAAGCTGGAGATCTGCTCGCGGTCGGTGAAGAACTGTAGGGTATCGCCACCCAGATGCTTGGCCTGTTGCATGGCCCGGTTGGCCTGACGCAACAGGGTCGCCGCTTCGCGGCTGTTGTCCGGCAGCAGGCTGACCCCGATCGAGGCACTGATCACCAGTTCCTGGCCGCCGACCGTCACCGGCTTGCGCATCCGTGTCAGCAGACGACTGCCCAGATGGGCCAGGTTGGACAGACTGCCGTAGCCTTCGAGCAGCACGACGAATTCGTCGCCGGACAGCCGCGCGATGGTGTCGGCTTCGGCCAGGGTCTGGGTCAGGCGCCGGGACATCTCGCTGAGCAGACGATCCGCGGCCTCGTGACCGAGGCTTTCGTTGAGGTTCTTGAAACGGTCCAGATCGATGTACAGCACTGCCAGGTTGCGTCCGCTCTGCTGCGCCCGCTGACAGGCCGCGTGCAGACGCTCCTTGAGCAGGCTGCGGTTGGCCAACCCGGTGAGGTTGTCGTAGTGCATCAGGTAGCGCAGCCGCTCCTCGGCCTGGCGACGTACAGTCAGATCGGAGAGGAAACCCACCACGTGAGTGGTGCCACCCAGGGCGTCGCGCACCTCGCGCAGCTGCACCCATTGCGGATAGACCTCGCCGTTCTTGCGGACCTCGATCAGCTCGCCCTGCCAGGCACCATCGCGCGCCAGCGCCTCGCGTAGCGTGGCGTACTGGCGTTGCGATTCCGCCGAGCTGGCCAGGCGCGCCGCACTGCGGCCGAGCAACTCCTCGCGCGAATAGCCGGACAGCGCGCAGCAGGCATCGTTGATCGCCAGGATGCGAAAGCGCGAATCCATGATCACCATGCCTTCGCCGGCCGCTTCGAACACCGTGGCCGCCAGGCGCTGCTGCTCGGCCTGGTGGCGAATGTCGCTGATGTCGCGCCGAGTACCGATCATCCGCAACGCACGCCCGTTTGCGTCGCGGCGGATCACCCGGCCGCGATCCTCGACCCACAGATGGCTGCCATCGTCTTTCAGCGCGCGATATTCGACGACGTAGAGCTCGGTTTCACCCTTCAGGTGCGCAATCAGCTTGGCGCGAACACCGGGCAGATCATCCGGATGCAGATCGGGCAGCGGCCGGCCAGAAGCATCCAGGCGCTGGGCATCCACGTCGAAGGCGACCTCCAGGCGCGAGTAATGCACCTTGTCCTGCGCCAGGTCCCAGTCCCACAAGCCCAGATCGCTGGCTTCCAGCGCCATGCTCAAACGCGCCTCGCTCTGGCGCAGCTCATCGGCCACCCGCGCGAGTTCGGTGGTGCGCTCAGCGACGCGCTGCTCCAAGCCGTCATAGGCACGGCGCAGCTTCAGCTCGGCGCTGCGTCGCTGCTCCACCTCGCGCGCCAGCTCGGCATTCAGCTGCTCGGCCTGCCGCGCCGACTTGCCCAGCCGCTCGATCAGCACCAGTTTGTGCAGACGCTGCGCCAGACCGTCGCCGACGATCCGACTGATCTGCCAGGCGATCAGGCTGAGGGTTGCCAATACGATCAGTGCGAGCAGACCCCAGCCCTGTTGCAAGGGATTCGCGGCACTGAGCAGAAGCACGCCGGCCGGCAGCAGGCAGGGCACGGCGAAACAGAGGAACGCCGGCAGGCTGACGCCATAGCCGACGCTGGCGACGATCACCACCGAGCCGATCAGGCCGTACAGCAGCGCCTGTTCGAAGAACGCAGCGGGCGGCACCAGCGCCACCATCGCATAGGCGAGGCTGAGTGCCGAGGCGACGCTGCCGAGCAGGAAGCGTCGGTACCAGTGCGGCGCTACCTGCTCGGTAGGCGGCGCCTGGTTGAAAGCGTTGACCTGTTGCAGCCACAGCAACCCGAGCGTGGCCATCCAGAGAAACCAGCCGCCCAGTTCGACGCCGCCATGTTCCGGCCACAACAGCAGCACACATACCAGGCTGGCAGCGAGCATCAGCAGGGCGGGAATGCGTGAGCCACGGTACAGCAGGCGCGTGCGCTCGGCACCATCACCCGACTCGAGCGGCAAGGATTCGCGGCTCGGGATGGCGGTTGGCGAGGCCTGGCAAACGGCTCGGACAGAATCGGTCATGGCTGTTTTTCTTGTAGTGATCCCCAGAACGGCCGTCAGACGACCCGAACTTCGCGATAATGGCATGCTGATAGCATCGCGTCACAGGCGATCCGGCCGAAAAAACGACAGCGCGCACGCTCTCCGACCAACGGCCGCGCTGTCAACCCGGCCATTGGTCCCACATCAGCGCGTCCGATCGACGCAGGCAGCCGCGCTGGCAGGACCACAGGACGAGCGCAAGCAGGGCATTTCCAATAGAATGCCGCGATGCATGACGATCTCTCTCTCCTCCTGAATTCCCTCAACGACGCCCAGCGCCAGGCCGTGGCCGCGCCGCTTGGCCGTCAGCTGGTATTGGCTGGCGCCGGCTCGGGCAAGACCCGCGTGCTGGTGCACCGCATCGCCTGGCTGCACCAGGTCGAGCGCGCATCATTGCACTCGATCCTCTCGGTGACCTTTACCAACAAGGCCGCCGCCGAGATGCGCCAGCGCATCGAGCAGCTGCTGCACGTCAATCCGCAGGGCATGTGGGTCGGCACCTTCCACGGCCTGGCCCACCGCCTGCTGCGCGCGCACTGGCAGGAAGCGAAGCTGGCGCAGAACTTCCAGATCCTCGATTCCGACGACCAGCAACGGCTGGTCAAGCGGGTGATCCGCGAGCTCGGCCTCGACGAGCAGCGCTGGCCGGCGCGCCAGGCGCAGTGGTGGATCAACGCGCAGAAGGACGAAGGGCTGCGCCCACGCAACATCCAGGCCGGCGGTGACCTGTTCCTCGCCACCCAGCTGAAGATCTACGAAGCCTACGAGGAAGCCTGCGCCCGCGCGGGGGTGATCGACTTCTCCGAGCTGCTGCTGCGCGCCCTGGACCTGTGGCGCGACCACCCGGGCCTGCTCGAGCACTACCAGCGGCGTTTCCGCCACGTGCTGGTGGACGAATTCCAGGACACCAACGCCGTGCAGTACGCCTGGTTGCGCCTGCTGGCCAAGGGCGGCGAAAGCCTGATGGTGGTCGGCGACGACGACCAGTCGATCTACGGCTGGCGCGGCGCGCGGATCGAGAACCTGCACCAGTTCAGCGCCGACTTCCCGGATGCCGAAACCATCCGCCTGGAGCAGAACTACCGCTCCACCGCCTGCATCCTCAAGGCCGCCAACGCGCTGATCGCCAACAACCAGGGCCGTCTCGGCAAGGAGCTCTGGACTTCCGGTTGCGAGGGCGAGCCGATCAGCCTGTACGCCGCGTTCAACGAGCACGACGAAGCGCGCTACGTGGTCGAGAGCATTGAGAAGGCCATCCGCGACGGCATGAGCCGCAGCGAGATCGCCATCCTCTACCGCTCCAACGCCCAGTCGCGGGTGCTGGAAGAAGCGCTGCTGCGCGAGAAGATTCCTTACCGCATCTATGGCGGCCAACGCTTCTTCGAGCGCGCCGAGATCAAGAACGCCATGGCCTACCTGCGCCTGATCCAGACCCGCGACAACGACGCGGCGCTGGAACGGGTGATCAATGTGCCGGCCCGCGGCATCGGCGAGAAGACTGTCGAGTCACTGCGCCAGCTGGCACGTGAACAGGGTCTGTCGATGTGGGCGGCGCTGCATCAGGCGGTCGGCACCAAGGCGGTTTCTGGGCGAGCGGCGAGCGCGCTGAACGCCTTCGTCGAGCTGGTCGACACCCTGGCGCTGAAGGTCGAGGGCATGCAGTTGCACAACATGGCGCAGCTGGTCATCGAGCAGTCCGGGCTGCTGGCCTATCACCGCGACGAGAAAGGCGAGAAGGCCCAGGCGCGGGTGGAAAACCTCGAGGAACTGGTTTCCGCCGCGCGCGCCTTCGACAGCTACAGCGAAGAGGACGACGACATCCAGTCGCCGCTGGCGGCTTTCCTTGACCACGCCTCGCTGGAGGCCGGCGAGCAGCAGGCCGGCGACCACGAGGACAGCGTGCAGCTGATGACCCTGCACAGCGCCAAGGGCCTGGAGTTTCCACTGGTGTTCCTGGTCGGCATGGAAGAAGGCCTGTTCCCGCACAAGATGAGCCTGGAGGAATCCGGTCGTCTGGAAGAGGAACGCCGCCTGGCCTATGTCGGCATCACCCGCGCCATGCAGCAGCTGGTAATCACCTACGCCGAAACCCGCCGACTCTACGGCAGCGAGACCTACAACAAGATCTCGCGCTTCGTCCGCGAAATCCCGCCGGCGCTGGTGCAGGAAGTGCGGCTGGGCAACACCGTGACGCGCTCGTTCAGCGGCAAGAGCATGAGCGGCTCGTCGCTGTTCGACGGTGCCGGCGTACCGGACACTCCGTTCAACCTCGGTCAGCGCGTACGCCATGCGCTGTTCGGCGAAGGCACCATCCTCAACTTCGAAGGCTCCGGCGCCCAGGCGCGGGTGCAGGTGAACTTCGAGGACGAGGGCAGCAAGTGGCTGATGCTCAGCTACGCAAAACTTGAAGCCCTGTGAGGCTGACGCTAACGTCAACCCGTCATACCAACAAGCCATTCCTATAAGAAGAATCTTCCAAGGAAATTGCCCCATGAAACGCCGCCATCTGTTCGGTGCTGCCGCTGCCTTGCTTGCCACCCTCGGCCTCGCCGGTTGCAATGACGACAACAAAGTCGAAACCTCCGGCCAGCAGGCCGCCAGCGAACCGGCCAAGACCTACACCTGGAAGATGGTTACCGCCTGGCCGAAGAACTACCCGGGCCTGGGCACCGCCGCCGAACGCCTGGCCGAGCGGGTCAAGGTGATGAGTGACGGTCGCCTGACCATCAAGGTCTACGCCGCCGGCGAACTGGTGCCGGCGCTGGAAGTGTTCGATGCCGTCTCCCGTGGCACCGCCGAACTGGGCCATGGCGCTGCCTACTACTGGAAAGGCAAGGTGCCCACCGCGCAGTTCTTCACCTCCGTGCCGTTCGGCCTGTCGGCCATCGAGATGAACGCCTGGCTGAGCAAGGGCGAAGGCCAGAAGTTCTGGGACGAGGCCTACGCCCCCTTCGGCGTGAAGCCGATGGTGGTCGGCAACACCGGCATGCAGATGGGCGGCTGGTACAACAAGGAAATCAATTCGCTGGACGACCTCAAGGGGCTGAAGATCCGCATGCCGGGCCTCGGCGGCGAAGTGCTGACTCGTCTCGGCGCGACCACCGTGAACCTGCCTGGCGGCGAGGTGTTCACCGCGCTGCAGACCGGCGCCATCGACGCCACCGACTGGGTCAGCCCGTACAACGACCTGGCCTTCGGCCTGCACAAGGCCGCCAAGTACTACTACTACCCGGGCTGGCAGGAGCCGCAGGCGGTGCTCGAACTGCTGGTCAACCAGAAGGCGCTCGACACCCTGCCCGAGGATCTGCAGGCGATCCTCACCGAGGCGACCCGCGCGGCCAGCCGCGACATGCTCGACGACTACGTCTACAACAACGCTCTGGCGCTGGATCAGCTCAAGCAGCAGGGCGTCGAGCTCAAGCGCTTCCCTGACGAAGTGCTCGGCGCCATGCAGGAGCAGTCGGAGCTGGTGCTCGGCGAGCTGGCCGCGCAAAGCGAACTGAACGGCCGCATCTGGGCGTCGATGAAAGCCTTCCAGGCGCAGGTCAAGCCGATGCACGAGATTTCCGAGAAGGAACTGTACAACTGGCGTTGACCTGCCGTGCGCGCGGAGCCGCCGGGGACCGCGCGCCGATCAGGGCCAGCCGATTCTTGGTCGACCTGACCGGACGCGACCAACGGTCGCAAGCAAAAGCTCGTAACATACTGCCCCTCGCCAACCCTTGCCTGGCTCGGCAGGATGGCGCGCGTACCTCCACTTAATTCAAGCGGGAACACTCAATGCAACGTGTGCTTAGCATTTTCATGGCGCTGTGTATCAGCCTGACCTTCGCGCTGGACGCCCACGCCAAGCGCTTTGGCGGCGGCAAGAGCTTCGGCTCGGCGCCCAGCCACCAGACCCGCCAGGCGCCCCAGCAGACCCAGGCCGCACCGAATCAGGCTGGCCGTCAGACGCCCGCTGCCGCCAGCGGCGCCTCGCGCTGGCTCGGCCCGCTGGCCGGTCTGGCCGCCGGCGGCCTGCTCGCCTCGATGTTCATGGGCGATGGCTTCGAAGGCATCCAGTTCATGGATATCCTGATCTTCGGCCTGATCGCGTTCCTGCTGTTCCGCTTCCTCGCTGCCCGTCGCCGCCAGCAGCAACCGGCCATGGCCGGTCACGCGCCAATGCAGCGCGAGATGCCGCAGCAACCCGCGACCTCCATCTTCGGTGGCAGCGCCGCCCCGGCCGCCGCCGCTCCGGTGATCAACGCCCCGGCGTGGTTCAACGAGCAGAGCTTCGTCGCCGCGGCGCGCGAGCACTTCCTCTCGCTGCAGCAGCACTGGGACGCCAACGAGATGGACAAGATCGCCGAGTTCGTCACCCCGCAGCTGCTGGGTTTCCTCAAGCAGGAACGCGCCGAGATCGGTGATGCCTATCAGTCGACCTACATCGACGATCTGCAGATCCAGCTCGACGGCGTCGACGACAACGCCGAGAAGACCACCGCGACTCTGACCTTCAGCGGCGTGGCCAAGACTTCTCGCTTCGACCAGGGCGAGCCCTTCAGCGAGAGCTGGCGCATGGAGCGTGTGCAGGGCGAGAACCAGCCCTGGCTGGTGGCCGGTATCCGCCAGAACGCCTGATCGGCGTCGTTCCGGAACCCACACCGGCCTGCCTCCGGACAGGCCACGAAGACCCCGCCCGGCGGGGTTTTTCGTTTCTGCCTCGGCATCGGCACGACCACTTTTGCAGCGGCAAAAAAACCGGCCGCGGAGCTAACCGCGGCCGGCGCAACGACACATTCCGATCATTTCCTGAGGAAATCCAGCAGGTCCTGATTGAAGCGCTCCTTGTGGGTGTCGGTCAGGCCGTGCGGCGCACCGGGATAGACGATCAGTTGCGCGTCCTTGATCAGAGCGGCAGAGGCCTTGCCGGAGCTCTCCAGCGGCACGATCTGGTCATCGTCGCCGTGGATCACCAGCGTCGGCACGTCGAACTTCTTCAGGTCCTCGCGGAAATCGGTGGCCGAGAACGCGGCGATGGAGTCGTAGGTGTTCTTGTGCCCGGCCTGCATGCCCTGGGCCCGCCAGTTGTCGATCAGCCCCTGGGACACCTTGGCGCCCGGACGGTTGAAGCCGTAGAACGGGCCGGAAGCCAGGTCCAGATACAACTGCGCGCGGTCTTCCAGCGAAGCCTTGCGGATGCCGTCGAACACTTCCAGCGGCAGGCCGCCCGGGTTATCCGCGGTCTTCAGCATCATCGGCGGCACGGCGCTGACCAGCACGGCCTTCTTCACCCGCCTGGTGCCGTGGCGGCCGATGTAGCGGGCCACCTCGCCGCCACCAGTGGAGAAGCCCACCAGGGTGACGTCCTTCAGGTCGAGCGCTTCGATCACCGCGGCCAAGTCGTCGGCGTAGTGATTCATATCGTTGCCTTCCCACGGCTGGCTGGAACGACCGTGACCGCGGCGGTCATGGGCGACCACGCGATAGCCCTGCGAGGCAAGAAACAGCATCTGCGACTCCCAGCTATCCGAGCTGAGTGGCCAGCCGTGGCTGAAGGTGACCACCGGGCCGTCCTTCGGGCCCCAGTCCTTGTAGTAGAGCTGCACGCCATCGGCGATGGTAATGGTGCTGGCGGTCTGAGCGGCGACGGCGGTGCTGCCGGACTTCGCCGGTTGCGCGGCCTGGGCAGCGAAGGTGGGTTGCAGCGCGAGGGCCAGCAGACTGATGGCGAAGGTGCGGGTAATGAGGTTCATGGCATGGGTCTCCTGTTCGAAAGGGTGGTCAGTCAGGCTCAGTCGGCGATGATCAGCGTCACGTCGATGTTTCCGCGGGTGGCGTTGGAGTAGGGGCAGACCACGTGAGCCTGCTCGACCAGCGCCTGCAGCACGTCACGGGCGATGCCGGGCGCGCTGATGGTCAACTCGGCCTCGATGCCGAAGCCGGTGGGAATCTGGCCGATGCCGACCTTGCCGGTGACGCGGGTATCCGCCGGCAGGGCGACCTTCTGCTTGCCGGCGACGAACTTCAGCGCACCGAGAAAGCAGGCCGAATAACCGGCGGCGAACAACTGCTCGGGGTTGGTCCCGGCACCACCGGCACCGCCCAGCTCTCGCGGCGTGGACAGCTGCACGTCGAGCGCCTGGTTGGACGAAGTGGCGCGGCCTTCGCGGCCGCCTGTGGCGGTGGCAGTAGCGGTATAGAGGATCTTCTCGATGGACATGGCTTCGTTCCTGTTCTGCTGGTAGGCCAGGGCGTTGTTGCCCGGTGAGAACTATTCTGCTCACCAAGGAGAACTATTGGTGACGTAAAATCCGTATAACTTGATCAGGAGTACGAAGATGGCCGACCGGCTAGCCGCACTGATGACGCACTTCCCGATGCGTGCCCAGGTGTTCAATACCGGGCCGCTGTGCGGCATCAACACCCTGCAGAGCGATGGCGTGCACGGGCAGCTGCACCTGATTCGCCGCGGTGAGGTGGAGGTCCGCTACGGCCGGGAGACACTGCACGTCACGCAACCGAGCCTGCTGCTGTTCCCGCGGCCGCTGACCCACCGTTTCATCACCGCGCCCGGCTGTGAGGTGGACATGGTCTGCGCGAACCTGGCGTTCGAGGGCGGCACCAGTAACCCGATTGCCTCGGCGCTGGCCGATCTGGTCTGCCTGCCGCTGGACCAGGTATGGGGTGCCGAGCCGATCCTTTCGCTGCTGTTCGAGGAAGCCTTCGAACAGCGCTGCGGACGGGTGGCGCTGGTCGAACGCCTGCTCGAGGTGGTGATGATTCAGGTCTTGCGCCAATTGATGGAAAGCGGCGAAGTGAATGGCGGACTGCTGTCCGGACTGGCGCATCCTCGCCTGCGCAATGCACTGGTGGCGATGCATGAGGCGCCCGCAAAGGAATGGACGCTTGAAGAGCTTGCCGGCGTTGCCGGGATGTCGCGCAGCGCGTTCGCCACAACCTTCCGCGAGACGGTCGGTGTCACGCCGGGACAGTATCTGCAGGGCTGGCGCGTGCGGCTGACGCAGAAAGCCCTGCGCCGCGGACGCTCCCTGAAGATGATCGCGACCGAGGTTGGCTACGGCAGCGAAGCCGCGCTCTCCCGCGCGTTCAAGGCGCAAGCCGGACTCTCGCCTCGGGAGTGGAAAAGCCAGCTATCCGAGGCGAACAACGCCTGAACACCAAGACCGGCTCTTACCCGCCCATCGCCAGGTGCACGACGGGCAAGGTGCTCCGCTGCCCAAGTCGCGCAGCGAAACGCTGCATTAATCCTTCACTTTTCTGAAGCTTGGCTAAGCTGCTTAACAGACGCCGGCAATGCATCGGCGTTCCAGCCTGGTAAGAAGGAGAACAGCGATGGACATGAACCGTCGACAGTTCTTCAAGGTCTGCGGTGTGGGCCTTGGGGCGTCGAGCATGGCGGCATTGGGCATGGCCCCGCCGACGGCGTATGCCGAGTCGATCCGGCATTTCAAATTGACCAACACACGGGAAACGCGCAACACCTGCCCCTACTGCTCGGTCGGTTGCGGCCTGATCATGTACAGCCAGGGCAGCGGGGGCCTGAACGTCACCCAGGAGATCATCCACATCGAGGGCGACGCCGATCATCCGGTCAACCGCGGCACGCTCTGCCCGAAAGGCGCCGGTCTGCTGGACTTCGTCCACAGCCCGAACCGGCTGAAGTACCCCGAGGTCCGCGAAGCCGGCAGCAACGAGTGGAAGCGCATCGAATGGGACGAAGCCCTCGATCGCATCGCCAAGCTGGTCAAGGAAGATCGTGACGCCAATTTCGTCGAACGCAACGACAAGGGCCAGATCGTCAATCGCTGGCTGACCACCGGATTCCTCGCCGCCTCGGCATCCTCCAACGAGGCCGGCTACATCACCCACAAGGTAGTACGCTCACTCGGCATCCTGGCATTCGATAACCAAGCACGTGTCTGACACGGCCCGACGGTGGCAAGTCTTGCCCCGACGTTTGGCCGCGGCGCCATGACCAACCACTGGTCCGACATCAAGAATGCGGACCTGGTCCTGATCATGGGCGGTAATGCCGCCGAAGCGCATCCGTGCGGGTTCAAATGGGTGACCGAAGCCAAGGCCCACAACAAGGCCAAGCTGGTGGTGGTCGATCCGCGCTTTACCCGTTCGGCCTCGGTGGCCGACCTCTATGCGCCGATCCGTACCGGCACCGACATCGCCTTCCTCGGCGGGCTGATCAACTACCTGCTGGAAAACGACAAGATCCAGCACGAGTACGTGCGCAACTACACCGACGTCTCCTTCATCGTCAAAGAAGGCTTCGGCTTCGAGAACGGCCTGTTCAACGACTACGATGCGGACAAGCGCAGCTACCCGGACAAGTCGGCCTGGGGCTACGAACTGGACGAGCAGGGCTTCGCCAAGGTCGACCCGACCCTGCAGCACCCGCGCTGCGTGTTCCAGCTGCTCAAGCAGCACTACAGCCGCTACACCCCGGAAGTGGTCAGCAACATCTGCGGCACACCGCAGGACAAGATGTTGCAGGTCTGGCAGACCATTGCCGAGACATCCGCGCCCGGCAAGGCCATGACCGTCATGTACGCGCTGGGCTGGACCCAGCATTCGATCGGCTCACAGATGATCCGTACCGGCGCGATGGTTCAGCTGCTGCTGGGCAACATCGGCATGCCCGGCGGCGGCATGAATGCCCTGCGCGGGCACTCCAACATCCAGGGCCTGACCGACCTCGGCCTGCTGTCCAACCTGCTGCCGGGCTACCTGACCGTGCCGCAGGAAATGGAACAGGACTATGCCGCGTACATCACCAAGCGCACCGCCAAGCCGATCCGGCCCGGGCAACTGTCCTACTGGCAGAACTACGAGAAGTTCCACGTCAGCCTGATGAAGGCCTGGTACGGCAAGAACGCCACCGCCGAGAATGACTGGGGTTTCCACTGGCTGCCGAAGCTGGATATTCCCGGCTACGACGTGCTCAAGTACTTCGACATGATGTATCAGGGCCAGGTCAACGGTTACTTCTGCCAGGGCTTCAACCCGATCGCCTCGTTCCCCAACAAGGCCAAGGTCAGCGCGGCCCTGGCCAAGCTGAAGTTCCTGGTGATCATGGACCCGCTGGCCACCGAAACCTCGGAGTTCTGGCGCAACGCCGGCGAGTACAACGATGTCGACACCGCCAGCATCCAGACCACCGTGTTCCGTCTGCCGACCACCTGCTTCGCCGAGGAGGACGGCTCGCTGGTCAACAGCGGACGCTGGCTGCAATGGCACTGGAAAGCCGCCGAGCCGCCGGGGCAGGCGCGTACCGACATAGCGATCATGGGCGGGCTGTTCCATCGTCTGCGTGCGATGTATCGGAAGGACGGCGGCGCCTACGCCGAACCGTTGCTGAACATCGACTGGTCCTATCTGCGCCCCGAAGAGCCAAGCCCGGAAGAAATCGCCCGCGAATTCAGCGGCAAGGCGCTGGCGGACGTGACGGATCCGACTACCGGCGCAACGCTGGCCAAGGCCGGCGAACAGCTGGCCGGCTTCGCCCAGCTGCGCGCCGATGGCTCCACTGCCTGTGGTTGCTGGATCTTCAGCGGTGCCTGGACCCAGGCCGGCAATCAGATGGCGCGGCGCGACAATGCCGATCCTTACGGCATGGGTCAGACCCTCGGCTGGGCGTGGTCCTGGCCGGCCAACCGGCGGATTCTCTATAACCGCGCCTCGGCGGATGTATCCGGCAAGCCGTGGGACCCGGAGAAGAAGCGGCTGGTCTGGTGGAACGGCAAAGCCTGGGGCGGCACCGACGTGCCCGACTTCAAGGTCGACTCGCCACCGGAAGCCGGCATGAACCCGTTCATCATGAACCCGGAAGGCGTGGCACGACTGTTCGCCGTGGACAAGATGAACGAGGGGCCATTCCCCGAACACTATGAGCCGTTCGAGACGCCGATCGGGCGCAACCCCATGCACCCGGACAATCCGCAGGCGGTCAGCAACCCGGCTGCGCGGGTATTCAAGAACGACATGGAGCTGTTCGGCACCGCGGAGGAATTCCCCTACGCGGCGACCACCTACCGCCTCACCGAGCACTTCCACTTCTGGACCAAGCACTGCCGGCTCAACGCGATTACCCAGCCCGAGCAGTTCGTCGAGATCGGCGAGGCGCTGGCCAAGGAGCTCGGCATCGTCGCCGGCGAGCGGGTCAAGGTGTCGTCCAATCGCGGCTATATCAAGGCAGTGGCGGTGGTAACCAAGCGCATCAAACCGCTGACCGTCGATGGCAAGACGGTGCACCACGTCGGCATTCCACTGCACTGGGGCTTCGCCGGGGTGGCGCGTAACGGTTATCTAACCAACACCCTGACGCCGTTCGTGGGTGATGCGAATACCCAGACGCCGGAGTTCAAGTCGTTCCTGGTCAACGTGGAGAAGGCATGATGGCTACCCAAGACGTGATTGCCCGCTCCGCTACGACCACCGAGCGGCCGTCGATCCGCGAGATCGGCGAAGTGGCGAAACTGATCGACACCTCCAAGTGCATCGGCTGCAAGGCCTGTCAGGTAGCGTGCTCGGAATGGAACGACCTGCGCGACGAGGTCGGCACCAGCGCCGGGACCTACGACAACCCGATCGACCTCACTGCCGAATCCTGGACGGTGATGAAGTTCGCCGAATACGAGAACCCCGACAGCGGCAACCTCGAATGGCTGATCCGCAAGGACGGCTGCATGCACTGCGCCGACCCGGGCTGCCTCAAGGCTTGCCCGGCGCCCGGGGCGATCATCAAGTACGCCAACGGCATCGTCGACTTCAATCAGGACAAGTGCATCGGCTGCGGCTACTGCATTACCGGCTGCCCGTTCGACATCCCACGCATCTCGGAGAAGGACAAGAAAGCCTACAAATGCACGCTCTGCTCCGATCGCGTCTCGGTAGGGCTGGAGCCGGCCTGCGTGAAGACCTGCCCTACCGGGGCGATCGTCTTCGGCAGCAAGGAGGACATGAAGGAACATGCCGCCGGGCGCATCGCCGACCTCAAGGAACGCGGTTTCGACCAGGCCGGGCTGTACGACCCTGACGGCGTCGGCGGTACGCATGTGATGTACGTGCTGCACCACGCCGACCAGCCATCGCTGTACAGCGGCCTCGCCGACGAGCCGACCATCAGTCCGCTGGTCAGTCTGTGGAAAGGGGTCGCCAAACCGCTGGCTCTGCTCGGCATGGGCGCCGCAGTACTGGCCGGCTTCTTCCATTACACGCGCGTCGGTCCGGTGCGGGTGGAGGAAGGGTCCGAAGGCGAACTCAGCGAACCGGTTGTGCACCAGGTCGATCCGACGGTGCATGTGGTCGATCCGAAGGAGCCGCGCCCCTGAAGCCCGCGGCCCTGCCTGCAGGGCCGCTTTTCGGGATGCCGACTGCTCAAGGAGCCAGCGATGAAAAACGAAATCGTACGCTACACACCGTCCCAGCGATCGAATCACTGGGCGGTCGCCATTCTCTTCGTGCTTGCCGCACTGTCGGGCCTGGCGTTGTTCCATCCGGCGCTGTTCGGGCTGTCCGGGCTGTTCGGCGGTGGTACCTGGACGCGCATCCTGCATCCGTTCATCGGGGTCGCGATGTTCGTGCTGTTCCTGGTACTAGCGCTGCGCTTCGCCTCGCATAACCGCATCGAGGCAAGGGATCGCCAGTGGCTGAAGCAGATCAACGACGTGGTGCATAACCGCGAGGACCGGCTACCAGAGGTCGGGCGCTACAACGCCGGGCAGAAGGTACTGTTCTGGACGCTGATCCTCTGCATGCTGGTACTGCTGCTCAGCGGCATCGTCATCTGGCGCGAATACTTCGCCAGTGCCTTTGGCATCGTCACCCTGCGCTGGGCCAGCGTACTGCACGCGGCGGCCGCCTTCGTACTGATCGTCAGCATCATCGTGCATATCTACGCGGCGATCTGGCTGAAAGGCTCGATGGGTTCGATGCTCTACGGCACGGTGAGCCGCGCCTGGGCGCGCAAGCACCACCCTGCCTGGTATCGGGAGATCAACGAGCGCAAGTGAACGTCCAGTCGTAGTGTTCCGACCGGTGATTGAACAGCCACCGGCCGGAACGCACTTGACGCATGCAGCTGCCCCACCACGGGCTATGCTGTTCCGCAAAACCATAAGAAAAGGAGTCCTGCGTGGCAGGCACCATTCTCGAACCCGGGCAGATCGAAGCCGCTGCCAGCAAACCGCCCTTTTTCACCCATCCCCCGCGCGAACTGTTCGTACTGCGCGCCGAACGGCTGGAAAAGCTCGCTGAAAACCATCCCTTCGGTGACTATCTGCGCTTGCTGGCCGGGGTCTGCCGAGCCCAGCAACAGGTCCTCGACAATCCGCCGCCGCTCCCGGCGCTGGATGCCCGTCGCACCCGCGAATGCCTGGCGCATAATGTTCCACCACTCGCCGCCGACACCTTGGTTCGTGAAGATGCCTGGCTGGCGGTGCTCGAAGCCTGGCTGGACGTCTTCGGCGTTCCGGACAATCCAACCGTGGCGGCCGCTATCGAGCAGCTGCGTCGCGCCGACAGCGGCCAGCGCAAGGCCTGGGCTGTGGCGCTGATCAGCGGCCAGTACGACAGCCTGCCGGCCGCGCTGGTGCCCTTCCTCGGTGCCGCGCTGCAGGTGGCCTGGAGCCACATGGCCCTGGCAATCGACCCAGCCGACATGCGTGAACGCGAGGACCAAACCCTCTGCCCCTGCTGCGGCGCTCCTCCAATGGCGGGTGTGATTCGCCATCGCGGACAACTCAATGGCCTGCGCTACCTCGTGTGCTCGCTGTGCTCCAGCGAATGGCACTACGTACGCCTGAAATGCAGCCACTGCCGCAGCACCAAGAAGCTCGACTACATGCACTTCGAGGGCGCACCGCTGGGCATCAAGGCTGAGGTCTGCCCAACCTGCAACGGCTATCTCAAACAGCTCTACCTCGAACTGGCTCCGGACGGCGAGACACTATCGGCCGATCTCGCCACGCTGGATCTGGACATGCTGCTGGCCGAACAGGGCTTCCAACGCCAGGCGCCCAACCTGCTCCTCGCACCGGGAGGCGAAGGATGAGCAGCACGCACCTGCCGTCGGTGGACAAGCTGCTGCGTAACCCGGCCTGTGCGCCTTTGCAGCAGCGCTACGGTCGCCAGGCATTGCTGAGCACCCTGCGCGACCTGCTCGACGAACTGCGCGAGCCCGCCCGCCACGGCCAGCTCGCCGCTCTTGAGCTGTCCGAAGCGGTGCTCGCCGGGCGCGCTGGCGAACGCCTGGCCAGCCAGCACCGCAGCCACGTACGCCGCGTGTTCAACCTCACCGGCACGGTGCTGCACACCAACCTCGGTCGCGCGCTGCTGCCGGAGGAGGCGATCGAGGCGATCACCTTGGCCGCGCGCTACCCGCTCAACCTGGAATTCGATTTGGCCACCGGCAAGCGCGGTGACCGCGACGATCTCATCGAAGGGCTGATCCGCGAGCTGACCGGCGCCGAGGCCGTCACCGTGGTCAACAACAACGCCGCCGCCGTGCTGCTGGCACTGAACAGCCTCGGCACGCGCAAGGAAGGCATCATCTCTCGCGGCGAACTAATCGAGATCGGCGGCGCCTTCCGCATCCCCGACATCATGGCCCGCGCCGGCGTGAAGCTGCATGAAGTCGGCACCACCAACCGCACCCACGCCAAGGATTACGAAGCGGCCATCAACCCCCGCTCGGGCCTGCTGATGCGCGTGCACACCAGCAACTACAGCGTGCAGGGCTTCACCGCCAGCGTCGCCACCGCCGAACTGGCGCGCATCGCCCATGCCCACGACCTGCCGCTGCTGGAAGACCTGGGCAGCGGCAGCCTGCTCGACCTCTCGCGCTGGGGTCTGCCGAAAGAACCCACTGTGCAGGAAGCGCTGCGCGACGGTGCCGACATCGTTACCTTCAGCGGCGACAAGCTGCTCGGCGGCCCGCAGGCCGGGCTGATCGTCGGCAGCAAGGCGCTGATTCAGAAGATCAAGAAGAACCCGCTCAAGCGCGCCCTGCGTGTCGACAAGCTGACCCTCGCCGCGCTGGAAGCGGTGCTCAACCTCTACCGCGACCCCGACCGCCTGGCCGAACGCCTCACCAGCCTGCGCCTGCTCAGCCGCCCGCAGACGGACATTCGCGCCCAGGCCGAACGCATCGCCCCGGCGCTGACCGCCGTGCTCGGCGAGAGCTGGCAAGTCGCGGTAACCGATGCTCTGGGCATGATCGGCAGCGGCGCGCAGCCGGTGGCCCGCCTGCCCAGCGCCGCGCTGTGCATCCGTCCGCAGCAGCCCAAGCGCCTGCGCGGCCGCAGCCTGCACCAGCTGGAAGAAGCCCTGCGCTGCCTGCCGATTCCGGTGCTCGGGCGCATCGACGACGACGCCCTCTGGCTCGACCTGCGCCAGCTCGACGACGAAGCGGCCTTCCTTCAGCAACTGGTGCATCTGCAAGAGGAACTGGCCCGTTGATCGTCGGGACCGCCGGCCATATCGACCATGGCAAGACCGCACTGCTGCACGCCCTCACCGGCCAACAGGGCGACCGCCGCCGCGAGGAGCGCGAACGCGGCATCACCATCGACCTCGGCTACCTCTACGCCGACCTCGGTGAAGGCAACCTCACGGGCTTCATCGACGTGCCAGGCCATGAGCGCTTCGTGCACAACATGCTGGCCGGCGCCAGCGGCATCGATTGCGTGCTGCTGGTGGTCGCCGCCGACGACGGCGTGATGCCGCAGACCCGCGAACACCTGGCGATCGTCGAACTGCTCGGCATCCGCCGGGCGCTGGTCGCGCTGACCAAGACCGACCGCGTCGAGCCTGCGCGCATCGCCGAAGTCGAGCAGGAGATCGCCAACCTGCTGGGTGCCGGCCCGCTCGCGGGCTCGCCGGTGTATCCGGTTTCCAGCCTCAGCGGCGAGGGCATCGACACCCTGCGCAGCGCACTGATCGACGAGGCCACACGCACCGCCGCCCGTGGTGACAGCGGCTATTTCCGCCTGGCCATCGACCGCGCCTTCAGCGTCACCGGCGCCGGCGTGGTGGTGACCGGCACCGCATTCGCCGGGTGTGTGAGCGTCGGCGACGAACTGCTGCTTAGCCCCGCAGGCAAACGCGTGCGCGTCCGCGGCCTGCACGCGCAGAACCGCGAAGCGGACGAAGCCCATGCCGGCCAGCGCGTGGCGTTGAATCTTGCCGGTGAGCGCCTGGCAGTGGAGCAAATCCACCGCGGCGACTGGCTGCTAAACCCGCTGCTGCATGCGCCGACCCAGCGCATCGACATCGACTTCCAGCTACTGCCCGGCGAAGCCCACGAACTCAAGCACTGGACGCCGGTACACGTGCACCTCGGCGCCCAGGACGTTACCGCGCGCATCGCCCTGCTCGAAGGGGAAAGCCTGGCGCCGGGTGCACGCATGTTCGCCCAGCTGCTGCTGAATGCACCGAGCCATGCGGTGCACGGCGACCGCATCGTCCTGCGCGACCAGTCCGCCCAGCGCACCCTTGGCGGCGGTCGCGTGCTCGACCCCTTGGCACCGCCACGCAATCGCCGCCGTGCTGCACGACTGGAGCAACTTCGCGCCCTCGCCCAGCCGAGCCTGGAGCAGGCATTGCCGCCGCTGCTCGCCAGCGCCGCCAATGGCATCGATCCCCAGGCGCTGGAACGCCAGTTCAACCGCCCGCGCGACGGTTGGCAGCTGCCGGCAGGCGTGGTGGAAATCGGCACCCGGTTGGGACCCCGGCTTTACGACCAGGCAGGCTGGAACGAGCTCGAAGCAACTCTGCTCGCGGCGCTGCAGCGCTTTCACGAAGAACAACCCGACGAGCTCGGCCCCGACCGCGACCGCCTGCGCCGCTATGCCCTGCCGCAACTGGAACGACCGGTTTTCATCGCCCTGCTGGAACAGGCACTGGCCGCTGGCAGCATCGAAACCAGCGGCCCCTGGCTGCACCGTCCCGATCACCGGGTACGCCTGAGCGACGCAGAAGAATCACTGAAGGAACGCCTGTGGCCGCTGCTCGAAGCCGGCCAATTCGACCCACCCTGGGTCCGCGACCTGGCCCGCGACCTTGGCGTTGATGAAGCGCAGATGCGCCAGCTGCTGCGCAAACTGGCACGCCTCGGTCTGTTGCAACAGGTGGTGAAGGATTTGTTCTACCCCGAGTTCACCATTCGCCAACTCGCGGGGCATGTATTGCAGCTGGAAGCGCAAAGCGGCGTGATCCGCGCCGCCGCCTTCCGCGACCAGATCAAACTCGGACGCAAACGCTGCATCCAGCTGCTCGAACACTTCGACCGTATCGGCTTCACTCGCCGCTTCGGCAACGAACGCAAGATCCGACGCGACAACGCCTTGGCGGCGCAGCCGCCGCTCGGGTAGGCTGGCAGCGGTCGTTGATCCATCGGTCAACGACCATCCCTTTCGCAACGGAAGGCAATCGCACCCGGTGGTGCGGCCGGGCTTCAAATCCTGTTTTTGCTTCAGTTGTCAGGGGCCTATGTTGGAAAGTGCTGGTCATTCAGGTGTGCACTGCTTGGCTATTCCAGCCTTTATAGGTCATTTTCGGCCTATGATTTCGACACTTTTTCGACACCACGCTTCTTGCCCCTACCCTCAAAGAATTCCATATGGCAAATTGACAGTCTGCCATCGCGCCAAGGATTAGGGCATCCATGTCCAACGAAATCAAAAAGCTAGAACGCCGCCGAAAAGCCAGAAAAAAGGTCATAGTGGGTTGTAGTTATTTTCTGCGGCACAAAACGCCTTACGCTTTTCGGTGCGGCAGCGATGTATGAAGTATTCCTTAGCGGCTTTTCGACAATCTCGGTATTCAATTGATCCACGACGTTCGTTCTGGCATACGGTGTGATATTGAATCCAGCCGTTCACTGTTTGCCATTGGATCTTGCGCTGAGTTCTCTTTCTATCGGCGCCCGTCCACGTCCAATAGTCTGTCTGTAGCACTGGCTTGTGCGGCACTCTCTTTGATTGAGTGTTGGCCGCGTACAGCGTCGGCTTCGGGGCCGGTATTGTGTTGATCGCGCCTGTCGGCTGATAGTTTTGATCGTTGAAGGACGTTTGCCGGATAGCAGGTTGCTTCTGTGCGGAGAGCATCTCGGCAAGTGCCATCGCTTTGCGGTCAACGCTAACTTGTCGCTCTTCGAGGGCCGATACCTGCGGGAGCTCCGGCTCAGCTTCGAATACAGGCTTGTCTGCGAATCTGATGCCGCTCTTGATCTGATTGATGTCGATGATGATCTCTTTACCGAACATCAAAGTCAGCACCCAGAACATCGCAGAGCCCAAACCGAGCAGTGCTAAAAAGCGCCAGGGCCCCGCTTTCTTTCTAGTGCGTAGATACTCCGGCATATCATCCCTGCTAGCTTTCATTCCCTTCCCTCTCCTGTCCTTCGGGCGTACCAGCGCCTAGTCACTTCCTTGGTGATCGCTATCCCGCGTCTTGACTGGTCAAGTTTCGGTTGGCCTCGTCGTAGTCGGGGCTGGTCTGGCCTTTGTCCGGCATGACTTCCCCGGTCATCAGCCACCACCGATAGCTTGGGTACAGCAGACCCAGCTGCTCGATCTCCTCTGCGCTCATACGCGCTTTCCCACGCTTGATGCTCTGCCACCTGACGTATTCCTTGCTGTTCACCTCGGCAAGGTCTTTCAGGCTCGTCGCCTCAAGCAATTTAAGGGCTCTATCAAGCATTCGGGCAGTCATTATCAAAATGAATCGTATGGACTATTGCCATAATCCAATGAGATATGGATACTGTCCATATGGATTTATTCCATATGTTTAGCTCCAAAGAAGACCAACATAGTGCAACAAAGGCCGAGGACATGGAAGGAAACCTACCGCCGATAGACCTGCTCAACGCGCCCCCGGTCATGCCGTGGCGCCAGTTCGCGGACTGGATTCGCATGGGCGATGAACACGACGTGGTGTGGGGCTGGATTCGCAACGGCTACATCCCGTCGCACAAGGTCGGCAAGTACGTGATGGTCAACGTGGCGCTGCTGGTTAAGCAGCTCATGGAAAAGGAGTGGGACGAATGATCCGCGCCGCTCACGGAAAGCCAGGGGACGGGATGACCTATGCAGAAGCCGACCAGCTATCTACGCCTTCCGCACGCCCAGGACTGCGACTGCTCTGTCTGCTGGTCCAGACGCGAAATGGAGAAGCCCGCTCCCTCCCCGTCCACACGCTGCGCCCAATGCCGCCCCGCCTCTGCGCGGCCGATTCGCACGCTGCAAATGGGCCGCGTCGGTGGTGTCTGGAAGCCTCTGGTCTCGGAGTGGACAGTGGAGCCGGCCTTTATCTGCGAGAAGCACACGCCACCCGACCGCCCCGCGAAGTGGTGGAGCGTTATCTACGACCCGGGCAAGCCAACGCCCTACGTGCCGATTCACAAACCGTTCGAGCTGGTGGGGTGATGGCATGAGCCGCTCGATCAGTCGCTACCTGCTCGCCCTGCTCTGGCATTGGGCGCCCCCGGCAATCATCGGGTTCGCTATCGGCTCCGCGCTGGCAACTGTGCAGATCATCAAGGTGCTGGAGTCGGTCGACCATCAATGGCTCGCGGCAGCGACTCAACTGGTCGAGCAATGCACGACCCAAGACCAAGCCGCCCCCGCCGAAGCCGAACAGGTCCAGGGCCGCGCTCCCGGCTCGTCGGATCACGCTTCACCGATCCGGCGAACGGAAGCACGGGCGGAGCGCACCCTTGACCCTGCACGAACAGAAACAGCCTCCGCTCGTGAGTGTGGGGCAGCTTCACCGCCCCGCGCTCCCGAGCCCTCGGCGGCAAGAGTGGGATGACAAGGGCAAAGCCCTTGGTGTTAACCAACTAGAGAACACACACGACGCGACGTTTTAACCGGTAGGCCAAGTAACAGATCACCTCGGCGAACTTGCGAGTTCACCGGTTCGGGATCGCTCGGCCTGCAGAAAGCAAAGCAGCGCAATAAAGCGCAACTAGAGAGAGGAAACACAAATGGCACGTTCGATCATGGAAGTTGCATTTCTCAGCGCCGAGAAAGTCGAGTTCGACAACGTGAAGCTGGTGAAGCTGTTTGTCGGTGACGAGCCGGACGGCAAGCGTGACCTCGGCATTTCCATCCTGTCGATGAATGTCTCCGAAGAAGCCCTGGACGAAGTGTGGTCCGCCTGCGAAGGCCTCGATGTGCTTGAGCCGATCCGCGTCACCACCGAGATCGAGCGAGGCTCCAAGAACGCCGGCAAGTTTATCGTCCTGCATGTTGAACCCGTGAAGGCAGCCGCCGCTCAAGCCCCCAAGCCGACCCAGCAACCGACCCCGACCGCCAAGCCAGCCGGCACCCAGCCGGAACCGGCCAAAGCGAACTAACCGGGAGGGGCGGCCATGCTGATCGATGACCGGGTGTACTGCGATTGCTGCGGCAACGACATGGGCAAGCTCATGGCGCTGCCCGCGCCGCAAAGCGACCTGCTGCCCGACCTCAGCCTGCCGCCCCACTTCGCCGTCTGCCCTGACTGCGAACCCTCCGAAAAAACCGCCGACCTCGAGGCCGGCGAATGACTTACGCGCTCACCTGCGACGGCGCCGTCTCGGTCGATGCAGGCGGGGCGCCCCTGTGTTCCGGGGGCTGGGTCTTGGTCCAGCTTCCAGAACAGTTCGACCCGAGCCAACTGGACCCCGCGGTATTGGCCCAGGTGTTCGGGATCGGATTCACGCTCGTAACCACTGTGCTGTTGATCGGCATCGGCTGTAAGGCCGTACTCGACTTCATCAAGCACGCCTGAAAAACCCATTTGGAGTGACCACCATGCACAACATCAAACGCATCTCCCGCGATCTGGCCCTGGCCGTTCCCTTCGCCATCGCGGCTTCCGCCTCCCACGCTGCCGGCTGGGATTACAGCACCCTTACCGATGGCGTGGACTTCTCGACCATCGCCACCGGTGTCCTCGCCGTCGCAGCCCTGCTGGCAGCGGTATACGCCGGCATCAAGGGTGCCCGCGTCGTCCTCGGCTTCCTGCGTTCGTAACGCTCACCAGCAACCCGGGCCGGCCTAGTGCCGGCCTTTCTCTTAGC
>NZ_JAOEIY010000004.1:129705-472547 GCF_025966695.1 Stutzerimonas sp. S1 | reverse complement strand
ACCAGCTGTCACCGGTAGAGTTTGAGAAGCGACATTTACTGAGCCTGGAAAGTGTCTAAGAAATCCGGGGCGATTCAGAATGGCCGCATTCGTCACGCTCAATAACGCCTCAACCGATCCGCAATCGCGAGCTAAGATGGCGGCTCCAGACGTGCTTTTTTACAGCCTCGATTTCGATGCCCTTATGGTGTTTGGCTCCGGCGTCGAAAAAACTCAGGCGCTCACTTCCGAGGCAGTGCGGGACAGCGATCTGCTTCAGCGGCTCGGCGTTGGGTTGGATGGGCTGTTAGAGCAAGCCCGGCGGGGTGGCCCCGATGCGTTGACAGGTGGAATTCTGCGGCTCGATGACACGTTGGTGCTCGCTGCTGCGGCAAATGCTTTGCCTGAGGATCAGGTCGCCCTGAGACGGGCTTCCGGCACCACCTTGGTTCTGATTGATTTGCTGGATCCGGACGAACTGCTGCGGCTCGGCTTCCAATACGGACTGATCGATTTACATTTAATTGGCCAAGGTGAGGGTGGTGCGATATCAGAAGATGGCAGCCTAGCGCTCACCGACCTGGCGGGCGCCTCGGTAATCTTCGGCTGGTCGGCTCCTGAGTTCGGTCATGAGATGCTTGAAGGGCTGCTACCGATAGTCGGCTCCTCTGCGGTATTAATGCTTCTTCTAATAGGGTTGATCGCCCTTGATGCGGTGAGGGCATCGCGACGCCTTGAAGATAGTCACTCGGCGCTTACGGTCAGCCAGGCAAGCCTTGCTAGTAGTGAGAAGCGCTTTCGTGATATCGCCGAGGCTGCATCGGACTGGTTGTGGGAAACCGATGAGCGCTTGAGGTTGATATACCTCTCCGAACGGTTTGAACGCGTCACCGAATTCAAAGCCAGCCAATGAACCCTTGCGTTGCAAGTATTCGGACAGTAACGGTGACGTTCGGATCTGTCGCCTGGCGTCGCGGCCGATCATGGCGGACGGGAAATGTGCCGGTTACAGAGGTACCGCCAGCGACATCACCGAGGAGGTAAAAGCGCAGACGCAGGTAGAGCATCTATCCATGCACGACGCTCTGACTGGCCTGCCCAATCGTAACAACTTGCACAGTTTTCTGGCCGGCAAGCTGGGAGCCAATAGGCCGTTGGCAATGATCAGTCTGGACCTGGATCGATTTAAGCCAGTAAATGACACCCTTGGGCACGCTGCAGGCGATCTGGTGCTCCAGGAAATGTCGCTCCGTTTGCTTAACTGTACGCGCAACGAAGACCTCGTCGCTCGGCTTGGCGGCGACGAATTCATCATGGTACTTGATGGCATAAGCTCCCAGGAAAGCATTGAGGCGCTTTGTGTACGCCTTATCGATCAGATCAAACAACCGATCGTATACGAAGGCCAGAACATCTTCGTCGGCGGAAGCATCGGTATTGCGCTTGCGCCGCAGGACGCGACCGAGGCGAACGAGCTGTTGCGCTGTGCGGACATTGCGCTCTATCAGGCCAAGGAAGATGGACGTGCCACGTGGCGGTTCTACGCCAGCGAAATGAACCAGCGGTTATTACAAAGACGACAGCTTGAGATGGACCTGCGGCAAGCCATGGCTATGGGGGAAATGGCGCTTCAGTATCAGCCGCGCTATCGAACAAATGGTATGCACATCATCGGAGCTGAAGCACTGGTGCGCTGGCAGCACCCACTGAAGGGGTTGCTCGGCCCGGCGCACTTCATTGACCTAGCGGAGGAAACCGGGCTCATCGTTCCGCTCGGACGATGGGTGTTAAATGAGGCCTGCAACGAAGCAGCACGCTGGCCCGAGCATATCTGCGTGTCAGTCAACCTGTCCGTTGTCCAGTTCCGTCAGAGCGACCTCCGACTGGATGTTCAGCGGGCACTGACGGAAGCCGGTCTGGCTGCCTCGCGGCTTGAGCTGGAGGTTGCCGAGAGCATTTTGCTGGATGAGTCCGCAGGTGCGTTAGCAACCCTCAATGCGCTCAAGGAATTAGGCGTACGCCTGACCATGGACCACTTCGGTACGGGCTATTCTTCGCTCAATTACCTACGAAGTTATCCGTTCGACGGGTTGAAGATAGATCGCAGCTTCATTGGCAACGCGCTAAGTTCTGCTAATGACCGTTTGATCATCAAGGCAATCGTTGGGCTCGCGGAGGCCTTGGAGCTCACGGTTACCGCCGAGGGCGTTGAGACTGGTGAGCAGCTTGAATGGTTGGAAGAAGCAGACTGCGCAGTGGTGCAGGGTTTTCACATATGCCAGCCTCAATTCGCTCAAGAAATGGAGCGACTGGTTCAGGAGATGGGATGATGCGAATGTTAGTGGCTAACAGGCTAGGGAACTGCACACATTCCATGAACAAGTTTTCTAATCATTAAGTTAAGGGCGATTATGTCGACTATTTCAAGCGAGACAGTTATTTAGTCCTTGCAAGCGGATCACCATGCGTCAACAAACTTCAATAAACCCGCCCAACCCCGGATTGTGCGTAAAGGCTCTGGTTTTGCCGCATCCGACGGCATTGGTCAAGGATGCTAAAGACGGCTAAAATTGCCGGCGACCGCTAAGTCTTCACTGTTCGAATAGCTCCATCACCGCGCAATATAGATGCTGGCGGAATGGCGGTAAATGTGACGGTAAAACCTATATCGATTAAATTTGTCCCTTTAACCATGCGGGTTTAGGCGACCTATTGATGATTGAGTGGGAGTGATCCGCGCTTCAAGAGGGCAGCCCAGGCTGCCCTCTTGCTATGTGCAGGTCTCTGGACGGACGTGCTGCAGAGCCTGATGGGCCCATCAATTCGGACTGGCTGGAGCCCACGTATGTCCTTTACACGTAGACAGATTCTCGCCGGACTGGCCGGCCTCGGTGTGGTTGGTCTGGGTGCCGGTGGGGCTCGCTATTGGCTTGGCCGTCCTGCCGCCGTCACTACGCATGACTACGAACTAATCGCCGCGCCGCTGGACGTCGAACTGGTGCCCGGTCACTCGACGCCTGCCTGGGCCTACGGTGGCCAGGCACCGGGTCTGGAGCTGCGCGGCCGGCAGGGTGGCTGGTTGCGTGTGCGCTTCATCAATCGGCTGCCGGAACCGACCACCATTCACTGGCACGGCATTCGCCTGCCGCTGGAAATGGACGGGGTGCCTTACGTGTCGCAGCTGCCGGTGCTGCCCGGCGAGTTCTTCGATTACCACTTCCAGCTCAAGGATGCCGGCAGCTTCTGGTATCACCCGCATACTGCCAGCGGCGAGCAGCTGGGCCGCGGGCTGGTCGGCCCGCTGATCGTCGAGGAACGCGAGCCGAGCGGCTTTCGTCACGAACGCACGCTGAGCCTGAAGAGCTGGCACGTCGACAAGCAGGGTGTCTTCACCGCGTTCAGCGTGCCACGCGAGGCAGCGCGTGGCGGTACCCCCGGCGTGCTGTCCACGGTGAACGGCCAGCATCTGCCGGCCCTGGACTTGCCGGCCGGACAGATCGTTCGACTGCGCATCCTCAATCTCGACAACACGCTGACCTATCGCCTCAATCTTTCGCAGGGCGAGGCGCGCATCTACGCGTTGGACGGCAATCCTGTCACGCCGCGCCCGCTGGGCAAGGAGTACTGGCTGGGGCCGGGCATGCGTATCGAGCTGGCGCTCCGCGTGCCGGCTGCCGGTCAGGAGCTGATGTTGCGCAACGGTCCGTTGCGGCTGGCGACTCTGCGCTCGGCGCCCGCTGGCGAAGCGGCCGGCGACTGGCCGCCTGCGTTACCGGCCAACCCCATCGCTGAGCCGGACCTGCAGCGAGCTGAGACGCTGCGCTTCAATTTCGAGTGGGTCGGTGCGCTGTCGACGGCGCTGGAGCAGGGTGGTGCGCACACCTTCTGGCAGATCAACGGCCAGGCGTGGGACATCAACGACAAGAGCTGCGCTGCTCGGCCGATCGCGACGCTGAAAAGGAATGGGCACTACATCTTCGAGCTGCGCAACCTCAGCCAGTACCAGCATCCGATCCATCTGCACGGTATGACCTTCAAGGTGCTCGCGTCGAACCGGCGCAAGATCGACCCCTGGTTTACCGATACCTATCTGCTGGGCAAGAACGAAACGGCGCGTATCGCCTTGGTGGCCGATAACCCCGGCGTCTGGATGTTTCACTGTCATGTCATCGACCACATGGAAACCGGGCTGATGGCGGCAATCGAAGTGGTGTAAGCCGAGCAGGAATGAAGAGATGAGAAAACCGCTGATCATCGATCGCAGCCAGGACGAGCGCTTCATGCGCGAGGCGCTGGTGCTCGCCGCACAAGGCGCGGTCGAGGGCGAGGTGCCGGTGGGGGCGGTGTTGGTGTGCCACGGTGAGATCGTCGGACGCGGTTACAACTGTCCGATCAGCCGCAACGACCCGAGCGCCCACGCCGAGATGGTGGCGATCCGCGATGCGGCTGGCGCGTTGCGCAACTACCGGCTCCCCGGTTGCACGCTGTACGTGACGTTGGAGCCGTGCAGCATGTGCGCCGGGCTCATCGTGCATTCGCGGGTGCAGCGCGTCGTTTACGGCGCCAGTGAGCCGAAGGCCGGTGCGGTGGTCAGTCGGGGGCGATTCTTCGAGCAGGACTTTCTCAATCACCGGGTGTTGGTGGAGGGCGGAGTGCTGGCCGCGGAATGCGGTGAACTGCTCAGCGCGTTCTTTCGCCAGCGGCGGCAGAAGGGCGAGCCGGACAGCTCCTCGGACGCCTGACGGACGACCGGCGCTCAGGCGCCGCTGAAACGCCGTACGCCGTTCTCCGGCAGCTTCTCGTGAGCGGCGATGCTGCCCTGGGCAGGGAACACCACCAGATGATCGGCGGCAATGGCGATGCCCACTTCCTGTCCGGTGGGATAGTCGGCGTGGCTGGCGAAGATACCTTCCAGCTGGTTGCCGGTCGGCAGCTGCAAGCGATAAAGCGTCGAGGCACCGAGAAAGGTCTTGCCGACAATCAGCGCTTTCAGCGGACTTTCCGGGCGGTAGACGATGTCGTCCGGGCGTAGCAGCACGTCGACGGAGCTGCCGGCCGGCCACGTATAGGCGCGGTTGCCACGGATCACGCCGAGCTCGGTCTGCACCGTTTCGGGATCGATCAGCTGGCCGCGAATGAAATAGCCCTGGCCGATGAAGCTGGCGACGAAGGGAGTCAATGGCTCGTGGTAGAGATTGAACGGCGTGTCCCACTGCTCCAGCCGGCCATCCTTGAATACGCCGACCTGATCGCTGACGGCAAACGCCTCTTCCTGATCGTGGGTGACCAGAATGGCGCTGGTGCCGCGGGCTTTGAGGATCTCGCGGACTTCGTGACTGAGGTGGCGACGCAACTCCACGTCGAGGTTGGAGAAGGGTTCGTCGAGCAACAGCAGCTGCGGTTCCGGCGCGAGCGCGCGGGCCAGGGCGACCCGTTGCTGTTGACCGCCGGAAAGCTCGTGTGGGTAACGCCGGCCCAGTGTGGACAGGTGCACCAGTTCGAGCATTTCACTAACGATGCGCTGGCAGTCCGGGTGCTTGCGGATGCCGAACGCGATGTTTTCGGCCACCGTCAGATGCGGGAACAGCGCATAGTCCTGGAACACCATGCCGATGCGGCGTTTTTCTGGAGCGAGGGTGTAACCGGCACGCGAGATCACCGCATCGCCCAGCTGGATCTCGCCCTGATGCACTGACTCGAAGCCGGCGATTGCGCGCAGCGTGGTGGTCTTGCCGCAACCCGAGGGGCCAAGCAGGCAACCGATGTCGCCGCGATTCAGATGCAGGTTGAGGTTCTGCACGATGCGCTGCGCGCCGTAGCCGCAGGCCAGGTCGCGCAGCAACAGCAGCGGCTCATGCCTCATGCGTGGTGATAAGCCGGTTCGACGAGAAATTCGAGCAGGGCCTTCTGCACGTGCAGACGGTTCTCTGCCTGGTCCCAGGCGACCGAGCGCGGATCGTCCAGCAGATCGTTGCTGATCTCCTCGCCACGGTGGGCCGGCAGGCAGTGCATGAACAGCACATCCGCGGCGGCGCAGTCGAGCAGCGCACGATCGACCTGATACGGACGGAAGGTGGCGAGGCGAGCGGCCACTTCGTCTTCCTGGCCCATCGAGGCCCACACGTCGGTGCTGATCAGGTGCGCGCCCGCTGCGGCCTCACGCGGATCATGGGTGATCCGCACGCGGTCGCCAGCCTGGGCGAGCAGGGCAGCCTTGGGCTCGTAACCCTTGGGGCAGGCGATATTGAGCTGGAAGTCGAACTGGATCGCCGCTTCTATATAGGTGTTGCACATGTTGTTGCCGTCACCGATCCAAGCCACGGTCTTGCCGGCAATGCTGCCGCGGTGTTCGTGGAAGGTTTGCATGTCGGCCAGCAGCTGACAGGGATGCAGATCGTCGGAGAGGCCGTTGATCACCGGAACACGCGAGTGCGCAGCGAAATCGGTCAGGGTGGAGTGGGCGAAGGTGCGGATCATCACGGCGTCGAGCATGCGCGACATGACGATCGCCGAGTCGCTGATCGGTTCACCGCGGCCGAGCTGGGTGTCGCGCGGCGACAGGAAGATCGCCTGGCCACCGAGCTGGATCATGCCGGCCTCGAACGACAGGCGAGTACGCGTCGAGGCTTTCTCGAAGATCATGCCCAGTACGCGATTTTTCAGCGGCTCGAAGAGAATGCCGCGCTCGCGCAGATCCTTCAGCTCGATGCCGCGGCGGACCAGGCTGTGAAGCTCCTGGGGCGTGCAGTCCATCAGTGAGAGAAAATGCCTTGCGCTCATATCAACTACCTTTATTGCCGCAGGCCGTGGTCCGTAGCTTTTTTCAGGAAAAAGGAGGACCGACGACAGGAGGTCGCACGGGGAAGCGACGAAACGGGAAAGGCGCGATCTTATCCAGAAATCAAGCGCAGGCGCAAATCCGCTGGCGGGCCGCGCGCGGCGCAGGTTGCCAGCCCACGTGAGCACTAAAGCCGAGTCCGGCACTCGGCTTTCCCCCTGCAGTTCCGGTACAATGCGCGGCAACCGTGTCTAGCCGAGGTACTCCATGGATATCATCGAAACCATCAAAGAACAGATCGCCAACAACCCGGTGCTGCTGTACATGAAAGGCTCGCCCAACGCCCCGCAGTGCGGCTTCTCTGCCCGCGCAACCCAGGCCGTGATGGGCTGTGGCGAGAAGTTCGCCTATGTCGACATCCTGCAGAACCCGGAGATCCGCGCCAATCTGCCGAAGTACGCCAACTGGCCGACCTTCCCGCAGCTGTGGGTCAACGGCGAGCTGGTCGGAGGCAGCGACATCATCCTCGAGATGTTCGAGAAGGGCGAGCTGCAGACGCTGATCAAGTCGGCCGTCGGCAAGACCGAAGCCTGAAGCGTCGCGCCTTGCCATGAAAAAGCCCCGCATCGCGGGGCTTTTTCATGAGCGAATCGATCAGGGCGAGATCACTCGTCCATCTGTGATTGCAGGTAGTTCTCCAAGCCCACCTTGTCGATCAGGCCGAGCTGAGTCTCCAGCCAGTCGATATGCTCCTCCTCGGACTCGAGGATATCTTCCAGCAGTTCACGACTGCCGTAGTCGCCGACGCTCTCGCAGTAGGCAATGGCGGCCTTCAGATCCAGCACACCACCTTGTTCCAGCTTGAGGTCGCAGTCGAGCATTTCGCGGGTGTTCTCGCCGATCAGCAGCTTGCCCAGATCCTGCAGGTTCGGCAGACCCTCGAGGAAGAGGATGCGCTTGATCAGCTTGTCCGCATGCTTCATCTCATCGATGGACTCTTCGTACTCGTGCTTGCCGAGCTTGCCCAGGCCCCAATCCTCGTACATGCGCGCATGCAGGAAGTACTGGTTGATGGCGACCAGTTCGTTGCCGAGGATCTTGTTGAGGTGCTGGATAACTAGCTTGTCGCCTTTCATTGTTCGGGCCCTGCCTGAGACGGTATGGTCGTTGGCGCAGTCTGGCCACGAAGCTCTGGGCTGTCAAACCTAAGCCCTTGAATGCAAAGGGCTAAATTCGAATACGAATGTTTCCTTTGTGCGCTTGGGCGATAACGTCTTGATTTGCGGACACAAAAAAGCCGGGCAGGGCCCGGCTCGGTAGTGATCGGTCAATCAGGCGGGGGCGAAGCTCGCCGGATAGGCGAGTGCAGCCTGGGCCGATTGGATGTCCCCGAGGGTTTCGCGTACCACTTGCTTGGCTACGCAGGCACATTTGCCGCACTGACTGGCGACGCCCGTGGTCTCGCGGACTTCACGATAGCTGCAGCAGCCTTCGTAGATGGCTTCGCGAATCTGGCCGTCGGTGACACCCTGGCAAAGGCAGACGTACATGAGAGGTACCTGTTGAGCCTGTTGATGTGGGGGATGCTAAACAGAATGAGAATGATTGTCAAAGCTCGTTCGTCGAATGCCTGTGATCTGTCTGACGATTGCCCCGCCGGCGTCCGTGTAGGGGGAATCCGCAGGATCCTCCGCAGGCGGCGAATGCCGGTGTGACGGTGCTTTGCGGTAGACTGCGCGCCTTTTTCCCGCCAGGAAGCGCGCCATGGCTCTGCAAGCCACACCCTACAAGATCGAACTCAACCTGACGGACCTGGATCGCGGCGTCTATGAGAACCTGCGCTTCACGGTGGCCCGCCATCCTTCCGAGACCGAGGAGCGCCTCGGCGTGCGCTTGATTGCCTATGCGCTGTGGTATCACGAGCAACTGGCGTTCGGTCGCGGGTTGTCGGATGTCGATGAGCCTGCGCTGTGGGAAAAGAGCCTGGACGACCGCATCCTGCACTGGATCGAGGTTGGTCAACCGGATGCCGAGCGGATCACCTGGTGCTCGCGCCGTGCCGAGCGTTTCAGCCTGCTGGCTTACGGCAATCTGCGAGTCTGGCAGGGCAAGGTGGTCGATGCGGTCAAGGGGCTGAAGAACGTCAGCATCGCAGCCGTTGCTTCTGAGTCGCTGGCCGAGTTGACCAAAGACCTGCCGCGCAGCATCCAGTGGGGCGTAATGATCAGTGATGGCACGCTGTTCGTCACCGACGAGCGCGGTCAGCACGAAGTACCGCTGCAGTGGCTGCTGGGTGAGCGTGGCTGAAGCTGACCGCGGCTGGCGCTAGCGCCAGCTGTCGAGCAGTACACGTTGCCGGCGCTGGGCCTGCTCCAGCCCGACGGGCGCCAGCCGCAGGCGTGTTCCGAGCAGATACTGCGCCAGTCGGGCGACGGATAGCGGCGTCAATGCGCCGAGACGCGGATAGCCGCCGATGGTCTGGCGGTCGTTGAGCAATACGATTGGCTGGCCGTCGGCTGGCACCTGGATGGCGCCTAGCGTCACCCCTTCCGAAATCATCGTCTTTCTGCTGCATTGCAGGACCGGGCCAAGCAGGCGAACGCCCATCCGATCGGCGCGCTGATCGACCTGCCAGTCGCGATTGAACGCGTCGAACAGGCTCTGTGCGGCGAAGTCGCCGACCTGTGCGCCAAGAATCACCTGTAGGGGCGCGGCGCTGACCAGCTGTGGAATCTGAGTGATCGGTATCTGCCGAGGATTGGGCGTGGTGCCTCGCCATTGCAAGCGATCACCTGCAACCAGCGGCTGGCCGTCACCGTGCAGGCCGCCCAGTCCTTCGCGTGGCACGCTGGCACAGCTGCCGAGCGACTGCACTGCGACGAATCCGCCGGTCGCGGCGAGGTAGCAGCGCACACCGCTACGTGGCTGGCCATCCAGCGTCGCACCAAGGTCCGCGCCTGCCAGCGCCAACCACGCATCGCGCTGCGCCTGCAGGGTGAAGCAGCCGATGGTGATCTCTATCGTCGCGGCCTGCAGCGGATTGCCCAGCAGCCAGTTCGCCCGGCTTGCGAAAGCCAGTCCGCCGCGCCGCCTCGGGTGATCCCCAGATGCCGTATGCCGAAGCGGCCACCATCCTGCAGGGTCGCCAGTGCGCCGCTGCGTTCCACCCGCAGGCTCATGGGCTGTGCTCGGCGAAGGGACGCGCATCGCCGCCCAGGCGGAGGAATTCGTCGCGCTCGATTGGCTCGAACCGTACCCGGTCGCCGGGTTGCAGCAGGCTATAGCCGTCCAGTTCTCGATCGAATAGTGGCTGCGGAGTGCGACCGATCAGATTCCAGCCGCCGGGAGAAACCTGCGGATAGATGGCCGTTTGCCGATCGGCAATGCCCAGGCTGCCAGCAGGCACTCGCTTGCGCGGAGTCGCCAGACGCGGGCTGGTCAGGCGTGGGTCGACCAGCCCCATGAAGGCGAAGCCGGGTGCGAAACCGAGGGCGAAAACCTGATAGGTATGGCCGCTGTGGCGCTCGATGACGCCGTCGATGCCCAGGCCGGTGCGCTCGGCAAGCGCCTCCAGATCGGGACCCACGCTAGGGTGGTACCACACGGGCAGGCGATGTTCGCGACGGCTACCGATGTGAGCAGGGCGCAGCTCGTGCAGTGCCTGTTCGATGCGCGCGCGGGCCTGCCGATCGTCCAGCTGGGCGAGGTCGTACTGCAGCAGGATGGTGGTATAGGAGGGCACCAGATCGATCAGCGCTGGACCGAAGCCCGTGCGCAGGCGTTCGCAGGCCGCCAGCAGCCAGGGCATGTGCGCTTCATCCATATCGTCGAAGAGGCGCAGCATCAGGCTGTCGATGCCGGCGACCTCGATGCGCAGCTTCATGCCGGCAGCTCGGCTAGTGCCTGGCGGATCTCTCGCACCGCGGCGAGCGAGGCGGCGTTGTCGCCATGCACGCACAGACTGTCGGCTCGCAGGGTCAGCATGCTGCCGTCACTGGCAATCAGCGGTTCGCCCCTGGCCAGGCGCAGCGCCTGGGCAACGACGGCGGCGCTCTCGTGATGAACCGCTCCGGGCTGGCTGCGCGGCACCAGCTGGCCGCTGCCGTCATAGGCGCGATCGGCAAACACGTCGAACCATGACCTGTGGGTCGCCGGCGTGGAAGCCGCAGGCGATGTTGGCGCAATCGATATGCGGCATGATTTCGGCATCCCGGCCCATGGTCCAGGCGCCGAAGCTTTCGCCCATGTCGCAGTTGAGCAGCAGAGGGTTCATGCAATCCTCTTGGCGGCGGTGCGCATGCTGGCGATTAGCAACGAATTGGCGCCGCTGTATAACGCGCGATCTTCGGCCCGCCGGCGCCGAGTGCATTGCTGTATCCTGTGCGGCCGATTTCGTCCGGCGCCCCCTGCCGGAGAGCTGTTACCCGGAAGCCCGTCGATGCGCATCGAACCCCGTCCCTTGCCCGAAGCCCTGCCTGATCTGGGCGATCTGCCGCCCTTGCTGACGCGCTTGTATGCCGCGCGCGGCGTGCGTTCGGCGAGCGAACTGGACAAGGGATTGGCTCGGCTGATCCCCTACGGTCAGCTCAAGGGGATCGATGCGGCGGTCGCACTGCTGGTCGAGGCGCTGGAGAAGCGCCAGCGCATTCTCTTCGTCGGCGATTTCGACGCCGATGGCGCGACGGCGAGCACGGTGGGGGTGCTTGGCCTGCGCCAGCTCGGAGCGGCGCACGTCGACTATCTGGTGCCCAATCGCTTCGAGTACGGTTACGGGCTGACCCCTGAAATCGTCGCGGTGGCGCTGCAGCGCGAACCCGAGCTGCTGATCACCGTCGACAACGGTATCTCGAGTGTCGAAGGGGTTGCCGCGGCCAAGGCCGCCGGGCTGAAGGTGCTGGTCACCGATCACCACCTGCCCGGGGCCGAGCTGCCGGCCGCCGATGCCATCGTCAACCCGAATCAGCCCGAGTGCGGCTTCCCCAGCAAGTGCATCGCCGGAGTCGGGGTGATCTTCTACGTCCTGCTGGCGCTACGGGCACGCCTGCGTGAGCTGGACTGGTTTGCGCGCAACGGCTGGGCGGAGCCGAACCTTGCCGAACTGCTCGATCTGGTCGCGCTCGGCAGCGTTGCCGATGTGGTGCCGCTGGATGCCAACAACCGCATCCTGGTGCACCAGGGCCTGGCGCGAATTCGTGCCGGGCGGGCGCGGCCCGGGCTGCGCGCGATTCTGGAGGTCGCCGGACGGGATCACGCCCGCATCACCTCGACCGATCTCGGCTTCATTCTCGGCCCGCGACTAAATGCGGCCGGGCGCCTGGACGACATGGCATTGGGCATCGAATGCCTGCTCTGCGAAGACGAGGCGCTGGCGCGTGACATGGCGGTGCAGCTCGACCAGCTGAACCAGGACCGCAAGAGCATTGAGCAGGGGATGCAGCGCGAGGCGCTGGCGCAGCTCAAAGAGCTGGCGGTGGAGGATCTGCCGTTCGGCCTGTGCCTGTTCGAGCCCGACTGGCATCAGGGCGTGATCGGCATCCTGGCATCGCGCCTGAAGGAACGTTATCACCGACCGACGATTGCCTTCGCCGATGCGGGCGACGGCATCCTCAAGGGCTCGGCGCGGTCGGTGCCGGGCTTTCATATTCGCGACGCGCTGGATGCCGTGGCCGCGCGTCATCCGGGGCTGATCAGCAAGTTCGGCGGCCATGCGATGGCGGCTGGCTTGTCGTTGCCGCAGGAGAACTTCGGTGCTTTCGCCGCGGCGTTCGATGCTGAGGTGCGTCGCCAGCTTTGCGCCGATGACTTGACCGGACGCCTGCTCAGCGACGGTCAGCTCAGTCTCGAAGAGTTTCACCTGGAGCTGGCCAAGGCGCTGCGCAACGCCGGTCCTTGGGGGCAGCACTTTCCCGAACCGCTGTTTCACGGCGTGTTCCAGCTGGTCCAGCAACGGTTGGTCGGCGAGCGACATCTGAAGCTGGTGCTGCGGAGCGAGTGCGGATCGCTGACGCTGGACGGCATCGCCTTCAATATCGACCGTGAGCAATGGCCGAATGCCTCGGTCCGCTGGGCAGAGCTGGCCTACAAGCTCGACGTCAACGAGTACCGCGGGCGCGAAAGCGTACAGCTGCTGGTGGCGCACATCGCTGCGCGCTGAGTCGCCGTCGATTGGCGGCTTGAATCCGCCGTCATTCCCCGCAGGCGGTTCGATTGTCCGGGGTCTCCGGCGCGCCTAGAGTGAGTGGACAACAATAGCGCCATGCGGGAAGCCGAAATGAGCGATACGACCACTCACTACCGTGCCTGTCACCTGTGCGAGGCCATCTGCGGCCTGGCCATCCAGACCCGGGGCGACACCATCATCTCGATCAAGGGCGACCCGCAGGACAGTTTCAGTCGCGGCCATATCTGCCCCAAGGCGGTGGCACTGCAGGACATCCAGCACGACCCGGACCGCTTGCGTCATCCGATGCGCCGCTGCGGCGACGAATGGCAGGCGATCAGCTGGAAGGAAGCCTTCACCCTGGTCGCCGAGCGGCTCGGCGAGATTCGCGCGCACCATGGCAACAATGCGGTGGCCATCTACCAGGGCAACCCGAGCGTGCACAACTACGGGCTGATGACCCACAGCAACTACTTTCTCGGTCTGCTGAAGACGCGCAACCGCTTTTCCGCGACTTCGGTCGACCAGTTGCCGCATCACCTGACCAGTCACCTGATGTACGGTCATGGCCTGCTGCTGCCGGTGCCGGACATCGACCACACCGACTTCATGCTGATCCTCGGCGGCAATCCGCTGGCGTCCAACGGCAGCATCATGACCGTGCCGGACGTCGAGAAACGCCTGAAGGCAATCCAGGCGCGCGGCGGCAAGCTGGTAGTGGTCGACCCGCGGCGTAGCGAGACGGCGGCGATCGCCGACCAGCACCTGTTCATTCGTCCCGGCCAGGATGCGGCGTTGCTGCTTGGGTTGCTCAACACGCTGTTCGACCAAGGGCTGGTGCGCGGCAGCCATCTGCCGGTGGATGGATTGGACCAGGTACGCACGGCGGTCACGCCGTTCACCGCCGAGACAATGAGTGCGCGCTGCGGCGTACCAGCCGCGACGATCCGCCAGCTGGCGCGGGATTTCGCCGCCGCGCCGCGCGCGGTCTGCTACGGGCGCATGGGCGTCTCGACCCAGGTTTTCGGCACGTTGTGCCAGTGGTTGGTGCAGGTGATCAATCTGCTGACCGGCAACCTCGATCGGGTTGGCGGGGCGTTGTGCACCCTGCCGGCAGTGGACTTGGTGGAAAGCGCTTCGCCGGGGCACTTCAATGCCTGGCAGAGTCGCGTCTCCGGCTTGCCGGAATACGGCGGCGAGCTGCCGGTGGCGGTGCTGGCCGAGGAAATGCTCGAACCCGGGGAAGGCCAGGTAAGAGCGCTGATCACCGTGGCCGGCAATCCGGTGTTGTCGACGCCCAACGGGCGCCAGCTGGAGCAGGCGCTGGACGGTCTGGAGTTCATGCTCAGCGTGGATTTCTACATCAACGAGACCACCCGCTACGCCGACCTGATCCTGCCGCCCACCGCACCGCTGGAGCACGATCATTACGACAGCACCTTCAATCTGCTGGCCGTGCGTAATGTCACGCGCTTCAATGAAGCGATCCTGCCCAGGCCGGCAGGTGCGCTGCACGACTGGGAAATCTTCGTCGGCCTGGCGCGCGCGTTCGCCGAACATGTCGGCGTCGAGCTGAAGCCGACTATCGCGCCAGAGCAGATGATCGATCTCGGTCTGCGTCATGGCCCGTACGGCGAGCGCACCGAGCATAGGCTCAGCCTTCAGGCGCTGCGCGATTACCCACACGGGCTTGACCTCGGGCCGTTGCAGCCCAATCTCGCCGATCGTCTGAAAACCGCCAACGGCCGGCTGCAGGCCGCCCCGGAGCTGCTGTTGGCCGACCTGCAGCGCTTCGCTGGCGCGGCGCCACCGACCCACGAACTGCTGCTGATCGGTCGCCGGCATGTGCGCAGCAACAATTCGTGGATGCACAACTACCAGCGACTGGTGAAGGGCAAAGCGCGCCATCAGCTGCTGATGCATCCGCTCGACCTGGCCAGTCGCAGCCTGAGCGACGGTCAGCGCGTGCGGGTCCGTTCGCGGGTCGGCTCCATCGAAGTCGAAGTGGTCGCCAGTACCGATCTGATGCCAGGTGTGGTGAGTTTGCCGCATGGTTGGGGGCATGCGCGTCCCGGCGTGCAGCTGGGGATTGCCTGCGGCCTGTCCGGCGCCAGCGCCAATGACCTGACGGACCCGCAGCTGCTCGATGGTCTGTCCGGCAATGCAGCGCTCAACGGGGTGCCCGTGGAAGTGGTGGCCGCCTAGCGAGCGGGTATCGCGGAAACGTGCGGTTGCGGTTCCGTGGGCCGGCCGGCTGGGTTTTCTCACGGAAACCGTCTCTACTGTAGAGAGTCCAAAGACGCACTCTTCGCAGTCGAGGTTTCCATGACCCAGCTCTTCCAGCCGCTGACCCTCCGCCAGCTCACTTTGCCCAATCGCATCGCCGTGTCGCCGATGTGCCAGTACTCGGCTAAGGCCGGCGTGGCCAACGATTGGCATCTGGTACACCTGGGCAGCCGCGCGGTGGGTGGCGCCGGCCTGGTCATCATCGAAGCCACGGCTGTGCTGGCCGAAGGGCGGATCTCGCCGCAAGACCTCGGCATCTGGAACGACGAGCAGGTCGAGCCGCTGCGACGGATTACCCGGTTCATCGAGGCACAGGGTTCCGTGGCGGGCGTGCAGTTGGCACACGCCGGACGCAAAGGCAGCAGCTGGCAACCCTGGCTCGGCAAGCATGGCAGCGTGCCGATCGCCGAAGGCGGCTGGACGCCGGTGGGGCCGTCGAGCATTGCCTTCGACCCCCAGTATGCCGTGCCGACCGCGCTCGACGATGCGGGCATCGCAGCGGTGATCGAGGCTTTCGTGCGGGCGGCGGAGCGTTCGTTGGCCGCGGGCTTCAAGGTCGCCGAGGTGCATGCGGCACACGGCTACCTGCTGCATCAGTTCCTCTCACCGCTGTCCAACCAGCGCCAGGATCGCTACGGCGGCTCGTTCGACAATCGGATCCGCCTGCTGCTGGAAGTGACCGAAGCGGTACGTGCCGTCTGGCCGGAGGAGCTGCCGCTGTTTGTCCGACTGTCGGCGACCGATTGGGTGGAGGATGGCTGGAATCCCGATGAAACCGTCGAGCTGGCGCGCCGACTCAAGCCGCTGGGCGTAGATCTGATCGACGTGTCGTCCGGCGGAACTGCTGCCAACGCGGAAATTCCGGTCGGCCCGGGCTATCAGACCCAGTTCGCCGAACGCGTGCGCAAAGAAGCCGGCATCGCCACGGGTACCGTGGGCATGATCACCGAGGCGGTGCAGGCCGAGCACATCCTGCGCACCGGGCAGGCGGATCTGATCCTGCTGGCACGTGAGCTGCTGCGCGACCCCTACTGGCCGCTGCACGCTGCCGAGCACCTGGGCGATAACTCGGTGCCGTGGCCGGCGCAGTATGTGCGCGCCGCCCATCGCGACACGCCGATCCGCCAGTTGCCGGACTGACTGGACGGAACGGCTGTCACCTCTATTTCTTTTCCTTCGCAGGTGTATCGATGAAAACCAGTGGCCTTCTCGACCAACTTCTTAAAACCGGACAGGAGCTGTTGAGCAAGCAGCAAACGCCAACCGCCGGCGGAAAGCCTGCCGCAGCTGGGTTGAATGATCTGCTCGGCGGCGCCGGCAGTGGCTCGCTCGGCAATCTGCTCTCGGGCGCCGGCGGCGGGGCGCTGGCGGCAGGGGCCATGGGGCTGCTGCTGGGCAACAAGAAAGCGCGCAAATTCGGTGGCAAGGCGGTGACCTACGGCGGCCTCGCCGCGTTGGGGGTGCTGGCCTACAAGGCCTACAGCAACTGGCAGGCGCAGCAGGCCAGCGCGCCGCAGGGTGCACCGCAAACCGTCGATCGCCTGCCGCCGGCGCAGGTCGAGCAACATAGCCAGGCCATTCTCAAGGCACTGGTCGCGGCGGCCAAATCCGACGGACATATCGATGCCCGCGAGCGTCAGCTGATCGATGCCGAGGTGGCCAAGCTGACCAGTGATGGCGACCTGCAGCATTGGCTGGACGCCGAGTTGAACAAGCCGCTCGATCCCGCTGAAGTAGCGGCGGCCGCGCAGACACCGGAGATGGCTGCCGAGATGTACCTGGCCAGCGTACTGGCGGTGGACGAGGAGCACTTCATGGAGCGCGCCTATCTCGAGGAACTGGCACGCCAGCTCAAGCTCGATCCCCAGCTCAAGGCGGAGTTGGAGAACCAGGTGCGCGGTATTTCCGGCTGATCCTGTCCCGCGAAGGAGGTGGATTTTTCCTTGTGCAGCCCGGTGGTCGTGCGGTCACGGCGATCTGCCCGCACGGGCTGTCAGCGTAGGCGCGCTCGGTTATAATCGCCGGCTTTTCGCATCGTCCGATTGAGAGCTGCCTACCATGGAAATCAACCCGATCCTCAACAGCATCAAGGACCTGTCCGAGCGCACTTTGTCGATTCGGGGGTATCTTTGACTACGATCAGAAGCATGATCGTCTCGTCGAAGTAAACCGCGAACTCGAAGACCCGAACGTCTGGAACAACCCCGAGTACGCCCAGAACCTGGGCCGTGAGCGCGCCACCCTGGCGCAGATCGTCGAAACCATCGACGACCTCGACGGCGGCTTGGCCGATTCGCGCGACCTGCTGGAAATGGCCGCCGAAGAAAACGACGAAGGCGCGATGAACGATGTCGTGGCCGAAGTCGAGCGCCTGCGCGGAATTCTCGAGAAGCTCGAGTTCCGCCGCATGTTCAGCCACGAGATGGACCCCAACAACTGCTACCTCGATATCCAGGCTGGCTCCGGCGGTACCGAGGCCCAGGACTGGGCCAACATCCTGCTGCGTATGTACCTGCGCTGGGCCGACAAGCGTGGCTTCAATGCCGAGATCGTCGAGCTGTCCGAGGGTGAAGTCGCCGGCATCAAGGGCGCCACCGTGCATATCAAGGGCGAATACGCCTTCGGCTGGCTGCGCACCGAGATCGGCGTGCACCGCCTGGTGCGCAAGAGCCCGTTCGACTCCGGCGCCCGTCGCCACACCTCGTTCTCGGCGGTATTCGTATCGCCCGAGATCGACGACAGGGTGGAGATCGAGATCAACCCGGCCGACCTGCGCATCGACACCTACCGCTCCTCCGGCGCCGGTGGTCAGCACGTCAACACCACCGACTCGGCGGTGCGTATCACCCACGTGCCGACCAATACCGTGGTGGCCTGCCAGAATGAACGTTCCCAGCACGCCAACAAGGACACCGCCATGAAGATGCTGCGGGCCAAGTTGTACGAGCTGGAAATGCAGAAGCGCAACGCCGCCTCTCAGGCGCTGGAAGACAGCAAGTCGGACATCGGCTGGGGCCACCAGATCCGTTCCTACGTGCTCGACGACTCGCGCATCAAGGATCTGCGTACCGGCGTGGAGCGCAGCGATTGCCAGAAGGTGCTCGACGGCGACCTCGACGGGTACCTCGAAGCCAGCCTGAAACAGGGGCTCTGAGAGCAGCTGCAAGCCTCAAGCCGCAAGCACCCCATTGAAACGATTTGACCGGGACGACCCGCAATGAGCGAACAACCGCTGAACCAGCACGCCATCCAAGAGGAAGAAAACAAGCTGATCGCCCAGCGCAAGGAAAAGCTTGCTGCCGTGCGCGAGCAGGGCAATGCCTTCCCCAATGACTTCCGTCGCGACCGCTATGCAGGCGACCTGCAGAAACAGTACGCCGAGAAGACCAAGGAGGAGCTGGAAGCGGCCGCCATTCCGGTCAAGGTCGCCGGACGGATCATGCTCAACCGCGGACCGTTCATGGTGCTGCAGGACATGAGCGGGCGCATCCAGGTCTACGTCGATCGCAAGACCCTGCCGGCCGAGCAGGTTGAGGCGGTCAAGCATTTCGACCTGGGCGACATCATTGCCGCCGAGGGCACCCTGGCGCGTTCGGGCAAGGGCGACCTGTACGTCTATATGAACAACGTGCGGCTGCTGACCAAGTCGCTGCGTCCGCTGCCGGACAAGTTCCACGGCCTGACCGACACCGAGCAGCGCTATCGCCAGCGCTACGTCGACCTGATGGTGAACGAGGAAGTACGCGAGACCTTCCGCGTGCGCTCCCAGGTCATCGCGCACATCCGCAAGTTTCTCGCCGAGCGTGACTTCCTCGAAGTGGAAACGCCGATGCTGCAGACCATCCCTGGCGGCGCCGCGGCCAAGCCGTTCGAGACCCACCACAACGCGCTGGACATGCCGATGTTCCTGCGCATCGCACCGGAGCTCTACCTCAAGCGCCTGGTGGTCGGTGGCTTCGAGCGCGTGTTCGAGATCAACCGCAACTTCCGTAACGAAGGCGTCTCGACCCGGCACAACCCCGAGTTCACCATGCTCGAGTTCTACCAGGCCTACGCCGACTACGAAGACAACATGGACCTGACCGAGGAGCTGTTCCGCGAGCTGGCCCAGGCCGTGCTCGGCAGCACCGACGTGCCCTATGGCGACAAGGTGTTCCACTTCGGCGAGCCCTTCGCGCGGCTGTCGGTGTTCGACTCGATCCTCAAGTTCAACCCGGAGATCTCGGCCGCCGATCTCAACGATCTGGAGAAGGCCCGTGCCCTGGCCAAGAAGGCCGGCGCCAAGCTGCTCGGTCACGAAGGCCTGGGCAAGCTGCAGGTGATGATTTTCGAGGAGCTGGTCGAGCACAAGCTGGAGCAGCCGACCTTCATCACCGAGTACCCGTTCGAGGTCTCGCCGCTGGCCCGGCGCAACGATCGCAATCCCAACGTCACCGACCGCTTCGAGCTGTTCATCGGCGGCCGCGAGATCGCCAACGCCTATTCCGAGCTCAACGATGCCGAGGATCAGGCCGAGCGCTTCCACGCCCAGGTGGCCGACAAGGACGCCGGGGACGACGAGGCCATGCACTTCGACGCCGACTTCGTTCGTGCGCTGGAATACGGCATGCCGCCGACCGCGGGCGAGGGTATCGGCATCGACCGTCTGGTGATGCTGCTGACCAACTCGCCGTCGATCCGCGACGTGATCCTCTTCCCGCACATGCGTCCGGAACTCTGATCGCCGGGTAGCGCGCCGGTTTTCACCGGTGTGCTTTCGCTGGCCGCCCGCAACGGGTGGCCAGCGTCAGGCTCACGACCTGGCCACTGTTTCCGGCGGTCGGCTCGTGTATAACCTGAGCGCTGCGGCTCATCGCTGGCGAGGTTTGGATGAACACCCGTAACAATCTGGACGAATATCAGACGATCGTGCGCGGGCTGTCTGACCGCATCGTCGAGGCGCAGACGCCGGTACGCGTGCTCGATGCGGTGAAGTGGGACGACAGCATTCGCCAGGGTTTCTTCGCAACCAGCGGGCGCGAGTTACCGGTGGTCGATCGTGGTTATTACGAGCGCCGACCGTTGTCCTTCGATTCCAGCGCGAAGAAGCAGGAATTTCAGGACATCGAGCGTGATATCACCCGCCAGCTGGGGCAGTTCAATCCGGTCGGGCAGATCATGCGACGCATGTGCAAGGAATACCGCATGGTCATCCGCATGCTCGAGGCGCGCGGCACGCCCGACTTCGGCATGATCTCGCAGGAGCTCTACGGCGCCGCATCAGACGCTTTCCACGCCGGCGACCCGACCCTGGCCGACCTCGGCCTGATGCTTTCCGACTACCTGAACAACATCGCCGACCGCGGCGACCTCAAGGACGAACCCAAGCGCCTCGATGCCAAACAGGCGGTCGCGCTGCTGCAGAAACGGCTCGATGCCGTGTTCGGTGAGGGCGAAGGCGTGATCCGCGTGTTCGAGTCGGATGGCATCCTCGCCGATGCTGCGGCGGGTGCCGACTACATCAAGATTCGCAGCGACGCACTGTTCAACGAGCGTGACGTGCGCGCGCTGGAAGTGCATGAAGGGTTGGTGCACGTCGGCACCACGCTCAATGGCCTGAACCAGCCGATTTGCACTTTCCTCGCCAAGGGGCCGCCGTCCTCGACGGTGACTCAGGAGGGCCTGGCCATCCTGATGGAAGTCATCGCCTTCGCCTCGTATCCGACACGTCTGCGCAAGCTGACCAACCGCACTCGTGCGATCCACATGGCCGAGGAGGGTGCCGATTTCCTCGACGTCTTCGCCTTCTTCCAGGAGCAGGGTTACGGCGATGACGAGTGCTACAGCAATGCCAGCCGGGTCTTTCGCGGCTCGACGCCCGATGGCCTGCCCTTCACCAAGGACCTGTCCTATCTGAAGGGCTTCATCATGATTTACAACTACATCCAGCTCGCTGTGCGCAAAGGCCAGCTCGAGCAGATCCCGCTGCTGTTCTGTGGCAAGACCACGCTGGAAGACATGCGCACCCTGCGCCAGTTGGTCGACGAGGGCATGGTGGTGCCGCCGAAGTACTTGCCGCAGCAGTTCCAGGATCTCAACGCGTTGTCGGCCTGGATGTGCTTCTCCAACTTCCTCAATCACCTGAGCCTGGATCGCATCGAAGCCGACTACGCGAACATTCTTTGAGACATCCCGACTCGAATAGCGAGCCTCACACCACGCAAGGAAGCGTAACGAAATGGAAAACTCAGTCTTTGCCCGGCGTCCGAGCCTGACCGATCGGACGTTATCACCCGCTGCCTACAACCTCGTCATCGGTCTCACGCTGTGCTGGGGCTTCTGGATCAATTGGTGGATGGTTGGCAACATCCCGGTCGAGTCCATTCGCAGCATTCATCCCTGGCTGTTCTTCGGCGGCTACTTCGCCAGCTGTCTGACCGGTGCCTGGCTGTTCCACCGCTCCCAGCAGCCGTGGCTGAGCTTCATTGGCTACAACCTGGTGGTCGTACCCTTCGGTCTCATCGTCAACCTGGTGGTGAGTCGCTACGACAGTGCGCTGGTGCACGAGGCGATACGCGTCACGGCGCTGGTGACCCTGGGCATGATGCTGTTGGGTACCCTGTTTCCACGCTTCTTCGCCAGCATCGCCAGCGCCCTGACGGTTGCGCTGCTGCTGGTGATCGTCGTCGAGCTGGTCGAGGTGTTTGTCCTCGGCATTCACCATGGCGTGATCGACTGGGTCGTGGTGCTGATCTTCTGCGGCTATGTCGGCGTCGACTGGGGGCGGGCGAACCAGATTCCCAAGACCCTGGACAATGCCGTCGACAGCGCCGCCGCGCTCTATATGGACATCATCAACCTGTTCCTGCGTATCCTGCGCATTCTCGGACGCAAGTAGCGGGCGAGCGGAGTGCTGCGCAGGTCGCGGCGCTCCGCTGGGTTCGTTGGTGCGTCGCAACCTTCCGGACCCAGGAGCCCGCCGTGTCCAGTCACCAGCTTGAGTACGAAGTTCTCGGCCAGTCTGCCCAAAGTGTGGAAATCGTCCTCGACCCAGGCGAGACGGTCATCGCCGAAGCCGGCGCGATGAATTACATGACCGATGGCGTGCGCTTCGAGACACGCATGGGTGACGGCTCCAGCAGCGGCGTGCTCGGCAAGCTGTGGGGTATGGGTAAGCGGATGATCACTGGGGAGTCGCTGTTCCTCACCCATTTCAGCAATGAAGGCAAGGGCGAGGCACGCGTAGCCTTCGCCGCACCTTACCCGGGCACGGTGGTGCCAGTGGACCTTGCTGCCGTGGGCGGCCAACTGTTCTGTCAGAAGGATGCATTTCTCTGTGCGGCTTATGGCACGCGCATCGGCATCAGCTTCAGCAAGCGTATCGGTGCCGGCTTCTTCGGAGGTGAGGGTTTCGTTCTGCAGCGTCTGGATGGCAACGGGCTGGCCTTCGTGCACGCCGGTGGCACGGTGATTCGCAAGGAACTGAACAACGAGACGCTGCGCCTGGACACCGGTTGTCTGGTGGCCTTCACCCAGGGCATCGACTACGACATCCAGCTGGCCGGCGGACTGAAGAGCATGCTGTTCGGCGGCGAAGGCTTGCTGCTGACCACGCTCAAGGGCACCGGCAGCGTATGGATCCAGAGTCTGCCGTTCTCGCGCCTGGCCGAACGGGTCTACGCGGCAACCGTGCAGGCGCGCGGCGAGACGCGCGCGGGTGGTAGCTGATCCCCCGCCACGCGGCTGGCAAATTTGCCACAATGCGCCCCTTTGTTTCGACCGAGAGCTTCCATGTCCGAACGCAATCCCATCCCGCTGATTCTCACCGCCATCGGCAGCGTCATCGTCACCGTCGCGGTGCTTTCCTATTACGGCTACATGCACATCGCCAAACCGGAAGACGCATTGCTGCTGGCTGACTACACCATGCTCAAGACAGTGCCCGGCGAGGACTACAAGGTGTCGCTGAAGCCGGCGGCGCAGGTCGCGCAGTGCATCGACGGCGTGCTGGTGCTGTTCGATACCGAACAGAAGGGCCTGACCGGCGTGCTGGTCGACAACAAGAAGCGCGCCGTGCGCTGCGTCGAAGCGCCGGTGCCGGGCGCCTCGCTGCGGTGAAGCTGGCGGTGTGGCGGGGCGATATCACCCGCCTGGAGGTGGACGCCATCGTCAACGCCGCCAACACTTCGCTGCTGGGCGGCGGCGGAGTGGATGGCGCGATCCATCGCGCCGCCGGCCCCGAACTGCGCGACTATTGCCGCAATCTGGGCGGCTGTGTCGTCGGCGAAGCCAAGCTGACTCCCGGCTTTCGCCTGCCAGCGCGCTACATCATCCATACCGTCGGGCCGATCTGGCGGGGCGGCGCTCACGGCGAGCCCACCCAGCTGGCGGCGTGCTACCGCAACAGCCTGGCGCTCGCCGACAGTCACGAACTGGCGAGCATCGCCTTCCCGGCGATCAGCTGCGGCATCTACGGCTACCCGGCGGAGCAGGCAGCAGAGGTTGCCGTGACCGCACTGCAGCAAGCCCTGGACGGCGCCTCGCATGTGCGACGGGTCGTCCTGGTGGCGTTCTCCGCCGAACAGGAGGCGCTGTACCGGCGTTTGCTCGGCGCCTGATGTCATTGCGCAAATAAGAACCGCAGCCGTGCGAGGCTGCGGTTCGCTCTGCTAGGGTGCCGACGGCAGCGCTTAGCGCATCGAGGAGCGCGGGGCGACCGGGCGATGGTCGTCAGAGATGGTCACTTCGACACGCCGGTTCATGGCGCGCCCGGAGGAGGTGCTGTTGCTCGCCACCGGGTACTCCTTGCCATAGCCTTGCGTGACGATGCGCTGCGGATCGACACCCATCTTCACCAGCGCCATGCGCACCGCATCGGCGCGACGCTCTGACAACCTCTGGTTGTAAGCCGCCGAGCCGGTGCTGTCGGTGTAGCCCTCGACGATCACCTTGCGCTCGGGATTGTCGTTGAGGAAATCAGCCAGCTTCTGCACGCTGCGCATACCGCCAGGCTTGAGTTCGGCGCGGTCGTAATCGAACAGTACGTCACCGAAGGTCACCAGCGTGCCGCGTTCGGTCTGCTTGGCCTGCAGGTCCTGCTGCAGTTTGCGAATCTGCGCCTCGCGCGATTCAAGCCGGGCTTCCGCGCGGCGCGCCGAGGCCTTTTCCAGATCCTGCTCCGCTGTGCGCAGAGCGATGGTCTGCTCGGCCAGTTCGATGCGCCGCTGGGTCAGATAGGCGAGCTGATCGACCTTTTCTTCGTCGGCGTCATCGAGATAGGCCTTGTTGGCCTGGTCGAGCATCTTGCCGGCGTCCTCGGTTTCCAGGGCGGCGAGTCTGGACGCGCGAGCGTCGCTCTGCAGCGCCGAGTAACTGCTGCGGGCCTGTTCGAGATTGGCGTTGGGCTGGTTGGCGCAGGCGACGAGGCCGATGCTCAGCGCCAGCATGGTGGGAACAGTGACGAGCTTGTGCATAGTGAATTCATCCTTTGGCTGGGAATGGAACGACAGTCATGGCCGGGATCACTGGACGCCGCGCATACCTTCCTCGCGCAACTCATTGATTCCCTGCTGTGCGTCCTCGACGGCCTTTTGCGCCTTGGCCGCTTCCGCCTTGCGTTCGGCAACGCGGGCGTCCCATTCGGCCTGTTCGGCCAGCTTGCGGGCGCGTTCGAAGTCCTCCTTCTGCATCGCCAGTTCGGCTTCCTTCCACTTCTCCTGGGCGGCGCGCATCTCGACCGCGGCGTATTCCGGGCCGCCGGCACTGACGGCGCTTCGGACTGCCGACTCGGTGACCGCGAACTGTTCCTTGGGCGGGTTGCCGGCGCAGGCTGTAAGCAGCAGGCCACCCAGCGCCACGGCGGCGAGCTTGGGCAGTTGGAAGCGCGAAGCAGGATTGTCGGTTTCAATCTTCATGGGCAGTCTCCAGTGGGAATTGCCTGACAAGTGCGAATGGCTCATGGCCCGGCGGGTATGCCGCGGTACGCCGCGACGTCGATGCCGGGCATATTTTTGTGAGGCCTGCAGGCGCTAATCGTTCAGTCCCAAATGCTGTGCTAGAGCGGTTGGCGACCGCAGCGAGACTTTTCGCGGCCGTATCGGGCGGCCGCGGACAGGCGGGGGACGCGAGGCGGGCGGTTGTCAGGCCGGCGGAGGTGACTGGTCGTCCAGGAGCTGCTGCAGGTGTTTGCGCGACAGGGCGAGAAAACGCGGCGTTGGCCCGATGTCCTCGTAGATTGGGTCGCCCTGTTCATCGGTGGCGATCACCTGCGTACCGCGGACATAGGGCAGGCTGGTTTCCACGGCCTCCAGCGCGGCGCCTACCAGCTCGCCGAGCAATGCCGCGGTACTGCGCTTGGGATACATCTCGGCGAGCGCAGCGAGGCGGGCGGCGCTTTCGATGTCCAGCGGAATGCTGTATTGCTCACGGCTCAAGGTGCCCTTGGCGTCTTTTTCCCACTGGCTGACCAGCTCCGAAATCTTCATGTTCACTCCTCTGCTCGTGGTCGCGAGCGGCTCTGACGGCAATTCGCCGTCAGGCACGCGTGGCGTGCGTGCCGCCTTGTCAGCGGCTGGGGCGGTAGGCACTCTGGTTGCAGATACGTTGAGCGTAGTTGCTCGGCTGTCGTTGCACAGGCCGTCTAGCACTGGCTGCGGGGAACATTGCGCGCCGCCTGGCGGCCCAACGACCGCAGTCGGGCAATCAATCAGGAGAAAAAGCGGTCATGGCGAAAATCGATGCGCGCCTGCGCGAGAATGTTCACCTGCTCGGTGAGCTGTTGGGGAACACCATTCGCGAGCAGCTGGGTGATGCGTTCTTCGACAAGATCGAACGAATCCGCAAGGGCGCCAAGGCGGCGCGCCGCGGCTCAGCGGAGGGCGCGCAGTTACTTGCCGAAACACTCGACAGCCTGGGTGAGAACGAGTTGCTGCCGATGACCCGAGCGTTCAACCAGTTCCTCAACCTCGCCAATATCGCCGAGCAGTACCATCGCGTGCGTCGCCGGCATGGGGGCGAGCCGGCACCGTGCGAGGCCGGGGTGCTCCCGGATCTGCTGGAACGGCTGAAGAATGCAGGACACGGCGAGGAGTTTCTCGCGCGCCAGGTCAGCCGGCTGGACATCGAGCTGGTGCTCACCGCGCACCCGACCGAGGTGTCCCGGCGCACGCTGATCCAGAAATACGACGCTATTGCCGCGCAACTGGCCGCCCGCGACCACACCGACCTGACGGCAGCCGAGCATGCGGAGATCCAGCTGCGGCTGCAGCGACTGATTGCCGAGGTCTGGCATACTGAAGAGATCCGTCGCAACCGGCCGACGCCGGTGGAAGAGGCGAAATGGGGTTTCGCTGCCATCGAGAATTCGCTGTGGCAGGCGGTGCCCAATGTGCTGCGGCAGACCGATGCGGTGCTGCATCGCAGCACCGGATTCCACCTGCCGCTGGAGGCGGCGCCCATCCGCTTCGCTTCCTGGATGGGCGGTGACCGTGATGGCAACCCCAATGTCACCGCGCAGGTAACCCGCGAAGTACTTCTGCTGGCGCGAGCGGTGGCAGCCGAACTGTATCTGCGCGACATCGAGGCGCTGATCACTGCGCTGTCGATGCAGACTGCCAGTGACGAGCTGCTGAGCCACTCCGGCGGCGCATCGGAACCCTACCGGGTCCTGCTCAAGCAGTTGCGTGATCGTTTGAACGCCACACGCGAATGGGCTGTAACGGCGCTCGAACGTGGTCATCCACCGCCGGACCTGGTACTGCAGGATGTGGACGAGTTGCGCAAGCCCCTGGAGCTCTGCTACCGCTCGCTGCATGCCTGCGGCATGGGGGTGATCGCCGACGGCGCCTTGCTCGATTGCCTGCGCAGGGTGGCGGCTTTCGGGCTGTTCCTGGTACGGCTCGATATCCGCCAGGACGCCGCGCGACATGCCGCCGCGCTTGGCGAAATCACCGATTATCTCGGCCTCGGTCGTTATGACGAGTGGGACGAGACGCAGCGCCTGGATTTCCTGCAGCAAGAACTGAGCAATCGGCGACCGCTGCTGCCGGCGCATTTTCGCCCGTCGGCGGAGACGACGGAGGTGTTGGCGACCTGTGCCGTCATCGCCGCCGCGCCGGCTGCTTCACTCGGCTCCTACGTCATTTCCATGGCTCACGCAGCGTCCGATGTGCTGGCGGTGCAACTGCTGCTCAAGGAGTGCGGCCTGCAGCGCACGATGCGCGTGGTGCCGCTGTTCGAGACGCTCGATGATCTGAACAACGCTGCGCCGACCATCGACCGGCTGCTGCGGTTGCCCAGCTATCGTCGGCGCCTGCAAGGTCCGCAGGAGGTAATGATCGGTTACTCCGACTCGGCCAAGGATGCCGGCACCACAGCTGCCGCCTGGGCGCAGTACCGTGCCCAGGAGAGTCTGGTGGAGGTTTGCCGTGAACATGGCGTCGAGCTGCTGCTGTTCCACGGACGTGGCGGCACGGTGGGGCGGGGCGGTGGTCCGGCGCATGCGGCGATTCTCTCGCAGCCGCCCGGGTCGGTCGCCGGACGCTTCCGCACCACGGAGCAGGGCGAGATGATCCGCTTCAAGTTCGGCTTGCCGGATATCGCCGAGCAGAATCTCAACCTCTATCTGGCTGCGGTGCTCGAAGCTACGCTCTTGCCACCGCCGCTACCCGAGCCGGACTGGCGCGTGCTGATGGATCATCTCGCCGCCGATGGCGTCGCGGCCTATCGCAGCGTGGTGCGCGAGCATCCGCAGTTCGTCGCCTATTTCCGCCAGGCGACCCCGGAGCAGGAACTGGGGCGTCTGCCGTTGGGCAGTCGACCAGCCAAGCGCCGCGAAGGCGGGGTCGAGAGCCTGCGGGCGATACCGTGGATCTTCGCCTGGACCCAGACGCGTCTCATGCTGCCGGCCTGGCTGGGCTGGGAGGCGGCGCTCGATCGGGCGCTGGCGCGCGGCGAGGGTGAGCGTCTGGCGGAGATGCGTACGCATTGGCCGTTCTTCAGCACGCGCATCGACATGCTGGAAATGGTTCTGGCCAAGGCCGATGCGGCTATCGCCCGGGGCTACGACGAGCGCCTGGTCGAGCCGCCACTGTTGACGCTGGGTGCCGATCTGCGTGACAGATTGTCGCAGGTGGTGGAGGCGGTGAAGACCCTGACCGGCCAGCCCGAGCTGCTGGCGCACAGCCCTGAAACCCAGGAAGCGTTCAGTCTGCGCAATACCTATCTGGACCCGCTGCACCTGATGCAGATCGAGCTGCTGGCCCGTTCCCGGCAGCAGCAGAATCCGCCGGAAAGCCCTCTGGAACAGGCTTTGTTGGTCAGCGTCGCGGGCATCGCCGCGGGCTTGCGCAATACCGGTTGAGGAGGGTGGGGCGCCCGTTGCGTGATGCGGTGCACGGTCGCTCCACCCGGTTTGCCAGCCTCGGTTCAGTGCATTTATGCCGCTCGATAGGCGCCGCGGGGATATCTTGTGCCCTCCCGGTGCGCTGTGTATCGTGTTCAACCTTTTGTCGCATGGCGGCAAACCAGATTCTTTGATCGCCAGCGATGAGTCGCATCCGGCCCGCTGGCGAGACCTCTATTCAAGAAAACTCGAGGACTCATCCATGCGTGTGATTCTGCTGGGAGCACCCGGTGCCGGCAAAGGTACCCAGGCCGGCTTCATTACCAAAAAATTCGGTATTCCGCAGATCTCCACTGGCGACATGCTGCGCGCAGCGGTCAAGGCCGGCACCGAGCTGGGCCTGAAGGCCAAGAGCGTGATGGATGCGGGCGGTCTGGTGTCTGACGACCTGATCATCAACCTGGTCAAGGAACGCATCGCTCAGCCCGATTGTGCCAATGGTTTCCTCTTCGACGGTTTCCCGCGCACCATTCCGCAGGCCGAAGCGCTGAAGGAAGCGGGCGTACGTATCGACAACGTGGTCGAGATCGCCGTCGACGACGAGGAGATTGTCGGCCGCATCGCCGGACGTCGCGTGCATCCGGCATCCGGTCGGGTCTACCACACCGAACACAACCCGCCGAAGGTTGCCGGCAAGGACGACGAAACTGGCGAGGAGCTGATCCAGCGCGACGACGACAAGGAAGAGACCGTGCGTCATCGCCTGTCCGTCTATCACTCGCAGACCAAGCCGCTGGTGGATTTCTATCAGAGCCTGGCTGCCGCCGAAGGCACGCCGAAGTACAGCCGTATCGAAGGTGTCGGGTCGGTGGAAGAGATCACAGCCAAGGTGTTCGCGGCGCTGAGCTGATCGCTTCGCCGCTGTACAGCCAGACCGAAAATGCCCGTATCGCAGGATATGGGCATTTTTTTGCCTGGGGGTTGTTGAGGACCACCGTCCGCTGGCCTGTCCGTGCGGGTGTTGCTTCGCTCGTGCCTATCCGGGCCGACCGTCCCGCTCCTTTCGCCTTAGCGATCTCGGAAAGTACCCGCCAGCCGAATACGCTAGAATCTGCGCCTTTTTGATTGCCCCGGAATTGCCCGATGACCACTCTGCTGGCCCTGGATACCGCCACCGAAGCCTGCTCCGTCGCCCTGCTGCATGATGGCCAGGTACTGAGTCACTATGAGGTGATCCCGCGTCTGCATGCCCAGCGCCTGCTGCCAATGGTGCAGACCCTGCTCGCCGAGGCCGGTGTGGGGCTGTCTGCGGTGGATGCAATTGCCTTCGGCCGCGGGCCGGGTGCCTTCACCGGTGTGCGCATTGCCATCGGCGTGGTGCAGGGGCTGGCCTTTGCTCTCGAGCGTCCGGTGCTGCCGGTGTCCACCCTGGCGACCATTGCCCAGCGTGCCTACCGGGAGCATGGTGCCACTCGGGTGGCGGCTGCGATCGATGCGCGCATGGATGAGGTTTACTGGGGTTGCTACCGCGAATGCGCGGGCGAGATGCAGCTCGCCGGCGTCGAGGCAGTGCTGCCGCCCGAACAGGCGGCGTTGCCACGCGATACGACAGGCGAATGGTTCGGTGCCGGAACCGGCTGGGGCTACGCCGAACGCATTCCGTTGGCAGTGTCACGCATGGACGCCGGCATGTTGCCGCACGCCGAAGATCTGCTGCGCTTGGCCGGATTCGCCTGGCAGCGTGGCGAGGCGCTGGACGCCGACCAGGCGCAGCCGGTGTATCTGCGCGATAATGTCGCCACGCCCAAGGGCACCAATCGCTAGGGCTGTTGCCAAAGCGTCGAGCGGTCGCTAGAGTCGCTGGCCTGCTGATCGAGTTGAATAATGCGCGTCGAAGGTTTCTTCCCCGTTCCCTACTCCACGGATCGTACTGGCCGCACGGGCAGCACGGCGTCGGGCTATGGTGAAACCCAGCGCGCCGCACAGGCGCAGCGGGAAGTCGACAGCCGCAGCAGTGGGCAGGATTACCAGCCTCAGTCCGCCCGTCCGCAGCAGCGGGTCAACCAGGCGGCGCTGGTCGAGCGCTACTCCGCGTTCCGTTACAACGAAACCCAGACCGAGCGTCCGTTGCCCACCCGCGTGGCTCAGGCGCTGGCCAGCTACAGCTATACCGCCAGTTTGCCCAGCGATTTCGACACCGCCGAAGTGCTCGGTCTCGACCTGTACGCCTGAGGCTGACCAGCCCGGTGATGCTTCCCTACTTTCTTGGCTGTCCCTCCTGGAACGAAGGCGCCTGGCTCGGTTCGCTGTACCCGCCGGGCACGCCTGCGAGCGAGTTTCTCCCCCGTTACTGCTCGGTATTCAACAGTGTCGAAGGCAATACCACGCTCTACGCCTGGCCATCGAAGGAAAAGGTCCAGCGCTGGGCCAACCAGATGCCCGAAGACTTTCGTTTCTGCGCCAAGCTGCCGCGCGAGATTAGCCAGGCCGTCGACCTGTGCGCAGCCCTGGAGCAGGCGCAGGCCTTCAGGGCTTTGCTGGCACCGCTAGGCCGGCGGGTTACGCCATTCTGGCTGCAGCTGCCGGCCAGTTTCGGGCCGGGGCGGCTGGCCGAGCTGGCACAGCTGATCGACGGGTTCGGTGCGCCGCTGGCGGTCGAGGTGCGCCATCGTGCGTTCTTCGACAAGGGGGAGGGCGAGCGCGCGCTGAACCGCCTCTTGCATGAGCGCAGCGTCGAACGCATCTGTCTGGATTCCCGGGCGCTGTTCAGCTGCCGCTCCGATGATCCGGCGCTGCGGCATGCGCAGAGCAAGAAGCCGCGATTGCCGGTGCGACCGACAGCATTCAGCTCGTCTCCGCAGTTGCGTTTCATCGGTCATCCACAGCTGGAAGCCAACGATGCATTCATGGCGCCATGGCTGGACAAGGTGGCTGGCTGGATCGAGGCTGGCAAAACGCCGCACGTCTACCTGCATACCCCGGACAATCATCGCGCGCCGGAATTGGCCCTGCGTTTCCACATGCTGTTGCAGCAGCACCTGCCGGGCCTGCCATCGCTGCCACCGCTGATGCGCAGCGAGCAGCTGTCGCTGCTGGTTTGAGCGGTCGTTCTGGCTGTGACGTGTGAGTCCGACCAGTTTTGTAAGAATACGCGCTCAACTTCGGCTGTCAGATGTTGCCCATAAGACATGACCTTCAGCCGCATATTCCTTCTCGTACCGGTGTTGTTGGCGGGGCTGGCCTTCGCCGTCTGGCAGCAATATCTCGACCTTCCTCCGCGCTGGAATCCCTGGGCGCCGCTGGATTTCCACGAACCACCGAATTTGCTCACGTCCTTCAAGTTGCGCCGATTGGCACAGGATCGCCAGCTGTGCGAACAGGTACTGGCCAGCGCACCGCTGCGCTATGCAAACGTGCCGGACAGCACGCCGGAACCCGGTTGCCCGGTGGAGAACAGCGTGCGGGTGGAGGGTTCGGTAGTGCGCTTCAACGGGCCGTTCCTGGCGACCTGTCCGCTGGCAGCAGCCTACGCGCTGTTCGAACGGCACGGCCTGCAGCCGGCGGCGCAGGCCGTGTTCAGGCAGCCGGTGGTGCGCATCGATCACTTCGGCAGCTTCGCCTGCCGCAACATCGCACGCAGTAACCGCCGCAGCCAGCATGCCAGCGCGAACGCGCTGGACCTCGCCGGGTTCCGCCTGCAGGACGGGACCCGCATTACCGTGGCGCGCGACTGGCAGGGCAGCGATGACAAAGCACGGTTCCTGCGCGAGGTGCGTGACGCCGCCTGTGACGTGTTCAACGTGACGCTGGGGCCCGAGTACAACGTCGCGCATCGCGATCACTTCCACGTCGACATGGGCGGCTTCGGCATCTGCCGTTGAGGCAATCCGGCGTGGGCGTCCGGACGGGGCTCTGGCACAATGCGGCGCCTTTTTCGCCTTGCCAACGAGTACAGCCATGCCTGACCGCCACCCCCTGGTTCGCGTCGAACCGCTCGCCCCGCAATTCGCCGCGACGGCGCATGCCTGGGCGCAGCGGCTTGGCTTGCCGGAACAGGGCGATGATGCCGAGTTTGCACTGCAGGTGGGCGAGACAGGGCTGCAGCTGCAACTGCTGGAGGCGCAGGCGCCCGGTCCGGTGCGGGTGGATTTCGTCGAAGGCGCTGCCGCACACCGCCGGCAGTTTGGCGGTGGCAGCGGCCAGATGATCGCCAAGGCGGTCGGCATCCAGCCCGGCGTGCGGCCGCGGGTGCTGGATGCGACTGCCGGGCTCGGCCGCGACGCCTTCGTGCTGGCCACGCTGGGCTGCGAGGTGACGCTGATCGAGCGCCAGCCACTGATCGCCGCGCTGCTGGAAGACGGCCTGCAGCGCGCACGGCAGGATGCCGAAGTGGCGTTGATTGCCGCGCGCATGACGCTGCTGCAGGGCAACGCCATCGAACGGTTGCAGCTCTGGGAGGGTGAGCCGCCGCAGGTGATCTATCTCGATCCGATGTTCCCGCATCGCGACAAGAGTGCGCTGGTGAAGAAGGAAATGCGCCTGTTCCGGCCCTTGGTCGGTGACGATCTTGATGCGCCGGCGCTGCTGGCCGCTGCACTACAGCTGGCCAGCCATCGAGTGGTGGTCAAGCGTCCGCGCAAGGCGCCGGCGATTGACGGCATCAAGCCCGGTTACAGCCTGGAAGGCAAATCCAGCCGCTACGACATCTATCCCAAGAAGAGGCTGCAGGCGCAGTAGCGCGCTGTTCGGGCGGCTCCGGCGTCAGCGACCGTAGGCGCGCAGGAAAACCCCCACGGCGTCGCGGACGTGCTCGGTCGGCGTCGTGCTGTCCGTGATGTCGTCATAGGCGATCAGCTGGCGGAAATGACGAGCGCCCTTGATCAATGAGCAGAAGTGCTCGGCGGCGCGCCGTGGTTCCGTGATCTGCAGCAGGCCGCGGCTGGATGCTTGGGCGAACAGCTGCTCGAGATCGGCGAGCAGCTGCTGTGGGCCAGCTTCGAAGAACATCCGGACTAGCGCGGGATTATGCGTCGCCAGGGCGATCATGGCGCGGTGCAGACCGATGGATTCCGGGCTGTTGACCAACTCGTTGAACGCATTGCCGATCGCCAGGAGTAATGTCTCGATGGCGCAATCCTCTTCCAGCTGGAACAGCCGGCGCGGCAGACGGGTTTCACAGGTCGCCTTCACCGCGGCGCAGAACAGCGCCTCCTTGTCCTTGAAGTGGCTGTAGAGCGTGAGCTTGGAGACGCCGGCTTCGGCCGCGATCGCGTCCATGCTGCTGCCCTCATAGCCATTGCCGAGAAACAGCACCTGAGCGGCTGCGAGGATGGCCTCGCGCTTGGCCGGATCTTTCGGACGGCCGGGGCCGGGAGAAGGGGAATGGATATCTATCATGGCCGTTTTTAATAGTGGACTGGCTGGTACGCTATTTTTACTATACCCGGCAGTATAAGTATTCCAGCCCGCCTCGTGACAGAGGGAGTCTCCGCCGTGTTCCGTCATGCCTTGTCCATCGCTTCCACACTTGGTTGTGCCCTGTTGCTGGCCGCTTGCGGCAATGGCGAACCCGAGCAACCGCCGCCGCGGCCGGTGCTGGTGGTGCAACCGCAACCTGCCAGCGAGGCGCGCGAAAGCTATCCGGGCGAGGTACATGCGCGTTACGAGCCGGAGCTGGCGTTCCGCATCGGCGGCAAGGTCAGCGAGCGCCTGGTCGAGGCCGGGGATCGCGTGCGCAAGGATCAGCCGCTGGCGCGACTCGATCCGCAGGACGTACGGCTGCAACTCGACGGTATGCGTGCGCAAGTCGCGGCCGCCGAGGCGAACCTGCGAGTCGCCAAGGCTGAGTACGATCGCTACAAGGCTCTCCTCAGCCGCCAGCTGGTCAGCCAGTCGCAGTTCGACAATGCCGACAACGCCTACCGTTCTGCCGCGGCGCGCCTGCAGCAGGCGCAGGCGGAGTTCGATGTAGCAAGCAATCAGGTCGACTATGCGGTGCTACGCGCCTCGCGTGATGGCGTCATCGCACGCCGCAGTATCGAGGTCGGTCAGGTGGTGGCGGCCGGGCAGACGGCCTTCGTGCTTGCCGCCGATGGCGAGCGCGAGGTGGCGATCAACCTCCCCGAACAGGCGTTGGAACGTTATCGCGTGGGCCAGGAAGTCGAGGTGGAGCTGTGGTCACAGCCGGGACGGCAGCACCCTGGGAGGATTCGTGAACTGTCCCCGGCGGCCGATCCGAACACCCGGACCTATTCCGCCCGGGTCGCCTTCGCCGAAAGCGAAGTGCCCACTGATCTCGGACAAAGCGCCCTGGTCACCGTGCGCCGCGCGGCGGCGGTTCCGCTCGCTGTGCCGCTTTCCGCGATCAGTGCCGAGCGTGGCAAGGCGTTTGTCTGGCGGGTCAGGGCCGATTCCACGCTGGAGCGCGTGGAGGTGAGCACCGGTCCTTACGGTGAGCGTCTGGTGCCGGTGCTGGAAGGCCTGCAGGCCGACGACTGGATCGTCATGGCCGGGGTGCAGTTACTCAGCGAGAACCAGCCGGTGCGTCCGGTCGATCGCGAGAATCGCCCCGTCGAGCTGGCCCCGCAGGAGTAGTCGCGATGCGCTTCAATCTTTCCGCCTGGGCGCTGCACAACCGGCAGATCGTCGTCTATCTGATGCTGCTGGTTGCGGTCGTTGGCGCGCTGTCCTACAGCAAACTCGGCCAGAGCGAGGACCCGCCGTTCACCTTCAAGGCGATGGTGATCCAGACGCAGTGGCCCGGCGCCACCGCCGAGGAAGTGTCGCGCCAAGTGACCGAACGCATCGAAAAGAAGCTGATGGAGACCGGCGAGTACGAACGCATCGTGTCCTTCTCGCGCCCCGGCGAATCCAACGTCACCTTCATGGCGCGCGACTCACTGCGCTCCAAGGACATCCCTGAGCTCTGGTATCAGATTCGCAAGAAAATCGGCGACATCCGCCACACGCTGCCGGCAGGCATCCGGGGTCCCTTCTTCAATGACGAATTCGGTACCACCTTCGGCAACATCTATGCGCTGACCGGCGAAGGTTTCGACTACGCGGTGCTCAAGGACTACGCCGATCGCATCCAGCTGCAGCTGCAGCGAGTGAAGAGCGTCGGCAAGGTCGAGCTGCTCGGCCTGCAGGACGAGAAGATCTGGATCGAGCTGTCCAACGTCAAGCTGGCCACCCTCGGCGTGCCGTTGCAGGTGGTGCATCAGGCGCTGGAGGCCCAGAACGCGGTGAGCGCGGCGGGCTTCGTTGAAACCGTTAGCGAGCGCGTGCAGCTGCGGGTCAGCGGCAACTTCACCACCGTCGAGCAGATCCGCGATTTCCCGATTCGCTTCGAGGGCCGCACCTTCCGCCTTGGTGACGTGGCCGAGGTGCGGCGCGGCTTCAACGAACCGCCGGCGCCGCGCATGCGCTTCATGGGCGAGCCGGCGATCGGGCTGGCGGTGTCGATGAAGGCGGGCGGCGACATCCTCATGCTGGGTGAAGCACTGCAGAGCGAGTTCGCCCGGCTGCAACAGGAGTTGCCGGCCGGCATGCAGCTGCGCAAGGTGTCCGACCAGCCGGCGGCGGTGAAGACCAGCGTGGGCGAGTTCGTTCGCGTGCTGATCGAAGCCCTGGCAATCGTGTTGCTGGTGAGTTTCTTCTCGCTTGGTGTGCGCACCGGCCTGGTGGTGGCGCTGTCGATCCCGCTGGTGCTGGCGATGACCTTCGCCACCATGCATTACCTGGATATCGGTCTGCACAAGATATCTCTCGGCGCGCTGGTTCTGGCGCTGGGACTGCTGGTGGACGACGCGATCATCGCGGTGGAGATGATGGCGATCAAGATGGAGCAGGGCTATGACCGGCTCAAGGCGGCCAGTTACGCCTGGACCAGCACGGCCTTTCCGATGCTCACCGGGACGTTGATTACTGCCGCCGGTTTCCTTCCGATCGCCACCGCCAATTCCAGCACGGGCGAGTACACCCGTTCGATCTTTCAGGTGGTAACCATCGCGCTGATCGCGTCCTGGGTCGCCGCGGTGATGTTTGTCCCGCTGCTTGGCGACCGATTGCTGCCGGACCTGGCCAGGCGGGCGGCACAGAAGCACGGTACCGGCGAAGAGGGGCACGATCCGTATTCGACGCCGTTCTACCAGCGGGTGCGGCGGGTGGTGCAGGTCTGTGTACGTCGGCGCAAGACGGTGATCATCCTGACGCTGGCGGCCTTCGTGGTGGCGGTGGGGTTGTTCCGTCTGGTCCCGCAGCAGTTCTTCCCGGCTTCGGGACGCCTGGAGCTGATGGTTGACCTCAAGCTGGCTGAGGGCGCGTCGCTGAAGGCGACCGAGGCTGAGGTGTCGCGGCTGGAACAGCTGCTCAAGGAGCGCGCCGGCATCGACAACTACGTCGCCTACGTCGGCACCGGTTCACCGCGTTTTTACCTGCCGCTGGACCAGCAGCTGCCGGCGACCAGCTTCGCCCAGTTCGTCGTGCTGGCCGACAGCATCGAGGCGCGGGAAGAACTGCGTAGCTGGCTGATTGAACGCCTGCGCAATGATTTTCCGAGCCTGCGCGGCCGCGTGACGCGCCTGGAGAACGGCCCGCCGGTGGGCTATCCGGTGCAGTTCCGCGTGACGGGCGAGCACATCGATGTGGTGCGCACGCTGGCGCGGCAGGTCGCGGCCAAGGTGGAGGAGAATCCGCACGTGGCCAACGTGCATCTGGACTGGCAGGAGCCGAGCAAGCGGGTGCTGCTCAACGTTGACCAGGATCGCGCCCGCGCGCTGGGCGTGAGTACCGCCGAGCTGTCGGCATTCCTGCGGCGCACCTTCATCGGCAGCAGCATCAGCCAGTTCCGCGAGGACAATGAGCTGATCGAGATTCTCCTGCGCGGTACCGAGCGCGAGCGTCTGGAGCTGTCGATGCTGCCCAGTCTGGCGATTCCCACCGCAAGCGGTCGCAGCGTGCCGCTGTCGCAGGTCGCCACGCTGGAATATGGCTTCGAAGAGGGTGTGATCTGGCATCGCAATCGCCTGCCGACAGTCACCGTGCGGGCCGATGTCTACGGCGAACAGCAGCCGGCGACGCTGGTACGGCAGATCCAGCCGACGCTGGCGGATATCCGCGCGGCGCTGCCCAGCGGCTATCTGCTGGAAGTGGGGGGGACGGTGGAAGATTCCAGCCGCGGCCAGAGCTCGGTGATGGCTGGCATCCCGCTGTTCATCATCGTGGTGGTCAGCCTGCTGATGATCCAGCTGAAGAGCTTCTCGCGCTCGGCGATGGTGTTCCTCACCGCGCCGCTGGGCATCATCGGCGTCACTCTGTTCTTGCTGCTGTTCCGCCAGCCGTTTGGTTTCGTCGCGATGCTCGGGACGATCGCGCTGTCGGGGATGATCATGCGCAACTCGGTGATTCTGGTCGATCAGATCGAACAGGATATCGGCGCCGGCCATGACCGCTTCAACGCGATCATCGACGCCACCGTGCGGCGTTTCCGGCCGATCGTGCTGACCGCGCTGGCCTCGGTGCTGGCGATGATTCCGCTGTCGCGCAGTATCTTCTTCGGGCCGATGGCGGTGGCGATCATGGGCGGCCTGATCGTCGCCACGGCGCTGACCCTGCTGTTCCTGCCTGCGCTTTACGCAGCGTGGTTCCGTGTCAGGGAAGCGGAGGCGAACCCCAACTGAGGTGCTGGGCGGGCGCCTCGTGGCTGCCGATGCTCAGAGACCGGCGGCTTCGAGCAGGCGCTCGGCGGCGGCCTTGGCGTCCAGCGCCTGATCGGCCGGGCCTTCGATATGCGCCATGCTCAGCGCCCCCTCGAGCAGGTATTGCAGCTGCCGCGCGAGTTGCGCAGGCTGCGGCGCATCCAGGCGTTCCAACAGCTCGCGCAGGTAGGCCTGCAATTCCGCCTTGTACGCGGCCGAGCGACGATGAATCGGGTGGCCGCGGTCGTGATATTCCGCTGCGGCGTTGACGAACAGGCAGCCACAGAACCGCCCATCGCCGTGGATCATGCCGTGCAAACCATCGAACACCGCCAGTAGCGCCTCGCGCGGCGGCAGTTTCGCGGCGCGTTCGCGCAGGCGCGCGAGCATCAGGTCGTGGCGCGCTTGCAGCACCGCCAGGATCAGCTCGTCCTTGGACTTGAAGTGCTTGTACAGGGTCATCTTGGCGACCCCGGATTGGGCGAGGATCCGATCGATGCCCGTGGCGTGATAACCCTCGCGATAGAACAGATCTTCTGCGGTGCTGAGCAGCTGGTCGCGCTTGTTCGAAGCCATGGATACCTCCTTCCGGTCGGCCATTATGCGGGAGCGACTGCTGTCCCTCCAGCCGACCGGGTCGTTGGTCGTTTTGCTGCTTGAAGTGTACAGACAGGTCTGTCTATTATCCAGTACACAAACCACCCAGGAGGGAAAGACCATGAAGCTCTACGACATGACGTTGTCCGGCAATTGCCACAAGGTTCGCCTGTTCCTCAGCCTGATCGGCCAACCGGTCGAGCTGGAGCCGGTCAACCTGCTGACGGGCGCGCAGAAGCAGCCGGCGTTTCGCGCCATCAATCCGCGCGGACAGGTTCCTGCTCTGGAGGATGGTGGGTTCCGTCTGGGTGACTCCCAGGCGATTCTGGTTTACCTGGCGCGGCGTTATGCGGAGTCCAGCTGGTATCCGCTGGATGCCGAAACGCAGGGGCGCATCGCTGGCTGGCTGAGTTTCGCGGCCAACGAAACGCAGCATGGACCGGCGACCGTGCGTGTGGGCAAGCTGTTTGGCCTGCCGATCGACGAGCCGCTCGCGCAGGCACGCGCGCTGAGCACGCTGCGAACCCTCGAACGGCATCTCGCAGAACACGCCTGGCTGGCCGAGACGGAGCAGCCGACCATCGCCGACATCGCCGTGTATCCCAATGTGGCGCTGGGCGCTGACGGTGGTCTCGATCTCCTTGCATATCCGGCGCTGCAAGCCTGGTTCGCCCGCATCCGCGCGCTACCCGGCTACGTCGGCATGCCGGGGCTGTAAGCGCCATGTTCGCCTACAACGAGCGGTCGCCTGTCGGTCGTGCAACGGTACGCAGGAGGCTGCTGCGTCTCGTCGCGCTAGCTATGGTCGGCTTCGTCGGCAGCGTGGCGGCTGCCGACGGGTTGCGCTTCAGTCTGGTGAAAACGGCGCAGAGCGATACGCGGGGCGAGTTCGCCTGGCGCCGCGGTGGCTGGGAGCAGCCACCGCCGATCAATCACTTGGCGATTCTGATTGAGCACCGTGGCAGTCGATTGCTGTTCGGCACCGGCCTGGGTCGCCAGATCGATGCTCAGCTGGATGCCGAGATGCCCTGGCGTATCAAGCGCTACGGCACCGTGCAGGCCGTGCGTGACCAGCTCGAGCGCGATGGTCTGGGCATCGACCGCATCTTGTTGGGCTGCGTGCGCTGGGAGCACGCGTCCGGGCTGGTCGACTATCCGGAGGTGCCGGTGCTCGCCAGCGCGCAAAGTCTGCGCTACCTGCGCGCGGCGACACCGCCGGCGGTGTTGCCCAGTCAGTTCCGCCATGCGATCCGCTGGCAAACATTGCGATTCTCGCCCAAACCTTACCTCGGATATGCGCAAAGTCTCGACCTGTTCGGCGACGGCCAGCTGGTGCTGGTGCCGCTGCGCGGGCACGGCGCCCTCGGCCTGTTCCTCGCCCTCGCAGACGGTCGGCGCTTCTTCTTTCGCGGAGATACGCACGGTCATCCGGATGATCAGAAGGCCCCTTCGGACGTTGTTGCGCTGCAGGATGCCCGTACGCAGGCAGCGCTTGGCTTCTATCCGCGCTGGGTCGAGTAGTTGCGCGTCGGGCGGGGTACGGTAAAAAAATGCCGCAATCACGCCCGATATGGACAATGCTTTGGCAACAGGGTTGGGCGATGATGCGCCACAGAGTGGCGACTGCGTCACGCCTGGATTACCCAAGCCGTGCCGAATGGCCGAAGTAGGTCTGCCGCTGTGAAGACAGATAGCTACGCACCCCTGGCGAGTGTCATCGATCTGCTGCTGGACGCCATCTGTGTCGTCGATGCGCAGGGCAACTTCGTCTTCGTCAGCGCGGCCTGCGAGCGCATCTTCGGCTATACGCCGGAGGAAATGCTCGGCAAACGAATGATCGAAATGGTCTATCCCGAGGACCGCGCGCGCACCCTGGCGGCCGCCGGCGATGTCATGGCCGGCCAGCCGCTGCTGCATTTCGAGAACCGTTACGTACGCAAGGACGGCGGCGTGGTGCACATCATGTGGTCGGCGTGCTGGTCAACGGACAACAAGCTGCGCATCGGCGTGGCGCGCGATATCACCCAGCGCAAACAGTCCGAAGCGATGCAGGCCGCGCTCTATTCGATCTCCGAAGCAGCTCACGCCTCCAAGGATCTTGCCGCGCTCTATCAGCAGATTCACCTGACCGTCGCCCAGCTGCTGCCGGTCGATGATTTCGTCGTCGCCATCCGCGATTCGGTCAGTGGCGAGCTGGCCTACCCCTATCAGGCGCTCGCGCCCAGCTCGGCGGTTGCGCCGCCGGAGCCGGCCGCGTCGCTCTGCTTCTCCGTCCTGCACGGTGGACAGCCGTTGCGCCTGAATGCCGAATCGCTGCCGGTGCTCGCCTTGCCGCTGGATGTTGTCGACGAGGCCGCCTGCTGGCTCGGAGTGCCGCTCAGCTCGCGGGAGGGTGTTATCGGCGCGCTGGTATTGAAGAGCACATCGGCGCCCTATACCGAGAAGGATCAGGAGCTGCTGCAATTCGTCTCCACCCAGGTGGTCACCGCCATCGAGCGCAAGCAGCTGTATGCGCGCCTGCACCGTATGGCGCAGTACGACGAACTCACCGGCCTGCCCAACCGTGCCTGTTTCCGTGATCGTCTGAGCACGGCGCTGGCGCGGGTGCGCCGCCACGCCGGGCGCATCGCCTTGCTCTACGTCGATCTGGACCGATTCAAGCAGGTCAACGATACCCACGGGCACAGCGCGGGCGATCAGCTGCTGCGTACCGTAGCCGAGCGCCTCACGCATTGCGTGCGCGATACCGATACCGTGGCGCGGCTGGGTGGTGACGAGTTCGTGGTGCTGCTGGAAAGCATCACGCTGCCCGAGGACGCGGAGCGGGTGGTCGGCAAGATTCGCTGCGCCTTCCAGCAGCCGGTGCAGATCGCCGGCCACGCGCTGGACATCGGCCTGAGCCTCGGTATCGCCCATTATCCGGAGGATGGCGACGCCGAGGCGCAGCTGCTCAAGCACGCCGATGCGCGGATGTACCAGATGAAGGCTCGACGCGAGCGGTCGCCGGCAGATCGCGGCTGAGGCGTTCGTTCAGTCGTCGCGAGTCAGGACTTCCAGAAGCTCGATTTCGAAGTGCAGATTCGAGTTCGGCTTGATCTGTGCGCCGACCTGCCGTTCGCCGTAGGCCAGGTGCGCCGGCACGAACAGCTTGCGCTTGCCACCGACCCTCATGCCCATCAGGCCGATATCCCAGCCCTTTATCACGCGGCCTGTGCCGATCACGCACTGGAATGGCTTGCCACGTTCGTAGGAAGAATCGAAGACGCTGCCGTCTTCCAGCGTGCCGCGGTACTGGGTGGTAATCAGCGCGCCCTTGACCACGGCCTTGCCGTCGCCGAGCTGGAGGTCTTCGATCAGCAGTTCGTTGTCCATCATCGCCTCGAATACAGGGAAAAGCGGCGGCTTTTTCGCAGGAAACCTGTGCCTTGGCAAGGCCGGTGATGCAGCGCTGCCAGCGCTCAGAACGACTTGAGCATCCTGCCCAGCAATTCCATCGCCTGCTCGCTGCGCGCATCCCATGGGTGGCCGTGGTTCAGCCGCGCGCAGTTGCGAAAGCGCTGGGTCGCCGAGAAGATCGGCCCCGGGGCAAGGCTGATGCCCTGGGCCAGCGCCAGTTGCAGCAGCTGCAGCGAGTCCACCTGCTCGGGAAATTCGAACCAGAGAAAGTAGCCCCCAGAAGGGCGCGTAACCCGCGTGCTCGCCGGAAAATGGCGGGCGGCGGAGGCGAGCATCGCGCCCTGCTGCATCTCCAGCGCGTGACGCAGCTTGCGCAGGTGACGGTCGTAGCCGCCATGCTGCAGGTAATTGGCGATGGCGGCCTGTGCCGGCACGGAAGGGGAGATGGTGGTCATCAGCTTGAGCCGGGCGATCTGCTCGGCATAGCGACCGCCGGCAACCCAGCCGACCCGGTAACCGGGCGCGAGACTCTTGGAGAACGAGCCGCAGTGCATCACCAGACCTTCGCGATCATGGCTCTTCACCGGCTTGGGCGGCTCGCGGGTGAAGTACAGCTCGGCGTAGACGTCGTCCTCGATCAGCGGCACCTGATGGCGCTGCAACAGCCCATACAGCTGCTGCTTCTTCGCCTCGCCCATGCTCGCGCCCAGCGGGTTCTGCAGGCTGCTCATGAACCAGCAGGCCTTGATCGGCAAGTGCGCGAGGCGATCGGCGAGGATGTCGAGGTCGATGCCTTCGCGCGGGTGCACCGGAATCTCCACCGCCTTGAGCTTGAGCCGTTCCAGTACCTGCAGCGTGGCGTAGAACGCCGGCGCCTCGATGGCCACCAGATCACCCGGTTCGGTGACCACCTGGAGGCAGAGGTTCAGCGCTTCCATCGCACCTGTGGTGATCACCAGTTCGTCCATCGGCAGCATCACGCCGCTGACCATGTAGCGCAGGGCAATCTGCCGGCGCAGGTCCGGGTTGCCGGCGGTCATCTCGGCAATCACCTCGCGTGCCGGCATGTCGCGCACGCTTTGCGCCATCGAGCGTGCTAGGCGTTGTAGAGGAAACAGCTCGGGACTGGGGAAGGCCGAACCGAAGGGCACGGTAGCCGGGTCGCGCAGAGAGGCGAGCACCGAGAACACCAGCTCGCTGACACCGACATCGGTGGTTTCCGCCGGACGGCTGCTGATGTCCGGCTCGTGCAGCGGGCGCTTGGCATGTTCGCGGACGAAATAGCCCGAACGCGCCCGCGCCTGGATCAGCCCGCGGTCTTCCAGCAGGTAGTAGGCCTGGAACACGGTGGACGGGCTGACGCCGTAGGTGCGGCTGGCGTGGCGCACCGAGGGCACCTTTTCTCCCGGCGCGAGCACGCCGCTGCGGATCAGTTCGGCAATCTCGTCGGCGAATTTCTCGTAGCGCTTCATCGTGTCCGGGCCGTGGCGGTTGGGCATGGCCAGTCTACTGGCGTAGCGCCGCGATGGGGGCGACGAAGGTGCTCGGGGTGCTCACCCGGCTGCTCGGCTCGGCCAGGTCGCTGACAACGAAGCGCAGCTCACGGCTGAAGTCGCGGGTGTCGAGCAGCGCCACGCTGACTGGCAGATCGGCGATCTCGCTCGGCGCCAGGACGATCTCGCGCGGTCCCTGCAGCGCGAACGGCCCACCCTCAAGCCCGAGCGCATAGCGGCGCGGCTGCTGCGTCTTATTGATCAGCTTGAGGCGATACATGTTCTCGATCTGCCCCTGCATGTTCTCGCGGTACAGGGTGCGGTCGCGGGTAACGTCCAGCTGCAGCTGCGGCCGCGCGTCCAGTGCCCAGATGAAGGCGGCGATCATCGCCGTCATCGCCACGGCATAACCGATCAGGCGTGGACGGAAGAAGCGGGTGATGCCGCCCTTGAGTGCGCGCTCGGAGGTGTAGCGCAGCAGGCCGCGAGCGTAACCCATCCGGTCCATGACGCTGTCGCAGACGTCGATGCAGGCGCCGCAGCTGATGCAGTCCAGCTGCAGGCCGTCGCGGATGTCGATGCCGGTGGGGCAGACCTGCACGCACAGCGTGCAGTCGACGCAGTCACCGAGGCCCTGCGCGCGCGGGTCGCTGCCCTTGCGCCGCGCGCCGCGGTTCTCGCCACGGGCTGTGTCGTAGGAGACGAGCAGGGTGTCGGCGTCGAACATCACGCTCTGGAAGCGCGAGTAGGGGCACATGTGCAGGCACACCTGCTCGCGCAGCCAGCCGGCATTGATGTAGGTCGCGGCGGTGAAGAACAGCAGCCAGAAGGCGGTGGTGACACCGACCTCGAAGCGGGCGAGGTCGGCCACCAGGTCGCGTACCGGGGTGAAATAGCCGACGAAGGCCAGTGCCGTGGCCAGGCTGATCGCCAGCCATAGCACATGCTTGGCGCTGCGGCGCAGCAGCTTGGCGGCGGACCAGGGTGCAGTATCGAGCTTGATGCGCTGCAGGCGGTCGCCTTCGGTGATCTTTTCCACCCACATGAACATCCAGGTCCAGGTGCTCTGCGGGCAGGCGTAGCCACACCAGATGCGCCCGGCCAGCACGGTGATGAAGAACAGGCCGAACGCGGCGATGATCAGGATCGCCGAGAGCAGGATGAAATCCTGCGGCCAGAAGGTGGCGCCGAAGATGTGGAACTGCTGCCGGTCCAGGTCCCACAGCACCGTCTGGCGCCCGTTCCAGTTCAGCCAGACGGTGCCGAAGTAGAGCAGCATCAGCAGCGCGCCGCCCAACAGGCGCAGGTTGCGGAACCGGCCGCTGAAACTGCGCGTATGAATGGGCCCGCCGCTCTGCGCGGGGGTCAGGCGGATCGGTTGGCTGGGATCAACGGTTTCGATGATCTGCGCGGGTATGTGGTCGGTCATTAGGCTTCGCCCCATAGGCAGTTCAGGCGAGGCGGATGATCCGTAGTGGCGTGCTTGCATAACAGACTCAGATGAATCGGCAAAATACGGATCAGATCAGCCCTCTGAACCACCGCTGAAGCCCCACACGGCGGTGGGTTGACCTGTATCAGCGGAATGCTGCGAGATCGGCTGATCCGCTTTTTTTTCACCCATCTGCACCTGTTCTGTCATGACGCAGGCGGCCATAGTCGAGGCCTTTTGCCATTCAGCGAGGAGCTAACGCAATGAGTCACGACAGGCCGATGGAGCTCAGACCATGATCCTCAAGGGGCTGACCTGGCTGGCGCTGCTGCAGTTGCTCGGCAATGTGATCAACCTGGTACTGCTACCAGCGCTGCCGGGGCCGATCATCGGCATGTTGCTACTGTTCGGCCTGTTACTGCTGCGCCGTGGTGTTCCCGAGTCGCTGGAGAAAACCGCGGCGTTGCTACTGCAGTACCTGCCGTTGCTGCTGATCGTACCGGCGGCCGGAATCATGACCAGCGCCGGTGCGCTGCGGGATGACCTGCCGGCGATCGCTGCCGGGCTGGTGCTGTCGCTGCTGATCACCGTGCCGTTCTGCGGCTGGCTGATGCAGCGACTGATCCGCCGGCTGGATCGCCAGCGGGAGGATCAGGCATGAGCGTAGTCGACTGGCGCACGGCCTGGGCGGACGTGGTGGTGCATCCGCTGTTCGCCGTGGCATTGACGCTGATCGCCTTCCAGCTGGCGCTGATGCTCTATCGCCGCAGCGGCTGGCTGGTGCTGCAGCCGGTGATGGTGGGCATGCTGCTGGTGGTTGGCACCCTGACGCTGGTGGGCCTCGACTATGCGCGTTACCGCGAAGGTGCTTCGCTGGTCGCCATGCTGCTGGGGCCTGCGACCGTGGCGCTGGCCGTGCCGCTGCATCGTCATCTCAAGCGGATCCAGCAGCTGTTCTGGCCGATCGTCATCACCCTGGCGGTCGGCGGCGTGCTCAGCGTGGTGCTGACCCTGGCGATCGCCTGGGCGCTGGGCGCGCAACTGCCGGTGCTGATGAGCCTGGCGCCGAAGTCGGCAACCATGCCCATCGCCATGCTGGTGGCCGAGCAGCTCGGTGGGCTGGCCTCGTTGGCCGCGGTGTTCGTCATGCTCACCGGCGTCATCGGCACCGCGCTGGGGCCGCTGTTGCTGCGCTGGGCCGGTGTCGAGCATCCTGCGGCGCGGGGCCTCAGCTACGGCATTAACGCGCATGCCATCGGTACCGCGAGGGCGCTGGAGGAGGGCGATGAATGCGGGGCCTTCGCTGCGCTGGGCATGAGCCTGCTGGGCATTCTGATCGCGCTGCTGCTGCCGTTTGCCCTCGGTTGAAGGGCAGCGCAGGAGCGGGTTTCCCTCCGCGGCTGCCTTGGCCGATACGTTTGCGGTGATAATGCCCGCCGCTATCGACTCTGCAAGGAATTCGCCCATGGTGGTATTCGAGATCAAACCGATGAGCGCCGAGCAGTATCGGCAGCAGACGCGGCGCAGCACGCTGATCGTCATTGCCATTTTCGCCGTGCTGGCCATGGGACTTTCGGCACTGGCGGTCGCGCTGTTCGGCGCGCCGGGCGGCGATAACCTGCGCTGGAACATCACCGGGGTTGCCGCGGGCCTGCTGCTGACGGTGACGCTGGTGCGCAAGCTGTTCTGGCAGCAACCGTGGATGGCGGCCGCTGCGTATGGCTGGCGGCTCAAGCGCAGCCTGATGAGCGTCACCAACCTGATGCATCAGGTGAAGTCGGGCGTGGCGGCGCGCGATCCACAGGCCATTCAGCTGCTGCGCTTCTATCACCTGGGCCTCACCCAGATGCACCAGCTGGACGGCAACAGCACGGCGCTCAGTGATTCGGTGAAAGAGATCGATCAGCATCGAGAACTCATGGAATCGTTGGGCATGGATGTCGCCCAGCCGCGGCTGGATTCCGCCTGGCTCGAGGCAGTCAAGCGCTTCCAGGCAACCAAGTAGCGCAACCGCCGGCGGTTCATTAGCGGCGAATGGCGACCGCATTCATATCGAGTTAGTCGATATTAATCGGTGAGATATTGCGCTCATTAAAAGGCTGGTCAGATACATCATGGCTCCATCGTTAGCTGACCGGTTCGCCGGTCAGTCCACTGAGGAGACTTTCCATGATCGAACTGCGCCCGCATGCCGAACTGGGGCATGCTCACCATGGCTGGCTGAACGCCCGCCACCATTTCTCCTTCGCTGAATACCACGACCCGGCGCGCATGCACTGGGGCCGGCTGCGTGTGTGGAATGACGACAGCATCGCGCCGCAGTCGGGCTTCCCGCCGCACCCGCACCGCGACATGGAAATCATCACCTATGTGCGTCAGGGTGCGATCACCCACGAAGACAGCCTGGGCAACCGCGGTCGTACCGTCGCCGGTGATGTGCAGGTCATGAGCGCCGGCACGGGCATCGTCCACAGCGAATACAACCTGGAGGACGAGGAAACCCGCATCTTCCAGATCTGGATCTTCCCGGAGCGTTCCGGCCTGCCGCCGTCCTGGGGCACCCGGCCATTTCCGGCCGGCGAGCGTGCCGGTGCCTTCGTCACCCTGGCCAGCGGCATGCCGGACGATAGCGGGGCGCTGGTGATCCGCGCCAACGCCCGCTTGGTGGCGGCGACACTGGCGGCCGGGCAGAGCGCCGACTATTCCATAGACAGCGGTCGCAAGGTCTATCTGGTGCCGGCCAGTGGGCGGATCGAGGTCAACGGCGTGAACGCAGAGGCCGGCGACGGCGTCGCCGTGCGCGATGAGGCGCGGCTGACGGTCACGGCACTGGAAGACAGTGAGGTCGTGCTGGTGGACGTGACCTGAACAGCGCGGCCCGCGATTCGGTTCAGCGATTCCCGGGATCGTCGGAACGACTGACGACCCGCGTTTTCACAAAACGGAACATCCCCCAAGAGGACATCAAGATGGCAAAGATTCTCGTGCTGTATCACTCCATGTACGGCCACATCGAAACCATGGCCAACGCGGTTGCCGAAGGTGCGCGCCGCGTGCCGGGCGCCGAAGTGACCATCAAGCGCGTGCCGGAAACCATGCCGGCCGAAGCTTTCAAGAATGCCGGCGGCAAGGTCGAGCAGGCCGCGCCGGTAGCCAGTCCGGCGGAACTGCCCGACTACGATGCGATCATCTTCGGAACGCCGACGCGCTTCGGCAACATGTCCGGGCAGATGCGCAATTTCCTCGACCAGACGGGCGGTCTGTGGGCCAAGGGTGCGCTGCATGGCAAGGTCGCCAGCGTGTTCACCTCTACCGGTACCGGCGGTGGCCAGGAGATGACCATCACCTCGACCTGGACCACTCTGGCGCACCACGGGATGGTCATCGTGCCCACCGGCTACGGCATCAGTGAATTCTTCGACATCTCCGAAACCAACGGTGGTACACCCTATGGCGCCTCGACCATCGCTGGCGGCGACGGCTCGCGTCAGCCATCGGAAAAGGAACTGAACATCGCCCGCTTCCAGGGCGAGCACGTAGCCAAGATCACCAGCAAACTGAAAAGCTGACTATTTGCGCCGGCGTCGGATGACTAGCGCATCCGGCGCCATGTTCGCCGTCGCCGCTGATATACCCTCTCTGCTCAGGATCGCGTCGCTTCCACATCAGCGCGGCGTCTTCTTTGCCACACGCTGCATCCCGCCAGTTGGATGCCTTTCCACCAGATGCACCGTCAAGCTGATCACGTGGTTTGAACGCGGCTTTGCGATGATCCGTCCTGTCGTTTGCATGGCATGCGTGTCCCCCTCTGGTTTGTGCCTGGCCGGGCGATCATACTTCGCACGCCGTACGCCGAAGCGTGCGGCGTATCGGATGCGTGCAGGCCGGGAGGCGATCCTGAGCTGCGCCGTCCCATTCGCGACCATGCCGGTCCGCACTTCCCGCAGCAACGAGACTCCTGATGAAACCCCAGCAGCCCTTGGCGAAAAGACTCTGTGTGCTCGGTCTGCTCGCCGGATTTTGCGTGCATGCCGCCGCCGCGGCACAAACCCCTGCGCTGGACGACAAGCCGGCCTTCATCGACAGCCTGATCGAGCGGATGACCCTCGAGGAAAAGATCGGCCAGCTGCGGCTGATCAGCATCGGTGGGGACATGCCGCGGCCGCGGATTCTCGAAGAGCTGGCGGCAGGGCATATCGGCGGCACCTTCAATACGGTGACCCGCCATGACAATCGCCCCATGCAGGACGCTGCGCAGCGCAGCCGAATGAAGATCCCGATCTTCTTCGCCTACGACGTGGTGCACGGTCACCGGACGATCTTCCCGATCGGCTTGGGGCTGGCGTCCAGCTGGGACATGGACACGATCGCCCGCAGCGGCCGGGTGGCGGCCATCGAGGCCAGCGCCGACGGTCTGGACATGACCTTCGCGCCTACGGTGGACATTTCCCGCGACCCACGCTGGGGTCGCACCTCCGAAGGCTTCGGCGAAGATCCGTACCTGGTGTCGGAAATCGCCCGCACGATGGTCAAGGCCTATCAGGGCAAGTCACCGGCGGCGCGGGATAGCATCACCGCCAGCGTCAAGCATTTCGCCCTCTACGGCGCCGTCGAAGGCGGGCGCGATTACAACGTGGTGGATATGAGTCCGATGCGCATGCATCAGGACTTCCTGCCGCCCTATCGCGCCGCCGTGGAGGCCGGGGCGGGCGGGGTGATGGTCGCGCTGAATGCCATCAACGGCGTGCCGGCGAGCGCCAACAGCTGGCTGCTGCGCGATCTGCTGCGCCGTGACTGGGGCTTTCGCGGGATTACGGTCAGCGACCACGGCGCAATCAGCGAGCTGATGCGCCACGGCGTCGCCCGAGACGGACGCGAGGCGGCGCGGCTGGCGATCAAGGCCGGTATCGACATGAGCATGGCCGACTCGCTGTATCGAGACGAACTGCCCGCGTTGGTCAAGGCCGGCGAGGTCGACATGGGCGAGATCGACGCTGCCGTGCGCGAGGTGCTGGGTGCCAAGTACGACATGGGATTGTTCCACGATCCGTATCGGCGTATCGGCGTCGCCGCGGACGACCCGCAGGACGTCAATGCCGAAAGTCGCCTGCATCGCAGCGAGGCGCGGGATGTCGCGCGGCAGTCGATCGTCCTGCTGGAAAACCACCAGCAGACCCTGCCGCTGAAGAAGCGCGGCACCATCGCCCTGGTCGGTCCGCTGGCGGACTCACCGATCGACATGCTCGGCAGCTGGTCCGCCGCCGGCGTCGCCGGGCAAGCGGTGACGCTGCGCCAGGGCATGCGCGAGGCGCTGGGCGATGCGGCAACACTGGGCTACGCCCGGGGCGCCAACGTGACCGACGACCAGCACATGGTCGACTACCTGAACTTCCTCAACTGGGACAACCCCGAGGTGGTGCAGGATCCGCGTTCCGCTGCCGAGATGATTGCCGAGGCGGTGGCGCTGGCGAACAAGGCCGATGTGATCGTCGCTGCGGTTGGCGAGTCGCGTGGCATGTCGCACGAGGCGTCCAGCCGTACCAGCCTGCAGCTGCCGCCCAGCCAGCAGCGCCTGCTCGAGGCGCTCAAGCAAACCGGCAAACCGCTGGTATTGGTGTTGATGAACGGCCGGCCGCTGGAACTTGGCTGGGCCAAGGCCAATGCCGACGCGATTCTAGAAACCTGGTTCAGCGGCACCGAAGGCGGCCACGCTATCGCCGAAGTGCTGTTCGGCGACTACAACCCGTCCGGCAGGCTGCCCATCTCCTTCCCGCGCTCGGTTGGCCAGATCCCCACCTACTACAACCATCTGCGCGTTGGCCGGCCGTACGTCGAGGGCAAACCGGGCAACTACACATCGCAGTACTTCGAGGAACCCACCGGACCGTTGTATCCGTTCGGCTACGGCCTGAGCTATACCCAGTTCGAGCTGTCCGATGTCAGCCTGTCCAGCCGCGAGCTGTCGCGCGGGGGCACGCTGGAGGCGCGCGTCACGGTGCGCAACAGCGGCCAGCGCGAGGGCGCGACCGTGGTCCAGCTGTATATCCAGGATCTGGTCGCCTCGGTGATCCGCCCGGTCAAAGAACTCAAGGCGTTCCGCAAGGTCATGCTCAAGGCCGGAGAAGAACAGGAAGTCCGCTTCAGCCTCACGGAGGACGACCTGAAATTCTTCAACGCGCAGCTGCAACAGGTAGCCGAATCCGGCGAGTTCGAGGTGCAGATCGGGCTCGATTCGCAGCGCGTGCAGAGTCAGCGTTTCACCCTGCATTGAGCCAGGCAACCTGCGGGCTGAAGCCCACTGACGGCGCGGCGTGGCGAGCGATGGGGCAGACCCGTGCGGGACGCTTGCGGCCATCTATCCGGCCGCTGTCCGGCGTGGGATGATGCGCCGCCTCGTTTAGCAGCGTCACGGGAATCATTTACCCCTGGCGGTAGACCAACAAGCAATTCGGGGCCGCTCGACGGCCAGCATCATCGTGAGAATCAGGAGGGGATGTGTCACGAACCATTCGTTTCAGAACAGGCGTCCGCAATGGTCGGGTACTGGGCATGGCGTTGAGCCTGTCCATGAGTCTGTTTGCGGGTAGCAGCTGGGCATTCAGCCTCGACGATGTGGCAGTGAAGGCCGAGGAACTGGCAGCTGCCAACTACGCCCCGCCGCAGAGCAACCTGCCGGAAGTGTTTCGCGACATGGCTTTCGCCGACTACCAGCAGCTGCGCTTTCGCGGCGACAAGGCGCTCTGGCATGGTGCGAAAACGCCGTTCGAGCTGCAGTTCTACCACCAGGGCATGCATTTCGATGTGCCGGTGAAGATCAACGAGATCACCAGCAAGGGCGTCAAGGAGATCGCCTACGATCCACAGATGTTCGACTTCGGCCAGGTGCAGATCGACTCTGCTGCGCTGGAGAACCTCGGCTTCGCCGGTTTCAAGGTGCTCTATCCGCTGAACAAGCCGGACAAGGCGGACGAGCTCATCACGCTGCTGGGTGCCAGTTACTTCCGTGTGGTCGGCAAGGATCAGGTCTACGGCTTGTCGGCTCGCGGTCTGGCGATCGACACGGCGCTGCCGAGCGGTGAGGAATTTCCGCGCTTCCGTGAATTCTGGGTCGAGCGTCCCCAGGCCGATCGCCGCAATCTGGTGATCTACGCGCTGCTGGACTCACCGCGCGCCACCGGTGCGTATCGTATGGTGGTCACGCCCGGCAAAGACAGCACCGTTGACGTGCAGGCGCGCGTCTACCTGCGTGAACCGGTGGAGAAGCTCGGCCTGGGCGCGCTCACCAGCATGTACCTGTTCGGCGCCAACCAGCCGAGCCAGCAGCGCAACTACCGCCCGCAGCTGCATGATTCCGAGGGGCTGGCGATCCATGCCGGCAACGGCGAGTGGATCTGGCGGCCACTGAACAATCCCAAGCGCCTGAACATCAGCAGCTATAGCGTGGAGAATCCGCGTGGTTTTGGCCTGCTGCAGCGCACCCGCGACTTTTCGCGCTACGAGGATCTGGATGACCGCTACGAGCTGCGCCCGAGCGGCTGGGTCGAGCCGGAAGGCGACTGGGGCAAGGGCCATGTCGAGCTGATCGAGATTCCGACGCCGGACGAAACCAACGACAACATCGTCGCTTTCTGGGTGCCCGAGCAGCGCCCTGAGCCCGGCAAACCGCTGGATTTCGCCTACCGCCTGCACTTCACCATGGATGAACCGACCCTGCATGATCCGGCGCTGGCCTGGGTCAGCCAGACGCGGCTGTCGACCGGCGACGTCAAGCAGTCGAACCTGATACGCCAGCCTGACGGCAGCATTGCACTGATCGTCGATTTTGCCGGCCCCAATCTGGCCGAACTGCCGGCGGATGCGCCGGTGAGTACGCGGGTGAGCACGGACGACAATGCCGAGCTGGTGGAGAACAGCCTGCGCCACAATCCGGTGAGCAAGGGCTGGCGCTTGACCTTGCGGCTGAAAGTGCGCGATCCGGGCCGCCCGGTCGAGCTGCGTGCAGCCTTGGTGGACGGCGAGAAGACGCTTTCCGAAACCTGGAGCTACCAGATTCCGATCCATGAATAACCTGGCGTCAGCGTCCCTCGGCGGACACTATCTCGATCAACTGCCGCTGGCCGACGCCGAACGCCAGGCGCTGGCCGATGAGGTCGCGCGCGAGGGCGGCACGCTCGAGGATCTGCATCGCGTCCTGGAGCGTCACGTGCCGGACACCGCGCCCGGCGTGCCGCCGTCAGCCGGTGCACTGGGCTCGGTGGCCGCCCGGCTGAAGCTTGGCTGGGGCGAGACCCTCGAGCGTGCGCGGGCGCTCATGCATGACCATCAGGCGCGCGTCTGCATCCGTTCGACGCCGCCGATCGTGCGGACCCGCATGGTGCCCGAACCCTGGCACACCAACGTGCTGCGGCTGAGCTGGTGGCGCCTGCTGCGCAAGAAGAACCGCACGGTGGAGATGCCTCCACCAGTCGAGATGGACCGTTCGGGCTGGCGGCGGGTGGCCGGTTTGCGCCGTACCACGCTGCTGATCCTCATGCTGGTGCAGACCGTCATCGCTACGTGGCACATGAAATCCGTGCTGCCATATCAGGGCTGGGCACTGGTCGATCTGCAGGAAGTCTTCCAGCAGCCGTGGCAGGAATCGGCGCGGCAGATCCTCCCCTACGTGGTGCAGACGAGCATTCTGCTGCTGTTCGCGTTGCTGTTCTGCTGGGTTTCGGTGGGCTTCTGGACCGCACTGATGGGCTTTTTCCAGCTGCTCAAAGGGCGTGATCGCTACAACATCTCCGCCACCACGCTGGGCGACGAGCCGATCCCGCGCGAAGCGCGCACGGCGCTGGTGATGCCCATTGCCAACGAAGATGTGCCGCGGGTGTTCGCCGGCTTGCGCGCCACTTACGAGTCGCTCAAGGCAACCGGCGATCTGGAACATTTCGACATCTTCGTGCTCAGCGACAGTAACGACCCCGACACCTGTGTGGCCGAACAGAAGGCCTGGCTGGAACTGTGTCGCGAAGTCGATGGCTTCGGCCACATCTTCTATCGCCGCCGCCGCCGGCGGGTGAAGCGCAAGAGTGGCAACATCGACGACTTCTGCCGTCGCTGGGGCAGCAGCTACCGCTACATGGTGGTGCTGGACGCCGACAGCGTGATGAGCGGTGAATGTCTGACCAGTCTGGTGCGGCTGATGGAAGCCAATCCGGGCGCCGGCATCATCCAGACGGCGCCCAAGGCATCCGGCATGGAAACCCTCTATGCGCGGATGCAGCAGTTCGCCACCCGGGTCTACGGGCCGTTGTTCACCGCGGGCCTCAACTTCTGGCAGCTGGGCGAATCGCACTACTGGGGGCATAACGCGATCATCCGGGTCCAACCGTTCATCGAGCATTGCGCCCTGGCGCCGCTACCGGGCAAGGGTTCGTTCGCCGGTGACATCCTCTCCCACGATTTCGTCGAGGCGGCACTGATGCGCCGCGCCGGCTGGGGCGTGTGGATCGCCTACGACCTGCCGGGCAGCTACGAAGAGCTGCCACCCAACCTGCTCGACGAGCTCAAGCGCGATCGCCGCTGGTGTCATGGCAACCTGATGAACTTCCGGCTGTTCCTGGTCAAGGGCATGCACACGGTGCACCGTTTCGTGTTCCTCACCGGGGTGATGTCCTATCTGTCGGCGCCGCTGTGGTTCATCTTCCTGGTGCTGTCGACCGGCTTGCTGGCGATCCACACCCTGATGGTGCCGGAGTACTTCCTGCAGCCGAACCAGCTCTATCCGCTGTGGCCGCAGTGGCATCCCGAGGAAGCGATCATGCTGTTCTCGGCCACGCTGACCCTGCTGTTCCTGCCCAAACTGCTCAGCGTCCTGCTGATCTGGATCCAGGGCGCCCACGAGTACGGCGGGCGGCTACGGCTGCTGCTGTCGATGATCCTCGAATCGCTGTTCTCGATGCTGGCGGCTCCGGTGCGCATGCTGTTCCACACGGTCTTCGTCAGCGCCGCGTTTCTCGGCTGGTCGGTGCAGTGGCAGTCGCCGCAACGTGCCGACAACGCCACGCCCTGGAGCGAAGCGCTGCGCCGTCATGGTCCGCAGATGCTGCTGGGCGTGCTGTGGACGGCGCTGGTGGCCTGGCTCGATCCGGCGTTTCTCTGGTGGCTGGCGCCAATTGTGGGCTCGCTGATCCTCTCGGCGCCGGTTTCGGTGATTACCAGCCGTACCGGCCTGGGCCTGGCCGCCTTGCGCCGCAAGCTGTTCCTGATTCCGGAGGAGTTCAACCCACCGCAGGAGCTGGCGGCAACCGATCGCTACACCCGCGAAAATCAGGACAACGCGCTGCATGACGGCTTTATCGCCGCCACGGTGGACCCGCTTTACAACGCGCTGGTTTGCGGCATGGCCCGTGCGCGTCATGCCAAGGTGGTCGCCAGTGCCGAGGTGCTGCGCGAGCAACGCATGCAGCAGATCCTCGAGGCGGGTCCGACCGGCAAGGCCGAGGCGGCGCGCTGGCGTCTACTCAACGACCCGAACGGTATGGCGCGGCTGCATCAGCGCATCTGGGATGACGAGCGCTATCAGTCCTGGCGGGAGGCATACGAGCGCTCTCGCGAACAGGCTCGCTCGTAATGCGTTGCCCGTCCGCGTCGTTTCACGGCGCGGACGGGACCATCAATGCTTGCTGCCGTCAGCATGGCGATGCACCCCGCGTTCGGTCTTGCCGCTGGTGTGGCCTTCGCTCTGCCGAGCGACACCTTCTTGCGTATCCGATGATTCCCCGCTAAGTGCTGGCTGCTGTAATCGTAAGGATCGCCGCGGCCGAGCTGCTCTGCCAGCTTCGGCGGGGCAGGGTAGGGGCTCTGGCTCAGATCGGTGGGGTTTATTTCCGGCGCCGGATGATCAGAACCAGAAGCGAACACCGGCGACCAGCTTCGCCTCGCTGATGTTTTCGTCATCGGCACGCAGTAGATCAGCGGTATTGCCGTAGGCACGGCTCCAGCTGACGCCGACATAAGGTGCGAACTGGCGGCTGATCTCGTAGCGCAGGCGCAGTCCGACACTGGCGTCGCTGAGTCCGGCGCCGACGCCGCGGGCCTCATCGTTGCGCCCGTGCAGGTTCAGCTCCGCCATCGGCTTCAGGACCCAGCGCTGGGTCAGCAGGATGTCGTATTCGGCTTCCAGACGCAGTGCGGTCTGGCCACCCTCACCGAGAAACGCGGTGGCTTCGGTTTCCAGACCGAACAGCGGCATGCCCTGCACGCCGAAGGCCGCCCAGGTCTGTGGCGAACCGGGCTTGAAGTCCTGGCGCACGCCGGCGACGGTTTCCCACCAGGGGCCGATGGCGTGACTCCAGAGCAACTGCAGTTCGGCCTCCTCAGTGTGGCCGTTGCTGCGCTCACCCTCGGAGCGGAAGGCCAGGCGGTCGATGTCGCCGCCGTACCAGCCGGAGATATCCCAGGCCAGCGTGCTGCCTTCATCGGCGTCCTGCCATTCCAGCTGATCGGCCAGGAACAGGAAGTTGGTCCCGCCCTGATGCATGGTGTGCGGTGGCAGGTCGGGGAAGGCATCGGCGCGATCCGCATCGCTGAGCGTCGGCACCGGTGTTCGTGGTGAAGTGTCGGTGACCGGCGGATGGATCATCGAGCCGTGGCCCATGCCGCCATGCTCAATCGGGCTGTGTTGTGCCGCCCCGGTATGATCGCCATGAGCGGAATGATCCATGCGCTGCTGCGCCTGAGCTGTCGCCGCGACCACGCCGGTGGCTAGGGTGAGAAGCAGCCTCGCCCCGGCAGCACTGGCAATGTCGATCAGTTGCCGCTCAGCGGTCACGCGGCTTGTCCTTGGCGTTCCCCTTGGACGGCTTCTTGTCCCGCTGGCTGTTCTCCACGTTGCGGTGCTCCATGCCCTGGCCCTGATTCACGTTGCGGTGCTCCATGTCCTGACCCTGGTTCACGTCACGGTGCTGCATGCTCTGGCCCATGTTGTCGCGGTCCATCATCTGGCCCTTGCCCATGTGCTCGTCGTGCATCTGCATGTTGCCCTGGTCTATGCCTTGCTTGGCTGCGCCGCGTTGCTGCTTGGCCTGGTTGGCTTGCGAGCTGGTCGGCGTTTTCTCAGGATGGTGGCCGTCGTGCTGGTTCTGCTGTGCCTGCACGGCGGTCAGCTGCAGGGCGGCAGCCAGGCCGCAGGCGATCAGGATGTTTTGCTTGAGCGTGTTCATAGGTTTCTCCTTCACTCTTCTACGCGGACTTCGCGGAACATCCCGAGGTCCATGTGCATCAGCATATGGCAGTGGTAAGCCCAGCGCCCGAGGGCGTCGGCGGTGACACGGTAACTGCGTTTCGCGCCCGGCGGCATGTCGATGGTGTGCTTGCGCACCTGGAAATTGCCGTGCTCATCCTCCAGATCGCTCCACAGCCCATGCAGGTGAATGGGGTGGTGCATCATGGTGTCGTTGACCAGCACGAAGCGCACTCGCTCGCCGTACTTGAGGCGGATCGGTTCGGCATCGGCGAAGGGAATGCCGTCGAACGACCAGGCGAAGCGCTCCATATGGCCGGTCAGGTGCAGCTCGATGGTGCGCGTCGGCTCGCGGCCGTCCGGATCGGTGAAGCTGCTGCGCAGGTCGGCGTAGGTCAGCACGCGGCGGCCGTTGTCGCGCAGGCCGATGCCGGGGTCGTCCAGCTTGGCCACCGGCATCATGGTCTGCATGTCCACCAGCGGATTGTCGGTTTCGCTGGCCGGATGCGCCTGCATGGCGCCGGATGGGCCGTGGCCCATGGCGGCGTGGTCCCGCTGGTCCGAATTCATCGCGTCGTGATTCATGTCGCCATGCCCGGCGTGAGGATCGTCGCTTTGCGCAGGCGCAGCAGCCTGGCCATGGGCGGAATGATCGCCATGGCCCATGTCTTCCATGGTCAGCTCGGGGCGCGGATCGGGCGCGGGCACCGGCGCCTGCAAACCATCACGCACGGCCAAGGTGCCGCGGGCATAACCGCTGCGGTCCATGGACTGGGCGAACAGGGTGTAGGCGTCCTGGCTGCCGTCCGGCTCGACGATCACGTCGAGGGTTTCCGCCACGGCCAGGCGCACCTCGTCCGCCTGCACCGGTTCGACGTTCTGCCCGTCGGCGGCGACCACGGTGAGCTTGAGGCCGGGGATGCGGAAGTCGAAATAGCTCATCGCCGAGCCGTTGATCAGCCGCAGGCGGATGCGCTCACCTGGCTGGAACAGCCCGGTCCAGTTGCCGTCCGGCGCCTGGCCGTTGAGGAGATAGGTGTAGGTGGCACCGCTGATGTCGGCCAGATCGGTCGGCGACATGTTCATCTTCGCCCAGGCCCAGCGTTCGCTGACGGTCTCAGTCCAGCCGTTGTCGGCGACGTCGTCGATGAAATCGCCAAGCGTGCGCCGGCCCCGGTTGTAGTAGTCCGAGCGCTTCTTCAGCTTGGCCAGCACCCGTGCCGGGCTCTCGTCGGTCCAGTCGGAGAGGAACACCACGTAGTCGCGGTCGTAGGCGAATGACTCCGGCTCCTTGGGATCGATGATCAGCGCGCCGTAGACGCCGAGTTGTTCCTGAAACGCGGAATGGCTGTGGTACCAGTAGGTGCCGCTCTGCTTCACCTTGAAGCGGTACTCGTACATACCGTCCGGCGCGATGCCGGCGAAGCTGAAGCCGGGCACGCCGTCCATGTTGGCCGGCAGCAGGATGCCGTGCCAGTGGATCGAGGTGTCCTGCGGCAGGCGGTTGCGCACGCGCAGGGTCACGGTGTCGCCCTCGCGCCAGCGCAGCAGCGGGCCGGGGATGCTGCCGTTGATGGCCATGGCGGTGCGGCGGTTGCCGGTGAAATCCACCGTCATGGCGTCAATGGTCAGATTGAACTCGGTGCCGCTGAGCGCCGTCGGCTGACCCGGGCTGGTCAGCGCCCAGACCGGCTGCTGCCACAGCCCGAGGCCGGCGAACGCACCGCCGGCAGCCAGGCTTTTGACGAAGGTGCGCCGAGAACTGGTCAAGTTCATGCGAGTCCTGTTCGGTTGATCGGATTGCTGGGTCGCCGCCGCGCAGATACCGCTGCAACGCGATGGCAAGCACCCTGGCGCGGCGCATCGGTCAGTGGCCTGAAGCGAAAATTACGCGGTTGTTGGCCAGCCCCATCCGGGCTGGCCTGCCGGAGATGCCGGACGGCACCGGCGTGTCATGCGACGGCGTGGTCAGCGAACCGGCTGCTCGCCGAGATAGTCGCCCAGCACCTCTTCACGGCCTTCTGTGGTCAGCCCGATGACCTGATAACGCTGGTGTGGCTGGCCATAGTCCATCCCCGGAGAGCCCGCCGGCATGCCCGGTACGGCGACACCCGCCAGGTCGTCGCGCTTCTTCAGTTCGTGGATCGCGGCGACCGGCACGTGGCCTTCGACGAACTTGCCGTCGATCACGCCGGTGTGACACGAGCCCAGGCGCGGCACCACGCCCGCGCGCTGCTTGACCGCCGACATGTTGGCCTCGACGTGGTCGCGCACCTCGAAACCGTTGGCTTCCAGGTACTTGATCCAGTCCTTGCAGCAGCCGCAGTTGGCATCGCGGTGCACGTCGATTACATCGGCGGCGTTTGCCACACCGGAGATCAGCAGGGCGGCGAGAGCGGTGAGATAAGGCTTCATGTACGTCTCCAGATCAGGGTTTCAGCGACAGCCGCAGCCACCATTGCCGCCGCAGCCAGTCTGCGCGGCGGGGGTGGTTGCGGCGGTGTTGATGGCGGCAGGATAGCCGGCTTCGTCGAGTGCGGCGATCAGCGCCGGACTGTCGGCCTGGCCGGCGACACGGGCGAGCCCGGCGGCCAGGTCGACCTCGACGTCGGTGACGCCGGACACGGCCTGCAGCGCTTCGCTGACATGCTTGACGCAATGGCCGCAGGTCATGCCGGTCACTTTGAGTTCGATGCTGTTCATGTGCGTCTCCCAGGATGGTTGCGTGAACGTGGTTGGATGTTCATCCCTGACATCGTGGCAAGGTCAAGCCTCGCCTGGATCAGCGCTGCAACGGCACCGTCAGCGATACGCGCAGGCCGTCGGCCTGGCTGTCGAAGGCGAGGGTGCAGTCGCAGCGCTGGGCGATCGCCTGAACGATGGCCAGGCCCAGGCCGCTGCCACTGCTGGCGGCGAGGCGCCAGAAGCGGCGGGTCAGGTGCTCGCGATGTTCGGCGGCGATGCCCGGCCCCTGGTCGCGCACTTCGAAGCGCACGCGCCCGGTTTCAGCGTGCAGGGTCAGCGTGACGGCAGTGCCCGGCGCGGTGTGGCGCTGGGCGTTCTCCAGCAGATTGCGCAGCGCGGCGATGGCCAGCACCGGCGGCATCGCCAGCGGCGTGTCGGGCAGTTCGGCCGGAACCTGCAACAGGATTGGTGCGCGGTCACCGCCACTGGCGTCCTGAATCGCCAGCCGCGCGACCTCGGCAGCGGTGCATTGTAGGCCATCGTCGAAATCCAGACTGCCTTCCACCCGGGCCAGCAACAGCAGCTGTTCCAGCGTGCGTTGCAATCGGTCGGCGCCGGCCTCGGCGTTGGCCAGCGCCTGTTCGGCGGAGGCGCCTTCGGTCATGCGTGCTACCTGCAGGTGGGTCTTGATCGCCGTCAGCGGGCTGCGCAGTTCGTGGGCGGCGTCGCCGGTCAGTCGGCGTTCGCGCACGATGGCCTGGGCGATGCGCTGGAACAGCTGGTTCTGCGTCTGCACCAGTGGCAGCAGCTCCGGCGGCAGGCCTTCGACCGGCAAGGGTTCGAGGGAGTCGGCGCTGCGTCGGGTCAGCGCCTCGCGAATCCGCCGCACGGGCGCCAGCCCACGGCCGAGGCCAAGCCAGAGCAGACCCAGGCTGCCGAGCAGAGCGACCGCCACCGGCAGCGCCGCCGCCAGCAACACCGAACGTTTCAGCGCGGCACGCTCATCCAGGCGGTCGGCGGTGGTGATGCGCAGCTCGCCTTGCACCAGGGTGAAGCTGCGCCAGGGCACGCCGTCGATCAGCTGGTCGCGAAAGCCGTTCTGCTCGGCATCCAGCTGCTGGTCGGGCGCACTGTGGCTGCGCGCCAGCACCTCGCCACGCAACGAGCTGACCTGGCAGGCCAGCCCGTTGGGGATGCCCAGCTGCTCGGCGCTCAATCGTTGTGGCGGGCCGTCGCCGGGCACCGGCTGCGGCAGCTGCACCAGCAGACCGGCAACCATGCGCGCCGAGGCCGCCAGGCGCTGGTCGAGCGAGAGCATCATCTGGCTGCGCAGATCGACTAGCATCCAGGTCGCGGCCAGCGCCCAGAGCAGCACGAAGGCCGAGCCGAGCATCAGGGTCAGGCGCAGACGCAGGCTCATGGCGCGTCCTCCTCGCCTGCCGGGCCGAGGCGGTAGCCGAGGCCGCGCACGGTTTCGACGATGCCGCTGCCGAGCTTGCGGCGCAGGTGGTGGATATGCACGTTCAGCGCGTTGCTTTCGACATCATCGGCAAAACCGTAGACCGCGTCCTTGAGCTGCTCGCTGCTGAGCACGCGGCCCTGATTGTTGAGCAGCGCCTGCAGCAGTGCCTGTTCGCGGCGCGACAGGTCGACGAGGCGGCCGTCCAGGCGCGCTTCGCAGCGGCTCGGGTCGTAGCTCAACCGGCCATGTTCGATGAGGTTGACGCTGCGCCCGGACATGCGCCGCATCAGCGTGTGCAGGCGCGCGGCCAGTTCGCGCAAGTCGAAGGGCTTGAGCAGGTAATCGTCGGCACCCGCTTGCAGGCCGGTGACGCGGTCGCTGACCGCATCGCGCGCGGTGAGCACCAGCACCGGTAGCTCCAGGCCCTGCTGGCGCAGGCGTCGCAACAGGACGAGGCCGTCTTCGTCGGGCAGGCCGAGGTCGAGGATCAGCACGTCGAAGTGCGCCGCACGCAGCAGGGCTTCGGCATCTGCCGCAGTCGCGGCGTGGTCGACGATCAGGCCCTGGGCATTGAGCCCGGCGACGATGCCGCTGGCGATCAGCGCGTCGTCTTCGGCAAGCAGCACGTGCATGGGTAGGTTCCGGCGAAATAGCTCAAGGGTGGACCTTAGCGATTAAGGCAGCGTTATGCAGCCCCGTGCGGCGGCGTTAATGCCGCGTTAATCCCGCCTCGGCATGCTGCCCGGCAGTCATTTATTGGTCAGGACTCGCATGCGCATATTGGTTTTTCTGCTGTTTCTGTTGGCGCCCGGCCTGGCGCCGTCGGCCGGTGGCCTGTTCGGCGGTGGTTCGCAGGGTGATTTTCTGCCGGTGGACGAGGCCTTCGCGCTGACGGTCAGCTCGCAGGAGAACGGCGCGACGCTGCTGCACTGGCGGATCGCGCCGGGCTATTACCTCTATCAGCAGCGCTTGCGGTTCGACGGCCTGCCGCCGGAGCGCCAGCCGCCGCTGCCCGAGGGCGAGCCATACAGCGACGAGTTCTTTGGCGATTCGCAGATCTACCGCGACAGCCTCGAACTGCTGATCCCGCCGGGCGCGGAAAAGAGTGTGCGTCTCGGCTGGCAGGGCTGCGCCGATGCCGGGCTCTGCTATCCGCCGCAGACCCGCGAGGTTTCGCTGGGAGCCAACGGCACCGCCTCGGTAGCCTCCGCGCAGGCCGAAGATCAGGCGCTGGTCAGCGGCCTTGAAAACCAGACGCTGGTCTGGAGCCTGCTGGTGTTCTTCGGCCTCGGGCTGTTGCTGGCCTTCACCCCCTGTTCGCTGCCGATGCTGCCGATCCTGGCGGGCATCGTGGTGGGCAGCGGCGCTACTTCGCGTCGTGGTTTCGCCCTGGCGTCGACCTATGTGGTCAGCATGGCGCTGGTCTACGCCGGGCTCGGTGTGCTCGCGGCGCTGCTCGGCGCCAACCTGCAGGCGGCGCTGCAGCAGCCCTGGCTGCTGACCAGTTTCGCCGTGCTGTTCGTGTTGCTGGCGCTGCCGATGTTCGGTTTGTTCGAGCTGCAATTGCCGGTGGCGCTGCGTGATCGTCTGCAGCGTGTCGGTGATCGCCAGCGCGGGGGCAGCCTCGCCGGGGCTGGCGCGCTGGGCGTGCTCTCCGGCCTGCTGGTCGGCCCCTGCATGACCGCGCCGCTGGCCGCCGCGCTGCTGTTCATCGCACAGAGCGGCAGTGCGCTGCAGGGTGGCCTGGTGCTGTTCGCGCTGGGCCTGGGCATCGGCACGCCGTTGCTGCTGCTGGTGACGGTTGGCCAGCGCTTTGTGCCCAAGCCAGGCGCCTGGATGGATCGGGTCAAGGTGGTGTTCGGTTTCCTCTTCCTGGCAGCAGCGCTGTTCGTGGCGCGTCCGTTGCTGGCCGACTGGCTGTGGCTGGGCCTGTGGGGCGCACTGCTGGTGGTGCTCGCGACCGCCTTGCTGCATGTGGCGCAGGCGGTGCAACGCCAGCGCGTGCTCTGTCAGGCCAGCGGCGTTCTGCTGGGGCTATGGGGCGCGGCGATGCTGCTCGGTGCCGCTGGCGGCGCGGATGATCCGCGTCGGCCGCTGGCGATCTATGCCGGCGGCGTGGCGACGGCCGCGGCGGTGGAATCCCACGCGCTCGGTTTCAGCGATCCGGCCGTGCTGGATCGCGAGCTGGCGGCGGCCAAGGCGCAGGGCCAATGGGTGTTGATCGATTACTACGCCGACTGGTGCGTCTCCTGTAAGGTCATGGAGAAGGAGGTCTTCGGCAACGCCGAGGTGCAGGCGAGCCTGGACGGCGTGCGGGTGCTGCGCCCTGACGTGACCCGCAGCGACGCCGCCAGCCGCGAGCTGCTGGCGCGCTATCAGGTGCTCGGCCCGCCGACATTGCTGTGGATCGGCCCGGATGGCGAGGAGCGCCGTGAACGACGCATCACCGGCGAGGTCGGTGCCGAGGACTTCCTGCAGAACTGGAACCAGACCCGGGAGCGAGGTTGATGCTGACTGTGAATATCGGGCCGCTGGCCCTGGCGGTGCCCCATGTATTGCTGCTGGGCAGCCTGCTGCTGGCGACCCTGACCGGCTGGTGGGTCGGCCGCCGCAGCGAGCGTAACCCGGAGCGGCAGCTGTTTCGCCTGCTACTGGTGGCGCTGTTGGTGGCTCGCCTGGCATTCGTCGCGCTGTACTGGGCGTACTACAGGGATGACTGGCTGAGCGTCATCGATATCCGTGACGGTGGCTTCATTGCCTGGCCGGGGCTGTTCGCCGCGCTGGCGCTGGGCATCTGGTGGGGCTGGCGCGACCGCGAACTGCGCAAACCGCTAGGTATTGCGCTGACGGTGGGCGTCCTCAGCTGGGGCTTCAGTAATCTGGCCTGGCATTCCCTCGAGCAGGGCACGCGCTTGCCGGAAATGGCGCTGCGTGACAGCCAGGGCCGTTCGGTGGCGCTGGAGGATTACGCCGGGCAGCCGCTGGTGGTCAATCTCTGGGCGACCTGGTGCCCGCCGTGCCGACGCGAAATGCCGGTGCTCGCCGAGGCGCAGGCGCGCGAAAGCGACACGCTGTTCCTCTTCGTCAATCAGGGCGAAGGCGAGGGCGAGATCGGCCGCTTCCTGGAAACCGCAGGGCTGGCGCTGGACAACGTACTGCTCGACAGCGGCGGGCGTTTGGGTCAGCACGTCGGCTCCACGGCGCTGCCCACCACGCTGTTCTACAACGCCGATGGCCGCCAGATCGGCAGCCATCTCGGCGAACTCTCGCACGCCAGCCTGGCGCGCGCGCTGGAAAAACTGAAAGAGGATGCTGCGCAGTGATTCGATTCAAGCCGTTACCCTATCTGCTGGCGGGCGTCAGCCTGCTGGCGCTGTCCGTGGCTCAGGCCGAGGCACTGCCGGAGGCGATCAAGGCCGTCGAGGCGCGTGGTGCCGAGGTCGTCGGCAGTTTCGCGGCACCCGGCGGGCTCAAGGGCTATGCCGCGCGTTACAACGGGCAGGGCATGGCCCTGTATCTCACGCCAGATGGCGAGCACGTGCTGATCGGCAGCCTGCTCGATGCCAAGGGCGAGGACCTGACCCGCGCGCACCTGGAGAAGCTGGTTTACGAACCGCTCGCCAAGGAAATGTGGACGCGCATGGAGAACAGCACTTGGATCGCCGACGGCAAGGCCGATGCGCCGCGTATCGTCTACATGTTCAGCGATCCGAACTGCCCGTACTGCAACATGTTCTGGAAGCAGGCCCGGCCCTGGGTCGAATCCGGCAAGGTGCAGCTGCGGCACATCATGGTCGGCATGCTGCGCGCCGATAGCGCCGGCAAGTCCGCGGCCCTGCTTAGCGCCAAGGATCCGCAGGCAGCGCTCAACGAGCACGAGGCGGCCGGCAAGGCGAGCAAGCTGAAGCCGTTGGAGAAAATCCCGGCAGCGCTGGAAAAACAGCTCACCGACAACCTGATGCTGATGAGCGAACTGGGTGCCCAGGCGACTCCGGCGATCTTCTACCTCGACACCAACGGCCGGCTGCAACAGCACCAGGGCGCGCCGCAGCCGGATGTGCTGGAAACGATCATGGGGCCGCGCTGAGGCGGCGCTAGGGGATGCGTGGAAAAGCGCTGCGCGCGTTTTCCACCCTACGGCGGGGTGATGAAGGTAGCGTGGATGGCCGAAGCCATCCACGCGGTTGGCGACTCGGTAGGACGAATCAAAGAACGCCGAACACCTTCTTCGCCAGGCTGGTGGCCGCCGCCGCCGGATTCTTGCGGATGCTCGCTTCCTGCTCGGCGATCACCGTGAACAGGCCGTCCAGCGCCTGCTCGGTCACATAGCTTTCGATATTGGCGTAACCGCCGGACAGGCCGGTCGGCACCTTGGTCGCTACGGCGTTGTACTGCTGCGCGAGGCCGACCTGGTCGGTGGCCTGCTTGACGATGGGCAGGAACTTCGCACGAATCTGCTCGCGGCTGGACTTGTTCAGATACTGGGTGGCCGAGTCGTCACCGCCGGCGAGAATCGCCTTGGCATCCTGCACGGTCATCTTGCGTACGGCATCCAGCAGCAACTGCTGGGCTTCCGGTACGGCTTTCTCGGCGGCGAGGTTCATGCTGTTTTCCAGCTGTTCGACCTGCGCGCCCATGCCGAGCATCTTCAGCATGCGCGAGGCCTTGCCGATGTTGCCCGGCAGTTCGATGCGCACATCCGGGTCGCTGCTGAAGCCGCCCGGGCGGCCGAGCTGTTGCACCGCGACCTTGGCGCCCTGGCTGAGAGCATCCTTGAGGCCGGCGCTGGCGTCGCTCTGAGTCAGGTCGGAGAGCGACAGGGCGTGGACGCTGCTGGCCAGTAGCAGGCCGCCAAGCAGGGTGAGCATTTTGCGCATGATGATTTCCTTTTGGTGGAAGCGTGGCTGCAGGTCCGGCAAGCACGGACTTGAAGCAGTATGGCTCAAACGGGCTGGCCCGGCTCCTCGCCGGGCGAATCCTCGCTGGCGTCGTCGTGCCGCTCCAGCGCGACCTGACGGATCGACAGGCGCAGCTCTGCGGGCAGCACGCGCTTGGCCGCGCCTTCGGCCAATTCGGCGAGCTGGTCGTGGTAGCCGAGCTTGCCGCTGGCATCGCTGCTGAGCACGTTCTGGTCCAGCAGGCTCTGGATGAAGTGGCGGAACAGGCTCTTGTCGAAGAATTCCGGCGCGTTGAGGCCATGCAGGATCGACAGGCGCTGGGCCATCACCGTGCAGAGATTTTCCAGTTCTTCGGCGCTCAGGCTGTGCTGGCCGCTGTTGAGCAGCAGCGAGGTGGCCATGTAGAAGCGTTGCAGGGTCTGCACGATTACCCGCGATAGCAGTGTGAGCAGCACGAACTGTCGCGAACTGGGTGCCGGGCGCACGTAGCTGTCGCCGTCCTGCTTGAGCAGACCGTGCTCGACGAACGCCGCCAGCCACTGATCAATCACCGCCGCCAGTTCCTCGACCTCCCAGCGGATGAATAGCTCGGCGCGCAGATAGGGGTAGAGCGCCTCGGTGAAGCGCTGGATCTGCTCGCGGTTCATCCGTGAACTGCTCTGGAAGAAACTCGCCAGCAGTGCCGGCAGGGCAAAAATGTGCATCACGTTGTTGCGGTAGTAGGTCATCAGGACGGCATTCTGCTCGTCCAGATAGAGGATGTTGCCCAGCGCATCCTTCTGTTCGGCGATCAGCTCGAGGCTCTTCACGTAGGCGATCAGCGTCTCGCCATCACCTTCCGGCAGGGTGGTGTGCGGCGAGTAGGGCACCGCGCGCAGCAGTGCCTGATACAGATCGAGAATCCGCGCCAGCGAACGCTGGTCCAGCGCCTGGCGGCTGGTGGAGAGCATCGCCAGCGCCACCAGATTGACCGGGTTGACCGCAGCGGCCTCGTTCAGGCGCTGGGCGATGCGCTCGGCCAGGCGGTTGGTGGTGTCGTTGAGCCAGTCCGGGCGGTAGTCCGGGGCGTACGTCTGCTGACGCCAGCCAGGCTGTTCCTGTTCGAGGAATTCATTGAGCTTTAACGGCTCGCCGAAATTCACCCAGACCTGGCCGAAACGCTGCTTGAGCGCGCCGATCACCTTGAAGATGTCGAAGATCGACTCCTTCTTCTTCGTCGCGCCGCGCAGTTCGCCCAGGTAGGTCCGGCCCTCGAGCACGCGCTCGTAGCCGATGTACACCGGCACGAAGAGAATCGGCAGGCGCGAGGAACGCACATAGCTGCGCAGGGTCAGGGCCAGCATGCCGGTCTTCGGACGCAGCATGCGGCCGGTGCGCGAGCGGCCACCCTCGACGAAGTACTCCACGGGGAAACCGCGGCTGAACAGGGTGTGCAGATATTCGTTGAACACCGCCGTGTACAGCGGGTTGCCCTTGAACGAGCGGCGCATGAAGAAGGCGCCGCCACGGCGCAGCAGTCCGCCGACCACTGGCATGTTGAGGTTGATGCCGGCGGCGATGTGCGGTGGCGTCAGGCCGTTGCGGAACAGCAGGTAGGACAGCAGCAGGTAGTCGATATGGCTGCGGTGGCAGGGCACATAGATCACCTCGTGGCCCTGGACCTCATTCTGCAGCGGCTCCAGATGATTGATGCGGATGCCGTCGTAGATCTTGTTCCAGAACCAGGACAGCACCACCTCGAGAAAGCGCACCGCCGTGTAGGCGTAGTCCGAGGCGATCTCGTTGCCATAGCGCAGCGCCTTGGCTTCGGCCTTCTCGATGGAAATCTTCTCGCGTTCGGCATCCTCGCGGATCGCCTGGCGTACCTGCGGCGCGTGCACCAGGCCCTTGACCAGGTTGCGGCGGTGCGAGAGGTCAGGGCCGATCACTGCGGTCTTCTGGTTGCGGAAGTGCACCCGCAGCATGCGATGGACCATGCGCAGGGTGCGCTCGTGGCCTTTGTTCAATGCGATCAGCTCGTTGAGCTGGATCGGCGTGGAGAACTGCACCCGCGTCTTGCGCCCCAGCACCAGGATGCTGAGCAGCTTGCGCAGGCGTCCGGTGACCGCCCAGCTGTCGGCGAACAGCAGCTTCCACGCGCTGGTTTCACGGTTCGGTGATTGGCCCCAGAACACGCTGACCGGAATGATCTGCGCATTCTCCACGGCGTTGTGCTCCAGTGCGCCGACCAGCCGCACCAGGGCCGGTGGTGGCACCAGCCGATTGCGTCGACCGAACCAGCTCGAAGCCGGATTGAGGAAGAAAAACGCCGCCGGCTCGATGTGATCACCTACCGCTACCGACGCGACCGGCCGTGGTAGCCCCGCTTTGCTGCATTCCGTATCGAGCACGGCAAGGTCGCTCAGCGAAGACTGTTGCAGCACATAAAACACCGGCTTGCTGCGATCCAGCTTGAGGGTGAAGGCGGACTGGTTGATGGTCTCCGAACGCACCCAGGTGTACAGAAGGCGGCGCAGCACGGAAAAGATCAGACGGCGAATGGGGGAGCGGGTCATACGGAAGATTCGACTTTTGAAGGGGCGGCGCCCTCGAAGGCGGCAAGTGTGCCGCAAGCGGCGGTAGCGGGCAAAAATGTCTGTTTCACCTCGCAGCGGGAGGGAAACCGCACAGTGTTTTTCCTCCGGGCCGGGGTATTCGATTGTCTGGCAACGGGGTCGCGGTATCCCGCTGCGGGCGGCGAGCCAGTTGCTACCGGGCGGTTACTGCCGACTCGGTTGCCCGGAAAACGAATTGACCCATCGCATCGGAAACCTTCTACCTGCACCTGCAGGCCGGAGACGCTGCGCCTGCGTACCTCCTACCCGGGTGCTGCCGTGGATCGGTGTCATTGCCCAGGGCTATGTGATCGGCCCCTGGTTTCGCCGATCCTTCGCGGCCGAGCGGCGCGGCCAGTACCTGCTCGTCGCCGGGTTCTGCTTCGATTCTGTTCATCGGATCAGGTTTGCTTGGTCTGTTGCATGGCAGCGGCTTCTCTGATCGACGTGCGGGGATTCTCCCGACGTTTTCGGCAATCTTTTCCCGCGACCACGCTGTTGCGATCACCGGGGCCTCTTCTTATAGTTCCGCCGGCATTTTGCAGGTCTGGCTCGCGGTTTGAGTGGCGAGCCAGGTCGTGACCGAACGGGTGACAAGGCCAATGATCGAACTGAAAAGTCTGACGAAACGATTCGCCCAGCACACGGCAGTGGATGCCCTGTCCTTCAGCGTCCAGCCCGGCGAAGTGCTCGGGTTTCTCGGCCCGAACGGGGCCGGCAAGTCCACCACCATGAAGATGCTGACCGGCTTCCTCGCACCGACCTCCGGCAGCGCCAGCATCCTCGGCTTCGACATCCAGTCCCAGACGTTGCAGGCTCAGCGCCAGATCGGCTATCTGCCTGAGGGCGCGCCCTGCTATGGCGACATGACGGTACGCGGCTTCCTCGAGTTCATCGCCGAGGTGCGTGGTTTCCGTGGCGCTGACAAGCGCCAGCGGGTCGAAGCCGCGGTAGAGCAGGTGGAGTTGGAAAAGGTGCTTGGCCAGTCGATCGAGACGCTGTCCAAGGGCTTCAAGCGGCGGGTCGGTCTGGCGCAGGCGATCCTGCACGATCCGAAGGTGCTGATCCTCGATGAGCCTACCGACGGCCTCGATCCGAACCAGAAGCATCAGGTGCGTCAGCTGATCCAGGGGCTGGCCCACGACAAGATCGTGATCATCTCCACGCATATCCTCGAAGAGGTCAGCGCGGTGTGCACGCGGGCGGTGATCATCGCTGGCGGCAAGCTGGTGGCCGACGGCACGCCGCTGGAGCTGGAAGGCCGTTCGAAGTACCACCAGGCCGTCACTTTGGTCAGCGATGGCGCACTGGACGCCGATGCCCTGGCGGCGCTGCCGGGTGTCGCCGGGGTGGAAGTCAACGAATTGGAACGCAGCCTGACAGTGCTGGCTCAGCCGGGACAGGTGATCTTCCCGCAGGTCAATGCGCTGATCAGCCAGCGCGGCTGGGCGGTGAAGGAGCTGGACGTGGAACGCGGCCGGCTGGATGAAGTGTTTCGTAGTCTGACCCGCGGGGAGGTGCAATGAGCCAGTTGCCGGTTATCTTCAAGCGCGAGCTGGCCAGCTATTTCGCCACGCCACTCGCTTACGTGTTCATTCTGATTTTCCTGGTGCTGTCCGGGGTGTTCACGTTCTATCTGGGCGGTTTCTACGAGCGCGGTCAGGCCGATCTCACGCCGTTCTTCAGCTTTCATACGTGGCTCTATCTGTTCCTGGTTCCGGCGCTGGCAATGCGCCTGTGGGCCGAAGAGCGCAAGTCCGGCTCCATCGAGCTGTTGATGACCTTGCCGATCACGCGTTTCGAGGCGGTGACCGGCAAGTTCCTCGCCGCCTGGGTATTCGCCGGGATCGCGCTGTTGCTGACCTTCCCGATGGTCATCACCGTCAACTACCTGGGCGAGCCGGACAATGGCGTGATCGTCGCCGGCTATCTGGGCAGCTGGCTGCTGGCCGGGGCCTTCCTGGCGATCGGCTCGTGCATGTCGGCACTGGCGAAGAATCAGGTGATCGCCTTCATTCTGTCGGTCAGCATGTGCTTCCTGTTCATCGTCAGCGGCTTGCCGATGGTGCTCGATGCCTTCGCCTGGGCGCCGCAGTGGCTGGTCGATGCGATTGCCTCGCTGAGCTTCCTGGTGCGCTTCGACTCCATCAGCAAGGGCGTGATCGACCTGCGTGACCTGTTGTATTTCGTCACGCTGATCGTTACCTGGCTGGCGGCTACCGCCGTGGTCGTCGATCTGAAGAAAGCCGCCTGAGGGAACAGACATGAAACGAGTCATCTATTCCGGTGCCGGGCTGCTGGTTATTGCGCTGGCGTTCCTGGTGTTCAACGGTCTGTCCGGTGTGCTGTTCACCAACGCCCGGCTGGATCTGACCGAGCAGAAGCTCTACACCATCTCCGACGGCACCGAGCGCATCCTCGACAGCCTGCAGGAGCCTATCGAGCTGCACTTCTTCTATTCCGACGAAACCGCCAAGGAGCTGGTGACGTTGCGCAACTACGCGCGCCGTGTCGAGGAGATGCTCAAGGCGTACGAGCGGGCCTCCGGTGGCAAGCTGAAGCTGCATGTGGTCGACCCCCAGCCGTTCTCCGAGGATGAGGACCGCGCCGCCGAGTTCGGTCTGCAGGCGGTGCCGCTCAACCAGGGCGGCGACAAGGTGTATTTCGGACTGGCCGGGCGCAATGCCGAGGGTTCGACACAGACCATTCCGTTCTTCCCGCTGGACCAGGAGGAGTTCCTCGAATACGAGATCAGCCGTCTGGTGCAGAGCCTGGCGAAGGCCGAGTTGCCGGTGGTCGGGGTGCTCTCCGATCTGCAGATCAACGGCGGGTTCGACATGCGTAGCCAGCAGCCCACGCCGCCGTGGATGGTACTGGAGGAAATCCGCCAGCTGTTCCATCTCGAGAGCCTCAAGCGCGACATCGATGTGATTCCGGCAAACGTCTCGACACTGCTGCTGATCCATCCCAAACAGCTCCCGGAACAGACGCTCTACGCCATCGACCAGTTCGTGCTGCGTGGTGGCAAGCTGCTGGTGTTCGTCGATCCGTTCAACGAAGCCGATCCGGGCATGGGCTTCGGTCCGGGCGAGCTGGCCGAGGATCGTTCGTCCGATCTCGAGCCGCTGCTCAAGGCCTGGGGCGCGCGATTGGTGCCGGGGCAGGTGATTGCCGATGCTTCCTACGCGATGTCGGTTGGCATGGGCGCCGAGCGCCGGCCAGTGCGTCATCCCGGTTGGCTGAGCCTGCCGCACGCGGCGGTCGATGCGCAGGACGTCACCACCGCTTCGCTGGAGAACCTGACCCTGGCGAGCGCCGGTGTTCTCGAGCCGCTGGAGGGCGCCAAGACGACCTTCACGCCGCTGCTGCACAGCTCAACCTATGCCATGCCGGTGGAGGCACAGCGCTTCGCCACTCTGGACAATCCGGAAACCCTGCTGCGCGGCCTGGAGCCGAGCGGCGAGCGCTATACGCTGGCGGCGCGAATCCAGGGGCCGGCGCAGACGGCATTCCCCGATGGCATCGAAGGGCGCAAGGACGGCGTCAAACAAAGCGAGAGCATCAACGTCATCGTGGTGGCGGACGCCGATTTGCTCAGCGATCGCATGTGGGTGCAGGTGCAGGATTTCTTCGGCCAGCGCGTACCGCAGCCGTGGGCGGACAACGGGGCCTTCGTGATCAATGCGCTGGACAACCTGTCGGGCACCGACGCGCTGATCAGCGTGCGTTCGCGTGGTCGTTTCACACGACCGTTCGTGGTCGTCGAGGAGCTGCAGCGTCAGGCCGAGAACCGCTTCCGTGAACAGGAGGAGGTACTGCAACAGCGCCTGGCCGATACCGAGCAGAAGCTGGCCGAACTGCAGAGTCCTGATCCTGAGCAGGCGCTGGAGCTGACCGCCGAACAGGAAGGTGCGCTGCAGCAGTTCCTCGAGGAGAAGCTGCGGATCCGCAAGGAGCTGCGTGAAGTGCGCTATCAGCTTAATGCCGATATCGAGGCGCTGGGGAGGACGCTGAAGTTCGTCAACATCGCGCTGGTGCCGCTGCTGCTGACGCTGGCGGCGCTGGCGATGTGGCTCTGGCGTCGACGCAGGACCACCTGAATAAGTCCCATGCCGAGGCCGCTCGGCATGGGAAATCGGCGCTGAATCGGGGGCGGAAAAAAGAGGCTGACAGCGAAATTCGTTGTTTTATACTCCGGCGACGGTCGCTCGCGAGCCGCATTCCCGTTGCGTGGATGCGTGAGCGCCAGACCGTGAGAACCCTCTTCCGAGGAATAACAAAAAGCGAGTTGGAGAAGTGGTAATGGCTGAGCGCGAGACCGGAACCGTCAAGTGGTTCAACGATGCTAAAGGCTATGGATTCATTCAGCGGGGTAATGGCGCCGACGTGTTCGTGCATTACCGCGCGATTCGCGGCGAAGGTCACCGCTCCCTGGCCGAGGGACAGCAGGTGGAGTTCTCGGTGATCCAGGGCCAGAAGGGCCTGCAGGCCGAGGACGTAGCCGGTCTCTGACTCCGGTTGCTGAAAAACAAAGCCCGTCGAATGACGGGCTTTGTTTTTCAGGATTGGCAGCGAGGTGGGAACGCGCTCTATGCGTTTTCCACTCTGCGCGGTTATGGCCGCGCAGCGAGCTTCAGCCCTCCAGGCCCAAAAGCGTGCGCGTTTACTGTCCAGCGCGGGACAGGATCAACCCGTCCGCCAGACGATTTCCTCTTCGCCATCAACGCTGATGCGGATCCAGCGGTCGGCGTCCTCGATAGCTTCCTCTTCCTGCCAGCTGCCGGGTGCGCAGCGGATCTCCACCCCCAGGGCTTGATGGGCTGCGCGCGCGCAGGCGAGGTCGTCTTCCCACGGCGTAGCAGCGCTTTCCAGCAGCAGGCAGTGCCACTTGCCGACCGCCTTGGGCAGCCAGGTCACCGGTATGCCCGCGGCGTTGCACTTGAAGGTCTGGCCCTTCTGCTGCCACGGCGTGCAGGCGCCGATGGCCTGTTCCAGCCATGCGGTGACGGCCTCCTGGCTGGCATCCCTGAGGTAGATCTCGATGTCCGGTTGACGCATATCGGGGTGGCCTTAGTGGTGGGTCGAAGGTCAGTTGCGCTGAATCCAGTCGTAGCGTATCGCAACCCGCACGGTCAGCGGCGTGTCGATCACCGCGGCGCGGCGTGCGGCGCTGGCGCGCCAGCCGTGGGGGGTCATTGCCAGCAGGTCGGCACGGGCCTGCGCTTCGTCCAGTTGCAGCTCGTAGGTGAGGGTTTCGCTATGGGCGAGGTGCATGTCGTCAGGAATCAGCGACAGGTGTTTCTCGTCATCGTAATCACGCACTTCGTCGTAGAGGCGGGCGCGCAGTTCCCACAGGTGCTCGCGGGTCGGCCCCATGCGCAGCAAGCCGCCACCGGGGTTGAGCAGGCGCCTGGCTTCCTGCCAGTCCAACGGGCTGAATACGCTGGCGAGCAGGTCGCAGCTGGCATCGGCCAGCGGCACACGGGCCATGCTTGCCACCAGCCATTCGAGCTGCGGCGCGCGTTTGCAGGCGCGCTTGATCGCCTCGCGCGAGATGTCCAGCGCATAGCCTTCGCCATCCGGCAGCGCCTCGGCGAGCTGCGCAGTGTAGTAGCCCTCGCCGCAGCCGATATCCAGCCAGCGCTGCGGCGTGCGTTCGGCGGCCAGTTCGGCGAGGCGCCGGGCCAGCGGCGCGTAGTGACCGCCGTCGAGAAAGCGCCGGCGGGCTTCGACCATGGCCTGGTTGTCGCCCGGGTCGCGGCTGTTCTTGTGCTGTACCGGCAGCAGGTTCAGGTATCCCTGGCGAGCGCGGTCGAAACGGTGATTGGCCGGGCAGGCGACGCCATTGTCGACCGCACTCAGCGGCGCCTGGCAGATCGGGCAGATCAGCATGCGAGCAGGTTCACCAGGGTTTGATAGTAGATCTCGGTCAACAGGTCGAGGTCGCTGGCGAGGATGTGTTCGTCCACCTGGTGAATGGTCGCGTTGACCGGGCCGAGCTCGACTACCTGGGTGCCGAGGGTGGCGATGAAGCGGCCATCCGAGGTACCGCCGCTGGTGGACGGCGTGGTTTCGCGACCGGTGACGCTGCGGATGCTGGCCGAAACGGCGTCCAGCAGTTCGCCCGGCTCGGTCAGGAAGGGCAGACCCGATAGCGCCCAGTCGATGTTCCAGTCCAGACCGTGTTTGTCGAGGATCGCGGCGGTGCGCTGCTGCAGCTGCTCGACCGTGGATTCGGTGGAGAAGCGGAAGTTGAATACCGCTTCCAGCGTGCCAGGGATGACGTTGGTCGCACCAGTGCCGGCGTTGAGGTTGGAGATCTGGAAGCTGGTCGGTGGGAAGAAGGCATTGCCGTCGTCCCAATGCTCGGCGGCAAGCTCCGCCAGCGCCGGCGCGGCCAGGTGGATGGGGTTCTTCGCCAAGTGCGGATAGGCGACGTGCCCCTGCTGACCGCGCACGGTGAGGGTGCCACCGAGCGAGCCACGACGGCCGTTCTTCACCACGTCGCCCACCAGCGTGGTGCTCGAGGGTTCGCCGACGATGCACCAGTCCAGCCGCTGGCCGCGCTCACGCAGGCGCTCGACGACGGCTTTGGTGCCGTGTTGTGCCGGGCCTTCCTCGTCGCTGGTGATGAGGAAGGCGATCTGCCCCTTGTGGTTCGGATAGTCGGCGGTAAAGCGTTCCACCGCGATGATCATCGATGCCAGGCTGCCCTTCATATCCGCCGCACCACGTCCGTGGAGCATGCCCTGTTCGTCGATGCGCGCGCTGAACGGCGGGTTGTGCCAGGCCTGCAGCGGACCGGTCGGCACCACGTCGGTGTGGCCGGCGAAGCACAGCACCGGGCCTTGGTTGCCGCGGATCGCCCAGAAGTTCTCCACGTCCTCGATGTGCATCGGTTCTACCGCGAAGCCGCAGGCGGCGAGACGCTGGCTCATCAACTGCTGGCAACCTTCGTCCAGCGGCGTCACCGAAGGGCGATTGATCAGATCGCAGGCAAGTTGAAGGGTGGGGGAGAGGGCGGGGGCGGTCATCACGACTCCGGGCGACGGGAAAGGGCGCCATATTAAAGCAAAGCCCGTGGCTCCGGTGACGGCCGGTTGCAGTGGTGGCAACGCGGCAAGGTCTTATAATCGCCAGGTTTTTTCCGGGGAGTCGGCATGTCTATCGATGAACAGCGTTTTGGCGGCATCGCCCGTCTGTATGGTCGGGTCGGGCTCGAACGGCTGGTCGCTGCGCATGTGGCGGTGGTCGGCATCGGCGGAGTCGGCTCCTGGGTGGCCGAGGCGCTGGCGCGCAGCGGCGTCGGCGAGATCAGCCTGTTCGATCTGGACGATGTCTGCATCACCAATACCAACCGGCAGATTCAGGCGCTGGAAGGGGCCGTGGGCAAACCCAAAGTCGACGAGATGGCTGCGCGCATCCGCGCCATCAATCCGGCCTGCCGAGTCCATGCGGTGGCCGATTTCGTTACCCGCGAAACCATGGCCGAGTACATCACCGAAGATATGGACTGCGTCATCGACTGCATCGACAGCGTGCCGGCCAAGGCGGCGCTGATCGCCTGGTGCAAGCGGCGCAAGATCCAGATCATCGCCACCGGCGGAGCGGGTGGGCAGGTGGACCCGACGCAGATCCAGGTCGCCGACCTGAACAAGACCTTCAACGACCCGCTGGCGGCAAAGGTGCGCTCGCTGCTGCGGCGCGAATACAACTTTTCGCGCACGCCGGGGCGCACCTACAGCGTGCCCTGCGTGTTTTCCACCGAGCAGCTGCGCTATCCCAAACCCGATGGCGGCGTATGCCAGAGCAAGAGCTTCGTCGGCGAAGGGGTCAAGCTCGACTGCGCGGGTGGCTTCGGTGCGGTGATGATGGTGACGGCCAGTTTCGGTATGGCCGCCGCGGCCAAGGCAATCGATAAGCTGGTGGCCGGCGCGCGGCGGCCGGCAGAGCGCAAGCCGACTGCCTGAATGCGCGCCGATTGACCCGCATCGCTCGACGCGCGGGCGGCGCGAATCACCCCATGGCGCCTGCGCGGTGAGTGCCTGTGTGGCCCGCGGAGCGCTCTGCGACGCGCCTCACCGGAAAGTTCCCTTGTCATAAAATCTTTATGTAACAGCCACTTGGCTGAAATAACCGGCCGCCAAGATTCCCCCCAACACAAAGAGCCCATCTCGTGTGTTTCCGACGCTAAACATAAAGGGGAATTTTGGATGATCCGTAAGCACTTCGCCGGTTTCGCCGCCAGCGCCCTCGCTCTGGCCGTTTCCGCCCAGGCTTTCGCCGGTACCGTCACCACCGATGGCGCCGATCTCGTTATCAAGACCAAGGGCGGCCTGGAAGTCGCCACTACGGACAAAGAGTTCAGCTTCAAGCTCGGTGGCCGCCTGCAGGCCGACTACAGCCAGTTCGACGGCTTCTACACCGAAGATGGCGGCAGCCAGGACGCGGCTTACTTCCGCCGCGCATTCCTCGAACTGTCGGGTACCGCCTACAAGGACTGGAAGTACCTGTTCAGCTACGATTTCGCGCATAACGCCGGCAGCAGCGACGACGGCTACTTCGACGAAGCCTCGATCACCTACACCGGCTTCAATCCGGTCGCCATTCGCTTCGGTCGCTTCGACCCGATCTTCGGCCTGGAAAAGGCCACCAGCTCCAAGTGGGTCACCGCACCTGAGCGTAACTCGGTCTATGACCTGATGGAGTGGGTAAACGGCCACCAGAACGGCATGGGTATCGAAGTGGCCGCGACCGCCGGCGATTCGCTGTTCGGTGCGGTGACACTGAGCTCCAAGGACAACGGTGATGACAACGGGCAGAGCACCAAGCAGCTCAACCTGCGTGGTGTGTTCGCACCGCTGCATGAGGCCGGCAATGTGCTGCACCTCGGACTGAACTTCGCCCAGCGCAACGCTGACGATGACGGCTACGATGCCCGCTTCCGCAGCCGTATGGGCATGCGTGGCGTGGATACCGAAGGTGGCACCGAGGCCAACAGCGGCAACCGTGGCGTGTTCGGCGGCTACAACGGTTCCGATGCTGGCGATTGGGACAAGGACACCGCCTGGGGTGCTGAGCTGGCCTGGGCGACCGGTCCGCTCTCGCTGCAGGGCGAATACATGAAGCGCACCCTGGAGGCCGATAACGCCGCCGAGGACGTCGAGGCTGATGGTTTCTACGTGCAAGCCGCCTATACCCTGACTGGCGAAGCGCGTGGCTACAAGCTGGGCAAGTTCGACGGCATCAAGCCGGAGAACAAGCAGACCGGCGCGTGGGAAGTGTTCTACCGCTATGACGACTTCACCGTCGAAGATGACAACGGTGTGGGCGCGGTTGCCGGTGTGGTCGATTACGGCACTGGTCTGCGCGAAGTGGGCGACGTCGACGGCAAGGTGCATAACCTGGGTGTCAACTGGTACGTCAACGAAGCTGTCAAGCTGAGCGCTACCTACGTCAAGGCCAAGACCGACGGCATCAGCAACTATGAAGGCGACGACGATGGCGATGGCTTCGTGGTTCGCGGTCAGTACGTGTTCTAAACATCACCTTCATCCGTGATGCTCCATTGAGCCCCGCTTCGGCGGGGCTTTTTTTCGTGTGCGTGACGGGCCAGACTGCGCGGCATGCCTATCCAGACTATTTCCCGCCTTGGCCAGGACGTGGCTGCCGCGCACTGGGATGCGCTGCTGCCCGATGCACAGCCGTTTCTGCGCCATGCCTTCCTGTCCGCACTCGAGGACAGCGGCAGCGTCGGTGGGCGCAGCGGCTGGCAAGCGGAGCATCGCGTACTGCGCGATCAGCACGGGCGGCTGCTGGCGGCGATGCCGCTGTACCGCAAGAGTCATTCCTATGGCGAGTATGTGTTCGACTGGGCCTGGGCCGATGCCTGCCAACGGGCTGGCATCGCCTACTACCCCAAGCTGCTTTGCGCGGTGCCCTTCAGCCCGGTGAGCGGTGCGCGCTTGCTGGGCAATCCACCGGCGCTCGGCACGATGCTCGACGAACTCACCGAAACGCTGTCGAACCAGGGACTGTCGGGGCTGCACGTGAACTTCACCGAGGGATCAGCCGACGGAATCCTGGCTGGCCGCGAGGGATGGCTGGAGCGGATCGGCTGCCAGTTCCACTGGCACAACCGCGGTTATCGCGACTTTCAGGATTTCCTCGACGCACTGACCTCGCGTAAGCGCAAACAGCTGCGCAAGGAACGCGAGCAGGTGGCCGGGCAGGGTATCGAGTTCGACTGGCTGGTCGGCGATCAGCTCAGCGAAGAGCAGTGGGATTTCGTCTACGCCTGCTACGCGAACACCTATCAGGTGCGTGGACAGGCGCCCTATCTGACGCGTCTGTTCTTCAGTCTGCTGGCCGAGCGCATGCCGCAGGCGATTCGCGTGGTGTTGGCCAAACAGCACGCACGTCCGGTGGCCATGGCATTCAGTCTGCTGGGCGAACAGGAGCTCTATGGTCGTTACTGGGGCTGTCTGGCCGAGTTCGATCGCCTGCACTTTGAGACCTGCTTCTATCAGGGCATCGAGCAGGCGATTGCTGCCGGTGTGCAGCGCTTCGATGCGGGTGCGCAGGGCGAACACAAGTTGATCAGGGGCTTCGAGCCAGTGATCACGCGCTCGTGGCACTACCTGGTGCATCCGGGATTGCGCGCCGCGGTGGCGGACTTTCTCGCGCAGGAACGCCACGGCGTGCTGGCGTATGCGCAAGCTGCGCGCGGGGCGTTGCCCTATCGTCAGGCGGATTGACCGATTGGCAATGGTCGGTGGGGTGGATTCGGTTTCCGGACGGGCAGGCGCGCTGTCGGCGGCCTGCCCTGGGGTTGAGCGGTCAGTGCGAGGCAGCGCTGTTCTCTTCGTGGATGCGCAGCATGTGTTCCAATTCGCTGCGCAGTAAGGGGTCTTCGCAGCCGGGCAGGTATTCGCGCAGCTTGCGGATCACCCACTGCTGGCCCTTGTCGACGAAAGGCAGACGCTCGTCCAGCGATTCGATGGCCATGGCCTTGCCATAGAAGGCGCCGGTGTCCTTGTTCGGTTCCAGGCCGAGGTGCTTCAGGCAGTTAAGCAGCAACTTGCAGCTGTCGATTTCGCCCTGACGAATCTGTTCCAGCAGCTCACGCTGTTGCGGGTCGGTGGCTTGCTGCAGCGATTCCCCGGCGACCTTGGCGCCGGCGCGCTCGGCGCTGAGTAGGTCCTGCAACAGTTGTGCCTGACCTTCCGGGGTGTTGAGGGGGCTTTGTGGGGCACTCATTACGCGATCTCCTGTGGCGAGGCGTTGCGCGGATGGGCGCAGGGGCATGGCCGCTGTGCCGTGGCCGCAAACGAGATGGCCGGCGAGGCCGGCCATCGGGAGGGATCAGAGCTTCTTCGCAGTGACGATCTTAACCGGGGTCAGCGGCACGTTCTGCATCATGCTGCGGTTGCCGGTCGGTACCTGCGCGATCTGGTCGACAACGTCCATGCCGCGAACCACCTTGCCGAACACGGCATAGCCGAAATCGCGGGAGCCGTTGTCGAGGAAGTCGTTGTCCCGATGATTGATGAAGAACTGGCTGGTCGCCGAGTTGACGTTCTGCGTGCGGGCCATGGCGATGGTGCCGCGTACGTTGTGCAGGCCGTTGTCGGCCTCGTTCTTGATCGGGGCACGGGTGGGTTTCTGATTCAGTCCCTCACCGAAACCGCCACCCTGGATCATGAAGCCCGGGATCACACGGTGGAATACGGTGTCGTCGTAGAAGCCGCTTTCCACGTAACCGAGAAAATTCTCGACGCTGATCGGCGCCTTCTCGGCGTCCAGCTCGAGTTCGATCTCGCCCAGGCTGGTGGTCAGCAGGACGTGGGGATTGTCGGCAGCCAGCAAGTTTCCGGCGAGCAGCAGGGAACAGGCGGCGAGGGTGAGGCGTTTCAACATGGCGTCATTCCTGATGGTGGCAAAAACAGGTCAACCACGAGTGGCGACAGATTGTTCGCCATCGTACGTCTTGATCAGCTCGATGAGAATCTGTGTGGCCGGACCCAGCGGTTTGTCGGGGTTGGTGTAGAGATAGAACAGCGGGCGGCGCACGCTGCCCTGGATCAACGGTAGCGGGACGAGCACGCCTTCGGCCAGCTCGCGCTGAATCATGTGCCGCGGCAGCCAGGCGAACCCGAGGCCGCTGCTGACGAAGGCTACCGACGTGGCCAGACTGCCAACCGTCCAGCGTTGCTCGGCTCCCAGCCAGCCGCTGTCGCGTGGCTGGCGCACACCAGTGTCGCGCACCACCACCTGCATCTGGCTTTGCAGATCCTGCACGCTGAGCTTGCGGCCCAGCTGATGCAACGGATGCTGGGCGTGCGCCACGGCGACGAACTCCACGGTGCTCAGCTCTGCGCCCAGATAGCCGGTGATGTCCAGGGCGCTGATGGCGAGGTCGGCGGTGCCATCCCTGAGCACGTCCTCGACGCCGGACAGCACCTCTTCGCGCAGGCGTACCCGGCAACCGCGGCTCTTGGGCATGAACTCGGTCAGCGTATGGATCAGCTTGGCGCTGGGGTAGGCCGCATCCACTACCAGCCGCACCTCGGCCTCCCAGCCCTGTTCCATGTGATGGGCCAGTTCTTCGAGCTGGCTGGCCTGGGTCACCAGCTGCCGTGAACGCCGCAGCAGAACCTCGCCGGCCTCGGTGAGCACGGCCTTGCGGCCCTCGATGCGCAGCAGTGGTACGCCGAGCTGATCCTGCATGCGCGCCACGGTGTAGCTGACCGATGACTGCGAGCGGTGCAGCACTTCCGCCGCCTGAGCGAAACCGCCGTGATCGATTACCGCCTGCAGGGTGCGCCATTGATCCAGAGTCACGCGTGGCCCTTTCATTCCCTGATCTTCCTATGCCGTAGGTCTGTTACGCTGGCCGCCGCCTTTTCGTGGAGACAGCCGAAATGAAACGACGTTGCTACATGCTGTTTGCCTTGCTGCCGCTGACCGCTTCGGCGGTGACCTATCCGGTCGACCTCGAGCAGCAGCTCAACGGCGCCGAGGTCTCGGCGTCTCCGGAAACCATCGACCGCGATATGGCCGGCCTGCAGCTGCACAACTATGGGCAGGTCGCCGCGCGTTGCACTGCCGTGTTCCGCAACGGCCCGGAAGCGCCGCGAACCCGCCGCACCGAGCTGCAGCCTGGTCAGCAGAAAATCCTCACTGCCAAGTTCAAGCGCGAGGTCATCCGCCTGCGCATCCAGCTCACCTGCGAGCCGCGCTGAGCGGTCGCCGGGAGCGGGGCTGGCTCAGTCGAGCACGTTCTCCAGAATCTCGTAAATGACGCCGGTGGCGATGGCGACCAGCACGACGTCGCGCCCGACCTGCTGCCATTCGTAGCCCTGATAATGGGGCAGGTGGCTCAGCAGGCGACCATCCATCTTCTTGGCAATGCCCGGTGGCAAGGGCTTGCCGCGCGCCAGATTCTTCTGGATGCCGGGCGGCAGGGAGGAAGCTGGAGCGAGCAGGTCGCGGTGGCTGCGCAGGGTGATGCGCACGTCGCTGAGGTCGATGGAGGGACCGTGCATGCGGTGGTCCTGCTCATACCGCGGCTGATGGTTACCGGCCTTGTCGGGCCGGCCTGGCTTGCCCTCGGGGGGCTGGGCCTGGGCGGTGGCGATGCCTGTCAGCAGGACGGCAGCCACGCTCAGTAGGCTGAATCGGGTGAACAGCGACATTTCGCCTCCTTTGGCATTAAGCCATCTTCGTCCGATCAGCTTAGCGCCAGTTGTGTGCCGAGAATATGCCGGCGGTTACAGAAACGCGCCTTTAGCCGGCAGACGGGGTAACCTATGCCACCGTTTTTTTGATATCTCCGAGGTAGCGCCCTTGTTCGACCAATTCGCCCTGCACGAACGCCTGCTCAAGGCAGTCGCCGAACTCAAATTCGTCGAGCCGACGCCGGTGCAGGTCGCGGCCATTCCGCCGGCGCTGGAAGGCAAGGACCTGCGCGTGACGGCGCAGACTGGTAGCGGCAAGACCGCAGCGTTCGTGCTGCCGATGCTCAACCGGCTGATCGGCGATGCCCAGCCGCGCGTCGACGTGCGCGCCTTGATCCTGTTGCCGACCCGCGAACTGGCGCAGCAGACGCTCAAGGAAGTTGAGCGCTTCTCGCAGTTCACCTTCATCAAGTCGGGGCTGATTACCGGCGGCGAGGATTTCAAGGTGCAAGCCGCCATGCTGCGCAAGGTTCCTGACGTGCTGATTGGTACGCCGGGACGGCTGATCGAGCACCTCAACGCCGGCACGCTGATCCTCAAGGACGTGGAAGTCCTTATTCTCGACGAGGCCGACCGCATGCTCGACATGGGCTTCGCCGAGGACGTCCAGCGGCTGGTCGGCGAATGCGGCAAGCGCCAGCAGACCCTGCTGTTTTCCGCTACCAGCGGCGGCGCGAGCCTGCGTGAGATGACCGCGCAGGTGCTGCGCGAGCCGTTGCACCTGCAGCTCAACCGCGTCAGCGAGCTGAACGCAGGCACGCGCCAGCAGATCATCACTGCCGATGACATCGCGCATAAGGAAAAGCTGGTGCACTGGCTGCTGGCCAACGAGACGTACCAGAAGGCGGTGATCTTCACCAACACCCGCGCTCAGGCCGATCGGCTCTATGGCCACCTGGTCGCCAGCGAGGTCAAGGTTTTCGTGCTGCACGGCGAGAAGGACCAGAAGGAGCGCAAGCTGGCCATCGAGCGGCTCAAGCAGGGTGGCGTCAAGGTGCTGGTGGCGACCGATGTGGCCGCCCGTGGGCTGGATATCGAAGGCATGGATCTGGTGATCAACTTCGACATGCCGCGTTCGGGCGACGAGTACGTGCACCGCGTCGGCCGTACCGGCCGGGCCGGCGCTGAAGGGTTGGCGATCTCGCTGATCTGTCACAACGACTGGAACCTGATGTCCAGCATCGAGCGCTATCTCAAGCAGCGCTTCGAGCGGCGTGTGATCAAGGGGCTCAAGGGCACCTATCAGGGGCCGAAGAACCTCAAGGCTTCAGGCAAGGCTGCCGGCACCAAGAAAAAGAAGGTCGAGAAGAAGAAGGGCGCCACGGACAAGAAGGCCAAGCCGGCCGCCAAACGGCCGAAGAACGCCAAGCGGGAAACGCCTTCATTGGTCAGCCAGGACGGCCTGGCACCGCTCAAGCGCAAGAAGCCAGCCGCCGAGTGACGGCCAGCTCGCGCTAATCCTTCACGTCCGCTTGCGACTCCGCCTGCTCGATCTGCTGCAGGCGCTTGTCGTAGGCCTCGCACTCGTCGCCCAGCTGGTCGGCGGTGCGCTTGGCCTCCATCTGGCGGATTTCCTCGTTGATTTCCTTGGCCCGCTGCGGATCGCTTTGGGTCAGCTGGTTGACGCGCTCGGCCAGTTGCTCCGCCTTGGCCGTGACTTCCTCGGGCGTGCAGGTGGCATGGGCGCCCTGGCTGGCCAGCAGCGCGGCAGCGAACGGAACGATCAGATATCGCATGGTTGGCATCCTCGGCTCGGTCGATATGAACGGTGGATCGCCATGCGGGTGCTTTAGTTCAGCCATCGTGCGGCAGCGAACCCTCGCGCGGTCGGCTAGTCCCAACTAGCAAGCGCCCCGTTTGCCGCGGGGTTGTAATCTGCATCGGGAGACGAGCCATGAACTACAACTGGGACCTGCTGCTGCGCCTACTGCATGAAGTCCAGCAGTCGGCCAATGACAGCTTCAAACCACGTCGCTATGCCGAGGATTACGCTGCCGAACTGGAAAGCGCCGGCCGCCCACTGCCCAACCTCGACAGCCTGCGCGCCGAGGCGGCGGACTACGAAAGCCGGTTGTTCGAGGGCGGTTTCATCGCTTCGCGGCCGGAAAAGGAGGGCGGCAACGGCGAGAACTTCGTGCTCACCGAGCGTGGCGCGCGGCTGCTGGCGATCCTCGATGGGCGTGAGCCGGACAGCGTCAGTCTGCGCCAGCGCCTGACCGCGCAAGGCGACAGTGCACTGGCGCCGGAGACGTTCGACGGGCTGGTTGCCGGGCGCGGCTGACCCATCAGCGGCGATGTTGCAGGCTGTCGACTGCCAGCTCCAGCGCCTTGCGCATATCCAGCCGCGCCGAGCGACCGACATCGCGGTTGTCCAGCTGGTAATTGCGCTCGGAGGGCAGGATCGGCGCTGTCAGATCATCCGCTTCGGCCGCTTCGAAATCGGCGCCGATGGTCATGGCACTGCGGCGCAGCAGCTCGCGCACCTGTTCGGGCTCCAGGCGTGGGTTGACCGACAGCATTGATGCTACTGCGCCGGCCACCAGCGGGGTCGCGTAAGAGGTGCCGCAATGCACCTCGCCCGGTGCCTTGCCATCGCGGGTGGCCGCGCGGGTACAGGCTGCGGCGGTGATGTCGACGCGCATGTCGACATTCGACGAGCGGCGCTTTTTCACGTAATCCGGATGCTCGACCGGCAGTTCGCGCTTGTCGCTGAGCTGATGGCCGCCGACCACCAGCAACTGCTCGGTGATGAACGACGAGGGCAGGCGGTAATCATCGCGTCCGGAGCGCGCCGAGCCGTTGCCGGCCGAGTTGATTACCAGCACGTCCGGGTGCTCGCGGCGCAGCCAGAGGAAGAATTCCTCGAGCAGCTCCTCGTACCCGCTCATGGCGATGCCCGAGCGCAGCAGCGAATCCACCGGTTCGCCTTCGACATCCAGCGTGCCGATCCGATGAATGCCCCAGCTCCAGTTGAGGATGCGCACGCCATCCTCCACCAGATTCACCGACGCGGCGATATTGGCGGTGATGCCGGCATCTGAGTTGCGCTCGACGATCACCTCGAAGCCGGGGCCGACGCCGTCCAGCGCGCTGAGAAAGCCCATGTCCTGCGCCTCCTGGCCGCGGGCGGCGAGAATACCGGCGACACTGCTGCCGTGACTGTCAGGGGCGTCGCCATCGCGGGCGTACAGGCAGGTACGGCGCTCGTCAGCTTTGCAGGGCGTCAGGTAATCGGCGAAGGCTGGCGTGTCGAAATCCACATTGCGTTCGATCACGCCGATGCGCAGTGGCTCGGTTTCGACAGGCGCCTGGCGCGCGTTGATGCGCTGGCGGTAGTAGTGCACCGCATCGAGGAAGCGGTTCGCCGCCCATTCCGACGTCTGCGGCTTTTTGTCGCCATCGTCGCGCTCTGCGGCCTCGGCGCCGGATTCCTCGATCACCACCGCATCCACGCCGACCTCGTTGCCCAGACGCAGGACCAGGGCGTCGCGCTCGGTCAGATTGCTCACCGGCAGGCGCAGCTGGTAGGTGTTGAGCGGGGCGATGGCGCCGACCAGTTCGGCATCGTACTTGTCGGCCAGCTGGCGCGCCGTGTCCAGCGCATCCAGGTCCTCCTCGATGATCACGCTGACCAGGTTCACGTAGGTCGTCAGGCCGTCCATGTTGGTGGCGACTTCGTTGGGCCCGGCGGCCCGCACCTGGCTGCCACCCAACGACAGCCATACCGGGTTGCTGCGACGCTGCTGTTGCTCCAGCCACAGCGGGCCGCTGGCGTGCGCGCGGCTGTGCAGGCGCAGGCGCAGTGTTTCGCCGTTACGCTCGATCTGCTCCGCCGGCAGTGGCTGGCCGGCGAGCAGCACGCGCGGCGTTTCGCTGCCAAGCCCCTCGCTGCGCAGGCAGAAGGTCAGCTTGGTAGCGGCGAACAGGTCGCCGCAGCGCTGCAGGGACTTCAGCCGTAGTGGTTCATCGGCGGGGGTTGCCGTTGCACAAAGGTGCGAGGCGAGCAGCAGGGACAGGGCACGCACTGGAAATTGTCTGCGCATGGCTCAACGTCGCTGCAGGTAATGCACGCTGAACAGCGCCTGTGCATCGGTCCACTGGCCGCGGCTGTCGAAGCCTGCGCTGCTGGCCAGCTGCTTGAAGGATTCCAGCGTGTACTTGTAGGAGTTCTCGGTATGCAGGCTTTCCCCGGCTTCGAAGTGGAAACGCTGGCCCTCGATGGTCACGTCCTGCGCGGCAGGGCTGATCAGGTGCATCTCGATGCGCGATTCGGCCTCGTTGAAGTACGCGCGATGGACGAAGCGCGATGGGTCGATGTCGCTGTCCAGTTCGTCGCGGATGCGCTGCAACAGGTTGAGGTTGAACGCTGCGGTGACATGCGCCTCGTCGTTATAGGCCGCTTCCAGTCGGCTTCGCTCCTTGACCAGATCGACGCCGATCAGCAGCCCGCCGCCCAGCGGCAGCACGTCGTGCAGGCGATGCAGGAAGCGGCGGGCCTCCAGCGGGGTGAAATTGCCGATGCTCGATCCGGGGAAGAACACCAGCGGGTGATGGCTTGCGAAGTCGTCAGGCAGGCAGAGCTGCTGGGAGAAATCGGTACAGGCGGCATGCACCTCCAGCCAGGGGTAATCGGCGGCCAGGCGCTGGGTGCTGCTGAGCAGGAAGTCCTCGGAAATGTCGATGCCCAGATAGCTCGACGGGTGCAGCGCTTCGAGCAGCAGGCGCACCTTGCGGCTGGCACCACTGCCCAGCTCGATCAGGTCGCTGTGCGGTCCGGCAATGTCGAGGATGTCGTTGGCGGCGTCGGCGAGAATCCGTTCCTCGGTGCGGGTGATGTAGTACTCCGGCTGCTGGCAGATCTGTTCGAACAGCTCCGAGCCGCGGCGATCATAGAAGAACTTCGGCGACGCCCACTTCGGCGTCGCCGCGAAACCGGCGAGGGTTTCCTCGCGCAGTGACGCGGCGGGCGGCTGCTGCAGCTGATCGTGGAAATGAATCGCTAGAGCCATCTCAGAGCCCTCGGGCCAGGCGCAGGCCGGCGAACTGCCAGCGCATCGCGGGTTGGAAGAAATTGCGGTAAGTAGCGCGGATATGGGTGGCAGGGGTTACGCAGCAGCCACCACGCAGCACCATCTGCCCGGACATGAACTTGCCGTTGTATTCGCCGAGGCTGCCGGGTAGCGGGCGGAAGCCCGGATAAGGCAGGTAGGCACTGGCGGTCCATTCCCAGACGTCGCCATACAACTGCACCGGCGCGCCTGCTGCACAAGCGGCGGCCACTGGCTGCAGGTGATCGCTCTCGAGGAAATTGCCGTGCTGCGGCACATCGGATGCCGCCAGCTCCCATTCCGCTTCGCTGGGTAGCCGTGCGCCGCTCCAGCGCGCAAAGGCATCGGCCTCGTAGTAGCTGAGGTGGCACACCGGCGCATCGAGTTCCAGCGGCTGCAGCCCGCCCAGAGTCATCTCGTACCAGAGGCCGTCATCGCGCTGCCAGTACAGCGGTGCATGCCAGCCGGCTTGCTGGATCAGATCCCAGCCGTCGGAGAGCCACAGTTCCGGGCGGGTGTAGCCGCCGTCGGCGATGAACGACAGGTATTCGCCGTTGCTCACCAGGCGTTCGGCGAGCTGGAAGTCTTCGACGAACTGGCGGTGACGCGGCGTCTCGCAGTCGAAGGCGAAGCCATCGCCGGCATGACCGATCTCGACCACGCCGCCGGCATAGTCGTACCAGTGCTGGCGTTCCAGCGTCCGACGCGGCGCCGCTTGCAGGTCGCTGCGGTACACCGGGTGCAGCGGGTTCTGCGCAAGGATGTGCTTGATGTCCATCAGCAGCAGCTCCTGGTGCTGCTGCTCGTGCTGCAGGCCGAGCTCGATGCGCCGGGCGATCTCGCCGACATGTTCGCGCGGGGGCGCGGCGAGCAGTTCGCCCATCGCCTGGTCGACATGGCTACGGTAGCGATAGATCTCGTCCACGCCGGGCCGTGAGATCAGCCCGCGTCGGGCACGTGGGAAGGGCACGCCGTGGGTCTGGTAATAGGAGTTGAAGAGGTGGTCGTAGGTCTCATGCAGCGGTCGGTAGCCGTTGAGATAGGGCTTGAGCAGGAACGTCTCGAAGAACCAGCTGACATGCGCCAGGTGCCACTTTGGCGGGCTGACCTCCGGCATGCTCTGGATGATGTAATCCTCGATCTGCAACGGTGCGCAGATGGCCTTGCTGACGGCGCGAACGTGACTGAAACGCTGTTGCAGCTGGTCCAGTTCGGCGCTTGAAACCTGGTGATGCGGCTGGTGTGCCAGGTTGCCCATGGACGTACCCCCATTCCGTTACGGGCCGCCAAACGCCGCCCTCAATAGCGACCCGAAGCGCGACGGAAAGTTTTCTGCCGAGCCGCGATTACGCCTTTGAGTGAAGCAGGCCACCAGCGTTGGCGCTGCCGGCCCCGCTCAGCGTGCCGTGTCGAGCGGCGGTGTCGGGCGGATCAGGATTTCGTTGACGTCCACGTGTGGCGGTTGCGACAGCGCATAGACCACCGCCCGCGCGACGTCATCAGGCTGCAGCGCATAGGCTGGCGGCTCGTCGAACAACGGCGTGTCGACCATGCCCGGCTCGATCAGCGTGACCCGCACGCCGCTGCCGCGCAGTTCCTCGCGCACGCTCAGGCCCATACCGGTCACGGCCCACTTGCTGGCGCTGTACATGGAGCCGGGGATGACGAACCGTCCGGCCGCCGAGCCGGTGAGTAGCAGGTGGCCGCGGCGGGCCTTGAGGGCGGCCAGCGTACAGCGCAGGGTCAGCCCGACGCCGTAGACGTTGGTCAGCAGCATGGCTTTCCACACTTCGGGATCGGCGCCGCTGAAACCGCCTTCGCAGCCGGGGATGCCGGCGTTGGCGTATACCGCATCGAGCTGTCCGAAATGCTCCACTACGCGCTGCACCATGGCCTGCTGCTCATCGTAATCGGTCACGTCGCAGCGGATCGCGAGGGCGCGCTCGGCGCCGATCTCGTCGACCAGCTGTTGCAGCTTGTCCGTCGAACGCGCGGCGAGCGCCACGCGGTAGCCAGCCTTGGCCGCCAGTCGCGCGGTGGCCGCACCGATGCCGGAGGAGGCGCCGGTGATCAACAACACGGGATCGCTCATGCCGCGTCCTCAGTAGTTCGGTGTGGTTTCCGGGATGGCGCTGGCGTCGGTGATGAAGGGCATCGTCCACGGCTCGAGGGTGCAGCCCTTGTCGATTAGCTCCTGACGGGTCTGCTCGATCACATGGGCCACGCGCAGCGGGTCGGCGTAGTCGCGCACCTGCGCAACCCGTGTGATTTCCTCGCCGTTGCCGTTCATCACGGTGAAGCCGAAGCTGTCATCCTCGGGGTTGGCGCTGGTCACGCAGCCACAGGGCAAGAAGGCTTCGGCGGCCAGCTGCATGGCGTTATCGAGGCTGAGCGGGGTCGTGGTCATGGGTCGTCTCCGTGGCGTTGCGGATGTCTGAAGGTTGACCGCCATAGTCGCGGGCCGTTTCCCGGTTACCGACCGGCTGTCGCTTGTGCAAAGGCCGGGGCACCACCATATTCATCGGCATGAGCACGCCTTGTTCTGATCCGTTGAGCCGCTTCCATCCCGCCGTGGCCGGCTGGTTCGCCCGCAGCTTTCCCGCGCCGACGCCAGCCCAGGTGGCTGCCTGGCCGCTGATCCATGCCGGGCGCTCGACGCTGGTCGCCGCACCGACCGGCTCGGGCAAGACGCTGACCGCCTTTCTCGCCGCCATCGACGCGCTGGTGCAGCAGGGTCTGGCCGAGGGCGGGTTGGCCGATGCCACACGGGTGCTCTACGTCTCGCCGCTCAAGGCGCTGTCCAACGACATCCACATCAATCTGGAAGAGCCGCTCGCCGGCGTTACCGCCGAACTCCAGCGTCTCGGTCTGCCGCCGCTGGAGATCCGCACCGCCGTGCGCACCGGCGACACGCCTCAGGCCGAACGGGCGGCGCTGCGCAAGCGGGTGCCGCACATCCTCGTCACCACGCCGGAATCGCTTTACGTGCTGCTCGGCTCGGAATCCGGCCGGCAGATGCTGGCGGACGTGCAGAGCGTGATCGTCGACGAGATTCACGCCATCGCCGGCAACAAGCGCGGTAGTCATCTGGCGTTGTCTCTGGAGCGGCTGGAGGCACTCTGCAACAGGCCACTGGTGCGGGTTGGACTGTCGGCGACGCAGAAGCCGATCGAAGCCGTCGCGCAATTCCTGGTCGGCGCCGGGCGGCCGTGCGAGGTCGTCGATATCGGTCATGGCCGTGCGCGCGATCTGGCGCTGGAAGTATCGCCGGTGTCGCTCGAAGCGATGATGAGCAACGATGCCTGGGAGCTGGTCTACGACCGCCTGGCGACGCTGGCCGGCGAGCATCGCACCACCCTGGTGTTCGTCAACACGCGGCGCATGGCCGAGCGCACCACGCGGCATCTGTCCGAGCGACTGGGCAGCGCCGTGGTGGCCGCGCACCACGGCAGCCTGGCCCGCGAGCAGCGGCTGGCCGCCGAGCAGAAGCTCAAACGCGGCGACCTGCGGGTGCTGGTGGCTACCGCCTCGCTGGAGCTGGGTATCGACATCGGCGACGTGGAACTGGTCTGCCAGCTCGGCTCGCCGCGCTCTATCTCGGCCTTCCTGCAGCGGGTCGGACGGGCTGGCCACCAAGTGTTTGGTGTGTCCAAGGGGCGGCTGTTTCCCAGCTCCCGTGACGATCTGATCGAGTGCGCCGCGCTGCTCGACGCAGTGCGCCGTGGCGAGCTGGATACCCTGAAGATTCCCCAGGCGCCGCTGGATGTGCTGGCCCAGCAGATCGTCGCCGAGGTGGCCTGCAGTGAATGGGGTGAGGACGCGCTGCTGGTGCTGATCCGTCGCGCCATGCCTTATGCCGGGCTGGCCGAGACGACTTACCAGGCGCTGCTGCGGATGCTTGCCGAGGGCTATACCACCCGTCACGGCCCACGCGGGGCCTATCTGCATCGCGATCTGGTGACCCGCAGCCTGCGTGGCCGGCGCGGCGGGCGGCTGATCGCGCTGACCTCCGGCGGCACCATCGCCGACAACGCCGACTACGCCGTGCTGCTCGAACCGCAGGGGCTGAACATCGGCACGGTCAATGAAGACTTCGCGGTGGAGAGCCTGGCCGGCGATGTGTTCCAGCTGGGCAATACGTCCTATCGCATTCTCAGGATCGAGGCGGGGCGGGTGCGTGTCGAGGATGCCCAGGGCCAGCCGCCGAACATTCCGTTCTGGCTCGGCGAAGCGCCGGGGCGCAGCGACGAGCTGTCCTTCGCCGTGGCGCGTCTGCGCGGGGAGATCGACCAGCGACTGGCGGCGGCCGAGCAGACGGGCGCCTCGCGTCTCGAACCGGCGATCGCCTGGCTGCTGGACGTGCTCGGCCTCGCCGAGCCGGCGGCGCGACAGATCGTCGAATACCTGGCCCGCGCGCGCTCGGCGCTGGGCGCGCTGCCGACTCAGCAACGGCTGGTCATGGAGCGCTTCTTCGACGAGTCCGGCGGCACCCAGCTGGTGATCCACTCGCCCTATGGCAGTCGCATCAACCGCGCCTGGGGCCTGGCGCTGCGCAAGCGCTTCTGCCGCACCTTCAACTTCGAGCTGCAGGCGGCGGCCACCGAGGACGCCATCATCCTTTCGCTGTCCACCAGCCACAGCTTTGCGCTGGATGAGGTCTGGCGCTACCTGCATTCGGCGAGTGCCGAACAGGTATTGATCCAGGCGCTGCTCGACGCGCCGTTGTTCGGCGTGCGCTGGCGCTGGATCGCCACCACCGCTCTGGCGCTGCCGCGCATGGCCGGCGGGCGCAAGGTGGCGCCGCAGCTGCAGCGGATGAAGAGCGAAGACCTGCTGGCCACGGTGTTCCCCGATCAGGTGGCCTGCCTGGAGAACATCGTCGGCGAGCGTGAGATTCCCGAGCATCCGCTGGTGGCGCAGACCCTCGACGATTGCCTGCACGAGGCGATGGACAGCGAAGGCTGGCTGGCGCTACTGCGGCGCATGGAGCGCGGTGAAGTGGAGCTGCTGGCGCGCGACCTGCCGGCACCGTCGCCGCTGGCGATGGAGGTGCTCGGCGCGCGGCCCTACGCCTTTCTCGATGACGCGCCGCTGGAGGAGCGACGCACCCAGGCGGTACTCGCCCGGCGTTGGAGCGATCCGGAATCGACCGACGATCTCGGCGCGCTGGACGCGGATGCCATCGCCGCAGTGCGTGACGAGGCCTGGCCCGAGGCGCGCACCGCCGATGAGATGCACGAGGCGCTGACCGCGCTGGGCTGCATCGCCGAAGCCGAGGCCGCGGCGCAGCCGATGTGGCTGCAATGGCTCGCCGAGCTGGCGCACGGCGGACGGGCGACGCGCCTGCAGGTCGCCCATGACCGTGCGCTGTGGCTGCCGCTGGAACGGTTGGCGTGGCTGCGCGCGATCTACCCGCAGGCGCCCTGCGAGCCGCGCCTGCAGCCGCCGGCCGGGCACGACCAATCGTTCACGGAAGACGAGGCGCTGGTCGAGCTGATCCGCGCGCGACTGAGCGGCTTCGGCCCGTTGCCGGTGCCGCTGATTGCCCGGCCGCTGGCGCTGCCGGCCTCAGCGGTTGCGCTGGCGCTGACCCGTCTGGAAAGCCAGGGCTACGTACTGCGCGGGCGCTTTACGCCTGGCGCGGTGGAGGAAGAGTGGTGCGAGCGGCATCTGCTGGCGCGTATCCATCGCTACACGGTCAAGCGCCTGCGGCGCGAGATCGAGCCGGTTGAGCGCGCGGACTTCATGCGTTTTCTCGTCGACTGGCAACATCTTTGTGCCGCCACCCGCATGCAGGGCCGAGAGGCGCTGGCCACGGTAATCGAGCAATTGGAAGGCTTCCAGGCGCCGGCAGCAGCCTGGGAAGCCGATCTGCTGCCGGCACGGCTGAAGGATTACGGCAGCAGCTGGCTGGACGAACTGTGCCGTTCCGGTCGCATCGTCTGGACGCGCCTTGCCGGGCGACTGAAAGCCAGTGGCGGTCCGGTGCGTGGTACGCCGGTCGTGCTGCTGCCGCGCCGCCAGCTGAAGGCCTGGTACACGCTGGCGGCCGATGCGCCGGCACCGGAACTGTCGTCACGGGCGCAGCGGGTATTCGATTGCCTGTGCTCGCAGGGCGCGCTGTTCTTCGATGAGCTGCAGCACGAGGCGCATCTGCTGCGCAGCGAGCTGGAGGATGCCCTCGGCGAGCTGGTATCGGTGGGGCTGGTCAATGCCGACAGCTTTGCTGGCTTGCGTGCGCTGCTGACGCCGGCCAGCAAGCGCTCGCGCACCGCTCGACGCACCCGCGGTGGCGCCTTCATCGGCGGTATGGCCGATGCCGGACGCTGGGCGGTGGTGCGCAAAACCGGCCCGGTTGACGAGACGCCGCATGGGCGGACCAGCGTCGATCCGGAGGCGCTGGAGCATATCGCTCGGGTACTGCTGCGTCGCTACGGTGTGGTGTTCTGGCGGCTGCTGGCACGCGAGGCCGACTGGTTGCCACCGTGGCGCGAACTGCTACGGGTCTATCACCGCCTGGAGGCTCGTGGCGAAATACGCGGTGGGCGCTTCGTCGCTGGCGTGGCGGGCGAGCAGTTCGCCCTGCCGGAAGCGCTCGGCCTGCTGCGTGAGGTGCGCAAGCGGCCAGTCTCAGGTGAGTGGCTGGCGGTTTCGGCAGTCGACCCGCTGAATCAACTCGGCACCCTGTTGCCCGGGACCAGGGTGCCGGCGTTGGCTGGCAACCGCATTCTCTTTCGCGATGGTGTACCGCTGGCGGTGCTGGTGGCGGGCAAGCCGCACATGCTTGTCGAGCTGGACGAGCCCGCACAACGTGATGTCAGGCGACTGCTGGCGGTACCGCGACGTTAGGCATTGGACGGGGGCAGGCATCGCAGCGAAGCAAAGTCCGCCTGCAGGTTCGCCAGCCGTCCGGTGAGGTGTGCGCGCTGCGCCTCGTCAGCCAGTTGGTAAAGATCGGCGACCAGCTTCAGGCCTGCCTGCTCGGCGCGCCGCAAGTCGGCCCGATCGCTTGCGCTCAGGAGTGCTTCACGCTCCTGCAAGAGCTGGGCGATACGGGCATCGAAGTCTTCACGGTGGCGTTGTTCCACGGCGCCGAGCAGCATCGTCTGCCAGCGCTCGCGGCTCTCCAGCCAGCGGCGGTTCTGCTCGCCCAGGGTGTGCGCCCAGAGCAGCACGCGCTGGCGCTGCGCGGCACTCAGCTCGCCGAACCAGAATTGCAGGCGGTCCTGCATGCGTTCGGCGCGCTCGCGAATCTGCTGTGGCAACGGCGGAGTCAGGTATTTCTCGCGGTGCTCGCGGCGGTTCTCCGCCAGCGCCGCGCGTAGTTCCTGCACCTGTTCATCATTCAGTGCGCGCAGCAGTTCGCTGGCGGTCGGCGTGATCTCCACGGCAATGGTGCGCATGGCCTCGTGCGCCCGCTGGTAGTGCGATTCCAGGTCGTGCTGATTCAGCTGGCCGCTGGCGCTTTTGCGTTCCAGTTGCTCCAGGCCGACCAGAATCTCCGGCAGTTGCGTGCTGCAGTGCCAGGCCAGATGCTCACGCAGCCGCCCGCGTAGCTCGCCCTTCTGACGCCGATCGAGATCCAGATAGTCGTTGAGTGTCCAGGGCACCAGCAGGTCGAGGTTGCTATAGACCAGCGTTGCGCGACTGCAGCCGGCCAGTACCAGGCAGGAAAGCAGTATCAGCGGAAGCACGCGGCTGGTGGAACGCATTGCAGATCCTCGCCTGTATCACCCGTTCTGTAGAACGCGCGCCTCGGTTGCGGTTCGCGTGAGCGCGCTTCCGTCGGCTGCGAGAAGAGAAACCGTCGCGCGCATGGTCTTCCCTGTATGGGCCGCCTGCACCGGAACCGGGCGGCGACTTGCCTGACCAGCCGTGGAGAAACGCCATGTCCCTGCAGATCAAGTACCTCAGCGGTGACGATGTACCCCAAGCCTGGCGACCGACCTGGGTCGTCTGCTGGATCGTGGAGCTCGACGGCACGCTGATTGGCGGGCCCTACGCCACCGAGGCGCAAGCGCGTGCGGTGGCTGATGGCAAGCAGGAGCCGCGGCTGTCGCAGACACCAGCCCCGTAACGGGCCGTGCAGGCGCCGACGCTGCGCGCATCGGATTAGCGTGCTTTTTCCAGGCAGTGCTGGGGACAGGGCGCGCGGTACTCGGATGCCGGTGGCGGCGGCTCGACCAGCTGAGACACCAGAGCCAGAGCCTTCTCGAAGGACGGGTAGCCGCTCTGGGCAACATCCAGATGAGCATAGGCTTCGCGATACCGGTCCGCTTTGGCGATGTCGCGTTCGTCGACGAGATAGGGTTCCATGTAGATCTTGTAGAGCAGGGCAACCGCATGCGGATGGCCCTTGCGCTTGGCCTTCTCCAGCAGTTGCAGCACTTCGGACGGCTCAGGCCCCTGGCGGATCATCAGTAGTGCCTTGTAGAACTCCGTTTCGCCGCGTCGATCCTGCGCGGCGCTGCGATCGAGCAGGGCATCGGCCAGTTCGTAGCCTTCCTCATCGCCTACCGAAATCAGGATCTTCGCCTGTAGCAGGTCGTTCTGGTAGAGCAGCCGCTCGGCCCGACAAGCACTGCCGCTCCAGGGCTGGTCGCAGGTTTGAGTGGCGCAGCCGCTCAGGGTCATCAGCAGCGCGATCGCCAGGGCGTGTCTCATTTGTGAACTCGCTCTCCTTTTGTTTGCGCCAGTATGGGCCGTGCGCACCTCGATTCGCCAGAGCCGCCTGCGTCCGCTCAATAGACCGCGCAGGGTGCGCTCATCCGTTGCAGGCCGTAACGGCGCAGCAGGGTCTGCCAGCGCGCGCTCTGGGGGAGGTCGGCGATCAGCTGCTGAATGAACTGGGTCGCCGCAGGATTGAGAGTCGCGGTGGTGAGGATGTGGCGTTCGAAGCTGTAGAGGGGCACGGTCGACACGTGCAGGCGTTCAGCCGCCACCTCGGTTGTTTCGTAGAACAGCCGCGCGGAGCGTGGCAGCAGGATCACGTCGATACGGTTGGAGAGCAGCTTCTGCAGGTTCTGCAGATCGGAGTGCACATCTTCCCGATGGATCAGCTGCCGCTCGATGTCGGCTTGCAGTGCCTGATAGCGATGCCCGAGCACGCCGCCGAGGCGGTAACCGTGAAGCGAGCCCGGGCCGTCGTAGTCGAATGGGCGAGTGGCTAGCGACACGAAATCCTGGGTATCGCAGAGCAGCGGCGGGGTCAGATGCGAACTGGCGATCAGTCGGCTGGGGAAAAATTCCGGCGTCGCCCATAGCAGCACGCCTGGCTTGTTCCCGGCGAGACGAGCATCGAGGCGCTTGCGCGGTAGTTGGCTGAGTGCGAAGAAATAGCGGCCGTTGTTGGACGGGTGCTGGTTGAGCAACTCCACCAGCGTTTCGGACAAGCCCGGACTCTGCTCGCTGGCGAAGGGGGGCGATGCGTGATAGGTCCAAACCTCGACCCGCTCAGCCGCCTGGGCAGTCGACGAGCAGAGCAGCAGCAACAACAGCAGTCTTGGCATCAGTGTTCCGATGGACGGCAGGCGAACTCGCGGTGCGAATTCGATGAGGTGCTGTCGTCGGACAGCACCTCGGTAAGACTGGTTCAGCCTTACCGGTACTGCAAGCGCGTGTGCGGCGGCAGGCGGGCTTGCGGTAATGCTCGCCGCCGAATGGCGGGTTCAGAACCGCTCGTGTTCGCCAAGAAAGCGCCACTGCCCGACCGGCAGCTTGGCCATCGACAGCCGGCCGATGCGGATGCGTTTATAGCCGAGCACGCGCAGGCCGATCGCTTCACAGAGCATGCGCAGTTCGCCAGGCTGCGGCTGCTTGATCGCCAGGCGCAGATGGGTTTCGTTCTGCCAGCTGGCCTTGGCCTTGGGCAGAATCTTGCCGCGATGGCCGATACCCTGGCCGAGCAGCGCGAGGCCGTTGGCTTCGGGCTCGCCACTGACCTCGACGATGAACTCCTGTTCGAGCTTGCTGCGCGCATCGGTCAGCAGGCGGATTACCTCGCGCTGCTGGCTGAACACCACCAGGCCACTGGCCTCGTCTGCCATGGGCAGCAGCAAGTTCTGTCGCAACAGATGCCGCTGCAGCGGCTGGATCGGACTTGGATCGTCCGCCCAGTGACCGGCGGCAGTGAGCAGCTGCAGCGCAGCTGCGGCGTCCTGCGGCACGGCCTGGCCAGCGGGTTTGTGCATCAGCAGGGTGACCGGTGGCACTTCGGTCGCCTTCGCGCCGGGCAGCAGATCGAGGCGTTGCGCCGGCAGGACCTTGAGAAACGGCGCCTGTACCAGCTGATCGTCGACCGTCACCCAGCCTCCCTCGATATACAGTTCGGCCTCACGCCGAGAGCAACCAAGCTGTTCGGCGAGGCGTTTGGACAGGCGTACGGGTTCGGTCATGGAGCGCTCGGAAGGCGGGGCAAAGGCTGGAAAAAACGCGGCGAGCCGATGCACAGAAGGCACAAGCTCGCCGAGGGCGTTTCTATTGCAGAGTCAGCCGATCACTTCTTGCTGATGGTGATCTGACGCGATGGGCCTTGGGTCTGGCCGCTGACCCCGTTGGGGATCTGTTGAACTTCACCACCGGCCTTGAGGAAGGCTGCCATCTGGGCGGCGAGAGACTGGCTGGTTTCAAATGCAGGTTCGGGCTTGCGCTTGGCAGCGGCTTTAGTGGCCATGGGGTTCACTTTTTCCGTTTATCAGTCGAACCGGGCATTATACAGATTTGGTTGACTTTTGTCTGGTTTTCCGCTGAGCAGTCGCCTCGGTCGTACTGGCAGGCGAGTGTGGCTTCCTTGTTCTTTACTGAAGCTGTCCTCTGGACCGTCGATTCCGCGGGAGAGTCCTTATGTCGCGCCGTGCCATTGCCGTCTTGTTCGCAGGTTTAGCCGTCGCCACCAGCCTGGCCTCGGCAGTCGAGCCGCAGCGCTACGCAAGCGAGCTGGGTACGCTGCGGCTGGAAGAAGTCGCCGTTGGCCTGGAAAACCCCTGGTCGCTGGCCTTTCTGCCGGACCAGAAGCGGCTGCTGGTGACCGAACGCCCCGGTCGCCTGCGGCTGGTTGGTCTGGACGGGTCATTATCGGCGCTGCTGGCCGGCGTGCCCGAGGTTTATGACCGCGGCCAGGGCGGCTTGCTCGATGTGCAGCTGTCGCCCGAGTTCCAGCGTGATCGACTGGTCTATCTCAGCTATGCCGAAGCCGGCGAGGACGGGCTGGCCGGCACTACGGTGGGGCGCGGTCGCTTGAGCGACGATCATTCACGGCTGGAGGATTTCCAGGTGATCTTCCGCCAGCAGCCTCGGCTGTCCAACGGTGCGCACTTCGGTTCGCGGCTGGTGTTCGATCATGACGGCAATCTCTTCGTCGCCCTGGGTGAGAACAACCAGCGCGCCACCGCCCAGGATCTGGACAAGCTCCAGGGCAAGCTGGTGCGTATCCGTCCTGATGGCGAGGTCCCGCCGGACAATCCCTTCGTCGGGCGCTCCGGCGTGCGGCCGGAGATCTGGTCCTACGGCCACCGCAACCAGCAGGGGGCGGCGCTCAATCCCTGGAGCGGCGCGCTCTGGACTCACGAGCATGGCCCACGGGGCGGCGACGAAATCAACATTCCGCAGCCGGGAAAGAACTACGGCTGGCCGCTGGCGACCCACGGCATCAACTACAGCCTGTTACCGATTCCCGAGGCGAAGGGCGAAGCCGTCGAGGGGACCGAGCCACCGCTGCACGTGTGGAAGAAATCGCCGGCCATCAGCGGCATGGCGTTCTACGATGCCGAGCGCTTCGCCGCCTGGCAGCACAACCTGTTCATCGGTGCGCTTTCCGCGCAGGCATTGATCCGCCTGCAGCTGGATGGCGACCGCGTGGTGCATGAGGAACGTCTGCTGGCAGAACTGGGCGAGCGTATTCGCGATGTCCGCCTCGGCCCGGATGGCTACCTCTACCTGCTTACCGATGCCGCCGACGGCAGGTTGCTACGGCTTGGCCTCGAACCTTGAACGGCAACGACATTGGCGGGGAGCGTTTCGGGCGCTTCGCCGGTCCATTGTCGGTAAGCGGATTGCCGGCCGGGCGTTCGCTTGTCGAACAATGGGCCTGGGGTGCGCGTTACGCCGTGTGACAACAACGGACTGGACGCCGCTGCAGGCCGACTGACAAGGCAGGAAGGAGGCGCCAGTGGCGGTGATCATCAGCGGGTTGCTCTGCATCATCCTCGGTATTGCGCTGGGTGTCGGCGGGGTGAAGGTCATCACTCTGGGCGGCACCTGGTATTTCGCCCTCGTCGCGGCAGGATTCCTGGTTACCGGGACGCTGTTGCTGCTGCGCCGACGCGCCGCGCTGTGGATCTATGCGCTGCTGATGCTCGGTTCGCTGGGCTGGGCGCTCTATGAGGTGGGCTTCGACTGGTGGCAACTGGCGCCGCGCGGAAGCCTCATCGCACCACTTGGCCTCTGGCTGCTTACGCCCTGGATCGCTCAGCGCCTGGGTTGGCAGCACTTCGGCATGCGTGCCTGGGGTGGCGCCGCGCTGCCGCTGATGCTGGCCGTGCTGCTGTGGGGGGCAAGTGCGGTATATGCGCTGGGCAATGATAGCCACGACCTCAAGGGCATGTTGCCGGCACCGCTGGCGCAGGCGCCCGGCAGCGAAGCGACGGTGCCAGACGGCGACTGGCATGCGTACGGCCGGACCGCGCACGGCCAGCGCTATTCACCGCTTGCCCAGATCACGCCGCAGAATGTCGAGCGCCTGCAGCCGGTCTGGCATTACCGCACCGGGGACAAGCGCCGGCCTGGCGATCCGGATGAGACCACTTACGAAGTCACGCCGCTCAAGATCGACGACAGTCTCTATCTGTGCACGCCGCACAATCTGGTGATCGCGCTGGACGCCGAGACTGGCGCCGAGCGCTGGCGCTTCGATCCGCAGGTGCCGGACTCGGTGAACCGCCAGCATCTGACCTGCCGCGGCCTGTCTTACCACTTCGATGAGCAGGCGCCGCCAGCGCAGGACTGCCGCCAGCGCCTGTTCATGCCTACCGCCGACGCGCGCCTGATCGCCCTCGATGCGAAGACCGGCGAGGTCTGCGCCGGCTTTGGCGACAACGGCGAGGTGAATCTCTGGGCGAATATGCCCAACGTCAAGGAGGGGTTCTATTACTCCACCTCACCGCCCGTGGTGGCGCGCGATCTGCTGATCGTCGGCGGGGCGGTGAACGACAACGTCTCCACCCACGAGCCGTCCGGCGTGATTCGCGCCTACGACGTGCGCAGCGGTGCGCTGAAATGGAACTGGGACCCGGGCAACCCTGAACAGACTGCGCCGCTTGCCGCCGGGCAAACCTACAGTGCCAGTACGCCCAACAGCTGGAGCGTATCGAGTGCCGACGAAGCGCTGGGGCTGGTCTACGTGCCGCTGGGCAATCAGGTGCCGGACCAGTGGGGCGGTGAGCGCAGCGAGAACAGCGAGCGGTTCTCGTCGTCCATCGTTGCGCTGGAACTGGACAGCGGCCGACTGCGTTGGGTGTTCCAGACGGTGCGGCATGACCTCTGGGACATGGACGTGCCGGCGCAGCCGAGCCTGATCGACATCCAGACCGAAAGCGGCGTGGTACCGGCACTGGTCGCGCCGACCAAGCAGGGCGATATCTACGTGCTCGATCGCCGGACCGGCGAACCCATCCTGCCGGTGCACGAGGTGCCGGCGCCGCAGGGCGCTGCCGCGGGCGACTGGGTTGCCGAGACGCAGCCAGCCTCGGCGCTGTCCTACGAGCCGTCGAAGTTGCAGGGCAAGGATCTGTGGGGAGCCACGCTGGTCGACCAGATGCTCTGCCACATCCAGTTTCACTCGCTGCGCTATGAAGGTCGTTACACACCACCGTCGACCCAGGGCACGCTGGTGTATCCGGGCAATTTCGGCGTATTCAACTGGGGCGGAGTGGCGGTCGATCCGGTGCGGCAGATGGTCTTCAGCACCCCGGCCTACCTGGCCTTCACCTCCCGCCTGGTGCCGCGGGAGGATGAATTGAGCACCTACGTATCCGACAAGGAACCCTTTCTGAACGAGAATTTCGGCGCGCCTTTCGCGGTGGAGCTCAAACCCTTCGTCTCGCCCATCGGCCTGCCATGCACGGCGCCACCGTGGGGCTACATTGCCGGCGCCGACCTGCGCACCGGTAAGACCCACTGGCTGCGCAAGAACGGCACGGTGCGCGATCGGGCGCCGTTGCCGCTGCCGTTCAAGATGGGTGTGCCGAGTCTTGGCGGGCCGTTGCTGACTGCGGGGGGCGTGGCCTTCCTCAGCGGGACGCTGGATTACTACCTGCGTGCCTATGACGTGAACACCGGTCGCGAACTGTGGAAAGCCCGTTTGCCGGCCGGGGGGCAAGCGACACCGATGAGCTACCGCAGCCCCTCGGGCCGGCAGATGGTGTTGGTGGTTGCCGGTGGCCACGGCTCGCTGGGCACTGCCGCCGGCGATTCGATCATCGCCTACGCGCTGCCGCAGTAGCGCCCTCGACCAAACGGCGCTGCTCGCACTCCCTGCGGGCAGCGCCTGCTAGAATCGCCGCCTTTCTGATTCGGGATTTACGCACATGGCCGTCATCGGGCGCTTCAACAGCCTGCCAATCGTCAAGCACACCAGTTTCGGCCTCTATCTCGACGGCGGCCCGGACGGCGAGATCCTGCTGCCCAAGCGCTACATCCCGAAGGACACGCCGACCGAGGTGGATGACTGGCTCAACGTGTTCGTCTATCTCGATAGCGAGGACAAGCTGATCGCCACCACGGAAAAGCCCAAGGTGCAGGTCGGCGAGTTCGCCAGCCTCAAGGTGGTCGAGATCAACCGCGTCGGGCTCTTTCTCGACTGGGGCCTGCCCAAGGATCTGCTGCTGCCGCATTCGGAAGAGAAACGGCCGCTGCAGGTTGGCGATTACTGCGTGGTGCATGTCTATGTGGACAAGCGCACGCGCCGTATTACCGCTACCGCGCGGCTCGACCGCTATCTGGACAAGACACCAGCGCGCTATACGGTCGGCGAAGCGGTGGACCTGCTTATCGTCGAAGCCACCGATCTGGGCTTCAAGGCGATCATCAATGGTCAGCACTGGGGGCTGATCCACAAGAACGAGGTGTTCAAGTTCCTGCGCGGCGGCATGCAGGAGCGTGGCTTCATCAAGGAGCTGCGCGCCGACGGCAAGATCAGCCTGAGTCTGCAGCCAGTGGGCACTGAAGCAGTCGATGCCCTGCAGGCGTTGATTCTGCAGAAGCTCGAGGAAAACCAGGGCGTGCTGATGCTGAGCGACAAGAGCCCGGCCGAGGAAATCGCCCGTCAGTTCGGCGTCAGCAAGGGCAACTTCAAGAAGGCCATCGGTGGTCTGTACAAACAGGGGCGCATTGTCATTCACCCGGATCGCATCGAACGCGCCTGAGCGCACTGCCCGGCGGCGTGGCAGCTACAGCTCCAGCCGGGTTTGCCGGTCGGCCCAGGCCTCCTTGCCCAGCGGTTCGCCCACGCCCTCCACATAGCTCAGCTCGCCGTCGACCAGTCGGGCCGGCGCGGTAAAGGGGTGCGCGACCGCGTGCTGCTCATCCTGAATATGCAGCACCTCGATGCCACGTACCTTCAGCACATCGGACACCAAGGAGCGGTGGCAACGCCACCAGAGCACTTCGGCACACATCATCGCCGTGCGCCGCTGGCTGGCAAGCTCCAGCAGACGCGCCAACCCTACGGCGAACTCCGCGCTCTTGAGGTGATCGGCGTAGCCACGAAATGAGCTGTTGCGCCAGGCCCGGTTGACCGAATCGGCCGCTGGCCGGCGCCGGCCGCCCAGTTCAGGCAGCCAGGCGTAGGCGATGCCCCGTGTAGCGAGCGCCTCGCGCAGTGCATCGCTACCGAACTGCGGCAACCGGCGCGAACCGGGATGACGGCGGACGTCGGCGATCCCCTCGATCCGATAGTGCCCGAGCAGCGCGAGGAAGGCGTCGATCGAGCGGGTCGAGTGGCCGAGCGTCCAGACGGTGGCCGGCGTATTCATCGGTCACTCAGTCCATTTTGCTCAGGGCGCCGGGCTTGTGCATGGCGATGTGATCGGTCTTGTCGCTCTTGATCTCGTACTGCGGCTCGTCCGGGCTGGCGCGGCGGGTATGCCCTTTGTACTGCGTATCGGCGGTATGAACCCTGATGATGGTGCCGCTGACCCGTCCCGCTTCGGAATTCCAACTGACGTGATCGCCAACCTTGAAGCTGTTCATTAGCTGATCTCCTTTTGCCTTCTGTGTCTGTTCGGACAGCGCACGTCAGGCAAAGGTCGCTGCTCCAGCTGAGGGGTTCAGCTCGAATTGCGGACAGTCGGCGCCCTTACCGTCTATCGGAAATCGCTCGACGTTGAACCGCGATAAATCCGCCGGCCATTCAAAAAAATGGCGCCTCCAATATGCCGAAGTCCCGTATTCAAGCCGGGTATTAATTCTTTCGATTGCTGGCATGTTGCTATTTCGCAATAGCAAACTAATAGCTTTACAGAAATACCGTCGAAATTCTGGCGATCTATATAAGTCAGAAAACGTTCCATTATTTTTTGGAAACTATTATAAAGCCGCCACGCAACGGGGAATCCGGGTTGTTCAGGGGTGGAACAGCGGTTGGCTTTGTTGCTGAGCGGTTCGTTCGGTTGTGACAAAGCGGCTTCCATCCATAAGCAACGCCCCACGACTTAATTGACCTCCCGCCACTTTTTTAAAGGCCGCGACAGCGCCTTTAGACGTATTAAGTTTCGGAGAGACAAGATGTCTATCAATGTTTTTGCGGGCCCCCGCAAGGCGCTCGTCGCCTCCATCGCCCTGGCTGCCGTATTGGGTGGATTCACCGCTTCCGGTGCTGTCTTCGCCAGCGACACCAGCAGTACCGTATCGACCACCGTGACGCTCAGCGCCAAGGTCAACAGCTTCACCAACACCGATTGGCTCAATGGCGTATGGCGTGCAGCGCCGGCGCTGTCGATCCCGGCGTCCAGCGCCAACAACGCGGCCTTCAAGGTGGGCGCCAGCGTTCGCCTGGCCGACGGCCAGATCCGCAAGATCACCAAGGTGTACGTGGTAGGCAGCAACCTCAGCGTCTTTCTCGATGGTGCGGTTATCGACGGCAACAAGGTCGGTGCTCCGAACGTGCTGAGTGCGGTAACCGTATCGACCGGTACTGCCCCGAGCACCAGCGAGCCGGTCAGCACTGCCCCCAGCGGCACCACCTACGCATCCAGCATCAACAACTTCACCAATACCGATTGGTTGAATGGGGTATGGCGCAAGTCGCCCGGTTTCTCGATTCCGGCAACTACCGGTAACAAAGGCGCGTTCATTGTTGGTGCATCGGTAAAACTGGCTGATGGCCAGCAGCGCAAGATTAAAACGGTGCAAGTTGTCGGCTCGAATATGAGCGTCTTTCTTGATGGTGTTGCGGTTAATGGCAGCGTTGTCGGATACCCGAACAAACTGACAGTTGTTTCCGGCTCGACAACGGATACGGCAATAACTGCACCGACCCAAACGACTCTGGCGACTGCCGGTTTGAACAACTTCACCAATACCGACTGGCTGAACGGTGTGTGGCGCAAGTCCGCCGGGTTCTCCATTGCGGCGACGGCGGCCAATCAGGCGGCATTCAAGTCCGGTAATTCAGTGAGGCTCGCCGATGGCCAGGTGCGCAAGATCACCGCGGCCTACATTTCCGGCAGCAACATGAGCGTCTACCTCGACGGCGCGGCCATCGATGGCAATACCCTGGGCTACCCGAAGACCATCTCGGCGATCAGCACCACCACCACGTCGAGCCCGACCACCTCGGTTCCCGCTCCGGCACCGGCTCCGGCCCCGGCCCCGAGTGCGCCTGCCGATTCCACCGCGCCGGTCGACACCACCAATGGCAAACCACGCCTGGTCGGCGTCAACCTGTCCGGTGCCGGCTTCGGCCCGTCGGTCGTGCCGGGAGTACATGGCACCAACTACACCTATCCGGCCGAGTCGTACTACAAGAAGTACGCCGACCTGGGCATGAATCTGGTGCGCCTGCCGTTCCTCTGGGAACGCATCCAGCCCAAGCTGAACACCGAGCTGAACGCTGCTGAGCTCGCACGTTTGAAGCAGTCGCTGGACTACGCCCACAAGCATGGTGTGAAGGTCATCCTCGATCTGCACAACTACTACCGTTACTTCGGCAAGCTGATCGGTTCCAGCGAAGTGCCCATCAGCTCGTTTGCCGGCGTGTGGAAGCGCATCGTTCAGCAGGTGGCCAACCACCCAGCCGTGGAAGGTTATGGGCTGATGAACGAACCGTATTCCACCAACGGGCTCTGGCCGCAGGCCGCACTCGCCGCTGCCCAAGCGATCCGCACTCTGGATAGCCAGCGCTGGATCTACGTGGCAGGCGATCGCTGGTCGAGCGCCTACCACTGGCCGCACTACAACAACCAGCTGATCAACGATCCGTGGATGCGCGATCCGAAGAACAACCTGGTCTACGAAGCGCACATGTATGTGGACAAGGATTTCTCCGGTAACTACTTCGACAAGGCTGAGGTGTTCGACCCGATGATCGGCGTGAATCGCGTCAAGCCCTTCGTCGACTGGCTGAAGCAGAACAAGCTGCGCGGCTACATCGGCGAGCACGGCGTGCCGGACTTCTCGCCCTCGGCCATCGCCGCCACCGACAATCTGCTGGCCTACCTGCGGCAGAACTGCATCCCCAGCACTTACTGGGCGGCTGGTCCCTGGTGGGGTGAGTACGCGCTGTCCCTGGACGTTACGAGCGGCAAATCCCGTCCGCAGCTGCCGGTGCTGCAGAAGCACGCCAAGACCGCCAACAGCTGCAGCAGCGTCGGCCCGCTGTAAATCGAGCCGCTTCACCAAAACGGGCCTTCGGGCCCGTTTTGCGTTTTCCCAAGTGTGAAGCGGGCAGTGCAGTTCGTCGGCCTGCGCTGCGCTCGCGCGTGACCTGGCGGTCATCTTTTGCGCGGGCAGTGTCGTTTCGCTTGCAAGGCGGATGTATTGCTGCAGCCCGCGACAGGTGTGGCGTTGCGGCTCGCGCTGGGCCATCTGCCAGCGGGTGCGTGGCTGGCGGTCGTTGCGCTTGCGTCGGATCGGGCGTCAAGGCCGACGCCGAGCCGCTGGCCGGACCGACGGAACTCGAAAATTGGGGTCCGGTCACCTTCTATGTGCACACCGTGAAGATGCACGGCTCGCGGCAGAAGCAGAACCCGCAACGCTGTGTTTCAACGGATCGTGGTCATCCGGACAACCCATAGAAGGTGGACAACATGACGACACCCGATGAAGACATCACAGGTTATGGCGGCCTGGGCAAAACCGGCTCGACAGCGCCGGACGGCAGTCCCGCACATGCAACGGCCGGACCCTCGAAGGAGAATCTCAAGGCCAAGGCACGCGAAGCCGGCGAAGAGGTGAAACACCAGGGCAAGGCCCAACTCGAGAACTATCGCGGCACGGCCGCCGACGGCTTGGAGAAGGTCGCCCGCAGCGCCCAGGCGGCCGCCGCCGAACTGGAGAAGCAGGACAGTAGCGGCCTGTCGCACTACGTTTCGGAGATGGCGCAGAGCATGGCCGAGCTCGCCGACAGCCTGCGCGGCAAGAGCGTCGACGAGCTGGTTGGCGAGGTCAACCGTATCGCCCGCAACAATCCGGCACTGTTCATCACCGGCAGCATCGCCGTCGGTTTTGGCCTCACCCGTTTCGCCCGGGCCTCCAGCCAGCGTCCGGCGACTCACGAACCCACGGTGGACTATGGACACTCGGACGCCGTGCGTCCGCATCCCACTTCGCCGCTGGGACGTTCGACCGCCGCCAGCGCGACCGAGCTGCCCAGTCAGGCGGAGCTGGACGAGCGGTTGTCCAGCGGTGCGCCCGGCGCTCCGGTGGGCAGCATCAGCAATGCCGGAGCGACCACGGGGCCCGGGACCACACGCAAGCCTGATTCCGGCAAAGGCAACGATGGAGGGCTTACTCGATGAACGAGCAACATAACCTCAATACCCCATACGAACCGCTGCATGCCGAGCAGGACAACTCCGTCGGTGGCCTGCTGCGCCAGCTGACCCGCGAGGTGCCATCGCTGTTCACCAAAGAACTGGCGCTGGCCAAGGCCGAGTTGAGCGAATCGCTGCGGGCCACCAAGGCCGGCGCGGCCAGCGTGGCGACCGGCGGCGCGGTGCTGCTGGCGGGGTTCATCATTCTGCTGCTGGCGGCGGTGTATTTCCTCGCCACGATGATGGAGCCCTACCTGGCGGCACTGATCGTCGGCGGGGTAGTGGTGGTCATCGGCCTGATCATGGTCTCGGCTGGCAAGAAGAAGTTCGAGGCCTCGTCGTTCAAGCCCGACCGCACCCTCCATTCCATCCAGAAGGATAAAGAAGCCGTCAGGGGGCACGCATGATGAGCACGCACAATCAGATCGACGTCGAAGCGCAGAAGGATCCGGATACCCTCGAACGGGAAATCGACCAGCAGCGCGCTGAGATCGGCAACATCGTCCATGCGCTGGAAAGCAAGCTGTCGCCGGGGCAGATGATCGACACGGCGCTCGGCTACGCCAAGGGCGGTGGCGGCGAATTCCTGCATAACCTCAGCGATACCCTGAAGGCCAATCCGGTGCCGACGGTATTGACCTCGGTCGGCCTGCTCTGGCTGATGGCCGGACAGAATCGCCGTCCGGATCACGCCAGCCCCACTGGCCCATCGGTAACCGACAGGCTTGCCGCCAAGGCTTCAAGTCTTAAGCAGCAGGGTGTCGGGGTGAAGGACCGCGCTGGCCAGCTCGGGCACAGCGTGTCCGATTCGCTGGGGGCCGCGCGTAGCCGCGTCGGCGAATCCGGCCGACACGCCGCCGATAGCCTAAGGCATACCGCCGAACGCGCTCGCGGCGGCTTCTCGGAGTTGCTCGAGGAGCAGCCGCTAGCCGTGGGCGCTATTGGTATAGCGTTGGGAGCGCTGCTCGCCGCCGCGATGCCGCCGACCCGGCGTGAGGATCAACTGATGGGCAGCGCCAGCGACAAGCTGACTGGAAACCTGCGGCAAAAGGCCCGCGAAGGCTATGCCCAGGCCAGCGCGATGGGCAGGGATGTGGCCGACGATGTCGTGGGCAAGGTGAAACAGGACATGCACCACGATGCCACTCGCCCGACCTCCGGCCCACATTGAGCAGTACGCCGAGAACTTATGCCGCCGGGCTTGAGTCCGGCCGCATAACCTTCGATAATCCGCCGCCTGGCGCCGGTGTAGCTCAGTAGGTAGAGCAGCGCATTCGTAATGCGAAGGTCGCAGGTTCGACTCCTGTCTCCGGCACCATGAAATTCCAAAAAGCCCGCCTAGTGCGGGCTTTTTGTTTCATGCAGTGCCATCGGCTCACCCGAGCTTCTGTCGTCCGAGTACCCCTGTGAGTACCTTTGGTTGCCAATGATCTTTGGTATTCGGATCCGGCTGCCACTGGCTCGGCGTGTAGCAACCAGATGGGCGCCGCCTTTCCCGAGCGAATCGTCGAGAGCGCTGGTCATGGTCCTGCCAGGTTCGCACAACCTCATCTCACCTTTGACGCGAAAAGCCCTGGTCGGCGAGGAATAAGCGACCCCCTGTGCATGGGCCGGCCACGCTAGAGATCAAGGACCAGAGGTTGAGGATCGCCCTCCGATTGCGCCGGTACCGCGCAGCAGGTCAGCACCTGATCGCTGGCGGGCATCTGTGCCGGTGCGATGGGGTAATGCACGTTGCCGCTGATCAGCCTGGTGCTGCAGGTGCCGCAGGAGCCACCACGGCAGCTGAACTCGGGGTTCAGGCCGCGGCTTTCCGCCAGTTCCAGCAGGCTGCCACTGTCGGGTGTCCAGCGTGCTTCGGTGGCTGATGCGCGAAAGTGCACCGGCACCGGTGTGCTGGCCGCCAGCGACTGCGCCGGCGGCTGCCCGGTTTCGGAGCGCCGCAAGGCCGACGGGCCGAATGCCTCGGCATGGATGCGCTGGTCCGGGATGGTCATACCCCGCAGGCCGTCGTACATATCCTGGAGGAAGCCAGCCGGGCCGCACAGGTAGAAGTCGTAATCATCCAGCGGCAGTCGCGCCTTGACCTGCGCGAAGTCCAGGCGGCCGGTCACCTGGTAATCGCGCTCTGGCTGCGCCGTGCCGGGTGCGCTCAGCGCGCGGTGGATGTGCAGCAGTCCGTTCGAGCGTTGCTGCAGGTCCGTGAGTTCATTCTGGAAGGGCAGGTCGGCCAGGGTTCTGGCGCTCTGGAACAGATGAATCGCACGTGCCTTGCGCTGCTGCCGGTTCTGCGCCACCCACTCTCGGGCCATCGAGATCAACGGCGTGATGCCGACCCCGGCGCCCAGCAATACCACTGGCCGTCCGCTGTCCACGCGCAGGGTAAAGCTGCCCAGCGGCGGCCGCACTTCCAGCAGATCGCCCGCCCGCAGCTTGTCATGTAGATGCGCGGAAGCCCGGCCTTGCCGCTTGACGCTGATACGGATGTAGCCGTCCGACGGCGCGCTGGAAACGCTGTAGGTTCTGACCAGGACATCGCCCTCGGCGGTGTGGATGCGGATCGGCAGGTGCTGGCCCGCGGCGAATGGCACGGCAGCGCCGTCCGGCGGCTCGAGGAAGAACGAGCGGATGTCGCGGCTTTCCTGTTGCACATGCGCGACCCGCCATGACTGCCACTGGCGTTGTGCCTCCCGCTGCAGGCGCTGGTCAGCTTCCGCCCAGGTGCCGGTGGCCAGGCTGGTGGGCGCGTAGTCGTGAAATTGCCAGCGGATCGTCAGCGCGCCCGGGCGCAGCACCGCCTGCTCGACTTCGAAGGCCCAGAGCCGCTCGGCGCCCTCGAAGGCGCTGATCGAAGAACTGTCCAGCAGCAGTTCGGTGCGACCGGTGAGTTGCAGCAGGCCGCCAGTGGTGAAGTCGATGAACAGCAACCCCGCGACCGGATTGGTTTGCAGGTTGCCCAGGGTGTTGAAGAACCGGTTGCCGGCGTAATCGGGGATGGTCAGGCGGTTGCCTTCGACCTTGATGAAATCGGCACGGCCGCCACGATGGGAAACATCCACGGCGCGCGCCTGACCGTCCTGCGCGACGTAGCTGGCGACGAAGAAAGTGTCGGCCGCACGAATGAGCGCGCGGGTGTGTTCGTCCAGCGCGCTGAAATCCTGGCGCGGCGCGATGCCGTCTGCCGGGGGCGGCACGCGGGTGTAGGCCCGCGCCTGAATGTACTTCGGGCAGTTGCCATAGGACTGCGCGACCACCACCTCAAAGCCTTCGGCCGAGGCGCGCCGGATCACGCCGTTCATGCGATTGCGTCGGCGCGTATGCAGCTCGATGCCGAGCAGGCCGATCGCCTGGCCTGCCCGCAGGCCGGCAGCCGCCGGGTCTTGCGGATCGGCGTGCGCCGCCAGAAACAGATGCTGCGGGTCGGCGGAGGTGACGAAGCCTTCCGGCCCTTCGAGTACGGTGGCCCAGGGACGATTGTCGGCATCCACCGCGCCGACCACCATGAACGGCAACTGGTGAAAGAACGCGCGGTGCTGCTCGGGCATGTAGTCGCGGATGACTTGCCGCCCGAGTACGGCCAAGCGTTCGGCTACCTTGAAGCGCTCCTGCAGCGCTCTCTCACCGGCATGCCAGGGCGACGTGGGATGTTCGGGCCGATCATTCATGACTGACGCTCCTGGAAAACTGCCGGGACGCCCGGCAGTCCGGTGCCTATTCAGGCGGCTTGCAGACCTATGGCGGTGCGCTGCATGGGCACGAAGCCGGGCAGGGCTTCAATGCGCTGCAGCCAGGCGCGCACATTGGGGTAGGGCTCGAGCGAGACGTTGCCCTCCGGCGCATGGGCGATGTAGCTGTAGTTGGAGACATCCGCGATGCTGGGTTCGGCGCCGGCCAGGAACGGGCTGCGAGCGAGTTCGGCGTCCATCACCCTGAGCAGGCTGTGAGCGCGGGCGATGACCTCATCGGCATTGAATGGCGCGCCGAACACGGTGATCAGCCGGGCCGCCGCGGGGCCGTAGGCCACTTGGCCGGCGGCCACCGACAACCAGCGCTGAATGCGTGCCTCGGCAAGCGCGTCCTGCGGCTGCCAGCTGTCGCCGCCGTAGCGCTTGGCGAGGTAGACCAGAATCGCGTTGGAGTCGCTGATATAGGTGCCGTTGTCCTCGATGACCGGCACCTGGCCGAACGCGTTGATGGCGAGAAACTCGGCGGATTTGTGTTCGCCGTTGGCCAGGTCGACGGACACCAGCTCATAGGGCAGCTCGAGCAGCGAAAGCATCAGTTCGACGCGGTGGGCGTGCCCCGAGAGCGGGTGGCGGTAGAGTTTGATGGGCTGTGACATGGTGCTGGCTCCGCAATGGATGCAAGGGGATCGGCGCAGCGGCAGTCCTGCGCTGGCGGAGCCATGCTGCGCCCTCGTCGGGCTGAGCAGAATCACCATGCGGCGCAATCCATAATTTCGTTTTCTGGAATAACGGCAGGCGCTGGCGCAGCGGGGGAATGCTCCGTCAGCGCGATTGGAAGGCGGGATGGGCGCGCAGTTGCGGCACGGCGAAATCGATGAAGGTCCGCACGCGTGCCTCGGCCCGACGGCCATGTCGGTAGATCAGCTGCACCGGTACGTCGGCGGCGGCAAACGCGGTCAGTACCGGTTCCAGCAGGCCGCGCCGCAGTTCGTCGTGGGCTTCGTAGCTCATGCAGCGAATCAGCCCCAGCCCCAGGGTGGCCGCACGGATGGCCGCGCGCTGGGTGGTGCAGGTGAGCGCCGGCGCGGGTTTTACCGGGCGAATGGAACGACCACAGCGGAACTGCCAGTGCGCCTCGTAGCCTGCCGAGTTCGTGGCCACCGCGCGATGTGCCTTGAGGTCATCGGGTGTCGCCGGTCGCCCCCATTTGGCGAGATAGGCGGGTGAGGCGCAGACAATCGGCCTGACGGCGCCCAGCGGCACGGCGAACTCCGATGAGTTGGGTAACTGGCCGATAACCAGCGCTATATCGATGCCTTCCTTGAGCAGCTTGGGTACGCCTTCGCAGGCGCGGATATCCAGCCGCACGTCGGGGAAGGCGTTCAGGTAGGCCACGGCGATGGGCGTGAATACCTGCAGATCCATCAGCAGCGGCAAGGCCACCGTCAGCTGCCCGTCGGGGCTGGCATGCACGCCGGCTGCGGAGCGCTCGGCCTGCGCGGTTTGCTCCAGGATGAGCCGGCAGCTTTGGGCGAACTGCTCGCCAGCAGGACTCAGCGCGACGCCACGCGGTCCGCGCATCAGCAGGCTGGTCTGCAGGCGCGCTTCCAGCGCGGCAATGGTGCGCATGACGGTGGCCGGCGACTGGCCCAGCTGGCGTGCCGCCGCGGCCAGGCTGCCGGCCTGTGCCACGGCTGCGAAGGTCTGCATCTGGCGATATCGACTCACGGTCAGGTTACCGGCATGGCCTGCAGCACCGGGTCGGCAAGGAATCGACTGGCGCAATGATCGACGAAGGTACGCACCTTGGCGGGAACCCGGTTGCCTCCTTGATACAGCACATGCACCGGCAGCGCCGGGGTCTGGAACGCCTCGAGGACGATCTCCAACTCGCCCTTGGCCACCCACTCGGCGGCCTGGTAGGACAGCACCCGCGTGAGCCCCCAGCCCAGACGCGCAGCATTGATCGCCGCCTGATTGGAGCTGACTGTCAGGCGCGGTTCGGGATGCAGGGCGATAACACGGTCGCCGACCCTGAACTGCCAGTCGGTGAGCAGGGTGCTGGTCGAGGACATCACCATCGGCAGCGCCAGCACATCCTCGGGTTGTTGCGGTCGGCCGACGCGTTCGAGGAAGCCCGGCGAGGCGCAAATCACCGGCCGGATCTGTCCGACCCTGATGGCTTGCAGGCTGCTTTCCGGCAGCTCACCGATGCGGATGGCAACGTCCACACCCTCATCGACCATGTTCACCACGCGATCCACCAGCACGGCGTTGAGCGTCACCTCGGGCTGTGCCGCCAGGTATTCGGTAATCAGCGGCATGAGAAACAGCTCGCCGAACATCACTGGCGCCGTCACCGTCAGGTTGCCGCGGGCGCGAACGGCGCTGCCGGCGGCCAGCTCTTCGGCTTCTTCGAGGTCCAGCAGGATGCGCTTGCAGTCCTCGACATAACGCCGGCCCGCTTCGGTCAGACGCAGGCTGCGCGTACTGCGTGCCAGCAGCAGGGTGCCCAGGCGGTTTTCCAGGCCGGCGATCACCCGCGTCACGCTCGGCGGCGACATGCCCAGCAGCCGGGCACCGCCGGCGAAGCTTTGTGCCTCGGCAACCGCCACCAGCACTTTCATTTCCTGAAACCTGTCCACTATCACCGCCAGCTGCAGAGTTGAGCCGACCACAGCGTAGCGGTTGACGAGCGCTTCGCCCACTGCAGCCGCGCCATGTTCGGCGGACTACCACGGGCTGCCGCCCACGGGTTCGCCTCTGTCTGCGCAGCAGTGAATTCAAGGCCCGCAACGATGCGGGCCTTTTGGGCGCGTGGTGCTTGCGGGGGCGTCGCTTGGCTCAGAACCAGCGATCGTTGCGCTTGCGGCCGCGCGTCATGACTGGAATCAGCAGGCCGAGCAGCAGGCCGGCGCCGGCGATGCTGCCGCCGTAGACCAGATAGCGCATCAGCACCTGTTTGTTCTCGTCGCCCAGGCGTGCCTGGGCTTCGCGCAGTTCGGACTGGCTTTCGTTCAGCGCGGCATCGAGCTCCTGGCGTCGTGCCTCCAGTTCGTCGATCAGCGCCTTGCGCGAATCCAGCGTCTCCTGCATGCCCTGTACGCGGGCTTTCCAGTTGTCGTCGATGGTGCGCAGCTGTTGGTCGAGCTCGGCCACCTGCTGCTCCAGTTGCGGTACGCGTTCGGCGTGGCCGGGCACCTCCTGCAGCTCGCGGCTGGGTATCCAGACGGTGTCGCCGTTTTCGCTGCGCACCTGACTGAAGTCATCCTTGGTGGTGATCAGCTCGACTTTCTGTCCTGACTGCAGCGTGCCGACGATGCGATAGCCCTCGGTCGGACCGCTTCTGACGTAGGTACTCAGCTTGTCGCTGACCCAGCGTTGCTTACTGTCGGTTTCCTGCGCGTGGACCGGGGCGGCGACGAGCCAGGTGGCGAGCAGACCGGCACCGAGCAGGCCGTGTTTGGACAGGCGTTGCGCAGTGCGGGCGGAATGCAGGGCGGGGCGGTTATGAAATATGGGCATGCAGACGTCACGTTAGAGAGAGAAAGATAAAGACCCCGATGACCGGGCCGGTGAGCGATGGACAACGATCCAGCTGAACCGCGGCGGCGGGCTTTTCGCTGCAGAATGCCGCTTGCGTAGATGGCAGCGTGCGAAGGGGGAGGCGTACAAAAACTCCCGGACGGGTACATGGCCCGCCACGCTATCGGTGTGGTCCGTCAGCTGAAAGACAGTTCGCCGGCTGTTGAGTTCCGTGGTGATTGGCGGTAGGCGCCGCTCCGGCGGCTGGCGCAGCGTCTGCTTCGCTGGCCAGCGCTAGCAGCGGGCTTTGTCGTTCGGTCACTGCAGCAGGGCGGCGTCACCGGCCAGGACGGAATCCGCCAGCGCGCGGGCCTCGGCAATGCGCAGTTGCTGTGCCAGCGCAGCGGAGAAACTGTGCACCGCTGACCAGCGCAGGTGGATGGCGTCGACGAAGGCGTTCGGCGGCGCGGTCCAGTTGTGGTCCGGAATCCAATATTGCGCGCCGCTCGGCGCCAGTGTGGCGTGCATGCGCCGATCGAAGTCGGCGAGGAAGCTGCCATCCGGATCATGTTCCGCCTTCCATTGCGGATGCAGTGGCGTGGAGACGACCAGCAGCTGCCGTCCCTCCCGCTGCAGCCGCTGTGCCAGGGTTCCGAGGGCCGTGAAGCAGCTGCGGTCGAGCGGTTCAGGGGCACCGTAGAACAGCCCGCGATCCTTCGCCGGCTCCAGTGGCCCATCGCCGAAGCGGTTGAATACCAGCGGGTCCCACTCGATGCGGTTGGCGCGCTGCAGTTTGACCGTCTGTGCATTACGCAGCAGCGAGCGGGGCGCGAAATAGCGCATGTAGTAGCCCCAGGGTGCGGCGTTCTCATAGACGTAGCGATCGGCATCAGTGCGATCGAACACGGCATCGGGCACTTTCCAGCAGCCGGCGAAGTCCAGCGGATCGGCAATCATCACCACCTGCCGGATACTCGGCTCGCGATCCAGCAGCCAGTCGGCGACGTATACGCTCTGATTGGCGTGCAGACCGCAGAAGCCGCCGTTGAAGGGCCGTAATTGGGGGGAGTGGCGGATCAGCGCGGCGCCATCGACGTGGCGCCAGGCGACCGAGGAGCCGATCACCAGCAGGTTGGGATCGGCGATCGGGTTGTTGCGCAGGAAGTTGAGCTTTTCATCGACGCACAGGCTGTTGGAGAAGGCCGGTGGCGGCAGGTTGTCGGTGAGGTTCAGCCCAGTCAGCAGCAGCACGAAGATGCCCAACGTGCCTAGCAGGCCGCTGCACAGCGCCAGCAGATAGGCTGGGGTGATCAGGTGCGATGCCGTGGCATCGTTTGCCGCGGGATAGTGAGAGACTCCGGAGGTGTCGGCTTTATGGTTCATGGGCTTAACGTCCCTCCAGCTTGCTGCCGATGAGCTGGACGAAATGGCCGACGTTCTTCAGTGATTCCAGTTCGGCCGTGCGGAACTTGATGCCGAAACGCTGCTCGGCGGCCACGATCAGCAGGACGTGCGTCTGGCTGTCCCAGCCATCGATGTAGTCGGCGGTGGTTTCCGGGCTGAGGACGATCGTGTCGTCGTCGAAAACGTCGTGGAAGACCTGGGTCAGCGCCGCGAGAATTTCCTTTTCGTTCATGCTTGCACCTGGATGAAGTGGTTGAGAGGGGCGCGCGAGGCCAGCTCGTAGCGCCAGAAATGGGCGTCGGGGAGGGCATTTGCCGGGGCCGGGTGCTGCTCGAAGCCGAGCTGTGGGTAATGCTCGGCCACCATGCCGTTACGCTCGGTGGGTCGGTACTCGCCGATCAGTGCACGCCAGCCGGCGCCCGCCGCGGCATCGGTCAGCACCTCGAGCACGGCCATCTCGACCTGACGGCCAAGTACGCGACAGCTCATCAGCCAGCTGTCGATGAGCAGTTCGTCCGTGTCGATGCCGACATCGGGACGGGCCAGCACCACGCTGATCAGTCCGTTGTCGCCGAACTTGTCCTCCAGGCGCAGGGCGAGGGCGATGACTCGCGGATCACTGGCCATGCGCTCGACCTCGGCCTCGGTGTAGCGGCGGGTGGTGAGGTTGAACTGATTGGTCTTGTTGATCAGCTGGGTGGCGCGCGCCAGCTCGGCGGGGCCGATGCGGCTGACGCGCAGGACCATCTGCAGGCCGCGCAGGTAGCCCTCAATGTCCGTGGCCTGGCCCAGCGCAGCCTTGCGTTCGGCGTTGAGCGCATAACTGCGACCGCGCCCGGCGTCATCGGAGGTGAAGGACACGGCCTCGAAATAGCCGGCAGCGGCGATGCGCGCGGGATAGTCGGCGACATCATCGGGCAGCTCCGGTACGGCAACTTCCGGCAGCTCGCGGCGCACGATATCGCGTTCGGCGGGGTTGTCGTCGACGAACACCAGGCTGTCGAGGCCGATATCGAGCATGCTTGCGATGCGCCGCAGGTTGCCGGCCTTGTCGTCCCAGTTGGCGACGAAGGCCGCGATATCGCTGCGCTTGAGCGCCATCTCCGGGTGCGCGAACGCCGCCTCGGCGACGGGCAGGTCGTTCTTGCTGCAGACCGCGAGAATCACCCCGCGACGTGCCAGTTGCGCGGCATAGCGCTGGAAGGCGAGGAAGGCCTCGCCGCTGGCGCTGCCCTGGCCGAGCTGGATGCCGTCGATGCCGTCATCGCCGATCACGCCGCCCCAGAGGGTGTTGTCCAGGTCGAGCACCAGACATTTGCGCGACAGTCCGGCGCTGGCCGCTGCAATCCGCGCCAGCTGGTCGCCATATAGCGGCGCAACCGTCGGACTGACCAGTTGCTTGGCCTGGTGCCAGCGCACCGGCTCAGCCAGACCATCGGCGTATGCAGCCGCTTGCCAGGCCAGGTCCAGCAGCAGTACGCCGTCCTCGCGGGCGGCCGTGCGAATGGCAGCGTTCAGACGTTCGATCAGCGCGAGTGGAGAGGCCGGCACCAGCGCCTCGAAGGCGCCGAACAACGGCGGGTCGGCTGGCACCAGCGTCTGCTGTACCACCTGCGCGGCATAGCGCTCGCGGGCGCGGCGCCAGAGCAGACGCAGTTCCTCGACGCGTTCCGCGACGGCGGCGTCCACTTCAGCCTGAGACGCCTGCAGGGGCAGCTGCATTGGCGCGTCATGGGCGTCCAGGGCCAGCACCAGCAGTTGCGGGGTGAAGGCGTTCAGCGCCGGGTCGTCAGCCAGCAGCGCCTGGCGGTACATGCCATAGGGTGCAACGTACAGCGACAGTGCCATGCGTCGCTGCAGCCCGGCGACGCGGATCGCCGGCAGCAGATGCTCGACGGTATGCGACGACAGCAGGGCAATGCGCAGTGGGCTGAAGCCGGCGGTCGGTCGCGCGCCTGGCTGCGTCAGTTCGGCGAGGCCTTCGGCGGCGAGCTTGTCGAGGCGTCCGGTATGAATGAAGTCGCGGCGGTAGCCGGCCAGTCGCGCTGCCTGCAGCAGCCGCGCGGATGGCGTGGGTGCGTGCTTGGCCGCAGCGATGGCAGCGCCGAGGTCGGGATGCGTGGGTAGCCAAGACAGCTGATCCATAGCGTGGCTCCTGGGGGTAGTCAGAACTGGAAGTAGAGGAACTCCGTAGGGGCGACGGAAAAGGCGATCGCCAGGGCGAAGAAGCCCAGCACGCCGACGGCCGCGCCATAGACCGGCGCCGGTTGCCAGGCAGCCAGCGGCAGCCAGCGTTCGATCCAGTGAGCCGGCGGTTTGAAGTTCAACGCGGTACGGAAGAGGCTCATCCATTGCTGGATGTTCGGCATGATCCAGACGAACGCCAGCAAGCCGACGATGTAGACGACGTCGGAGCGGTCCAGCTGAGTGCTGATCGGACTCAGGCCGAACATGCCGCTCAGCACCGCCAGTGCCGCAGAAAGGTTGGCCGCGCGGAAGAACACCATCGCCACCACCACACAGAAGAAGGTCAGCAGCACCGCGCCCACCCGGTGCCAGATCACTTCACTGTCCAGCTGCCAACCCTGACGCACCTTCCAGGCGCGCCAACCGTGAGCGACCACCAGGTAGAAGCCGTGCAGCAGGCCGAACATTACGAACTGCCAGCCGGCGCCGTGCCACACGCCGGAGATGAACATGGTCAGCATCGTCGGGTAGGCCACCAGCGCGAAGAAGGTACCGGCAGTCATCTTGCCCCGGCGCGGTTGTGGTTTGCCGGCGGCCATCCGTGCGCGCGTCACGCGCAGCACAAGCGGGTTGTAGATGTAGGCGGTGAGGAAGCGGGTCAGCGTCATGTGCCAGCGCGACCAGTAGTCGATGACATTGCGCGCCTTGAACGGGCTGTTGAAGTTGATCGGCAGGACGATGCCGAACAGCAGGCCGAGGCCGATCGCCATGTCGCTGTAGCCGGAAAAGTCGAAATAGATCTGCAGGGTGTAGGTCAGCGCGCCCGTCCAGGCGTCGTACAGCGAGGGCACCAGGCCATCCGCCGCGACGGCGAAGACCGGCGTGGCCTTCTGGCCGAGCGTGTCGGCGATCACCACCTTCTTGAACAGGCCGAGGAGGAAGATCGTGCTGCCGAGCGAGAAGTTGTCCAGCCGCAGACGGAAGCTGCTGCGGTCGCGGAACTGGGCCAGCATCTCGCTGTGGTGGGTGATCGGTCCGGCGATCAGTTGCGGAAAGAAGCTGATGAACAGGCAGTAGTTGACGAAGTCGTGCTCCTCCACCATGCCGTCGTGGGCATCGACCAGATAGGCGATCTGCTGGAAGGTGAAGAAGGAGATGGCCAGCGGCAGGATGATGTCGTCGATGTCCCAGCCGAGGCCCAAGGCGTCATCGAGGGTGCCGAAGAGAAAGCCGGTGTATTTGTAATACCCAAGCAGCAGCACGTTGGCCGTCACTGCCAAGCCGAGCACCAGGCGCGACGGCTGCTGGCGCAGATAGCCGCCAAGCAGGTAGTTGAACACCATGCTGCCGACCAGCAATGGCACGTAAGCGGGGTTCCACCAGCCGTAGAACACCAGCGAAGCGAGTGTCAGCCAGATGACCGCGAGTCGCTGTCGGCCGGAGCCGGTGAGGAGAAAGAAACCGATCAGCACTACCGGGAGAAACCCGGCAATGAATGTCACCGAATTGAACAGCATCGTCCTACTTCCTTTCCAGCGTACTTCCGATTACGCCGCCCAACCCGAGCGTGTCGGGTGTTGCTCCACAGCTGCCACGTCCCGCGCATCGATACGCACGTGAGGTGGCTGTGTCACTGTGGAAACAATCGCGGGCTTAACCGCTCTGTCGAGTGGAAAACCCGGCTAGGCTCCTGCCAACTCGGACACACTTTGCTAAAGAAAAGTTGCTGTGTTGCTGGGGCGCCAATGAACTTTTTTGGTGGTCGCGACGCGATTACGGTGGTCTGATCTGCTGCATGGCCCGTATTTCGGGGTGATGACGCATTGCGTGCGCTGGCCGGCCGGCGACGAACGGGCGCGGCGCGGCTGGGTGGCAGCGCCGCGAACTCTCGCGCGGCGTCATCGTCCCAACTCAGACAGTTCGTTTCGAAGGGGGAAGGCATGGCAATCCTGGATACGCGGGGGATTGGCGCGGGCACTTTGCTCAAGCGCACGCTCAAGGAATTCAGTAACGACGACATGTCCACCTACGCCTCGGCGTTGGCCTATCGGGCGTTGTTTTCGTTGTTCCCGTTCCTGCTGTTTCTCATGGCCCTGCTCGGTTTTCTCAATCTTTCGAACTTCTTCGCCTGGCTGAGGGAGCAGGCAGCGCTCGCCCTGCCGGCAATGGCCATGGAGCAGGTCAATCCGGTGATCGACCAGTTGCAGGAGCAGAAGAGCGGGTTGCTCTCGGTCGGTATCCTCGTGGCGCTGTGGACCGCCTCGGCGGGCTTTCGCTCGCTGATGAACGCGATGAACAGGGCCTACGACGTCAGGGAAGGGCGCCCCGGCTGGAAGCTCACGCTATTGTCCCTGCTCTATACGGTAGGTACTGCGGTCGTGCTGCTGTCGAGCGCCGGGCTGATGATCGTCGGGCCGCAGGTCATGGAATGGCTGGCCGATATGGTCGGGCTGAAGGAGACGGTCGTGTTGCTGTGGGCATGGTTGCGCTGGCCGGTGGTGGTGTTCCTGATGATGCTGCTGGTGGCGGTGCTCTATTACGTCTCCCCGGATGTGGAGCAGGAATTCCGTTTCATCACGCCCGGTTCGGTGCTGGCGGTGATCGTGTGGATCGCCGCATCGGTGGGCTTCGGTATCTACGTGCAGAGCTTCGCTGACTACAACGCCACCTACGGCAGCATCGGCGCGATCATCGTGCTGCTGCTGTACTTCTATATCTCCGCGGCGGTCCTGCTGCTCGGCGCCGAGCTGAATGCGGTAATCGAGCACCATTCGGTCGAAGGCAAGGACCCGGGCGACAAACAGATCGACTCCTGAACCGAGCGATGCGACGTCTGGCGAACGTCTATTCTGCATAAGGGTCCATACCGTTCATTACAGAACCTTGCGGACGCGGCGTGGATCGGCGAGGCAGGCCAGCCAGAGGGTTGGCGCCCGGCGCTGGGGCTGCCCCGGGGTTTCTGGACCGAAACCGGATGGAGACGTTGCATCTTGCATATCGCCGACATGACCATGTTCTACGCGCCGGCCAGTGGCGGCGTGCGTACCTACCTCGAGGCCAAGCACCGCCGTCTGCAGCTATATCCGGGAGTCCGCCACAGCATTCTGGTGCCCGGTAGCTGCTACCAGAACAACGCCGGTATCTACGAAGTGCCGGCACCCGCCCTGCCGTTCGGCAAGGGTTATCGCTTTCCCATCCGCCGTGGGCCCTGGCGCAACCTGCTGCGTTCCTTGCGCCCCGACCTGATCGAGGTCGGCGACCCCTACATGACCGCCTGGGCCGCGCTGGATGCCGGGCGCCGGCTGGATATTCCGGTGATCGGTTTCTATCACTCCGATCTGCCGTTGCTGGTCAGCAACCGTATCGGTGGTTGGCTGGGCACCAACATGAACGGCTACGTGTCGCGCCTCTACGGCAGTTTCGACCGGGTGCTGGCGCCCAGCCAGGTGATGGCGGACAAGCTGCTGGCGCTGAAGGTGCGTAATGTTTTCGTGCAACCGCTGGGCGTGGATCTTGAGACGTTCCACCCGACGCGGCGTGACGCAAACCTGCGGCGGGAGCTCGGACTGGCTGACGAAACCCGCCTGCTGATCTTTGCCGGACGTGGTTCGCGGGAGAAGAACCTGCACGTCCTGTTGGACACGGCGCGCATCCTCGGCCGCCCGTATCACCTGCTGCTGGTCGGCTCGAGCATGCCGCACCGGGTACCGGAGAACGTCACGGTGATCGACCGCTTCTGTCGTGCCGATGAAGTGGCGCGACTGCTGGCCAGCAGCGATGTGCTGCTGCACGCGGGCAATCAGGAAACCTTCGGCCTGGTTGCGCTGGAGGCGATGGCCAGCGGCATTCCGGTGGTCGCCGCGCGTGCAGGCGCCTTGCCGGAACTGGTGCCGTTCCATACCGGCCGGCTGTGCAAGCCGCTGGACGCGCGCTCGATGGCGCTGACGGTGCAGGAGCTGTTTGAGGGCGACCCGCACCGGCTTGGTCTGCAGGCACGCCAGCATGTCGAGGCCCATTACGCCTGGGATGCGGTGGTCGCCGGGTTGCTCGCGCATTACCACGCCGTACTCGGCACGGCTGACCTGCCGGTGGCCGTGCATGGCTGAACGGGCGCTGATGCTGGTGCTGCACGACGTCGCGCCGGAAACCTGGCCCGACTATCGCCCCTTCGTCGAGGCGGTAGATGCACTGGGGACAGTCCCGATTACCTGGCTGGTGGTGCCGGACTTTCATCGGCGCAATCCGCTGCAGGCGCATCCGTGGTTTTGTCAGCTGCTGGACACGCGGTTGGCGCGGGGTGATGAGCTGGTGCTGCACGGCTACTGTCACGCCGACGAGGCGCCGCCTCCACGTACGCCGCGGGACTGGTTCATGCGCCGGATCTATACCCACGAAGGGGAGTTCTACGCCCTGGAGGAGGCCGAGGCGCGCCGGCGACTAGCGCAGGGCATGCAGCTGTTCGCGCAACACGGCTGGCCGCTGCACGGTTTCGTCGCGCCGGCCTGGCTGATGAGTGCCGGCACGCGCCGGGCCTTGCGGGATAGCGGACTGACCTACACCAGCGATCCCCGGCAGTTCTATCTGTTGCCGGACTACGCGCCGATCGAGGCGCCTGGCCTGGTCTGGAGCGCGCGCAACGCCTGGCGGCGGGGGCTGTCACGGGTGTTCTGCGAACATCAGCTGCGCCAGCGACGCGAATCGGCGTTGCTGCGCCTGGGCCTGCATCCGGTGGACATGCGTCACGAGTTCTCGCGGCGCTACTGGCTGGAACTGTTGCAGCGCTTGTTGAAAGAGGGGCGACAGCCAGTCAGCAAGATTGAATGGTTGCGGCAGTACCTGTCATCGAGCCGGGCGGCATGAACCGGCGCTGGTGGCTGTTGTTTGGCGCGCTGCTCGCGGCGGCGCTGGTTCCGTTGCTGCTGGGCGGGACCGGGTTGTTCGAGCGCCTGCTGCGCTTCCCGCTGACGCTGCTGCTGGGCATGCTCGGGATGATTCTCGCGGGCTGGTACCTCAATGCCTGGCGCCTGCGCTTGCTGGTGGGGCGGCGCAGGCTAGGACAGCGCCGCGCCTTCGGCATCGTGGTGGCCACCGAATTCGCTATTTGCGCGACGCCGGGAGGGGCGGGTGGACCGCTGACGGCGATGGCGTTGTTGATGCGTCAGGGGGTAACGCCAGCACGGGGCACGGCCACCTATGCGGTGGAGCAGCTCAGCGATCTGCTGTTCTTCGCCTGCGCGCTGGTCGGCGTGCTGATCTATGCCATGACGCACGCGTTGAATGCTTACATCGCCAGCCTGCTGGGCTTCAGCGCGGCGCTGCTGCTGGGCGTGCTGGTGCTGCTGGCGCTGCTCGGACGTTTTCATCGCCAGGTGTTCCGCTTCAATGGCTGGCTGGTCGAGCGGCTGGGCATGAAGGCACGACGCCGACGGCGCTGGGCGCGCAAGGTGCTCGGATTTCGCAATGCGTTGCTCGATTGCTTTCGCCTGCCGCGGCGGGTGCTATTGGGTGTATTCGTGCTGACTACGCTGCATTGGCTGCTGCGCTACAGCGTGCTGTATCTGACGCTGCGCGGACTGGAAAGCGAGATCGCCTGGGCCTGGACCTTCCTGGTGCAGCTGCTGGCGTTGACGGCCGGTCAGCTCAGCCTGCTGCCTGGAGGTGCCGGAAGCGCCGAGCTGGCTTCGGCCGCGCTGTTGACGCCGATGGTGGGCAAGTCCACTACGGCGGCGGCGATTCTCATCTGGCGCTTCGTGACCTACTACTTCTATCTGATCGTCGGTGCGCCGGTGTTCCTGCAACTGGCCGGACGGCCGCTGCTTAATCGGCTGCTGCGTGCACGCAAGGCCACGGCCTGAGCAGTGCCGAGCGTTCCGATGGCCGGGGGAAACTATCGGGATGCCGGTTCAGTCCACTGTTAGCCATTCATGAATCAGAAGAGAGGTCGCCATGAGCAGTGCCGAAGACAAGATCAAAGGCAACACCAACGAAGCCGTCGGCAAGATCAAGCAGGGCATCGGCGAGGCCACCGATAATCCGCGTTTGAAAGACGAAGGGCAGCGTCAGGAGGTGAAAGGCGACGTCCAGCAGGTCAAGGGTGATGTCAAGGATGCGCTGAAGAAGGGCATCGACCGGGCTTGAACTCACGCGTGGGTGTCAGCCCTAATGAAAAATGCCCGCATTCGCGGGCATTTTTCATTGCAGCGCCGATTAGCGCTCGAGGTACTGCAGCTTGTCTTTCACGCCATCCCACTCTTCGGCGTCCGGCAGCGCATCCTTCTTCTCGGTGATGTTCGGCCACACTTCGGCGAGATCGGCGTTCAGCTCAATGTATTCCTGTTGATCCTCGGGCACCTCGTCTTCGGAGAAGATCGCCTGGGCCGGGCACTCTGGCTCGCAGAGGGCGCAATCGATGCACTCATCCGGGTGAATCACCAGGAAATTCGGGCCTTCATAGAAGCAGTCCACCGGGCAGACTTCCACGCAATCGGTGTATTTGCACTTGATGCAGTTGTCGGTGACGACGAAGGTCATTTCTAGCTATCTCCTCAGGCGTATCAGGCTGGCGTTGGCAGACGCCCCTGTGCGGCAGTCAGCTATGGCGGCATCAGGCAAATGCCGTCATATCCAAAAAATTGCGCGCGATTCTATCAGCTTATCCGCGCGTCAGACTCGTGATTTAAGGCTGTATAGCAGTTCGAGCGCCTGCCGCGGTGACAAATCATCGGGATTGATGCGGCCCAATTCCTCGATCACCGGATGCGGCAAACTGGCGAACAGGTCGTTCTGCACCGGCGGTACCGGCTGACCGGGCGTTATTCTCGGTGCTTCGTGGGGCAGGCTGGTGGTTTCCAGCCGCGACAGATGGTCGCGTGCGCGCTGGATGACCTCGCCCGGCACGCCGGCCAGTTGCGCCACCGCCAGGCCGTAGCTCTGGCTCGCCGGCCCGGGCAGCACATGGTGCAGGAAGACGATGCGCTCGTTGTGCTCGGTGGCCGAGAGGTGCACGTTGGCCACCACCGGCTCGCTTTCCGGCAGCACGGTCAGCTCGAAGTAGTGGGTGGCGAACAGGGTGAAGGCGCGCAGCTTGGCGAGGTGCTCGGCTGCCGCCCAGGCCAGCGAGAGACCGTCGAAGGTGCTGGTGCCGCGACCGACCTCGTCCATCAGTACCAAGCTGCGATCACTGGCGTTGTGCAGGATATTCGCGGTTTCGCTCATTTCCACCATGAAGGTGGAACGCCCGCCGGCGAGGTCGTCCGAGGAGCCGATGCGGGTGAAAATGCGGTCGACCAGCGACAGCTCGCAGGCCGCGGCGGGAACGAAGCTGCCGATCTGTGCCAGCAGCACGATCAGCGCGGTCTGGCGCATGTAGGTCGACTTACCGCCCATGTTCGGTCCGGTGATGACCAGCATGCGGGTGGCATCGTCGAGGCCCAGGTCGTTGGCGACGAAGGGCGTCTCCAATACCTGCTCGACCACCGGATGGCGGCCCTGCTCGATGCGCATGCAGGGCTGCTCGACGAAGCGCGGGCGGTTCAGGTCGAGGTTCAGCGCGCGCTCAGCGAGGTTGCTCAGCACGTCCAGCTCGGCCAGCGCGGCGGCGCTTTCCTGCAGCGGTGCGAGATGGCTGATGAGCAGTTCCAGCAGTTCGTCGTAGAGCAGCTTTTCGCGGGCGAGGGCGCGGCTCTTGGCCGACAGCGCCTTGTCCTCGAACTCCTTCAGCTCGGGCGTGATGAAGCGCTCGGCGCCCTTGAGGGTTTGCCGGCGGATGTAGTCGGCCGGCGCGGATTCGGCCTGTTTGCTCGGCAGCTCGATGAAGTAGCCGTGCACGCGGTTGTAGCCGACCTTGAGGTTGGCCAGCCCGGTGCGCGCTTTCTCGCGGGTTTCCAGGTCCATCAGGTACTGGCCGGCGTTTTCGGAGAGCGACTGCAGCTCGTCCAGCTCGGCGTCGTAGCCGGTCTTGAGTACGCCACCGTCGCGGATCACCGCCGGCGGGTTGTCGATGATGGCGCGCGCCAGCAGTTCGGCCAGCTCCGGGTAGGTGCTGATGCTTTTCGCCAGTTCCAGCAGATGCGGTGCCGCCAGGTCCTGCATGCCGGCCTGGAGCTGCGGTAGCGCAGCGAGCGCGTCGCGCAGGCGCGCCAGATCACGCGGACGGGCGTTGCGCAGGCCGATACGGGCGAGGATGCGTTCCAGGTCGCCGATGTCCTTGAGTTGCGGCTGCAGCTGTTCGAAACGGTAATGCTCGAGCAGGCAGGTGATCGAGTCCTGACGCGCCTCGAGAGTCTCGCGGTTGCGCAGCGGGCGATTCAGCCAGCGGGTCAGCAGGCGCGAGCCCATGGCGGTCTGGCAGCGGTCCATCACCGATTGCAGGGTGTTGTCGCGGCCGCCAGCCAGGTTGACGTCCAGCTCCAGGTTGCGCCGGCTGGCACCGTCGAGGATCACCGTGTCGTCGAGGCGCTCGTGACGCAGGCTGCGTAGGTGGGGCAGGGCGGTGCGCTGGGTTTCCTTGGCGTAGGCCAGCAGGCAGCCGGCGGCGCCGATGGCCAGGGTCAGGTTCTCGCAGCCGAAGCCCTTGAGGTCCTGGGTGGAGAATTGCTGGCAGAGGCTCTTGAACGCCGAGTCGCGATCGAAATCCCATGGCGCGCGACGGCGCACACCGCGGCGTTTCTCCAGCGGCAGGCCCTGCGGCCAATCGTCGGGAATCAGCAATTCCGCCGGGCTCAGGCGCTCCAGTTCCGCGAGCAGGGTCTCCCAGCCCTTGAGTTCCTGCACGCTGAAGCGGCCGCTGGCGATGTCCAGCACCGACAGGCCGAACAGCTTCTCGTCGCCGACCACCGCCGCCAGCAGGTTGTCGCGGCGCTCGTCGAGCAGCGCTTCGTCGCTCACCGTGCCGGGCGTGATGATGCGCACCACCTGGCGCTCCACCGGCCCCTTGCTGGTCGCCGGGTCGCCGATCTGCTCACAGATCACCACCGATTCGCCGAGCTTGACCAGCCGCGCCAGGTAGCCCTCGGCAGAGTGGAACGGAATGCCGGCCATGGGGATTGCCGTGCCCGCGGACTGGCCGCGCGCGGTCAGGGTGATGTCGAGCAGGGCGGCGGCCTTCTTGGCGTCGTCGTAGAACAGCTCGTAGAAGTCGCCCATGCGATAGAACATCAGCTGGTCAGGGTGCTCGCGCTTGAGCTTCCAGTACTGCTGCATCATTGGGGTGTGCGCGGAGAGGTCGGAGGTCTGCTTGGTCATCAGCTGATTGAGGCGTGGCTCGTTGAGGATGAGGTCGACGCTGCCCTGCCGGACGCAGAACACCATGTCGGTGCGCAGGCTGGAACCGCGACCTGAAAAGCCGGCAAGGTTAGCACGGGCGGTCGGCGTGCTGCAGGCACCGGTCATGGGGACTTACGGCGACCCTGGGCTGCGTGGTCATCACAGGCACTGCCGGACGTTACGGTTGAGTTGCCCACCATGCGACGGAAATCGGCTGGCGACGGGCTGAATCGCAACACGCAGCTGGTGTAGGGTAGCCATTTCCTTCTACTGCTGCGGGGAAAGCTGATGGATCTGACTGAACTGGCGACGCGTCTGGGCGACGGGCTGCGGCTGCTAGGTGCGCAGGTGACGACTGCCGAATCCTGTACTGGCGGCGGCATCGCGGAGGCCATTACGCGGGTTGCCGGGAGTTCATCTTGGTTCGAGGCGGGATTCGTCACCTATTCCAACGCTCAGAAGAGCCGGCAACTGCAGGTGCCGGCCGAATTGTTCGAGCGCGTAGGCGCGGTCAGCCGTGAGGTGGTGGAGGCCATGGCAGCCGGTGCCCAGCGCGCCAGCGGTGCGCGGTTTGCCGTAGCGGTCAGCGGCGTTGCAGGTCCCGGAGGTGGAACATTGGAAAAGCCGGTGGGTACCGTGTGGATTGCCTGGGCGGATGGGAATCGGCAGTTCGCTCAACGCTACCGGTTCAGCGGTGATCGCCAGGCCGTGCGGGCCCAGACGGTAGAGGCGGCGCTGCTCGGATTGATTCGCCTGGCGGCTGGAGAAAATCCGCTTCGGGGCTAGGCGAGGCATTTTCCCTATGCTCTAATACTGTCTACTTATACAGTTGTCGTGGCCTCTGGCCCTCTTGATCAAGTGAGGATGGTAATGGACGAGAACAAGAAGCGCGCCTTGGCCGCAGCTCTGGGCCAGATCGAAAAGCAGTTCGGCAAGGGCGCGGTGATGCGTATGGGCGATCATGATCGTCAGGCGATTCCGGCGATTTCGACCGGCTCGCTGGGACTGGATATCGCGCTGGGCATCGGTGGCCTGCCGAAGGGGCGTATCGTCGAAATTTATGGTCCCGAATCGTCGGGCAAGACCACTCTGACGCTGTCGGTCATTGCCGAAGCGCAGAAGATGGGCGCCACCTGCGCCTTCGTCGACGCCGAACACGCACTGGACCCGGACTACGCCGGCAAGCTGGGCGTCAACGTCGACGACCTGCTGGTTTCGCAGCCGGATACCGGCGAACAGGCCCTGGAAATCACCGACATGCTGGTGCGTTCCAATGCGGTCGACGTGATCATCGTCGACTCCGTGGCCGCGCTGGTGCCCAAGGCCGAGATCGAAGGCGAGATGGGCGATGCCCACGTCGGCCTGCAGGCCCGCCTGATGTCCCAGGCGCTGCGCAAGATCACCGGTAACATCAAGAACGCCAACTGCCTGGTCATCTTCATCAACCAGATCCGCATGAAGATCGGCGTGATGTTCGGCAGCCCGGAAACCACCACCGGCGGTAACGCGCTGAAGTTCTACGCCTCGGTGCGTCTGGATATCCGTCGTACCGGCGCGGTGAAGGAAGGCGACGAGGTGGTCGGCAGCGAAACCCGCGTCAAGGTGGTGAAGAACAAGGTGGCGCCGCCGTTCCGTCAGGCCGAGTTCCAGATCCTCTATGGCAAGGGCATTTACCGCAACGGCGAGATCATCGACCTCGGTGTACAGCAGGGCCTGGTTGAGAAATCCGGTGCTTGGTATGCCTACAAAGGCAACAAGATCGGCCAAGGCAAGGCCAATGCGGCGAAGTATCTGGAAGACAATCCTGAAATCGCCCGCGAGATCGAACAGCAGATTCGCGAGAAGCTGCTGGTAGTTTCTGCCGGTAGCAAGGCTGCTACCGGCACCGCGGTTAGCGAAGATCTGGTCGACGCTGACTTCTGATCGACATGTCCGTCGTGCTCGATAACCCCGCCGCCGTGCGGCGCGTGGCGATGGACCTGCTGGCGCGCCGTGAACATGGGCGCGTTGAGCTGTCACGCAAGTTGCGCCAGCGCGGCGCCGCTGACGAATTGATCGAGGAAGCCCTGGATCGCTTGAGCTCCGAGGGCTTGCTGTCGGAATCCCGCTATCTCGAAAGCTTTGTTCGAAGCCGGGCGAATGCCGGCTACGGGCCGTTGCGCATCCGCGAGGAGCTGGCTCAGCGCGGGTTGCCTCGCGAGGCGATCGAGCAGGCGATACGCGACAGTGGTTTCGATTGGAACGAGCAGCTGCGTGAGGTCTGGCGACGCAAGTTCGCCGGACAGCTGCCCGGTGATGCCAGCGAGCGGGCCAAGCAGGGGCGCTTCCTCAGCTACCGTGGTTATCCACTGGATCTGATTGGGCGATTGCTACGCGGCGCGCGCGACTGACTTCGTGCCAGTGGTGCTCGGCTGTTTGTGGCAGGTAGGTCGGAAGATATGTGCCAGACCTTGGCTGCGGCACCGCCTGAACCGCGCGGTGCCCGTGGTTGGTCAGTCTTCGCTAGGCAGGGGTGTTGCCCAGTTCGCCGTCTCGTTGATGTAGTCCGTCAGTTCGCGTAGACGGCCATGGTCGCGGCCGTTGAAGGCGAAGCTCAGGCGCGGCAGACGCTGCAGTTCCGGTTCGTCGAGTTCCAGTTCGCAGCATGGTTGTTGTTCATATCCGCCGCTCAGGCACAGATCGGCGAACGTGGCGTTGATGTGCGCCATCGCAGCGTCGCTCAGCGGGTGGTTCATCCGTAGTACGAAGCGATCCTTCAGCCAGCGACTGGAGTGAAAGTTGCGGTAGAAGGTGGCGATTTCCTGGGCGGCTTCCTCGGCGCTATATACCAGGCGCACCAGACGCATGTCGCTGGGCAGGATATAGCGGTTGTCCTCCAGCTGACGGCGCATGAACTGCAGGGCGTCCTTCCAGAACGAACCGCCAGGCTCGTCCAGCAGTACCACCGGGACCAGCGGACTCTTGCCGGTCTGGATCAGCGTCAGCACCTCCAGGGCTTCGTCCAGCGTGCCGAACCCCCCGGGACAAAGCACCAGCGCATCCGCCTCCTTGATAAAAAACAGCTTGCGTACGAAGAAGAAGTGGAACGACAGCAGATTGTCGGTGCCATTCACGGTGGGATTGGCGTGTTGCTCGAAGGGCAGGGTGATGTTCAGGCCCAGGCTGTTGTCCAGCCCTGCGCCTTCGTGCGCGGCGGCCATGATGCCGCCACCTGCGCCGGTAACGACCATCAGATCGTAGCGGGCGAGGGTTTCCCCCAGCTGCCGAGCCAACGCATAAAGCGGATGTTCGATCGGCGTGCGCGCCGAGCCGAATACCGTGACCTTGCGGCGGCGCTTGAACTGGTCGAGGCGGCTAAACGCGTGCTCCATCTCGCGCATCGTCTGTAGAAGAATTTTGGCATCCCAGCGGCTGCGATCGGCCTGCGCCATGCGCATCACGGTGACCAGCATTTCACGGTACAGCGGCAGGTTCGGGCTGGTTTCCGGGACGACCAGGGCAACGAGTTCGTCGATCTTGCTGGCCAGGTCGACGCCGCTGGTTTTGAAGTGCCGAGAAAGATAGTCGTCCGGTTCGAAAGGCATACAACTTCTCCATGTATGGGATGGCGCGATCAGGCTATAAGCGGTGCAACTCGATCTTAAAAGTGCGAAGCGCCACCGGTGCTCATGCACGGCGGCGCGGTCGATGTCGGAGGGGCGCCTTCGCTTTTCAGAGCGCGATTTGGTCGCCGGGTTCCGGAATGCGGGCTTCCCAGTTCAGGCGTTGACGCAACGCTTGCTGCAAGGCTTGCATCTTGTCCAGTTCACCGTGAACCAGATACAGCTCCGGGCGTTTTTTGAAGTGACTGACCCAGTCGATCAGCTGGGACTGGCCGGCATGGGCGGAGAAGCCACCCAGAGTGTGCACCTTGGCGTTCACGGCGATGCGCTGGTGCAGCAGCTTGACGCTCCCGGCCCCATCGACGATCGCGCGTCCGAGCGTACCGCGGGCCTGGAAGCCGGGGATCACCACGTGACATTCCTCGCGCCAGAGGTTGTGCTTGAAGTGATGGAGGATGCGCCCGCCGGTGCACATGCCACTGCCCGCGATGATGATCACGCCGCTTTTGAAGCGGTTGATCGTCATGGACTCTTCCGGAGTCGGCGTGGACTTCAGAATGGGAAGCCAGCGCTCGGCGTAGAGCTTGCTGCCTGCAATGCTTGCCGCCGGCGCGATGCCGTTGAGATCCAGTTGATCCTTGAAGTGTGCATAGATCGCATTGGCGCCGATTGCCATCGGGCTGTCGAGGAATACCGCCTGTTGCGGCAGGCGACCCTCGCGGTAGAAACGACCGAGATAATAGATCAGGTCCTGGGTGCGCCCCACGGCGAACGAGGGCATCAGCACGTTGCCGCCGTCGCGATGAGCCTGTTGCAGAATGTCGGAGAGCTCCTCAAGCGTGGCTTCGTGGTCCCGGTGGTCGCGGTCTCCGTAGGTCGACTCCATCAGTACGACGTCGGCTTCGGTGAGCGTGGTGGGCGGATACATCAACGGCGAGCAGGTGTTGCCGAGGTCACCGGAAAATACCAGCTTGCGAGTCTCGCCGAAATCGGTGACGTCCGCTTGAACGATCGCCGAGCCAAGGATGTGCCCGGCGTCGTGGAAGGTGATTCTCACTCCCGGTGCGACTTCGAACTCCTCGGCGTACTCGTGTGGTTCCCGCTGCGACAGCATGCGTTCGGCGTCCAGCCGCGTATACAGCGGCTGAATCATCGGTTTGCCGATGCGCGCGCGCCACTTGTTCTCCCATTCGGCATCCTTTTCCTGAATCTGGGCCGAATCCAGCAGCATGAGTTCGAGCAGTTCGGCGGTTGCGTCCGTGCAGTGGATGCGACCGCGGTAGCCCTGGGCTACCAGGCGTGGCAACAGGCCGCTGTGGTCGATGTGGGCATGGGACAGCACGACCGCATCTATGCCTGTCGGATCGAAAGGGAAGGGCGCCCGATTGTCATCTTCGTCCTGGCGGCGTCCCTGGTGCATGCCGCAATCGAGGAGAACTCGCGCCCCTGCATGGGTCTCTATCAGATAGCAGGACCCGGTAACTTCCTGAATGGCGCCGAGAAAACTGAGCAAAGCCATAATGCCTTCCTGTCTGTACGATGTGCCCAAAGTGCCCGCTCCACTGCGGGTGGGTCTTGATACATGTCAGAGATAGTGGAGCCAGCGCTGCCTAGACTATCGCACAACCCGCTTTTGACGGAGTAATCCCATGAGTCAGCTTCTGCCCAGCCTTGTCGAGCTGGATCAGCACGCCGATGCGCAGCCGGAGTTCGCCGCCTGGCGCGCCGGTTACGGTCCGCTCGTACACACGCTGGAAACTCAGGCGGCGGTGTTCCGTCTGGCTCACCAGTTGGTCCAGGCTGGGCTCCAGTCCGACCTCGGCGCGGTCTACCGGATGCTGCATGCGCTTGATCGCGTCACCTGTGCGGGTTTGTCGCTGGTGGTGCACATGACGTACGCGCGACGCATCCATCTCGATGGTTCGCCGCTCGATGCCGACGATTTCAAGCGCACCCCCGAAGGTCACACCGGCGGTGCGCTCAATATGGTGCCGGCCTATGCCGGTTACCTGGCGCTCAACGCCCTCACCGGCAGCACGCGCGCATGGCTGATGGGTCAGGGGCACTGCGTCGCGGCCATCGATGCGCTCAATCTGCTGACCGGTAATCTGCATGCGGAGCAGGCGCAGGCGTACGGTGGAGGTGAGAACGGGATCAACCGCCTGCTGGAGGATTTTTACGGCTATCGCCAGGCCAGCGACGGCAGCCCACTCGCGCCGCTGGGTAGTCACGTTAATCCGCATACGGCTGGCGGCATTTCCGAAGGGGGCTATCTCGGCTTCGCCGAACTGCAATACGCACATATGCCGCTGCCGGGTGAAACGCTGGTGGCCTTTCTTTCCGACGGCGCGGCGGAGGAGCAGCGTGGCAGTGACTGGATGCCACGCTGGTGGCGTGCCGAGGATTGTGGTGTGGCGCTGCCGATAATGATCGCCAACGGCCGGCGCATCGAACAACGCACCTTGCTGGGTACTGACGAAGGAATGGTGAGCTTCCGGCAGCATCTGAGCCATTGTGGCTTCGATCCTCTGCCGTTCGATGGGCGCGACCCCGCGGCATTTGTCGCGACGCTCTGGGAAATGGAGCTGCGCCTCGGGCGACGGGTGGAGGAAAAGGATCGGGGCATTCTCCGTTACCCGCTGCCAATTCCGTACGGCATTGCCGAGACCGTCAAGGGCTTTGGTTTCTATGGCGCCGGCAGCAACGCCGCGCACAACCTGCCATTGCCAGGCAATCCTCGACTGGATGCGGAGTCGCGCGAGTTGTTCAACCAGCACGTCGCGCTGCTGTTCGTGCCGGAGGCGCAACTGAGCGCCGCCACAGAGTTGTTTGCGCAGCACCGCCAGGGGCGTCCGCTGGAGCGCGATAACGTGCTGGCGCTTCGCCGCCCGCCGGCGCCGGTCATGCCGAAGCTGCACTACCGCGACGACGCCTGCTCGCCAATGGCGGCGGTGGATCGCTTTTTCGTCGAACTGACGCAGGCCAACCCTGGCTTGCGTCCGCGGGTGGGTAATCCCGATGAGCTGGCAAGCAATCGCCTGGGCGGGGTGCTTAAGGCCCTCAAACATCGCGTCGTCGAGCCGGAGAGCGACCTTGAGGCGATCGACGGCAAGATCATCACCGCATTGAACGAAGAGACGGTGGTTTCGGCCTGCCTGGCCAACCAGGGGGGATTGAATCTGGTTGCCAGCTACGAAGCCTTCTGCGTGAAGATGCTCGGTGCGGTGCGCCAGAGCATTATTTTCGCGCGCCAGCAGAAGGAGGTCGGCCGGCCGGCCGGCTGGCTCGGCTGGCCGCTGATCGCCACCTCACATACCTGGGAGAACGGCAAGAACCAGCAGTCGCATCAGGACACCACGTTCTGCGAGGCACTGCTGGGCGAGATGAGCGACATGGTGCGCGTGCTATTTCCGGCGGACCACAACAGTGCGCTGGCGCTGCTACCTGGCATCTACCAGGCGCGTGGCGAACTCGCCTGCATGGTGATGCCCAAACGTGAGCGCCCGCGTTATTTCGATCAGGTCCAGGCAGAACAGCTGGCACGTGACGGCGCCATCGTCGTCGACGAGTACCGCGGTGAGGAGCCATTGCTGCTGATCGCCAACGGCAGCTACCAGCTGGGTCAGATGCTTCGCGCGTCCGAGCGGCTCAAGCAGGCCGATTGTGCCTATCGGCTGGTGTATTTGCAGGAGCCCGGGCGTTTCCGCGCGCCGCGTGATCATTGGGAAGTTGAGGCGCACGGCGCCGATGGGCTGGCGGTACGTCTGTTCCCCGATAGCATGGAAATGCGCGTGCTGCTGACGCACATGCGTCCGGAAGTGGCCCGCGGACACCTGTGGCCGATTCTGCCGGACGCTCGCAAGAGTTCGGTGCTGGGGTATCGCAATCGCGGCGGTACGCTGGACGAGGTCGGTATGCAATTCGCCAATCGGGCCTGTTGGGCGAATGTCTTGGCCGCCTGTGCACGGCTGCGCAGCGTCCCGCGCACGGCGTTGCTCACCCGCGAGGAAGCGGCTGCGGTGGCGGGCAAGGGCGACCCCGACGTCTTGCGCTGACTAGCGGTCGGGGCAACGGAAGTGATGGGTTCGCTTCCGTCGCGCCCACCCCGTCTCAGATCCCGCAGTCGGCCGCGTTGTAACGCTCGGTCGTGATCGGCTTGTTGCTCTTGTACTCGCTGAACTCATATCGCAGCACAGCCCCCTTGCTCAGCAGGGTACGCAGGCCCTGGTTGCCGCAGACGCTCGTTTGCAACTGGCTGCGCACCTGAGCAGGATTGTCGCGCATCTGCGCGGCGTGCCGGGGTTGTACGCTGAGATGATTGACCAGCTCGTTATTGTCGACGGTGTAGCCCTGATCGAGGATGTCTTCGTTGATGGCGCGCGGGGTGCCAACGCTGCTTTGCTGTGCGACCTGATTGAGGAGTTGGTCCAGTTGCGGGTCCTGCAGCGATGCGGCATGAGCAGTGGGCAGCGCGAGGCTGAGTAACAGCAGGGGTGTCAGACGGTGCATAGCGATCTCCTTGTGACTGCGCTCGTTCGACCGGCAGCGGACGGTGCGGTTCAGTCGTCGGGCGTCGCAGCACCGTGGGTGCGCTGTTAAACTGCCGCCCCTTTGTCCTCTTGCTGAGCCGTTTCATGCCTCACGCCGTAGCCCGTCTGCGCGACGAACGCCTAGCGCGGAGTCTAAAGCCGTTCGTCGCCCGGGGCTCACGCTCGGAACGTTGTCCTCGCTGCCGGGTAGCCATCAGCCATTGCCTGTGCCGCTGGCAGCCCAGAGTGCCGTCGCACTGCGGAGTGTGCCTACTGATGCACGATATCGAGCCGCTGAAGCCGAGCAATACCGGCTGGCTGATTGCCGACGTGGTGACCGATACCTATGCGTTCACCTGGCAGCGGACCGGTGTCGACCTGCGGCTTCTCGAACTGCTCGCCGATCCGCAATGGCAGCCGTTCGTGGTCTTTCCTGGAGAGTACGCGGCGCCGTCGCGAGTCGTAGAGCGCGTCGAGACAGCGCCGGGCAAGCGCCCGTTGTTCATTCTGCTCGATGCGACGTGGACCGAGGCGCGCAAGATGTTTCGCAAGAGTCCCTATCTGGATGCCCTGCCAGTGCTGAGCCTGCGGCCGGAGGCGCTGTCACGCTATCGTCTGCGGCGCTCGACGCGCGGCGAGCATCTGTGTACGGCCGAGGTCGCGGCGCTTTGTCTCGAACTCGCTAGCGACGTGCAGGCGGCGCAAGCGCTGGACGCTTGGCTGGATGCGTTTACCGAACATTATCTGGGCGCGAAGCATCACCGGCTGGCTGATCTGGATAATGCAGCGCATCGCGCGCTCGCGGTTTTCGCCAAGACCTAGCTGGGCTGTTCAGACTTTTGCCGGTTCCGCTTTGCGGGCCATAGCTGGGCCGTGAGCATGCCGATGAACATCAACACGCAGCCAAGATAACCGCGCATGCTCAGACTCTCGTCGAGAAACAGCGCGCCGGCGATCGCCGCGAACACTGCTTCCAGCGAAAGAATGATCGCCGCGTGCGAGGCGATGGCGTGCTTCTGTGCGACGACCTGCAGGGTGTAGCCAACGCCCACTGCAAACAGGCCACCGTAGATCAGTGCGGGGGCCGCGAGGCGGATGTCGGCAAGGTTCGCTTCCTCGAATATCGCCGCCAGGATCAGGCTCACCACGGCGCAGGTGGCGAACTGCAGGAAGGCCAGACGGATAGCGTCGTGGCGACTGACGAAAAAGCTCACCAGCAGGACGTGTACGCCCCAGACGAACGCGCCGGCCAGCTGGATCCAGTCACCGGAAGCAACCTGGAAATTCTCCCCGATGCTCAGCAGCGCCATGCCGCCCACCGCCAGCAGTGCGCCGAGCCAAGTGCCGAAACCGGTCCGGTTGCCGAAGGCCAGACCTAGCAGCGGGACAACGATCACGTAGAGCCCGGTGATGAATCCCGAATTGGTGACGCTGGTGAACAACAGACCGACCTGCTGCAGATTGATGCCGATTGTCAGTGCCAGCCCCATCGCCAGCCCGCCCAGCAACAGGCCGCGCTGCATGAAGGGTTCGTGGCGCGCTGCATGTCGGCCTTGATGCAGCAGAAGGGGCAGGAGTGCCAGAGCGCCGAGGGCGAAGCGAAGGCCGGTGAAAAGGAAAGGGCCTATATTGTCCATGCCGATGCGTTGTGCCACGAAGGCGGTACCCCAGATCATGGCGGTGATCAGCATCAGAAAATCGGCGCGGAGAGCTTGGCTACGCATGTTTCGACTCGTTGGAGAAAAGGCGCAAACTTTGCAACAAAAGCATCGTGCTTGACCACTTATTCCGCGGTCGGCATGCTTGCGCCGCTTGATCTGTTGTAGGAGGGCGGTTGATTGGTCCAAATGCCGCCCCGAAATGTTTACATCGGTCCGTTCCTGAAATCGGTTTTCGGGGTTTGTCGGCTACTCGCCGGCATCGACTGAACAAGTCGATGAAAAGCGCCAATAAAAAATACAGGTCTGCCAATGGCTGCTTACGAAATAATCATTGCCGATGATCACCCTCTGTTTCGCAGCGCTCTGCAACAGGCGCTGACGATGGGGCTGGGCGACAACGTTCATCTGGTTGAGGCGGCGAGCATCGCCGAGCTGGAGGCATTCCTCAATCAAGGCGCCGAATGGGATCTGGTGCTTCTGGATTTGAATATGCCGGGTGCCTACGGCTTCTCCGGTCTGGTCCTGTTGCGCGGACAATATCCGCAACTGCCCGTGGTGATGATATCTGCGCAGGAAGACGCCGCGGTGGTTGCTCGTTCACGCGAGTTTGGCGCCAGCGGGTTCATCCCCAAATCCAGTTCACTGGAAACGATTCAGGAGGCGGTCCGCGCCGTGCTCGACGGTGACGTCTGGTGGCCGAGCAATATCCAGGACGTCGGGCATGTGAGTGCTGAGGCCAAGGCAGCCAGCGCCGGACTGGCCAGTCTGACCCCACAGCAGTTCCGCGTGCTGACCATGGTGTGCGATGGGCTGCTGAACAAGCAGATCGCCTATGAGCTGAATGTATCGGAAGCGACCATCAAGGCGCATGTCACCGCCATCTTCCGTAAGCTCGGCGTCCGTACGCGCACCCAGGCCGCATTGCTGCTGCAGCAGATGGGCTCGATTCCCACCGCCTGATCGCTGAGGACTGCGGCCGGGCCGCCTTCAGGCGATCGGCGGCAGAACGATTTCATCGCTGCGGCGCACACCGTGGGTCAGTGCCTGGCACTGATCGACAAATTCGCGCATGGCTGCCGTCTGGTATTTGTGTGAATGCCAGATGAAATAGAACTGACGACTCAGATCCAGTTGCGGTGTTGCCAGTGGCACCAGGCTGCCGCGGCGAAAGGCATCACGCAGCGCGAGACGTGAGATGCAGCCGATCCCCAGGCCGGATTCGACGGCACGCTTGATCGCCTCAGTATGCTCCAGCTCCAGCCGTACGTTGAGCCGCCCCGGTCGATGGCGCATGGCTTGGTCGAAAGTCAGACGCGTTCCCGAACCCTGCTCGCGGAGGATCCAGGCTTCGCGCGACAGTTCATCCAAGTCGATCGCGCCGCGATTGGCCAATGGATGCTGCGGGGCGCAGAACACCACCAGTTCATCTTCCACCCACGGCTCGACGACCAGGTCAGGGTGCTGGCACGCGCCTTCGATCAAACCCAGATCAAGTTCATGGTGGGCGATCTGTTGCACGATATGCGCGGTGTTATGCACATGCAATTTCACGCGACATTCCGGATGGCGTTGCATGAAACCGCCGATCAGTAGCGTGGCGAGGTAATTGCCGATGGTCAGCGTGGCGCCGACCGCAAGCGAGCCGAAGCCGCTCTTGCCGTTGAGCAGATCCTCGATGGCTCGCGCCTGATCGAGCAGAGCGACGGCCTGTGGCAAGAGCTGCTGGCCAAGTGCGTTGAGCACCAGGCGCTTGCCTACGCGGTCGAACAGTTGGCAATCGGACTGTCGCTCCAGTTCGGCTAGCGAGGTGCTGGTGGCCGACTGCGACAGCGAGAGGCTTTCGGCGGCACGGGAAACGCTTTCCTGTCGAGCGACGGCAGAAAAGACCTCAAGTTGTCTGAGCGTGAAATGCATATCGATATAACCGATAACCTATATCTTTAATATTTAATTAACGGATAAGCATCCTGTCTATAGACTGCCGAGCAATTCGCGCCGAGTCGCCTGTCCGTGGAATGAGGAATTCGCAGCATGAGCAACCTGAACGTAGAGCGTGTCCTCAGTGTGCATCACTGGAACGATACGTTGTTCAGCTTCAAGACCACTCGTAACCCTGGCCTGCGTTTCGAGAACGGGCAGTTCGTCATGATCGGACTGGAAGTGGGCGGGCGTCCGCTGATGCGCGCATACAGCATCGCCAGCCCGAACTACGAGGAGCACCTGGAGTTCTTTAGCATCAAGGTGCCGGATGGCCCGCTAACTTCGCGTCTGCAGCACCTGCAGGAAGGCGATCAGTTGATGGTCAGTCGCAAGCCTACCGGAACGCTGGTTCTCGATGATCTGCTGCCCGGCAAGCACCTTTACCTCTTAAGCACCGGTACGGGGCTCGCGCCGTTCATGAGTGTCATCCAGGATCCCGAAACCTACGAGCGCTTCGAGAAGGTAATCCTGGTTCACGGGGTGCGCTATGTAAACGAAGTGGCTTACCGCGAATTCATCACCGAACACCTGCCGCAGAACGAGTTCTTTGGTGAGGCAGTGAAAGAGAAGCTGATCTACTACCCGACCGTGACTCGGGAGCCCTTCGAAAACCAGGGGCGGCTAACCGATCTGATGCGTAGCGGCAAGTTGTTCCGCGACATCGGCCTGCCGCCGATCAACCCGCAAGACGACCGTGCGATGATCTGCGGCAGTCCGAGCATGCTCGATGAAACCAGTCAGGTGCTCGACAGTTTCGGTCTGAAGGTTTCGCCTCGCATGGGCGATCCGGGTGACTATCTGATCGAGCGCGCGTTCGTCGAGAAGTAGCCTGAACACTGACATGGCCAGCACGAGGATGCCCCGCTGGCCACGTCCTGACGGCTACATGTAGGCCGCACAGCACTTCTTGAATTTCTGGCCACTGCCGCAAGGGCAGGCGTCGTTGCGGCCGACCTTCAGCGTCACGGTCGGATCGATGAAGTACCAGCAGCCTTCCCGTTGGACGAAGGCTGAACGCTCGTGGTGACTATGTTCGCCGCTCTGATCGTGCCAGCGTGCGGTGAAGCTTACCAAGGCATGTTCTGGTTGCCCGCCCAACACAATGCTTTGCCCGACCTCCAGCCCGAGCCAGGTGCTTTCCGCACTCCAGTGGCGTATCGCGTCCAGGTCCAGCGCTGCCTGTTGTGCGGGTAGCGTGGTTGCTTTCAGATAGTCGATCAGGCCGAGCACGTATGCACTGTAGCGTGATCGCATCAGCAGTTCGGCGCTGGGCGCGGGCGCGCCGGCATGATAACGGCCGCAGCAGTCAACTAACGGATCCCCGCTGCCGCATGGGCATTGGCTGCCCGTCTGGGTTACTTGCGCGTTCATCATCACCACCAATACTTGCCGAACATCTGCGGATTCGCCCAGAACTTGGCGTTCAGCCAGTCCGGAACCTGCTTGTATTCCAGTAAGTCATAAGTGAAGAGCGTCAGAGTCTGGGCCTCGCGTTGGAAACGGTCGCTGATCTGCAGGCCGAGCGAAAAGAAATCAGTGGCCTGCCAGTCGCTGGCCGCGAGGTCGATCAGCACGGCCATGCGGCTGGCATTGAGATTGCGAATGCCACCGAGCAGTTCCAGTCCGTTGCGTTTGGGCAGATGTTCCAGGCAATCCACGACCAGCGCGAGATCGTAGCGTCGCTGGGCGATGCTCTGCTCGAGAGGTGCGGCGACCGCATGATCGACCTGGCTGCCAGGATGGCTCTGTGCGAAGGCGTCCAGCGCTGGCTGTAGGCTCTGACCGACATGCAGAACGCGATCAGGCTGGTAATGATCAAGCAGCGCGGCGAGCGCTCGTTGCGGTGTGTGTGAATGGGCAATCAAGCAAATAATCCTCAACAGGAGTCTCAAGACTAGCGTGGTCGCCGATGGCGGCCTAGTCTGAAAGTAACCGGAGCCGCCTGTAATCAGGCAGGTAGCGGTTCTGGAAGAACCCACAGCGGAGGTTTTATCGATGAGTACCCTACGGACAGCAGTACCCGTGATTGTGATGACCACGTTCCTGGCCGGTTGCGCGGGCGTGCAGAAGCAGGATTGGCCAACCTGTGCCGCCGTCGGCGGTGTTACCGGCGCGGCCCTTGGCGCAATCGAGAGTTCCACCTATGCCGGTTGGGGTGCCCTGATCGGTGGCGGCGTGGCGGCGGCCTATTGCTGGGCGAACGGCACCGAAGAGCAGACCGTCGCAGTGGTCGAAACTGTCGAGCCGATGCCCGAGCCGGAACCTGCGGCTGAACCGGTACGCGTCGAGCTGGACGTGAAGTTCGATTTTGATCGCGATGTAGTCAAGCCGGACAGCTACGGTGATATCCAGAACCTTGCCGACTTCATGAAGGAGTACGGCCAGACCACCACTGTGTTGGAAGGTCACACCGATTCGGTGGGCACCGATGCTTACAACCAGCGTCTCTCCGAGCGTCGAGCTAATGCGGTGCGCGAAGTGTTGGTCAACCAGTACGGCGTGGAAGGTGGTCGGGTGAACGCGGTTGGCTATGGTGAATCTCGTCCGGTTGCAGACAATGGCACCGATGCCGGTCGTGCGATCAACCGTCGGGTGGAGGCCGAGGTCGAAGCCCGTCCTTGATATGGGCCGAAGCTGCATCCGAGCCGGGCCACGCGCCCGGCTTTTTTGTCGGAGTTACTTTGGCAGCGGGTGGATTTCAGAACAGCGGGCGAGCGCTGGCGAGTGCAACCACCGACAGACCTAGCAGCAGATTCAGCCCGACCAGTTTCCGAATCTTCCCTAGCATGGCGCCACCAGCTGGCCAGTCCTGAACCTCGATCGCTCGCTTGAGTGCGGGCAGTTGCAGCAGTTGTAGACGCAGGAACAACGCCAGCATGACCAGATAAAGACCGGTCATGACATGCACATAGCGGGGGGCGCCTTGCAGCGCACCGAAACTCAGGTGCCACATACCGATTCCGCTGAGCGGTAGCGCCACGACCGCTGTCCATACCCACTGAAAGAACCGGCGAAATACCTCCGCCCAGAGCCGTAAGCGCTCCGGTGCCTGAAGGGTCGCGACAGCCGCCGGGCGCAGCACCATCCAGGCGAAGAACATGCCGCCCACCCAGACCACGGCGGCAAGCACGTGCAGAGCATAGAGCGGGGCGAATAGGGTCATGGCAAATCTCCGGTGGCGATCGGGGCAACGCGCGTTATCATAGCCGCCCCATTGAAACACTGAAAATATATACAGCCTCGCGCCCATGCTCAGTTCCGAACTCAAGTCCCAGATCCAGGGCGCCTACTCTCGTTTCCTGGAGGCCAAGAGCCTGAAGCCGCGTTATGGTCAGCGGTTGATGATTGCCGAGGTGACCAAGGTACTTGGCGCCATCAAGGCCGACGACGAAGGTCGCCGTGACGGCGAACCAGCAGTGGTGGCAGTGGAGGCTGGTACGGGCACTGGCAAGACGGTTGCCTACAGCATCGCGGCAATTCCCACGGCGAAGGCGGCCGGCAAGCGGCTGGTCATCGCCACGGCTACCGTCGCGTTGCAGGAACAGATCGTCAACAAGGACCTGCCCGACCTGATGCGCAACAGCGGGCTGAACTTCAGTTTCGCCTTGGCAAAAGGACGGGGACGTTATCTGTGCCTGTCGAAACTGGATCTGTTGTTACAGGAAGGGCAGGCACAGACGGCCACCGCACAGTTGTTCGAGGAAGAGGGCTTTCGCATCGATGTCGACGAGCGAAGCCAGAAACTGTTTACCGGCATGATCGAGAAGCTCGCCGGTAATCGTTGGGATGGCGATCGCGATAGCTGGCCCGAAGAGCTGGACGATGCGGATTGGGCGCGGCTCACCACTGACCACAGTCAGTGCACCGGCCGGCATTGCCCCAATTTTCAGCAATGTGCGTTCTACAAGGCACGAGAGGGCATGACAAAGGTCGACGTCATCGTCACCAATCACGACATGGTTCTGGCCGACTTGGCGCTCGGTGGCGGCGCGGTGCTGCCGGACCCGCGCGACACGCTCTACGTCTTCGACGAAGGCCATCATCTGCCGGACAAGGCGATCGGCCATTTTGCGCACTACACCCGTCTGCGTTCCACGGCCGACTGGCTGGGGCAGGTGGAAAAGAATCTGACCAAGCTGCTCGCCCAGCATCCTCTGCCGGGTGAGCTCGGCAGGCTGGTCGAAGGTGTGCCGGAGCTCGCGCGCGAACTGCGCACGCAGCAGCAATTCATGTTCAGCGCGTGCGAGCAACTGGCGGATTTCAAGGCCGGCGAAGATATGGAGGGTCGCGAGCGGCCACGTCACCGTTTTGTAGGTGGTGTGGTGCCCGACCATCTGGTCGAGCTGGGAGTCGAGCTGAAGAAGGGCTTTTCCAAGCTAACCGATTTGTTCACCCGGATCGCCGAGCTGCTCAAGGACGCGATGGATGGTGAAGCCGGGGGAGGAATTGCCAGTCATCAAGCCGAGGAATGGTATCCACTGTTCGGCGGTCTGCTGACCCGAGCCCAGGGCAACTGGGAATTGTGGACGGCATTCACCGTCGAGGATCCACAAGACAGCCCGCCGATGGCACGCTGGCTGACGCTCGCGGAGGGTGGCGCGCTGTTCGATATCGAGGTCAACGCCAGCCCGATCCTCGCGGCTGAGACGCTACGTCGCAATCTGTGGAATGTCGCCTACGGTGCGCTGGTGACCTCTGCCACCCTAACGGCCCTGAACAGCTTTGATCGATATCGCATGCGTGCAGGCTTGCCCAGGTCTGCGGTTACTGCTGTGGTGCCCAGTCCGTTTCATCATGCGGATGCCGGCGTGCTCAGAGTGCCCGATCTGAAGGCCGATCCGCGTGATGCGGCGGCGCATACCGCTGCGATCATCCGGGAGCTGCCACGGTTGGTGGAGCAGTCGCGCGGTACGCTGGTGCTGTTCTCTTCGCGACGACAGATGCAGGACGTCTTCGATGGCCTAGAACGGGACTGGCGCCGAAGGGTGCTCATCCAGGGCAATCTGTCCAAGCAGGAAACGCTGAACAAGCATAAGAAGCGAGTCGACGATGGCGACCCAAGCGTGCTGTTCGGGCTGGCCAGTTTCGCCGAAGGAGTCGATTTGCCGGGAGCTTATTGCGAGCACGTGGTGATCGCCAAGATTCCCTTCGCGGTGCCGGATGATCCGGTCGAAGCGGCGCTGGCCGAATGGATCGAGGCCCGAGGGGGCAATCCGTTCATGGAGATCGCGGTGCCGGATGCCTCGCTGCGGCTGGTACAGGCGTGCGGTCGTCTGCTGCGCACCGAAGCCGACCGCGGCAGCATTACGTTGCTTGACCGCCGAGTGGTGACCCAGCGCTACGGCAAGGCCATTCTCAACGCTTTACCACCGTTCCGACGAGAGATCGAATAAGCCGGCACGACGCGGCCACGCTGCAGGCCGTGCCCGCGGGTAGGTGCGGTCGCGGAGGACGGTTTTCTTGTGGCAGTGCCGCTGGAACAATGCCGCAATATCATTCAGGACACAGGTGACAGCGTGCAGCTACAGGGCTATTTCGACCTTCGTTTCGAGGCGGTGAAAGACTGCTTCGGTGAGCTTTTTGAACAGACTCAGACGCGCGGAGCGGCCGTCTGCGTGCAGGTAGGTGGCGAAACGGTGGTCGACCTCTGGGCCGGCGTAGCCGATAACGCCGGTGAGCAGCCCTGGCATGGCGATACGCTGGTCAATCTCTTCTCGTGTACCAAAACCTTCACCGCCGTCGCGGCGCTGCAGCTGGTTGCCGAAGGGCGACTGGAACTCGATGAGCCGGTTGCGCGGATCTGGCCTGAGTTTGCTGCCAACGGCAAGGCGCACATTACCCTGCGACAGCTACTTACCCATCAGGCCGGGCTGCCGGCATTGCGGCAGCCTCTACCGCCCGAGGCACTGTACGACTGGACGGCCATGACCTCGGCGCTGGCGGCGGAGCAGCCCTGGTGGGCGCCCGGTGATGGACATGGTTATGCCGCAATCACATACGGCTGGTTGGTAGGCGAGTTGCTGCGCCGCATCGATGGAAAGGATCCTGGCGCTGCGATCGTGGCTCGCACCGCTGCGCCGTGGGGACTGGATTTCCATATCGGCCTGGCAGACGAGGAGTTCCACCGAGTCGCCTACCTGACCCGAGCCAAAAACGAATTTGGGGATGCGGCGGCACAACGTCTGTTCAAGGTGATGATGAGCGAGCCGGGTTCGCTGAGCGCTCGGGCATTCAATAACCCACCCTCGATAATGAACAGTGGCAACAAGCCCGAATGGCGCCGCATGGCCCAGCCTGCGGCAAATGGGCACGGCAATGCGCGATCACTGGCGGGGTTCTATACCGGGTTGTTGCAGGGGCGGTTGCTGGACGATGCGGTGTTGAAGGAGATGGTGCGTGAGCATTGCTTAGGCGAAGACCGCACTCTGTTGACGGCAACCCGGTTCGGGCTCGGGTGCTGGCTGGATCAGTCGGCAGCAGCCAACGCGACTTTCGCGATGGGGCCAAGGTCTTTCGGCCATCCGGGTGCCGGCGGTAGTATCGGTTTCGCCGATCCTGAGCGAGAGGTAGCGTTCGGATTCGTCACCAACACGTTAGGGCCATATGTGCTAATGGATCCCCGTGCGCAGGCTCTAGCGCGTAGTGTCATGCACTGCATTGGTTAACCACTCGTCAGTTCTGAAGAGCTAGGCTTTGCAGGGCAGATACTTGCAGCCACAATTTGATCATTCGCTTCAATTTCCGCCGGCTGGTTTGTCCGGTGGGGCAATTTGCACTCGTCCGGCCGATGGAACCTGCACATGAACCTGCTGAAAAGCGTTTCCCTGATTCTCTGCCTCATGATCGTCGGCTGCAGCTCGCAGGATGAAAAGCCTGCCGATACAGCAGCGGTCGTTCCGGCTGCGGCAAAAATCGATAAGGCCTGGCTCGATGAGTACGAGCCGCGACTGCGTGAGGCACTCAAGGACAGCCGTTTCGAACTGGAGCGTCGTGACCACCTGTTGGTCATCACTGCGCCGGTGGATTCGTCTTTCAATCCAGATCGGCCAGGGATGTTGCTCCCGGTCACGCTAGGCCCGATCACCCGTGTTGCCAAGCTGGTGGAAAAGGACAACAAGACGGCTGTGATCGTGCTGGGTCATGCCGACAGTACTGGCTCCGACAAGATCAACCGCACCATCAGCCGCGAACGCGCAGGCGCAGTGGCGGCCATATTTCGCCTCAGCGGATTGAAGCATGATCGCCTGCGCATTCGTGGTCTCGGCGCAGATAAGCCGCGAGCTGCCAACGATAGCAAGGAAGGACGCGCGCTAAACCGGCGCGTCGAGATGCTGCTCACTCCGCAAAGCACTTTGCTGGCGACGGTTGCCGAATACAATGATCCGACAGTCGAGACTACGCAGGTGGCGGTTGCCAAAGTCAGCGAGACCGAAAAGAAATAGAACTGTCTCGTCATAGGTTTACAGCAAACGGGCCCAATCGGGCCCGTTTGCTTTTGCGTTGCGTCAAGAGGGGCTTTCGGCGTTCGAGATAAGCTAGTCTTCGTTGGATCGTCGGGAAAGGTATACCGTCTGCCCCGGCGCGCCGTGGTGGCAAGGTAACCGCCGCCATCTCTGACCCGGCCCGTTTTGAAGAAGGAACCTGTGAATGATCCAGTCCCTGGCTGACATGCGCCGCGACTACACCCGTGAAGGGCTCAGCGAGCTGAACGCCCCGGAAGACCCGTTCAGCCTGTTCCGTCAGTGGTTCAGTGAGGCGATGAAGACCGAGCAGGCGCCGGTTGAGCCCAATGCCATGTCGCTGGCAACGGTAGACGAGGAGGCGCGGCCTCATTGCCGGATTCTGTTGCTCAAGGCGCTAGACGAACGCGGCTTCACCTTCTTTACCAACTACGACAGCGACAAGGGGCAGCAACTGAGCCGCCAGCCGTTCGCCGCGATGACGTTCTTCTGGCCTACGCTGGAGCGCCAGGTCCGTATCGAGGGTCGAGTGGAGAAAGTCAGCACAGAGGAATCGGACGCCTATTATCACGTTCGCCCCCTAGGCAGTCGCCTGGGGGCCTGGGCCTCGCCACAGAGTCGGGTGATCCGCGATCGTGCGGAGTTGGAACGACTTCTGGCGGAAACCGAACAGCGCTTCCTCGATCAGGCGCCACACTGTCCGCCGCATTGGGGCGGTTATCGACTGGTCCCGGACCGTCTCGAGTTCTGGCAGGGTCGTCCCAGTCGTCTGCACGATCGGCTCGATTATCGCTACGTCGCCAATGGCTGGGAACGTCGGCGGTTGGCGCCCTGAAGAGCTTGAGTTCAACCGTTGTCGCTTGGCCTGTTACTGATCGTTGCGTGGCTCGGATTCGGGATATTGCAATGCTTCGTGCTCCAGCCACGCCTGCAATTCGCTGCGCTTGATCTTCCGCGCTTTGGCCTCGCCTAGGCGCGCCAACAGCCAGGCGCGTTTGTCCGGATCGCTGCCGGCGATCGACAAGGCCAGATCGCGTTCGGCCCAGCGGCGGAAGCGAAAGAAGAGCCAGGCATGGAAAGCCAGGCCGGCGACGGTAGTGATGGCTATGATGAAGTAATCCACGGACATTCTCGTTCTTAGGGGTGAGCGCGATCCAATAGCTCGCGTTATAGCGTTCCGAGCGGCGAGAATGCTGCGACAGAGCTGATTGGTTGCCAAGTGATTTCCTTGCCCGAGCCGCTTGAATCAATCTGCTGGCGTGGATCCGTTCGTTTTTCAGGAGAAAACCAATGCGCAAGTCTATTTGCATCGCTTCACTCACTGCCATCGCGCTTGCGGTCGGCGGCTGTGCCTCGAGTCTCACTGGCGATACCTATTCACGCGACGAGGCTCGTGCTGTTCAGACTGTGCGTTACGGAACGATCGAATCACTGCGGCCGGTCAAGATCGAGGGTACGAAGACTCCGATCGGCTCTGGTGCCGGCGCTATCGTAGGTGGGGTCGCAGGCAGCGGAGTCGGAGGGGGGCGTGGCAGTGCCGTTGCAGCCGTCATCGGTGCTGTCGCTGGAGGCATGCTCGGCGCGGCTGCGGAGGAGGGGATCACCCGCACACAGGGTGTCGAAATCACCGTGCGCGAAGACGATGGCAACATCCGGGCTTACGTGCAGGAGGTTGAACCCAATCAGGTCTTCAGGGTCGGCCAGCGGGTCCGCATTTTGAGTGTCAGCGGAACCAGTCGCGTCACGCCTTGACAGGCGCGGCACTCCCGCAGCCGAACTTTGATAGCCATATTAGGGTGCCGGTTTCGCTCTCATGCTGAGACGAAGCGGCGCCTTTTTGTTTTTCGTAATACATGTGTCCATGACGTTCGCCCCGTCGATATGGATAATCGAGCGCGTCTATGCGTGTGCTCGGGCTGATAGTCGGCCCGCTCAGGATAAAAAAGATGCCGCCAACACGGACGGCTTAAGGGGTTCATTTCATGGCGCTTGCGCTGATCATTGCCCTGCCATTTCTGGGGATTTTTCTGCCCGTATTGCTGGAGCGTGCTGGCCGTTCGGCCTGCGCGCTGGGCGCCGGCATCGCTCCGCTGGCTGCGCTGATCCTGCTGCTGTCCAAACGCTCCGCTGTGTTCGCTGGCGAGACCCAGGTCGTGCATGTGCCCTGGTTGCCGGAGTTGGGGCTTAATCTCAGCTTGCGTCTGGATGGCCTTGGTTTTCTGTTTGCATTGCTGATTCTCGGTATCGGCCTGCTGGTCATCCTGTACGCCCGCTATTACCTGGCGAAAAGCGACCCGATGGGGCGCTTTTTCGGGTTCTTCCTGCTGTTCATGGGCGCGATGCTGGGGGTCGTGCTATCGGAAAACCTCCTGCTGATGCTGATGTTCTGGGAACTAACGAGCCTGTCGTCGTTCCTGCTGATCGGATACTGGAATCACCGTGCCGATGCTCGGCAGGGCGCGCGCATGGCTCTGGCGATCACCGGCGGCGGCGGTTTAGCGTTGCTGGCTGGGATCCTCCTGATAGGCCATGTCGTCGGCAGTTTCGAGCTCAGTACCGTGCTCGACGCTGGCGACACGATCCGCAGTCATTCGCTCTATCCGCTGATCCTTATTCTGGTCCTGCTCGGAATCTTCACCAAGTCGGCGCAGTTTCCATTCCATTTTTGGCTACCACAGGCGATGGCGGCACCGACGCCGGTGTCGGCGTTTCTGCATTCGGCGACCATGGTCAAGGCCGGGGTGTTCCTGCTCGCGCGGTTGTATCCAGCGCTAGCCGATTCGGAGTTGTGGTTCTATCTAGTGAGTATGACCGGTCTGGCGACGCTGTTGCTGGGCGCGGTGATGGCGCTGTTCCAGCACGACCTGAAAGGCCTGCTGGCTTACTCAACCATTAGTCATCTGGGCTTGATCACGCTGCTGTTCGGCCTCGATTCGCGGCTAGCGGCGGTGGCGGCGATCTTCCACATCATCAATCACGCAACCTTCAAGGCCTCGCTGTTCATGGCCGCGGGCATCATTGACCATGAGACCGGCACGCGCGACATGCGGCGCATCAATGGAATGTGGAAGTACATGCCGCATACCGCCGCGCTGGCGATGGTCGCCTCCCTGGCGATGGCGGGAGTGCCGTTGCTCAACGGCTTCCTGAGCAAGGAGATGTTCTTTGCCGAGACACTGGATCAGCATCTGCTGGGCAGCTTCTACTGGACGATCCCTGCGTTGGCGACGCTCGCCAGTGCTTTCTCGGTGGCTTACTCGTTGCGCTTCATTCATGACGTGTTCTTCAACGGCGAGCCGATCGACCTGCCGAAATACCCGCCTCACGAGCCAGCACGTTACATGAAGATTCCGGTGGAGGTGCTGGTGCTGCTCTGCCTGTTGGTGGGCATGCTGCCTGCCTACACGGTGGCGCCATTGTTGGCCGCCGCTGTGGCCGCAAGTCTGAACGGCGACGTGCCGCAGTACAGCTTGGCCATCTGGCATGGCTTCAATCTGCCGCTGGCCATGAGTTTCATCGCTCTGGCTGGCGGCGTTTTGATCTATTCGCTGCGTCAGTGGGCGTTCCGTTGGTACGCAGGGCTTCCTGCAGTCGACTCCCTCGAAGTCTTCGAACGTGTCATTGGCGGCTTGGTGCTGGCGGCACGCAAGGTTACTGAACTACTCGACAATAGCTCACTGCAGCGCTATCTGGCGCTGATGCTGATCAGTGCGCTCGCGCTGGTTATCGTCGCACTGTCGCCGCTGGACTCTTTTCACGGGCCAGTGGCGATGACACCGCTGGATGGTGTGACGGTGTTGGGAATGGCGATCCTGGCATTGACGTCACTGCTGACGGTGCTCTTCCATCGACGTCGGCTGGTCGCCCTGATGGCGCTCAGCGTGGTCGGACTGATGGTGGCGCTGGCGTTTGCCCGCTATTCGGCGCCCGATCTGGCGTTGACCCAGCTGTCGGTGGAGGTGGTGTCGATCATCCTGCTGATCTTGACGCTGTTTTTCATGCCCGACCGCACGCCGGTCGAATCCAGCAGTCTGCGTAGTTTCCGCGATCTACTGCTCGCAGGCAGCGTCGGTACGATGGTCGCGCTGCTGGCTTATGCAGTGCTCACTCGGCCCTATGAGAGTATCGCCGGGTTCTTCTTGGAGAACAGCCTGTCTGGCGGAGGTGGCACCAACGTCGTCAACGTGATCCTGGTGGATTTCCGCGGTTTCGATACGCTCGGTGAAATCAGCGTCCTGGCGATCGCCGGTGTGGCTATCTACGGCATGCTGCAGGGCCTGCACCTGCCGCATTCGATTCGTGACTATGGTGGCCGGCTCTGGTCTGTCGATAGTCATCCGATGATTCTCGATACTTTGGCACGCGCATTGTTGCCGATGGCTCTGCTGATCTCGGTGTTCATCTTTCTACGTGGTCACAACCTGCCGGGCGGTGGCTTCATCGCCGGCCTGATCACCGCGGTGGCGCTGATTCTGCAGTACATCTCCCACGGCGTTGTCTGGGCGCAGCAGCGACAACCGTTCAGCTATCACTCGGTTATCGGCGCCGGCTTGCTCACCGCCGGGCTTACCGGGCTTGGCAGCTGGCTGTTCGGCTATCCGTTCCTTACTTCGGCGTTCGGCCATTTCAACCTGCCGCTGGTTGGGGAATTCGAGCTGGCGACGGCAATGCTGTTCGATCTGGGGGTGTACCTGGTGGTAGTTGGCGCGACGTTGATAATTCTGTCCAACATCGGTCATGTCAGTCAGGACGAATCCAGCAAGGAGGTGCTGTGATGGAAGCGTTGTTTGCCATCACCCTGGGGGTAATGACTGCTAGCGGCGTGTATCTGCTGTTGCGCGCGCGGATCTTTCCGGTGGTCATGGGGCTGACGCTGATTTCCTATGCGGTGAATCTGTTCATCTTTTCCATGGGTCGGTTGGCGACTGGCGCACCGGCAGTGCTCGGCAAGAGCGCGGAGTATGGTGATCCGTTACCGCAAGCCCTGGTCCTGACGGCTATCGTCATCGGTTTTGCCATGACAGCGTTCGTGGTGGTATTGGCACTGCGCGGCATCGGTGAGCTGCGCACCGACCACGTGGATGGCCGGGAGCCGCGCGAATGAAGCATGTACTGATCCTGCCTATCCTGTTGCCGCTGTTCATGGGGGCTGTGCTCCTGCTAGGCCATCGCCTGGGGCCTTCGAGCAAGCGCCTGCTGTCACTGATGGCGACTTGGGCGTTGGTGCCGCTTTCGGTCTGGTTGCTGCTGCTTGCCGGCGACGATCAGCTGCGCATCTATGCACTGGGAAACTGGCAGCCGCCGTTCGGTATCGTGTTGCTGCTGGATCGCCTGAGTGCGTTGATGCTGCTGGTCACCGCAGTGCTGGCTGGCTTTGCGTTGCTTTATGCCAGTCGTGGCGACGACGAGCGCGGGCCGAATTTCCACGCGCTGTTCCAGTTTCAGCTGCTGGGCATCAACGGGGCCTTTCTCACCGGCGATCTGTTCAACCTGTTCGTTTTCTTCGAGATCCTGCTCATTTCCTCCTACGCCCTGTTGCTACATGGCCACGGTCCCCAGCGAGTGCGGTCGGGTGTGCATTACGTTGTTTTGAATCTGCTCGGCTCGTCGTTCTTCTTGCTTGGCGTGAGCATGCTCTACGGCCTGCTGGGAACGCTGAACATGGCCGACCTGGCGTGGCGTGTCGGGCAGCTCGATCCGGCTGAGGCGCCCTTAGTAGCAGCCGCGGGCTTCCTGTTGCTGGTGGTTTTCGCACTCAAGGCTGCGATCCTTCCTCTGTTCTTCTGGTTGCCGCGCGCCTACGCGGCTGCGACAGCGCCTGTGGCTGCGCTGTTCGCGATCATGACTAAAGTGGGGCTGTACGCGATTCTGCGGGTGTTCACCTTGATTTACGGCAGCGAGGCGGGCGAGCTTGCCAACATGGCGCAGGAGTGGCTCTGGCCGCTATCGCTGCTCACGCTGGCGGCCGGCGTGACCGGCGCACTGGCGGCACGCAACCTGCAAATCCTGCTGGCCTACCTGGTGGTGGTATCGGTCGGCACGTTGTTGGCAGGCATCGCCCTCGCTACGGCGCAGGGGCTTTCTGCTGCGCTGTATTACCTGCTGCATAGCACTTTGATCGCCGGGGCGCTGTTCTTGCTGGCCGATCTGATCGGCCGGCAGCGGGGCGAGCATGGTACCGATCTGGTATCCGCACCGGCATTACATCAGCCGCTGCTGCTGGGCATGTTGTTTTTCGCAGGTGCGATCTCCGTGGCAGGGTTGCCGCCATTTTCTGGCTTCCTTGGCAAGGTGATGCTGTTGCGCGCAGTTGAGCTGGATACTCAGGCTGCATGGCTGTGGTCAGTGATACTGGTTGGCGGTTTCGGCATGCTGATTGCTCTGAGTCGCGCTGGAAGCCTAGTGTTCTGGCGGACCAATGCGGAGATTCCAATCAGCGTAAGCGCCGATCCTGTACGGTTGCTGGCCGCCGCAGGGCTGTTGTCAGCCAGCTTGTTGCTGGTCGTCGTGGCGCAACCGCTGCAGGTCTATCTGCAGGCAACGGCGAGCCAGTTACTGGACCTGCAACCCTATTTGCAGACGATTCAGGGAGGTGGGGCATGAGGGCTCGCTGGTTACCCCGTCCTGCGTTGAGCGTACTGCTCATGCTGCTCTGGCTGATGTTGAACAACACGCTGAGCGTGGGTCATTTGGTGCTCGGCGCATTTCTTGGCTGGGCGCTGCCGCTACTGGTGCGCAACTTTCTGGTTGACGTGCCGAAGGTACGCAAGCCATTGCTGCTGTGTCGCTTTATTGCTCTGGTTTTTTACGACATCGTGGTCGCGAACCTGCATGTCGCCAGGCTGGTGCTCGGCCCGAAGAGTCGGCTCAGCCCGGCCTTCATCGAGGTGCCAATGGAGATCGAGAGCGATTTCGTGCTCGCGGTACTGACCAGCATCATCTCGCTGACGCCGGGTACGGTGTCGGCCGGCTTGAGCCCGGACCACAAAACCTTGTTGCTGCACGCACTGGACGCGCCGGATGTCGGTGCGCTGGCGCATGAAGTAAAAGCGCGCTACGAGGCGCCGCTGCTGGAGATTTTCGAATGCTCGCGTACGTGATACCCATCTGTCTGGCGATCATCTCGTTGGCGACGGTGCTCAATGTGGTACGCCTGATCCAGGGGCCGGACATGCCGGATCGCGTCCTGGCGCTGGATACGCTGTATATCAACGCACTGGCGATGATCGTGCTGTTCGGCATCTGGCTGGCGTCGGATCTGTTCTTCGAGGCGGCCTTGCTCATTGCGGTGATGGGTTTCGTCAGTACGGTCGCCGTCGGCAAGCATCTGCTTCATGGCGACATCATTGACTGAGGAGTGCAAATGCCTTTCTGGATCGAGTTGCTGGTAAGCATTTTTCTGATAGTAGGCAGTCTCTTTGCGCTGGTCGGCGCGATCGGTCTATACCGCTTGCCCGATTTCTTCACGCGCCTGCACGGGCCAACCAAGGCGACAACACTGGGTGTCGGCGGTATCGTCATCGCATCGATGATCTTCTTTGGCAGCCGGACCGAGGGGTTGAGCACGCACGAGCTGCTAATCACTCTGTTCCTTTTCCTTACTGCGCCGGTGAGTGCGCACATCCTGGCCAAGGCGGCCATGCAGCAGAAGCTGCCCTGCATCGATAAGACCCGCGGCAAGCCCTGGGAGTAAGGGTGGCGAAGGTAGTTGACGCGCTGCCGCACAGGTTCACTCGTGCGCGACTTGCTGATCAGATGATGAAGCTGCTCGGTGATGGCTGATGCTCGTTTTCCTGCTGCAGCTGAGCAATCAGCGCTTGTTGCAGCTGGGTGCAGAACTGCGGGTCGGATAGCGGCTGGTTATCGGCGTTGGTGACGAAGAACACGTCCTCCACCCGTTCGCCCAGCGTGGCGATCTTGGCATTTTGCACCGACAGGTCGAAGTCGAGGAACAGTTGTCCCACACGTGCCAGCAGGCCTGGTCGATCCGGTGCGATGATCTCGATGATGGTTTGGGGGCGCTGGGTATCGTTGTGAATGGTGACCTGCGGCGGAAAGGCGAAGTGCTTTAGCTGGCGCGGCACCCGCCGCTGGATGATTGTCAGGTATTCGTCGGGGTTGCGCAGCGCGTCAATCAGCCCCTGGCGTATCTCCTCGATGCGCTCGGGATTGTCGCCGATCGGGGTGCCATCGGCATCGAGCACGATGTAGGTATCGAGGGTGAACTGGCTGCTCGAGGTGATGATGCGCGCGTCATGGATGTTCAAGTTGAGCTGATCCATAGCCGCCACCGTCACAGCAAAGAAGTCGTGTTGGTCGGGCGCGTAAATGAAGATCTGCGTACCACCCTCGAATTCCCGCTGGGTAGTTTCCTTGATCAGCACCAGTGGGCCGCCGTCGTTCGCATGCTCGATGATTGCTTCGGTATGCCAGGCCACGTCGCTGGCCGTATGGCGCATGAAGTAATCGTCGCCCAGCTGTGCCCAGAGCTGCTCCGCATCGTCTGGATCCGTGCCGTTGCGCACGAGATCGTCGAGCGCCGCACGCTGAGTCTGGCGGATCTGCTCTTCGCGTCCGAGCGGATTTTCCAGCCCACGTTTGAGCGCGCGCTTGGTTTCGGTATACAGCTGCCGTAGCAGGCTGGCCCGCCAAGAGTTCCATAGCGTTGGGTTTGTCGCGTTGATGTCCGCCACGGTCAGCACGTACAGATAATCCAGATGTGTTTCGTCGCCCACTTGTTGAGCGAAGTCGTTGATCACCTGCGGGTCGGAGAGGTCCTTGCGCTGCGCTGTGGTGGACATCACCAGGTGATTCTGCACCAGCCAGACGACCAGCTGGGTATCCCAGGCGGGCAGCTTGTGGCGCTCGCAGAACTGCTCGGCATCGACGGCTCCAAGCTCGGAATGGTCGCCGCCGCGGCCCTTGGCGATGTCATGGTAGAGGCCCGCGATATAGATCAGCTCTGGTTTGGGCAGACGCTCGACCAGCTTGCTGGCCAGTGGGTACTTCTCGGCAACGCCCGGCTTGCTGAGCTTGCGCAGATACTTGATGACATTGAGCGTATGGGCGTCGACGGTATAAATGTGGAACAGGTCGTGCTGCATCTGTCCGACGATGTGGCCGAATTCCGGGAGATAGCGGCCGAGGATTCCGTAACGGTTCATCCGGCGCAGATTGCGGTGGATGCCTTCCTTGCACTTGAACAGTTCGATGAACAGGCTGGTATTGCGGAGATCGCCGCGAAAGTCGTCGTCGATCAGGTAGCGGTGATCTCGTAACAGGCGGATCGTGTTGGCGCGCACGCCCTGTATTTCTGAATGCTGGGCCAGAAGCACGAAGGTTTCCAAGATGGCAAACGGCGTGCGTTTGAAAATCGATGGATTGCTGACTTCGAGAAAGCCGTCGCGTACCAGGAAACGGCTGTTGAGCGGGGTGCTCGGGCTGGAATCGCCCTCCCAGAGAATGACCTCTGCGAAGTGCTGACCGACCAGGTCGCTCAGCTCGGCGATGCTCATCACCACGCGGTAGTACTTCTGCATGAAGCGTTCGATGGCCAGCTTGGCATCGCTGTCCTCATAGCCGAGCAAGGCGGCCAGCGTACGTTGGTGATCGAACAGCAGACGGTCCTCGGCTCGCCCGGCGAGCATGTGCAGGCCATAGCGAACCTTCCACAGAAACGCCTGGGCGGCGGTCAGAAGACTGTGCTCGCCCTCGGTGAGGAAACCCTGGTCGACCATTGCCTGCAGGTTGAGCGTGCCGAACTGCCGCCGGGCGATCCAGAGAATAGTCTGTATATCGCGCAGGCCGCCGGGCGAGCGCTTCACGTTGGGCTCCAGGTTGTACTCGGTGTTGTTGTACTTGGAGTGGCGCAGGCGCTGCTCGGTGCGTTTAGCCAGGAAGAAATCCTTGCTCGGCCACATCTGCTCGGGGCTGGTGACTTCCAGCATCTTCTTGCGCAGACGTTCCGGGCCGGCAATGGTCCGGCTTTCCATCAGGTTCGTAATGACGGTGAGGTCGGCGCGAGCTTCTTCGGCGCATTCGGCGACCGACCGCACGCTTTGCCCTACTTCCAGGCCGATATCCCAGAGCAGGGTAAGAAAACCTTCGATCGAAACGCGAAACATCTCATGGTCGCTGTCGTCGAGTAGGATCAGCAGATCGATGTCGGAGTAGGGGTGTAGCTCGCCGCGGCCATAACCGCCTACCGCAACTAGGGCGATATCCGCGCCTTTGTCCCAGTCGAACCGGGACCAGGCGGCGCGCAGGATCTGATCGGTGAACCAGGCTCGATCCTCGATCAGCCGGCGAATGTCTCGTCCGGCTTTGAAGCGGCTGTCGAGCACCTCGCGGGCCTGGCGGATCGCCTTCTTGAATGCGGCAATAGGGCTGGCCTTGAGCGCCAGTTCGGCCTGGAACTGGCTGCGATCGAACAGCTCTGGATCAACCTGAGGCATGCGAAATCCCCTTGATGCCGCGAATCGAGTGGTAGAGGGTCAGGCGGAGGTGCGTGCGATGGTGTCGTCGCGGCGTAGGGTGAAGATCTCGTAGCCGGTAGCGGTCACCAGAATGGTGTGCTCCCATTGCGCGGAGAGCTTGCGGTCCTTGGTGATTGCCGTCCAGCCGTCACCGAGCAGGCGGGTATCCGCACGTCCCTGGTTGATCATCGGCTCGATGGTGAAGGTCATGCCTTCCTTGAGTTCCAGGCCAGTGCCGGCGCGGCCGTAGTGCAGCACCTGCGGCTCCTCATGAAAGACCTTGCCGATGCCATGGCCGCAGTACTCGCGCACTACGGAGAAGCCGTTCTTCTCGGCGTGTTTCTGAATTGCTTCGCCGATATCGCCCAGGCGCGTACCAGGGCGGACCATCTCGATACCTTTATATAGGCACTCCTGGGTGACCTTGCACAGTCGCTCGGCCCACTCGGGTACTTGGCCGACGACAAACATCTTGCTGGTGTCGCCGTGGTAGCCGTCCTTGATCACGGTGATGTCGATGTTGAGGATGTCGCCATCCTTTAGCGGCTTGTCGTTGGGAATGCCGTGGCAGACGACATGGTTCAGCGACGTGCAGATCGACTTGGGGAAACCTTTGTAGTTGAGCGGTGCCGGGATCGCCTGCTGCACGTTGACGATATAGTCGTGGCAGATGCGATCCAGTTCATCAGTGGTGACGCCCGCTTTCACGTGTTCTTCGATCATTTCCAGCACTTCGGCGGCAAGCCGGCCGGCGATGCGCATTTTTTCGATGTCTTCGGGCGTCTTGAGAGTAACGGTCATGCAAACCTCTTGGCGCCACCGGCGCAAGGCAAAATCGGAAGGCGCGATGATAAACCAAAGCCCGCCAGGCTGCAGACTGCCTCCCGATCGTCGCGGGAAAAGTCTGTGGCGGGCGGTGACTGAACAGCGATCGGCTATAGCTTGGTGCGGGCTTCTATGCTATAAAACGCGCCGCTCAACGGGGACGCTCTGTTGCGCTTAACTCACACACGCGTCGGCACGGTATCCTGGGTGCTCGAAAGAGTTGGATATCCGGGACGCGTGGAGGCCTAACCCGACTTATTCGAGGACGTATCATGTCTCAAGTCACCATGCGCGATATGCTGAAGGCCGGTGTGCACTTCGGCCACCAGACCCGTTACTGGAACCCGAAAATGGATAAGTACATTTTCGGCGCGCGCAACAAGATTCATATCATCAACCTGGAAAAAACCCTGCCGATGTTCAACGACGCCCTGCGTTTCGTTGAAAAGCTGGCCGCTGGCAAGAACAAGATCCTGTTCGTCGGCACCAAGCGTTCCGCGGGCAAGATCGTTCGCGAAGAAGCCGCTCGTTGCGGTTCTCCGTATGTCGATCACCGTTGGTTGGGCGGCATGCTGACCAACTACAAGACCATTCGCGCTTCGATCAAGCGTCTGCGTGAGCTGGAAGGCCAGTCTCAGGACGGTACCTTCGACAAGCTGACCAAGAAAGAAGCTCTGATGCGCACTCGCGATCTCGAGAAGCTTGAGCGCAGTCTGGGCGGTATCAAGGATATGGGCGGTCTGCCGGACGCCATGTTCGTCATCGACGTTGATCATGAGCGCATCGCCATTTCCGAAGCCAACAAGCTGGGCATCCCGGTTATCGGCATCGTCGATACCAACAGCAGCCCGGAAGGTGTTGATTACATCATCCCCGGTAATGATGACGCCATCCGCGCCGTGCAACTCTACTTGGGCTCGATGGCTGACGCTGTCCTGCGCGGTCGCCAGAATGCTGGTGTCGGCGGCGCCGATGAGTTCGTCGAGGAAGTCGCTTCCGAAGCCGCTCAAGGCTGAGTACGGCGCCCTAGCGTGATACCCGATGGACAAAAAGGGGGCTAGGCCCCCTTTTTGCCACTTCCGAATTGATCGTCCGTGCTGTCGGGCGAGTGGTTAGAAACCAATCGAGAGGATTCCTAACATGGCAGAAATCACTGCAGCGCTGGTCAAAGAACTGCGCGAGCGTACCGGTCAGGGCATGATGGAGTGCAAGAAAGCACTGGTTGCTGCTGGTGGCGACATTGAAAAGGCCATCGACGACATGCGCGCCTCCGGCGCCATCAAGGCTGCCAAGAAGTCCGGCAACATTGCGGCGGAAGGATCCATCGCCGTTCGTGTCGAGGGTGGTCGTGGCATGATCATCGAAGTTAACTCGCAGACCGACTTCCTCGCTCTGCAGGACGACTTCAAGGCGTTCGTCAAGGACAGCCTGGATGAAGCCTTCGAGCAGAAGCTGACTGATGTCGCTCCGCTGATCGCATCCCGTGAATCCGCACGCGAAGCCCTGGTCGCCAAGTGCGGTGAGAACGTCAATATTCGTCGTCTGACCTCGGTCGAGGGCGATGTGGTCGGCGCCTACCTGCACGGCAACCGCATTGGCGTACTGGTTACCCTGAAGGGTGGCGACGCAGAGCTGGCCAAGGACATCGCCATGCACGTGGCTGCCAGCAATCCCGCTGTGCTCAGTCCGGCGGACGTTTCTGACGAGCTGGTCGCCAAGGAAAAGGAAATTTTCCTGCAGCTGAATGCCGATAAGATCGCCGGCAAGCCGGAAAACATTGTCGAGAACATGATCAAGGGGCGCATCAACAAGTTCCTGGCCGAGGCCAGCCTGGTTGAGCAGCCGTTCGTCAAGGATCCGGAAGTCAAGGTCGGTGACCTGGCCAAGAAAGCCGGCGCCGAGATCGTGTCCTTTATCCGCTACGAAGTGGGTGAGGGTATCGAGAAGGCCGAGGTTGACTTTGCTGCCGAAGTGGCTGCGCAGGTTGCGGCTAGCAAGCAGTAACTCGGTTTCGCTGTCCCCAAAAGAGGCTGCCCGCTCACGCGCGCGGCCTCTTTGTCAGAATGGGCACGCGAATTGTTTTTTTTGTCACGCTATAGTCATCGCCGGGCACCAAACGACATTTGCAGTGTCCTAGCGCAGATTATTTTTTTGTCTGGCCAATCAATTTAGTCATTTGAACGCCGCAGGAGACACATGCCAATGGCTCAGCAGATGAGTGCACGCAATCCTCGCTATAAACGCATTCTGCTCAAACTGAGTGGCGAAGCTCTGATGGGCTCCGAGGACTTCGGCATCGATCCCAAGGTGTTGGATCGTATGGCGCTGGAAGTCGGCCAGTTGGTCGGCATCGGCGTGGAGGTTGGCTTGGTTATCGGTGGCGGGAACCTGTTCCGGGGTGCCGCACTTTCCGCCGCCGGCATGGATCGCGTTACCGGCGACCACATGGGTATGCTGGCGACAGTTATGAACGCCCTGGCCATGCGCGATGCGCTGGAGCGCTCGAATATCCCAGCGCTGGTGATGTCCGCCATCTCGATGGTCGGTGTGACCGATCATTACGATCGCCGCAAGGCCATGCGCCACCTCAAGTCCGGTGAAGTGGTGATTTTCTCCGCTGGGACCGGCAATCCGTTCTTCACAACCGATTCGGCTGCCTGCTTGCGCGCCATCGAAATCCAGGCGGATGTGGTGCTCAAGGCGACCAAGGTGGACGGCGTCTACACGGCCGACCCTTTCAAGGATCCAAACGCCGAGAAGTTCGCGGAGTTGACTTATGATGACGTGCTCGACCGCAAGTTGGGCGTCATGGACCTTACCGCGATTTGTCTGTGTCGCGACCACAACATGCCACTGCGCGTCTTCAATATGAATAAACCTGGTGCCCTGCTGAACATCGTGCTTGGGGGCGCCGAGGGAACACTGATCGAGGAATCGAACGAATGATCAATGAGATCAAGCAAGACGCGCAGGAGCGCATGAAGAAGACCTTGGAGGCGCTGGATCATGCGTTCGCCAAAATTCGCACCGGTCGTGCTCACCCGAGCATCCTCGATAGCGTGATGGTGTCTTATTACGGTGCCGATACACCGCTGCGGCAGGTCGCCAACGTGGTCGCCGAGGATTCTCGTACCCTCGCCTTGACCGTGTTCGACAAAAGCATGATCCAGGCGGTCGAGAAGGCGATCATGACCTCCGATCTCGGGCTGAATCCCGCGACTGCGGGAACCACTATCCGGGTCCCCATGCCGGCGCTGACTGAAGAAACTCGCAAGGGCTACACCAAGCAGGCGCGTGCCGAGGCGGAAAACGCCCGGGTGGCAGTGCGCAATATCCGTCGTGATGCGATCGCGCAGCTCAAGGATCTGGTGAAGGAAAAGGAGATCAGCGAGGACGAGGAGCGTCGCGGGCAGGACGATGTGCAGAAACTGACCGACAAGTTTGTCGCGGAAATCGACAAGGCGTTGGAAGCTAAGGAAAGCGACCTGATGGCGGTGTAATCCGCCTTCAGCGCGTGCAGATGAGGCAGTGCTCGGCAAGGTTGAACGAAACCGCAGCCGGGCACCGCAGTCAAACCGATGCATTCGGCCGGTGTTTCGCCGCGCCCTCTCATCGTTCGAAGCGTGTTTCAGCGCAAGTAGAGTTGTTTGATGGAAAAGGTCAGGCAGATTGCCGGGCGGAATATCCCCCGTCACGTGGCGATCATCATGGATGGCAATAACCGCTGGGCAAAGAGACGCTTGTTGCCCGGTGTGGCTGGACACAAGGCCGGTGTCGACGCGGTGCGTGCCGTCATTGAGGTGTGTGCCGAATCTGGTGTGGAGGTACTGACCCTGTTCGCCTTCTCCAGTGAGAACTGGCAGCGCCCCGCTGATGAGGTCGGGGCGCTGATGGAGCTGTTTCTCATGGCTCTGCGACGTGAAGCGCGGAAGCTGAACGAGAATGGCATCAGTTTGCGTATCATCGGCGATCGCTCACGCTTTCATCCCGAACTGCAGGCCGCCATGCGCGAAGTTGAGACGATGACCGCTCATAATCAGCGTTTCGTTCTGCAGGTGGCGGCCAACTACGGTGGGCAGTGGGACATACTCCAGGCGACCCGGCGGATGGTTCAGGAGGCGCAGGCCGGTCGGTTGAGCCCTGACGAGATCACTCCAGCTCTGTTCCAGAGTTATCTTGCCACCGGTGATATGCCGCTTCCCGATCTGTGTATCCGTACTGGCGGCGAGCGACGTATCAGCAACTTTCTATTGTGGCAGCTGGCTTATGCTGAGCTGTATTTCTCCGACCTCTTTTGGCCCGACTTCAAGCATCAGGCGATGCGTCGCGCCCTGGTCGACTTTGCTTCGCGCCAGCGTCGTTTTGGCAAGACCGGCGAGCAGGTGGAAAGCGAGGTCAAGGCTGAATGCTGAAGCAGCGAATCATCACGGCGGCCATTTTGCTGCCCACTGCGATTGTCGGGTTCTTCCTGCTCGACGGCATTGCTTTTGCCCTGTTCATCGGTCTGGTCGTCACGCTGGGCGCTTGGGAATGGGCCCGGTTGGCTGGCTTCAGTGATCAGTCGGTACGAGTGGCATATGCCGCGTTCGTTGCGTTGCTACTGGTTGTGCTTTACCGACTTCCGGGGTTGGCACCGTGGTTGCTGACTGCGGCGGTGTTTTGGTGGATGGCCGCGACCGCGCTGGTGCTCGGCTATCCCGCGAGCAGCCGCTTCTGGGGTGGCGCGTATGGAAGTTTGTTGATCGGGCTGCTAATTCTGCTGCCGGCTTGGCAGGCGCTGGTGATCCTAAAGCAGTGGCCCTCCGGCAACTGGCTCATCCTTGGCGTGATGGTGCTGGTGTGGGCGGCCGACATCGGTGCCTATTTTTCCGGCAAGTCGTTCGGTCGGCGCAAGTTGGCACCGGCGGTCAGTCCGGGCAAAAGCTGGGAGGGGCTTGTCGGCGGTTTGTTGACCAGTCTGGCCCTTACCTTGGCGGTCGGTCTCTATCGAGGCTGGAGCTCCCGGGAACTGGTGCTGGCCCTGCTTGGGGCGGCGCTGGTGGTGCTGGTCTCCGTGATCGGGGATTTGACCGAAAGCATGTTCAAGCGCAATGCCGGAATCAAGGACAGTAGCCAGCTGCTGCCCGGTCACGGTGGGGTGATGGACCGCATCGATAGCCTCACCGCCGCGATTCCGCTGTTCGCCGTATTGCTGTGGCTTGCCGGATGGGGTGTCTGGTGAGTCGGCCCCTGCAGATAACCGTGCTGGGTGCCACCGGCTCGATCGGCTTGAGTACCCTCGATGTGGTGGCTCGCCACCCTCGGCGTTACCAGGTTTTCGCCGTGACCGCGTTCTCGCGCGTCGCTGAGTTGTACAAGGTGTGTCTGGCGCATCGGCCGCGCTATGCCGTCGTTGCCGATGAGGTGCAGGCTCGTTCGCTGCAGGCGCAATTGTCCCTCGATGGTCTGACTACACAGGTCCTCGCTGGCGAAGGCGGCTTATGCGAGGTTGCTGCGCATCCCGAGGCGGATGTGGTAATGGCGGCTATTGTTGGGGCTGCGGGGCTGCGACCGACGCTGTCTGCCGTGCAGGCTGGCAAGCGGGTCCTGCTTGCCAACAAGGAAGCGCTGGTGATGTCTGGCGGGCTTTTCATGCAGGCGCTGCGCGACAGTGATGCAGTGCTGCTGCCGATCGACAGCGAGCACAATGCGATTTTCCAGTGCCTGCCGAGCGATTATGCGCGCGGGATGGCGGAGGTAGGCGTCCGCCGCATTCTGCTGACAGCTTCCGGTGGGCCGTTCCGCGAGCTGCCGCTGGTTGATCTTGAAAGTGTCACGCCTGAACAAGCCTGTGCACATCCGAACTGGTCGATGGGGCGTAAGATTTCGGTCGACTCTGCCAGCATGATGAACAAGGGGCTGGAGTTGATCGAGGCGTGCTGGTTGTTCGATGCCAAGCCCGAACAGGTTGAGGTGGTGGTGCATCCCCAGAGCGTGATTCATTCCATGGTCGACTACGTGGATGGTTCGGTGCTTGCGCAGTTGGGTAATCCGGATATGCGCACGCCTATTGCTCATGCACTGGCCTGGCCGGAGCGAATCGAATCCGGTGTTTCGGCGCTCGACCTGCTGCGCGTCGGTCGACTTGATTTTCAGGCACCTGACGAGGAGCGTTTTCCTTGCCTGCGTTTGGCGCGCCAAGCGGCAGAGGTGGGAGGGACCAGTCCAGCCATGCTCAACGCGGCGAACGAGGTTGCCGTCGAGGCGTTTCTCGAGCGGCGCATCCGCTTCACCGAGATCGCGAGTATCATCGGCGATGTGTTGAATTGCGAGGCGTCGGTTCCGGCTCGCTGTCTTGAAGATGTGCTGACGGCGGATCGGCGGGCTCGGGTTCTGGCCGACTCCTGGCTCGATCGCCACGGGCGTTAGCCTGGAGGGCTCTATGATGAGCGCGCTTTACATGATAGTTGGCACCTTGGTCGCGCTTGGGGTGCTGGTCACGTTCCACGAGTTCGGCCATTTCTGGGTGGCGCGACGTTGTGGCGTCAAAGTCCTGCGCTTCTCGGTTGGTTTCGGTAGTCCGCTGTTGCGTTGGTCCGATCGCCAGGGTACGGAATTCGTGATAGCCGCCATTCCTCTGGGTGGTTACGTCAAGATGCTCGACGAGCGGGAAGGCGACGTGCCGGAGTCATTGCTCGACAATGCGTTCAATCGCAAGTCGGTACGTCAGCGTTTCGCGATCGTTTCCGCCGGACCTCTCGCCAACTTCATGCTTGCCCTGCTGTTCTTCTGGTTGCTCGCGATGCTTGGTAGCGAGCAGGTGCGGCCGGTGATCGGTGCCGTCGAGCGCGGTAGTCTTGCGGCACAGGCCGGGCTGGTAGCGGATCAGGAAATTGTCGCCGTTAATGGCAAGCCGGTTGCGGGTTGGGGTGAAGTCAATCTCCAGTTGGTCCGACGCCTTGGCGAAAGTGGTCATCTGGATCTGACGGTGCGCGAGTTGGGTTCTTCCCAGGATCTGCATCGGCAGATTGCATTGCGTGAGTGGTTGAGGGGTGTCGAGGAGCCGGATCCGATCGGTGCGTTGGGCATTCGTCCCTGGCGTCCGCAGGTGGCCCCGATCATTGCGCAGCTCGATCCAGACGGTCCGGCACAGGCTGCCGGTATTCGTTTGGGTGATCGTCTACTGAGTCTAAATCAGCGTCCCTTGGGCGACTGGCAACAGGTCATCGAAGAGGTCCAGCGGCTACCGGGCGCGGCGGTCGTGCTGACTGTCGAGCGATCCGGCCAGCAGCGCGAGGTTGCAGTTACTTTGGCTGAACGAGGGGAGGGCGCAGGTGCTCGTGGTTACCTCGGCGCCGGCGTCGCGGCAGGTGACTGGCCTGTCGAAATGTTACGCGAAGTAAGCTTCGGGCCTGTCGAGGCGGTGGGCGAGGGTCTCAAGCGAACCTGGGCAATGAGTCTGCTGACTCTGGATTCGTTAAAGAAAATGCTCTTCGGGGAGCTGTCGGTAAAAAACTTGAGTGGCCCGATAACCATTGCTAAAGTGGCCGGCGCTTCTGCTCAGTCGGGATTGGGCGATTTTCTGAATTTCCTCGCCTACCTGAGCATTAGTCTGGGGGTTCTCAATCTTCTGCCTATTCCAGTGCTCGATGGGGGGCACTTGCTCTTCTATTTGATCGAGTGGGCCCGAGGGCGACCCTTGTCGGAAAGGGTTCAAGGGTGGGGGGTTCAGATCGGCATCAGTCTGGTTGTCGGGGTGATGCTGCTGGCGCTGGTCAACGATATTGGCCGTTTGTAACGCCGAATTCCGTAATCGCCGCGCCAAGCGCGAGTTCATTTATCAGGTTGAATAAGAAAGGACTTCATGAAACGTCTGCTGCTACCTGCGGTAATTTCCGCGTTGATGATTGCCGAAGTTCACGCTGAGTCCTTCACTATCTCCGACATCCGGGTCAATGGCTTGCAGCGGGTTTCCGCCGGTAGCGTGTTCGGCGCCTTGCCTTTGAACGTCGGCGACGCTGCAGACGACAGTCGCCTGGTAGAAGCAACCCGCGCACTGTTCAAGACCGGTTTCTTCCAAGACATCCAGCTCGGTCGTGAGGGTAACGTGCTGGTTGTCAGTGTCGTCGAGCGTCCGTCGATTTCCGGCATCGAGATCGAGGGTAACAAGGCAATCAAAACCGAGGACCTGCTCTCCGGCCTACAGCAGTCAGGTCTTGCCGAGGGCGAAATCTTCCAGCGGGCCACGCTGGAGGGCGTACGCAACGAACTGCAGCGCCAGTACGTTGCGCAAGGCCGGTACTCGGCAACTATCGATACGGAAGTGGTCGCTCAGCCCCGTAATCGCGTGGCGCTGAAGATCAAGATCAACGAAGGTTCAGTCGCTGCAATCAAACACATCAACGTGGTTGGCAACACGGTTTTCCCCGATGAGGACCTGATCGACCTGTTCGAGCTGAAGACAACCAACTGGTTGTCGTTTTTCAGGAACGACGACAAATATGCTCGGGAAAAACTGTCCGGCGATCTGGAGCGGTTACGTTCCTATTACTTGGATCGTGGCTACATCAATATGGACATCACCTCCACGCAGGTGTCCATTACTCCGGATAAGAAGGATGTCTATGTCACGGTGAATATCGCCGAGGGTGAGCGGTATACCGTGCGTGACGTCAAGCTCAGCGGTGATTTAAAGGTGCCGCAGCAAGACATCGAGGCGCTGTTGCTGGCCAAGGAAGGGCAGGTCTTTTCCCGCAAGGTGATGACCACTACCTCCGAGCTGATCACGCGGCGGCTGGGGAACGAGGGCTATACCTTCGCCAACGTCAACGGTGTGCCGGAAGCGCACGATGAGGACAACACCGTTTCGATAACTTTCGTAGTCGATCCGGGCAATCGCGCGTACGTCAATCGCATCAATTTTCGCGGCAACACCAAGACCGAAGACGAGGTGTTACGTCGCGAAATGCGCCAGATGGAAGGTGGCTGGGCCTCAACCTATCTGATCGATCAGTCGAAGACTCGGCTCGAACGGTTGGGCTTCTTCAAAGAGGTCAATGTCGAGACGCCTCAGGTGCCGGGAACCGATGATCAGATCGACGTGAACTACAGCGTCGAGGAGCAACCCTCCGGTTCGATCATGGCGAGCGTTGGCTTCGCCCAGAATGCCGGTTTGATCCTTGGTGGTTCGATCAGCCAGAACAACTTTCTCGGCACCGGCAACCGCGTGTCGCTTGGTCTGACTCGCAGCGAGTATCAGTCGCGCTATAACTTTGGCTTCGTTGATCCCTACTGGACTGAAGATGGCGTCAGCCTGGGCTACAACGCCTTCTACCGCACCACCGATTACGATGAACTGGATTACGACATCTCGAGCTATTCGGTCGATAGCCTGGGTGGTGGTGTCAATATCGGTTATCCGATCAGTGAGACGTCGCGTCTCTCGTTTGGCTTGTCGGTACAACAGGATAGCGTCGATACCGGGACCTACACGGTCCAAGAGATCTACGACTTCATCGACGAAGAGGGGGATGACTATCTGAACTTCAAGGCGTCGGTGGGTTGGTCCGAGTCGACGCTGAACCGTGGCGTGCTGGCCACGCGTGGTCATTCACAGAGCCTGGTCTTCGAAAGCACCATCCCGGGCAGCGATCTGTCGTTCTACAAGCTCGACTATAACGGCCAGTTGTTTGTACCGATGAGCAAGGACTACACCTTGCGTATGCATACGCGTCTTGGCTATGGCGATGCCTATGGTTCGACTTCGCGCCTGCCGTTCTACGAGCATTATTACGCCGGTGGGTTCAATTCCGTTCGTGGTTTCGAGGACAGCAGCCTGGGCCCCCGCAGCACCCCCAATCCGGCTGACCCGGATCAGGATGAGCTCCCTTTCGGTGGTAACGTGCTGATGCAGGGTGGTCTGGAGGTGTTGTTCCCGATGCCCTTCGTCAAGGACCAGCGCTCGCTGCGGACTTCCTTGTTCTGGGATGTTGGTAACGTATTCGATACCAACTGTCCGACTGAGGCCGATAATTGCAGCGACATCGATTTCGGCGACATGGCCAGCTCGGTAGGTGTCGGCCTGACTTGGATCACTGCCATGGGCCCGCTGAGTTTCAGCCTGGCAATGCCGGTGGTTAAACCGGACGAAGCTGATACTCAGGTCTTTCAGTTCTCGTTGGGACAAACGTTCTAACGCTGCAGCGCCATGCTTCGGTGCTTTCTTTCAGGAGTGGTGTATACCGTGCGTAAGTTGACTCAACTGTTCCTCGTCGTTGCCGCACTGGTGGCGACTCCCGCGTTCGCCGAGATGAAGATCGCGGTTATGAACTACCAGATGGCCCTGCTCGAATCCGATGCCGCAAAGCGTTACGCGGTGGATGCCGAGAAGAAGTTCGGCCCCCAGCTGAGCAAGCTGAAGACGCTGGAGAGCGAAGCCAAGCGCATCCAAGATCGTCTGGTCAAGGATGGCGACAAAATGCAGCAGGCCGAGCGCGAGCGTCTCGAACTGGAATTCAAGCAAAAGGCGCGTGACTTCCAGTTCCAATCCAAGGAGCTCAACGAAGCGAAGGCCGTAGCTGACCGTGACATGCTCAAGCAGCTCAAACCCAAGCTTGATCAGGCGGTTGAGGAAGTCATCAAGAAGGGCAACTACGACCTGGTGTTCGAGCGCGGGGCGGTGGTCGATGTGAAGCCGCAGTTCGATATCACCCGCCAGGTTATCGAGCGCATGAACCAGCTGCGCTGATATGTCGTCGAACGTCTATACGCTCGGCCAGTTGGCCGAGCTGCTGGGAGCTTCGCTGCGCGGGGACTCCGATCAGTCGATTTCCGGTCTCGCAACTTTGCAGGACGCGGATGTGCATCAGTTGTCTTTCCTGGCCAATGCCCAGTATCGAAAATTCCTCGATGCAACGCGTGCGGGCGCGGTACTGCTGACCCCGGCTGACGCTGAAGGCTTTGCCGGGGCCGCGCTGATCATCGATAACCCATATCTGGCCTATGCTCGGGCGTCGCATCTGTTTGAGACGCGGCCAGCCGAGCCGGTCGGCATCCATCCTACTGCGATCATTGCCGCAGATGCGCAGGTCGACCCATCGGCATCCATCGGCGCCTACGCCGTCATCGAGACGGGGGCATGGGTTGGGCCGGACGTCGTGATCGGTGCGCAGTGTTTCATTGGTGCACGGAGCCGTATAGGGGAAGGTGGGCGGCTGGCGCCGAGGGTCACGCTGTACCACGACGTACAGATCGGCAAGCGCGTTGTCATACAGGCCGGTGCCGTAATTGGCGGCGAGGGCTTCGGTTTCGCCAACGAGAAAGGTAGCTGGCAGAAGATTGCGCAGATCGGTGGCGTGCGTATCGGTGATGACGTCGAAATCGGCTCCAACACTACAATCGACCGCGGCGCGCTTTCCGACACGGTGATCGGCAATGGGGTGAAGCTGGACAACCAGATCATGATCGCGCACAACGTGCAGGTTGGTGACAATACGGCGATGGCTGGGTGTGCCGGCATTTCCGGTAGTACCAAGATCGGTCGCAACTGCATGATTGCCGGCGGCGTGGGGATGGTTGGTCATATTGAGGTCTGCGACAACGTATTCGTGACCGGGATGACTATGGTGACGCGTTCGATCACCGAGCCCGGCAGCTATTCGTCGGGTACAGCCATGCAGACAGCCGCCGATTGGCGCAAGAGTGCCGCGCGCATTCGCCAGCTGGATGAGATGGCGCGTCGCCTGCAGCTACTGGAAAAACGCCTTGCTGCCGTGACCCAGAGCGGGGATGCGGCTTCTGATGCCTGAGCTATCTATCTGATCGCTGTTTTTCAGGGGTGAGAGCTTGTCTGCGCCGGTGGCGCGGACATCGGTGGCCCCCATACTTATTTACAGGCTCTTTCCTGACATGATGGACATCAACGAGATTCGCGAATACCTGCCTCACCGCTACCCGTTCCTGCTGGTCGATCGGGTCGTCGAGCTGGACACGGACGCCAAGCGCATTCGCGCCTACAAGAACGTAACCATCAATGAGCCGTTCTTCAATGGTCATTTCCCGCAGCATCCGATTATGCCTGGGGTGCTGATCATCGAAGCGATGGCTCAGGCTGCCGGTTTGCTCGGATTCAAGATGATGGGGGCAAAGCCCTCCGATGGCACGCTGTACTACTTCGTTGGTTCCGACAAACTGCGTTTTCGCCAGCCTGTTCTGCCGGGTGATCAGCTGGTGCTCGAAGCCGGATTCATCAGCGTAAAACGCGGTATCTGGAAGTTCGAATGCCAGGCGAGTGTCGATGGCAAGCCGGTTTGCTCGGCTGAAATCATCTGTGCGGAACGCAAACTATGAGTTTGATCGACCCTCGCGCCATCGTTGATCCAGGGGCAAGACTGGCGGATGACGTCCAGATCGGGCCATGGTCAATCATCGGGCCGGATGTCGAAATAGGTGAGGGTACGGTGGTCGCGTCCCACGTGATCATCAAGGGGCCGACCCGAATCGGCCGACACAACCGGATCTACCAGTTTGCGTCGGTTGGCGAGGATACGCCGGATCTCAAGTACAAGGGCGAGCCAACGCGGCTGGTGATCGGCGACCACAACGTGATCCGCGAAGGCGTTACGATTCATCGTGGCACCGTGCAGGATCGTTCCGAGACGACCATAGGCCATCACAATCTGATCATGGCCTATGCGCACATCGGGCATGACAGTGTGATCGGCGATCACTGCATTCTGGTCAACAACACAGCGCTGGCTGGCCATGTGCACGTGGGCGATTGGGCGATCCTGTCCGGCTACACGCTGGTACACCAGTTCTGTCATATCGGAGCACACAGTTTCTCCGGTATGGGAACAGCCATCGGCAAAGACGTTCCGGCGTTCGTTACGGTATTCGGCAATCCGGCCGAGGCCCGTAGCATGAATTTCGAGGGTATGCGTCGTCGCGGTTTCAGTGACGAGACGATCCATGCGTTGCGCAGTGCCTACAAGGTCGTCTATCGCAAGGGGTTGACCGTCGAGGCCGCGCTCGCCGAGCTGGCGGAGGCTGCCAGGACGTTCGCTGAGGTGGCGATGTTCCGTGACTCGATCCAGGCCTCCACTCGCGGCATTACCCGCTGACATGCGTCGGCCGTTGAAAATTGCCTTGGTTGCCGGAGAGTCGTCCGGCGATATCCTCGGCGCTGGACTGATGCAGGCGCTTAAGATCCGATATCCGGATATCGAGTTCATCGGCGTCGGCGGGCCGAGGATGGAGGCTGAAGGGCTGACGTCGTATTTTCCGCTTGAACGCCTTGCTGTGATGGGTTTAGTGGAAGTCCTGGGCCGTTTGCCGGAATTGCTGGCGCGGCGCAGACGTCTGGTCGACAGCCTGCTCGAGGCGCGCCCGGATGCGTTTGTCGGCATCGATGCCCCGGATTTCAATCTTGGACTCGAGCTCAAGCTGCGCCGGGCTGGCATCAAGACCGTGCATTATGTTAGCCCTTCAGTGTGGGCGTGGCGGCAGAAGCGTGTGCTCAAGATCCGTGAGGCCTGTGATCTGATGCTGACGCTGTTTCCCTTCGAGGCGCAGTTCTATGACGAGCATCGGGTGCCGGTGCGTTTCGTAGGGCACCCACTGGCCGATACGATTCCGCTGCAGGCTGATCGTGCAGCGGCGCGCGCCGCGCTGGGATTGCCCGGCGAATGCCAGGTTGTTGCCTTGATGCCGGGTAGTCGCGGTGGCGAAGTGGCGCGACTGGGTGAACTGTTTCTGGCAGCCGCCGAGCGCTTGCGCGCGGTGCGTCCGGGGATTCGCTTCGTGTTGCCATGCGCCAGTCCCGAGCGCCGGGCGCAGCTGGAAAGCATGTTGGCCGGTCGGGATTTGCCGCTGACCCTCCTCGATGGGCGCTCCCATGAAGCGTTGGCTGCCTGCAATGCGGTACTGATCGCGTCGGGTACGGCTACGCTGGAAGCGCTCTTGTTCAAGCGCCCCATGGTGGTTGCTTACAGCGTGGCGCCACTGACTTTCCGCATCCTCAAACGATTGGTGAAGAGTCCCTACGTCGCCTTGCCCAACCTGTTGGCGCAGCGTTTGCTGGTGCCTGAGTTGCTGCAGGAGGCCGCGACGCCGGACGCCCTGGCGCAGGCGCTGTCACCGCTGCTCGATAATGGTGATGTACAGACCGAGGGCTTCGACCTGATTCATCGAACCCTGCGCTGCAATGCCTCCGAGCAGGCGGCCGAGGCAGTGCTCGGCTTGGTCGGGCAAGCCTGATGCAGCTCGGCCTCGACTTCAATCTGGTCGAAGAACTCGTTGCAGGGGTCGACGAGGTCGGCCGCGGTCCGCTGTGCGGTCCAGTGGTCACGGCGGCGGTGATCCTGGATCCGGCGCGGCCGATCCAGGGCCTCAATGATTCAAAGAAGCTCAGCGAGGCGCGCCGCGAAGCGCTGTTCGATGAGATTCGCGAGAAGGCGCTGGCATGGTGTGTGGCGCGCGCCGATGTGGCGGAAATCGATCAGCTGAATATTCTTCATGCAACCATGCTGGCCATGCAGCGTGCGGTCGAAGGGCTGAGTGTGACGCCGCGACTGGCATTGATCGATGGCAACCGCTGCCCACAGCTTGCCGTGCCCTGTGCCCCGGTCATTCAGGGCGACGGGCGCGTGCCGGCGATCGCGGCGGCTTCGATCCTGGCCAAGGTCACGCGTGATCGGGAAATGCACGCCTTCGATCTTTGTTATCCGGGCTACGGGCTTGCCGGGCATAAGGGCTATCCGACTCCTAGCCATCTCGAGGCCCTGCGGCGTCTCGGGCCGACGCCTATCCACCGACGTTCCTTCGCGCCGGTCCGGGCGCTACTTGAACAGGCCGTCGTCACCGAAGCCGGTCTGTCGGCGAGCGTCCTGCTCGGTTAGCGACATTGCAGCGCCTTCTGTCGCGATAGGTGGCGCGCAAGCCTCGGTCCGCTGGTTGGCTTTCCGGTACAATCGCTCGCTTGTTGTCGCCAGTCCTGGGTTCGTACATGTCCGTTTCGTTCGTCCATCTTCGCCTGCATACCGAGTTCTCCCTGGTCGATGGCCTGGTGCGCGTCAAGCCGCTGATCAAGGCGGTTGCCGGCGCTGGAATGCCTGCCGTGGCGGTGACCGATCAGAGCAATATGTGCTCGTTGGTCAAGTTCTATAAGGCGGCACAAGGGGGAGGGGTGAAGCCGATCTGTGGCGCCGACATCTGGCTGGCAAGTCGCGAAGAGGATGGGCCGCTCAGTCGTTTGACGCTGCTGGCGATGAATCCGAAGGGGTATCGCAACCTCACCGAGCTGGTTTCGCGTGGCTGGACGGAGGGGCAGCGTAACGATCTGGTCATCATCGAACGTGAGTGGGTCAAAGGCGCGGCTGAAGGCGTGATCGCTCTGTCCGGCGCCAAGGAAGGCGAGATCGGTCACGCCTTGCTCAATGGCGATGAAGGATTAGCTGACTTGCTGCTGGACGAATGGCGCGAGGTGTTTCCCGGGCGCTTCTATCTGGAGGTGCAGCGTACCAACCGGGTGAACGACGAGGAGTACTTGCACGCTGCGGTGGCGCTGGCCGAACGCACTGGCGCGCCACTGGTGGCGACCAACGACGTACGCTTTCTCAAGCAGGAGGATTTCGAGGCTCATGAGACGCGAGTTTGCATCGGCGAGGGGCGTACCCTGGATGACCCCCGACGACCGCGTAACTATTCGGATCAGCAATACCTGAAGTCCCCTGAGGAAATGTGGGAGCTGTTCTCCGACTTGCCGGAAGCGCTGGAGAACACGGTCGAGATCGCCAAACGCTGCAACATCGAAGTCCAGCTGGGTACCTACTTCCTCCCAAATTTCCCAGTGCCGGAAGGCATGACCATCGACGACTACCTACGTCAAGTCTCGTTCGATGGTCTGGAAGAGCGCCTGGAAGTCCTGCTGCCCAAGGACACCCCGGACTACGCGGCGAAGAAGCAGGTCTACGTCGACCGCCTCGAGTTCGAGCTGGGCACCATCATCCAGATGGGTTTCCCCGGCTACTTCCTGATCGTTATGGACTTCATCAAGTGGGCCAAGAACAACGGCGTGCCGGTCGGCCCCGGCCGGGGCTCGGGTGCCGGGTCGCTGGTCGCCTACGTGCTGAAGATCACCGACCTCGATCCTCTGGCCTACGATCTGTTGTTCGAGCGCTTCCTCAACCCGGAACGGATTTCCATGCCCGACTTCGACGTCGACTTCTGCATGGATGGCCGTGACCGGGTTATCGACTACGTGGCCGAGGCTTACGGGCGCAACGCGGTGAGCCAGATCATCACCTTCGGCACCATGGCGGCAAAAGCGGTGGTGCGCGATGTGGCGCGTGTGCAGGGCAAGTCCTACGGACTGGCTGACCGTCTGTCGAAGATGATCCCCTTCGAAGTCGGTATGACCCTGGAAAAGGCCTACGAGATGGAGGAGCCGCTGCGCGAGTTCCTCACCATCGACGAGGATGCAAAAGAAATCTGGGACATGGCCCTCAAGCTCGAAGGCATCACCCGCGGCACTGGCAAGCACGCCGGCGGCGTGGTGATCGCGCCAACCAAGCTCACCGACTTCGCGCCGATCGCTTGCGACGAAGAGGGCGGCGGCCTGGTGACTCAGTTTGACAAGGACGACGTCGAGCAGGCCGGTCTGGTGAAGTTCGACTTCCTCGGCCTGCGCACGCTGACGATCATCAAATGGGCCCTGGAGACCATCAACCGGGAACAGGCCAAGAAGGGCCTGGAGCCGATCAACATCGACTTCATCCCGCTGGATGACAAGCCGACCTACCAGTTGCTGCAGAAGGCCGAGACCACCGCGGTATTCCAGCTCGAATCCCGCGGCATGAAGGAGCTGATCAAAAAGCTTAAGCCGGACTGCTTGGAAGACCTCATCGCACTGGTGGCACTGTTCCGTCCCGGCCCTTTGCAGTCGGGCATGGTTGACGATTTCATCAACCGCAAGCACGGGCGTGCCGAGGTCTCTTATCCGCACCCGGACTATCAGTACGCGGGGCTCGAGCCGGTACTCAAGCCTACCTACGGCATCATTCTGTATCAGGAACAGGTGATGCAGATCGCGCAGGTGATGGCCGGCTACACCCTCGGCGGCGCCGACATGCTGCGTCGCGCGATGGGTAAGAAGAAACCCGAGGAAATGGCCAAGCAGCGTGGTGGCTTCATCGAAGGTTGCGCGAATAACGGCATCGACGGTGAGCTGGCGGGCAACATCTTCGACCTCGTAGAAAAATTCGCAGGTTACGGGTTCAATAAATCTCACTCGGCCGCCTATGGTCTGGTTTCTTACCAGACCGCCTGGCTCAAGGCACATCATCCGTCGCCGTTCATGGCGGCCGTGCTCTCTGCGGATATGCACAACACCGACAAGGTGGTGATCCTCATTGAGGAGTGCCGCAGCATGAAGCTGCGCATCGATCCGCCGGACGTGAATGTTTCCGAGTTCAAGTTCACCGTCAACGACGATGGCCGCATCGTCTACGGTCTGGGTGCGGTCAAGGGTGTCGGTGAGGGGCCGGTGGAGGCGATCGCGGAATGCCGTGCCGAGGGCGGGCCGTTCAAGGATCTGTTCGACTTCTGCAGTCGGGTCGATCTCAAGCGCATCAACAAGCGGACTCTTGAAGCTTTGATTCGCTCCGGTGCGCTGGATCGCCTAGGGCCCTACTTCCATGAAGAAGCCAAGGCCTATCAGGCAAACATCGATCGCAACCGCGCGGTGTTGTTGGCGGCGATGGAAGAGGCAGTGCAGGCGGCTGAACAGACTGCTCGCAGTCTGGACAGTGGCCACATGGATCTGTTCGGTGGCCTGTTTGCCGAGCCGGAGGCAGATGTCTACGCCAATCACCGCAAGGCACGTGAACTGTCGCTCAAGGAGCGCCTGAAGGGGGAGAAGGACACTCTTGGGCTTTATCTCACTGGTCACCCAATTGATGAGTATGAAGGGGAGGTGCGCCGCTTCGCACGCCAGCGCATCGTCGATCTGCGTCCGGCACGGGGCGACCAGACCATCGCCGGACTGATCGTCAACCTGCGGGTGATGAAGAACAAGAAGGGCGACAAGATGGGCTTCATTACCCTTGATGACCGCTCGGGCCGGATCGAGGCTTCACTGTTCGCCGAGGCGTTCAACAGCGCCCAGGCACTGCTGCAGACCGACGCGCTGGTGGTGGTCGAGGGGGAGGTTAGCAACGATGATTTCTCCGGTGGTCTACGCTTGCGCGCCAAGCGGGTGATGAGTCTGGAGGAGGCACGCACCGGTCTGGCCGAGAGTCTGCGCGTGAAGGTGGCAAGTGAGGCGCTCAAGGGCGATCGGGTGCGCTGGCTTGCCGATGTGTGCGGCCGGCATCGCGGTGCCTGTCCGATCACTCTGGAATACACCGGGCGCGATGCGCGCGCGCTGCTGCAATTTGGCGAGGACTGGCGGATCGATCCGGCAGACAACTTGATTCAGGCATTGCGTGACCAGTTCGGGCGCGACAACGTCTTCCTGCAATACCGATGACGGGTGGTCGTTGCCGAGCACCCCGATCCATTGACGTCGCCTGGGTGACGTCAGAACGACCCGGTCATGATCGGGTCATGGTTCCGAACAATTTTTGTTCGACCTCGATGCGCCGGTCCCGTAAGGTATGGCGCAAAAAACGGAACAGCCTCCCGGCCGCCTGGCCGTCGACGCATGACGGATGCCTATGAACCCGAATTTTCTCGATTTCGAACAGCCGATTGCCGACCTGCAAGCCAAGATCGAAGAGTTGCGCCTGGTTGGTAACGACAACTCGCTGAACATCGGCGACGAGATTGCCCGCCTGCAGGACAAGAGCGAATCGCTCACCGAAAGTATTTTCGGCAATCTCACCAGCTGGCAGATCGCTCGCCTGGCGCGCCATCCGCAGCGGCCCTATACCCTCGACTACATCAACCACCTGTTCACCGAGTTCGAAGAGCTGCACGGTGATCGGCACTTTTCCGACGACGCTGCCATCGTCGGTGGCACGGCCCGCCTGAACGGGCAGCCGGTGATGGTTATCGGTCATCAGAAAGGCCGCGAAGTGCGCGAGAAGGTGCGCCGCAATTTCGGCATGCCGCGCCCGGAAGGTTATCGTAAGGCCTGTCGTCTGATGGAAATGGCTGAGCGTTTCAAGCTGCCGATCCTGACCTTCATCGACACTCCGGGTGCGTATCCAGGTATTGATGCCGAGGAACGCAACCAGAGCGAAGCCATCGCCTGGAACCTGCGCGTCATGGCGCGGCTGAAGACGCCGATCATCGCGACCGTTATCGGTGAGGGTGGCTCGGGTGGTGCGTTGGCTATCGGCGTATGCGACCAGCTGAACATGCTGCAGTATTCGACCTACGCGGTTATCTCCCCGGAAGGTTGCGCCTCCATTCTTTGGCGCACCGCCGAGAAGGCGCCGGAAGCGGCTGAGGCGATGGGTGTAACTGCTGAGCGACTGAAGGATCTAGGGATCGTCGACAAGGTCATTCCCGAGCCGCTGGGCGGCGCGCATCGCAACCCGGCGGTGATGGCAGCCTCGATGGGCGAAGAGCTGACCAAACAGCTGGATATGCTCAAGTCGCTGGATACCGACAAGTTGCTCGCGCGTCGCTACGAGCGCCTGATGAGCTACGGCATCGCCTGATCCTCAGGTAGATGCGAGGCTAGCGGAAGTCAAAGCAGTCAGTCGCGACGCTAGTCGTGCTGCAGTATCGAACAGGGTGCATTATGCACCCTGTTCTTTTTAACGGTGCTCGACATGCTTTGGCCCTGGCTCGCATTCGTTGCGTGAAATCCACGTCGTGATCGATATGTCTCTCGATGCCCGTCTGTTGTCAGCCTTGAATTCATGGCGCAGCGCGCCGCGCTGGCGTGTGGCGTTCTCTGGAGGGCTCGACTCTACGGTGCTGCTGCACCTGTTGGTCCGGCTCGGTCGCCGCGAGCGATTACCGCCGCTCATGGCGATTCACGTTCATCACGGGTTGCAGCCCGCTGCCGAGGCGTGGCCCGGTCACTGTCAGGCGCTTTGCGAAAAACTTGGGGTGCCGCTGGAGGTGGTGTCCGTTAGTGTCGCAACGGCGAGCAGCATGGAGCAGGCGGCGCGGCAGGCAAGGTATACCGCATTTGCCGAAAGTTTGGGCGAGAACGAGGTGCTGCTGACGGCGCAGCATCGTGACGATCAGGCTGAAACATTACTGTTCCGGCTATTGCGCGGCGCTGGCGTGCGTGGGCTGGCTGCTATGCCAGCCGAGCGTCCGCTCGGGCGGGGGCGACTGGTGCGCCCGCTGCTGGGCATTGGGAGAGTCGAGCTGGAAGGCTATGCCCGCGTTCATGGTCTCGACTGGGTCGATGATCCGAGCAACGGCAACATCGAATACTCGCGCAACTACCTGCGCCACCAGGTAATACCCGCACTTCGCCGGCATTGGCCGCAGGCCGCGTCGACAATCGCGCGCGCCACCATCCATATGGCGGAGGCTCAGACGTTGCTGGATGAGCTTGCAGGTATGGATATTGCGGCGGCGAGCGCGGCTGGTGCCTACGACTGGTTGCCTCTGCCGAATCTCGAGTTGTCTCCGCTCAAGGCGCTCAGTCCGGCTCGCCAGCGTAACGCGCTGCGCCATTGGCTGGGAGACTTCACGACGCTACCCGACAGTGACCATTGGCTGGGCTGGGAGTCTCTGCGTGACGCCTCGACCGACGCAACGCCCCTCTGGCGTATAGCCGCGGGCGAGCTGCATCGTTGTGGCGATCGCCTGTGGTGGTTATCGGGGCTCTGGCTGCAGCCGGCGGTTGGCGTGGTCGTCTGGCACGACCCTGGGGAACAGCTGCAGTTGCCGGGAAATGGCGTGGTGCGTGTCGCGGGGCTCGATGGCCGCGCGCGACTCGAGGTGCGCTATCGGCAGGGGGGGGAAGTGATGGATGTGCCAGCACGGGGCCGCCGCGACCTCAAACGCCTGCTTAACGAAGCGGGAGTGCCGGTTTTCCTGCGCTCTCGTCTACCGCTGCTTTATGCCGATGGTCAGTTGATTGCAGTGGCGAACATGCCACACCTGAGTGCGAGGCCGTTGTCCTTAGGTTGGGAGCCTCCGGCGGCCGACGCAGGTTTGAGGTGATAAGGGCTTTCCGGTAGACTACGCTCCCGTCTCAATACAGCTTCTGCGGCTTCCTCGGAATCCGCGGCAGTTGCGCTATTGCCGCCTGGCGCGCAATGGCATCTTCGCTTTCCCCCGGCGGCGCTGACCGCTTAACGCAGACTTCTAGGGTTTTTCATGACGCGCTACATCTTCGTCACGGGTGGTGTTGTTTCTTCATTGGGGAAAGGCATCGCCTCGGCTTCATTGGCGGCCATCCTGGAGGCGCGGGGCCTGAAGGTCACGATGCTCAAGCTGGACCCTTACATCAACGTCGATCCGGGCACCATGAGCCCGTTCCAGCACGGCGAAGTGTTCGTCACCCACGACGGCGCTGAAACCGACCTCGATCTGGGTCACTACGAGCGGTTCATTCGCACCCGCATGACCCAGAACAACAACTTCACTACCGGTCGCGTCTACGAAGACGTGCTGCGCCGTGAACGTCGTGGTGACTATCTCGGCGCGACCATCCAGGTCATTCCGCATATCACCGACGAGATCAAGCGCCGCATCATCAAGGGCGCTGGTGATGCTGACGTAGCGCTGGTGGAAGTCGGCGGCACCGTCGGCGACATCGAGTCGCAACCGTTCCTCGAGGCGATTCGCCAGCTGCGTGTGGAAGTGGGTGCCAAGCGCGCCATGCTGATGCATCTGACGCTGGTTCCCTACATCGCCACTGCCGGTGAGACCAAGACCAAGCCGACCCAGCACTCGGTGAAGGAGCTGCGTTCCATCGGCCTTCAGCCAGACGTGCTGGTCTGCCGTTCGGATCGTGCCATCGACGTGTCTTCGCGACGCAAGATTGCTCTGTTCACCAACGTCGAAGAGCGTGCGGTAATCAGCCTGCCGGACGCCGACACCATCTACAAGATCCCTGGCATCCTGCATGCTCAGGGGCTGGACGACTACGTCGTTGAGCGTTTCGATCTGAAGTGCGGCGGTGCCGATCTGTCCGAGTGGGATCGCGTGGTCGACGCCAAGCTGAACCCCGAGAAAGAAGTCACCATTGCCATGGTTGGCAAGTACATGGAACTTCTGGACGCCTATAAATCTCTGATCGAGGCCATGAGCCACGCCGGCATTCAGAGCCGTACCAAAGTGAACCTGCGCTACATCGACTCGGAAGACATCGAAAATCAAGGCACCGGTCTGCTGGAAGGTGTCGACGCCATTCTGGTACCAGGTGGTTTCGGTCTGCGCGGCGTTGAAGGCAAGATCGCCACGGTCCGTTATGCCCGTGAAAACAAGATCCCCTACCTGGGCATCTGTCTGGGCATGCAGGTGGCGGTCATCGAGTTCGCCCGGGACGTGCTGGGCTGGGCCGATGCCAATTCCACCGAGTTCGATAAGAACAGCACGCACCCGGTCGTTGGTCTGATCACCGAATGGGCCGACGCCAGCGGCGCGGTGGAAACCCGTACCGATAGCTCCGATCTTGGGGGCACCATGCGCCTCGGGGCTCAGGAGTGCGGACTGGAGCCAGGCTCGAAAGTTTATGAGTGCTACGGCCAGGAGCGTATCGTCGAGCGCCACCGCCATCGTTACGAAGTCAACAATACGCTGCTGCCCCAACTGCAGGCAGCCGGGCTGAAGATTACCGGGCGTTCCGGAGACGGGGCGCTGGTCGAAGTGGTCGAAGCGCCGAACCATCCGTGGTTCGTGGCCTGCCAGTTCCACCCGGAATTCACCTCCACCCCGCGTGACGGCCACCCGCTGTTCAGTGGCTTCGTGAACGCCGCGCTGGAATACAAGGCGAACAAGGCATGACCCAGAAGATCATCCGCGTCGGCAACATCGAGATCGCCAACGACAAGCCGTTCGTGCTGTTCGGCGGCATCAACGTGCTGGAATCCCGCGACCTGGCGATGCAGGCCTGCGAGGAGTACGTGCGGGTCACCGAGAAGCTTGGCATTCCCTACGTGTTCAAGGCCAGCTTCGACAAGGCCAACCGCTCCTCGATCACCTCCTTCCGTGGCCCGGGCCTGGAAGAGGGCATGAAGATCTTCGAGGAAGTGAAGAAGACCTTCGGCGTGCCGGTGATCACCGATGTGCACGAGCCCTACCAGGCGGCTCCGGTGGCCGAGGTGTGCGACATCATCCAGCTGCCGGCCTTCCTGTCGCGGCAGACCGACCTGGTGGTGGCAATGGCCAAGACCGGTGCGGTGATCAACATCAAGAAGGCCCAGTTCCTCGCCCCGCAGGAGATGAAGCACATCCTGCGCAAGTGCGAGGAGGCCGGTAACGATCAACTGATTCTCTGCGAGCGCGGCTCCAGCTTCGGCTACAACAACCTGGTCGTGGACATGCTCGGCTTCGGCATCATGAAGCAGTTCGAGTACCCGGTGTTCTTCGACGTCACCCACGCGCTGCAGATGCCCGGTGGTCGCGCCGATTCCGCCGGCGGTCGCCGCGCCCAGGTCACCGACCTGGCCAAGGCCGGTCTGTCCCAGGGTCTGGCCGGCCTGTTCCTGGAAGCGCATCCGGATCCGGACAACGCCAAGTGCGACGGTCCCTGCGCGCTGCGCCTGAACAAGCTGGAACCCTTCCTCACCCAGCTCAAGCAGCTGGATGACCTGATCAAGCAATTCCCCGCTATCGAGACCGCTTGAGGCTCTGCCACAAGCCCTTCACTGGAGTGTTAGCAAGCATGGCAAAAATCGTCGACATCAAGGGCCGCGAAGTCCTGGACTCCCGCGGTAACCCGACCGTGGAAGCCGACGTGATTCTCGACAACGGTATCGTGGGCAGCGCCTGCGCGCCGTCCGGCGCCTCCACCGGTTCGCGCGAAGCGCTCGAGCTGCGCGATGGCGACAAGAGCCGTTATCTGGGCAAGGGCGTGCTGAAGGCCGTGGGCAACGTCAACGGTCCGATCCGTGACCTGCTGCTGGGCAAGAACCCGGAAGACCAGCAGGCTCTGGACCGCGCCATGATCGAGTTGGACGGTACCGAGAACAAGGCCAAGCTGGGCGCCAACGCCATCCTCGCCGTGTCCCTGGCCGCCGCCAAGGCTGCCGCCAAGGCCAAGGGCATGCCGCTGTACGCGCACATCGCCGACCTGAACGGCACCCCCGGCGTGTACTCCATGCCGGTGCCGATGATGAACATCATCAACGGCGGCGAGCACGCCGATAACAACGTCGACATCCAGGAATTCATGGTCCAGCCGGTCGGTGCCAAGACCTTCGCCGACGCACTGCGCATGGGCGCCGAGATCTTCCATCACCTGAAAGCCGTGCTGAAGGCCCGTGGCCTGAACACCGCCGTAGGTGACGAAGGCGGCTTCGCGCCGAACCTGGCCTCCAACGAAGACGCCCTGGCCGCCATCGCCGAGGCCGTGGCCAACGCCGGCTACAAGCTGGGCACCGACATCACCCTGGCCCTGGACTGCGCTTCCTCCGAGTTCTACAAGGACGGCAAGTACGACTTGGCCGGTGAAGGCAAGGTGTTCAGTGCCGAAGGCTTCGCCGACTACCTGGCCGGCCTGACCCAGCGCTACCCGATCATCTCCATCGAAGACGGCATGGACGAGTCCGACTGGGCCGGCTGGAAGGTGCTGACCGACAAGATCGGCGAGAAGGTACAGCTGGTCGGCGACGACCTGTTCGTCACCAACACCAAGATCCTCAAGCGCGGCATCGAAGAGAAGATCGGCAACTCGATCCTGATCAAGTTCAACCAGATCGGCTCGCTGACCGAGACCCTGGAAGCCATCCAGATGGCCAAGGCCGCCGGTTTCACCGCGGTGATTTCGCACCGCTCCGGTGAAACCGAGGACAGCACCATCGCCGACCTGGCCGTGGGCACCGCCGCCGGTCAGATCAAGACCGGCTCCCTGTGCCGCTCCGACCGCGTGTCCAAGTACAACCAGCTGCTGCGTATCGAAGAGCAGCTGGGCGGCAAGGCCCCGTACAAGGGCCGTGCCGAATTCCGCGGTTGAGTATCGGCATTTAAAAAAGGGCGGCGCGAGTCGCCCTTTTTTGTTTCAATCGCCACGGCGGTCACCCGAACAGGGCTCTGTAGGCTCAGCGAGAAACTGTCCGCGTCTCCATTATCGAAAACAGCCGAAGTCGTTTCATGCCTGCTATGCGTCGCCCTTACTGGTTGTTCGTCGTGCTGATCCTGCTGCTGGGCGGCTTGCAGTACCGTCTGTGGGTGGGAGAGGGCAGCCTTGCCCAGGTCAGCAGCCTGAACAAGCAGATCGCCGAACAGCAAGGCGAGAATGAGCGCTTGCTCGAGCGTAATCGCATTCTCGAGGCGGAGGTGCTGGAATTGAAAGCCGGTATGGAGACGGTTGAAGAGCGCGCCCGGCAGGAGTTGGGCATGGTCAAAGAGGGTGAAACCCTCTACCAGCTGACCGAATGAACAGCTTCAATCTGCCTGGCTTCTGGGTCGTGATTCCGGCTGCCGGTGTCGGCAGTCGCATGCGCGCGGATCGGCCCAAGCAGTACCTGCGGCTAGGCGGGCGCTGCATCATCGAACATACCCTTGACTGCTTTCTCGAGCATCCGCAGCTCAAGGGGCTGGTGGTTTGCCTGGCGGCCGATGACCCGTATTGGCACGACATACCCTGTGCCCGCGATGTTCGTATCCAACGCGCCCTGGGCGGATTGGAGCGCAGCGACTCCGTACTAAATGGTTTGCAGCATTTGGTAGAGCTGGGCGCAGCGGAAGACGATTGGGTGCTGGTGCATGATGCCGCGCGACCGAATCTTGCGCGTGAGGATCTCGACAAGCTGCTGGGCGAGCTGGCGGATGATGCGGTCGGTGGCTTGCTTGCCGTGCCGGCGCGCGACACGCTCAAGCGTGCCGGGGCTGATGGCCGGGTGCTGGAAACGGTGGACCGCAGCGTGATCTGGCAGGCCTATACGCCGCAGATGTTCCGCTTGGGAATGTTGCGGCAAGCACTTGCTGCGGCACTGGCGGCGGGCGTGGCGATCACGGACGAAGCATCGGCCGTGGAGTGGGCAGGATTTTTGCCACGACTAATCGAAGGGCGTGCGGATAACCTGAAAATCACGCGTCCTGAAGACCTGCAATGGCTTGAGCAGCGCTGGCGCAACTTCTGACCTGACGCGGAGGCGTCGCTGAGAGAGCGCTGACGGTTTCAGCGTGCAACAGCGGGGTTGTCTGCATATTCGGGGCGTCGGGCCAGACCGTTCTTCAGCGCCTCGATGAGCAGGCGGACCTTGGGCAGCGGATAGCGCCGCTGCGGGTAGACAGCCCAGACGGCCGTGTCCGGCGGCTGGTTGACTTCCAGCAACGAGATCAGCTCGCCGCGGCGCAGTGGTTCCTGTACGTAGTAATCCGGCAGCTGGCACAAGCCGAAGCCACGCAGCGCCGCGTCCAGTACGGCCTCTCCACTGTTGCATCGCCAGTTCCCGCTGGGCTTGAAGTGCTGTTCGCGGCCTTCGGTCTGAAAAGACCAGATGTCGCTCGTGCCGATCAGACAGTTGTGTCGCGCCAGCTCAGACAGGGTGTGTGGCCGTCCGTAGCGCTCCAGATAGCTCGGAGCGGCGCACAAGTACATCGCTCGTGGCGCGATGCGCGTGGCAACCAGGCGCGACTCACCCAGCTTGCCGAGGCGGATGGCCAGGTCGTAACCCTCCTGAACCAGATCGAGGGTGCGGTTGGATAGCTCGATATCGACGCGCAGTTGCGGATGCTGAGCCATGAATTCGTTTACCAGCGGCACGATGAACCGCTCGCCATAGGCCACTGCAGCGGTCATGCGTAGCAGCCCGGTTGGCGCGCTGTGCAGATCGCTGATGGCCAGAAAGGCTTCGTCACGTTCTTCGATCAATCGCTGACAGTGGGCGAAGAAGGTATGCCCGGCTTCGGTCAGCGACACGCGGCGCGTCGTGCGATAGAGCAAGCGCGCCTGCAGACGTTCTTCAAGGCGCGCAACCTGGCGGCTGACATGCGAGGACGACACCCGCAGGCGCTCAGCGGCGCGCATGAAGCTGCCGCATTCGGCAACCGCCACGAATTCGTCGAGGCCTTCCCAGCGACTCATGGGTTCTCCAGCAGATTCAGCGAGTGAGGTGAGCGGGAGATCCTAACGCGCTGCGAGTTTATTGTCCCTCAGTGGCAATAATGTTTTCCTGACGACTTCATTAATCCCTGTTTGGTCATGAATTACACTTTGTGTTTTCCCAATCACATCGAGAGTGATGTCCATGACCATCAAGTCGCGCGCAGCCGTTGCCTTTGGCCCCAACCAGCCCCTGCAGATCGTGGAAGTGGATGTCGCTCCGCCCAAGGCCGGCGAGGTCCTGATCCGTATCGTCGCCACCGGGGTTTGCCATACCGACGCCTACACCCTCTCCGGTGAGGATTCGGAAGGCGTGTTCCCCTGCATCCTCGGTCACGAGGGTGGCGGCATCGTCGAGGCGGTGGGTGAGGGTGTCACCTCGGTGGCGGTCGGCGATCACGTGATTCCGCTCTATACCGCCGAATGCCGCGAGTGCAAGTTCTGCAAATCGGGCAAGACCAACCTGTGCAGCTCCGTGCGCGCCACCCAGGGCAAGGGCCTGATGCCCGACGGCACCACGCGCTTCAGCTACAACGGCGAGCCGATCTACCACTACATGGGCTGCTCGACCTTCTCCGAGTACACCGTGCTGCCGGAAGTCTCGGTGGCCAAGATTCCCAAGGAAGCCCCGCTGGAAAAGGTCTGCCTGCTCGGTTGCGGCGTGACCACCGGTATCGGCGCCGTACTCAATACGGCCAAGGTGGAAGAGGGCGCCACCGTGGCGATCTTCGGTCTCGGCGGCATCGGCCTGGCGGCGATCATCGGCGCGAAGATGGCCAAGGCCAGCCGGATCATCGCCATCGACATCAACCCGGGCAAGTTCGCCATCGCCGAAGAACTCGGCGCCACCGATTTCGTCAATCCGAAGGAGCACGACAAGCCGATTCAGGAGGTGATCGTCGAGATGACCGATGGTGGCGTCGACTATTCCTTCGAATGCGTCGGCAACGTGCAGCTGATGCGTGCGGCGCTCGAGTGCTGTCACAAGGGCTGGGGCGAGTCGACCATCATCGGCGTCGCTGGTGCCGGGCAGGAGATCAGCACCCGTCCGTTCCAGCTGGTCACCGGGCGCGTCTGGCGTGGTTCGGCGTTCGGCGGCGTGAAGGGCCGTACCGAGCTGCCGAGCTATGTGGCGAAGGCGCAGAGCGGTGAGATTCCGCTGGATACCTTCATCACCCACAACCTGCCGCTGGACAAGATCAACGAAGCGTTCGACCTGATGCACGAAGGCAAGAGCATTCGGACCGTCATCCACTTCTGATCCCTAGGGTGGATATCGCCGCCGATCGGCGGCTTGTCCACCTCGACCGGTGGGAGCCCGCGCGGTTTCCACCTTGCGCGAGGCCCGTTCATGACCCTTGAAATCGTTTCCAGCAACAAGAGCTTCGGCGGCTGGCACAAGCGCTACCGCCACCGTTCCAGCGCTCTGAACTGCGACATGGTATTTGCCGTGTTCCTGCCGCCGCAGGCCGAGCAGGGCGAAAAACTGCCGGTACTGTACTGGCTGTCCGGGCTGACCTGCACCGACGAAAATTTCATGCAGAAGGCCGGTGCACTACGCATGGCGGCCGAACTCGGGCTGATCATCGTCGCGCCGGACACCAGCCCGCGCGGCCCAGGCGTGCCGGACGATCCCGATGGCGCCTGGGACTTCGGTCTGGGCGCGGGCTTCTATCTCAATGCCACACAGGAGCCCTGGGCCCAGCATTATCGGATGTACGACTATGTGGTCGAGGAGCTGCCGGCACTGGTCGAAGCCAACTTCCCAGTCTCCGACCGCCGCGGCATCAGCGGGCATTCCATGGGCGGGCATGGGGCGCTGATCTGCGCGCTGAAGAATCCGGGCCGCTATCGGTCCGTCTCGGCCTTTGCGCCGATCAGCAATCCGCTCAACTGCCCCTGGGGTGAAAAGGCCTTCGGCCGCTACCTCGGCGAGGATCGTTCGCGCTGGCGGGAGTGGGATGCCTGCGCGCTGATCGCCGAGGCCAGCGAGAAGCTGCCGATGCTGGTGGATCAGGGCGATCGCGATGACTTCATGGATGGCCAGCTCAAGCCGCAGGCGCTGCGTGCCGCTGCGGACGCTGCTGGGCACTCGCTGACGCTGCGCATCCAGCCGGGCTACGACCACAGCTACTACTTCATCGCCAGCTTTATCGATGATCACCTGCGGCATCATGCCGAGGCGCTGAAGGCGTAGGCTGGATAGCGGCGCAGCCTCATCCACGCGTCTGTTTCGGTCGGTGACCGTGCTGGCCGGGGCGTTTTGCATGCCGCGCTGGTCGCGTGGAAAACGCTTCGCGGTTTCCACCCTACGGCCCCAGAATGGGGCTCAGGGTAGATGACGGCGACGCCTCATCCACGCGTCTACCGACAGGAACGGCAGGTCATAAAAAAGGCCCGAGCGGACATGCCGCTCGGGCCTTTCCATCGCCAGGAGCTTAGAGCGACGGATAATCGGTGTAGCCGACCGGACCCTGGGCGTAGAACAACTCGGGCTTGGCCTCGTTCAGCGGCGCATCCCGGCGCAGACGCTCGACCAGATCAGGGTTGGCGATGTAGGGAATACCGAAGGCCACGGCATCGGCCTTGCCTTCCGCCAGCCAGGCGTTGGCCTGTTCCTTGGTGAAGCGTTCGTTGGCGATGTAGACGCCGCCGAAGAGCTGCTTGAGCTGCGGGCCGAGGCTATCTTCACCGGCCTTCTCGCGGGTGCAGATGAAGGCGATGCCGCGCTTGCCCAGTTCACGGGCAACGTAGCCGAAAGTCTCGGCACGGTTGGAATCGCCCATGTCGTGAGAGTCGGCTCGCGGTGCCAGATGCACACCGACGCGGCCGGCGCCCCAAACGGAGACGGCGGCCTCGGTCACTTCCAGCAGCAGCCTGGCGCGGTTTTCCAGCGAGCCACCGTAGGCATCGGTGCGCTTGTTGGTGCTGTCCTGCAGGAACTGGTCGAGCAGGTAACCATTGGCGCCATGGATCTCGACACCGTCGAAACCGGCTTCCTTGGCATTCTCGGCACCCTTGCGGTAAGCCTCGATGATGCCGGGGATCTCGTCGGTCTCCAGCGCGCGAGGCGTTTCGTAATCCTTCATCGGGCGGACCAGGCTGACATGCCCGGCGGGCTTGATGGAACTGGGCGCGACCGGCAGCTGGCCGTCGAGGTAGATCGGGTCGGAGATACGGCCGACATGCCAGAGCTGCAGGACGATCTTGCCGCCTTTGGCGTGCACGGCGTCGGTGACCTTCTTCCAGCCTTGAGTCTGCTCGGCGGACCAGATGCCGGGGGTGTCCGGGTAGCCGACGCCCATCGGGGTCACCGAGGTGGCTTCGCTGATGATCAGGCCGGCGTCGGCGCGCTGGGCGTAGTACTCGGCAATCAGGTCGCCGGGAACGCGGCCGGGCTCGGCGCGGCAGCGGGTCAGCGGCGCCATGATGACGCGGTTGTTCAGTTCCAGGTCGCCGATCTTGATCGGGTCGAAGAGTGTGGGCATAGCGATACTGCTCCTGTACGGGTGGTGCAAGAAAGGATTCAGAGTTCGTGGCCGATGCGCTCGACGAAGGTCTGGATGACCGCGTCGTTGCGCTTGAAGAAATGCCACTGGCCGACCTTCTGGCTGGTGACCAGCCCGGCCTTCTGCAGGGTGGCCAGGTGCGCCGATACGGTCGATTGCGACAGTCCGGCACGCTGGTCGATCTGTCCGGCGCAGACACCACTCTCCAGCGAGTGACGCTGCTCGGCGAAATAGCGTTGCGGCTCCTTGAGCCAGCGCAGGATGTCGCGGCGCAGCGGATGGGCGAGGGCCTTGATGATGTCGTCGAAGTCGTCCGGCATGGTCTTCAGCTGCCTATATCGGGTTGAGGCGAACTATATATCGGTGTTTGGCGATACAAGATCGATTCGGCTGATGGTGGTTATCGGCGGCGTCGATGTACGGGCGCGCCGCGGCGATCCGCTCAGGGACATCCGCCTCCTGTAGAATCGCCGCCTCTAGTTATTCCAGGGTGTTTGATCTATGCGTATCGGCCACGGTTATGACGTGCACCGCTTCGGCGAAGGCGACCACATCACGCTTGGCGGCGTGCGGATTCCACACCGGTTCGGGCTGCTGGCCCATTCCGACGGCGACGTGCTGTTGCATGCCCTGAGCGACGCGCTGCTCGGTGCTGCGGCGCTGGGAGATATCGGCAAGCATTTCCCGGACACCGACCCGCAGTTCAAGGGCGCCGACAGCCGCGTGCTGCTACGCCATGTGCTGGCGCAGGTGCAGGCCAAGGGCTACGTGGTCGGCAATGTCGATGCGACGATCATCGCCCAGGCGCCGAAGATGGCGCCGCACATCGAAAGCATGCGCGCGCTGATCGCGGCTGATTTGCAGGTTGAGCTGGATCAGGTCAACGTCAAGGCCACCACTACCGAGAAGCTCGGCTTCACCGGGCGCGAGGAGGGGATCGCCGTGCACGCGGTTGCCTTGCTGGTTCGCGTATGACCGAAGATCAGTTGCTCGGGCCGCGCGCCCACGGCGAATCCTGCGGCAGCGCCGTGCTCAAGGCGGTCGCCGAGGATTTTCAGGTTGATGAGGTACTCGACATCCCGCTGTCGGGAGAGGGGGAACACCTCTGGCTCTGGGTGGAAAAGCGCAACCTGAATACCGAGGAGGCGGCCAAGCGCATCGCTCGCGCGGCTGGCGTGCCATTGAAAATGATCAGCTATGCGGGGTTGAAGGACCGCCAGGCGCTGACCCGGCAGTGGTTCAGCTTGCATCTACCGGGCAAGGCGGACCCTGAGCTTGGTGCGGCGGAAAACGACAGCCTGACGATCCTCAAACGCACGCGGCACCAGCGCAAGTTGCAGCGCGGCGCGCATTCGGCCAACGGTTTTCGGCTGCGCCTGACTGAGCTGCGCGCCGACCATGCACTGCTCGATGCGCGGCTGGCGCAGATCAAGGCATGCGGTGTGCCCAATTACTTCGGTCTGCAGCGCTTTGGCTACGAGGGTGGCAATCTGCATGGTGCCCGTGAGTTCGCTGCAAAGGGGGACTTGCCGGTGCAGCGCAACCTGCGTTCACGTCTGCTTTCGGCCGGACGCAGCTACCTGTTCAATCGTGTGCTGGCCGAGCGCGTTGCAGACGGCAGCTGGGCTCAGGCGAGGATAGGGGATCTGCTGGCGTTTACCGACAGTCGCAGTTTCTTTCCCGCCGGTGAGGCGGAGTGCAGCGACCCACGCCTGGCGATCCTCGACCTGCATCCCACCGGTCCACTCTGGGGCGAAGGTGGCTCGCCGGCGGGCGCCGAAATTCAGGCGCTAGAGGATGCGGTGGCTGCAAATGAAGGGGCGATCGCCAATTGGTTGGCGCAGGCCGGGATGAAGCACGAACGGCGCATCCTTCGCCTCCCCATCAGCGGTTTGTCGTGGCATTATCCCGGGCCTGACATTCTGCAACTGGAATTCGTCCTGCCGACCGGATGTTTTGCCACCGCTGTGGTGCGCGAACTGGTCAGCCTGGCAGGGCAGACGGACATCTGATGCGTATTCTGATCGCCAACGACGACGGGGTGTATGCACCCGGGCTCGCCGCGCTTTATGACGCGCTGGCCGACTATGCCGAGTGCCGGGTGGTAGCACCGATCCAAGACATGAGCGGCGCCAGCAGCGCCCTTACCCTGGACCGGCCGCTGCACCCCGTGCGCATGCCCAATGGGTTCATCGGCCTTAACGGTTCGCCCACCGATTGTGTGCACCTGGGCCTCAATGGCCTGCTTGACGAGGCGCCTGACATGGTCGTCTCAGGGATCAATCTGGGTGCCAACCTCGGCGACGATGTGCTCTATTCAGGCACCGTCGCGGCAGCTATCGAGGGGCGTTTCACCGGCCGTCCGGCCTTCGCCTTTTCGCTGATCTCACGCTCGCCGGAGAACCTGCCAACCGCAGCTGCCATCGCTCGAACGCTGGTCGAGAAGCATGATCAGCTGGATCTGCCCGCACGCACTGTACTCAGCGTCAATGTGCCAAACCTGCCGCTGGACCATATCCGTGGTATCCGGCTAACCCGCCTCGGCCACCGCAGTCGTGCCAAGCCACCCGTCAAGCAGGCCAACCCGCGGGGCAAGGAAGGCTACTGGATCTCCGTGGCCGGTGATGTCGAGGACGGCGGCCCGGGCACCGACTTCCACGCGGTCATGCAGGGTTACGTATCGATTACGCCGTTGCAGCTGGACCGGACATTCCACGAGGCCTTCCAGGGTCTTGAGCACTGGCTGGAGGATCTGCTGTGAGCCATCGTGGACCCGGCGACTTGATGCGACACGGTACTGGCATGACCTCGCAACGCACCCGTGACCGCCTGATCCAGCGGCTCTACGAGGAGGGCCTGTCCAACCCCCATGTGCTGGAGGTGATCCGCCGTACCCCGCGACACCTGTTCGTCGATGAGGCTCTGGCGCATCGCGCCTACGAGGACACGGCGCTGCCTATCGGGCACAACCAGACGATTTCCCAGCCATTCATGGTGGCGCGCATGAGCGAGCTGCTGCTGGCCGATGGTCCGTTGGATAAGGTGCTGGAGATTGGCACCGGCTCGGGGTATCAGACCGCGGTGCTGGCGCAGCTGGTCGAACGGGTGTTTTCCGTTGAGCGCATTCAGGCATTGCAGGATCGCGCCAAGGAGCGTCTGACCGAACTCAAGCTGCGCAATGTGGTCTTTCGCTGGGGCGATGGTTGGGAGGGCTGGCCCGCACTGGCGCCCTACAACGGCATCATCGTTACCGCGGCGGCGACCGAAGTGCCGCAGGCTCTGCTCGATCAGCTGGCGCCCGGAGGGCGGCTGGTGATTCCGGTCGGGGCCGGCGAGGTCCAGCAATTGATGCTGATCATTCGAGAGGAAAACGGTTTTTCCCGCCATCTTCTGGATACCGTGCGCTTCGTGCCGCTGCTCAATGGCCCCGTGGTTTGATCATTCAGCGGAAGGATGCATGAAAAACGCTTTGTTGTTGTACGCCAAGGGCATGGCCATGGGCGCGGCGGATGTGGTGCCTGGTGTATCTGGCGGTACGGTCGCGTTCATTACCGGCATTTACGATGAATTGCTGCGCTCTATCGCCGCGTTGCCATATGCCGTTCGACCGCTGGTGCGCGGGCGGCTGGTCGAGGCATGGGCAACCGCCAATGCCGGCTTTCTGCTGACTCTGCTGGCGGGCGTGCTCACCAGCGTTTTCAGCTTGGCTCGTCTGATTACCTATCTGCTGGAGCAACATCCGATCCCCGTGTGGTCGTTCTTTTTCGGTCTGATCCTGGTGTCGGTGCATCTGGTTGCCAAGGAGATCCAGCGGCGCAATTTGTCGCGTGGCGTCAGTTTCGTCCTTGGAGTCGCGTTTGCGTACTGGATAACCGTTGCCGCACCGATGCAGTGGGGTACCGATAGCCTGAGCCTGTTCTTCGCCGGCGCCATCGCTATCTGCGCCATGATCCTGCCCGGCATTTCCGGCAGTTTCATTCTTGTCTTGCTCGGGTTGTACCCGGCGGTGCTGGGCGCAGTGCGCAGCATGGATATTGGTGTTTTGTTGGTGTTCGCGGGAGGTTGTGCGCTGGGTCTGCTCAGTTTCGCCAAACTGCTTAGCTGGACGCTGCGTAAGTGGCGCGATCTCACGCTGGCATTCCTGACCGGGCTGATGCTCGGTTCGCTGAACAAAGTCTGGCCGTGGAAGGAGACGCTGACCTGGCGTACCAATTCCCATGGCGAACGCACCCCGCTACTGGAGCAGAATCTGCTCCCGGGGGCGTATGGCGATCTTACCGGGCAAGATCCGCAGCTATTGCTGGCGATTCTGCTGGCCGTTGCCGGTATCGTCGTTGTGCTTGGTCTGGAATGGTTCGCCACTCGACGTCAGCCGATCACCGAGCGCGTCTGATTGTTCTTCAAAGGGAGCGAGCATTGAGGCTCACCACCATCCAGCGGTTGATTCGCGATCCCTTATGCCGCTCGCTACCTGTCGTGCTACTGACCGGCTGGCTGCTGGTTGGCTGTTCCACGCCGCAGCAGGGGGGCGTCCAGGTGGTGGACCGCAACGGTCGTCCGGCCGCAACGAGCGGTTATCACACGGTCCGTCGAGGTGACACGCTGTCATCGATCGCCAGACGCTATGGTTGGGACTGGCGAGCGCTCGCGCGCGCCAACCGTATTCCGCCGCCTTATGTCATTCATCCGGGGCAACGTATCCGTTTCGATAGCGGTGCCCATAGGGCAGTCGCCAGTGCGCAGCCTCCACGCACCGTAACCGCACCTGCTCCGGCAGCCGTTCCTACACGGACACCGCCAGTTGTCGCGACCCCCGTCCCGCAGCCGCCAGCGATCACTACGACGCCCGTCAAGCCGGCGCCGGCCCCGAGTATCACGCCCGTTGCGCGCTCCGCCAGTGGCTGGGCATGGCCAGCAAATGGCCAGATCATCGGGCGTTTTTCCTCAAACGGCAGTTTGAATAAAGGAATTGATATCGCAGGGGAATTAGGACAGCCTGTTTTGGCTGCTTCTGATGGGACTGTGGTGTACGCCGGCAGTGGTTTACGGGGTTACGGCGAACTTGTGATCATCAAGCACAACGATACCTATGTAAGCGCCTACGGCCATAACCGCAGGTTGCTGGTACGGGAGGGCCAGAAAGTCAAAGCTGGGCAAAGTATTGCCGAGATGGGATCGACGGGAACCGACCGCGTAAAGTTGCACTTCGAAATCCGTCGTCAGGGGAAACCCGTAGATCCGATGCAGTACCTGCCAAGGCGTTGACCGATGGCCGCCCGTTCCACAGTAGGATGGGCTCGAGTTTCGCCAAGGATTGCGCGTCGCCCGAGCCCGTGGTCGAACTCAGAACGGGACAATAAAAATGGCACTCGAAAAAGAAGCGCTGGAGTTTGACGTCGACGATGGGGTTCTTCTCATGGAACCTACCATGGACTTCGATACGACTGGCGAAGTGCATCGGATCTCCGCGGGCAGCAAAGCCAAGTCTGCGGCTACCAAACAACACAAGTTCATCGATTACAACCGGGCCCTCGACGCCACGCAGTTGTATCTCAACGAAATCGGTTTCTCGCCCCTCCTGACTCCGGAAGAGGAAGTCCACTTCGCCCGTCTGGCACGCAAAGGCGATCCGGCTGGCCGCAAGCGCATGATCGAAAGCAACCTGCGCTTGGTCGTGAAGATTGCCCGGCGGTACGTCAACCGCGGCTTGTCGCTGCTCGACCTGGTCGAGGAGGGGAATCTGGGGTTGATTCGTGCAGTGGAGAAGTTCGATCCGGAGCGTGGCTTCCGCTTCTCCACTTACGCCACCTGGTGGATCCGGCAGACCATCGAACGGGCGATCATGAATCAGACCCGGACCATTCGCCTGCCGATTCATGTAGTCAAAGAGCTCAACGTCTATTTGCGTGCCGCTCGCGAGTTGACGCAGAAACTTGATCACGAGCCCAGCCCGGAAGAAATTGCCAATCTGCTGGAGAAGCCGGTGGGTGAGGTCAAGCGCATGCTTGGCCTCAACGAGCGGGTCACGTCGGTAGACGTTTCGCTTGGCCCGGACACCGACAAGACGCTGCTTGATACGCTGACGGACGACAAGCCCAGTGATCCCTGCGATCTGCTGCTGGATGATGACCTGTCCGCCAGTATCGATCAGTGGCTGTCGGATCTGACGGAGAAGCAGCGGGAGGTCGTGGTCCGCCGGTTCGGTTTGCGTGGCCACGAGAGCTGCACTCTGGAAGAGGTTGGTCAGGAAATCGGCCTCACCCGCGAGCGCGTCCGTCAGATTCAAGTCGAAGCGCTGCGCCGGCTGCGCGAAATCCTCGAGCGTAATGGGCTGTCTAGCGACGCCTTGTTCCAGTAATCGGCTGTGGTCATCCGCCCGGAATCCTCCGGGCGGTTTCTTTCTCGATCGAATCTTTCGAGCGCTTGTTCGGCCGGGATGGCGCCGGTTTCGCGCCAGTAAGCTGTCAGCCGGGAGAACTAATCCTTTTCTTGCCCGATTTCCACGTTGCCGTTTTGCGTTGTAAGCATTTACTTACATGAGCTGTAGGAAAAGCGTGGAGAGACCCTGTCGCGTTCGGGCTGAACAGCACTTTTTCTGTCATATCTGTTTGATTCTTAAAGATCTATTTTGGAATGCAGGCAGGCGAAGCGGATTGCGAGCGGGCTTTCAGGGAGTTGCTCGAGCGCTCGCAGTCATTAATATCGCCACCGTGCTGACGGATAAGCGCAGGCCACCAAGGATGATGGTCAGGAGCAATCGCTGGAGGCGATTTCATCAGGACGATGAGCAGGAAATAAAGGGAGCATGGAAGAAGACGGGCGGGGATAAACTCCCGCCCCTTTTTTTGCTCGCAGGAAAGTGCCAAAGGCGCCGAACCGATGATCGAGCGAGTGGCCTAATGGTTCACTGTGGTTCGACAGGAGACGCGTAATGAACAGTACTCGCACAGACCGGCAGGCTCCAGCTGATGATCCAGAACGGCGTCCGGAAGAGGCTGACGAGGAGCAGTTGGATGAAGCGCTGGAGGAAACCTTTCCGGCGAGCGATCCGATTTCGCCATGACGCTGGCGTAGCTGCCGGCTATCGTCGTTCTGGGGCAAAGCAGCCGCTTTGCTCCAGCAGTACTGGCAGAATGCGCTCGCGCAGTAGTGGTGCCAGATGCTCGGTGCGCGCGGGCGGCAGCTCCAGCCAGTCCAATTCTTCCAGCTCCGCCTGCACCTGCACAGCCTGCGTCAGTCGGCCTTGGAACACCTCCGCTTCGACCCAGTGCCCTGGCTCGTTGGCGGCCGGGGCTGCATAGTGCCCGAGGGGCTGAAGGTCCCGCTCTTCCAGCTGCAGTCCCAATTCCTCCAGTAGCTCCCGCTGCAAGGTTTGCACGGGCGTTTCGCCTGCCTCGGCCTTGCCGCCGGGGAGCATGAAGTAGCGGCTGCCACGCTTGCGCACAATGAGAATGCGTCGAGCATTGTCGAACAGGCAAGCGATGGCGATCGTCAGGGTCGGCATGGGCATGGTGGATATCCAGTCGTTGCGTTGGAGGGCGATCAGCGTCTTGGTTTGCTGGTAGCGTGCCAGCCGGTCGGCCAGCGGTTCTGGCAGGGTGGTGGCCGAGGTGAAACCCAGCCGAGCATAGAATCCGTAGAGCCGTGGCTGGCAGAACAGCCAGACCGGCTGGTGAATATCGCGCAACGCGCACTCCACCAGTTGCGCGCCGATGCCCTGATTGCGCTCACTGGGAGCCACCAGCAGCCCTGTGAGGAAATGCCCGCTCGCCACGGGCGTAAGGCATAGGCCGCCGACGATCTCACCACGCCGGGCGACCCAGCACTGTGCTTGCGGCCGAACTCGGTTGCGGCTGTTGTGGGCTCGGTAGAAACGCACGATCAGTGGTTGCTGCGCGGCGGAGAGCTGCTGGATTTCGAGGGCTGGCATGGCCGTCCGATGGTTTGAAGGGCGTCCAGTTTAGCGCCGCAGTCGCCGTTGCCGAAGCTCGCTGCCGTTTATCTGCTCGTTGCATCTTTTTCTGTCGATTGGCGCTCTCACTTTCATAGGCCTCCAACGACAGGAATAACAAGATGTTGGACTTGCTCATCGTGCTGATCTTCGTGCTCTACGGTCTTGCCTCGGGACTGCGGGCGCGCAACAAAGCCTCACAAAGCCTGGACGAATACTTTCTCGCCGGTCGCACTATAAAAGGCTGGCGCGCTGGGGTGTCGATGGCGGCAACCCAGTTCGCGGCCGACACACCGTTGCTGGTCAGTGGGCTGGTCGCCACGGCGGGCGTTTTCGCACTGTGGCGGCTGTGGATATACGGTTTGGCCTTCCTGCTGCTCGCCTGGTTGTTTGCTGCCGGCTGGCGTCGTTCCGGCGTGCTGACGGACGCGGAGCTGACCCGGGTGCGCTATAGCGGAAAGGCCGTGGTGCCGCTGCGCCTGTTCAAGGCGGTGTACTACGGCACCGTGATCAACTGTGTCGTACTGGCGATGGTGCTGGTCGCCGCGATCCGTATCGCTGAGGTGTTCCTGCCGTGGCACGAGTGGCTGCCTGCGGGGCTGTATCAGCCGGTCGTCGGGCTGATCGAAGCAAGTGGCTTGCGCCTGGGGGAGAGCATCAGCGGCTTGGATCCGGCGACGATGAGCGCAAATAACCTGATTTCCATCCTGCTGATTCTCGTATTCACTGCCATGTACTCGATTACTGGCGGACTGCGGGCTGTGGTGCAAACGGACGTCATGCAGTTCAGTGTTGCGATGCTGGGAACCTTCGCCTATGCCTGGTTCGTGATCGATGCCGTGGGTGGGCTAGGCGCGCTGACCGATCGAGTCGTCGAGCTGTATGGTTCCGAGCAGGCCGGCAAGCTGCTCGCCTTTGCACCGCCCGCCGATGCCGGCGAGGCATTGCTGCCGTTTCTGGTGATCGTCAGCATGCAGTGGCTGTTCCAGATGAATGCCGACGGTACTGGCTATCTGGCCCAGCGCAGCATGGCCTGCCCGACCGATCGCGAGGCGCGGATCGCCGGGCTGGTGTTCACCTGGCTGCAGATTCTGCTGCGCAGCCTGTTCTGGCTGGCCATCGCCATCGGCCTGCTGGTGCTCTATCCCTTCACACCGGCGGAAATGAGCGGGGACGGCTTTACTGCGGCACGCGAGGCGCTGTTCGTCACCGGCATTGAAGAGCTGCTACCGCCGGGTATCCGTGGCCTGATGCTGGTCGGCTTGTTGGCCGCGTTGGCATCTACGGTGGATACCCATCTGAACTGGGGGGCGTCGTATTGGAGTAACGATGTCTACGGCGCGGTTGTCGCGCCGCAGCTGCTCAAACGCAAACCGCGAGACAGGGAGCTGGTGCTGGTGGCGCGGCTGTCGAACGTACTGATTCTGGTAGTCGCCATGCTGATCATGGCCAATCTGGGGTCGATTCAGACCGCTTGGTTCATCTCGTTGCTGTTCGGTGCCGGCATGGGTTCGGTGCTGGTGCTGCGCTGGCTGTGGGAGCGCATCAATCTGTATTCGGAGCTGGCCGCCATGGTGGTGTCGTTGATCACGGCACCGCTGCTGCTGTACTACCTGGGCACCGATGCCGAGCGGGAATGGCAGCGCCTGGGAATCATGTCATTGGTGGCCTGTAGCGCGGCAATCCTGATTACCTTCGTCACCCCGGCGACTGATGACAGCACGCTGGATCGCTTCTATCGTCGCGTGCGTCCTTTCGGTTTCTGGGGGCGTACCGCCAGGCGTTGCGGGAGCCTGGGGCACGACGCCTTGCTTGGCTTGCGCGGACGTCTGGTCGCGGTGATTCTCACCGCGGCGTCGCTTTACTGCCTGCTGGTGGGTATCGGACGACTGCTCTTCCCGGCGCCTGAAGGCAGCGATGTGCTGGCCTGGATCTGCATTGCACTGGGCTTGCTGCTGTTGCCCATCTGGCTGCGCATGGCGTTCAGCCGCCGCTTCGATGACTCGCCTGAGCAGCAGGCGGGCGAACCGCAGCGGATAGCCGAACGGGCCTGAGCGGCGGATTGTGCTCAGGCCTGTCCGGCCGGGCAGCCGCGCGCCTGCTGGGCCTGGCGAATCCGTTCAGCAGGTACCCGTAGTTGCCGCAGCAAATATTCAGCAAATTCCACGGAGTAGGGCTGGCGAGCGATGGCCTGGGCCATGCAGTCGAGCCAGGCGTCGCGCTCGCCGTCGCCGACGGTCCAGCGGGTATGGAACTGTGGAATGCTGATGGCGCCGAACTTTTCCGCATAGTCCCGCGGCCCGCCCAGCCATCCGCTGAGGAAGGCCGCCAGTTTCTCGCGCGCCAGCGTCAGGTCTTCAGGGTACATGGCGCGGATGCTCGCAGCCTGAGGAAGCTGGTCCATAGCCAGGTAGAAACCTTCGACCAGTCGCTCGATGCCAGCGGTGCCGCCGGCTGCCTGGAATGAGGCGTCGCCGACGCCGAATTGGGGTGTTTCGCTAACGGTCATTGGCGCTTTCCGAGCTCAGTTGACGGGGCGCGAGATGATGCCGGCTTGTGCCAGATCAACACAAGACGTGATGGCGCGCACCGCTGTCATGCCGCTGGGCTATGCTCAACAGCACTCAAAAAAAGGGAGGTGCCTATGCGCAATATTCTGGTTGCATTCGATGGTTCGGAGAACTCCAAGCGCGCCCTGCAGTACGTCATCGACTTTGTGCGTGAGACCTCACTATCGCCCCAGGTACACGTGCTGAATGTTCAGCACGAACCCATCATCTACGGCGAATACGTCACCGCGAGCCTCATCGAGGATCTCAATGCCGGTCTGATGGCCCAAGCCCAGGAGGTGCTCGATGAGGCCGCCGCATCGTTGAAAGCGGCCGGTATCACTCATGAAACTCATGCGGTGCTGGGCAATGTCGCCGAACAGATCAATGACGCGGTCAAGCGGCTGGGCTGCGACACCGTGGTGATGGGAACTCGCGGGCTGGGCAGTTTCACCGGCCTGGTCCTTGGCTCGGTGGCGAACCGGGTGATCCATGAGGTATCGGTCCCGGTTCTGCTGGTCAAGTGATGCGAAAAGACGGCCCGCCGATCATCCTTCCTGCTTGCCCTTGAGCAGGTCGGCTAGGTTGGCGAAGGCCTTGAAGGTTTCCTTCGGGCCCAGGTCACTGCCTGGCCGTGCTTCGGCCTGATATTGATTGTCCGTGTAACGCGAGTGCTCGTTGTCGTGACAGTACAGGCACAGCAGCTCCCAGTTGGAGCCATCCTCGGGGTTGTTGTCGTGATTGTGGTCCTTGTGATGGACCGTCAACTCACTTAGGCGCTTGCCGGAAAACTCCCGCGCGCAGCGCCCGCAGACCCAGGGATACATCTTCAGCGCCTTTTCACGATAACCCTGCTCGCGCTGGCTGTACGGCGTGGTTGGCTTGTTCGTGCTCATCTGACGGACCTATCGGGTTGCGGCTGCAATTCTCGAGTGTAGACGCGGTCGGGCTGCATCAGCCCGCCAGCCCGACGTAGACGTGCTGAACATCGTCGTGCGCGTCGATGGCTTCGAGGAAGGCTTCGACTTCCTCCAGTTCGGCTCCGGAAAGGGTAACTGGATTCTTCGGCCGATAGCCCAGCTGCGCCGACTGTACGGTGAAGCCGAATTCCGGCAGCGCCTTGCATACCGCATCGAGATCGGTCGGCTCGGTGATGAACAGGGTGGCGCTGTCATCGGCAGGCTCAAAATCCTGCGCACCGGCTTCGATGGCGGCCATCTCGGGATCAGCGTCCGGTTCGGGCATCGCTTCGATCATGCCGACGTGGTCGAAATCCCAGCTGACCGAGCCGGAAGAACCCAGCTGACCCTTGCGAAACAGCACGCGGATCTCTGCCACGGTCCGGTTAACGTTATCGGTCAGGCACTCGACGATCAGCGGCACCTGATGCGGCGCGAAGCCTTCGTAGAGGGTGCGCTCGTAGTGGACAACCTCGCCGCTCAGGCCTGCACCCTTCTTGATGGCGCGTTCCAGGGTGTCTTTGGGCATCGAGGCTTTCTTGGCCTGTTCGACCACCAGACGCAGGCGTGGATTCATGTCCGGATCGGCACCGCTACGGGCCGCGATCATGATTTCCTTCGACAGTTTGCCGAAGATCCGGCCCTTGGCATTCGCCGCCGCTTCCTTATGTTTCGCTTTCCACTGTGCGCCCATAGTCTATCTCGTGTGATGGTCGATCCAGCCGCGGATTCTAGCCGGTCACGACGCCAGCCACACCAGTGTGCGGGCGAACGGCCACGCAACTGTATGGACGAATTGCCGCGCCACTGTATGGAGAGTGCTGAGAATGCGCCGGCTTTAATGAGCCTTTGCCTGATTCGGGTGAGTGCCATGTCACCGAAAGATCTGCTGCTCGCGCTGGTCGTCATCGTCGTCTGGGGACTCAACTTCGTCGTGATCATGGTGGGATTGCATGAGGTGCCGCCGATGCTGCTCGGCGCCTTGCGCTTTCTGCTCGCGGCGTTGCCTGCGGTGTTTTTCATCAAGCGTCCGCAGGTTCCGCTGCGCTGGCTGCTCGCTTATGGACTGACCATTTCGCTGGGGCAGTTCGCCTTTCTGTTTTCCGCCATGAAAGTCGGCATGCCGGCTGGCCTGGCCTCGTTGGTGCTGCAGTCGCAGGCCTTCTTCACGCTGTTCTTTGCCGCGCTGTTTCTTGGCGAGCGCCTGCGCGCCAGCAACTTGTTTGGTCTCTTCATCGCCGCCGGCGGGCTACTGCTGATCGGTGCGCAGAGCGGGCAGGGCATGACTCTGGCGGGCTTCGTGCTGACCATCTGCGCGGCGTCGATGTGGGCGCTGGGCAATATCGTCACGCGCAAGGTCGGCAAGGTGAATCTGGTCGGTCTGGTGGTGTGGGGCAGTCTGGTGCCGCCATTGCCGTTTCTGGCGCTGTCCTGGTGGCTGGAAGGACCGGTGGCCATCGAAGTGGCGTTGCAGGAGCTCGGCCTCGATGCGCTGCTGGTGCTGGTGTACCTGGCATTCGGCGCGACCATCCTCGGTTACAGCCTGTGGAGTCGTCTGCTGTCGCGCTATCCGGCGAGTCAGGTGGCGCCGTTCTCGCTGCTGGTTCCGGTGGTGGGGCTATCGTCGTCGGCGCTGCTGCTTGATGAGCGTCTCGGCCCGCTGCAGATGGCTGGCGCCGTGCTGGTGATGCTCGGCCTGCTGGTCAACATCGGCGGCGGGCGCTTGTTTGACCGCTTGCGCCCAGCGGCGGTGCGCCAGCAGAGCTGAACGCCAGAAAGCAAACGCCCCGCGATGCGGGGCGTAAAGGCTGCTCTAGTGGGGCGCGGCGTGGCTACCCAGCAGGGTGGGGCCATCCTTCTTGGCGCGCTTGGCCATGCGCTTCTCCTGCGCAGTTTTCAGCGGCTTCTTCTTCGCCTGCTTCTTCGTGTCCATACCCTTGCTCATGGTGTTTCACCTCCGACGGTAAGTGGCGCGGCACATCGGGTTCGCGGGCTTTGCAGGGACACCGAGGCACGATTGGGTAGACGACCTGGCGCTCGATCAGTGGTCTCTGCACCCGCCTCAGCAGTATGGACCAACCCTCATCCCACAAGGCGCTATTTTGCCCCGCGGCATCTCCGGCTGCGTTTCAGTCGCGCTGCTTTTCGTTGAGGCGTTCGAGCTCGCGGCGAACCATGGCGGTGAACTCCGGTGGGCTGAGCTGGTATAGCTCGGTGGCCACCCAGGGCAGCCAGCGTGAGCCCATTGCCGCGCGCTGGTCGAGAAGGCGCTGCGCCTCGGCCGTGGCGCGTTCGGCGTTTTGCTGATGAAAGTCTGCTCGGCTCATGAGGTCCTCCTGTCGATACAAGCGCCTGCATAGTAAAGCCTGCGCGTCGGTGCCAGTCTCGTGGCTTGGTTATGGCAGCGGCTCGCGTTAGGCTCGGCGCTTTAGCCTCTGCGAGTGCGACAGATGCCGGTGAATTTCAAGGACAAGATCTCCCGCCAGCGGCCCTACGGCAAGGTCGAAACCGGCCTCCGGGCTTGCGACGGCGACCTGGCCGCAGTGATCGACCAGCTGGAAAGCGATCGCGGACGCATCATCAATTCCGCAGCCGTGCGGCGTCTGCAGCAGAAGACTCAGGTCTTTCCACTCGAGCGCAACGCTGCGGTACGCAGCCGCCTGACGCACTCGCTTGAGGTGCAGCAAACCGGCCGCTTCATCGTGCGTACCCTCTACAAGCAGCTCGGTGCCCGCGCGGCCGATTACGGCCTGGACGGACTCGAAGGGGCGCTCGAAAGCCTGGTGGAGATGGCCTGTCTGATGCACGACATCGGCAATCCGCCGTTCGGCCACTTTGGTGAATTCGCCATCGGCGAATGGTTCGAACGCCATCTCGACGAGCTGTTTGCCGTCGTGGTGCCTGTGGAGCAGGGCGACGCCGAGCTGCGGGCGCGCATGCTCACCGATCTCAAGCGGTTCGAGGGTAATGCGCAGGCGATCCGATTGGTCGTGACGCTGTTGCGGCTGAACCTCACCTATACCCAGACCGCCGGTTTGCTCAAGTATGTGCGCGCCGCCTATGCCGATCGGCCGCCGTCAGGCAGCCCCGGCGCCTACCTGGGCAAGAAACCGGGCTTCTACCTCTCGGAGCAACCGTTCATCGAGCAGCTTCAGCAGGCGCTCGGCCTGCAATCGGGCAGCCGCCACCCGCTTGCGTACATCATGGAAGCGGCCGACGACATTGCCTATTGCCTGGCGGACATCGAGGATTCGGTGGAGAAGGGCATTTTCAGTATCGAGCAGTTGGCGCAGCTGCTGCTGGCGAAGTTCGCCGAGCATGGCGCACTGGATGCACCGATACCGGGGGCTGAACGCAGCTTCCGCAGCATGGTCAACTACGCCCTTGAGCGTGCGGACAGAGAGCCGATCAACAAGACCGGCGAGTTCTTTATCTGGCTGCGCGTGACCATGACCCACCCATTGGTGCAGCATGCCGCTCGGCAGTTCATCGACAACATCGAGGCGGTCTATCACGGCACGCTGGACCGCGCGCTGCTGGAGGATGACAGCCTGCCCAACGCCATCGTGCAGACCTTCAAGGACGTGGCGATGGAGCGGGTGTTTTGCCACCGTGAGGTGGAAACCCTGCAGCTGCAAGGCTACCGGATTCTCCAGGGGCTGCTTGATGACTACGCGCCGCTGCTGCGGGTTGCTCCTGACACCTTTCATGCACTCGCCGCCGGAAGTTGCCGCCGCGAGCCGCATCTGCAAATGCTCGCCCGCCGTCTGCCGAACCAACTGATCAAGGCCTACCACGAGGCGCTCAAGGATATTCCGCGGGACTGCGCAGACTGGGCATTGTGGGAATTCTATTGCCGTAGCCGAATGTTGCAGGACTTCGTCAGCGGCATGACCGATCAACTCGCCCAGGACGAATACCGCGCGCTGTCGGCGTTGTAGCGCTTCGTGCTGCAGCGAGGCGCACCGCGAGACAGCACGGGGCGCCTTCTCTCATCAAGCTGGTACAGGCATTGCTATGCCCTGGTGCAGCAGTCAGCGTGAAAGCCCTCAAATGGCGCACGGTTGAATGCGGGGCTTGGCGCTAACCTTTTGAAATAAAAGACCAAAAGGGCGGATAGGGAAAATCCGTCGCACCGCCTCGTCTGCAAGTGGACGGCCTACCGCGCCGTGTCGGTGATGCATCCTGGTGCGGCCGGCTCGGCGACCTGGCCGTTTTGGTGCGTCCCAACCGGCAAGGCGGTCAGCAATCGATGGAAAACCTGAACAGCGCGGTGGAAACTCTGATCCACGGCGCGAACACACTTTTTCTCCTGATGGGGGCGGTGATGGTGCTGGCGATGCACGCCGGTTTCGCCTTCCTCGAAGTCGGCACGGTGCGGCTGAAGAATCAGGTCAACGCTCTGTCGAAGATCATCAGCGACTTTGCGGTGTCCGCGCTGGCGTACTTCTTCGTCGGTTATTGGATTGCCTACGGCATGACGTTCATGCAGCCTGCCGAGCAACTGGTGGCCGATCACGGTTACGCATTGGTGAAGTTCTTTTTCCTGCTGACATTCGCCGCGGCGATCCCGGCGATCATCTCCGGCGGTATCGCCGAACGTGCCAAGTTCGGCCCGCAACTGTGCGCGACGGCGCTGATCGTGGCATTCATCTATCCCTTCTTCGAAGGATTGATCTGGAACGGAAACCTGGGTTTCCAGGCCTGGCTGGAGCACCAGTTCAGTGCGGCGTTTCATGATTTCGCCGGCTCCGTCGTGGTGCATGCGATGGGCGGCTGGCTGGCCTTCGGTGCGGTGGTACTGCTGGGACGGCGCAATGGCCGGTATCGCGAAGGTCGCCTGGTTGCTTTTGCGCCGTCGAACATTCCGTTTCTCGCGCTGGGTTCGTGGATTCTCATCGTCGGCTGGTTCGGTTTCAACGTGATGAGCGCGCAGACCGTCGCCGGCATCAGCGGCCTGGTGGCCGTCAATTCGCTGATGGCGATGGTCGGCGGCACGATCGCCGCGTGGGCGGTGGGACGCAACGATCCGGGCTTCCTGCATAACGGACCGTTGGCCGGTCTGGTGGCTATCTGCGCCGGTTCCGATCTGATGCACCCCGTTGGTGCGCTCGTTACCGGCGCGCTGGCCGGGGCCCTGTTCGTCTGGGCGTTCACTGCCACGCAGAACAAATGGAAGGTCGACGACGTGCTGGGTGTCTGGCCGCTGCACGGGCTGTGCGGCGTCTGGGGCGGCCTGGCCTGCGGCATCTTCGGTCAAACGGCGCTGGGCGGCCTGGGCGGTGTCAGTCTGGCCAGCCAGTTGATCGGTACCGGCCTCGGCATGCTGGTGGCACTGCTGGGCGGTTTTGCAGTGTACGGCCTGCTCAGGGCAGTGCTGGGCATCCGCTTGAGCCAGGAGGACGAGTACAACGGCGCTGACCTCTCGATCCATCGTATCGGTGCGCTCAGCCACGACTGAGTCGGAAGCCACTGGAGCACCCGAGGCAGTCGCTGCGCGTCGCGTTCGGGCGCGCATGCGGGTCATTGTGGAACTGCGTCTGGCCTGAGGGCCTCTTACCTTCAACAGCTGGGCACGTGAAGTACGCGCCTGGCCCGAACCTAGCCGTAGGAGAGACGTATGGAACTGCCTAACAAAGACCTGGGTACCCTGTTCGAACAGCTGGGTTTGCCTTCCGACCCGGCCAGTATCGATGCCTTCATCGCCAGCCATGCGCCATTGCCCAACGAAGTGAAGGTTTCGGAAGCTCCGTTCTGGAACGAATCGCAGGCCGCCTTTCTCAAGGGTGAACTGCTGGAAGATGCCGAGTGGGCACCGATCGTCGATGAACTCAATGTGCGGCTGCACGAACACCCTGCACCGTAATCACAGCGCCCGGTCGACGCTCACGTGCTCTGCGTGAGGTCGACCGCCAGCCCCAGCGCGATGCTCAGCGAGAAACTCAGCAAGGTGCCGAGCAGCACGTATTCGCTGCGCTGGCGGTTGTTGCGTCCCTTGAGTTCGTTGAAGCGCAGGATGCTCTTGGCCGTCAGCAGAAAGCCGATGGCCTGCCACTGACCGAGCAGGACGAAGGTCAGAATCAGCCCGCGCTCCAGATAGCCGACGAAGGCGCCGCCGTTGACCAGCGAGTCGTCGGTGCCGATGCGCTCCTGCCAGGGCTTGAGCAGGGCGCCGATCAGCGCCGAGGCCGGCCTGAACACCACCAGGTAGGCCAGCAGAATCGACAGGTGTCGGGGGCTGGCCTGTGCCTGCAGGTAGTCGGGTAGCAACGGCCACAGATGTTCGCCGGACAACCAGAACGCCAGGATCAGCAGCGACTGTACGGCGTGCTCCAACAGCAGTGTGGCCGCCGAACGCCGCGCGTGACTCGCGGCCCAGGCGGCCGTCAGTAGGCGGGCCAGTGCCAAGGTCAGCGCAGCGCTACAAGCCAACGCCAGATCACTGCGCAGCACGCCGAATATCGCCAGCACCATAAGCCCTTGGCCTAGTGCCAAGGCGTATAGCGGCGGGCTACGCCAGGCCGCTGCGCCCATGCGAACCCGCTGGCGCAGCGGCAGGAGGAAATCCACTGCGACATGGCCGAGCAGCAGCGTCAGCAGCAGGGTTGCCGAATCAGTCATCCTGCAGCTCCTCGATCCAGGTGCGCATGGTTGCCAGATAGCGGTCCACCAAGCGGGCGTCGGCGCGTTGCAGGGCTTTGGTCACCGTCACGCGCGATTTGCCCAGTTGTTCGGCGATGGCTTGCTGATCCCGGCGCTCGGTCAGGTGCAGGAAATAGGTCTGCGCCTCCACAGGCGTCCAACGGTCGATCAGTGCAGCGAGGAAGGCCGTCGGCAGCTCGATGCAGCGAAGCAGCGAGGCCTCGTTGCTGAACACGCAGAACGTCTCCTTCTTCATGCCGTCCAGGCCCTTGCCGGAGAGCACGAAGGCTTCGCCGTAGGGCTGGTCCGCGGCGGCGGAGTGGCCGAGGCCCAGGGCAATTCTCGCGTCCCAGCGTTCGCCGGACGGGCTCGCTGCAATCAGGCCGGCGCGTATCGCGACCGCGCAGTCGAAGGCGTCCTGTGCGTGCGGCATGACCAGCTGGAAGCCATCGCCGCGAAAGGTCTCGACCTGCGCGCCATAGCGTATGCCGAGCTCGCCGAGCAGGGCTTTGAGGTGCGCAATGAACGCTGCAGTGTCGTGCATCGAACGAGAGTCGATGAGGTCTCCGGTCAGCACAGCCATTGGTTTCACGATTCGCTCCGTAGTGCAAATAAGCTACCTGTTGAAAAGTAGCCTTATTGGGCTACTAAAGCAAAAGTTGCTTTTATAGGCTACATCTGGCGAGCGCCATTCAAGGCTCAACGGCGGTATGCCCAGGCCGTAGCTCTCATTAGAATTCGCAGCCTGCCACTTTTGGTTTGCCGAACAAGGATTGCGTGATGACCCCTTTGCAGAGCCCTGCCACCGACCTCGATATCGAGGCGCGTTACACCTGGGCAAAAAGCGTGGCACAGCAGGCGGCGCAGCTGGGGATGGATTTCTATCGGCGGCGCAACGATCTGACGGTAGAACACAAGGGCAGTGACCGACAGGACGTGGTCAGCATTGCCGACAAGCAGATCGAGGAATTCATTCGCGCCGAACTGACTGCACGTTTCCCCGAAGACGGCTTTCTTGGCGAGGAGAGTGGCTCGTCGCATCTTGGGGCACGCTGCGTCTGGGTCATAGATCCCATCGACGGCACCGCCTGCTTCGTCAATGGTCTGCACAACTGGTGTGTTTCGGTCGGTCTGCTGATCGATGGCGAGCCGCACCTGGGCGCGATCGCCGATCCGAACCACGATGAGCTGTTTCATGGCTGCCTGGGCCGGGGTGCCTTCGTTAACGACACGCCGCTCACGGTCAGTGCCGCGCAGCATGTACGCGAGGGTTTGACCGGAACCGGCACCTTTCATCCGCGCGGCAAGGAGCATTTCATTCCCTTCCTGCAGCAGCTCCTCGGCGAGGGCGGAATGTTCATCCGCAACGGTTCCGGAGCGCTGATGACCGCTTATGTAGCCGCCGGCCGGCTGATCGGCTATTACGAGACCCAGCTCAAGAGTTGGGATTGTCTGGCGGGTTTGGTGCTGGTGCGGGAAGCCGGCGGGCGGGTCAATGATTTCTTCCGCAACGATGGCCTGCTCGACGGCAATCCCTATCTGGTGGCCTGCCCAGGCGTCTACGACCAGCTGGCGGCGTTGATTGGCCCGTCACTGGACGGCTGAACGCAATTCGTCGGTCGCGCATTGCATTGGCGGGGCGAGGCGCGCAGCCTGTGGCCTACGCCTCGGCCAGGCTCTGCTGTCTGTTGCCGGAGGTGGGTATTTGGCTACTCCAACGGGGCTTTGTTGCTGAAGGAGCAAACTGTCGTACCGTCCTGATGGATGCCTTCGAGACTGCGAGGTACCGATCATGAGCACGATGCAATGCACCTACCGTGGCTACGACATCATCGCCGAGGTGATGGAGTATCCGGGGTCACCAACCCCCTGGGCCGGCGGCTGTCGGATCAGCGATCCGGCCGGTCATACCACGCGGCGTATGCCGTTACCCGTCGAGCATGCCTTCATGGCCGAGTTGGATAAGGCGCAACGACTGTCCATCGCTCACGGAAAATGGCTGGTGGATCAATGTCTTGATCACGGCCGAAGCCTTTTTCCCGAAGCGGCTTGAAAGGAAGTTTCGAAGATTCGATATGGCGGGCAGCTATTTCAGTGCGGCCCGCCGTTTTGAGTCGTGGCGGCGATCGGTTGGCATTGGCGGACATCTGCCTGCATCGAGTGTCGAATCCGTTCGGTTGTGCGGTCGCGACGCGACGTTTTCTCACGGCTGTGTCGATTTTCCCCGTTGCTTAATATCGGCAACGGTGGCATAGCTTGTCTCAAGCCATTCCCAAAGATGGCGTTCACGAAGCGGAAGTAAGGACGACGTATGCAAATCCAGGTTCATAGCGATAACCACATCGAAGGCAGTGCTCGGTTAGTCGACTGGGTCAGTGCCAGTGTCGCCAGCAAGCTGGAGCGTTTCGACGACGAACTGACCCGGATCGTCGTGCACCTCAATGACGAAAATGGTGAAAAAGCCGGCGCTCAGGACAAGCGCTGCCAGATCGAAGCCCGGCCAAAGGGCCAGCAGCCAATTTCCGTGACCCACAAGGCCGAATCTCTGGAGCTGGCCATCGACGGCGCCATCGACAAGCTCGGTAATGCGTTGAGCCATCAGTTCGGCAAGCTGCGCAGCAAGCGTTCCGTAGCGCAGGCGCAGGTAGCCGGTGGCAGCGGTGTGCAGGATGCGCTGCTGGAAGAGGACTTCCTGGCCGACGAACAGCTGCGTAGCTCATAACCAAGCCTATCCGCTTCCCGGACCGCGACTGCGGCCGGTAAGCGGATCACTCACTGTTCTATGCGCCTGCTCGGCGCGCCAAAAAAGCTGCCCCGCAATGATGCGGGGCAGCTTTTTTTAGGGTTGCCTCAGCGCCTCAGTGCAGCAGCTCTGGCGGAATGCTGCCGCCGTGCTCGGCGAGCTTCTGCATCACCGTCTTGTGCAGCCAGATGTTCATGGTGCCGGAGTCGGTCATCTTGTCCTGCGGGCAGCCGAGCTCCGTGGCCAGCTCCTTGCGAGCAGTCAGGCTGCTATCGAGGCCCAGCAGTTTGAGCAGATCAACGATGGAGGTGCGCCAGTTGAGCGTCTCAGGATGGGTTGCCGCCATGCCGTCGAGCTTGACCGCGACATCCACCTGCGACATTGCCGGGGCTGCGGCCGGCGTGATCGTCGCATTGGTCGTGGCTGTTGGCCGATCCGCACCCAGGGTGGCCCCTTCGGCGCTGGTGGCTGTGGCATTGGCCGGGGGCGTGGATGCCTGCTTGTGCGCCTCGCTGGAGTCGTGGCCGAAGCCGAGTTTTTCTTTGATCCTGTCGAACAGTCCCATGGGGAGCACCTCCTCGTTTGGTCGTGCCGCATTGGACCGCTGAGCAAGCGAAAGCATTCGCGGCGGCGAAAAGTTTTTTTGCCGTGTTGGATGGGATGAAGAGGGGCGGGAAGCGAAAGATGAGCCAGAAGGCGGGCGGCTGATCGTGAACCAGCGGGGTGCGGGGTAATGCGTTTTTTGCTGTGAGCGCCCCCCACCGAAGCGAGGGGCATATCCGGTCAGTCTTCGCGACTGGTGACTTCCAGCAGGTGATAGCCGAACTGAGTCTTCACCGGGCCCTGCACGACGTTGATCGGCGCGCTGAAGACGACGGTGTCGAATTCGCGAACCATCTGCCCCGGGCCGAAGGAACCAAGATTGCCGCCATCACGGCTGGACGGGCAAGTGGAGTTCTCCTTGGCGACCTGGGCGAAGTCGGCACCGCCTTCGATGGCGGCTTTCAGTTCGTTGCACTTGGCTTCGGTGGAAACCAGGATGTGGCGGGCGGTGGCGCGGGCCATGGGGTGACTCCTATAGGACTCTTGAACGAGGCGTCGAGGCTACCGCAATCACCCCGCGTTTGGCGACCAGCGAGTCAGTTTCTCGCGTGACCGGACTGCGTAGGAATGAAGGCCCCCCGCCAGCAGGGCTTTTGCTATCCTCGCGCGCTTTTTCACCAGCCCGGATACCTCCCAATGCTTGAAGCCGCTCTCGTCCAGCTCGAACGTGTCGTCGCCGACCTGCTGCAACAGAACCAGTCCCTGCGCGAAACCTCCGCGATGCTTGAGCAGCAATTGCAGCAGGCTCGCGAGGAGAACGACAACCTGCAGCTGGCCGCTCTCGAGCAGGAAGAGAAGCAGGGGGCGGCGCTGGCGCGGCTGCAGTCGCTGATCGAGCGCGCCGCGGCCGGTAATGCTGCATGAAGGATGAGGGCATCCAGATCCTGAAGGTCCTCGGACGCGATTATTCGATTCGCGCTGCCGAGGGCCAGGGAACGCTACTGAGCGATGCGGCGGCGTTGCTGCAGGAGCATCTGGAGGCCAGTCGCCGGCTGTTCCCTGGCGCCAGCAGTGACAAACTGCTGGTGCTGACTGCGCTCAATCTGTGTGCTCCGCTGCTCGAGCAAGGCGAGCAGCTGCGTGCAGCGGAGCAACGATTGATCGCCAGCGTCGAGCGCATCACCAGCCGGTTGCGTGGGTGAAAGCGCTCAGGCCGCGTCGCTGTTCCGTCCGTTGTTCTCTGGCTGTTCGGCGAGATAACGCTGCAGTCGCGCCTTGTCCTGTGCGTTGAATAGCATCCCGAGTTTGGTACGGCGCCACAGGATGTCGTCGACCTGACGCGCCCATTCCTCGCGCTGCAGATAATTCACTTCCTGGCTGTAAAGCTGCGGTCCTAGCCGCTGGCCGAGCTGATCGAGCGAATGAGCACTGCCGAGCATTCGCCACACGCGACAGCCGTAAGTGGTGGCCCAGCGTTGTGCGAGTTCTGGGGGGGCGTCGACGACGTGGCCGGCGATCGCCACGGCCAGCGCTTGCACCGTGTTCATTTCCTCTCCGCCCGGTAGTGGCGCGGTTGCCGTCCAGCGTTCGCCCATGCCGGGGAAGAACGGCTTGAGCTGTGCCAGCGCAGATTCGGCGAGCTTGCGGTACGTGGTCAGCTTGCCGCCGAATACCGACAGTAGCGGCGCCTGCCGCTGTTCCGCCGCGAGGGCAAGGGTGTAATCGCGCGTCACGGCTGCAGGATTGTCCGATTCGTCATCGCACAGCGGGCGCACGCCGGCAAAGGTATGCACTATGTCGGCGGGCGCCAGCTGCCTGCGGAAATGCGTATTGGCCACGCCCAGCAGGTAACCGATCTCTTCCTCGCTGATGTGTACCCGTGCCGGGTCGCCCTGATACTCGCGATCGGTCGTGCCGATCATCGTGTAATGCTCCAGATAGGGAATGGCGAAGACGATCCGACGATCCTCGTTCTGCATGATGTAGGCCTGTTCGCCCTTGTACAGTCGGGGCACGACGATATGGCTGCCCTGAATCAGGCGAATGCCGTAGGGCGAACGCTGTTGCAGGTTCTCGCCAATGAAACGCGCCACCCAGGGGCCGGCAGCGTTGACCAGCGCCTTGGCGCGGATGGCGAAGCGGCTGCCATCCTGGCGCTGTAGCTCGACCTGCCAGACACTCTTCACACGCTCGGCGCTCAGGCACTGAGTGCGGGTATGGATGTGTGCGCCGTGCTCGCGAGCACTCATGGCGTTGAGCACCACCAGCCGCGCATCGTCCACCCAGCAATCGGAGTACTCGAAACCTCGCGTGATGTGAGGCTTGAGCGGGCTGTCAGCAGTGAAGCGCAGCCCGCGCGAGCCGGGCAACTTCTCGCGCTTGCCAAGATGGTCGTAGAGGAACAGCCCGGCGCGGATCATCCATGCCGGGCGCAGATGGGGACGGTGCGGCAGTACGAAACGCATCGGCTTGACGATGTGCGGCGCCTTGCGCAACAGCACCTCACGCTCGGCCAGCGCTTCGCGGACGAGACGGAATTCGTAGTGTTCCAGGTAGCGCAGGCCGCCATGGATGAGCTTGCTGCTGGCCGATGAGGTGTGACTGGCAAGATCGTCGCGTTCACATAGAAATACCGAGAGGCCACGGCCCGCAGCATCGGCAGCAATACCGACGCCATTGATACCACCGCCGATCACGGCGATGTCGTACAGCTCGGAGACGGGGGTTAACGGATCTGGCACGCTGCTCTCCTCGAAAACGAATACCAATGTTCGGATATGAACATGCTAACGCGTAATATATCCGCATTCCATGGCATAAATGTTCTATTTAGATAAGTAAAAGAAAATTATCGAACTAATGGCAGGCGGTCTGGTAACGAGCGTCAGGAGCGGAAAAGGTCAGTCAGCGATTTCGAGTTGCACGCTGTGTCGGGCCAATAGCTCGACGAAGGGCTCCGCTGGCTGCGCATCGGTGAACAGGCAGTCAATCTGCTCCAGCGAACCCAGGCGCGTCATGGCGCTGCGGCCGAACTTGCTGGAGTCCGCGGCGAGGAAGACCTTGCGTGCGTTGTGGATGATCGCCTGGGAGACGCGAACTTCCTGGTAGTCGAAGTCGAGCAGGGTGCCGTCCTCGTCGATGCCGCTGATGCCGATCAGTGCGAAATCGACCTTGAACTGGCTGATGAAGTCCGCGGTGGCCTGGCCCACTACGCCGCCGTCACTGCGCACGTTACCGCCAGCAATCAGCACATCGAAGTCTTCCTTGGTGCTGAGGATGCTCGCCACGTGCAGATCGTTGGTGATGACTTTCAGGTCCCGGTGGTTGAGCAGGGCCTGGGCGATGGCTTCGGTGGTGGTACCGATGTTGATGAACAGCGAGGCCTGGTCCGGTACTTGGGCAGCCATTGCGGCGGCGATACGGCGTTTCTCGTCGCGCATCTGCCGTGCGCGCATGGTGTAGGCGGTGTTCTGCACGCTGGAGTCATGAGCTGCGCCGCCGTGATAGCGACGCAGCAAACCGGCTTCGCCCAGCTGGTTGATGTCCCGGCGAATGGTTTGCGGGGTCACAGCAAAGTGCCTGGCGAGTTCTTCGATGCTGACATAGCCGCGCTCGCGCACGAGTTCGAGGATGTTCTGCTGTCGGGGCGCCAGGCTCATGGAGGCTTCCTTGTTCGCGATGTTGCGCGAAGCATGCCGTAGTCTGGCTTTCGATTAAAGCAGCGGTTTTTCGGATTCGCGCAATGCCGCGGCTGCCTGCGAACCGCTCGCAGGCAGCGCGGGGCGCGGCCTTTCAGTCCTCGGCCCAGTTGCGGGTGCGGTCGACCGCCTTCTGCCAGCCGCGATAGAGCGCCTCGCGTTGTTCGCTTCCGCACGCCGGTTCGAACACCCGCTCGATGCTGCTCTTGCTGCGCAGTTCGTCGAGATCGCTCCAGAAACCGGTCGCCAGCCCGGCCAGGTAGGCCGCGCCGAGGGCGGTGGTTTCCTTCATTTGCGGGCGTTCCACCTGGGTGCCGAGCAGGTCGGCCTGGAACTGCATGAGGAAGTTATTGGCCACCGCGCCGCCATCCACACGCAGTGCGCGCAGGCGCTCGCCGGCGTCCTGCTGCATGGCGTCGAGCACGTCGCGGGTCTGGTAGGCGATGGATTCCAGCGCCGCACGGATCAGGTGGTCGACCTTCACGCCGCGGGTCAGGCCGAACAATGCGCCGCGGGCGCGCGGGTCCCAATAGGGCGCGCCGAGCCCGGTGAAGGCCGGCACCAGGTAGATGCCGTTGCTGTCCGGCACCTTGGTGGCGAAGTACTCGGAATCCAGCGATTCATTCAGCACCTTCAGCTCGTCGCGCAGCCATTGCACGGTCGAGCCGCCGTTGAAGATGGCGCCTTCCAGCGCATAGTTCACTTCACCACGCGGGCCGCAGGCGATGGTGGTCAGCAGGCCATGTTCGGATTGCACCGCCTTGGTCCCGGTGTTCATCAGCAGGAAGCAGCCGGTGCCGTAGGTGTTCTTCGCCTGGCCGGGCTCGACGCACATCTGGCCGAACAGCGCCGCCTGCTGGTCGCCGGCGATACCCGCGATGGGAATGCCGGTGCTCTGGCCGGAGCCGATGTAGGCGTGCCCGTAGACCTCTGACGAGGAGCGCACCTCCGGCAGCATCTCGCGCGGGATATCCAGCGCTTCGAGCATCACCGGGTCCCAGTCCAGCATGTGGATGTCGAACAGCAGGGTGCGCGAAGCGTTGGTGTAATCGGTGACGTGGGCTTTGCCCTGGGTCATCTTCCAGATCAGCCAGCAGTCGACGGTGCCGAACAATAGTTCTCCACGGCGGGCACGTTCGCGGCTGCCCTCGACGTGGTCGAGAATCCATTTGATCTTGGTGCCAGAGAAGTAGGGGTCGATCACCAGGCCCGTAGTCTTGCGGATGTGCTCTTCCATGCCGTCGCGCTTGAGCTGGTCGCAGATCGGCGTGCTCTGGCGGCTCTGCCAGACGATGGCGTTGTAGATCGGCCGGCCGGTGACCTTGTCCCAGACGATGGCGGTTTCGCGCTGGTTGGTGATGCCGATCGCCGCCACCTGCTCGTTGCTGATGCCGGCCTGGGCCAGCGCCTCGACGAACACGCCGCTCTGGGTCGCCCAGATTTCCATGGGGTCATGTTCGACCCAGCTCGGCTGCGGGTAGATCTGCGCGAATTCGCGCTGGGCGATGGTCACCACGTTGGCGTTGCGATCCAGCACGATGGCGCGCGAGCTGGTGGTGCCCTGGTCGAGGGCGACGACGAATTGCTTGTTCTGGTTGCTCATGACGACATTTCCTTAGCGAACTTTGCTGATGTCGGGCTGGGCGGAGCCCATTTCGGCAGAGGCCATTTCCTTGGGTTTCGGTGCATCGCAGGCGGCCGAACCTACCCCCGGCAGGTGCCGGCAGATCAGCGCCTTGTAACCGGCGGCGCCCAGGCAGGCGCCGAGGATCGGCGCAAAGATCGGCACCAGGAAATACGGAATGTCCCGCCCGCCGGTGAAGGCGACATCACCCCACCCGGCGAAGAAGGTCATCAGCTTGGGCCCGAAGTCCCGAGCCGGATTCATCGCAAAGCCGGTCAGCGGTCCCATCGCTCCGCCGATCACGGCGATCAACAGGCCGATCAGCAGCGGCGCCAGCGGGCCGCTGGGCAGGCCGTTACCGTCATCGGTGATGGCCATGATCATCGCCAGCAGAATCGCGGTGATCACCACTTCCACCAGGAACGCCTGGCCGAACGACAGCGACGCGTGCGGGTAGGTGGAGAACACCGAGGCCAGCTCCAGGCTTTCTAGGCTGCCGCGCAGCATGTGGTTCGCCTGCTCGAAATCGATGAACAGGCTGCTGTACAGCCCGTACACCAGCGCGGCGGCACAGAAGGCGCCGGCGACCTGGGCGAGGATGTACGCCGGCACGCGATGCCGCTCGAAGGTGCCGAACAGCCACAGCGCGATGGTTACGGCCGGGTTCAGGTGCGCGCCCGATACGCCGGCGGCCAGATAGACCGCCATCGACACACCGATGCCCCAGATGATGCTGATTTCCCATAACCCGAGATTGGCGCCGCCCAGCTTGAGCGCGGCGACGCAGCCGGTGCCGAAGAAGATCAGAAGGGCGGTGCCGAGAAACTCGGCGATGCATTGTCCCTTGAGCGTCGGGACGGATGGAGTACTCATGCGCGGGAGCCTCATATGGATTGTTGTTGTTTTCGAGCCGACAACGGAATGGTTCGTAAATGTTCGGAAACGAAAAGCTATGAGCAAAATACGGTGCTGTCAAAGTAAAAAATTGAACATTCTGACGAAGGGTCGGCGAACGATTTCCGCGCATCGTTGTCGGGCCCGCAGCTGTGCGGGCAGTGTCTGGAGGGCGTTTTCACTGAGAAAAATGGCCGCGGTGCCTGCAGCTATCGCCACTGTGTTGTTCGCTGTTTCGGCAACAGTGCAGCGTGCAGGTTCGGCGCAGACAGGGGAGCGTGTTTGGCATCCTCTGCCTGCCCAGGGGAAGGGACTACAGCACGTCTTCCAGAATGATGTAGACGATGCCGGTCGCGATATTCAGCAGGATCAGATCTCTGCCCAGGCGACGCCATTCGTATCCTTCGTAATAGGGGATGCCGCGACGTTGCCGGGCAGTTAGCGGCCGGCCCCAGCCGTGCGGCAGCGGCTTACCTTTCTGCACGACGACATACCCCGGAACCGGGCCGCCGCGGCCGATCTGTGCCCGATGCAGTTCGACCTGTCGCCGGACATGGCCGAGATCTTCCGGCAGGTACTGGCGCTGCTGGAACTGGCGCTCGCGCCGCTCGCCCGCGCGCAACTCACGATGCGGCTGCTGCTGCCAGTGTCGCTGCTGTTGGGATGAGCGTTGCGGCTGGTGTTGTGGAGGCCGCTGCGGCTGGCGTTGCTGGAGTTGCGGGCGTTGCCGAGAATGGACATGCGCCGGTTGACGCTGATACGGCCCCGTGTCCGGTGCGGCGGTGGTACCGCCAGTCATACCCAGGGCCAGGCTTGCACAGAGCAGTGAAGTCGTGAGTTTCATCCGGATACCTCCTACGCGATGCTGCAGCACCGCAGCAATGAGTTAAGCGTAGCGGTCCCGCTGGAAGCGGGGCGGAAGAGACGGCTTTAATCGACTGGTTTTCGGGCTGAATCAGTCCGTCAGCGTTTGCGCCGCCAGAGCGTCCAGCCCAGACGCAGGTCATCCCACATCGGAACCAGGGCGAGAAACAGCAGCGCGCCAGCCAGCGGTATGGTGGAGAGAAAGCCGAAATGCTTGAAACCGATCGCGCCGCTGACACCGCCGGCGAAGAAGCACCCGACCATCAGGCTGTTGATCAGCAGACGCGCGCGGTCGGCGCGTACCGGCTTCTGCCCCGTCTGGCGTGACCGATTGATGTACACCAGCTTGCCGAGCTCGATGCCGATATCGGTAACCATGCCGGTGATGTGGGTGGTGCGGACTTCGGCATTCGAAAGCTTGGTGATGATCGCGTTCTGCAGCCCCATGATGAAGCACAGCAGCATGACCGTAAGTGGCACGAAGAACCCCGGCACGTCCATCAGCCGTGCTCCCAGCACGCCGAAGCACAACAACAGCACGGCCTCCAGCGCCAGCGGCAGGGCGTATTGGCTGTGCAGGTGCCGTCGCCGGGAGACGTTGATCATGATGGTCGAGCACATCGCCCCCAGCAGGAACGACAGCAATGCGCCGAGCCCGCCGAGGGCCAGGTCGCTCGCACCCAGCGCCAGGTTGTCGGCCATCGAGGAGACGATCCCGGTCATGTGCGAGGTGTATTGCTGCACGGCGATGAAACCACCGGCATTGGCTGCGCCGGCATTGAACGCCAGCCACAACCCCAGTTGGCGATTGCTCTGCTTGGAACGCCGGCGACCGGTCAGACTGCGTGCGTAATTGAATGGCATGACGCCGAGAAACTCCCATGCGGGGCGCTTGGTAACGGGGTGGCGATTATACGGCGCGGTGGCGAAGCGTGGTGGTGACCGCACAGCTGACGGCGATCAACTAATTCCAATCGCGCGATGATAGCTAGTGGCCATTAATCGAGGCCTTGCCCTATAGTTCGCCGCGCAATGGATGGCGATTTATCTGGCCGAGCCGGTGCCGGTCGGCGCCATCGATTCCGATGGTTAAAAAGGACTTGGTAATGAACGTCAAACACCTCTTCGCCGTGGCCACCGCGGCCGCCCTGCTGTCAGCCTGTAGCGCCACCACCTCGCTGCGTTCCAGCGACCCCAAACTGGCCGTCGAAATCAATGAAGATGCACCGTTGATGCTGGCAAATCCGGTCAACAAGACCTACAAGGCCACGAGTTTCGGCCAGTACCGCTTCCGCGCCAGCAAAGAGGGCCTGGAGCCGATGTACGGCCTGATCCCGCTGAAGTTCAACGGCGGCTATCTGGCGGCCGACATTCTGTTCTTCGCCCCCGCTGCGTTCTACAACCTGCGCGAGGTGTATCCCTTCTACGAGTTCGATATCGAGAAGGGCGAGATTCGCTACAAGAAGGATGAGGCCGATCCGTGGATGAGCTACAAGCCGACTCCTGCCGAAGCCGAGCGCGCCAGGGCTTACTTTGCCAAGTAAGCAATTGATGATCGACGGGACCTTCGACCCTGGCGGTTCCGTCGACAGCTAGCGCTCCGCCTTCGGCGTAACGCTGGCCGATTGCTCGAGTTGCTCCGCATCTGGCTTATTCCGGGTGTACTGCAGCTCCGCTCGCAGGCTCCGTACTTCGAGGGTCAGACTGTCGACCTGCTCCAGCAGTCGGAGCATCAACTCGCGGTCATTCGCGTCGCGCTTTTCTTCTTCCTCGTTCTGGTCGGCGACGAACAGCGAACCGATATAGGCGGCAAAGCTGCCAAACAGGCCCACGCCCGACACCATCAGCAACACCGCCACGACGCGCCCCTCGGTCGTCACCGGATAAAAATCGCCATAACCGACCGTCGTCACCGTGACGAAGGCCCACCACAGCGCCTCTTCCGGCGTATTGATCGAGCTTTGCGGATTCGGCGCCTCCACCAGCAGCATGGTGATCGCGCCGAAAGCCACCAGCAGCATGGTTGCGGTCGCCGCGGATGCCACGATGCCTTCGGCGCGATTGCGGAACAGCACCCGCCAGATCAGTTGCAGCGACTTCAGCGCGCGCAGGATACGCAGCACCTGGAACGCACGCACCAGCTTGGCTGCCTGCAAGCCGCTGGCTGGCACGCTAGCCAACAGGTCGATCCAACCCCAGCGCATGAAGCGCCACTTGTCCTCGGCTTGCTGCAGGCGCATGCAGAAATCGAGGAAGAAAAAGAAGCAGACAATGGTGTCCAGGTAACCCAGCAGGGTCGAGACATCATCAGGCAGCTCGAAGAACAGATCGGCTACCAGTGCGCCTAGCACGTAGAACGACAGCACGAGGATGAAGATCTGGAAGGGCGTTACGGTGCGTTGCTTCATGGGGCGTCCGGGCAGCGAGGGGGTTCGCCGGTAGTGCAGAAGAAGGGCACGAGTTTAAAGCATGCGACGGCACAGGCGTTCGCCAATCCGCTCATCGCACTGAGCCTGATTCGGCAGAGCGTCCGCGCCGGATAGCCTAAGCTCAGCGTCCGCTGCTTGACCGGTGTGTTTGTCGAAAGGAGGAACAAGGTGAAGGTACTGACACGGCGACAGTTATCCTTGCTGGGTAGTGCGCTGCTGCTCGGTGGCGCGCTGCTTCGGGGCGACCGGGCGTGGGCCGTCGAGCAGCACGGCGATGACCTCACGCAGCGATTCGCCGAGCTGGAAAAACAGCTGGATGCGCGCCTGGGCGTGGCGATCATCGACAGCCAGTCCGGCCGGCAATGGCGGCACCGTGCTGATGAACGCTTCCCATTGTGCAGCACCTTCAAGCTGCTGGCGGGCGCGGCGGTATTGCGGCGGGTCGATGCCGGCGCGGATTCGCTGCACACACGCATCCGCTATACCGCGGACGATCTGGTGACCTACTCGCCCGTCACCGAGCGGCATGTCGACGATGGCATGACGCTCGCCGCGCTCTGCGAAGCGGCCATCACCCTCAGCGACAATACGGCGGGCAATCTGCTGCTGCGTCACCTCGGCGGGCCGGGCGCGATCGGCGCTTTCGCACGCACGCTCGGCGACCACCACACTCGCCTGGATCGCTGGGAAACGGAGCTGAACGAGGCACGTCCTGGCGATCCGCGCGACACCACCACGCCGGCGACGATGGCGGCGAATCTGCAGCGTCTGGTACTGGGGGACAGCCTGTCGGCGGCCTCGCGTGACCAGCTCATCGCCTGGATGCTCGCCAGCCAGACCGGTGCGGCCAAGCTGCGCGCCGGCCTGCCGCCAACCTGGCGCATCGGCGACAAGACGGGTTCGGGCGAGCGCGGCACGACCAACGAGATCGCGGTGATCTGGCCGCCGCAGCGCAAACCGGTGATTGCCTGCGTCTACCTCACGCAGACGCAGGCGAGCGCCGAGGAGCGCAACGCCGCGCTGGCGGCGATCGGCCGGGCGCTGGCCGAGGCGCTGACGGCCTGAGCGCGCGCGTCAGGCCTGCGGCTTGGCTTTGATGGTCTTGAGCAGGTCTTCAGGGCTGATCTGCCCGACGATGCTCGACGCGCTGCCCGGCAACGGCAGGTCGAGGATGTGGCCCTTCATCTTGCCGACCACGTGCATCTCGCAGGGCTTGCAGTCGAAGGTCAGGGTCAGCACCTCGTCACCGTGCACCAGTTGCATCGGTGCAACCTTGGTGCGCACGCCGGTCACGCCCTTGGCCTGCTTCGGGCAAAGGTTGAAGGAGAAGCGCAGGCAGTGTTTGGTGATCATCACCGGCACCTCACCGGTCTCCTCGTGGGCCTCGTAGGCCGCATCGATCAGCTGCACGCCGTAACGGTGGTAGAAGGCGCGCGCCTTCTCGTTGTAGACGTTGTAGAGGAACGACAGGTGCGACTCCGGGTAGACCGGCGGCGGCACGCTGACCGGCTTGCGCCCTCCGCGCGGACGGATGGCTTCGCGGGCTTCGCTCAGCGCCTCGATGGCTTCGCGGCGCAGCGCCTTGAGCTGCGAGTTGGGGATGAAGAACGCCTGCGGCGCATCCACCTCGACCTCTTCGGCGTGGTAGATGGTGGTGCCCAGCTGACTCAGCAGGTCGGCAATCTGCCCGGGCACCTGCTCGGGTTTCTTCGCTTCGCCGAACGGGCCGGGCAGGGTGGCCGTGGCATAGGCGCCTTCCTCGCTGGTGACGTGCAGCTCCAGCGAGTCGGCACGCAGCTTGGCCAGCCAGCGCACACCGACGCGGCGCTCGGCGGAGGTTTTCAGCAGCGCGTTCTGCCAGTTGTGGTCCAGGTTGCGATTGAGCGGATGGTTCGGTCGTACCTGACGTAGCGCGGCGGGCATTTCGTTGGGTTCGACGCGGTACTGCCAGAACGACTGGCCGTCTTCCTCGAACTGCTTCAGCGGCTCGACCACGCTGGCGCGAAAGCCCACCACCTCGCGTTTGATCAGCACGTTGAGGCCGTCACCGTTGGACAGCGGCTCGCGGGTCTGCACGGTCAGGTCATGCTTGCCGACCTTGAGCACTTCGCCGACGGCGAGGCCGGTGAAGGTCGGCGAATCGAAGGCGCCGATGTCGATCTTGCGGTCGGTGACGAAGTAGTCGGTGCTGCCGCGGTGGAAGGTCTTGTCCGGGTCCGGTACGAAGAAGTGATCGGTGCGGCCGCTGGACGCGCGCGCCAGGTCAGGGCGTTCGGCGAGGATGCCGTCGAGGCGCTGGCGGTAGTAAGCGGTGATGTTCTTCACGTAGCTCACATCCTTGTAGCGCCCCTCGATCTTGAACGAGCGCACGCCGGCATCGACCAGGGCGCTCAGGTTGGCGCTCTGGTTGTTGTCCTTCATCGACAGCAGGTGCTTCTCGAACGCCACCACGCGGCCCTGATCGTCCTTCAGCGTGTAGGGCAGGCGGCAGGCCTGCGAGCAGTCGCCGCGGTTGGCGCTGCGCCCGGTCTGTGCGTGGCTGATGTTGCACTGCCCGGAAAAGGCCACGCACAGGGCACCGTGGATGAAGAACTCCAGGGTCGAATCCACTTCGTCGTAGATCGCGCGGATTTCCTGCAGGTTCAGCTCGCGGGCGAGGACCAGCTGCGAGAAGCCGGCCTTGTCGAGGAACTTCGCCCGCTCCAGCGTGCGGATATCGGTCTGGGTACTGGCGTGGATCTCGATGGGCGGGATATCCAACTCCATGATGCCCATGTCCTGCACGATCAACGCATCGACGCCGATCTCGTAGAGCTGATGGATCAGCGTGCGCGCGGCTTCCAGCTCGTCGTCATGCAGGATGGTGTTGAGGGTGACGAATACCCGCGCATGGAACAGGTGGGCGAATTTCACCAGCTCGGCAATGTCCGCCACGCTGTTCTCGGCATTGTGCCGCGCACCGAAGCTGGGGCCACCGATGTACACGGCGTCGGCGCCATGCAGGATGGCCTCGCGGGCGATGGTGACGTCGCGCGCGGGGGCGAGCAGTTCGAGGTGGTGTTTGGGAAGCGACATGAGCACGGACCGGCAATGAAACGAAGGCGCGCATTGTAATGGCTTGCGGCCGGTTTGGGATTCGCCACTGGGCGAGTGGGAGAAAGGTATGCCGGGCATCACGTAAATGGATGCTGGCGCGTCCGGGCGACCCTTCCCACGCGGGAGCGTGTGATGGCTAGGTACTTAGATGCCACCCAACAGATCATGCGCATCGAGCAGGCGCCAGGCGATCTCCGGGTGCTTCGCCAGCCCGCGGCGAATGGCGGCGGCAAGTGCGGGGCGGGTCTTGCGGCACAGGCCGGGCTGATCAGCGAAGTCGATGGCGATACCGCGCATGCTGCGCACCTCGTTGTGCCCGGGGGCGATATCCATGCGGATGCCCAGTTGCTCGAACATGCGCTGCTGCAGCCGCTCGAGGTCGGCCAGGCTCTGCACGTTCTCCAGGCGCTCGAGCAGGCGACGCTCCTCATGCAGGGTCAGGCGCAGGATGCGCATGTCGGCGCCCGGTGTTTCCAGCAAGGCATCGCGGCTGCAGGTGCAGGTGCCGGGCGGGCAGGGCTGGCGGAGCGGAGGCTGGCTGTTCATGGCGTTCGATCATAGCCAAGGCCGCGCAACTGGCACAGCGGCAGGCGTCGTGTGGCTGCTGGTGCGGTGATGACAAGCGCGGCGGCCTCGCGCACCATGGCGTTCGTTCGCGCCGGGGGCGCACCGTTTCGTCAGGGATTTTCGCTGGAGAGCTGCCATGCGTGTTCTTTCATCCGTCCTGCTGCTTGCCACGCTGAGCTTCGCTGGCGTAGCGGTTGCCGAAGAGGCTCGCCTGGTCGAGTCCATCAATGCCTATCGCAGCGAAGTGCAGCGCTGTGGCAACAGAGCGAGCGAAGAGTTGCCGCCGCTGACGGCTGATACGCGCTTGAATCTGCCGGTCGAGGGCGCTGGCGACCTGCCGCAGGAACTGGCGCGTGCGGCCTATCCGATGATGACGGTGCAGGCCATCAGCCTGTCCGGACCGCGTGATGCCCAGGCGGCGATGCAGGCGCTGCACGAGAGCTTCTGCCAGGTGCTGCTCGATCCGCAGTTCGTCGATATCGGCGTCAGCCGCGAGGGCCGCGACTGGCGCATCGTGCTGGCGCGGCCGCTGCTCGACGGGCGTCTGGGCGACTGGCAGGCCGAAGGGCAGAAGCTGCTGGAGCTGATCAATACCGCGCGTGCGCAGCCACGTCAGTGCGGCTCGCAGGCTTTTGCCGCGGCGGCCCCGCTTGGCTGGAACGCGACCCTCGGCGGCACGGCCGAGGCCCATAGCCGGGCGATGGCCAATCGCAATTTCTTCAGTCATCTGAGTGAGGACGGCCGCACGCCGGGCGACCGCGCCGAACTGGACGGTTATACCGGCGGCGTAGTGGGCGAAAACATCGCCGCCGCGCTGCCGACTCCGCGCCGGGTGCTCGACGGCTGGCTGGCCAGTCCGGGCCATTGCGCGAATCTGATGAACCCGCAGTACAGCGAATTCGGCGCGGCCTATGCGGTCGATCCGCAGAGCGACGCGGCCATCTACTGGACGGCGCTGTTCGGCGCGCCGTAAGCCGCGCTCACGCCAGCCGCTCGGCGCGCAGTTCCGCACGGGCGTGACGGGTGATCTGCACCGCTGCGCTGATGGCCAGCAGCGCCATGATCGTAGCCACGATCAGGTCCGGCCAGCCGGCGCCGGTGCCGAACACGCCCAGCGCGGCCAGCATCACTGCGAGGTTGCCCAGCGCATCGTTGCGGCTGCACAGCCAGACACTGCGCATGTTGCTGTCGCCGTCCCGATAGGCGTAAAGCATGACGGCCACTGCAATGTTGGCCAGCAGTGCAAGCATCCCGACCAGGCCCATGGTCGAGGCGTGCGGCACGCTGCCGTCGAGGAAATTGCGCACCGCGACCACCAGGATGAACAGGCCGAACAGGCCCATGGTCAGCGCTTTGGCCAGCGATGCCCGCGCGCGCATCACCACACCGAGACCCAGTACGAACAGGCTGACGCCGTAATTGGCTGCGTCGCCGAAGAAGTCGAGCGAGTCGGACAGCAGCGATACCGACTCGGCCCGTACGCCGGCACCGATCTCGACGCCGAACATCGCCAGGTTGATCAGCAGCGCGAGCCAAAGCACACGCCGATAGCGGCCCCTGGCCAGCGAGCTGGCACATGCATCCGCACAACAATTTCCCGCCATGAGCTTCGCCTCCAGATTTCGATGGCAGTACGCTAAACCCTGTAGCGACTACAGGGTCAAGCCATGCCTCTTACCATCGGCAAACTCAGCCAGGCGACGGCGGTAAACGTGGAAACCATCCGCTATTACGAGCGCATCGGCCTGCTGGCCACTCCGGCACGTACCGACTCCGGTTACCGGACCTTCGGCGAGCAGGACGCCGCGCGGCTGCGCTTCATCAAGCGTGGGCGGGAGCTTGGCTTCTCGCTGGAGGAGATTCGCACCCTCGTGGGGCTGGCCGACCAGCCGGGGCACTCCTGTACCGATGTCGATCGCCTGGTACAGATCCATCTGGTCGAGGTCCGCCAGCGTATCGCCGACCTGCAGCGGCTGGAGAGCGAGCTGGAGCGGTTGGCCAGTTGCAGCGAATCCACAGTCCGGGAGTGCCGCATCATCGAGGCTCTGACGGCGCCGGGCGAACGTGGTGGCTGACATGACGCTGATGCGAACCATGGCGCGCTCGCTGGACAATTCGAGCCGCGCGGCCTAAAAAGGCGCGCTGCGGCGGTTGGCGCCTGCAGTGTCATTCTTCAGAGTCAGGTGAACCGTGAGAAAGAAAAAGCCCGTCGACCCCATCCGGCAAGCTGAAAAGAACCGTGCACACCGGATTGGCTGGCTGATCGCCCTGGCCGGCATCGTGGTGGGGTTCATTCTGGTGGCGCTGAAGCAGGCGTGATCGTGCGTCGTAGCCAGTAATTCTTCGCCGCTCGCACGCTCGATAACCGCAAGGACTTCACAGGCGACCATTGAACTGGCCGTTTTGCGGGGTGCTCAGGGCAAGGGGGCGGCACTGCGCGGCCTTGGCTTACATCCGTGCGGTCATCACAGCGACTCGGCGATCTGCCGGCGCAGCCATTCATGGGCGGGATCCCGGTGGGAGCGTTCGTGCCAGAGCATGGACATCTCGAAGCCCGGCACCTCCACCGGCGCATCGACCACCTGCAGGGCGTCCTGATCGCGCACCAGTCGCTGCGGCAGCATCGCCACCAGATCAGTACTTTCCAGCACCGAACGCAGAAACAGAAAGTGGGGCACGGACAGCACCACGCGACGCTGCGCGCCGTGCATTGCCAGCACCTCATCGGTGGCGCCGTGAAAGCCGCCGCCATCCGGCGAAACGATGACCTGATCGAGCGTGCAGAATTGCGCCAGTGTCGGGCGCTCCTTCAGCCGAGGATGACCCGCGCGACCCGCCAGCACGTAACGCTCGGTGAACAGCGCCCGCCGTCGCAGGTTGGCGGGCGAGCCTTCGCTGGTATGCAGGGCCAGATCGATAGCCCCCTGTTCCGCTTGCCTGGCAATACGCGCCGGCGCCATCTCGACCACGGCCAGGCGGCTGGCGGGCGATGCGGCGCGCAGTACCGGCAGTGCCGGGAGCACGATCGCGGACTCGCCGTAGTCGGTCGCGGCGATGCGCCAGGTGTGCGCAGCCGCTGCCGGATCGAACGGTGCGGCGGGCGCGACGGCACGTTCCAGCGCGGCCAGCGCCAGGCGCAGCGGCTCGCGCAGCTCCTCCGCGCGGGCGGTCGGCCGCATGCCGCGCGGCCCCGGGAGCAGCAGCGGATCGGCGAATATCTCTCGCAACTTGGCCAGGTGAACGCTCACCGAGGGTTGAGAGAGGTTCAGGCGCTCGGCGGTGCGGGTCACGTTGTGTTCGGCGAGCAGCGTATCGAGGGTGACCAGGAGGTTGAGATCCAGACGTCTGAGATTATTCATGCCTATACCTGGAATTTCGAACATTCATTTCAACTATACAGTCGAGCGCCGCATTCTGCGTCCGTGTTCAACGGAGGTGCCCAACATGAATGTCTTGCTCGTCTATGCCCATCCAGAACAACGCTCACTGACCGGCGCGCTGCGTGATTTCGTCGTCCAGCGCCTGGACGAAGCCGGCCACCATGTCCGGGTTTCCGATCTGTATGCGATGGGCTGGAAGGCGACCGTCGATGCCGACGACAATCTCGATCACGAGCCCGGGGCGCGGTTCGATCCGTCGCAGGATTCGAAGTGGGCTTTCGCCAATGGTCGGCAACCTGCCGATATCGCCCAGGAGCAGGAAAAACTGCTGTGGGCGGATGCCTTGATCATGCAGTTTCCCCTGTGGTGGTTCAGCATGCCGGCGATCCTCAAGGGTTGGGTCGACCGCGTCTACGCCTATGGTTTTGCCTACGGCGTGGGGGAGCACTCCGATGTACGGTGGGGCAATCGCTACGGCGAAGGTGCGATGGCGGGCAAACGCGCCATGCTGATCGTCACGACCGGCGGCTGGGCCTCGCATTACAGCCCGCGGGGTATCAACGGCCCGATCGACGACCTGCTGTTCCCCATCCAGCACGGCATTCTGTTTTACCCGGGTTTCGACGTGTTGCCGCCGTATCTCGTGCATCGCACCAGCCGTGTCGATCAGGCCCGATTCGAGATGATTCGCGACGAGCTGGGACAGCGCCTCGACGACCTCTGGCGGACGACGCCGATTGCCTATCGCCGACAGAATGCCGGGGATTACGACATACCGGCGCTGACGCTACGACCGGAACTGGTGCCGGGGCAGGCAGGCCTGTGGGTGCATGTGGTGGACTGCGATGGCTGAAGTCGGGGCCAGCGTTAATTCCCCGGCCCGCTGAAAACCTTGGATGCGACGAACGCCGCCGGCGGAGCCCACGCCCAGCGTGAGGATAAGCACGCGGCGTGTTTGCTCGTACAATCGCGCCGCGCGATGCTCGTTCAGCATGCGTGCGCTTACGACTCCGCCATAGCGCAACCCAGGGAGGAATAACCATGCCGACTTATGACTATCGCTGCGAAGCCAATGGCCAGGTTTACGAGGTTCGCCATGCGATGGCGCTGCGCCCCAAGACTTGGGGTGAATTGCGAGCGGCCTGTGCGCTGGCCGAAGATGCGTCGATTCCGGACGATGCGCCGGTGACCAAGCTGATGAGTGCCGCCGGGGTGGTGAATAGCCGGGTGCTGAAGAACCCCGAGGCACCGGCCTGCGCACGCGGCGGCTGCGCCGGCAACTGCCGCTGAGGTCGGCGTTCAGGGCACGGCGTGCGTCGAGCACGCTGTCGCGTGGAAAGCGGCGAGGCCTTTACAGCGGCCGTTCGGCTGCCGCGCCGCGAATCACCACCTCGTGAATCAGAACTGCGGTCCCGAGCGGGTATTGTTGCCTTTGGCCAGACGGTCGTAGAGCACCACATTGACCGTGGCCGCGAGATTCATGCAGCCATTGGTGGGGATGTAGACCACGTCTTCGCACCAGTCGCGGATCTCCTTGCTCAGTGAGCCGTCCTCGGCACCGAAGATATACAGCGCGCGATCCGGATGGGTGTACTGGGGCAGGGCGCGGGCGCCGTCGACCAGCTCCACGGCCACTGGCACGCAGCCGAGCGGGAGGATCTTGCGCAGGTCGTCGATGTTGATCAGCGGAATGTCCTGATGGACTTTCTTGGTATCGGTGACGAAGTCCTTGGCCCGGTCGTAACGGGTGCCGGTGTAGAACACCGAGGCCGCGCCATAGCAGCCGGCCGCACGCATGATTGCGCCCACGTTGGACGGTGATTTCGGGTTGCTCAGGCCGATGCAGGCATAGCGTTTGTTGCTCACAGAAGGGACTCGCGCGAAAAGCCGCGAGTATAAGGGGCGACTGGTGTACTCCGGGTGGAAAAGCGTCAGGTCTCGACCGCGCGATTGCCAGGCGATTTCCCTGTCGCCGGGATATGATGCGCGCCCCAAACGCTCCCGCTAACACATCAGGTCACCATGCCCGGCGATGCTCTCTATACCGACTTGTCGGGTTACTACGATCTCATGTGCGCCGATATCGACTACGGCGCGCAAAGCCACTGCGTCCATCGTCTGCAGCAGCTGTTCGGCAATGCCGGCAACCGGCATCTGGATCTCGCCTGCGGGACCGGGCCGCACGTGCGTCATTTCATCGATGCGGGCTATGAAAGCAGCGGCCTCGACATCAACCAGCCCATGCTCGACAGAGCGGCCATTCGCTGCCCGGAAGCCCGGTTTTCGTTGCAGGACATGTGTGGCTTTGCAGTCGAGCAGCCTGCCGACCTGATCACCTGTTTCCTCTATTCCATCCATTACAGCGGCACTATCGAGCGGCTGAGGAGCTGTATCGCCAGCGCGCATGGCGCCCTTGCGGCAGGCGGGCTGTTCTGCTTCAACGCGGTGGACAAGCGTCGGATCGACAACGCTTCATTCGTCTCCCACAGCGCCAGCCACGCGGACGGCCTGTTCAGCTTCAGCTCGGGCTGGAACTACCCGGGTGCCGGCGCGCACCAGGCGCTGCGGCTGCGCATCGAGAGAACCGTCGCGGGTGAAAGCCAGGTCTGGCACGACGAGCATGCGATGGTGGCGGTGAGCTTCGCCGAGCTGATCGAACTGCTGCAGCCGTACTTTGAAGTGCATGTGCTCGAGCATGACTACGAGAAGATCGTTCCCTGGGACCAGGCATCCGGGAACGCTATCTTCGCCTGTGTGAAGAACTGAGCGGATCGTCAAGCTGATTGATTCATTACGCAGCTAGAACCGGGCAGAAAAAAGCCCCGCGGTTGCGAGGCTTTGCTTGGGCGACGGTTTGTCCGCAGCGTTAGCGTGCCAGTTCGGTTTTCGCTACAGCTTGCTGGCCTTCGCTTTCCGTTACTTCGGTCAGCTTCGCACCACCCACGAACACGCCCATCTTGATCGACTGACGCACGTAATGGTTCTTGCCAGCTATGGCGTCCAGTTCGATGAGGTTGTCGCTGAACTCGGACTCGGTCGCCAGGGTGTGCTTCCCAGGCGTGACGAGACGGTAGAAGTAGGTGTTCGCTGCCGTTTCGCCGATGACCTCACCGTCGATCTTCACCGATTTCTTCAGAGCGGCTCCAAGCATGGAGTCGCGGAAGATGTACAGTCCGGCTTGATCCTGCGGCGGTGCCGGGAAAGTCTTATATGCTTGGTCCTTTTCGGGAGATTCCATTGGAACCGATGCGCAGCCGGTCAAAATGGCAAAGCTCAGCGCCGCGGCGCTCATCATGAAATGCTTGAACATGAATACTCGTTCCTGAGTGTTAAGGCGAATTGCCGGGCGATATTAAAGTGACATCACCTAGTCGGTAACCCTCGGCATCATCGAGCGCGTTCTGGTAAGCGGTTTTAGTGATAGGAGTCACGCTAATGGAGTGCGCGTGGCGGTGCTGTGCGGCGGAACGGTTGCCTGGCCAAGGTCGATCTTGCCTGTTATGACCCTGGTAACGGCTAGTGCAAGCGTTTGGCTAACGAGTCTCTCTCGACCAAATGGAGCGCCTGCTGTGCCAGCTGATCGAGCAGGCGGTCACGCTGTTTCTCCGCCTCGCTCATCGCCTTGCGGCCGTTCTGCTGCACCAGGTAGTTGTAGATCTGCCGGACTTCCTTGGACTGGAAGATCGGCTCCAGATCCTGCACCGCCACCACACCGTGGGATGCCTGGCTGCGGGTGTTCATCACCACCTGCGGGCCACGCGCCGCCAACGGCAGGAAGCCCAGCGCCTCGAAGTACGGCACCTTGCCGGCCACGCAGGCCACCTCGGCGTGGGGATAGCGCGTCACCATCGATGCGACCATGGCCCGGCCGATGCCCTGCCGACGATGCTCGGCCTGCACGGCCAGATAAACCAGCGCACAGGCTTCGGGATCGTCCATATACGGCAGGTACAGCGCGAAACCGAGCAGGGTTGCCGGGTCGTCGGCATCCAGCGCCATGATCAGCTCGGGCTTGCCGGCTTGCGCACCGTCCATGCTGTCCAGGTAGCGGTGCACCTCGAAACCCACCACGTACTGGTACAGCTGATACAGCGGGTTGCTCGGCGTGAGCGAGACGGGGCTGATGTCGCCGAGGTAGTCCACCACCATCTGCAACAGCTGACTTTTCAGCGATTCCGGCGGCGGGGTGTCGAGATGGGCGAGGGTGAACATGGCGGTGCTCCGGGGCGGTACGGAAAATGGCGGCATTGTACCGGGCGGTGTACCACGGGCGAGGGCAGGGGAGATGAAGAGCCCGCCCTGTTGGAAACTCATGTCGCTGCGTCTGGCTTCTTCTTCCTCAGTTTGCGCGGCGCCGGCACCGGCATGAGCCGCGCCGTTTCGATCACCAGGCGGCGGAGTTCGTCGGCATCGTCCAGCAGTTCGTCGGCCAGCGGATAGTTCTTCGCGCCGGGATAGGGCGGGGCTTGCGGCAGATCCGGCGCAAGCGTCGCGGCCGCCGGCGAAGGCTTGATGAACAGGCTGTTGTCGCAGACGAACGCGACGACCTTTTCATCCAGATAAAGGGCGTACTCGCCGAACATCTTCCTGTACGTCAGCCGGCTGCCCAGGCCTATCTGCTCCGCCACGTACAGCATGAAATCTCTATCGGTAGCCATGCTCGCTCCGCTGTCTCGCCCGGGTATCAGGCCATGGAGGGTAGCGTGGAAAACCGGGCGTTTTCCACGCCCGGCTCGCATCACACCGGATCGGGCTCGGCCTGCCTCTGCTGCGTGCGGGGAGTGGGTGCTGTCACAGTCGCCTGCAGCCGCGCCACCAGCGCATCCACCTGACGCAGCGCCTCGGCCACCGAATTGGCCAGCAGCTCGCCGCCGATCTCCTGACCTTCGATGGCGATCTGATGGATGCGGGTGATGCCGATGAAACCCAGCGCCGTCGCCAGATTCGGCTCCAGATGGTTCATGTGCGCCATCGCCTCGCCCGGGTTGAAGCCGATGCCGCCTCGGGCGGTGAGGATGACCGCGTGCCGTTCCCGTTCCGCCAGCATGGGCACGTAGGGATCGAGCGGATTGCTCTCGTCCATCCCGACTGTGCGGTTCAGGCGCACCACCTGATCGACCCAGGCCTTGAGCGCCGCCGGCATGCCGAAGTTATAGAGGGGCGTGCCGATGACCAGCAGATCGGCGGCCAGTAGTTCATCCACCAGGGTGTCGCTTTCGGCCAGCGCGTCATTCATCCACGGCTCCCGGCGCTCCTCTGGCGTGAAGGCCGAGGCGATCCAGTCATGGCTGACGAAGGACGGTGGGTTCTGGCCGATGTCCCGGTAGGTCACGCCATCCTGCGGGCGACCGGCCAGCCATTGGCTGACGAAGCGCTGGCTGAGGTGGCGGCTGTGCGAGCCGTGTTCGTCCTTGCCGGCAAGGCCGGGGCGGGCGCTGGCATCGAGGTGCAGAAGGTGCGTCATGGCGAATCTCCTCTGTAAAAGAATTCATCTGTCATTCGCGGCAGAGTCAGCCTAGGGTTAGGCTCTACAGGCGACAAACGACGATTTCTTCCAGATACAGATGAGGAAAACTCAGCCATGGCGCACCGTTGGTTACCCTCACTTTCCGCCTTGCGCGCCTTCGAAGCGGCCGCCCGCCACGAAAGTGCCAAGCAGGCCGCGGAAGAGCTGTCCGTCACCGCCACGGCGATCAGCCACCAGATTCGTTCGCTGGAGGAATCCCTCGGTGTGGCGCTGTTCCTGCGCAAACCGCGCAAGCTGGAGCTGACCGACCAAGGGCGGGAGCTGCAACAGACGTTGGAGACGGCATTCGACAGCATCAGCGCCTCGGTCGAACGCCTGAGCGCGAAGCCCTGTCGCCAGGCGATCACGCTCAGCACTACGCCGGCCATCGCCGTACGCTGGCTGGTGCCTTGGGTCTGCCTGCTGCGCGATTCGCATCCGGATATCGACCTGCGCTTCCATACCTCCCACGAGCCGGTGGCGCTGGATGGTGTCACGGCAGATATCGCCATCCGCTACGGTGACGGTCGCTGGTCGGGGCTGGTGGCGGAAAAGCTGTTCGACAACACCTTCGTCCCGGCCTGCAGCCCGCTGCTTGGTTTGCATTCTGCGGCGGACCTGCCCAAGCACTCGTTGATTCACTTTCGCGCGCAAGCCGCCGTTTCGTCTCCGCGCGATTGGGCTGCGTGGCAGAAGCTCGCCAACGTGCCGGGACTGGACGTCAGCGCCGGGCTGGTCTTCTCCGACGAAACCCACGCCATCTCCGCGGCCATCGGCGCGCAGGGTGTGGCGCTGATGAGTCGACAGCTGATCGAGGACGAACTGAGGGAAGGGCGGCTGGTACAGCCATTCGGGCCGGAACTGGAGGGCAAGCCGTTTCACCTCGTATACCCGGAGAGCCGCCGGGATGACCCGACGATTCGGGCGGTGAGGGAGTGGGTGATGGCTGTGCCGGGTGGGTTGTGTGAGCTGACTGGCTAGTTCGCCACAGCGTAGGGTGGAAAACGGCGAAGCCTTTTCCACGCGTCAGCCCGCATCCCCTGCGAATCCCTCCGCCTCATCACCGCACCAATCAACCGGGTAGACCCCAGCTTCGACTGCCCGATGAAAACTCGAATATGGCCAGTCGACGACACGCTCCACCAAACCGTGCTTTAACGGATTCCGATGCACATAGTCGACGTGATGCCGGTAATCCCGTTCATCCTGAATCAGGTGTTCCCAATAGCGCCGTTGCCAGATCCCGCGTTCGCCGCGGGAGCGCTGGGTTGCCGTCAGTACCTCGGTCTTTGGTAGGCGTCGGGCAAAAGCGAATTTGATGACTTTCCAGCGCAGGGCGAAATCAGCATCGCCGTCCGGTAGCGTCCAGACGCAATGCATGTGGTTGGGCAGAACGACCCAGGCGTCGATAAGGAAGGGATGGCGTAAGCGTGTGGCTCGCACCGTATCGCGTAGCAGGTCGATATGGCGGACCAGCAGGTCGCTGCGACGGTTGAGCAGATTGACTGTGAAGAAATACGTGGCGCCCGGCACTTGGGCGCGTCGGTAGCGGGACATGGCGGCTCATCCTTGAGCGTTGTGTTGGCGGGAGGTCCGTATCGGTGGATAAGCAAAGCGTTATCCACCCTACGCCATCTCAACCGCCCACACCGCCGACACATCGACGTTGCCGGAGGTAGGGTGGAAAACGGCGAAGCCTTTTCCACGCGCCACTTTCAGGCTACCTCGCTCCGGGTCCGTTTGCTCCATCGCCATTCCAGGGGCACGCCGCGAAGGGCCATCCCTGGCCCATCGCGGCTCTCGCGGCATCCATGCCGCTCAACCCCTTCCACGGCGATTCCACTCACCCTCCTGAAGGGGCGGTTGGTGTCGCCTGCCGGTCCGTGCAGAAGAAGCAAATAAAACCAAAGAGCACTCGGGGCGACTCGAAGTCCGTCCCCGTCAGACGGCCGAGTGGAGGTGTTGCGTAGCAGTGTAGGGTGGAAAACGGCGAAGCCTTTTCCACGCGTCATTCCAGATCACCTGCGTATCCCTATGGCTCATCACCGCACCAATCAACTGGGTAGACCCCAGCTCCAACGGCTCGATGAAAACTCGAATAGGGCCAGTAGGCGACACGCTCCACCAAGCCGTGCTTTAACGGATTTCGATGCACATAGTCGACGTGATGCCGGTAATCCCGTTCATCCTGGATCAGATGCTCCCAGTAGCGCCGTTGCCAGATCCCTCGTTCGCCGCGGGAGCGCTGGGTTGCCGTCAGTACCTCGGTCTTTGGTAGGCGTCGGGCAAAAGCGAACTTGATGACTTTCCAGCGCAGGGCGAAGTCAGCATCGCCGTCCGGTAGCGTCCAGACGCAATGCATGTGGTCGGGCAGAACGACCCAGGCGTCGATGTGGAAGGGATGGCGTGAGCGTGTGGCTCGCACCGTCTCGCGGAGCAGGTCGACATGGCGGACCAGCAGGTCGCTGCGACGGTTGAGCAGATTGACCGTGAAGAAATACGTGGCGCCCGGCACTTGGGCGCGGCGGTAGCGGGACATGGCGGCTCATCCTTGAGCGTTGTGTTGGCGGGAGGTCCGTATTGGTGGATAAGCAAAGCGTTATCCACCCTACGCCATCTCAACCGCCCACACCGCCGACGCATCGACGTTGCGTAGGGTGGAAAACGGCGAAGCCTTTTCCACGCGTCACTTCCAGGCTACCTCGCTACTCGCTGGAAGTCCTTTAAGCAGCTTTTTGTATGGGTTCCGGTATTTCGATTATCTGAAGAAGCTTTTTTATTGTGTCAATTTGAGGTTGAATTAAAGGGTGAATATCTTTTTTAAAATTTTCAAGCTTTCCAAAGGCGTTAGCCTCTGTTGAATCTATATTTATGACGCCGATTTTTTTAGGTCCGGCGGTTAGCGGGATAGACAAAATGGATTTGTAGCTTTTGTTGGAAAAAAACTGAGAGATTTCTTTTGCTTGTGTGTCTTTGATGTAGTGAATTTTGTTTTCTTCGATGGCCTTTGGAGCCCCCGGAAGGTTGTTTCCAAGCTTTATGGTGATTGGCTCTCTTCCAGCTAGACGTGTTCCCCAGTGTGTCAAAGTGAGAGAAGGTCCGACTTTTCGTTGGGTTCGGTGGATCATACAGTTGGCGCTTATTTCATGGCCTTCGTGTCTGCTTTTCCCCAAGGATACTTCAACGATGGTTTCTATTTGCCTGAGCGCGGACTCAATTGCTTGACTGCAATCCTTACTCTCGAAACGTCCATGCTGTAGGAGCGTTGTAACGGTTGCGCCGGTTTCGCGAGATGCGCGTTGAAGTGGGTTAAAAGCTTTCTTCGTTTTGTGGTTTTTTACGGCATCTTTTATGTAGTCGGCTGCGATTAAAAGTGCTAATGATAGTGCGGCATAAAGCATGACGTCGGAAGGCCAGCTTTCAAAAGGTAGAATGAATGTTTCTTTGTATTTGTTGAATATGAAGAGTGGTATGCCAATTATTGCTAGGCGTGCAATGAAGCCAAGAATAAATAGAAATATTTTCATGAGGCTTTCAGGTTGTGTTAATAAAAGCCCCGCGCTAGACGGGGCTTTATTTGTCTCGCTATCCGGTTTTATATTCAGATAAGCGATTCTGTGTGTTTCCTATTAGTGTTGGCCTAAGCTCAATCCCAACTCAACGCCCCACCAGTCTGATACTCAATAACCCGCGTCTCAAAGAAGTTCTTCTCCTTCTTGAGGTCCATGATCTCGCTCATCCATGGGAACGGGTTGGTGGTGCCCGGATACTCTTCCTTCAAACCAATCTGCGTCAGACGGCGGTTGGCGATGAATTTGAGGTAGTCCTCCATCATCGCGGCGTTCATGCCGAGGACGCCGCGGGGCATGGTGTCGCGGGCGTATTCGATTTCCAGTTGGGTGCCCTGGAGGATCATCTGGGTCGCTTCGTCCTTCATCTCGGCGTCCCACAGGTGCGGGTTCTCGATCTTGATCTGGTTGATCATGTCGATGCCGAAGTTCAGGTGCATGGACTCGTCGCGCAGGATGTACTGGAACTGCTCGGCGGTGCCGGTCATCTTGTTGCGGCGGCCCATGGAGAGGATCTGGGTGAAGCCGCAGTAGAAGAAGATGCCTTCGAGTACGCAGTAGTAGGCGATGAGGTTGCGCAGGAACTGCTTGTCGGTCTCCGGGGTGCCGGTCTGGAAGGTCGGGTCGGAGATGGAGCGGGTGTATTTGAGGCCCCAGCTGGCCTTTTTCGCGACGCTCGGGATCTCGTGGTACATGTTGAAGATCTCGCCTTCATCCATGCCCAGCGACTCGATGCAGTACTGGTAGGCGTGGGTGTGGATCGCCTCTTCGAAGGCCTGGCGCAGGATGTACTGGCGGCACTCGGGGTTGGTGATCAGGCGGTAGGTGGCCAGCACGAGGTTGTTGGCGACCAGGCTGTCGGCGGTGGAGAAGAAGCCGAGGTTGCGCTTGACGATGCGGCGCTCGTCTTCGCTGAGGCCGTCCTTGCTCTTCCACAGGGCAATGTCGGCGTTCATGTTCACTTCCTGCGGCATCCAGTGGTTGGCGCAACCATCCAGATACTTCTGCCAGGCCCAGTCGTACTTGAAGGGTACGAGCTGGTTGAGGTCGGCGCGGGCGTTGATCATGCGCTTCTCGTCGACGCGTACGCGGGCCGCTTCGCCTTCCAGTTCATTGAGGCCTTCGCGGACGTCCAGTTCGTCCAGCGCGCGCTTGGCGCGGGCGATGGCGTCGGAATCGTCAGCGGCAACGGCGCGGGCTTCTTCCACGGAGCCGGCGGCCTCGTTGTCCAGCTTGGCGGCGGTCTGGCTTGCCGGCTGTGCGGCAGCGGTGGCCGGCGCGGCGGTGGTGGTTTCTTCTTCGTCGAATTCGTCCCAGCTCAGCATGTGCGATTGCTCCTGATGGGGGACCGGGGCTTGGCCGGTCGGATGTATGGGGGCTTTTGCTTGTGCACGCAAAAGCGCGAAATCTGGTTTGGTGTTGCGGGCCATCGAGTGGGGCAACGGTGGATGTGGAAAGCGACATCCACCCTACGAATCAGCCCACAACTCCCACTCGGTGTAAGGGCGGAGCTGGGCGAGTGAGCGCAAGGCGCCTGTCGAGTCGGAATCCCTGAGCGTACAGCTGTACGTGATGGGGTCCGGCTCAGCAGGCAACGCGGCGATCGCCGTCCAGATGCGTCCGCCTCCTTTTTGTTACTGACAGGCTTCGCAGTCGGGGTTATCGATACTGCACGCCTGCGGCACCGGGGCCGGCTTCGGCTCCGCGCTCAGGCTTTCGTCGATCACCGAGCTCACGGCGTTCAGCTTGCCGGTGTTGATGGTGGACTTCTCGGTGCTGGTCGCGGCCAGGGCACGGAGGTAGTAGGTGGTCTTCAGGCCACGGAACCAGGCCATGCGGTAGGTCACGTCGAGCTTCTTGCCCGAGGCGCCGGCGATGTAGAGGTTCAGCGACTGGGCCTGGTCGATCCACTTCTGGCGGCGGCTGGCGGCCTCGACGATCCACTTGGTTTCCACTTCAAAGGCGGTGGCGTACATGTCTTTCAGATCCTGCGGGATGCGCTCGATCTGCTGTACGGAGCCGTCGTAGTACTTGAGGTCGTTGACCATCACCGGGTCCCACAGGCCGCGGGCCTTGAGGTCGTGGACCAGGTACGGGTTGATGACGGTGAACTCGCCGGACAGGTTCGATTTGACGTACAGGTTCTGGTACGTCGGCTCGATGGACTGCGATACGCCAACGATGTTGGAGATGGTCGCGGTCGGGGCGATGGCCATGATGTTGGAGTTGCGGATGCCTTTCTTGACGCGCTCGCGGATCGGCGCCCAGTCTAGGGATTCAGTCAGGTCGACATCGATGTACTTCTGGCCCCGGGCCTCGATGAGGATCTGCTGGGAATCCAGCGGCAGGATGCCCTGAGACCACAGCGAGCCCTGGAAGCTGGAGTAGGCGCCGCGCTCGTCGGCCAGGTCACAGGAGGCCTGGATGGCGAAGTAGCTGATGGCTTCCATGGACTTGTCGGCGAAGTCGATGGCGGCATCGGAACCGTAGGCGATGTGCTGCAGGTACAGCGCATCCTGGAAGCCCATGATGCCCAGGCCCACCGGGCGGTGCTTGAAGTTGGCGTTCTGCGCCTGCGGCACGCTGTAGTAGTTGATGTCGATGACGTTATCGAGCATGCGCACAGCGGTGCGTACGGTGCGCTCCAGCTTGGCCGAATCCAGCTTGCCGTCCTTGATGTGGTTGACCAGGTTGATCGAGCCCAGGTTGCAGACGGCGATCTCGTCCTTGTTGGTGTTCAGCGTGATCTCGGTGCAGAGGTTGGAGCTGTGCACCACGCCGACGTGCTGCTGCGGGCTGCGCAGGTTGCACGGGTCCTTGAAGGTCAGCCACGGGTGGCCGGTCTCGAACAGCATCGAGAGCATCTTGCGCCACAGGTCCTTGGCCGGCAGGGTCTTGAACAGCTTGATCTTGCCGTACTTGGTCAGCTCCTCGTAGTACTCGTAACGCTCCTCGAAGGCGCGGCCGGTGAGGTCGTGCAGGTCGGGGACGTCGGACGGGGAGAACAGGGTCCAGGGGCCGTCGTCGAAGACGCGCTTCATGAACAGGTCCGGAATCCAGTTGGCGGTGTTCATGTCGTGGGTACGGCGACGGTCGTCACCGGTGTTCTTGCGCAGCTCGAGGAATTCCTCGATGTCCAGGTGCCAGGTTTCCAGGTAGGCGCAGACCGCGCCCTTGCGCTTGCCGCCCTGGTTGACCGCGACGGCGGTGTCGTTGACCACTTTCAGGAAGGGCACGACGCCCTGGGATTTGCCGTTGGTGCCCTTGATGTAGGCGCCCAGGGCGCGCACCGGGGTCCAGTCGTTGCCCAGGCCGCCAGCGAACTTGGAGAGCAGGGCGTTATCGCGGATGGCGTCGTAGATGCCGCCCAGGTCATCCGGCACGGTGGTCAGGTAGCAGGACGACAGCTGCGGACGCAGGGTGCCGGCGTTGAACAGGGTCGGCGTCGAGGCCATGTAGTCGAAGGACGACAACAGGTTGTAGAACTCGATGGCGCGGGCTTCTTTCTGCTCTTCCTCGATGGCCAGGCCCATGGCCACGCGCATGAAGAAGATCTGCGGCAGTTCGAAGCGAATGTCGTTCTTGTGGATGAAGTAGCGGTCGTAGAGGGTCTGCAGGCCGAGGTAGGTGAACTGCTGGTCACGCTCATGGTTCAGTGCCGCGCCCAGCTTGGCCAGGTCGTAGCTCTTCAGCTTGGAGTCGAGCAGTTCGAACTCGACGCCTTTCTCGATGTAGGCGGGCAGGGCCTTGGCGTAGAGGTCAGCCATCTCGTGATGGGTGGCGCTTTCGGCAACGCCGAGGAAGCCCAGGGCTTCGGCACGCAGGGTGTCCATCAGCAGGCGCGCGGTGACCTGGCTGTAGTTCGGCTCACGCTCGACCAGGGTGCGGGCAGTCATCACCAGGGCGGTGTTGACGTCCTTCTCGGCCACGCCGTCGTAGAGGTTCTTCAGGGTCTCGCGCTCGATCAGCGCGCCATCGACTTCGGCCAGGCCTTCGCAGGCTTCGGCGATGATGGTCTGCAGACGGCCCATGTCCAGCGGCTGCTGGCTGCCATCGGCGCGGGTGACGCGGATGCTCGGGTGCGGCTGAGCGATGTCGCTGCCGGCTGCGGCGCTGGCGCTCTTGCGCTCCTGGGCGCGGGCTTCGCGGTAGATCACGTAATCGCGGGCGACCTTCTGCTCGCCGGCGCGCATCAGGGCCAGTTCGACCTGGTCCTGGATTTCCTCGATGTGGATGGTGCCGCCGGAGGGCATGCGACGACGGAAGGTGGCGGTGACTTGCTCGGTCAGGCGCGCGACGGTGTTATGGATACGCGAGGAAGCGGCAGCGTTGCCGCCTTCCACTGCGAGAAATGCCTTGGTGATGGCCACGGTGATCTTGTCGTCGGTGTAGGGGACGACGGTACCGTTGCGCTTGATCACGCGCAGCTGGCCCGGGGCGGTAGCCGCCAGATCCGGTGCATCGGCTGATAGCGGGTTCTCGCGAGTGGATTGGTTTTGCATGGGGGCTCCGGATTCTCTTTTGGTCGCGGTATTCGTTCTGGTTTCGGGCTTACTGCGCCCGCAAGGTTCGTCTGCATGTGTCGTGCCGGGGGCCGGTTCATCGATGGCAATGATTCCGGTCAAGGGCGTTCGAGTGACGGAAGAATAGCTTCGTGAAAAACACTGTCAACACAATATGTAGTGTTCTGTTGATTTGTCTGGCACTAGCCTGGAAGTTGTCGGCGACGACGCGCCAGGGTCATTTTCCTGGCGGTGTGTGGGCTCGCCCATCAGCCTGAAACCGTTATTTCGAGCGTTCGGACGAGCGAACCACTTGCCAACACCGCTTTCACGCGGTTTGTGTCTGTCATTGGCTGAGACCCCAAGATGTAGGGTCTGCGCTGCAGCGGGCGACACCATAATGCCGGCCCGGGCCCATTGCAAGGCACCGTCCCTGAACAAGCTGTGGATAAGATGTGGGTGCTTTGTGGGTGAAAAGTGCAGTCGCCAGCGTAGCCCGCGTGCCGTCGAGGGCTGCCCGGCGGGCGACGAAATACCCGATTTTTTCTGCTGCCGATGGCGCTGGCTGATGCCGGCGGCCAACACTATATGTTGTGTTTGTTGCAAGCTCATTTTGTAGGCTTCTGGACGGGCGGGCGTTGGGTACAATGCCGCGCGTTTGTTTCGGTCTGGCGGTGTTGGTCGGAGGCATGGATGGAGCAAGAAGCGTGGCGGATCCTCATCGTCGAGGATGATCGGCGGCTGGCGGAGCTGACCCAGGAATATCTGCAGGGTGCCGGCGCATTCGACGTGGCCATCGAGGCCGACGGTGCTCGTGCGGTCGAGCGCATCGTCAGCGAGCGCCCCGACCTGGTGGTGCTCGATCTGATGCTGCCGGGCGAAGATGGCTTGTCCATCTGCCGCCAGGTACGCGATCGCTATGACGGGCCGATTCTGATGCTCACCGCCCGCGCCGACGATCTCGATCAGGTGCTGGGCCTGGAAACCGGCGCCGACGACTACGTCTGCAAACCGGTGCGTCCACGCCTCTTGCTGGCGCGTATCCGCGCACTGCTGCGGCGCCGCGAAGGCAACGAGGCGCCGGTGACGGACGTCAAGCGTCTGCAGTTCGGCCCGCTGGTGATCGACAGCGCGCTGCGCGAGGCGTGGTTGCGCGGCAAGGGTATCGAACTGACCGGCGCCGAATTCGATCTGCTCTGGCTGCTGAGCGTCAACGCGGGGCGCATCCTTTCCCGCGAGGAAATCTTTTCGCAGCTGCGCGGCATCGAGTACGACGGCCAGGACCGCTCCATCGATGTGCGCATCTCGCGCATCCGACCGAAGATTGGTGACGATCCGGAGCATCCGCGGCTGATCAAGACGGTTCGCGGCAAGGGCTATCTGTTCGTTTCCGAAGCCGCCGAAGCGCTGGTCTAACCGGACGCCCGATGAATTCGATCTTCCTGCGCATCTACGGCGGCATGCTGGCGGTGCTGGTGCTGGTGGCGCTGCTCGGCGCCGGCGGTCTGCAGCTGCTCAATCAGTTTCGTGCGGACGACCACCGCGAGCGCCTGGCCGCCGGCACCTTCCGCCTGATGGCACACAACATGAGCAGCATGACGCCGGTCGAGCGGCGCCAGGCGGCCAACCTGTGGGGGCGTCTGCTGGGGATTCCGTTGCGGGTGCGCACGCTGGATGACGTCAGTCTGGAGGATCGCCTGGAGGCCCGTCTGCTGCGCGGCCAGGTGCTGGTCGAGCAGATTCGTCCGCAGAGCACCACTGTGTTCAGCCTGGTCAGCGCTCGCGACGGGCTGGTGCTGACCGGCGAAGTGGAGCAGGTCAGCGAACAGCTGGCGCGGGCGACCATCTATCTACTGATCGACGAGTTGATCCGCTATCCGGAAACCGAACAGCCGCAGCGGCTGGCGGAGCTCAAGCAGGCACGCGGCTTCGGCTATCCGCTGCAACTGCTGACGCGCGACAGCGCCAGCCTCGACGACGACCAGCGCCGTCGCCTCGACGAGGGCGACACGGTGATGGCGCTGAACAAGGGCGGCGATGGCGTGCGGGTGTTCGCCGCGATTGCCGGCACGTCGTGGATCATGCAGCTCGGTCCGCTGTACCCGATGGATGCCTATCCGCCGCATCTATTGCTGTTGATCGGCCTGCTCGGGCTGTCGCTGATCGGTCTGACCGTCTATCTGCTGGTGCGCCAGCTCGAGCAGCGCCTGAGCGTGCTCGAGGCCGCCGCCACGCGCATCGCCGGCGGTAACCTCGCAGCGCGGGTGCCGGATGCCGGCAGCGACTCGGTCGGCCGTCTGGCAACAGCGTTCAACGGCATGGCCAAGCACTTGCAGCGGCTGTTGGCGGTGCAGCGCGAGATGGTCAGTGCGGTCGCTCACGAACTGCGTACGCCGGTCGCGCGCCTGCGTTTCGGCCTGGAGATGAGTGCCGACGCGCAGAGCGACGAGGCGCGGCGCAAATACCTGGCCGGGATGGACGCCGACATCGACGATCTGGACCGTCTGGTGGACGAGATGCTGGTCTATACGCGCCTCGAGCAGGGCCTGCCAGCCCTCAAGTTCACCCCGGTAGATCTGGCCGCACTGGTGGATCAGGTGATTGGCGAGCTGGCACCGCTGCGTCCGGCGATCCGGGTCGAACGCGGCCACTGCGTGCCGGCGGCCGACGGCAGCAGCTGGGCCGATGCCGAACCGCATTATCTGCGGCGTGCGCTGAGCAACCTGATCACCAATGCCACCCGCCACGCCCAGACGCAGGTGCAGGTCAGCTATGCCATCGACGGCGAGCAGGTCTGGCTGCGCGTCGAGGATGACGGCCCCGGGGTGCCGGAGGCGGACTGGGAGCGCGTATTTACCCCGTTCCTGCGTCTCGATGACAGCCGCACGCGGGCATCCGGCGGGCATGGGCTGGGGCTTTCCATCGTGCGGCGAATCATCTACTGGCATGCGGGCCGCTCGCAGGTTGGTCGTAGCGAGCTGGGCGGGGCCTGTTTCAGCCTGCGCTGGCCGCGTCGCCGTGCGCAGGTGGTGAACGAGGGTTGAGGGCATGCCTCAGAGGGGCACGCTCACCAGGCTCAGCAGATAGCCATCGAACTCGCAGAACTGACCTTCCAGCTCCACGCCACGCCGCCATTGCGCGGAAAGGTCGGTGAGCAGACGCAGGCGCGCGTAGCCGCTGTCGTCGAACGCCAGCAGCTCGGCATCCTGAAAGTAGAAGCGCTGGTTCACCAGCGGGTAGAGCGCCTTGAACAGGCTTTCCTTGAGCGAGAAGGTCAGCGTCACCCGTTGCGCGCGTCGCGCCGCAGACAGATCGGCGTAACCGAGCAGCTCGTTGGCGGTAAGAATCTCGCCGACCAGCCGGTCGGCCCGCTCGGTCGGCAGGCGCTTCTCGATATCCAGGCCAAGGCCGAGCCAGTCGTTGCGTCGGGCAACCACCACACCGGCCCAACCGGCCCCGTGAGTGATCGAACCGACCACACCGGCGGGCCAGCAAGGGGAGCGATCCGGCGCCACGCTCGGCACCGAGGGCACTCCGGTCAACCCTTGCAGCGCTTGGCGCGCGCACAGCCGGCCGGCGAGAAATTCCGCCTGGCGCTTGCTGACGCCATTGGGCAGCGGGATGCCCCAGCGCGGGAAATCCTCGGCATCGAGCAACGCCGGATCGAAGCGCGTACTCAGCAGGCGTACGCCCGGCAGTGCGCGTGGCAACGGCCAGTGGTCGTTCAAGCCAGTGCAGCAGCGGGGCAGGGGTGGCAGCGTGGTCATGCGGCGCATTCTGCCTCAAGCGGGCGTGTTGCGCAGTGCGTCTGCGCTCGCCTTTCATGCGTCGCGGCGGCGCTCGCACGCGCGGCCACCGGCCTGCTAGGGTGAGCGACATTGCCAGACAGGGAGAAACCGATGTTCGAATCCGCCGAGATTGGCCACGCGGTAGACAAGGCCACCTACGACGCCGAGGTGCCGACACTGCGCGAAGCGCTGTTGCAGGCGCAGTACCGGCTGCGGGAACAGGCGCGCTTTCCGGTGCTGATCCTGATCAACGGCATCGAGGGCGCCGGCAAGGGCGAGACGGTCAAGCTGCTCAATGAGTGGATGGACCCGCGGCTGATCACCGTCGAAAGCTTTGAGGTGCCGAGCGACGAGGAGCTGTCGCATCCGCCAGCCTGGCGTTACTGGCGGCGTCTGCCGCCGAAGGGGCGCACCGGCATCTTCTTCGGCGACTGGTACAGCAAGATGCTCGAAGATCGCGTGCACGGGCGCATCGACAAGGCCGAGCTGGAGCTGGCCATCGCCCGCGCGCAACGGCTGGAGCGCCTGCTCTGCGACGAAGGCACGCTGATCTTCAAGTTCTGGTTCCACCTGTCCAAGGCGCAGATGAAGGCGCGACTGGATTCGCTCAAGGACGACCCGCTGCACAGCTGGCGCATCAGCCCGCTGGACTGGCAGCAATCGAAGACCTACGACAAGTTCGTGCGCTACGGCGAGCAGGTGCTGCGCCGTAGCAGCCGTGACTTCGCGCCCTGGTACGTGATCGAGGGCGTCGACGAACGCTACCGCAGCCTGGCAGTCGGTCGCCTGCTGCTCGAGGGATTGCAGGCCGCGCTGGCCGCGGCGGAACAGCCGGTGAACGGCATCTCGCACCCTCATTCGGCGCCGCTCGCGCTGGACCTCGACCGCCTGACGCTGCTCGACAGCCTCGACCTCAGCCAGAAGCTCTACAAGGACAGCTATCAGGTTCAGTTGGCCGAGGAGCAGGCACGCCTGTCGCGGCTGCTGCGCGATCGGCGGATACGCAAGCGCGGCGTGCTGGCGCTGTTCGAGGGCCACGATGCGGCAGGCAAGGGCAGCACCATTCGCCGGGTCACCGGGGCGCTCGATCCGCGCCTGTACCGCACCGTGCAGATCGCCGCGCCGAGCGAGGACGAACGCGCCCAGCCCTGGCTGTGGCGCTTCTGGCGCAATGTGCCGGAGCGCGGCAAGTTCACCATCTTCGACCGCTCCTGGTACGGCCGCGTGCTGGTCGAGCGCGTCGAAGGCTTCTGTACACCGGACGAGTGGTTGCGCGCCTACAGTGAGATCAACGACTTCGAGGAGCAGTTGGTGGATGCCGGCGTGGTGCTGGTGAAGTTCTGGCTGTCGATCGACCAGGACACCCAGCTCGAGCGCTTCAAGGAGCGCGAAGAAACGCCGTTCAAGCGCTTCAAGATCACCGAGGAAGACTGGCGCAACCGCGAGAAGTGGGACGCCTATGCCGGCGCCGTGGCTGACATGGTCGACCGCACCAGCACCGAGATCGCGCCCTGGACGCTGGTCGAGGCCAACGACAAGCGCTTCGCCCGCATCAAGGTGCTGCGCACGCTCAACGAGGCGCTGGAGGCCGCCATCGCCAAGTAGCCGGCGGTGGACGATGGCCGTGCATAGGCGGGCTGAATGGTCGTCGCCAGCGGCGCGTCGGCGACACTATGCTCGGGACATCGCCAACAACAAGATCCTGAGGTGAGCCATGCGTGAAGTGGTAATCGTCGACAGCGTGCGGACCGGCCTGGCCAAGTCCTTCCGCGGCAAATTCAACATGACCCGTCCCGATGACATGGCGGCCCATTGCGTCGATGCGCTGCTGACGCGCAACGACCTCGATCCGCGACTGGTCGAGGACTGCATCGTCGGCGCCGGTTCCAACGAGGGCGCGCAGGGCTACAACATCGGGCGCAATGTCGCGGTGCTGTCGGGGTTGGGCATCGACTGCCCGGGCATGACGCTCAACCGTTATTGCTCGTCGGGCCTGCAGGCCATCGCCATCGCCGCCAACCAGATCGCATCCGGCTGCAGCGACGTGATCGTCGCCGGCGGGGTGGAGTCGATCACCCTCACGGCCAAGAGCCGCAACACTGACCACCTCTACAACCCGATCATCCAGGAGCGGGTACCGGGCATCTACCACAGCATGGGGCAGACCGCCGAACTGGTCGCCCGCCGCTACAACGTCACCCGCGAGCAGCAGGACCGCTACGCGCTGCAGAGCCAGCAGCGCACCGCGCGGGCGCAGGCCGAGGGGCTGTTCGTCGACGAGATTGTGCCGATGCAGGTGCGCTATTTCACCGAGGACAAGGCCACCGGCGAGCGGACCGAGCACGACGGCGTGGTCGATCGCGACGACTGCAACCGTCCGGATACCAGCTACGAGAGCCTGGCCGGGCTCAAGCCGGCATTCGCTGACGATGGTTCAGTGACCGCCGGCAACGCCTCGCAGCTCTCCGATGGTGCCTCGATGACCCTGGTGATGAGCCTGCAGAAGGCCATCGAGCTGGGCCTCAAGCCGCGTGCGTTCTTCCGTGGTTTCACCGTCGCCGGCTGCGAGCCGGAGGAGATGGGTATCGGTCCGGTGTACTCGGTGCCGCGCCTGCTCAAGGCCAAGGGGCTGAAGATCGACGATATCGACCTCTGGGAACTCAACGAAGCCTTCGCCTCGCAGTGCCTGTATTGCCGCGACAAGCTGGAAATCGACAACGAGAAGTTCAACGTCAACGGCGGTTCGATTTCCATCGGCCACCCGTTCGGCATGACCGGCTCACGCACCGCCGGCCACCTGATCCGCGAACTGCAGCGACGCAACCTGCGTTACGGCGTGGTGACCATGTGCGTCGGCGGCGGCATGGGCGCTTCCGGGCTGTTCGAAGCGGTGGGCTGAGCCGAACGGCGATCAATAAAAGAAACCCGCGCCACGGCGCGGGTTTCTTTTTGGCGTTGTAGGGTGGATAACCGCGACAGTGTTATCCACGGTTACCTGCCGACGCTGGCCGATCGTTGCCTCTGGGGTGGCAAACCGGTGGATGGCTGCGGCCATCCACCCTACGATCCGACCGGACACTGTAGGGTGGATAACCGCGCAGCGTTATCCACCGGCAGCGCCGCGCCAGACAAGCCTGCTCAGCCCTGCTGACCGGATTCGAGCATGCTTTCCGGGCGTACCCACTGATCGAACTCCTCATCGGTCAGGTAGCCCAGCTCCAGCGCCGCCTCGCGCAGCGTCTTGTTCTCGGCGTAAGCCTTCTTGGCGATCTCCGCCGCCTTGTCGTAGCCGATATGCGGGTTCAGCGCAGTGACCAGCATCAGCCCGCGCTCCAGGTGCTCGGCCATGCGCGCGGCATCCGGCTCCAGGCCCACCACGCAGTGCGTGTTGAAATTGCGGCAGCCATCGGCCAGCAGGCGGATCGATTGCAGCAGGTTGTGGATGATCACCGGCTTGAACACGTTGAGTTGCAGATGGCCCTGGCTGGCGGCGAAACCGATGGTCACGTCGTTGCCCATGACCTGGCAGGCGAGCATCGACAGCGCCTCGCACTGGGTCGGATTGACCTTGCCGGGCATGATCGAACTGCCGGGCTCGTTGGCCGGCAGCCGCACCTCGGCGAAACCGCCACGCGGGCCGGAGCCGAGCAGGCGCAGGTCGTTGGCGATCTTCATCAGTGCTACGGCGAGCGTCTTCAGCGCGCCGGACAGCGCCACCAGCGGCTCATGGCCGGCCAGTGCCGCGAACTTGTTCGGCGCCGAGACGAAGGGCAGGCCGGATAGCGCCGCCAGTTCCGCGGCGATCGCTTCGGCGAAGCCGTGCGGCGCATTCAGCCCGGTGCCGACCGCGGTGCCGCCCTGGGCCAGCTCATAGACCGCCGGCAAGGTCTGGCGAATTGCGCGCTCGGCGATATCCAGCTGGGCGACGAAGGCCGACAGCTCCTGGCCGAAGGTGATCGGCGTGGCGTCCATCATGTGCGTGCGCCCGGTCTTGACCAGCTTGCCATGGCGCGCCGCCTGCTCGGCAAGGCCGCCGGACAACTCGGCGATGGCCGGCAGCAGGTCTTGCTGGACCGCCCTCGCAGCGGCGATGTGCATCGCCGTGGGGAAGCAGTCGTTGGAGCTTTGCGCGCGGTTGACGTGATCGTTGGGGTGCACCGGACTCTTGCCGCCGCGGTTGCCGCCGGCCAGCTCGTTGGCGCGCCCGGCGATCACCTCGTTGACGTTCATGTTGCTTTGCGTGCCGCTGCCGGTCTGCCAGACCACCAGCGGGAACTGGTCATCGTGCTGGCCGTGCAGCACTTCGTCGGCAGCCTGCTCGATCAGTCGGGCGACGTCAGGCGGCAGGTCGCCGATGCGGTTATTCACGCGCGCGGCGGCCTTCTTGATCAGAGCCAGCGCGTGCAGTACGGCCAGCGGCATGCGCTGGTCGCCGATGGCGAAATTGACCAGCGAACGCTGGGTCTGCGCCCCCCAGTAGGCCTGCTCGGGTACCTCGATCGGGCCCAGACTGTCGGTTTCGGTGCGTGTCATGCTGTGCTCCTGATGAGTGATCAATGCTTAGGCTGTCCGGGCGCGGTGCGGGTTCCGTGCGTCGGCGCCGGTTCTTGAGGCATTGGAACTCCGGGCGCAGAATGTGTCCATTGAGGGCTACCTATTGCCCATTCAGGAAAAATCCAATGTCCATGTTTCGTGTTTTCGGCTTCTGCACCGCTGTGTTTCTCACCCTTGTCAGCGCCGCCGCCCATGCCGACCAGGCCAGCCATGCGCGCAATGCCGAGCGCTTCCTGCAACTGGCCAACGCTGACCGACTCGCCGTGCCGGTGTATGCGCAGGTGCAGCAGATGTTCGCCCAGCGCTTCGCCGAAACCCAGGCGCCGGAGAGCAAGAAGGCGCTGCTCGAGCGCTATCAGGCCAAGGCCGATGCGGCACTGGACAAGGCCATCGGCTGGAAGAAGCTCGAGCCCGAGCTGATCACTCTCTATACCACCCAGTTCACCGAGCAGGAGTTGGCCGGGCTGATCGAGTTCTACCAGTCGCCGCTGGGTAAGAAAATGCTCGCCAAGCTGCCGGAGCTCAATGCGCGTTCGGCCCAGCTGACCCAGCAGAAGCTCGAAGCCGCCGTGCCGGAAGTGAACAAGCTGTTGGCCGAGATGACGGCCGAACTCGATACCCAGAAGCCCTGACGGAGCCAGAATGTCCAAGATCGAACTGATTCAGAACGCCCTGCAAGCGCTCGAGCCGCAGCACCTTGAGGTGTTCGACGAGAGCCACATGCACAGCCGCGGGCAGGAAACCCACTACAAGGCGGTGATCGTGAGCCCGCAATTTTCCGGGCTCAATTCGGTCAAGCGCCATCAGAAGGCCTATGCGGCCATGGGCGAGCTGATGCAGCAGGTGCATGCGCTGGCGCTGCACACCTACACCCCCGAGGAATGGGCACAGCAGACCGCCGTGCCGGCGTCGCCGGTGTGCGCCGGCGGGCACAAGTAACCTCGCCGAGGTCGTTCGGCGGCTGCGAGCACGCCAGCAGCGACTTGTTTGCTAGAATCCGCACCCCGCGCCGGCTCACGCCGGCGCTTTCGTTTTGCTTGCCCCGTCCGCCCTTTGCGAGGGCGACCACCGGAGGAAATCAGCATGACCGCGAAGATCGTCGTCGCGGCGCTGTACAAGTTCGTCGCTTTGCCGGACTACGTCGCGCTGCGCCAACCCCTGCTCGATACGCTCACCGCCCATGGCATCCGCGGCACGCTGCTGCTGGCCGAGGAGGGCATCAACGGCACCGTGTCCGGCAGCCGCGCGGCGATCGATGCGCTGCTCGCCTGGTTCGCCCGCGACTCACGCCTGGCCGATATCGACCACAAGGAGTCGTACTGCGATGAGCAGCCGTTCTACCGCACCAAGGTCAAGCTGAAGAAGGAAATCGTCACCCTCGGCGTGCCCGGGGTCGATCCCAACCAGCGCGTCGGCACCTACGTCGAACCGAAAGACTGGAACGCGTTGGTCGACGATCCCGAGGTGCTGCTGATCGACACGCGCAACGACTACGAAGTCGCCATCGGTACCTTCGAGGGTGCGGTCGATCCCAAGACCGCCTCCTTCCGCGAGTTTCCCGAGTACATCAAGGTGCATTACGACCCGGCCCGGCACAAGAAGGTGGCGATGTTCTGCACCGGCGGCATCCGCTGCGAGAAGGCGTCGAGCTACATGCTCGGCGAGGGCTTCGAGGAGGTCTATCACCTCAAGGGCGGCATCCTCAAATACCTCGAGGAGGTGCCGGAGGCCGAGAGTCGCTGGCGTGGCGACTGCTTCGTGTTCGACAACCGCGTGACCGTGCGCCACGACCTGTCGGCCGGCGATTTCGACCTGTGCCACGCCTGTCGCAGCCCGATCTCCGTGGAAGACCGTCAGTCCGAGCACTACGCTGCCGGTATCAGTTGCCCCCACTGCTGGGACACGCTCAGCGAGAAGACCCGCGCCAGCGCCCGCGAACGGCAGAAGCAGATCGAGCTGGCACGCCAGCGCAACCAGCCCACACCCATCGGGCGCGATCCGCGGCAACCGGACGCATGACCGCCGCGGCGATGGCGGCCTAGGCTGCGCTCCGCGACGACCCGATACTGCGATTCACCCGACCGTCCCATCCGCCACTGGCCCGGAGAAACCATGAGCGCTCGACTGATCTATGTGATGGACCCGATGTGCTCCTGGTGCTGGGGCTTCGCACCGGTGCTGCAGGTACTGGCTGAGCAGGCGCGGGTCAGCGACGTGCCGTTGACACTGGTGGTCGGCGGCTTGCGCCGCGAGCACGCGGCGATGGATCAGGCCGGTCGGGTTCGCACGCTGTCCTACTGGCAGGCGGTGCACGAGGCCACCGGCCAGCCGTTCAACTTCGATGCCGGCCTGCCCGAAGGACTGGTTTACGACACCGAGCCGGCCTGCCGCGCGCTGGTGGCCGCGCGCAGTCTCGAGCCAAGCTGCGTCTGGCCGCTGGCCCAGCTTATCCAGCAGGCGTTCTACGCCGAGGGCCGCGATGTGACCCTGCCGGCGCAGCTGGTCGAACTGGCCGAAGCCGCCGGCATCCCGCGCATCGAGTTCGCCGAGTGCTTCGACTCGCCGGACTGCCGGACCGCCACTGCGGGCGATTTCGCTTGGGCGCAGAATCTGGGTATTGCCGGTTTTCCGACCCTGCTCGCCCAACGCCACGGCCAGCTGGCATTGCTGACCAACGGTTACCAGCCGCAGGAGCTGCTCGCACCGCTGCTGGCGCGCTGGCTGGAGCGCAACGCCCATGCCTGACCAGCTCAGCTGGGCGGAGATTCGCCGCCTCGCCCTGCGTCATCGCAAGGCGCTGTTCCTTGCCAATCTGGTGGCGGTGCTGGCGACGCTGTGCAGCGTGCCGATTCCGCTGTTGCTGCCGTTGCTGGTGGACGAAGTGCTGCTGGGGCAGGGTGACAGCGCGCTGCAGGTCATGGACCAGCTGCTGCCGCAGACGTGGCAGACGGCGGTTGGCTATATCGGCCTGATGCTGGGCGTGACCTTGCTGCTGCGCAGCTCGGCGCTGGTGTTCAACGTCCTGCAGGCGCGATTGTTCGCGCGGCTGTCGAAGGACATCGTCTACCGCATCCGCGTGCGGCTGATCGAGCGGCTCAAACGCATCGCCCTGGCCGAGTACGAAAGCCTCGGCGGTGGCACCGTGGCGGCGCATCTGGTCACCGATCTGGAAACCATCGACAAGTTCATCGGCGAGACCCTCAGCCGTCTGCTGGTGGCGCTGCTGTCGATCGTCGGCACCGCGGCCATTCTGGTGTGGATGCACTGGCAGCTGGCGCTGCTGATCCTGCTGTTCAACCCGCTGGTGATCTACGCCACGGTGCAGCTGGGCAAGCGGGTCAAGCATCTGAAGAAGCTGGAGAACGACAGCACCGCCGGCTTCACCCAGGCGCTGACCGAAACCCTCGACGCGATACAGGAAGTGCGCGCCGGCAATCGCCAGGGTTTCTTCCTTGGCCGGTTGGGGCTGAAGGCGCGCGAGGTGCGCGACTACGCGGTGGCCTCGCAATGGAAGACTGATGCCTCCAACCGCGCCAGCGGCCTGCTGTTCCAGTTTGGCATCGATGTGTTCCGCGCCGCGGCGATGCTCACCGTGCTGTTCTCCGACCTGTCCATCGGCCAGATGCTCGCGGTATTCAGCTACCTGTGGTTCATGATCGGCCCGGTGGAGCAGCTGCTCAGCCTGCAGTACGCCTTCTACGCCGCCGGTGGCGCGCTGACGCGCATCAACCAGCTGCTGGCGCGCGCCGACGAACCGCAGTATGCCGGTAGCCAGGACCCATTCGCCGGGCACGACACCGTGGCCATCGAGGTGCGCGGGCTGCACTTTTCCTATCAGGACGAGCCGGTGCTGGAGGGCTTGGACCTGACCATTGCCGCCGGCGAGAAGGTGGCCATTGTCGGCGCCAGCGGTGGCGGCAAGAGCACGCTGGTGCAGTTGCTGCTGGGGCTGTATCAGCCGCAGGCCGGGGAAATCCGTTTCGGCGGCGTGCCGCTCGCGGACATCGGTCTGAACACGGTGCGCGACAACGTCGCGGTGGTGCTGCAGCATCCGGCGCTGTTCAACGACACGGTGCGCGCCAACCTGTGCATGGGTCGCGAGCGCGACGATGCCAGCTGCTGGCGGGCGTTGGAAATCGCTCAGTTGGCCGATACCGTGCGCCAGTTGCCGCAGGGTCTCGACAGCATCGTCGGGCGCTCCGGCGTGCGTCTGTCGGGCGGGCAGCGCCAGCGTCTGGCGGTGGCGCGGATGGTGCTGGCCGAACCCAAGGTGGTGATTCTCGACGAGGCCACCTCCGCGCTGGATGCGGCCACCGAGTACGCGCTGCATCAGCAGCTGACGCGTTTTCTCAAGGGGCGTACCACGCTGATCATCGCCCACCGCCTGTCGGCGGTGAAGCAGGCGGATCGGGTGCTGGTGTTCGATGGCGGCCGCATCGCCGAGCAGGGCGAGCATCAGCAGCTGATCGCCGAGGGTGGTCTGTACGCCAAGCTGTACGGCCACCTGCAGCACTGATCAGCGGTCGCTGCGTGGAAATGGCCTGACGCGGTTGTCGCCTCCCCCAACGGCAACCGCGCAGGCGCTGACTCAGAAGCTCTTGGAGACCGACAGGGTCAGGTTGGCGTCGCAGTCGTCGTCATCGGTGTAACCCATGTTGGCGACGCACTCGGAGATGTCGGTGTCGCTGTACATCAGCGCAACGTCGAGCGTGGCAATGGTCTTGCTGAGGGTGACGCTCCAGTCGTTGTACTGCTCATCGGCGTCCAGCTCGGCATTCTTGGTGTCGGTATGTCCGTAGGCCAGGCCGAGGCCGATCTCGTAAGGCAACTCGTACTCATAACTGATGAAGGAGTACAGCGCGCTGCTTGGGTCGTAGGCGTACTTGGCGCCGACCGTGAAGCCGTAGGCGCTGAGCTTGCCGATCCATTCGTCGACGTTGTACGAGCTGGCCTGCGGATAGGTGTAGGTGTTCCAGGACAGGTCGTAGCTCAGCCAGTCGGTCAGGTCACCGCCGTAGCCGACGTAGTAGTCGACCTCCATGTCGGCGCCACCGGAATTGCCGGTGAACACCTGATCGTCGACGTTGGATGCCCAGGCGCCGATGTACAGCCCGCTTTCGTGGGCGATGTCCAGGCTGCCCTGTACGGCGCCCGAACCCCCGGTCTGCGATTGCCCGCGCCAGATGTAATCGCTCGCCAGGGTGGCGGTCATGCTGACATCGAAGTCGCCGATGGCCGAAGGTACCGTCTCGCTGGCGGCCAGCGCGCTGAAGCCCATGGTCGAAACAGCGGTGAGCGCAACGGTGAGTTGCTTGAGCATGGTGATGACTCCCTGTTGGTAACGCGAGGGTGTGCCCCTCGTCGCGGAACCTGATCGCTATCAGGCGGGAGCGTCATAGCAGTTTGCTTGCCAATCTCGGAAAAAGCCTTTCCAGTCATGTGGTTATGAGGTTTAGGGATGTGCCTCCCGCTTCGGCAAGCGGCATGATCGCGCTAATTTGAGGCGATAAACGGTCGATTGATCGAGCTCGCACTCTTTTGGGGCTACCGTCAGTCTTAAGGCGCCAAAAAAAGCTAACTATTTGCTCAACTATTAGTACCCTTTGCCGACTTCCAAGCCGTGCCTCACAAAACGGAAATTTTCTGATGCGATCATTTGCCCAACTGTTCACCCACCTGTCCGTCGGTAAGAAGCTGACTCTCGGTTTCGGCATGGTGCTGTTGCTGACCATGGCCGTGGCGGCGACCGGCTTCGTCGCGGTGGATACCACCGTTACGCGGTCGCGGCAGATCAACCAGGTGGCGCAGATCAATGCGGACATCCTTGCGGCCCGCGGACAGGAGCGTGACTACGCGCTAACCCGCCAGGAGCAGTCGGCTGCCGCATTGCGCGAGACGCTGGCCAAGCTGAACGGTGAAATCGACGAGCTGGCAACGGGCGCCAGCAGTGCCGAGCAGGCCAATCTGCAGCGCATTCGGCAGGCCGCAGCGGAATACGGACGCCTGTTCGACCAGTACGGTCAGCTCATTGCCCACGGCGTCGAGCTGCGCAAGCGGATGGGAGTGGCCGCGCAGAAGAGCCGTGAAGAGTTCGAATATATCGAACTGGACATGTACGACGCGGTTCGCGTGTTGCGCCTGGAAGGCGACCGCCTCAAGGGCAGCGATCCGCTGACCGTCGCCGAAGCCACGTCCGGCCTGACCAAGAACATCCTCGACCTGCGCACCCAGGAAAACGCCTATGTCGCGACGAGTGCCCAGGAGGCGGCGGACAGCTGGAATTCGCTGCACTCGGACGTCGTCACGATCGGCAGCAACCTGAAGATCTGGCTGAACGACGAGCAGAAAGGGTCGATGGACACCGCCCTGGCCGAACTGGAGAGCTATCGTCGCGCCTTCGACGAGTTCCGCGACAACCGTAGCAAGCGCCTCGAGGTAGAGCGGCAGATGGCCGAACAATCCCGCCTGGTGATCGAGGCCGCCGATCAGACGCTGGTCGCGGCCACCGAGGAAATGCGCGCCCAGCGTGCTAGCACTTACCTGCTGCTGGCAGTGATCGGTGCGCTGGCGATCATCATCGGCCTGGTTGCCGCCGCCAGCATTTCGCGGATGATCGTGGTCCCGCTGCGCCAGACCGTGGTGCAGGCCCAGCGGGTGGCCAGCGGTGATCTGACCCAGTCCCAGGCGAGCACGCGCGGCGACGAGCTGGGCCAGCTGCAGAATGCCATGCACGACATGACCGACAGCCTGCGCGGCCTGATCGGGCGCATAGGCGGCGGCGTCAGCCAGATCGCGGCGGCGGCCGAGCAGCTGTCCTCCGTCACGGCGCAGACCAGTGCCGGTGTGGAGAAGCAGCGCGAGGAGACCGATCAGGTCGCCACCGCCATGAACGAAATGGCCGCGACGGTGCAGGAAGTCGCGCGCAACGCCGAGCAGGCGTCGGTCGCCGCACAGCAGGCGGACCAGCAATCGCGCCAAGGTGATCGGGTGGTCAGAGGCGCGATCGGCGAGATCGGCAATCTGTCTGCCGAAGTGGAGCATTCGGCACAGGCTATCGAGGCCTTGAACACCGAGAGTGGGCGCATCGGCAGCGTGTTGGAGGTGATCCGTGCGGTCGCCGAGCAGACCAACCTGCTGGCGCTCAACGCCGCCATCGAAGCCGCGCGTGCCGGCGAGCAGGGTCGCGGCTTCGCCGTGGTGGCCGACGAGGTGCGTGCGCTGGCGCGGCGTACCCACGACTCCACCGAGGAGATCGAAGGGCTGATCGGCAACCTGCAGCGCGTCGCGCAGCAAGCGGTCGAGCAGATGGAGACCAGTCGCAACCTGACCCAGCACACCGTCGAACTGGCCAACGAGGCCGGGACGGCTCTGGGCCGTATCACCGAGTCGGTATCGACCATCGAGCAGATGAACCAGCAGATCGCCGCCGCTGCCGAGCAGCAGAGTGCGGTCGCCGAAAACATTTCCGAGAGCGTGACCCGTGTGCGCGACATCGGCGAGCAGAGCGCCAGCGCCAGCGAGCAGACCGCGGCCGCCAGTGCCGAGCTGGCCAGACTCGGGGCCGAACTGCAGGGGCTGGTCCGGCAGTTCCGCACCTGATGGCTGCTCGCTGAACAATCTACCCCGGCCTGGCGCCGGGGTTTTTGTTGGTGTCGATTGCGCCGGCTGCCGGCCTCAGCGTCGGCTCAGGTCGGTTGCCCAGTCGCCCAGCGGCACGTCGGGATGTTGCTGCCAGATGCGCCGCCAGAGCACTTCGAGGCGGCTCAGATCGCCGCGTTCGGCGGGCAGACGCTCAGCATTGTCGAGCAGCGTCCAGCCGCTGCCGTTGCGTTCGGCCAGCGGGAAGCGGAACGGATGGAAACCGGTCATGCCCAGTCGCAGATCGGTGACCAGCAGCTGGCCGTCCTCTTCGTCGTAGCGCAACAGGCCGCCAGTGAACCATTGCAGGCGTGCATGGTGCGGCGAGTCGGTGAGTGCCGCCGCCAGATGCTGGCCGCGTGGCAACGCCACCAGCTGCGGCGGTGCCTCGTCGAGCCAGCCGACCAATGCCTCGTGGTAGCGCTCGCCGTCTACCAGGATTACCCGCCAGAGCAGGCTGTTGAACGGCGTTGGTGTGCTGAACATGCGCTCCGCCTGAATACCCTCGCGCGTCATCTCCGCCAGGACACGTTGCTCGGCCATCTGCTTGCCGGCCACGGTGAAGCCAAGGTAGAGCGAAGACAGCAGCAGCGCGACGGCTGGCCAGTGCGCGGCGCGGCCGCGCAGGCCGGTCAGCCCGGTGACCAGCACCGCCAGCAGTAGCGGCACGCTGTACAGCGGATCGATGATGAACACGCTGGACCAGGCGATTGGCGGCGTATCCAGCGGCCACAGCAGCTGCGTGCCGTAGCTAGTGAAGGCATCGAGTAGTACATGGGTGAGCAGCACCAGCCAGAGCGTGAGAAACAGGCGCGCAGCGGAGTAGCCCGGATCGGGCCGGAATCGGCGTGCGAGGACCGCCAGCAGCAGAGCGAGGCCGCTGACCACGAACAGCGAGTGGCTGAAACCGCGGTGATAGGTCATGTTCGCCACCGCATCGCCATAGTCGATGACCACGTCGAGATCTGGCAACGTGCCGAGCATGGCGCCATATAGCAGGGCCTTGCGGCCTTGCCAGCGACCGAGCAGCGCCGCCTGCACGCTGGCGCCGAGTACTGCCTGGGTGATCGAATCCATCAGCAGGTCCGTGAATCTGGGTGGTTTACCTTAGCCGAGGCCTCGGGGCTGATTGCACGGAAATTGTGTTCAAACCTGTCCGTCATGCCGCGCGCGTAGGACAATCCCGCCAACTCCCTGCGTGCCGAAGGCCCCATGCTGGAAATTTCCAACACCGTGCAGCTGCCCGATGCCGAGATCGAGCTCACCGCGATCCGTGCCCAGGGGGCCGGCGGGCAGAACGTCAACAAGGTATCCAGCGCGTTGCACCTGCGCTTCGATATCAACGCCTCGTCGTTGCCGTCGTTCTACAAGGAGCGCCTGCTGGCGCTACGCGACAGCCGTATCACCAGTGACGGCGTGATCATCATCAAGGCGCAGCGCTATCGGACTCAGGAGCAGAACCGCGCCGACGCGCTGGAACGCCTCGTCGAGCTGATCCGCAGCGTCACCAAGGTGGAGAAGGCGCGACGCCCGACCCGACCGACCCTGGGGTCGAAGACGCGCCGGCTGGAGGGCAAGAGCAAACGCGGTGCGATCAAGGCCGGGCGCGGCAAGGTGGATTTCTGAGGCGCGGCAGCTGTCAGGTGCCGGTGCGTTTTTCCTCGAGCGGTTCTTCGGGCGGCAGGTCGTCCAGGTGCTCCTCGTTGAGCGGTTCGGCAGGCACTGTTTCCGGCGCATCGGGCATCAGCTCCATCACCGTAGGGCTGGTGCGCAGCATCGGCGTGAAATGGCCGTGGGGTTCGGTGACCAGGTCGACAACCCTGCGTGGGCGGTAGATGGCATAGAAGGCCAGAATGCCGAGCGACACCGCGTAGAACAGCGGCAGCGCGACCGGCCCTGCCAGATGCATCAGGCCACCGGCGATGACGGGGCCGAGCGCGGCACCGAAGCCGTTGGCCAGCAGCAGACCACTGGAGCCGGAAAGAATCTCGTCGGGGTTCAGGTGATCGACCATCTGTGCCACAGCGATGGAGTAGATCGAAAACGCCAGTCCACCCCAGACGAACATCAGCCCCAGCAGCGCCGGCCCGGCCTCGAGCACTGTCAGGCCCAGTGGCAGCGCCGCGGCCAGAGCCGCCACCCAGAGCAGTACCGTGCGCCGCTCGAAGCGATCGGAGAGCAGACCGACCGGCCATTGCAGCACCGCGCCGCCGAGGATGGTCATGCTCATCATCAGGCCGATACCTGCGGCATCGAAGCCCACTTCGCTGGCATAGACCGGCGCCAGTCCCCAGAAACCGCCGAGGGTGAATCCCGAGATGCCGGCCGCCATCAGCGGCAGCGGAGCGATGCGCGCCAACTGCAGTAGGTCAGTCGGCGGTACGTCCGGGAGCGTTGGCTGCGGCTGGCGGGTGAGGGTGATGGGCATCAGCGCGCCGCCGATGAGAATGGTCGCCACGGCAAAGAGGGTGAACTCCAGCGGGCTGCCCAGCCCCAGCAACTGCTGGGCGGCTGCCAGCGAGCCGAGGTTCACCGCCATGTAGACGGCGAACACCTGGCCACGCTTCTCGCCATTTACCTGAGCGTTGAGCCAGCTTTCGATGACCATGTACAGCGTCACCAGCGCGACCCCGTACATCACGCGTAGCACCAGCCACACCCAGGGGTTGACGATCAGTACGTGCAGCAGCACCGCGGTTGCCGCCAGCGCGGCGTAGAAAGAAAAGGTCCGGATATGTCCGATGCGCCGGATCAGCGAGGGCGCGAGCCAGGTGCCTATCAGGAAGCCGGCGAAGTAGCCGGACATCAGCAGGCCGATCAGGCCGGTCGAGTAGCCCTCGGCCACCCCGCGCAGCGTCAGCAGTGTATTCAGCAACCCGTGCCCCAGCAGGAGCAGGGCCACGCCGGCGAGCAGTGAGCTGATGGGGGCGATCAAGGACTTCATTAGCGACACCCTAGGTAACGAAGTTAGCGAAAGCAAGTTGCGACGCGACTGGCGTGGTTGACGCTGGGCTGCAACTGGATGATTCGAAAGAAAATGCGGCGACGAGGCTTTCTGAGCGGAGCGGAGCTCCGCCATGTCGTCGACAGCAGGCTGCGCTCAGGATTCCCCTGCGAGGGAGTTCGCCAGCGGCTCGGCAAGTCGCACGGCCTGATTCAGCGACTGCACCGCCTCGGCCACCGCTTGCCGATCCAGCGCACCTTCCAACGAGGTAGCCGCCTGCTCGACGATTGCCTGGGCATGGCGCAGCAGGACGCGCTCGCTGTCGAGATCGGTGGCGCTGAACAACAGGTTCTTGCAGGCCTGCAGCAGCGTCAGCAATACCTGCAGGTCATTGCGGCCGTAGCAGCGCAACGCCCCGAACGCCAGGTGCAGCAAGTGGTGCAGGTCCAACTCGCTGAAATAGATTCGTGGCACGCCTTGTTCGGGGGCGACGTCGTGGGCCGGCAATTTCATGCGTTCGGCGAACAGCACGCCCATCATGTCGATCGCCTTGATCGCCGTGCCGGGGTCGTTGATCCCCGGGCTCAGTGCGCGCACGGCGATCTCGACGATCTGCTTGAAGCCGAAGAAGAAATGCCGGTGGGCATATTCCTCGACGTAGAAATCGAAGCAGTCCAGCAGCTGCTCGACGCAACGCTCGTCCAGCTCGCGGTCCAGCCGTATGAGCGGGTGCCCGGGCATGACGAAGAAGCCGTAATGCACCTGCACGGTCATGCACGCATCCTGCTCGTCCAGCAATGCCTGCGCGGCGCTGACGTTCAGCGCCTTGAAATAGCCCGAGCGCCGAGCCCTTATCGTCAGCCATCGGCGGTCGTCAGGCCAATCCGGGAGCGGGCGTCGGGCCTGTCTTTCGCACCGCTGCTGGAGTTGTGCGTGGGTCTGCTTGTAGACGCGGTTGAGGATGAAGTCGACCTGGATCGACAGCGAGATGGAGCGGATGAAGTACACGAACAGGCACAGGCAGACCACGCCGAGACCCAGCGCGAGGAAGATTCCCAGGCTCGGCACGTTGATGTCGGCGCCTTCCTGAATGGTCGAGATGAGCATCAGCGAGTCGATGATCGTGCCCAGATAAACGCCCAGCACTAGCTGGTGGCTGCGGCTGCTGATCAACCCAGGGATCACCCGCGGCGATAGCGACGAAGCGGCCGAGTTGAGCACTACCATTACCATCGAGAAGCTGAACACCATCAACGAGATGATGCCGCCGACCAGGGTGCCGAGAATCAGCCGGGCGTTGTCGGCATTCTTCACCAGCCCCAGGTCGAGGTCTTCCTTGTAGGGCTGCAACCAGGTCATTTCCAGCACGATGGTGACGAGACACAGGCAGACGAGGCCCAGGGCGATCAGTGTCGGATAGAAGGCGATGCTGCCGATCACCCGGTGATACAGGCGGAACAGCCTGTTGGTCAGTGCGGACATGGTGGCTCCCTGCGATGGTCCGCCGAAGCGGGACTACCCGCCTTTCGGCAGCATCCGGGGCGTAACGTTCGCTCAGGCCGTGTCGCCGGGCGTCAGTGTTGCGATCAGCGCGAGCACGTAGCCGGGCAGGGCATCCCGCTCGCGCACCAGGATGCTGCGTTCGCGCACCGCCCAGGGTTCGTCGAGCGGTACCAGGGCGAACTGCATGGTGCGGCTGCGCCGGCGCGCGGCGGCTTCCGGAATGATGCCGGTGCCGACACCGGCCTCGATCATCCGGCACACCGCCTCGAAGCTCGGCAGCCAACCGCTCCTGAAACCAAGCGGGCTGCCGGCGAAGAGCGCCGCGCAGCCGCGCGGGCAGGGTGCCGTGTGACCTCGCCCAGCTTCTTCGCCAATCAATTTCGCGGCGCCTGTGCAGATGAGACAGGCCCGCTTTTTTTACCCAGGCGAACGCTTATGCTGACCGCTCGACCAACGTAAGGAGACGCCGGCATGAGTCGTTATGCCTTTGTCAGCACGCCGGTGCTGGATATCGCTTATCTCGAATGGAATCCCCGTGGCCAGCAGGTAGCCGTGCTTGTACACGGCTGGCCGGATTGCCCGGAAGGCTGGATCGCCGTGGCCGAGCGCCTTGCCGCGGCTGGCTATCGCGTGCTGTGCCCGACACTGCGTGGTTTCGGGCGGACGCGCTTTATCGACCCGCTGACCCCGCGCAGCGGGCAGCTGGCCGCACTGGGGCGTGACCTGCTGGATTTCATCGACGCGCTGCGCCTCGATCAGCCGGTGCTGGTCGGTCACGACTGGGGCGCGCGCGCAGTGGCCAACGCCTGCGGGCTGCGACACCACGCGGCGGCACGGCTGGTGATGCTGGCGGTGGGCTACGGCACCAATGACCCGAACCAGCACATCTCGCTGAGTCAGGCGCGCAACTACTGGTATCACTGGTACATGGCCACGCCACGCGGTGAGCACACGGTAGTCGAGGATCGCGCGGCCTTTACGCGGCTGCTGTGGGATACCTGGTCTCCGGCCGGCTGGTACGCCGAGGCGGATTTCATCCAGGCGCTGAAGGCGTTCGACAACCCGGACTGGGCTGCCGTGGTACTGCATTCCTATCGCCACCGCTGGGGCTTCGTCGACGGTGATCCGGCCTATGCACAGGACGAGGCGCTACTGCAGCCGGCCCCGGTGCTCGCTGTGCCGACGCTCGTGCTGCACGGCGAGGCCGATACCTGTAACGCACCGGAGACCTCGGCCGGGCGCGAAGCCATGTTCAGCGGGCCCTACCACCGACAGTTGTTGCCTGGAGTAGGTCATTTCCCTCAGCGCGAGGCGCCGCAAGCGGTGGCCGAGGCGATCCTGCAGTTCTGTCAGGGCGTCTGATCAGACGCCTGCTTACTCCATCCACTTCGGTTTCGGATAACGGCGATCGGCCTTGCCTGCCTTGAGTACCGCGCCCGGCACGTCGTGGCCGACCAGTTGGGGCAGGTCGGCGGCGCATTGCAGCAGGCGGTCGAGATCGACGCCGGTGTCTAGGCCCATGCGCTGGAACATATGCACGAGATCTTCGGTGCAGATGTTGCCGCTGGCGCCGGGCGCGTAAGGGCAGCCGCCGAGTCCGCCGAGCGAGGCATCGAAGCGGTCGATGCCGGCGTTCAGCGCTGCCAGCGCGTTGGCCAGGCCCATGCCGCGGGTATTGTGGAAGTGTGCGGTGAATACTGCCTGTGGCCAGCTGTTCAGCACTTCGCGGCAGATTCGCTCGACCTGCGCCGGGTCGGCCATGCCGGTGGTGTCGCAGAGGGTGATGCCCTGCACGCCGATCTCCAGCAGGCGTCGCACCAGCTCATAGATGCGCCGCTCGGGCACATCGCCCTCGAAGGGGCAGCCGAAGGTGGTCGATAGCGAGGCGTTGATGAACACGCCACTGCCGCGAGTGACTTCGATGATTTCGCGGAACTGCACCAGCGACTGCTCAGGCGTCATGCGCAGGTTGGCCAGGCCGTGGGTATCGCTGGCCGACATCACCAGGTTGATCTCGTCCACCTCGCAGGCCAGGGCGCGCTCGCAGCCCTTCACGTTGGGCACCAGCACGGTGTACTCGACGCCCTCCGCACGGCGGATGCTGCGCATCACGTCCTCGGCGTCGCGCAGGTTGGGGATGGCCTTGGGCGAGGTGAAGGAGGTGACCTCGATCTTCGCCAGCCCGGTTTGCGAGAGGCGGTCGATCAGGGCGATCTTGGCTTCGGTTGGCACGAAGTCCGCTTCGATCTGGAAGCCGTCGCGGGTGGCGACTTCCTGGATATAAAGGCGTTTGCTCATGGGAATCCTGTCGGTTGGGCCTTGGCGTAGGGTGGATGACGCTCTACCCATCCACCGTTGTGGTTTGCTGGCTGGTGGACAAGCTTCGCGTTGTCCACCCTACGTATGGGCGCAGGGTGGATGACGCACTGTTCAGATGATCCCGCGCTCGCGCAGGCCCTGGCGTTGTTCATCGGTGAGGCCGAGGCCGGCCAGCACATCGTCGGTGTGCTCGCCCAGTTGCGGGCCGCCTTCGCCGATGCGCCCGGGCGTGCGTGACAGCTTGGGCAGCACGCCCGGTACCTTGAGCGGGCCGGCGAAGGTCTGCACCTGCTCGATCATCTGCCGCGCCAGGTAGTGCGGGTCCTTGACAATATCGGCGGCGGTGTAGGGATAGCCGGCCGGCACGCGGGCGCCCTTGAGTGCTTCGATCACCTCGTCGCGGCTGTGCTGGATGGTCCATTCGCCAATGGCGGCATCGATCAGCTCGGCGTGCTGGGCGCGGCCGTCGTTGTGGGCGAAGCGCGGATCATCGGCAAGGTCTTGGCGGCCCATCAGGGTCATCAGGCGCTTGTAGATGCTGTCGCCATTGCCGGCGATCAGCACGTAGGCGCCGTCGTTGCACAGATAGGAATTGGACGGCGTGATGCCGGGTAGGGCACTGCCAGCCGGCTCGCGAACGTAGCCGAAGGCGTCGTATTCGGGCACCAGGCTTTCCATCATGGCGAACACCGACTCGTACAGCGCCACGTCGATTTCCTGACCCTGGCCGCTACGGTTGCGCTCCTGCAGGGCGAGTAATACACCGATCACGCCATACAACGAGGACAGCGAATCGCCGATGCTGACGCCAACCCGCACCGGCGGCTGGCCCGGATAGCCGGAGAGGTGGCGCAGGCCACCCATGGCTTCGCCGATCACGCCGAAGCCAGGCAGGTCGCGATAGGGGCCGGTCTGGCCGTAGCCGGAAATGCGCAGCATGATCAGCCGAGGGTTCAGCTTCGACAGCTCATCCCAGCCCAGGCCCCATTCTTCCAGCGTGCCGGGGCGGAAGTTCTCCACCAGAATGTCGGCTTCGGCCACCAGCTGGCGGACGATTTCCTGGCCTTCCGCGGCCTTGAGATCGAGCGTCACCGAGCGCTTGTTGCGCGACTGCACATGCCACCAGAGCGAGGTGCCGTCCTTGAGCTTGCGCCACTTGCGCAACGGGTCGCCGACCTTGGGCGGCTCGATCTTGATCACATCGGCGCCGAATTCACCGAGCAGCTTGCTGGCGAAGGGGCCGGCGATCAGCTGGCCCATCTCGATCACCTTGAGGCCCTGCAGCGGCAGGTTCTTGTCTGTCTGTTCGCTCATCACGACACCTGTGCCGGTTGATTCATGGTGCCGAGCATGACCGACCCATCGGCAGCGGACAATTGGCCGTTGGCCAAGTAAGGTTTCGCGCCTCACGAAGGCTAAGACGAAAGGAGCTTTGAAAAGCTTAGGTCGGGCAGCGCATGCTTCGTCTACCGCGAATACGGGAATCCAATATGCGTCGCATTGATTTCGTTACTCTGCGCCTGTTTGTCGCCATCGCCGACGAGCGCAGCCTGACCCGCGCCGCCGAGCGCGAGCATCTGGCGCTGGCGGCGGTGAGCAAGCGCGTCAGCGATCTGGAAGGGCAGCTCGGCGTCAGCCTGCTCTATCGCCAGCCCAAGGGCGTCGAGTTGACGCCGGCCGGCCACGCGCTGCTGCACCACGCGCGCAACCTGCTGGACAACCTGCAGCAGCTGGACGCTGACCTCAGCGAGTTCAGCCAGGGCGTGAAGGGCCATGTGCGCATCCACGCCAACACCTCGGCGGTGATCGAGTTCCTGCCCGAAGACCTGAGCGCCTTTGCCCGCCAGCACCCGGAAGTGAAGATCGACCTGGAGGAGCGCGTCAGCAGTGACACCCTGCGCGCCCTGCGCGAGGGGCTGACCGATATCGGCCTCTTCGCCGGGCACATGCCGGCCGAGGACCTGCAGGTGTTTCCCTACCGCGAGGATCGGCTGGTGCTGGTCACGCCACGTGAGCATCCGCTGGCCGGCCGCGAATGCATTGCACTGCGCGAGGCGGCAGGCTTCGACTTCATTGGCCTGCAGCAGGACGCCTCGCTGCATGCCCTGCTGCAGCAGTCGGCACAGCAGATGGGCACGCCGCTGCGCCTGCGCATCCAGGTGCGCAGCTTCGAGGCGATCTGCCGGATGATCCACACCGGCATGGGCATCGGCGTGCTGCCTGAGCAGGTGGTGCGCAACTACCTGCCGGCGCTGGACGTGGCCATGGTGCCGCTGACCGATGTCTGGGCGCGGCGCGAACTCAAGCTGGGCGTGCGCAACCTGGAAAGCCTGTCGGTGACTGCCCGGCAGATGCTCGAGCACCTCACGCTTCGCGAAGGCCAGGCCTGAACGAAGCCGTTCAGCGGCGCGATCGCGTCACGGCCTTCGCCAACCACGAAGTCGCGCTTGGCCAAATAGCAATTCAGCGCATAGCTGGTGCCGGGGTAGAGTCGGACCAGCTGCATGGCTCACACAACTACAAAACGGAGCTCTCCATGGCACGACTCACCCGTGGCATCACCCGTCTGCTCGCCGCTTCGGCGCTATTCACCGTGCTCGGCGCCCAGGCCGATCCGATCCTGATCAAGTTCTCCCATATCACCGCCGACAGCACGCCGAAGGGCCAGGGCGCGCTGATGTTCAAGAAGCTCGTGGAAGAGCGCCTGCCCGGGCAGGTGGAGGTGCAGGTGTTCGCCAACTCCTCGCTGTACGGCGACGGCAAGGAGATGGAGGCACTGCTGATGAACGAGGTGCAGCTGCTGGCGCCGGCACCGTCGAAGCTTGAGCAGTACACCAAGCAGCTGCAGCTGTTCGACCTGATGTTCCTGTTCGACGACATGGCCGCCGCGCAGCGCTTTCAGCAGTCGGACAAGGGCCGCGCCATGCTCAAGTCGATGGAGGACAAGGGCATCACCGGCCTGGCCTACTGGCTCAACGGCATGCGCCACTTCACTGCCAACAAGCCGCTGCGCGAGCCGGCCGACGCCCGCGGGCTGAAATTCCGCGTACAGCCCTCGGACCTGCAGGCCGCCCAGTACACCGCCCTGCGGGCGGTGCCGCGCAAGATGGCCTTCGCCGAGATCTACCAAGGCCTGCAGACCGGCGTGGTCAATGCCCAGGACAATCCCTGGTCGAACATCTACAGCCAGAAGTACCACGAGGTGCAGAAGTACATCACCGAGTCCGGCCACGGCATCGGCAACTACCTGCTGATCACCAATACGAAGTTCTGGAATGGTCTGCCTGCGGAGGTGCGTGGCGAGCTGGAAGCGATCATCGACGAGGTCACCGTCGAGGTGAACCGTCAGGCCGAGGCGCTGAACGAGAAGGCCAAGCAGGGCGTGATCGACTCGGGCAAGAGCGAAATCCTGGTGCTCAGCGACGAGCAGCGCGCCAAGTGGCGCGAAGCGGTACAGCCGGCCTGGAAGAAGTACGAGGATGAAATCGGCAAAGAGCTGATCGAGGCAGCCCGCGCGGCGAACAGCGAGCGCTGAGGCATACCGTGGCGACGGTCTGTTAGACCATCGTGCAGTGTCCGCTCCTCCAGCAGCGCAGCACAATGCCAGCATCGAATCTGCGTGATCCGATTAAGTGTGTACTGACCGGTTTACTGGTTGGACGGGCGGTCCCGAATGGGGTCGCCCTTTTTTTCGCCCGTCGAAAAGTTCTGCCGTGATGCTGCGGCAGTCCGTACGGAAATGCCTGCACGATCCACTGTCTATGCTTTAGGCAGTGGCCGCGATGACGTTGCGGCGTGCTGCGTGGCGAAACATGTCTGTCAGGCGTTGGTTGGCGGTTTGCGAGCGAGGTCGAGTGCGGCGCCGCTCGAGCAAGCCACTTTGGGTTCGTAGGGGTCGCCTGTAGGACAGGGTTCCACAAACTGAAGTGAAGCGATCACCGGACAGACATGAGGTTATGCCCATGAATGCTGCGTCTCTGTATCCCGTGCGGCCCGAGACGGCCGCGCGTTCGCTGACCGACGAGGCCACCTACAAGGCGATGTATCAACAGTCGGTGGTCAATCCCGAGGGCTTTTGGCGCGAGCAGGCGGCGCGCCTGGATTGGATCAGACCCTTCAGCGAGGTCAAGCGCACGTCCTTCGACGATCACCATGTCGATATCAAATGGTTCGCCGACGGCACGCTCAACGTCTCTGCCAATTGCCTCGATCGGCACCTGGCCGAACGTGGTGATCAGCTGGCGATCATCTGGGAAGGTGATGACCCTTCCGAACACCGCGAGATCACCTACCGCGAGCTGCACCAGGAGGTCAGCAAGTTCGCCAATGCCCTGCGCGGTCAGGACGTGCACCGCGGCGACGTGGTGACCATCTACATGCCGATGATTCCCGAGGCAGCCATAGCGATGCTGGCCTGCGCACGCATCGGTGCGATCCATTCAGTGGTGTTCGGTGGCTTCTCCCCGGAGGCGCTGGCCGGACGCATCATCGATGGTCAGTCGAAGATCGTGATCACCGCCGACGAGGGTGTGCGCGGCGGCAAACCGGTGCCGCTCAAGGAGAATGTCGACGAGGCGCTGACCAACCCGCAGACCAGCTGCGTGCAGAAGATCATCGTGGTGCGGCGTACCGGCACCGACATCCGCTGGCACCCGCATCGCGACATCTGCTACGACGACCTCATGCGCGTCGCCGGCGAGGTCTGTGCGCCGAAGGAGATGGCCGCCGAGGAGCCGCTGTTCATCCTCTATACCTCTGGCTCCACCGGCAAGCCCAAGGGCGTGCTGCACACCTGTGGCGGCTACCTGCTGTACGCCGCGCTGACTCACGAACGGGTATTCGACTACCGCTCCGGCGAAATCTACTGGTGCACCGCTGACATCGGCTGGATCACCGGGCACAGCTACCTGATCTACGGTCCGCTGGCCAACGGCGCGACGACGCTGATGTACGAAGGCGTGCCGAACTATCCGGACGTCGCCCGCATCGCCCGGATCATCGACAAGCACAGGGTCAACATTCTCTACACCGCGCCGACGGCGATCCGCGCGATGATGGCCGAAGGCGCCGCCGCGGTGGCCGGTGCCGACGGATCCAGCCTGCGCCTGCTTGGCACGGTGGGCGAGCCGATCAATCCCGAAGCCTGGCACTGGTACTACGAAACCGTCGGCCAGTCGCGCTGCCCGATCGTCGATACCTGGTGGCAGACCGAGACTGGCGGCATCCTCATCAGCCCATTGCCGGGTGCCACGGCGCTGAAACCGGGCTCGGCGACCAGGCCGTTCTTCGGCGTGGTGGCGGGGCTGGTGGACAATCTCGGCAATCTGCTGGAGGGGCCGGCCGAGGGCAATCTGGTGATCCTCGACTCCTGGCCAGGACAGATGCGCACCATCTACAAGGACCACGACCGCTTCGTCGACACCTACTTCAAGACCTTCCGCGGTATGTACTTCACCGGTGACGGGGCGCGGCGCGACGAGGATGGTTATTACTGGATCACCGGACGGGTCGATGATGTGCTCAACGTCTCCGGTCATCGCATGGGTACCGCCGAGATCGAGAGCGCACTGGTGGCCCATCGCAACGTCGCCGAGGCGGCGGTAGTCGGCGTGCCGCATCCGCTGAAGGGCCAGGGCATCTACGTCTACGTCACGCTGGTGACAGGCGTCGAGCCGAGCGACAGCCTGCGTCAGGAGTTGCAGCAGTGGGTGCGCCGGCAAATCGGGCCGATCGCCGTGCCGGACGTGATCCAGTGGGCGCCGGGGCTGCCGAAAACCCGCTCGGGCAAGATCATGCGCCGGCTGCTGCGCAAGATCGCCACTCATGACTACGACAGCCTTGGCGATATCTCGACGCTGGCCGATCCGTCAGTGGTGCAACAGCTGATTGCCGCGCATCAGGCGATGCAGCGCAGCTGAGCGCGGCCGCTACGGGCTACCGGCCGGGTGACAGCTGCGGCTCGGCCCGGCCGTGGGTTACGTCGGCCGTTAGTTTTTCCTGCGCGACGCGGGCGACGCTCAGTTCCGGGAAGCTGCCGCCGATGAATTCGATCCGGCGGGTCGGGTGAGCGAAGTCCACTTCCAGCTCCCTCAGGCCGTCGAGGAGCGCGAGATTGATCTCCTGCTGCACGTCCATGTACTTGTTGTAGTCGGACGTCTGCATGATGTAGACGACCTCGAACGTCAGCTGGCTTTCGTCGAAGGCCAGGAAGTGCGCACGGTCGAACTGGACCGCCTCCAGTCCTTCGATGATGCGCCGCACCAGCGCGCTCACCTCGCGCACCTTGGCCGACGGCGTGCGGTAGGAAATGCCGAACTTGAAGACGATGCGCCGGGTATTCATGCGCTTGTAGTTGTGCAGGATCTGCTTGAGCAGGTCGGCGTTGGCGCACACCACCTGCTCGCCGCTCAGGCTGCGGATGCGCGTGGTCTTCAGACCGATGTGTTCGATGGTGCCGGCCACCTCGCCGAACACCACGAAATCGCCGATCTCGAACGGTTTGTCGATGCCGATCGACAACGAGGCGAAGATATCGCTGAGCAGGGTCTGTACCGCCAGCGCGATAGCGATGCCGCCGACGCCAAGGCTGGCGACCATCGCGGTGATGTTCACGCCCAGGTTGGCGAGGATCGACAGCAGCATCATCGTCCACACCACCATGCGCAGCATGATGCCGATGATGGTGGTGGTCACCGGGTTGCGCGCCTTGCCGTCGCGGGTCAGGCTGTCCATCCACAACTGCACTGCGGTATCGAGCCATAGGGCGATCTGGAAGGCGAGGGCAATGAACCAGCCGTGGGACATTGCTGCCTCCCAGCGTTCGGGCAGTTCCACGACCTTGAGGCCGATCAGCAGGGAAAAGGCGAGGATCAGGAAGCGGCTGGTGTTCTCCAGCATCTGCGCGGCGATGCCGACGAAACCGCTGCGCGAGCCGTTGAGCAGGCGACGCAGGCGGTTGGTGACCAGTTTCAGGATGGTACGCAGCAGCACATAGCTGACGACGGTGACAGCGACCACTATGGCAGCGTTGATCCACAGGGTTTCGTCCAGCAGAACGTCCCAATTCATCGATTCGATTCCTCCACGACGGCTGGGCGCGCCGAGGCGCGCGCGAGCAAAAGGCTACGGTTTTCAGTAGCCGGTGCCGCCGAGAAGTTCCCTCTGGGATGGAAGCGGGCGCCGCAGTCGCGACGCCTGGCAAGGCTCAGTCGAGCGAAAGGAGCGGCAGCAACTGCTCGTAGCCGCCGCCGTTGATCACGTTGCGGTAGCCCAGTGCGCGCAGTTCATTCTGCGCCAGCGAGGAGCGCCGGCCGCTACGGCAGTAGAGCGTCACGGTAGTGTCTTTGTCAGGTGCGACCTCGGCGATGCTGGCGGCCAGCTCGGTCCAGTCGATATTGATGGCGCCGGGGAGCGCCCCTTCGGCGAACTCGTCGCCGGTGCGCACGTCGATCAGCAGCGTGTCCGGTAGCTGCAGCGCTTGCACGGCGGCGGGACGGTCGATTTCGCCTGCGAGCGCGGAAACACTCAACGTCAGGGCGAGGGTCAAAACTGGCAGGCGCATGGTGGGTCCTCTTGCTGGATGCTGCCGCGCACTTTACCCGAACATCCGAGTGAGGTTGGGCAGGATCAGTATCACTGCGGTGGCGATAACGATCAGTGTGGCCTGCCGAAACTTCTTCTGCTTGAACATCGTGTGGCCTTCTTCTTGTTCTGGACGTGCTGCACTCATTGCGTCTGATTATCCCGGCGCGCCTGGTGATCTGCGTTTCGGGGTGTTGCGCAAATGGGAAGGGCAGCACGTCAGGCGCCTTTTCGCGGCGGACATTGAGCTGTCGTCCGCCTTCCTCCGCTATTCAGTGCCTCGATCTGCGCCTTCAGGACCGTCACGGTTCGCTACATCGGCGCCGGGCTTGTTGAGCAGCAGCAAGTTCCATACCGGAGCACTGGCGTACAGAACATTGCAGCGCCAGCGCTCACGCTGTTGTCCATTGACGGGTATGGCAAACGAATCGGAGGCCTCCATGAATATTCGTAACCTGTCGTGCTTGCTACTCGTCAGCGCGGCGACACCCTTTGCGCTGGCCCAGGACAGCGGTATGACGCTGGAGCAGCAGCGTCAGCGCAGCGGCGCCGAGATGCAGGAGCATCGCGAACAACTGGGCCGCGACATCAACACCATTCGCGAGCCCGCCGCCGATGCCCCGGCCGCGCAATACCCGGCGGAGGATGTGCGTAGCAACCCCCGCGCGCCACAGCTTGAGGATTCCGACCGACGGCAGCCGGGTCGCAGCGACCGGCCCGGCTCATCGCCCCGCCCGGCGACGACGCCGACGCCGATTCCGCATACCAACGGCACCACCGATGGTCCCGCGGGTGGAATGGAAACAGGTGCAGGTAACGGCGGTGCAGCGAGCAGCGGGCCGACCGGCGGTGCGGCGGCGCAGCCAGAATGACGAAAACTACCCGTGGCTGCGGTTGATGATCGCAATTGGCCAGCTCTGTCATGAAGCTGACATGATCGAGGCTTGAAATACGCTGCGCCGCTGATCGTGCGGCGTCTTTCAAGCCACGGGATCTTCCATGACCGTCACCGAGCAGTTGGGCACGCTGGACCGTATTCTTGCCCACGGCGACATCACCACGCTGTTCCAACCCATCGTGTCGCTGTCCGAGCGCCGCGTGCTGGGCTATGAAGCGCTCAGCCGCGGCCCTTCCAACAGCGCCTTGCATTCACCGATCAACCTGCTCACGGCGGCGCGCCACGCCGGTCGCCTCGATGCGCTGGAGGTGAGTTTTCGCCAGAGCGCCTGCCGTCGTTTCCGCGAGGGCGCGCTGCCGGGCAAGCTGTTTCTCAACGCCTCGCCGGAATCGCTGCTCGATAGCAGTCACCGTGCCGGACGAACGCTGGAACTGCTGCATGCCTACGGAATACCCGCCAGCCAGGTGGTCATCGAGCTCACCGAACAGACCCCGACCGACGATTTCGATGTGCTCGATGCCGCGCTGCGCCATTACCGGGCAATGGGTTTCCTGATCGCGCTGGATGATCTCGGCGCGGGCTATTCGAGCCTGCGCCTGTGGTCGGAGCTGCGCCCCGATTACGTGAAGATCGACCGTTATTTCATTGATGGCATCCACCAGGACCGTCTCAAGCGGGAGTTCGTTGAGTCCATCCTGAAGATCGCGCGCGCCTCGCACGCTCAGGTCATCGCTGAGGGCATCGAACTGTCTGAGGAGCTGGCCGTGCTGTCGGACATGGGTGTCGATCTGGTGCAGGGCTATCTGTTGGGGCGTCCCCAGGAGCAGCCGGTCATGGATGTGGATGAGCTGATTTCGGCGCTGTTGGCCGCCCCAGCGCCTGACGTGGACGAGGAGGCGTCGCCGCTGGCGCCCCTGCTGATCGCCCAGCGCGCGATCGGTGCCGACCGGCAGATTGCCGAGCTGCTGGAAATTTTCCGTCTGCAGCCGAGCCTAGGCTCCATCGCGGTGCTGGACGACGAGCAACGGCCGGTGGGCATCATTCATCGCTACCTGATCTCCGAGGCGTTGCTGAAACCGTTCGCCACCGATCTGCTGGCGCGCAAGCCGGTCAGTCGCCTGATGAGTTGCGATTATCTGGCGGTGGAGCTCAGCCAGTCCCTGCAGCAGGTCAGTCGACTGCTGACCAGTCGAGCGCGGCAGCGTGTCGATGAGGACTTCATCATCACGCGCGACGGCCGCTACCAGGGACTGGGACGGGTCATCGATGTGCTCAAGCTGATCACCGAGATGAAGATCCAGCAGGCCCGGCATGCCAATCCGCTGACCTTGCTGCCGGGTAACGTGCCGATCCAACAGAGCCTGACGCGCCTGTTGCAGCAGAACCGGGCGGCGGCGATCTGCTATGTGGACATCGACAACTTCAAGCCTTTCAACGATCTCTACGGCTATGCCAGGGGCGACGAGGTGTTGCTGTGCCTGGCGCAGTGTCTGAACGAGATGGTCGACCCGGCCAGCGAATTCATCGGTCACATCGGTGGCGACGACTTCATGCTGGTGCTCGGATGTGGCGACTGGGAAGGGCGGCTCCAGCGGCTCTTCGCCCGCTTCGAGCGCCGGGTACGCCAGTACTATCGCGCGGAGCATTTGGCTGAGGGGTGCTTCGTGGCAGAAGATCGCACCGGCCAGCCGGAGCGCTATCCCTTGCTGTCGTTGTCGGTCGGTGTGGTGCTGCTGCATGAGCGCCGCTCGGCCGCGCTGGACGCCGCTGCCCTGGCCGGCCTGGCGTCCGATGCCAAGCGCGCGGCGAAAAAACAGGCGGGCTACAGCCTGCACGGGTTGGCGGCGACAGCGGGGAAGGCTGCGTTCGAACAGATGATGTTCGCACCCTAAGGCGTTCTTGGCCTGCGACTTCCACTCACAGCCAGGTCGACAGCGTGATCGAGCCGAACTGGTCGTGTTTCTGCTGGCCTTCGAATTCGTGCGTGCGCCAGACGCTGGCGAATGCCAGCTGCCAGCGCGTCCAGGTCAGCGCCACACCGAGCTTGGCATCACCGACCCATTCGCGGCGATCCACCGAATGGCTGTCCTCGAAGGTATTGCCATCAAGGAGCATGTTCTGCGCCATGTAGCGACCTTCAAGATTGGCGAAGCCATACCAGCCGAAGCCGGGGCCGGGGCGGAAGAACTGGGTGCCGCTCTGCGCCGGCGTGACCGCCGGGATGCTGAAACTGCGGTCCAGATTCCGACCCAGGCGCATACCCAGCCCTGCGGAGGCAAAGGTGTAGAGGTTGCCGAGCGCGAAACCCAGACTGGGACCGTACTCCAGCTCCAGTCCGCCGAGGCGATGCTGCAGCCACCAGCGGTGCTGATACGCGAGGTTGACGAATGGCTCGTTGTGCAGCTGATGGTCCCAACCATTGGGCTCATCGCTGTCGGTGATGTGGTGTACCACGCGCTGCAGTCGCTTGCCGCCTGCAGCAGGGCCGACGATCCCGGCGTCCAGGTGCAGACCTTGGGTGGAACGCCATCCTTCGCGTCGCGTATCGGCGAACAGCGATAACCCGGCGAACATCAGGCCGGCGTACGGCCGGTCGTTCTCGATCAGACCGTCGATCTCGATCTGGTCGGGCGTGTAGATCTGGTGGCCGAACCGCAGGGCGACATTGTCCAGTGCCGCGCTGGACCAGCCGGGCAGGATGTCGGCAAAGTTTCGGCTCCAGTGCAGCGGTTGCGGCTCGAAGCCCCAGATGACTTCCAAGCCGTTGCTGTAATGGCCGTCGCTTCCGGAGGCGATGATGTCGTTCTCGACCTTGAGCGAGAGCGTGTCGGCCGAGGCCAGGAGGGGTGTGGTGAGCCAGGTTGCAAACAAAACGAAACGGCGCAGCACGTTGCGATTCATGTATGTTCCTCCTGCTTTACATTCTTATTTGTATGTCATGTCGGACCGCTGCCATGCGCGAGCGTTCTGCATGCAGGTTTTGATGAACATTTCAGGGGGAAGGGACGTTAGATGTACGAACTGGACGTGATGCTTGGCTTGTTGATGGTGGCATTCGTGCTGCTGATCGTCGGATATGCCGCGCGCGACAAGGGATGGGGCGCCGCAATGATCGGACTCGGTATCGTCGGCGCGATGTCGGTCCTGGCGTACAAGATGTACCTGACCTTCGGCTGACAGGCTCGCCCCTGCCTTCCCGGCATGCCAAACCGCCTCGTTTGGTGCGACATGTCGGGGGCGGGAAATGGGTGGGCGTCGCGGGCTGCCGTGTCGAGCCTGAAGCCCAAAAGCAAAAGCCCCTGATTTCACATGGAAATCAGGGGCTTGCTTGAATCGAATCTGGCGGTGAGGGAGGGATTCGAACCCTCGATACGATTTCTCGTATACACACTTTCCAGGCGTGCTCCTTCAACCGCTCGGACACCTCACCGGATCCCGACGGCGGTTCATGTCCGTCGAGGCGCGCTAATGTAGCCGAACAGGATACGTATGGCAAAAACTTTTTTTAGTTTTTTCATGCGTTTAAGCAGTAGCTACGGTGTCTGACAGTTGGGCTTGGCGATGGCCCGCAGCTTGGCTAAGTTCTCGGACTCAGGCCCCGTTGGTTTTTCTCGCGACAAGCGCGCGGGATGCGGTTGAGCCAGGACTTGCTGTGTGAGCCTATTCAATAACAAGCGAAAACATCGCGATACGGTCCACGTGCCAGGGCGGCGGCGTCTGCTCGTCAGCCAGCTGGAGCTGGGGATGTACGTCTGCGAGCTGGACCGGCCCTGGCGTGAGAGCGATTTCCTGTTTCAGGGTTTCGCCTTGCTCGACGTCGAGCAGATCCGGGCGCTGCGCCAGCGGTGCGACTTTGTCTATGTCGACGAAACCCGGCGCCTGCCATTAGGGGCTGACGGCATGGTCGCGGTATCGGTCAGGCCCACCAAGATCCAGCGCAGCCTGCCGGCCACGCCGTTGTCCGAAGAAATCGAGCATGCCTACGACGCCTTTCATGCCGGTGCGCGCCTGCTCGATGAGGTGCTGGCCGACGTGCAGCTTGGCCGTCCGATCGACACGCGGGCATGCCATGTCGTGGTCAGGCGCAACCTGGAAAGCATGCTGCGAAACGAAAGCGCGATGCTCTGGCTCGCACGGTTGAAGACGCAGGACGTCTATACCAGTCTGCATTGTCTGTCGGTCTCTATCCTGGCGATGGGTTTCGGCAAGCATCTCGGCCTGCCGGATGCCAGGATCGAGCTGCTGGGCATGGCTGGGCTGCTCCACGACGTCGGCAAGATGAAGATCGATCCACAGGTGCTGAACAAGCCGGGCAAGCTCACGACCGAAGAATTCGAGCACATCAAACAGCACCCATCCTTCGGCTACCGGGCCTTGTGCGCGCAGGAGGACATTCCCGGCGCTGCCGTGCAGGCAGCGTACGGGCATCACGAGCGGCTGGATGGTACCGGGTACCCGCTGGGGCTCGATCGCAGCCAGATCCCCTTTGTCACTCGGGTGGTGACCATCGTCGACGCCTTCGATGCGATCACCAGCCACCGGAGCTATGACCGCGCCCGGCCGATCCAGGCTGCCTATGACGTGTTGCGCAGTGGCAGCGATCGACAGTTCGACGAGCGGCTGGTCGGCGAATTCATTCGCTGGCTCGGGGTGTTCCCGGTCGGTTCGCTGGTGGAGTTGCACTCGGGCGAGGTCGCGCTGGTGCTGGAGCGGCATGCGCAGTTGCAGTTGCGGCCGAAGGTGGTTGTTCTGCGTGATGCGCAGAAGAATCCCTGCGCGCCTCGTTATCTGGATCTGTCGCGCATCACGGTGGACAGCGAAGGTACGCCTTATCGAATCAGCAATGGCCTCGCCGATGGCACTCACGGTCTGTTCATTGCCGATGACCAGCTGCAGGCCATCCTGCATCCCGAGTCGCTGGCGGTGCTCGAACTGGATACGGAGTCGAGTTAAGGCGCCGCTGACGACGCTGGCACGGGCTCGACGAGCTTGCCACGCCGGCCTGGGGCTGACCGGCCAGTCAGTCACGGCGCTTTACCCAGGCGATGGCGGTGGGTAACGTCTGCGCACTTCAAGAACAAGGAGTTCGCCATGAGTGAGCTGATTTCGTACCAAATCGAGGATGGGATCGCGACGCTGACCCTCGCCAACGGCAAGGTCAACGCATTGTCCCCGGCCATGTTCGATGAGCTGAACGCTGCGCTGGACCGCGCCGAACAGGATCGCGCCGTGGTGATTCTCACCGGGCAGCCGGGCATTCTCTCTGGCGGCTATGACCTCAAGGTGATGACTTCGAGCCCGCAGAATGCGATGGCGCTGGTGGCCACCGGGTCGCGCTTCACGCGGCGAATGCTGGCGCACCCGTTCCCGATCATCGTTGCCTGTCCGGGACATGCCATCGCCAAAGGCGCTTTCCTGTTGCTGGCGGCCGATTACCGCATCGGTGTCGAGGGCACCTTCCACATCGGCCTCAACGAGGTGCAGATCGGTATGACCATGCATCATGCCGGCATCGAGCTGGCGCGTGATCGACTGGACAAGGCGGCGTTTCAGCGCTCGGTGATCAATGGTGAGCTGTTCGATCCGCAGGGCGCGGTGCAGGCGGGTTTCCTCGATCGCATAGTGCCGGCTGGTGAACTGCTGGCGGTAGCGGCGGCGGCGGCGCAGCAGCTGAAGAAGATCAACATGGTTGCGCACAAAAACACCAAGCTGAAGGCGCGCAAGGCACTGCTGGACACGCTCGATCAGGCGATCGAGCTGGATCAGCAGCACTTCGGGCTGTAAGCCTGGGCCTGTCGCGGCAGAGAAATTTTCTGCGGATTGCTCATTCCTGACGATCCTGCGTTTACACTGCGCCTGTAACGCCCCGCCGATGGCGGGGCGTTTTCATTCCTATCAGTGTCGCATCGCAGGAGAGCCCCGATGTCCGCCCCGCATACCCCGGTAGAACGCGCCGATTTCGACCAGGTCATTGTTCCCACCTTCGCCCCCGCCGCCTTCGTGCCGGTCCGCGGTCTGGGTTCGCGAGTCTGGGATCAGAGCGGTCGAGAGCTGGTGGACTTCGCTGGTGGCATCGCGGTCAACGCCCTCGGGCATGCTCATCCCGCGCTGGTGGCGGCGCTGACCGAGCAGGCCGGCAAGCTCTGGCATATTTCCAACATCTATACCAACGAGCCGGCGCTGCGCCTGGCCAAGAAGCTGGTCGCCGCGACCTTTGCCGATCGTGCCTTCTTCTGCAATTCCGGCGCCGAAGCCAACGAGGCGGCTTTCAAGCTGGCGCGTCGCTATGCTCACGATGTCTACGGTCCGCAGAAGTTCGAGATCATCTCGGCGGTCAATAGCTTCCACGGCCGTACGCTGTTCACCGTCACGGTGGGCGGCCAGTCGAAGTACTCCGATGGTTTCGGGCCGAAGATCGAGGGCATCACTCATGTGCCCTACAACGATCTCGCCGCGCTGAAGGCCGCGATCTCCGACAAGACCTGCGCCGTGGTACTGGAACCGATTCAGGGCGAGAGCGGCATCCTGCCGGCCGAACAGGCCTATCTGGAGGGCGCGCGCCAACTGTGCAACGAGCACAATGCGCTGCTGATCTTCGACGAAGTGCAAACCGGCATGGGGCGCACCGGCGAGCTGTTCGCCTACATGCACTACGGTGTCACCCCGGACGTGCTGACCAATGCCAAGAGCCTGGGTGGCGGCTTCCCGATCGGCGTGATGCTGACCACCAATGAGGCGGCGGCGCACCTGAGCGTCGGCACCCACGGCACCACTTATGGCGGCAACCCGCTGGCGTGCGCCGTTGCCGAGACGGTGGTGGACATCGTCAACACGCCAGAGGTGCTCGAAGGCGTCAAGGCCCGGCACGAGCGCTTCAAGGCCCGGCTGCTGCAGATCGGCGAGCGTTACGGTGTGTTCAGTCAGATACGCGGTCGCGGCCTGCTGATCGGCTGCGTGCTGAGCGAAACCTGGAAGGGCAAGGCCGGCGCCTTCTGTGTGGCGGCAGAAAAAGAGGCACTTATGGTGCTGCAGGCTGGTCCGGACGTGGTACGTCTGGCACCCAGCCTGGTGATCGATGAGGCCGATATCGAAGAAGGCCTGGATCGCTTCGAGCGCGCCATTGCCAGCTTGACTCAAGCCTGATTTTTCTTTGACGAGGCGGCTCGGCCGCCTCGCGTCTTACTAGCGAGAGCAATTCGAATGAGCGATAGCCTGCAACTGGTTCTGGAAGATGTCGACGGAACCCAACTGGAAACCTCCTGCACCCGTTTCGCCGTGATTTGGCAGGGGCGCGAAGTGTGGATTCAGCAAGTCGGCAATGGTCAGCTGATGATCGGTGTGGATGTCGAGGACGGCGATACCGAGTACGCCAATCTGGTATTGCGTCCACTGGCGACCAACCTGGTCAGCCTGCAGCTGGAGATGGAGCCGGTGGAGTCCGACGACGAAGAGCATGTGCACGGACCTGACTGCAACCACTGATGGCGGTATGCCGGCATGCTCGCTTTGGGCAAGCTGCTGGAGCTGACGCTCGCCGGGCGTGAGCCTTGCGAGAAGATCCAGCTCACCCCGCAAGGGGTGAAGCTGCGCTGGCTGGCCGAAGGGGCCATGCTGGTGACACCGCCCGATGGGCTGGACGATGGCCTGGACCTGCTGCTGTCGGCGGGTATTCACGGCAACGAGATCATTCCTATCCAGCTACTCGATCGCCTGGTACGTGCCCTGGCGCGCGGCGAGCTGCTGCCGCGTGCGCGCTTGCTGGTGCTGTTCGGCAATCCGCTGGCGATGCGCGCGGGCAAACGACAGCTCGATCAGGACCTCAATCGGCTGTTTTGTGGCGCGCACCGCCTGGCCATTGGCGCTGAAGCAGCGCGCGCCGCGGCGCTGGAACGCCTGGCGACGACATTCTTTTCCGCGCCTGAACGTCTGCGACGCCATTACGACCTGCATTCGGCGATGCGTCCGTCGCGTCTGCCGCAGTTCGCCATCTGTCCGTGGCGCGCTGGCGAGCAGGTTTCTGCGGCTGCGCTGGAGCGGTTGCGAGAGATGGGAGTCACGGGGGTGCTGTTTCAGCAACAAGCGAGCAGCACCTTCAGCGCATTTAGCGCGATTCAGCTGGCCGCGGAGGCGTTCACACTGGAGCTGGCCGAAGGTGACGAAGCGTGGCGGTGGCTCGATCGGCTGGAGCAGAGCTTGTGGGGGATGCTCGAGGGTCGGGTGGTGCCGAGCGCCGCTGCGCCACCGCTGCAACATTTTCGCATCGCCCGCGAGATCATCAGGCGCAGCGCGGGCTTTCACCTGTGCGTGCCGCCAACCATCGAGAATTTTGCGCCACTGGCACAAGGCAGCGTCGTGGCGGTGGAGGGCGACGGCCGTCAGTGGCTCGTCGAGGAAGCGCAGGCGCGGCTGCTATTCCCGATGCCGGATGTGGCGCCAGGGCAGCGCGCCGGGCTGATCGTGGTGCCGTGCGAATGAACGTCGCGGTCATCCCGGGAGCGCGTGCGACGGGTTGGGCTGACTAGCCGAGGCCGGTGGAGCCGCCAGCCGGAGTTTCCAGCCCTTGGTTGCCGGTGACTGTTGCGGTTGCCGTGGCTGCCTCGGCATTGCGGCGCATACGCTGGCGGTCGGTTTCACTCTGCTCCAGCGGCAGATGCCGGGAAGTGCCTTCGGCCATTGCCGCCTGTTCGTTGATCTCGCTGAATATGCGTTTGGCTTCGCAGCGTCCGGTCACGCCGCGACTCAGGGCCATGCCGCCCATGGCCAGCTGCAGCAGGCCGCCAAGCCCGCCGCGACGCAGGCCCTTGCCCAGAAGATACAAGCCGCCGGCGAGCGAAGCGGCGCGTTCCCAGCCGTGGACGTTTTGTGCGTTCGAAGAGGTGCGATTCATTGCGTGGACTCCGACGAGGATATTCTCAATGACTGACTCTCACCGACGCGGACCGTTCGCGGTCGCGGGTCGGCAGGTGCGGATATCCACGCGTTTCAATGTCGCATGCCTCGACTCAACCCATCCGCTGATCGCCGGAGAGGGGCTGAGTGATGCGGTTGCTGCCGGGTGGGGCGGGGCTTGCAGCGCTAGCCAGCCATGCCGAACACCTTGAGTACGAAGGCGTACTCCAGCGCCACGTCCTTGAGCGCCTGGTAGCGACCGCTCATGCCGCCATGCCCGGCGCCGAACTCGGTCTTGAGCAGCAGCAGGTTGTCGTCGGTGCGGGTGGCGCGCAGCTTGGCGACCCACTTGGCGGCTTCCCAGTACTGCACGCGGCTGTCGTTGTAGCCGGCCACGGCGAGCAGCGGCGGGTAGGCCTGGGCCCGGACGTTCTCGTACGGCGCATAGGCGCGGATGCGTTCGTGCACCTCGGGCTGGTTCGGGTCGCCCCATTCGTCGTACTCGGTCACGGTCAGCGGCAGGTCGGCATTGAGCATGGTGTTGAGCACGTCGACAAAGGGCACCTCGGCGATCGCCGCACCGAACAGTTCCGGACGCAGGTTGAGCACCGCGCCGATCAGCAGCCCGCCGGCGCTGCCGCCGCTGATGGCCAGGCGCGGCGACGTGGTGTAGCCGTCGGCCAACAGCTGTTCGGCGCAGGCGATGAAGTCGTTGAAGGTGTTCGGCTTGTGTTCCAGCTTGCCGGCGCGGTACCAGGCTTCACCCAGATCACCACCGCCACGCACATGGGCGATGGCGAAGACGAAGCCGCGGTCGAGCAGTGACAGTCGTGCGTGGGAGAACCAGGGGTCGAGGCTGTGACCGTAGGCGCCGTAACCGTAGAGGTAGAGCGGCGCCGGCTTGCCGAAGCTGTCGCGGCGGCCGACCAGGCTGATGGGAATCTGCGTGCCGTCCTGCGCGGTGGCCCAGATGCGCCGGCTTTCGTAGGCGTCGGCATCGAACGCGCCTTCCACCGGGGTTTCCTTGAGCACCTCCTGGGCGCCGTCGGCGAGAGTCAATTGGCGGATCTGCGCCGGGCGGTTCAACGCCTCGTAGCGCACGCGGATCACCGTGCTGGTGAATTCCAGCGAGTTCTGCACGTGCAGGCTGTAGGCCGCATCGGGCAGCTGCAGGCGATAGGGCTGAACGCCCTGCGATCGCACCTCGATCACCGGCAGGCCGCTTTCGCGCAGGGTCAGGGTGATCGCCTCGGCGTTCAGGCTGACGTCCTCGAGCATCACCGCGTCGTCATGCGGGACCAGCTCCTGCCAGTGCTCGCGGCCCGGCTCGGCCTCACTGGCGTGGTAAAGGGCGAAGTTGATGCCTCCCTGGTTGCTGCGGATCAGCCAGCGCCACTGGCCTTCGTACAGGCCATGGTCGGGGAAGTATTCGTGGTCTTCCTGGCGTGGCGCCAGGCATGTCCAGTTGCCTTCCGGCTGGTCCGCCGACAGTACCCAGGCTTCGCTGGTGGTCTTGCTGTGGGAGAGGATGACCAGCTGGCGTTCGGAGCTGGCGCGGTAGCAGTGGACGAAGAAGCGCCCGTCCGGATCGTGAAACACCGCGGCGCTACCGGTCTCGCCCAGGCGATGGCGGTAGATCCGGTGCGGCCGATGGGTCTCGTCCAGCTCGCCATAGAAGAGCGTCTGGCTGTCGTTGGCCCAGGTCATGCTGCCGTCGCAGTTGTCGAAGGGCAGCTCCGTTACCGCGCCGCTGGCCAGGTCCTTGACGTACAGCCGGTAGATCTCGTCGCCTTCGCGGTCGAGGCTGTAGGCGAGCTTGCTGTGGTCCTGGCTGATGCTGAAGGCGCCCAGCGACAGGAAGCCGCCGCCGGCCAGCTCGTTGGGATCGAGCAGCAGCTGCTCGGCGCTTTCGTCCACCATGAGCGAGCCATCCAGCGGGCGCGGGCAGCGGTAGTGCCGCGGGTACTCGTCGCCAGCGGTGGTGCGCTGGTAATACAGCCACGGACCCCAGGGCGAGGGTAGGGACAGATCGGTTTCGCGAATCCGGCCTTTGATTTCCTGGAACAGGGTTTCGCGCAGTTCGGCCTGCTCGGCGAGCTGTTCTTCGAGGTAAGCGTTCTCCGCCTTGAGATAGGCCAGCACATCGTCGGCGTCGCGATTCTCCAGCCAGCGAAAGGGATCGGTGCCGATGTCGGCGCGGGCGATGGGGGCTTGGGACATGCAGTACTCCGGATTCGGTGGGTGCGTTGACCGTACATGGCGTGCAACGAATTGCGGCAGTGTACCTGCTCGACTGCGTCTAGGATTGACCCGGTTGGTGCAGTCCCGGTTTCAGCTTTTCAGCCTGCCCGGGCAATGCCTTCATCGCTGTGGTGAATGCAGGCAGATCGGCGTTGTCGATGGTGACTAGGCAGTCGCGAAATTTCCGCTGACAGGTGACTTTCGGTTAGGCAAACCAGCCGATTGACAATGCTGCGCTTTTCCCCGAAGGTGTGCCGACCCAAATCAAACGGGCGTATGAATCGAGCGTTTGCCAGAGCAGATGCCGGTCACCCGGATTATCGTGTCGGTGGGTGTCGTTCGCCGCAAGGCGCGGTCGAGTCAGGGCCGAAGACGTGAGACACGTAACGTTCAGCTTCCATACCTGGAGATCAGTTGATGATTTACGAAGGTAAAGCCATCACGGTTAAGGCTCTTGAGAGCGGCATCGTCGAATTGAATTTCGACCTCAAGGGTGAGTCCGTCAATAAATTCAATCGCCTCACTCTCAACGATCTGCGCCAGGCTGTCGACGCCATCAAGGCCGACGCTTCGGTCAAGGGCGTGATCGTCACCAGCGGCAAGGACGTATTCATCGTCGGCGCCGACATCACCGAATTCGTCGACAACTTCAAGTTGCCCGATGAAGAGCTGGTTGCCGGCAACCTCGAAGCGAACAAGATCTTCAGTGATTTCGAAGACCTGGGCGTACCCACCGTGGTCGCCATCAACGGCATCGCCCTGGGTGGCGGTTTCGAGATGTGCATGGCTGCCGACTATCGCGTCATGTCCACCGCCGCCAAGGTCGGTCTGCCGGAAGTGAAGCTGGGCATCTACCCGGGCTTCGGCGGCACCGTGCGCCTGCCGCGTCTGATCGGTGTCGATAACGCCGTCGAGTGGATCGCATCCGGCAAGGAAAACCGTGCCGAAGACGCGCTCAAGGTTCATGCAGTCGATGCCGTGGTCGCTCCGGAGAAGCTGCAAGCCGCTGCACTGGATCTGGTCAAGCGCGCCATTTCCGGCGAGCTGGACTACAAGGCCAAGCGTCAGCCGAAGCTGGACAAGCTTAAGCTCAACGCCATCGAGCAGATGATGGCCTTCGAAACCAGCAAGGCCTTCGTGGCTGGCCAGGCCGGCCCGAACTATCCGGCCCCGGTCGAAGCCATCAAGACCATTCAGAAAGCCGCCAACTTCGGCCGCGACAAGGCCATCGAAGTCGAGGCCGCCGGCTTCGTCAAGCTGGCCAAGACCTCGGTTGCGCAGAGCCTGGTCGGCCTGTTCCTCAGCGATCAGGAGCTGAAGAAGAAAGCCAAGGCCTACGACAAGCAGGCCCGCGACGTGAAACTGGCTGCCGTACTCGGCGCCGGCATCATGGGCGGCGGCATCGCCTACCAGTCCGCCGTCAAGGGCACGCCGATCCTGATGAAGGATATCCGCGAAGAGGGTATCCAGATGGGTCTGGACGAGGCCTCCAAGCTGCTCGGCAAACGTGTCGAGAAAGGCCGTCTGACCGCTGACAAGATGGCTCAGGCGCTCAACGCGATCCGCCCGACCATGTCCTATGGTGATTTCGGCAATGTCGACATCGTCGTCGAAGCCGTGGTCGAGAACCCGAAGGTCAAGCACGCTGTGCTGGCCGAGGTGGAAGGCCACGTTCGCGAAGACGCGATCATCGCTTCCAACACCTCCACCATCTCCATCAGCTACCTGGCCCAGGCGCTCAAGCGTCCGGAAAACTTCTGCGGCATGCACTTCTTCAACCCGGTACACATGATGCCGCTGGTGGAAGTGATCCGTGGCGAGAAGACCAGCGAAGTGGCTATCGCTACCACCGTCGCCTACGCCAAGAAGATGGGCAAGAGCCCGGTCGTGGTCAACGATTGCCCGGGCTTCCTGGTCAACCGCGTGCTGTTCCCGTACTTCGGCGGCTTCGCCCGCGCCATCGCCCACGGTGTCGACTTCGTTCGCGCCGACAAGGTGATGGAGAAGTTCGGCTGGCCCATGGGCCCGGCCTATCTGATGGACGTCGTCGGCATGGACACCGGCCACCACGGCCGTGACGTGATGGCTGAAGGCTTCCCGGATCGCATGAAGGACGACACCCGCACGGCTGTCGATGTGATGTACGAGGCCAACCGCCTCGGCCAGAAGAACGGCAAGGGCTTCTACGCCTACGAGATGGACAAGAAGGGCAAGCCGAAGAAGGTCGTCGATGCCCAGGCCTACGAGCTGCTCAAGCCGATCGTTGCCGAGACGCGCGAGCTGTCGGACGAGGACATCATCAACTACATGATGATCCCGCTGTGCCTGGAAACCGTGCGCTGCCTGGAAGACGGCATCGTCGAAACCGCTGCCGAGGCCGACATGGGCCTGATCTACGGCATCGGCTTCCCACCCTTCCGTGGGGGCGCGCTGCGCTACATCGATTCGATCGGCGTCGCCGAGTTCGTCGCGATGGCCGACAAGTACGCCGACCTGGGCCCGCTGTACCACCCGACCGCGAAGCTGCGCGAGATGGCTGCCAACGGCCAGCGCTTCTACGGTTAATCGAGGGAGAGAGAATTCATGAGCCTGAATCCAAGAGATGCAGTCATCGTCGACTTCGGTCGCACCCCGATGGGGCGCTCCAAAGGCGGCATGCACCGTAATACCCGCGCTGAAACCATGTCCGCACAGCTGATCGACGGCGTGCTGGCGCGCAACCCGAAGATCGACCCGGCCGAAGTCGAGGACGTGATCTGGGGCTGCGTGAACCAGACCCTTGAGCAGGGCTGGAACATCGCGCGCATGGCCTCCTTGCTGACGCGCATTCCGCACACCAGCGCTGGCCAGACCGTGAGCCGCCTATGCGGTTCGTCCATGAGCGCTCTGCACACTGCCGTGCAGGCCATCCAGACCGGCAATGGCGACGTGTTCGTTATCGGTGGCGTGGAGCACATGGGCCACGTCAGCATGATGCACGGCGTCGACCCGAACCCGCAGCTGTCGCTGTACGCCGCCAAGGCGTCCGGCATGATGGGCCTGACCGCCGAAATGCTGGGCAAGATGCACGGCATCACCCGCGAGCAGCAGGATGCCTTCGGTGAGCGTTCGCACCGCCTGGCGCACAAGGCGACCGTGGAAGGCAACTTCAAGGACGAGATCATCCCGATGGAAGGTTTCGATGAGAACGGCTTCCTCAAGGTCTTCGACTTCGACGAAACCATCCGTCCGGACACCACCCTGGAAAGCCTGGCCGCACTGAAGCCGGCGTTCAATCCGAAGGGCGGTACCGTAACTGCAGGTACGTCCTCGCAGATCACCGACGGCGCGTCCTGCATGATCGTCATGTCCGCTCAGCGCGCCAAGGATCTCGGCATCCAGCCGATGGCCGTGGTTCGTGCCATGGCGGTGGCGGGTGTCGATCCGGCGATCATGGGTTACGGTCCGGTGCCTTCCACTCAGAAGGTGCTCAAGCGCGCCGGCCTGACCATCAATGACATCAGCCACGTCGAGCTGAACGAAGCCTTCGCCGCACAGGCCCTGCCGGTGCTCAAGGACCTCAAGCTGCTCGACAAGATGGAAGAGAAGGTCAACCTGCACGGCGGCGCGATCGCCCTGGGTCACCCGTTCGGCTGCTCCGGTGCGCGTATCTCCGGCACCCTGCTGAACGTGATGAAACAGAACAACGGTACGCTCGGTGTCGCTACGATGTGTATCGGTCTGGGCCAGGGGATCAGCACGGTCTTCGAGCGCCTCTGACAGACAGATGCAAACGACTGCGCTAGGCTGCCAGCCAGGTTCGCGAGACCGCGAGCATTGACTGTCGGTCGGCGCAAGGAAGCCGGGGCCTGGTGCCCCGGTTTTTCTTTTTATAGAACAGTGTTCACGTAGGAGGCTGGCATGCAGGTGGAGCCCGGGCGCTATCGCCATTACAAGGGGCCAGAGTACCGGGTGTTTGCGGTGGCGCGACATTCCGAGACGGAAGAGTCGATGGTGTTCTATCAGGCACTCTACGGCGATTACGGACTCTGGGTACGGCCGTTGTCGATGTTCGTCGAGACCGTCGAAGTCGACGGTGAAACCGTGCCCCGGTTCGCCTTGATCGAAGCCGAGCCGAGCCGCTACTGAGAGGCTGATAGGCTTGCTCATCCGGCGCCGCGCTTGACCTTGCCGCGGTCGCCACTATATATAGCGGTGCTTTTCGGACAGAGTGGCGGCTATCGCACTCGGTCTTGCGACATCGATCGCAGTCGGAAGGCTCATCTACAGTGCATCACTGCTGATGCAAGGGGACTGGCCCCCAGCTGCAGATGTGCGCGCAAATTGCCGGAGGCGTTTCCTCCGTTCACCTCTAGATTCAGGAACTCTCCTCTCCATGGGTAAATCGCTGGTCATCGTGGAATCACCGGCCAAGGCCAAGACAATCAACAAGTATTTGGGCAACCAGTACGTGGTGAAGTCGAGTATCGGCCACATCCGCGACCTCCCCACCAGCGGTTCGGCCAACAAGGAGCCGGCCAAGCGTGGCAAGGCTGCGGCGGCTGAGGCACCGGCGTTGTCGCCCAAGGAGAAAGCCAAGCGTCAGTTGTTCGCGCGCATGGGGGTTGATCCGGAGCATGACTGGAAGGCCAAGTACGAGATCCTGCCCGGCAAGGAAAAGGTGATCGAGGAGCTTCGCCGTCTGGCCAAGGAAGCCGACACCATCTACCTCGCAACCGACTTGGATAGAGAAGGGGAGGCCATTGCCTGGCACCTGCGGGAGTCCATCGGCGGTGACGATAGTCGTTACAAGCGTGTGGTGTTTAACGAGATCACCAAAAAGGCAATTCAGGACGCGTTCTCGCAGCCCGGCGAGCTAGATATCAATCGAGTCAATGCCCAGCAGGCTCGGCGTTTCCTCGACCGCGTCGTCGGTTACATGGTGTCGCCGCTGCTGTGGGCGAAGATTGCCCGCGGCCTGTCCGCTGGCCGGGTGCAGTCGGTGGCGGTGAAGCTGGTGGTCGAGCGTGAGCGCGAGATTCGTGCCTTCGTTCCCGAAGAGTATTGGGAGGTGCACGCGGATCTGGCGACCGCGCAGCAGGCCAAGGTGCGTTTCGAGGTCGCCCGCGAGAAGGGCGAGGCCTTCAAACCACTGAACGAGGCGCAGGCCAACGCCGCGCTGGAGAAGCTCAAGGGCTCGAGCTACAGCGTAAGCAAGCGCGAGGACAAGCCGACCAGTAGTAAGCCTGGGGCACCGTTCATCACCTCCACGCTGCAGCAGGCCGCGAGCAATCGCCTCGGCTTCGGCGTGAAGAAGACCATGATGATGGCTCAGCGGCTCTACGAAGCGGGCTACATCACCTATATGCGTACCGACTCGACCAACCTCTCGGCCGACGCGATCACCATGGTGCGCGGCTTCATCGAGAGCGAGTTCGGTGACAAGTATCTGCCCGAGAAGGCGAACGTCTATTCGAGCAAGGAGGGCGCTCAGGAGGCCCACGAGGCGATTCGCCCGTCAGACGTCAATCTGCGGCCCAATCAGCTCTCCGGCATGGAGCGTGACGCCGAGCGCCTGTACGAGCTGATCTGGCGCCAGTTCGTCGCCTGCCAGATGCCGCCGGCGCAGTACCTGTCCACCAGCGTGACGGTCGAGGCCGGTGACTTTGAGCTGCGCGCCAAGGGCCGCATCCTCAAGTTCGACGGCTACACCAAGGTCATGCCGCAGCAGAGTAAGGCCGGCGAGGACGACGTGCTCCCGGAAATGAGCAAGGGCGACGCCATGAAGCTGCTCAAGCTCGATCCGAGCCAGCACTTCACCAAGCCGCCGGCGCGCTACTCCGAAGCGAGCCTGGTCAAGGAAATGGAGAAGCGCGGTATCGGCCGGCCGTCCACTTATGCGGCGATCATTTCCACGATTCAGGATCGCGGCTACGTCTCGCTACACAACCGCCGCTTCTATTCGGAAAAGATGGGCGACATCGTCACAGAGCGCCTTTCCGAGAGCTTCGAGAACCTAATGGACTACGGCTTCACCGCCGGCATGGAAGAGCATCTGGACGATGTGGCTCAGGGCGAGCGCGAGTGGAAGCATGTGCTCGACGAGTTCTACGGCGACTTCAAGAAGAAGCTCGAACAGGCCGAGGGCAGCGAGCACGGCATGCGTGCCAATCAGCCGACGCTAACCGACATTCCCTGTAAGGTCTGCGGCCGGCCGATGATGATCCGCACGGCCTCCACTGGCGTGTTCCTCGGTTGCTCGGGATACAGTCTGCCGCCCAAAGAGCGTTGCAAGTCGACGATCAATCTGGTGCCGGGCGATGAGATTGCAGCGGATGACGAGGGTGAGTCCGAATCGCTGGTGCTGCTGGGCAAGCATCGCTGTCCCATCTGCAGCACTGCAATGGATGCCTACCTGCTCGACGAGAAACGCAAGCTGCACATCTGCGGCAACAACCCCGACTGCCCCGGCTATGAGATCGAGGAAGGCCAGTACCGCATCAAGGGCTATGAAGGTCCGAGCCTGGAATGCGACAAGTGCGGCAGCGAGATGCAGCTCAAGACGGGGCGTTTCGGCAAGTTCTTCGGTTGCACCAATAGCGAGTGCAAGAACACCCGTAAATTGCTGAAGAACGGTGAACCTGCGCCGCCGAAGATGGATGCTGTGAAGATGCCCGAATTGCAGTGCGAGAAGGTCAACGACACCTACGTGCTGCGCGACGGTGCATCCGGTCTGTTCCTGGCTGCGAGCCAGTTCCCGAAGAACCGCGAGACCCGCGCGCCGCTGGTGAAGGAGCTGATCCCGCACCGCGACGAGATTGATCCCAAGTACCACTTTCTGTTGGACGCACCGCAACAGGATCCGGAAGGCCGACCTGCCGTCATCCGCTTCAGTCGCAAGACCAAAGAGCAGTATGTGCAGTCCGAGGTCGAGGGCAAGCCGACTGGCTGGAAGGCCTTCTTCGTCGGCGGCAAGTGGAAGGTCGAAGAGAAATAATCGCAGCGGCGGTAGGCCAGGGACGTGCTGGAGTGCGTCATCTGGCCTGACTGAGTCGCTCAGCAGCGAGGTCAGTCCGTGCTGCGTGGCCTTTCTTGCGGCTCTGGCATTGGCGCTCGCGCGGGTCCATCCTTGCAGCACTTTCTTGCCATTCGGAGAGCGTCTCATGGCTCACGAGTTCTATACCCGAACCAACCAGAAAATCTACTTCGCAGGTCTGTCGCTGGACAGCTGGCGCAAGGCCGAGGAGTCGGGCTCGCTGAATGCGCAGGGGCTGATCCAGGCCGAGCGTGAGGCGAGCCTGTTCCATCTCTACGGCGCGCTGTTGGGACTCTGTCATGAAATCGCGGGCTACTATCGTTCTCCTGGTGCCGGTGCGCCGCGTGTCGAGCTGATCCTGACGCGTCCGGTACTCGATGCAGCGCCTAGCCCTGAACTGGCGGAGCTGGTGGAGCTGGTCGAACAGAGGGAGACTTGGCTGGCCTGTCTGCTGGAAGCCTATGCGGCGCTCTTCGAGCCTCCGCGTGCGCCGGTGACAGCGAAGACTGATCCACGCCAACCGCTTATCGAGACCGTCAGTGTTGAAGAGCAGGCCCCAGTGTTGGCCCGGGCTGAACTCGAACTCTGGCGACAGAACCTGAAAAGCTTGGCCTTGCGCTTTCGCGAGTCGCTGACCGAGTGGTGAGCGGGCGCTTCCACATCATGACTGTTCCGGCTTGCGAGTCAGCATGACGAGGGCAATGCCACAGAGAATAGCCGTACCGGCGATCAGCAGGCGGCCCGTCAGTGCTTCGCCAAGCAGCAACGCTCCGGCAACGGCGGTCAGCAACGGCACGCTCAGTTGCACGCTGGCGGCCTGGATCGCCGTCAGACCGGGTAGCGCCGAATACCAGATCGCGTAGCCGACGCCGGAGGCGAGGGCACCCGAGAGCAGGGCGTAAACCAGGCCCGGGATATCCCACTGCAACTGATTCCAGGCCGACAGGCTCAGCAGGATGCCCAGCGGCACCGCTCGCACGAAGTTACCGGCCGTGGCATTCAGCGGATTGACGGTCCCGCGTCCCCGCAGCGAATAGATTCCCCAGGCGACTCCGGAGGCCAGCATCAGCAGCGCAGCATGCCATGATGGCGCGCTACTGCCCGGCAGCAGCAGAAATATCAGGCCGCCCATCGCCAGGATGAGGCCGACTACCTGCCAGTGGCCGAAGCGCTCGCCACGTATCAGACCCCACACGATCATGCTCAATTGTACGGCGCCGAACAGCAGCAACGCGCCGGTGCCGGCGTCGAGATGCAGATAGGCGAACGAGAACGCCGCGGCGTACACGAACAAGGCCACCGCACCGTACCAGTCACCGTCCGGTATCGCGCGACGTTCCCGTCGCAGCATCAGAAGCCAGAGTGTCAGCGCACCGCCAAGCAGGCGCACGCCGGTGAAGCTGGCGGGGTCTATGGCGGTGTCTCGCAAGGCGATCCGGCACAGCAGCGAATTGCCGGCGAAGGCAAGCATGGCCAAGGTGGTAAGCAACAGAATGCGGGGCGTCATGGAGACTCGGCCTGTTCTTGTGTGTGTTGTGCTGGGCAGTGTCGGTCCGAGTAATGCTACGTCGTGGACGGTCACCCATGAAACCCGGCCATGGTGGGTTGCCTGATGCCGGAAGGCTGCTGCCTTGATGGTCGGCTGGTACAATGCGCGCCTTTCTCGGAGAGCTGATCGAATGCCTACCTCGTTTCTGGAAATTGTCGAGCTACCTGACGGCCGCATCGTACTGCGCCGTGCCGAAGACGAAGAGGTGCTGGTGACGCTGGATTTCTCCGATGACGCGAAACTCTTTCTGCAGGGCCAGCATGTGGAGATCGCCAAGGCGATGTTCAACGTAGGTGTGCAGATGGCTGGACGGATGTCAGAAGGTGATGGCGAGATCGAGTACGAGGATGAGCCGCGGGTACTGCACTGAGCGAGGTGGGTGTAGCGGGGAATTCGGCACGATCCATGTGCCTGTCGGGACTATCTAGCTAGCGGCCTAGGCGAATGTTGAGACTCTGAGCGCTGCCCTGGCTGGCGGCGCTATGCAACGTGCTGCGCATGCGGGCATCCATGTGAGCAAACCAGCTGACGACGGTGTGGCTACAGCCGGAAGTCAGCGCCTTGCAGGTCAGCTCCAGTGCGCCCTGAATACCGCGAGGTTGCAGCAGAATGATGCGTTCGCGATTCAGCCCGGTTTCGCGCAGCCAGTGGGATGACAGAAATGCCGGAGGGGCGACCAGCGTCAGCCAGCGGCTGTCGGGAGCATCGCTGAGTTCGCGCAGCATAGGGGCGAGTAGCAGCCGACAGTGCTCGCTGTTGCCGCTCAGGCTCAACTCACTCAGGCGCTCGAGTTGCGGCGGCGGTGGTTCGGCGAGAAAGGGCGGCATGCCATGAGCGATCAGCCCCTCGAAGAGAGACAGCTGCGGCTTGGCGTTTGTCGTGGGGAGGTACTGCATCGAACGTCTCCTAGCGGCGTATCACGCCGACACTCAAGCCCTCGATCACGAAGTCTTCATGTTCGAGATCCACTTCGATAGGTGCGAACTCGGGGTTCTCCGCCAATAACCAGACTTTGTCACCTTCGCGCTTGAGGCGCTTGACGGTAACCTCTTCGCCAACCCGTGCGACGACGACCTGACCGTTGCGCGCGTCGCGGGTGCTGTGGACGGCCAGCAGGTCGCCATCGAAGATGCCGATGTCCTTCATGCTCATGCCACGTACCCGCAGCAGGTAGTCGGCGCGCGGGTGGAAAAATGCCGGATTGATCTGGCAGGATTCTTCGACATGTTGCTGCGCCAGAATGGGCGCTCCTGCGGCTACCCGACCAATGATCGGCAGGCTGCCTTCCTGTGTGGCAGGCTCGAAATCCGGAATGCGTATCCCGCGCGAGGCGCCGGGCGTCATCTCGATAGCGCCTTTTCGCGCCAGGGCCTTCAGATGCTCCTCGGCAGCATTGGGGGACTTGAAGCCGAGCTCATGGGCGATTTCCGCTCGGGTGGGCGGGTAACCGTTGTCTTCCAGGCAGCGCTTGATGAAGGCGAGGATTTCCGACTGGCGAGGCGTCAGCTTGATCATGGCGGTCTCTGTTCTTTTATACAGTGACTGGGATTATATACAGTGATCGAGCCTTGGCAATTGCTGTTTTTGTCGCGCTTCAATGCCGTCGGATGATTCGGGGATGCTGGCGCGACGACAAGGCGCTAGTGTCATACCCGACTTTCGTGGTTGACTTGCTTTTTGGTGAAACGTAAGTTTCAAACAGATGTTCGTCATTGGAGGGGGCATGGCGCAGTCCGAAACAGTTGAGCGCATTCTGGATGCAGCGGAACAGCTGTTCGCTGAAAAAGGCTTTGCCGAGACTTCGCTTCGCCTGATCACCAGCAAGGCTGGCGTTAACCTCGCTGCGGTGAACTATCATTTCGGCTCGAAGAAAGCGCTCATCCAAGCGGTTTTCTCGCGTTTTCTTGGCCCGTTCTGTGTCAGCCTAGAGCGCGAACTCGATCGGCGGGAGGCACTGTCAGACAAGCCGGACACGCTTGAGGAGTTGCTGGAGATCCTGGTCGACCAGGCGCTCGCTGTTAAACCGCGCAGCGGCGACGATCTGTCGATCTTCATGCGTCTGCTCGGCCTTTCCTTCAGTCAGAGTCAGGGTCACTTGCGGCGCTATCTCGAGGATATGTACGGCAAGGTGTTCCGCCGCTACATGATGCGCGTGCATGAGGCTGCGCCGGCGATTCCGCCGATCGAACTGTTCTGGCGCGTGCACTTCATGCTGGGGGCTGCGGCATTCAGCATGTCCGGAATCAAGGCCCTGCGGGCGATCGCGGAGAACGACTTTGGCGTCAAGACGTCCATCGAGCAGGTCATGCGGATGATGGTACCGTTCCTGGCGGCAGGCATGCGTGCTGAAAGCGGGGTTGGGGATTCGACGTTGGCCGAGGCCCATCCCAAGGGCCGGCGTAATGCCGTCGCCATGCCGGCTAAGGGCTGAGGTTCTAGGTTGTCCCTCCATCGGCTAAGCTAGCCGCCCATGACCATTCTCGATTGTCTGTATATCTCTCTTGCTGACCAGCAGCTCTATGGCGTTGCCGAAGGCCGGTTGAGCTGTCGCTTTCCCGTTTCCAGCGCGCGTAACGGCGCAGGTGAGAGAAATGGCTCCGGTTGTACGCCGCGCGGACTCCATCAGGTGCGTGCGCGTATCGGTGCGGGTTTGCCGATGGGCGCGGTGCTGCGTGGTCGGCGCTGGACCGGGGAAATCTGGTCTGCGGGATTGCATCAGCAGTTTCCCGGTCGCGATTGGATTCTGAGCCGCATCCTCTGGTTGAGCGGGTGCGAGGTCGGCGTCAACCGGCTGGGCGAAGTCGACACCTTTCGCCGCTATATCTACCTGCACGGCACCCCCGACTGTGAGCCCATGGGCGTAGCGCTCTCTCATGGCTGTATTCGAATGCGCAATGCAGACCTCGTCCTGCTATTCGAGCAGGTGCCGCTGCATTGCCCAGTATTTATAGAAGAGGCTTCGCACCCGGAATGGGCTGCGGCCGAGATCGATCAAGGATTCGCGTAACCTCATGCAAGGCTCACTGATGCTGGATATCGGCGGTACTTGGCTGACCGCCGAGGATCGTCAACTGCTACGTCAACCGGAAGTCGGCGGGCTGATTCTATTCGCCCGTAACATCGAACATCCGCGCCAGGTGCTGGAACTGTGCCGTTCGATCAGGGCCCTGCGTCCGGAGCTGTTGCTGGCAGTGGATCAGGAGGGTGGCCGTGTCCAGCGGCTGCGCCAGGGATTCGTGCGACTGCCGGCGATGCGGGAGTTTTCCCATTGTGTCGACGGCGTCAGACTGGCCGAGGCCTGCGGCTGGGTAATGGCCACTGAAGTGGCGGCGGTGGGCCTGGATTTCAGCTTTGCGCCGGTGCTGGATCTCGACCATCAGCGGAGCACGGTCGTCGGTTCTCGGGCTTTCGAGGCCGACCCCGCACGCGCGATCGAGCTGATTGCGGCGTTCGTCAGCGGCATGCGTGCGGCGGGCATGGCGGCAACTGGCAAGCATTTCCCCGGTCACGGTTGGGCCGAGGCGGATTCGCACGTGGCAATTCCGGTCGACGACCGTAGCCTTGATGAGATTCGGGCTAACGATCTGATCCCGTTCAAGGCGTTGGCCGGCGTGCTCGATGCGGTAATGCCAGCTCATGTCATCTTTCCCAAGGTCGATGATCAGCCGGCGGGTTTCTCCAAGCGCTGGCTGCAGGACATTCTGCGCGGCGAGGTGGGCTTCCGCGGTGTGATCTTCAGCGATGACCTGTCCATGGCCGGCGCGCACGTGGCAGGCGATGCGGCCGCGCGGATCGAGGCAGCCCTGCATGCCGGCTGTGACATGGGGCTTGTGTGCAACGATCGCGCGGCTGCGGAATTAGCGCTCGCGGCCCTCCAGCGTCTGGATGTGAAACCTGCTCCGACGTTGGCGCGCATGCGCAGTGCCGGGATCGCTTCGCTGGATTACAAGCAGCATCCGCGCTGGCTGGAGTCGGTCGGTATGTTGCGTGGCGCCGGTCTCATCGACTGAATAATCCCGTTTTCGAGGAAATCTCCATGACTGTTCATGCAATCATCGGCGGCACCGGGCTGACCGAGTTGGATGGTCTCGTGCTGCGCGAGACCAAAGCGATCGAGACGCCGTACGGGTCGCCATCAGCGGATATCGTTTTCGGTGAATATGCTGGCCGTGACGTGTTGTTTCTGGCGAGACATGGACATCCGCATCGTATTCCGCCGCATCAGGTCAACTATCGGGCCAATGTGTGGGCGCTCAAGCAGGCCGGCGCGCAAGCGATCGTCGCGGTAAATGCCGTGGGTGGCATTCATGCGGCGATGGGGTCGGGGCACTTCTGTGTGCCGCATCAGGTCATCGATTACAGCTATGGCCGCGAACATACCTTCTTCGAGGGTGATATCGACCACGTCACCCATATCGACTTCAGCTTTCCCTACGATGGGGATCTGCGCGAACGACTCATCGCGGCGCTTGCGGCGCAAGGGTGTGCGTTCAGCAGCCACGGCGTGTATGGCTGCACCCAGGGCCCACGCCTGGAAACGGTCGCCGAAATCGCCCGTATGGAGCGCGACGGCTGCGATATCGTCGGTATGACTGGTATGCCGGAGGCGGTACTGGCGCGCGAGCTGGACTTGCCGTATGCCTGTCTGGCGCTGGTAGTCAATCCTGCCGCCGGCAAGTCGAGTGGCGTGATCACCATGAGCGAGATCGAGGCGGCACTCGTCGAGGGCATTGGCAAGGCGCGCGCGGTACTGGCCCGTATCCTGGCGTAAGCACAGGCAGGGCGAGAGGGCGACGGTAAACGGAAACAGGATTGTCATCGTGGCGCGTGAGACTGTTCATTTTGTGGCGCCTCCCCGTTGCGGCAGAAATGTTGCTTGCTACACTGAGCCGTCCTTTGGAGTATCGGAATGCTTTACCAGCCACGCAGAATAAGAATGCTAAGCACCGTGGTGCTGCTGAGTCTCTTCAGCCTCCTTGCCGGCTGCTCCACTTGGTTCGGCGCCTCATTCCAAGATCCGAAAGTCGAGCTCGCCAAGGTCGAAATCATCAAGGCGCGCCTGCTGGAGCAGCAGTTCCTGCTGCGCTTTCGCATCGACAATCCCAACGATCACAGCCTGCCGGTGCGCGGGCTCGTCTATACCGTCCATCTCAACGACATCGAACTCGCCAGCGGCGAGTCCAGTGGGTGGTTAACGGTGCCGGCCAACGGTTTCGACTATTACGAAGTGCCGGTGCATACCAACCTGTGGAAGCACATGAAGTACATCGTCCGCCTGTTGGAGAAGCCTGATCGTCCGATTCGCTATCGGCTCGACGGCGAGATAAAGATCGGCATGATGCTTGGTCGGCGCGTGCACGTTGCGTCCAATGGCGAGATAATTCCCGGCAATTTCATCCCTGAGTAGTCCACGCAACATGAATCACGAAACTCACGTCCACGGCCCAGACTGCAATCACGACCATGACCACGAGCATCATCACGTGCACGGTCCGCACTGTAATCATGGGCATCACGAGCCGGTACGCAATCCGCTGAAGGATGTCGGCCGCAACGACCCTTGCCCGTGTGGCAGCCAGAAGAAGTACAAGAAGTGTCACGGCGCCTGATCCGGCCATGACTCCGCTTGCTCTCGTCCTGCTGATCGGTGCGCTGCTGCTGATCCTGGCCCTAGGCGGCTATGCGCTTTACCTGTGGCGCCGGGTGTGGCGCAACGAACGGGCAGTTGCCGAGGCGCAAGCCCAGCGTCATGCTGCACTCGCCGCCGACCTGCGAGTTCTTGCCAGCAGTCTGTTGGACGAGCAGCTACCGCTGATCGAAGGCGCTATCCGCATCAAGGTGTTGCTCGACAATTACGACTCGGCGCTCGGTCAGGATCCGCGTTGCCAGGTTTTCCAGCTGCTCTTCGAGGCGACCGAACAGGTGCCGACGCATGCGGCCTGGAAGGCGTTGGACAAGAGCGAGCGCCGTCGTCACGAAGCCAGCTTCAGTGCTCTGGAGTTGCAGCACAAGGCGGAAGCCCGGCGCTCGGCGCGCTGGCTGCTCGACGAGGCTCTGCCTAAAGCTAATGACGCGGCCTGAGAGCGCCAACTCGTACCGCAGCACGTTGTCCAATCGTCCATTATCTCCACCGACTTGCCGTTCCTTCAGGAGCCGTCGATGTCTCTGCGTCTGCCTTTCCCGCTGATTCGCCTGGCCCTTGGTACGGCGATCGGGCTCGTCGCCCTCACTGGCTGTCAGTCCTATCTGGACAACCGCTACAGCGCAAGCCTGCCGCCGGCACAGGGCATTCAGCCGCTGGCGGGCCTGGCCGGCAGTGCGAGCATCCGCCGCAACCCGCTGGGCATGCCGCTAATCGAGACCTCTTCGTTTCATGATGCGCTGTTTGCTTTGGGCTATGTCCATGCCACGGATCGCCTGAGTCAGATGGTCAGCCTGCGCCTGACCGCTCAGGGACGGCTGGCCGAGATGGCTGGGCCGGGTGTGCTGGAAATCGATCGTTTCATGCGGACGGTGAATCTGCGCCAGAGCGCCGAGCTGCTCTATCGCGAAGCCTCGCCGCGGATGAAGAAGTTCTTCGAGGTGTATGCACGCGGCGTCAACGCGTATCTGTTCCGCCATCGCGACAAGTTGCCGATGGATCTTGCCGAGTCCGGTTATCGCCCCGAGTACTGGAAGCCCGAAGATTCGGTGCTGGTGTTCTGCCTGTTGAATTTCGGCCTGTCGGTCAACCTGCAGGAGGAAATTTCCGCTCTGGTCATGGCGCAGAAGGTCGGTAGCGACAAGCTTGCCTGGTTGCTGCCGACCTATCCGGACGAGCCGCTGCCGATCGAGGAAGCTGAGAAGCTGAAGGGTCTGAATCTGGCCGGGCAGATTCCCGGGCTGGCAGCGCTTGACCGCGCCGCGACGCAGGTGGCATCGCTGAACATGCTGGGCGTGGCCGCTTCCAACAACTGGGCGATCGCAGGCAGTCACAGTCGTGGCGGCAAACCATTGCTGGCCAACGATACCCATCTGCCACTGTCGATGCCGTCGTACTGGAATTTCGTGCAGATTCGCTCCCCGAAATTCCAGGCCGCTGGCGTGTCCATCGCCGGCGTGCCGGCCGTGGTCGCTGGTTTCAACGGCAAGTTGGGCTGGGGGATGACCATGGTCATGGGCGACAACCAGGACCTATTCCTCGAGCAGATTCGTCGTGAAGGTTCGCGCCTGATGTACCTGGCCGATGGCAAGTGGCTCGCGGCCCGCGAGCGTCATGAAACCTTCTTCATCAAGGGACAGCGACCGGTTCGCGAGATCATCTACGAAACCCGTCACGGCCCGTTGCTCAACAGTGCACTCGGCGAGCGCAAGCATCCGATCCAGCCGCTGCAGCTCAGCAGCGGTTACGGCCTGGCGCTCAAGACCACGCAGCTGGAGGCGGATAAGTCGCTGGATGCGTTCTTCGATCTGTCTCGTGCGCAGTCGGTCGATCAGGCTTTCGCGGCCACCGGCAAGATCGGTGCGGCGGCGCTGAACATGGTATTTGCCGATCGTCAGAGCATCGGCTGGCAGGTGACCGGGCGTTTCCCCAATCGACGCGATGGCCTTGGTCTGATGCCATCGCCAGGCTGGGAGGGGCGTTACGACTGGGACGGCTTCGCCGATCCGATGCTGCATCCGTACGATCAGGATCCGGCGCAGGGCTGGCTGGGTACGGCCAACCACCGCACTGCGCCGCGCGGCTATGGCATGCAGCTGTCCAGTACGTGGTATGCGCCGGAACGCTTCGAGCGCCTGGCTGAGCTGGCCGGGCGCGGCAAGCACGATACCCGCAGCATGATTGCCATGCAGTACGACCAGACCACCTCATTCGCGGCCAAACTCAAGGCCATGTTCGACGGGCCGGGCATGGCCCAGCCGTTGCAGGCGGCCATCAAGGCTCTGCCGCCGGCTCAGCGGACCAAGGCCGAGGAAGCCTACAAGCGTCTCATGGCCTTTGATGGCCGATTGGCCGCCAGCTCGGCAGATGCTGCGCTGTACGGCGCCTTCCTGCATGAAAGTGCGCGCCAGACCTTTCTCGATGAGCTGGGACCGGATGACAGCCAGGCCTGGAAAGCGCTGCTGCAGGTGTCCGGCCTGTCCTATTCGGCGCAGGCCGACCATCTGCTCGGCCGCGACGACAGCCCCTTCTGGGACGACATCGGCACGCCACAGGTCGAGGACAAACCGGCGATCCTGGCCCGCAGCCTGGCCGCGGCGGTGAATCTGCTGGAGGCGCAGCTGGGGCACGATCGCAGCGCCTGGCAGTGGGGCAAGCTGCATCGTTACGAGTGGCTTACCGGCAGTACCCAGCTGGCGCCGCACCTGCCGGCGGGGCAGGGGCGCTCGATCAAGGCGCTGCACGGTTATCTGGATCGCGGTCCCTATCCGGCGGGGGGCGACCACAGCACGCTGAACGTCTCGGCGTATCGCTGGGGCGAGGGGTTCGACACCTGGCTGGTTCCGGCGATGCGCATCATCGTCGACTTCAACCGCGCCGAGCCGATGCTGGGGCTGAACAGCTCGGGTCAGTCAGGTAATCCGGCCAGCCCGCACTATGCGGATGGCATCGATGCCTGGATGAAGGCGCAGTACCTGAGTTTCCCGTTCCAGCCGGCGAATCTGGACAAAGCCTACGGCACTCGGCGGCTGTTGCTGACGCCGGCTAAGTAGCCGGCTAGTTCCCGCCATGCGACTCGGGCGCCTGGCGGGACGCGCTCAATCACTTACCACCTCGAGCACGCGGATCAGCTCCGGCGTCGGATAGTGCCAACGCACCTGCACGTCCCAGAACTGCGTGCCATAGCGTCGCTCTGGTTCGGGCGTCTGATAGGCCGGGCGGGGGTCCTGCGCCAGGCATTGTTCGATCAGTTCCACCAGCGGCTCACCCAGGCGCAAGGCTTCGCGCTGAGCCTGAGCGAGGCCCTGTGCGCTCCACTGCACCTCGACCAACGGTGGCGGTGCTGCCGCCATCGCGTTGGTCGCATCGGGCAGGGCGTCCGCGTAAGGGACGTACGGCTTGATGTCGAGAATCGGCGTACCGTCGAGCAGATCGATCCCCGATAGCAGCAGCCGATTTGGCTCCACCTTGTCCAGCTTGACCACTGACTGGCCGATGCCGTTGGGGCGATGGGTCGAGCGCGTGGCGAAAACGCCCATCATGCGGTTACCGCCCAGGCGCGGCGGCCGCACCCTGAGACGTGGCTGATCTTCCAGCGCCTGGTGGAACAGGAACAGCAGCCATACGTGGCTGACCTGCTCCAGCCCGGCCACCGCCTCGCCGGTATCGAACGGCGGCAGCAGCTCCAGCACACCGCGTGCGGCAGGGGCTAGCTGTGGCTGGCGCGGGATGGCGAACTTCTCTTTGAAGCAGGAGTGCAGGATGCCGACAGGGCGGACGTGATGCAGCATGGAAGGCGCCCGGGGAAAGGAAGCGAGGCTGCGGATGATACGCGTCGGGCGTCGTGAGAGCACCCCGCACCCGGTTGGGCGCGGGGCGTCCGCTCGATTAGAGGTTGAGCAGGCGGGCCACGTAGTCAGCGTCCTTGTCACCACGGCCGGACAGGTTGACCAGAATGTGCGCATCCTGCGGCAGTGTCGGCGCCACGCGGATCGCCCAGGCTACCGCGTGGGCGCTTTCCAGCGCCGGGATGATGCCTTCCACGCGCGACAGGGTCATGAACGCGTCGAGGCATTCCTGATCGGTCGCGGTCTGATAATTCACCCGGCCGAGATCCTTCAGATAGCTGTGCTGCGGGCCGACACCGGGGTAGTCCAGCCCGGACGCGATGGAGTGCACGGCTGACGGATTGCCCTCGGCATCTTCCAACACGTAGCAGGCCATGCCATGCAGTTCTCCGGGCTTGCCCTTGGACAGCGTGGCCGAGTGGCGGCCGGGCTTGTCCAGGCTCTCGCCGGCCGGCTCGATACCAACCAGCTCGACCGCAGCATCCTCCAGGAAGGCGGTGAACATGCCCATGGCATTGGAGCCGCCACCCACGCAGGCGACGACCTGATCGGGCAGGCGGCCATGTTTGGCCAGGAACTGCGCACGCGCCTCGGTACCGATGATCGACTGGAAGTCGCGGACCATCTTCGGGAACGGATGTGGGCCGACCACCGAACCGATGGCGTAGATGTAGTTGTGCGGGTCCTTCAGGTATTCCTCGAAGGCGCTGTCCACCGCTTCCTTGAGCGTCGCGGCGCCGCGGGTCACCGGCACCAGCTTGCAGCCGAGGATCTTCATCTTGGTGACGTTGGGGTGTTCCTTCTCGATATCCACCTGGCCCATGTGGATCTCGCAGGGAATACCCACCAGCGCGCAGGCGGTGGCCAGGGCCACGCCGTGCTGACCGGCGCCGGTCTCGGCGATCACCTTGGTCTTGCCCATGAATTTGGCCAGCAATGCCTCGCCCAGGCAGTGGTTGATCTTGTGCGCGCCGGTGTGGTTCAGGTCCTCGCGCTTGAGATGAATCTGCGCACCACCGAGCTGCTGGGAGAGGCGGCGAGCATGGAAGATCGGGCTTGGGCGGCCCACGTAGTCGGCGAACAGGGAGGCCAACTCCTGCTGGAAGTCGTCGCGCTGGCGGATTTCTTCGTAGGCCAGATTGATGTCGTCCATCGCCTGCTTGAGGTGCGGCGGCACCAGCTGGCCGCCATAGGGGCCGAAATATCCGTTGGCATCAGGCATGGCGGCGAAGCGCGAGTCTTGGGTCATGGGCGTGCGAGTCCTGTAGGGGCCGTGAAAATTGGCAGTTTATCGGGAGGCAATTCGTTCCGGGCTGCGGCAGATCAGCATGCGGGCCGGCCTCGTGCATCCACAGCGATCAGCGTGGCGCGTGGTTGTCCGCCGAGGCAGCACTGAACGAGCTGCCAGACCCCGCAGTCGCGGCGATAGCGGGTATTCATGCGCGACCCGGGCCGAGGCGTGGGCGGATTCTACGCCGCCTCACCACAATCGCGGAATCCGGCGCGAGGTCAGCAGTACGTGGCCCAGGACCGAGGTCGTTCTTCCAGCAATAGCTGGTTTGGGCGGAGCTTGGCCGCTGGGGAGGCGGGCGGCAGATTGCTCCTCAGCCGCAGCGTGGAACTAGCCGGCCTGGGTGCAGGCTCGGTTGAATCCGGCGTTAGCCATCACCCTCGGTAGCTTGGCGCCTTGAGAATTGGCGGATCGAAGCAATTTCCTCCGGTGCTATCCCGAGCGATTCCAGAAAATCCTGATGCGCATCAGGCGACATCTTCTCGAATTCCGCATGCCATTTTTGCATTCCTTCTTCGTTCAATCCGGTGGAGGCGAGTAGCGCAATCCACTGCGCCTTGGTCATTGAACGACTCTTTCGCAGCACCTGCGCGTCGCCGAGCAATTGGGCGATGACGTGTTGTTGCTGTCGGAGTTTGGCGATTTCCTCGTTGACCTTCTGCAAGTGACGTTCCAGCACCACAGGAGCCGATGCGCCATCGGCCTGTAATAGCGTTCCGATGACATCCAGCGAGAGCCCCGCATCGCGATAGGTCATTATCCTTTCCATGCGCTGCACATCGCCTTCGGAATAAAGGCGATAGCCAGACGAACTGCGCGCCGATGGCGAAAGGAGGCCGATTTCGTCGTAGTAGAGAAGTGCACTACGAGACAGCCCAACGCGCTTCCCAAGTTGCCCCACTGTATACATGCCGATAATTCCTCGGGAGGGCGAGGCCAGGCCCCGCGGGGGGATTGGCCTCCCCAAGTGCATCAACCAAGCTGTGAGAACTTCCTGACGTTCAGGATCTCTTCTGCGTCAAGACCGATCCATTGCAGAAACGATTGATGTTGGGCCGGATATCGCCGCTCAAATTCACGGTGCCACCTGTGCATCATCGCCTCATCCAGTCCTGTGGCTTCAAACAGCTCTATCCATTGCTCCTGGGTCATGTTGACCGCGGTCATGTGATCTCTCCTAACGCTTCATGGCTGACGACACCACGCCGTCAGCCACCAACTCTGGAGTGTCAAGTAATAGACAGGTCAAGCTGTGCCACGGATTTTTGGCCAGAGTCTACGGGGAGGTGTCTGCGAAACTATGGGCGATTCAAGGATCGAAAAAAGCTTTCCTCACTGCTTGTGGGGAGAGTTCATATACGCATTGTTAGGCGCTATTCGTGACGGACTTTAATTGCCATTGCGTGGCCTGAAGTCTGAGATCGAAAATGGAGTTTTTTCTTTTATAAGTACTTCGATGGCTTCAAATGTATTTGCGGCTTCATTAAGCAGTGGATTTTCCTTTGCTGCTTGTAATGCCCACACTGCTATCCTATAACCTTCGCCGTCTTCTTTGATGCAAGCTGTATATTTAATTGTGGCTTGGCTTTTTTCTGAGTAGATAGTTGCGAGTAAAGGTTCACTTTTTAAAAAGGCTATTTGTTGTGTGCGAAGTGATTTTTGGTTTTCTGATTTCTCGGACCTATCAAGGCGCTTAGCTATTGAAATGGCAAATAATGAAACAATTACCCAGCCATAGTGCTCATGGCGGCCGCTTCCATGTGTTGTGCTAATCCATTCAAGAATTGGTGGTAAAAATTGATCCATCTATATTGCCTAACGTTTGACGTGAGGGGCGGCCGGAGCCGAAGGTGGAGGGAACCTAAAGCGTAGCTTTGGGCCGTCCCTCTCGACGGAATTGTTAGGTGCGCCGTGGCTACTGTGCTCGTTTAATTGCATCAGCCAACTCCCATGCTTTGCTACTGAGCGCAGCGAACTTTTCATTCAACTCAATGTGCCCGGGTTTCCACTCAAAGACGCCATCTTTGCAGATCTGGCCGAGAATGACATCGTTAAGTGAGCCCATGCCGCCATATGCCGAAAGAAGGTGCTCGATACCCGAGTAGTCTGAGTTGAGCAGACGCATTCTTGCTTTTCGCATCCAACCGCACCAGTGGGCGTTTCCATCGCTTTCGAGAACGAAGGCGAGTTCAGCCAGTATGCCAATTAGTTCCTGAGTTTTCGGGCCCAAAGTAAAAGCACCTAACGTTTGGCTAAGGGGCGGCCGCGAGCGTAGCTTGCGGACGTCCAAGTGAGCGAAGCGAACGACTTGAGACAAGTGTTAGGTGCATACCTACTCGGTATAGGCTTTGATATAGAAATAATCTGCATTGCTGTCGGAACCAAAGAGTGAGATCGAACGCATTCCTTGAAGAGGCTCCCATCGCATTGTGAAGTCATTTTTGAAGGATGGGTTTTGAGCTTTTATGCCAATTGAGCCCAACGTGCCCTGGTTGAAGGGAAGCTTGTCGATGCCTTCAACGGTAATCCAGTCAGCCTTGCCTCTGATAAAGACAATTTCAGTCTCTGCTTTTTCATATGTGCACTTTCGGCCGTGTTTTGTACTTGTACACTCCGTTGGCTGGCCAAGCATCTCAGCTACTGCTGTTTCTGATTTTCCGATGATTCCGGGCACGTCAATAAGTCTGTCATTGGCGAGCAGTGCTGGTGATGAGAGGGCGGCGATTGCAATTAAGAGTGCTCTCATTCGGCGATTATCCTGTGTTGTACCTAACGTTTGGTTAAGGGGCGTGCTTTAGCCCGTCCCAGTGAGCGAAGCGAACGGTTTGAACCAGTTGTTAGGCGCGTTATCACTGGTGCTAGGTGTGGAGTATTTATTTTTTAGTGTGCATTGACTCTTGTGCAGCAATATAAGTTTTTGCGAAAACTTTAAGTCAAACTCCCCAGCCTTTACTTTTTGGCCAGTTCTCATGTGTTACCTCAAGTCGAGTCTTGATACCCTCAGCTAATGAATGGCAAAAATCCCGATATTCAGAGCGGCGCCAATGCCCAGATTTTGATTTAAATAAGGTGTAAGAAATTCTGACGTCGTATTCCGTAACCCAAACATTTTGAGGTGTAGATACATCTATGCTGTAAAGTCTTTGTAGTGAGAAGGGTTCGACCTCAAAAATGAAGTGAGGGTTTTTTAAAACAACCTTTGAGCCATTGGTTTGTACGGAGCTGTTAGGTGGCAATATTGAATATCCACCAAAGTCGTGAGCAACTTCAGGTGATATATCGAAGAATCTAAAATTAGAGTTGCGTAAAGCAACCCCCTCAAGAATAACGGCATCTTTGCCAGCATCGGATTTTTTTCTATATGTTTCAGTGTATGAAGACGGCGAAGAGTATTTCTTGGACTTCCAATCTCTGTAGTCGGATGCTAAGTAAGAAATTGCATTAATCTGAATGAGTTCAACTCCAACCTCTGGAGCATAATTTTTATCTAGGTCTGATTTCAGGTACGACAACGATCCGCTATCTTGATAGCGAAGAAGGCCACAATCGCCTCTGTGGTTGGGTGGAACCAAAAAGCTAAATAAATCTGCGTTATCCGATACGCAAATGTATGTATTAAATCCTGATTTAAAAGATTCTTCTTTTAGCTCGACAAAAACTGAGTACGCAAAAATAATAAATGCCCCGAGCATTGTCATCCAGCTAGCGGCTACTGATTTGACGCCAAAATTTGGGATAACTATTTTGACTAGTAGGGCGAGTAAGCAAATGAAAATAATTGATACGAGCAATACTTCAAGTGAAAGCTCGTATTCCATGATTTTTTTGAACATTTCATCCTCGCCAAGTAAGTTCAAGCATTCCGTATGGGTCAGGTTTAAATCGTATAAGTGGCGTAATTTATTATTATAGCTGGCTAGTCAATCTTTCATGCGCACATTTAGTTGCCTGAAGCGTCTAACGTTTGGTTAAGGGGCGGGCTTTAGCCCGTCCCAGTGAGCGAAGCGAGCGGTTTGAACCACTAGTTAGGTGCTTGACTGTGAATGTACCTGCTGCAAAAGAACATCCTCAGCTTTTGCGAGCTTTTCGAACAAAGTGTTAGCCGATTCTGACGCACTGCGTGGAACTTCAGGGCCCTGAATTAAAAACTTTCCGTGCGCTGCGAGCCCTAATGCACTAGATATGAGTTTCTTTGCCTCAGCGCCTAAAACCGCTCCGTGTTTTGACATGAATAAGCTAAGCAGCTTCTCAATATTTTTAAAATCGTGAGCGATTTCTTCACAAGCCTCATCCCAATCCATCTGCGGATGTGATAGTGGCGGCAAGATACTTCTAAGTAAATTTACGAACTCAGACGTTGCTTCAAATTCTCGCTCGAAAATGAATTCGGATTTTTTGAGTTTTATTTTGTAACTTTCAGTCTCTTGCGTGAGCTGCGTTCTAAGTGCTTCAAGGGCGCGTGTGTGATCAGCTTTTTCTTTTTCCATGAGCCTGTTCGCCCATACTTTTCCGAGCCAGTTAGAAAAGCCAAAGATTATTAGCGCTCCACCACCAAGAGAGCCAAGAACCGCACCGCTGACTCCTAAAATCTCAGTCAAGTTCACGTTTTAACTCCATATGGCACCTAACGGTTAAGCTAACAGGCGAGCAAAAGCGTAGCTTTTGCGAGTCCAGTGAGCGGGGCGAACGGTGTTGAGCGCATAGTTAGGTTTCACGACAGACTCCCAAATAAAGCGATTTTGGAAAGAATTTTTTCAAATTTTCGAAAACTTGCTTCTCCACATAAAGCCGATGGAAGCAGCAAGACGAAACCAAAAAGCGCGCCGATAAATGCTCCTATTCCAGACCCGACTAGCACCATGAATAAGCCGAAAGCCAAGAAGATAGCCCCAACTAATGCAAAGCCTCTTCGTGAGCGAGTTTGGTCTGGGTAGCGGTTGAGCATGTGATACCTAACGTTTGGTTAAGGGGCCGGCTTTAGCCGGTCCCGAGTGAGCGAAGCGAACGACTTGAACCAGTAGTTAGGTTTCACGTATACCTCGATGGTAGCTCGCCGCCAGATTTGATGGCCTCAAAAACAGTATTAGGGTTTGACTGGCACCAGTAGCGAAAGAATAGAGTACCGTTTGAGTTATTCCAAATTTGGCCCGCGGTAATATTTTGCTCTGTGATTAGCTTTGGCTCTGCCCACTGCTGCGCTACGACACCGACACAGCCTTTTCCGTAACCTTGGGTATCTATTAGCCAAGTTGCATTTCCGCCTGCAATTCCTGCTAGAGAGCAGGCTTTTTGAGCCAAATTTAAGACTTCAATTAAGGTTGTTTCAGCCGAGACTGATAAAAGCGCCATGTGCGACTGACAGTCGTCACCTGCACAGACACTATCACGGTCAACTTTTAGCTTGATTAGCGGCGCGGTCATTTGGAGTGGAACCTAACTATAAGTAGGCGACATAAGTGGCGTAAAAAACTACGCCACATATGTCGCATAAAATTCCTTGTCGCCTTGCAAGTCCTTGTCTAGCCTGAAAAACGCATCAGCAGATGCGACATGAATCAGGGAGCAACAGCGACATGGATATCAAGCCTAGGCTGCTCGACCAGGTGCGAGGGCAGATTCGATTGCGACACTATTCGATTCGTACCGAAGCTGTCTATTTGGAATGGATCAGGCGTTTCATTCGTTTTCATAAGTACCGACATCCACAGGATATGGGCGCGTCTGAGGTGGAGGCCTTTCTCAGTGATCTGGCAGTGCGCCGTGATGTTTCGGCGTTCACGCAGAACCAAGCGCCGTCGGCGATTCTGTTTCTGTACAAGCAGGTGTTGCAGATAGAGTTGCCGTGGCTGGAGGGTGTGATCAGGGCGAAGCGTTCGCAGCGGCTGCCGGTGGTGTTGACCCGGGAGGAGGTGGCGAGCGTGCTGGCGCAACTGGATGGCACGCTTTGGCTGGTGAGCAGCCTGCTATATGGCTCGGGTATGCGGTTGATGGAGGTGCTGCGCTTACGGGTCAAGGATGTGGAGTTTTCCCGCTTGGAGATCCTGATCCGCGACGGGGCAAAAGGACAGGTAACGATGTTACCGAGCAAGTTGGTGGCGCCCCTGCAGTTGCATCTGGAAAGGGTGAAGCAATTGCACAGGCAGGATCTGCTGGAAGGTTATGGCAAGGCCAACCTGCCCCATGCGCTGGCGCGCAAGTATCCGAATGCAGCGGCGGAGTGGGGCTGGCAGTTCGTGTTCCCGTCGATCAATCGTTCCGAGGACCCGCGCTCTGGCGGCATCTTCCGCCATCATCTGCACGAGAAGACCATCCAGCGAGCGATCCGTAACGCGGTGCGCCGGGTCGGCCTACATAAGCCAGCGACCCCGCACACGCTGCGCCACTGCTTTGCCACGCATTTGCTGGAGAGCGGCCAGGACATTCGCACGGTGCAGGAGCTGCTCGGCCATGCTGATGTGAAAACCACGCAGATCTACACCCATGTCCTCAATCGCGGTGGTCTGGCGGTGCTCAGCCCGCTCGACCGCCCATGAAAAAGCCCCGCATGGGCGGGGCTTCTTTGGCAGGCGCGGTGATCAGATCACTTCGGCCCAGAGGTCGTACTCGTCGGCGTTGGTGACGCGCACGCGTACCTTGTCGCCCGGCTGCAGCGGCTGTTCGCTGTCGACGTAGACCATGCCGTCGATCTCCGGGGCGTCGGCCCAGGAGCGGCCGATGGCGCCATCTTCGTCCACTTCGTCGATCAGCACGTCCATCTCGCGGCCGACTTTCAGCTGCAGGCGCGCTGCGCTGATGGCCTGCTGGTGGGCCATGAAGCGGTCCCAGCGGTCCTGCTTGATCTCGTCCGGTACCGGCTCCAGGCCCATGGCCTCGGCCGGTGCGCCGTCGACCGGCGAATACTGGAAGCAGCCGACGCGGTCGAGCTGAGCTTCGGTCAGCCAGTCGAGCAGGTATTGGAAGTCTTCTTCGGTCTCGCCGGGGAAGCCGACGATGAAGGTCGAGCGGATGGTCAGCTCGGGGCAGATCTCGCGCCACTTCTTGATGCGTGCCAAGGTCTTGTCCTCGAAGGCCGGGCGCTTCATGGCCTTGAGCACCTTCGGGCTGGCGTGCTGGAAGGGGATGTCCAGGTACGGCAGGATCTTGCCGGCGGCCATCAACGGGATCACGTCGTCGACGTTCGGGTACGGATAGACGTAGTGCAGGCGCACCCAGACGCCCATCTTGCCCAGCTCCTCGCACAGCTCGAGCATGCGCGTCTTCACCGGCCGGCCGTCCCAGAAATCCAGCTTGTACTTGAGGTCGACGCCGTAGGCGCTGGTGTCCTGGCTGATCACCAGGATCTCCTTCACGCCGGCCTTGACCAGGCGCTCGGCTTCGCTGAGTACGTCACCGGCCGGGCGGCTGACCAGCTTGCCGCGCATCGACGGGATGATGCAGAAGCTGCAGCTGTGGTTGCAGCCTTCGGAAATCTTCAGGTAGGCGTAGTGACGCGGGGTGAGCTTGATGCCCTGTGGCGGCACCAGATCGACGAAGGGGTCGTGCTCGATGCTCGGCGGCACCACTTCATGCACGGCGTTGACCACCTGCTCATATTGCTGCGGGCCGGTAACCGCCAGCACGCTGGGGTGCACGCCGCGGATGTTGTTCTCGTCCCCGCCCATGCAGCCGGTGACGATCACCTTGCCGTTCTCGGCGATGGCCTCGCCGATGGCGTCCAGCGATTCCGCCTTGGCGCTGTCGATGAAACCGCAGGTGTTCACCACCACCACATCGGCATCCTCGTAGGACGGCACGATCTGGTAACCCTCCATGCGCAGCTGGGTGAGGATGCGTTCGGAGTCGACGGTTGCCTTGGGGCACCCCAGGCTGACGAACCCGACTGTTGGCGTTTTGCTCATCGACTTTGAACCTCGAAAACCGCGCATGAAAAAGGCGCGCGAGTATACAGAGCTGGATGTTTTTTAGCCAGATAGTGTGGCGTGCGTGGTCGGTGTCGCCGCTGCCTGCCATCGTCACGGGTAACGATGGCAGGGTTGCAGAGGCGATTCACCGGCTGTCAGGAGCCGACGTCCAGCCTCAGGGCGTCGGGATACGCCGGGGCGGCATCCTGCAGATCCTGTTCGACGACCACCGCCGCGAGCGGGCGTCCGCCGTTGCGGTATTCGCTCGGGGTGCAGCCGACGAACTGCTTGAATGCACGGGCGAAGTACGACGGATCGCGAAAGCCCGCGTCATAGCCGATGGTGGTGATCGGCATCTGGGTGTTGTCCAGCCGATCCTTGGCGAACTCCAGGCGCTTTCCCAGCATGTATTCCAGGTAACAGACCCCGTGCACCTCCCTGAACAGGCGGCTGAAGCGCGAGGGCGTCAGGCCGCACAGCAGGGCCAGTTCCTTCTGGTCGAGGTTCTCGCAGAAGTGCTGGTCGATGTATTGGGTCGCACGAACCAGCAGCTGATGCTTCTGGTGGTCGACGGTCAGGCGGATGCTTGGTGGCAGCTCCGGGTAATGCTCGCTCAGCGCCCTGCGCGAGCCGACATTGCTGCTCTGGCGCAGCTCGTAAAGCCGCTCCAGCGCCTGGCGGTAGCGCTGCAGCTCGGCCGGCGACAGTGGCAGCGTGACGTACTCCCATACGCCAGAGCGCATCGCCCATACGGCCAGCTCCTCGGAATGCTGGACGGTGAACATGCTGATGGGGATGGAGGGCGCGGCGCGTTTGACCTGTTGCAGCTGGTTCAGGCCCAGCGCATCCGGGCGATCGAAATGCATGCAGATCATGTCGACGCGCCGGCTTCTGGTGCTATCGGTGAGGCTATGTGCTTGTACCAGGCGGCATTCGCTGAACGCCGTGAACTGGTTCATCAGTGCTTCGGTGCTGCGGTCGTGGGTTAGATCGACCCATAGGAGCAGGGGTCCCTGCGGCGAGTTAGACATCTTCACTAGCTCTGCTTTCTTACTTGTCCTTACGAACAGTATTGGCAAACGGCCACTATGGATAAGAACGGATTCTGCTAAGCAAGTGACGATATGGCCATTTGCCGTTATGAGGACGCTATTGACGCCAGAAGTCCGTCGCAGAGCCTTCCGTGGCAATCGGCAATTGAGTCCTAGCGATGCGCAATTGAGTCCTAACGCCGGAGCGGGTCGGCTGACTAGTGTTCACCTCAGCGGCGCATGGAGCGTTGCCAGCCGTTGAACAAACCACTCCTCAGTGAGGTGAGCGAAATGACCATTCAAACGATCAAGACTGCGGTGCTGAAGTTCGCGAAGGACGAAGACGGGCTGACCATCGTGGAGTACGCGGTGGCGGGAGGGCTGATTACGGCGGCTGTCGCGCTTGCATTTACCAATCTTGGTGCTGCCGTTCTTGCCAAGATCAACACGATTATCACGGCGCTTGGCGGAACTCCTGCGTCTTAAGCCTGGCCATTGCGATGACCGCTCAAGGCTGGCTCAGCGGGCTGTTGCTGCTCACGCTGTTGAGCTATGCGGTGGTCAGCGATGTACGCCACCACCGCATTCCCAACCTCCTGGTCCTGACGGGGCTGGCGCTGGGGCTGACCGGGCAGCTCTTCATGGGCGGTCTGGGCGGGCTGGGGCAGGGGATGCTGGGGGCGCTGATCGGCTTCGGCCTGTTCCTGCTGCTCTATGCGGCAGGTGGTATGGCCGCCGGTGATGTGAAGTTGATGGCCATGGTCGGGGCGTTTCTCACGCCGCAGCAGGCGCTGGCCGCCACGGCGGCGAGCCTGATGGCCGGCGGCCTCTGCGGGCTGGCCCTGGTGCTCTGGCATGGTCAGTTTCGGCAGACCCTGAGCCGCTACGGCGTGATGCTGCGCAGTCATAGCTACCTGGCGCCCGGCGCCGGGGAAGTCGCCGGTCAACCGTTTCCCTACGCCATCGCGATTCTTCTCGGAACGGCCGCCAGCGGCCTGTGGTTCCACGTCAATTCCTAGCGCGGGAGACCGCCATGTATGCAGTCAGCGATAGCGATGCCTACCCGAGCGAGCGCGAAGCGGTGCAGCGGCTGGCGCCGCAGCCACGCACTATCGCGGAGACCGGGCTGAGCGATCAGCTACTCGCCGATCTGCTGTGCAAGCACCTCCATGAAGGCGGCGCGCTGGATATGGTACGCCTGGTCGAGCGGCTGGCGCTGCCCGGCGCGGTGCTGGAGGAAGTGCTGGCCCTGCTGCGCAAGGATGGCCGTATCGAGGTGCTCGGCCAGCACAACGGCCAGGCCCTGCGTTACGGCCTGACCGAACGTGGCCGCAATGCCGCGCGCGATGCGCTGGAACGCAGCGGCTACATCGGCGCTGCGCCGTTTCCGGTCAGTACCTACCGTTCGCTGGTCAAGGTGCAGACGATCCACCACGCGCGGGTGAATGCCGAGAAGATGCGCTCGGCCTTCAGCGGTGTCGTGCTGGCCGACGACCTGCTCGACCAGCTTGGCGTGGCGGTCAATTCCGGCCGCGCCATCATGATCTACGGCCCTGCCGGCACCGGTAAGACCTACATCAGCGGGCGTCTGGTCCGCCTGTTCAGCGAAGCGATCTGGGTGCCCTATGCCATCGCGGTCAACGAGGCGGTGGTGGAGATCTACGATCCGCAGATTCACCAGCGGCTCGACGACCGCGACCAGTACAACAGCCTGCTGTTGAGCGAAGGTATCGATCGCCGCCTGCTGTGCTGCATGCGCCCGCTGGTGGTGTCCGGCGGCGAGCTGAGCATGGAGCAGCTGGACGTCCGCTACGACCCATTCAGCCGCCGCTACCTGGCGCCGCTACAGCTCAAGGCGAGTAACGGCCTGTTCATCATCGACGACCTCGGTCGCCAGCGCATGCCGCCGGCCGAGCTGTTCAATCGCTGGATTGTGCCGATGGAGGAGAAGCGCGACTTCCTCAACCTCGGCGGCGGGCAACAGTGCGTGCTGCCGTTCGACATGATTCTGGTGTTCTCCACCAACCTCAATCCGCTGGAGCTGGCCGACGAGGCCTTCCTGCGGCGGATCGGCTACAAGCTGCGCTTCAACTACCTCAAGCCGCTGGAATACGAACGCATCTGGCGTCAGGAGAGCGAGCGTCTGGGCATCGCCTTCGACCCGCTGCTGCTGCGCTACGTGCTGCGCGAGCTGTACGAGGCGGAAGGGATGCCGCTGGTGCCGTGTCACCCGCGTGACCTGCTGGGCATGGCGCTGGACCGGCAGCGCTACATGGAACGCAGCGGCCCGCTGACGTCCGACGACCTGCAATGGGCCTGGCGCAACTACTTCGTTCAGCTCGAATTTCTCGGATAAGGAGACACAGCCATGGGCTCTCGTACTCTCACGCTGATCGCGCTTTCCCTGCTGCTGGGGCTCGGTGCGGTCTGGATGGCCAACAACTGGCTGAGCGCGCGGCTTGATGCCGGGCCGGACGACAAGTCGCAGAACGTGGTGGTCGCCACCACCGAGATTCCCTTTGGGCAGATGGTCGAGGCGCAGCATGTGACTTTGGTGCGTATGCCCAAGGGCACGGTGCCGGACGATTCGTTCGATACCACCGAGGGCGTGATCGGCAAGATCGCCACCTTCGGCATGCTGCGCGGCGACGTGCTGCGTGGCGCGCGACTGGCCGAACACCTGGGTGGCAGCACGCTGGCGTCGCTGATCGCCACCGACAAGCGCGCGGTGTCGGTGCGCGTCGACGATGTGGTGGGGGTCGGCGGCTTCCTGCTGCCGGGCAACCGCGTCGATGTGTTGGCCACCAAGCGCAAGGGCAACGGTGACGAAGCCGAGGCCAAGACCATTCTCGAAGACCTGCGCGTGCTGGCCGTCGACCAGACCGCCAGCACCGACAAGACCCAGCCGGTCGTAGTGCGTGCGGTGACTCTGGAAATGAGCTCCGAGGAAGCCGAAAAGCTGGTCAAGGCCATGACCGAAGGCCGCCTGCAACTGGCGCTGCGCAATCCCCTGGATAACCAGAAAAAAACCGTGGCGGCACCGCCTCCGGCCCCGGTCGCCGCGGCGCCGAAGCCAGTGGTGCGCCGCCGTGCGCCGGCGGATGTCGGCGTGACGATCATCCGCGGCACCCAGGTGAACGTGACCAACGTGGGCCGGTAAGACGACGCGCGGCCACGACGGCCTGACACGCAAGGAGATGGACATGAAGAACATGCGCAGAGTGGGGGCCATGGCCCTGGTGCTGGGAACCCTGACGTTGCTGTCCGGGTTGGCGGCGGCCGCCGAGGCGAAACCGGCGATCCTTGCCACGCCAGCGGCCAATATCAGCGATGTCCAGGTGCCGATCTACAAGTCGCGGGTGCTCACCACGCGCACCGCGGTCAAGCGCATCTCGGTGGGCAACCCGGAAATTGCCGACATCCTCATCACCAGCCCGACGCAGCTTTATCTGCTCGGTCGTTCGCTGGGCAGCACCAACGTGCTGCTGTGGGACAGCAGCAATCGCCTGATCGACAGCCTCGATCTGGAGGTGGTGCACGACCTCAGCGGCCTGAAAAGCAAGCTGCATCAGGTGCTGCCCAACGAGCCCATCGAGGTATTCAGCGCCCAGGGTGCACTGGTGCTGCGTGGGCAGGTCAGCAGCGCCGCGGTGATGGACAGCGCGCTGAAGCTGGCCCGCAGCTACACCGAGCAGGCGACTGGCGATGCCAAGAAGCAGGGCGCGAGTCCCGTGGCGCAGCAGTCGTCGCAGGAGCCGCTGCAGCTGATCAACCTGCTCAGCATCGGCGGCAGCCAGCAGGTGATGCTGGAAGTGAAGGTTGCCGAGATGCAGCGCAACCTGTTCAAGAACCTCAACGTGCGCTTCAACGCACTGGACTTCGGCTCGTCCGGGCGCTGGTCGGGCGGCGGTTTCAACAACGGTCAGGGGCTGGGCTTCGACGACGACGGTTTCGTCAATCCGACCACACTGTTCGGCGATGGCACCGGCATCTTCGGCCAGTTCCTCTCCGACAACTTCCTCTTCAACGTGGTGCTCGAGGCGGCCAAGGACAATGGTTCGGCCAAGGTGCTTGCCGAACCGACGCTGACCACCCTGACCGGGCAGCAGGCGGAGTTCATCTCCGGTGGCGAGTTCCCGGTGCCGATCACCGAGGATGACGGCATCACCATCGAGTTCAAGGAATTCGGCGTCGGGGTCAAGTTCCTCCCGGTGGTGCTCGATTCCGGGCGGATCAACCTGAACCTCAACGTGTCGGTCAGCGAACTTTCCAATGCCAACTCGCTGGTGCTGGACACCGGGCTGGAAAGCATCCTCGGCAACGGCGTCAACCAGGTCATTCCGTCGCTGACCAAGCGTAGCGCGCAGTCCACCGTCGAACTGGGTAACGGCCAGACCATCGCCATCGCCGGCCTGATCAGCGAGAACACCCGCGACTTCGTCAGCCGTTTCCCCGGTTTGGGTGACGTACCGGTGCTGGGGCAGCTGTTCCGCAGCCAGCAGTTCATCCACGGCGAAACCGAACTGGTGATCCTGGTGACGCCGCACCTGGCGCAGCCGGTGGACGCCAAGACGGTGCGCCTGCCCACCGAGCATTTCGTCGAGCCCAGCGATGCGGCGTTCTACCTGCTCGGCAAGACCAAGGGCCGCGGCGTCGACCGTGCAGTGCCAGTGAGCCTGGGCATCAGCGAAGGCCGCTTCGGCCACGACCTCAAGTAAGCGGAGTCGCCATCATGAAAATCCTGCCCTATGCCTGCCTGTTCACCCTGCTGGCTGGCTGCATTCCGTACCAGGAAGGTCGCGTCGGCCCGCTTGGCAGCACGGTCAACGCGACGCTGTACCAGCAGATCGCCGACAAGAATGTCGCTGCCAATCCTGGCACGGCACTCTCGCCGGTCGGCACCGATGGCCCGCTGACCGAGCAGGTCATCGACAGCTATCGCGGTGTTACTGGTGATGCGCAGCAGGTCGCGCAGCCGATTCAGATCAACGTGGGCAACTGAGGTCCGCGCCATGAACGCCTCCCGCATGGTTCGTCCGCTCCCGCAGCGTCAGCGTGGCTCGGTCATGGTGCTGATCGTCGTGGCGCTGGCGTCGATGCTGCTGATGGCGGCGCTGGCGCTGGACGGCAGCCACATGCTGGTCAACAAGACGCGCCTGCAGAACGCGGTGGACGCCGCAGCCCTGAGTGGCGCCAAGACCTTGCAGCAGGTCATGGGCTCGGGCAATGCCAGCAGCCTGGCGCAGGACGCGGCGCGGGCGACATTCCGCCTCAACGCCCAGGCGGCCGGCAACGGCGAACTGGCCGCCGCGCTGGGCGACAACCTCAGCGGCCTGGTGCGCGTCGACCTGGCGGCCAGCGTCTACGGGCCGTTCTCCTTCCCGGGACCGGTGGATGCACGCTACGTGCGGGTCAGCGTTGCCGATCTGCCGCTGGCGGGCTTCTTCTGGGGCATGCTGCAAGCGTTCGGCAGCGCGGTGGACAAGGAGGTGGCGGCGATCGCCACCGCCGGGCCGAGTCCGACCAGCCCGTGCAACATCGCGCCGCTGATGGTGTGTGGCAATCCCGGTCAGCATGACCCGGACGACGGGCTGTTCTGGGGTTATCGCTTCGGCGATCTGGAAGTACTCAAGGGCGCGGCCGGCAATGACCCGGTCATCGGGCCGGGCAATTTCCAGCTGATTCGCCTGGGCGACAACAGCGGCGGCGCGGATGTGCGCGAGGCGCTGGCCGGCGGCATCGATCAGTGCAACAGCGTCGGCGAGACGGTGGAAACCGAGCCGGGCAACACCGTCGGCCCGGTCTCGCAGGGCTTCAACACGCGCTTCGGCCAGTACGCCGGTGCGCTGTCCAACGGTGCCGATGAATATCCGCCGGACCTCGTCACCGATTTCACCGCGCCGCGGATGACCTACAACGACAGCACGGGGCAGGCCGAGTATCAGGGCGAGGTGGTCAGTTCCAACGGCGGCAATCTCTCCACCGCCAGCACCGCGCTGCTCGACTACAACGACTGGCATCAGCGCGTGGCCGACTGTCCCAATGGCTGCCGCGCGGACGGTGTGTTCGAGCGGCGCATCCTGAAGATCGTGCTGGGCAATTGCACCGGCAGTTCCGGTGGCCAGACCTCCGTTCCGGTGCTGGGCTTCGGCTGCTTCTTTCTGGTCCAGCCGCTGCCCACCGGGGGCGGCAACGACGCGCAGATCTTCGGCCAGTTCGTCAGTGATTGCGAAGGTGACAACGTGCCGGACAGCAACCCGGTGAACGACAGCGGCCCGCAGATCATCCAGCTGTACAAGACCTATATCGACAACAACCGGACGCCGAGCAGCGATTCGTAGGAGGCGGCCATGAACAGCCAGGGACTTTGGGCAAAGGCACGACAGCGGGGGCTGGCGATGGTGGAACTGGCCATCGCCTTGCCGTTGCTGTTGTTGCTGCTGCTGGCGATCGGCGAGGTCGGCCGCTTGCTGTTCCAGTACAACAGCCTGCTGCAGGCCAGCCGTGACGCCAGCCGCTTCGTCGCCGGGCAGGCCTGGAATCGCACGCTGGGGCGGATCGAACTGACCGCCGAGCTGCAGCAGCAGGCGCGTGCGCTGGCGGTGTATGGAGTGCCAGTCGTACAGGATGGCCGCGAGCCGCTGGTGACCGGGCTGAGCACATCCCAGGTGACGGTCAGTGCGCTGGGTAGCGATCACGTGCAGGTCAGCATCAGCTATCCGTTCCAGCCATTGTTCGGCGGTGGCATTCCGAACTTCGGCGCTGGCGGTGCCTCGCTGAGCTTTCCCCTGGTCGCAACCACCGTGATGAGGGCGCTGTGATGAACGCGAAACGCATGCGTGGCGTGTACGTGGTGGAGTTCGCCCTCGTCGGGCTGCTGCTGTTCATCGTGCTGTTCGGCGTATTGGAGATGGGCCGGCTGTTCTTCACCGTCAACGCGCTCAACGAAACGGTGCGCCGCGGTGCGCGCCTGGCGGCGGTGTGCGAGATCCACGAGCCACGCATCCTGCGCCGGGCGATCTTCAACGCCGCCGAGGACAGCGGTACCAGCAGCCTGATCGCCAACCTGGAAACCGCTGACCTGACACTGGTTTATCTGGATGACAGTGGTACGCCGATCGCCAACCCCGCACAGGCGGGTGCCACAGGGTTCAGCGCGATCCGCTACGTCCAGCTGCGCGTGGAGAACTTCACGTTCGACCCGCTTATTCCTGGCCTGAGGGGCGTGATCACGCTGCCGCCTTTCACCTCGACGTTGCCGCGCGAAAGCCTCGGCCGTCATGCCGAATCCGATGCAGTTCCGGAGATTACCCCATGCTGAATACCCTCGAGATTCCCAGCGCTGTCACGGTCGGGCGACAGGGCCTGCGGCTGCTGATCAGCGGCCGCGATGCTGGCGAACTGACCCGGTTGAAGGCGCAGGCCCAGCAGCTGCCTGGGGTGCAGGTCACTACCCGGCTGGTGAGCAACGGGCATACCGATCCGCTGTACGGCCTGGAGCAGATGCCCGACATGCTCCTGCTACACGTCAGCCATCTGTGGCGCGAGGAGCTCGCCGCATTGCTGCAGCATCCGCTGCAGCAGCGTCCGCCGTTGCTGGTCTGCGGTCCGCAGGATGACCGCGACTGCATGCGTCTGGCGATGCAGGCCGGTGCACGGGATTTCCTGCCGGAGCCGTTAGTGGAGCAGGAGCTGCTTGCCGCCATCGGACGAGTCGCACTGGAGGCTCGCGACGGCCAGATCACCGGCGGTCAGGTGATCGCCATCATGAATGCCAAGGGCGGCTCGGGTGCAACCATGCTGGCTTGCAATCTGGCCCACAGTCTCAGCGCCTTTGGCCGCCGTACGCTGCTGCTGGACCTGGACCTGCAGTTCGGCAGCGTCGCCCATTGTCTGGATATGCACCCGACCCACAGCCACATGGAAGTGCTGCAACGCATCGATGATCTGGACGCCGTCGCGCTGCACGGCTTCTGCAGCCACTTCAGTCCGACGCTCGATGTGCTCGGTGGGCGCACCGGTGAACTGTGCCTGACCCAGGACGTGCAGCTGGAACAGCTCGAGGCGCTGCTGCGGCTGGCGCGCACGAGCTACGACTGGGTTGTGGTTGACCTGCCGCGGCAGATCGACCACCTCACCGGCATCACCCTGGAGCAGGCCGATCACGTTTATGTGGTGCTGCAGCAATCGCTCAGCCACCTCAAGGATGCCGTGCGCCTGGTGCGCATCATGCGCGACGACCTCGGCATTCGCGGTGACCGCCTGCAGATGGTGGTCAATCGCTACGACAAGACTGCACCGGTCAGCCTCAAGGACATAGCCGACGCCCTGCATTGCGGAGAGCCGCAGCGGCTGCCCAACGATTACGCGGTGATCAACGAAAGCCAGAACACCGGCGTGCCGCTGGGCCTGCATGCGCCACGGGCGGCGCTGACGCAGGGTATTCGGCAGATGGCCCAGGAGCTGCTCGGTAACGAAGTCGCCGAACCGAGCCTGATCAAGCGCACCTTCGGCCGACTATTCAGGGGATGACCATGCTCAGCGAACTGCGTAACCGCCTGCAGGCAGGCAAACGCGTCCCGGCCAAGCAGCCGGTTCCCGGCCCCAGTCCCGAGCGGGCGGAGACCGGCATGGCGTGGGAGGCGCCGGTGGTCGAGACACTCTACGAGACCCGCAGCCAGCTCAGTTCGACCGACGCCGAATGGCGGGAAAAGATCTACCAGCAGCTGCTCAAGGTCATGGACCTGTCGCTGCTCGATTCGCTGGAGCCGGCGGACGCGGTGTGGCAGATCCGCGAGATCTGCCAGCGCCTGCTCGACGAGCACGCGGCGCCGGTCAGTACGTCCGGCCGCCAGCTGATCATCAAGCAGATCACCGACGAGGTGCTGGGCCTCGGGCCGCTGGAACCACTGCTGGCCGACAGCACGGTGTCGGACATCCTGGTCAACGGTCATGCCTCGGTCTACGTCGAGCGCCACGGCAAGCTGCAGCGCACTGACGTGCGCTTTCGCGATGACCGGCATCTGCTGAACATCATCGACCGCATCGTTTCGACCCTTGGTCGGCGCATCGACGAATCCTCGCCGCTGGTGGATGCGCGTCTGAAGGATGGTTCGCGGGTCAACGCGATCATCCCGCCGCTGGCCATCGACGGGCCGAGCCTGTCGATTCGCCGCTTCGCGGTGGACCTGCTGAATGCCGAGAGTCTGATCCAGATGGGCACCCTGACGCCGGCCATCGCCCTGGTGCTCAAGGCCATCGTGCGCGGGCGGATGAACGTGCTGGTGTCCGGCGGCACCGGCACCGGCAAGACCACCATGCTCAACGTGCTGTCGAGCTTCATCCCGCACAACGAACGCATCGTGACCATCGAGGACTCCGCTGAGCTACAGCTGCAGCAGCCTCACGTGGTGCGCCTGGAAACGCGTCCGGCCAACATCGAGGGGCGCGGCGAGGTCAATCAGCGCGAGCTGGTGCGCAACAGCCTGCGTATGCGCCCTGACCGTATCGTCATCGGCGAGGTGCGCGGCCCGGAAGCGCTGGACATGCTGGCGGCGATGAACACCGGCCATGACGGCTCGATCACCACCATCCACGCCAACACCCCGCGCGATGCGCTGAGCCGCATCGAGAATATGGTGTCGATGAGTGGCGCGACGTTCCCGATCAAGGCCTTGCGTCAGCAGATCGCCTCGGCCATCGACGTGGTCATCCAGCTCGAACGCCAGGAAGACGGCAAGCGGCGGCTGGTCAGCGTGCAGGAGATCAACGGCATGGAGGGCGAAATCATCACCATGACCGAGATCTTCACCTTCGAGCGTCGTGGCATCGGCGAGCACGGCGAGGTGCTTGGTGATTACCGCGCGACGGGCATGGTGCCGAGCTTCCGTGACGTGCTGGCCAAGCGCGGTATCGAGCTGCCGCTGGAGCTGTTCCGGCCGGACTGGATGGAGGGCATGCAGCCATGAACCAGGTGCCCACCGAGTTCATCCTGATCTTCCTCGGCATGATCTTCGTCGCGGTATTCCTGCTCAGCCAGGGGCTGACGGTGCCGGTATTCGGCGAAGCGGGGCGGATGCGCAAGCGCATTCGCACGCGCCTGCACCTGCTCGAACAGGCCAACGATCTGCCGAACATGCAGACCCTGTTGCGGCAGAAGTACCTGACGCGCCTGTCACCGCTGGAGGCGGCACTGGAGCAGCTGCCGCTGATGGACAAGCTGGCGCAGATGATCGAGCAGAGCGGCCACGACTACCGTGCCTACCGGGTGGTGCTGCTGGGCGCCGTGCTGGCCGTGCTGGTAGCGATTGCCAGCTGGCTGCTGCTGCATCTGTGGTGGCTGGCGCCGCTGCTGGGGTTTCTGGCGTTCTGGCTGCCGATCCTGAAGATCAGTAGCGACCGCGGCAAACGCTTTGCCGAGTTCGAGGAGGGGCTGGCCGATGCGCTGGATTCGATGTGCCGCGCGCTGCGCGCAGGCCATCCGTTCAACGAGACGCTGCGGCTGGTGGCCGAGGAGCAGAAGGGGGCGGTAGCCCATGAGTTCGGCCTGACTTTTGCCGACATCAACTACGGCAATGACGTGCGTCGGGCCATGCTCGGCCTGTTGGAGCGGGTGCCGAGCATGACGGTGATGATGCTGGTGACCAGCATCCTCATCCACCGCGAAACCGGCGGCAACCTGACCGAAGTGCTGGAGCGCCTGAGCCGGCTGATCCGCGGGCGCTTCCGCTTCCAGCGCAAGGTCCGGACGCTGTCGGCGGAGGGCCGCATGTCGGCCTGGGTGCTGATCTCCGTACCGTTCGTGCTGGCGGCGGGAATCATGCTGACCACACCGGAATACCTGCCGTTGCTGATCAACGAGCCGATCGGGCAGAAACTCAGTCTGGGTGCGTTCGGCGCCATGCTGGTGGGCATCTTCTGGATTCGCCGGATCATTCGTATCCAGGTTTGAGCGGGGGCGCAGTCATGGACTATCTGTACGGTCTGGTTCGTAGCGTGGTCGCCGATGAGCAGTTGGTGCGGCTGATCTTTCTGGCGGCGGTTGCGTTGAGCGTGGTGCTGGCGGTAGCCACCACGACGGTGCTGGTGATGGGGCTGCAGGATCCGATGCGCCGCCGCCTGGCGCTGATCAAACGCGCTGGCCAGCATGGCGGTGAGCTAGGCGTCGGTGAGCCGCCGCGGGGCAACCTGCACGTGTTGCTGGAGCAGGTTGGCCAGCGCTTCGTCAGCAAGGAGGGCGAGCAGCTGTCCGGTACCCAGGCGCTGTTGCTGCACGCCGGCTACCGCTCGGCGTCGGCGGTGCAGATGTACTGGGCGATCCGCCTGCTGCTGCCGCTGGTGCTGCTGGCCGCAACCGTACTGCTGCTGCCGCTGGTGACGCTGCCTTCGCTGTCGACCGGCCTGATGGCAGCCGGGATTGCGGTGGGCCTGGGCTGGTTGGCGCCGGCAGTGTTCGTCGAGAAGCGCAAGAACGCCCGGCAGACCCGCCTGCGCGGTGCCTTTCCCGATGCGCTCGACCTGATGGTGGTTTGCGTGGAGTCGGGCCTGGCGCTGCCGCAGGCAATCGAACGGGTTGCCGAGGAGATGGCGGTGAGCCAGGCCGAGCTGGCCGAGGAGCTGGCGATGGTGAACGCCGAGATTCGCGCCGGGATATCCAGCGCGGTGGCCCTGGCGCACCTGGCCGAACGTACCGGACTGGAGGACATGCGCGGGCTGGTCAGCCTGCTGGCGCAGAGCATCCGCTTCGGAACCAGCGTGGCCGACACCCTGCGCATCTATGCCGACGAGTTTCGTGATCGCCGGACCCAGGCGGCTGAAGAACAGGCCGCCAAGATCGGCACCAAGTTGGTATTTCCGCTGATTTTCTGCCTGTGGCCGAGCTTTTTCCTGGTCGCCATTGGCCCCGCCTTGATCGGCGTACTCAAAGCGTTCGGGAGACTCTGAAATGAGAAGAATCACGCTGCTGCTGGCACTGCCGATCATCCTTACCGGCTGCCAGTCCATGGGCCCGGAGCCAGGCGAGGGGCGTTCCATCTATTCCGGTAACAATTCGGTGCTGTATCGGGCACGTCAGCAGGCCGGTTCGCTGGAGCAGGCGCTACAGCTTGCCGACATGGCTTATCAGGCGGGGGATCTGGATCAGGCGCTGTTCCAGTACCTGCGCGCGCTGGAGCTGGAGCCCAAGCAGTATTCCGCGCTGGTCTGGGTGGGACGGATTCACCGCGAACGCGGCAACATCCAGCTCGCCGAACTGGCGTTCGACGACGTGCTGCGCAAGGCGCCCGATGACCTCGATGCGCTGGCCGAGATGGGCATGTTGCAACTGGCCAAGCGTGACCAGGACCGGGCGCGCCAGCTGCTCGACCGGGCCATGCTGCTGGACCAGCAGCGGCTCGGTGGCGCGCCGCTTACCGCGCTGCCAGCGGTGGACGCGCTCAAGGTGGACCGGCAGTCGCCGGTGCGGCTCTACAACGCCCTGGGCGTACTGGCCGACCTGAACAACGACTTTGCGCAGGCCGAGCGATACTACCGGCTGGCCTTGCAGATCGAGCCGCGCTCGGTGCTGGTGCAGAACAGCCTTGGTTATTCCTACTACATGGCTGGCCATTGGCAGGAAGCCGAGCACGTGTTTCGTCGCGCGCTCGATCGCAACACCGCTTACGCGCCGCTGTGGCGCAACTACGGCTTGCTGATGGCGCGCACACAGCGCTACGAGGAGGCGCTGTCGGCCTTCGAGCAGATCGGCTCGCGCGCCCAGGCCAGCAACGATGTCGGCTACATCTGTCTGGTAGAGGGCAAGCTGGACGAGGCCGAGCAGTTCTTCCGCAGCGCGCTGGAGCAGTCGCCGTCGCACTATGCCACTGCCTGGGACAACCTCGAGCGTGTGCGCCAGCTGCGCAAGGTCCGTCAGCTGGGCGTTGGTCATGTGCAGCCTGAAGCAGTCGCTGCGGCATCGGCCGAGGTCAAGGTATTCGCGGTGCCTTAAGTGTTTCGCGTCAGCGATTGAGCGTTGCTGCCACTACCGTTTCGCTGGTGCGTCGCGCCCGTGGCAGGTAGCGCTTGAGCGCCAGCGCCGGCGCTTCGATCAGATGCCACGACAACATGGCGGCGCACAGGCTGGCAGCGAAACCCAGCGCCATGAATGGCAGGAGCGGCAGGCTGCCGCCGCTCCAGTACATGATCAGCTGCTGGAGCGGGAAGCTGAAGATGTAGATGCCGTAGGAGAAATCCCCGGCCTTGCCGAAGCCCGAGAGCCGCGGAATCTTCAGGTGCGCCAGGTAGATCACCAGATAGGGCAGCGTCAGTGCATGCAGCAGCGGCCAGTATTCGGTGCGCGCACCGACCAGGTTGGCGACCAGCAGCAGCACGGCGGCCTTCCATGTCCAGGGGATGTGCTTGCGGTACAGATACAGCACGACCCCGGAATAGAAGAACACGCCCAAGCGGGTGAACTTGCGCAGCAGATCGCTCTGCAGATCGAACGTCGGCATCAGGTAGAAGTGTGTGCCGATCAGCAGGGCGAGCCCGAGCAGGGCGGTGCTGCGGCCGAACAGCTTCAACACGCCGAGCAGCAGGACCGAGACATACATCATCACCTCGTAAGGCAGCGTCCACACCGAGCCGTTGACCGTGTCAGGAAACGGGTTGTCGACGAACACGCCGGGCAGGTGGAACTGGGTCAGCAGCGCGATATTGCTCAGGTAGCGCAGCGTCTGGCCGTCGCTCCAGTACTCGTCGAGCGGCCAGCGCGTCGCCAGCGGCCCGACCACCAGCACGGTCAGCAGAATGGCGATGCACAGCGCCGGGAAGATGCGTAAGGCGCGCTTGCCGAAGAACTCGATCGGGTTGCGACTGTTGAGCCAGGACGCGGCGATCAGGAAACCGCTCATCACGAAGAACACGTGTACGGCGATGTCCGCCGTGTCGTAGCTGCCGGTAAGCAGGCGTAGCGGTTCGGTCGCGCCGCGGCCGGACAGCCAGAAACTGTGGCCGAACACGACTGCCGAGGCGGCCAGGAAGCGCAGGAAGTCGAAGTTGTTTTCACGCGGGTCGGGGGATTCGCTCATCGCAAGCAACCTATCGATCAGGATGGACGTCGGCCGGGACGTTGCCGCATCACTGCAGCGGAAATGCTTTGCTCATGCCGAGCGCGCTGGTTTCGCCGTCGCGAATCGCCTGTTCGATCAGGCGCAGACGCTCCGGCGTATTGCGACGGCGGGCAATGTGCCGCAGCAGGTATAAAAAGATTCTGCGGTTGAGGCGAAACAGCCACGGCGATCCGGCCCAGACGTGGGTGTCGAACCAGGCCTGGTTGCGCGCGGTGTAGTACGCGCGGAAGTCGGAGTTGCCGAGCAGGAAGGCCTCATAGATGTTGCGGGTATGCGCCTTGATGTTCCACGACAGCTCCAGCTCGTCGATCAGCGCATCGGTCAGCAGGTACAGCTTGCCGCCATCCTCGGTGATGCGACGGGTGTATTCGGTGTCGTCGGCATACAGCACCAGTTCACGCAGCGGCACGCCGATGCGCTCGTAGAGGCTGCGATGGGCGAGCATGCCGCCGTAGGGCGCGAACGGCAGGCTGATGCGCTGGGGCGGTGTGCCGGTCGGCTTGCCCCAGGGCAGGCGGCGCCAGAGTTTGTACGGCAGCTGGGCGATGTGAAAGCCGAAGTAGCTCGAACGTGGCTGGATGGCGAAGCAGGCCGGCACGCCCTGGGCGATGTCGGCCTGCTGCGTCGGGCGAAATCCCAGCACCGCGACCCGCGCCACTCCGTGCTGGCGGCCCAGCACTTCCAGCTCGCGATGCAGGATGTCCACCGCGGCCGGTGTCGGTGCGTTGTCATCATCCATCATCCAGATGTACTCGGCCCCCCCGCGCAAGGCGGCTTCGATGCCCACTGCATAGCCATTGGCCGAGCCGCTGTTGTGCGGCAGGGCGATCAGTTCGACCTGCTCCGGCCAGCGTTCGACCAGGGTATGCAGCGGGGCGGTGGCGGCATTGCTCACCACGACTACCCGGCCGATCTGCGCGAACGCCAGAGCACGTTCGACCAGTTGGCGCAGGTAGCCCAGCCGGTCGCCATAGGTCACGGTCACAATCGTGGTACTGCGCTTCATCGTTATCTCGCAAGGCTGCCAACACCGCGCTGACGGGCGCGAACAAGCGCGCCGCCGACACGGTTTCCGGCAGTGTTGATGTAGGGGCTGTGCCACCGGCCAGGTGTGGGCCCGGCGCTCAGGCTTTATCCGGGGCGAGCAGGGGCGCCATGTCGCTTGGCTCTGCCGTAGCCTCGTGGTCCGCGTCGTTGGGGCAGAACATCGCGTGGAAGATGGCGATGAACCCTTCCTTCGGGTCTGTCCCGTCCGTGTCTGGCGCGGGAATGATTTCGGTATAGGAATAGCCATCGGCGAGGATCAGCGAGCGTCGGGTCTTGCCTTCGCGATGCATGGTGTCTCTCCTGCGCGGGTACTGCGCACTGTCGTTCAGAATGAGTAGCGGCGTTCGTCCACGGCTCTGGGTAGCGCACGACCGGATGCCGGCTCGGCGATGACATGCCCTTGATAGAGGCGCGGTGCCGCAGTAGCGGGGCGAGTTACAGGCGCTGTACAGGCCGGTTGCGCCGGCGGCGTGGCCGGCCGCCCGTAGACGACGATGTCGGGGCTGCTGGTCGGCCGGCAAAGCGGTTGTGCTTGCTCCGCGTGGACTGCCTCGCCGGTCAGAAATACGAAGCCGAGGGTGCAGCCGGTTTTCATCCAGTTCTTTACGGTGTTCATCCTTGAAGTCTCCGAGGGTGAGTGGATCGAACCTGCTCAGGCGTGCTTGGCCGAGTACAGCGGCTGTGCGGTCGAGCGGCTTTGCAGGGCCATTTGGCCGTCGTGGAGCGACACTTCCCGTATCCGCGCCTCGACGAAGGCTTTCATCTCCTGCTTGAAGCGCTCGCCGCCAAAGCGTTCGGCGTTCTTCCGGCAGTTTGTTGCGCTGATCCGCGGTCGCTGGGTTTCGAAGCTGTGTACCGCTGCGACGATCGAATCGATGCTCTGTTCGGGGTAGAACACCCCGGTGGGTTTTTCATGTTCCAGCCCGCGGACGGTTTCCAGCACGCCGCCGCGGGCGAAGGCGATGACCGGCGTACCGCAGGCCTGCGCCTCGATCGGGGCGATGCCGAAATCCTCTTCGGCGGCGAAGACGAAGGCCTTGGCGCGCTGCATGTGCTGGCGCAGCACCGCGTCGTTCTGATAGCCCATGAGGGTGACATTGGGGCCGGCAGCCGCGCGGGCCTTCTCCATTTCCGGCCCGGTGCCGATCACCACCAGGCGCTTGTCCGGCATCGCCGCGAAGGCTTCGATGATCAAGGGAATCTTCTTGTAGGGGACCATGCGCGAGGCCGTCAGGTAGAAGTCTTCCTTGGCTTCGTGCAGGGTGAACTTGCTGGTATCCACCGGCGGATAGATCACTGTGGACTGGCGCCGGTAGCTCTTGTTGATGCGCTTGGCGATGAAGTAGGAGTTGGCGATGAACTCGTCGACGCCACTGGCGGTGCGCTGGTCCCACATGCGCATGTAGTGCAGCAGCATGCGCGCCAGCTTGGCCTTCATGCCGCGGTCCAGGCTGGCATCGTGCAGGTACTGGTGCTGCAGGTCCCAGGCGTAGCGGATCGGCGAATGCACGTAGCTGATGTGCAGCTGGTTGGGGCCGGTGAGCACGCCCTTGGCCACCGCATGGCTGCTGGAAATCACCAGGTCATACGGCGACATGTCGAGCTGCTCGATGGCCAGCGGCATCAGCGGCAGGTACTTCTGGTAGGCGGTGCGCGCCTTGGGCAGCTGCTGGATGAAGGTGGTGGTCGCGCGTTTGCCGCCCAGTCGGGCGCGGTCTTCATCGGACAGGAAGTCGATCACGGCAAACAGATCGGCTTCCGGCCAGGTGTCGCATAGCGCGGCGAGTACCCGTTCGGCCCCGGCGTAGGTCACCAGCCAGTCGTGAACGATGGCGATTTTCATGGGGTCACCTCAAAAATTGGATGTGCGCGGCGGCAGGTCGCGGCAGCGATGGATGCAGTGCGGTAGCGGCAGTAGAAAAGGGGTCCGAGTGCTGGCGCGGCTAGCGGCGGCCGGGAGTCCAGCTGGCAAGCGCGGGCTGTTTGCGTTTGCCGACCAGCGTGCGATCGATCAGGCGGGACACCACCTTTGCCGATGTTTCCCAGGAGTAGCGCGCCACGTTGGCCTGGCCGCGCTTGCGCAGGTCGCTGCGCAGGCTGGCGTCCTGCAGCACGCGGCTCATGCATTGCGCGATCGAGTTGATATCCATCGGGTCGAAGTACAGCGCGCTTTCGCCGAGCACCTCGGGAATCGAGGCGGCACGCGCAGCGATCACCGGGCAGCCGCAGGCTTGCGCTTCCAGCGGCGGAATGCCGAAGCCCTCGTACAGCGAGGGGAACACGAATGCCCGGGCGCCCTGATACTCCTCCAGCAGTTCGTCATCGCTGAGGCGGCCGAGCATGCGGATGCGCTGGTTGCCGTTGACGCTGTAGTTGCCGGCGGAGAACACCGAGTGGGTATTGCCGACGATTCGCAGTTCGACATCGTCGAAACCTTCCAGGCTGAGAAATGCCTTGACCATCCGTTCGAAGTTCTTGTGTGCGTTGGGCGAGGACACGGCCAACAGATAGGGCTGCGCGGCGCCCTGGCAGGCGCTGGCGCAGAACGGTCGGAACCGTGGTGACACCGCGTTCGGCACGACGCAGATGTTGTGAGCCGGGTATCCGTAGTACTGCGAGATTTCACTCCGCGAGAATTCGCTGACGGTGATCAGTGCCCTGATGCGCTTGAGCAGCAATGGCGTCATGGTCCGGTAGAAACCCCGGAACAGCCGCGAATAGCTTTCCGGGTGACGTACGTAGGTGATGTCGTGATGGGTTGCGATCTGGTTGCAGTAGGCCAACGGACCCGTGTTGCACAGCGAAACCAGTGGCGGGTTGCCGTGGCGTGCCAGCCACAGTGGCAGGTCCAGTTGCTCCCAAAGGTGGCCGCGGTTGCGGCCGATACGACGCACGTTCAGTTGCTTGGCGCTTTCACGCAGATGGAGGTCATGTGGCGCAACGAACAGCAGATCGTCGCGCAGTTTTCCCAGTTCGAGGCACACTTGCTCGGCAAAGCGCTGCACCCCGCGAATATCCTGGGACAGAAAACGAGCGTTGATCACGATCATGGGATTCTACTCCTGTAGCGGCCTGCATGCGGGTGCAAGCCTTGGTTCGGTCCTGTTACGACTGCCCCGGCTCAGCGCGCCGCCGTTACCGGGCGGGTGCTGATGACCTTGGGAAACTCATTGAGCTCGATGCGTGCCGTGCACGTCCGGCCGGCGCTCGGGCAGTTCCAGCGAATGTCGCTGGTGAAACGCCCCCGCTGGGGTTGCGCGGTGTCCAGCAGTTGTACGTTGCCGGCATGTCCGGCGCGGGTCTCTATGGCGTGCGTACGCGGGCGGCCGCCACTCCAGGCGACGATCAGCTCTTCAGTGCCTTTGGCGAAACGCAGCAGCACCACGTCGTCGTTGGCGCGTCGTTCCTGACCGCGCAGTTCGTACTGGCTGACGATCTCGCTGATCGCCTGTAGCACGGCGTAGGCTGGCTTGGCCGAATAGTCGTGGCGCAGCAGGCCGAAGTTGTGTTCACGCTCGCGCCGATCGGTGCCGTCGTTCCTGAAGTCGTACCACCACATGCCCTTGATGTTCGGCAGGGTTCTGGCGAGGAAATAGCTGCGTGCCAGATAGGCTGCCTGCAGCGTTTCACTGATCCCGCAGGCGCCCTCGTGGGCGGGCCAGGCCATCTCGGTGAGGTACAGCGGCACCGGCCGGCCGGCGGTCAGAGTCAGTTGCTGGTCCACTTCGGCCAGCCAAGCGATCCATGCCTCGGGGGTGTTGCGCCGCCAGCCGCGGCAATGCACGTAGGGGTGCAGCGACAGGCCATCCACCGATTGCAGCACGCCATTTTCCACCAGTCGCTGAGCGAAGCCGGACTCGATCCCGAGTGTGGTCACGGCGCCGGCCAGTACGCGCGCATCCGGGTCGTGCTGGCGGATGATGCCGGCGGCATCGGCGATCAGGCGTGAATAGTCCTGGGTGAACGCTGGGCTCTTCGGATCTTCCACATCCCACTCGTTCCACACCTCATAGTGCGCGACCTGGCCTTTCAGGCGCTCGGCGAGATGCGCGACATAGCGGTTGAAGGACGCGCGGACCGGCTCGCTGCGGGGCTTTTCGCCGTCGCCGTGGAAGCGGTTGCCGTAGCCGAGGATGAACAGCGTATCCAGCCCGTGCTGACGGGTATCGGCCAGGTAGCGCGGCCATGAGGGTTCGATCACCAGGCGGTTGCGCTCGCGCTCGACATAGGCCCAGTGCGCGTCGGTGCGTACCGAGGTGATGCCGGCAGCGCTGATCAGTGCGCTGGGCTGCTTTCGCACATCGCCCTTGTGCAGTTCGTGGGAACAGACACCGACGATGAACAGCGGGCCGTCCGTTTGCGCCGCGGCGCCAAGCGTGAAGCCGAGCAGGCTGCCGAGCAGCGCCGCCTGCAGCAGCGGGAAGCGAATCATCATCTACCTCATCCTTGAGTTGATGTTCCAACCAGATTGCGTGGATCGATCATGCGTGGCGCCATCAGGCTGGCCGTCGCTGAGCGGGCGGGGGTGAGTACATGGGAAACCGCCAGGCCGACGAACAGGCTGGCGATCGATACCTCCAGCACGTCGGTAGCCCATGCCACCAGGCACACGCAGAAGACACTGCCGAGCAGTCCGGCGCGGATGCGTGGTCCGCGCTCGTACAGGCGCAGCAGTAGCGGCAGCACCAGCAGATACAGCACCACGCCGAATACCCCGAGCATCCCCCACAGATACAGTGCCGTGTTGTCGGCGATGGCCAGCAGTTCCAGACCGTTGATGGGGAACGCCGTGCCGCCGCTGCCCACAGCGCCGAAGCCAGCGCCCCACCAGATCGAGGCGTGGCTTACGACGATATCGATGAAGTTCGGCCAGCTGTTGACTAGGCGGTCGGCAAACGAGGCCAGCAGGCTGCTGCTGACAGCGGCGATCGGGTCGATGCGCAGGACCAGACTGGCGATCGGCAGGGCGAGACCGCCGAGGACGGCCAGCAGGAACGCCGTGGCACTGGCGAAGCGGTACGCGGCGAACAGCAGCATGAGCAAGGTGACCACGTACGCGGCCATGGTGGACTTGTTGGTGGTCAGCACGATGCCCACCAGCGATACGCCGTAGAGCAGCACCCGCAGCAACCGTGAAGGGAGGAACGCGGCCAGGAACAGGCTGTAAACCGCGATCATCACCGACAGGCTGGTGGACATGCGCGCGAAACCACCGATGCGGTCGATGTCGTCCATGGCCCAGGAGCGATTGCCGCTGAGCTCGACGTCGCCAAGCATGTAGCTGTAACCCTTCCACGGCACGCTGCTGTACATGTCCAGAGCGATGCCGACGAACGAGGCGAGCAGGCAGAAGCCGATCACATGGGTCAGCAGCGTCAGCCTGTGCTCCAGATGCCGCCCGCAGATCACGCCGAACAGCAGCGGGATGTACATGAACAGGGCAAAGCCGATATTGGCCAGCCCGGCGCCATGCAGCATGGCCAGCCAGCTGGATGTCACCAGCGCCAGCAGCACCAGCCAGAACAGTGGCCGGCCCTTGTAGCTGAGCAACTCCAGGGCGAGGGCGGCCAGACAGGCGATCTTCGGCAGATACAGCAGCCAGGACACCCCGGCCATGGCGGCGTAGTAGCGCAACGCACCGGAGAAGGTCTCGGCCAGCAGCAGCGAGGCGACGATCAGCGTCAGCAGGGTCGGCTTATCGATCTCGAGCGGATGCGATTCGCGTGGCCGGGCGGTGATCAGCAGGCTCTGGTTCATGGTGGATTCTCGTTCCCTGAAGCGTTTTGCGCAGGATGGACTGGTACTCGTCCAGCATCCGTTCCGTATCCAGCATCGGCTCCACACTCGCGCGGGCCCGCCTGGCCAGGCGCTGACGCAGCTCGGCGTCGACGTACAGCCAGAGCATCGAGGTCGCCAGGGAGTTGGGCTCGTCCGGCGAGCAGATCAGGCCGTTGAGGTTGTCCTGGACGATCTCCGGCAGGCCGCCGCGATTGGTGGCGATCACCGGCACGTGGTTGGCGCAGGCCTCCACGGCCACCAGGCCGAAAGGCTCATCCCAGAGCGACGGCACGACCAGCACGTCGATGCTGCGCAGGAACTCGTCGGACTTGCGGTAGCCGTGAAAGCTGACCTTGGCCGGGTCGGCCATGGCCTTGAGCTTGGCTTCGTAGTCCAGCTTGCCGCGCCCGGCGATATCCAGGCGCGCGTCGATGGCCAGGCTCTGGAACTGCTCGATCAGCCAGGCGACGCCCTTGTTCTCCGACAGCGTGCCGATATAGCCGAAGCGCAGTGGCACGGCGGATGAGTCCGGCGCCGCAGGGCGCTGCTCGGCGTTGGCGTCGGTGCAGTTGTGCACTACGTAGCGGTTGGCGTTGGTGAAGAAACCGTGACTGGTGATCCGCTCCAGCACGAAACGGCTGACGCCGACGACTGCCGCCACCTGGGATGAGGCGCCGGCGTGGTGGGTGCGGAATATCTTGCATTGCGTGCACTGGCGCGAGCAGGCCCTGCCGTGGTTGAACATGGTGTCTTTCGGGCACAGCAGGTAGAGGTCGTGCAGCACCTGAACGATCGGCACGCCGGCGGCGCTGATCTCGTCCCAGGCGGAAATCGACCAGCCGGTGAGGTTGTTGCTGACCACGATATCCGGTTGTTCCAGGTCGATCACCGCGCGCACATAGCGACGCATGCGCTTGTTGTAACGATCCAGCACATGCCAGCCGATCCGCGCGAGGCGGCCGGGACGCTGCTGGGTGAAATGCCAGTAGAGGTTGTAGAGGCCAGCGCGATAGACCCGAATGTCCTCTTGCACCTGCTGCTGCAAGCCGGCCTCCGGTCCGGTGGCCAGTACTGCCACGTCACAGCCGCGCCGCTGCAGGCCTTCGGCCAGCTGACGCAGCACCACTTCTGCACCACCACCGACGTGGGGTGGATAGAAGGCGTTGAGGAATAGGATCTTCATCGATTCGAGACTCGCTGTTGGCCATACAACCACCAGGCCAACCGCTGCGTGCGGTTCGCGTGGCGACTCATGCAAAACACTGCAGATAGTGGTTCGGCACCCGGACTCTTTGCTGACGTTGCAGCAGGTTGAGCAGGATGATCGAGCGCTGCTCGCCATCGGTGGCGACGAAAATCGCTTCCAGGTCCTGGAAGCCGCCACCGGTGACATGGACCCGCTCGCCCGGCTGAAACGCTGGCGTGGCAGCGGAAGCAGCCGGTGCGGCGATTCGTTGTCGCAGTTGGTCGATCAGCTCGTCCTGTACCGGTAGCGGTTGACCGCCGAAGCTCACCACGCGGCTAACACCGCGCGTCGAGCGAATCGGATACCAGTTGTCCTGATCGCGATCGAGGCGGATGAACAGGTACCCCGGAAACAATGGTTCGACATGCTTGGACTGCGCCTTGGAAGTCGGTTGGGTACGCAGCGGGCGGTAGCACTCGAAGTTCTGGCGGCACAGATGCTCTTCGGCACGCGCCTCCTGGCGCGGTTTGGTCTGGATGAGGTACCAGCGGGGTGAATTGAGCGGTGTCATGTGGCGTCCTTCCCGTGAATGAGCCGGCCAACTTCCCAATGGCCAGGGTGAAAATGATCAGGCGAGGTGCAGGGTTGGCCTCGACTCGCGGCCTTCGATGACGGAGAAGCGGCCGAGCATGTCCTTGATGGCTTCCTGATCGTTGAACATCAGTACGTCGATGATCGATAGCGAGGGCACGAACGCGTGTTTGAGCTGCGGGTAGGTCAGCTCGTCGTCCATGCGCAGGAAACGCAACAGCAGGCCTTCGGCGCGAAAACGCGCCGGGCAGTACAGGTCGATCCCGCCGATGGGGTTGAGGTACAGCTCACCGTCCATGCGCCGGGCGATCTGGATGACCCGGTCCTGCTTGTCCATCACCGGCGGCAGACAGAGGTCGGAGCCGCGGAAGATCGGCGTGGTGATGCCGATGTACTGGCACAGGCGACGCAGCGAATGCTCGGTGAACAGCGCCAGGTTGCGCTCGGGGTACTCGAGGATCGAGCGCAGCAGCGGCATGACGCTGGCGTGCTGCGGCGCCTTGGCATAGCAGCGCTCGAGCATCTTCAGCAAAGCTTCGGCTTCCCGCTCGAAATCGTCGCTGAGCCAGCGCTGGTTGATGCGCTCGCCCAAATGGCCTTTCTTCAGGGGGAAGGTGATCAGCTTGGGCTGGCCGTTGACCAGAACCCGGTTACGGTTCATCCATGAGCCCTTTTCGTACTGGAGGTCATCGCCCAGCACGAAGACATCGCTGACGTTGATCAGTTGAAAGTAGCCCAGATACGGAAAAAGGTAGGGCTGCATCATGGCGATGGTTCGGAACACGGGGCATCTCCTTGTGCGGGTGTTCAGGCTTTCTGGGGATAGCTGTAGTAACCGTAGGCGCCGGTGTCGTACGCCGAATTCGAGGCGCGCCGCTTGACGCCATTGAGAATGGCGCCCTTGAGCAGCACACCGTTATGCATCAGGCGTCGTTTGGCGGCCTCGATCTGCGCGGCGGTGCTCATGCCGAAGCGCGTGACCAGCAGGCTGGTGCCGGCCTGCTGGGCAACCAGCACGGCATCGGTCACGGCCAGTACTGGCGGGGTGTCGACGATGATGAAGTCGTAGAAGTTCTCGGCGTCCTTGAGCAACTTGGCGAAGTTGTCGTGCATCAGCAGCTCGGACGGATTGGGTGCATTGCAGCCGCACGAGATGAAATGCAGGTTTTTCTGTGCGGTATGCCGAACTACCTCGCTCAGCGGCATTGCCGAGGCAAGCGCATCGGACAGGCCGTGGCGCGGCGTCAGATCGAAGATCTTGTGCAGGTAGCCGCGGCGCATGTCGGCATCGATCAGCAGCACGCGCTGGCCACTCTGCGCGATCACCGCCGCCAGGTTGCTGGAGACGAACGACTTGCCCACCGCCGGCGTCGGGCTGGTGATCATCAGGACCTTGTTGCGCGCTTCGAGCATGGCGAACTTGAGGCTGGTGCGCAGGCTGCGCATGGACTCCACTGCCAGGTCGGCTGGATCGCTCAGGCTGAGCAGCTTGGCCAGCCCGTTGTGCACCTTGCACGCCTTGTGCAGTTGTTCCTGCTTGCTCGAGAAGGGCGTGGCGGCATACACCGGGATACCGAGCTTCTCGATCACGTCGGGGCTTTCCACGCCGCGATAGAACGCCTGGCGCAGCAGGATGACCATTGCCGATACCAGCAGCCCGAGGAACAGGGCGATGCCGACGATCAACGGACGGATCGGCTTGGCTGGCTTCTCGGTGGTGGTGTAGGCGTTGTCGATGATGCGCACGTTACCGATGGTGCCGGCGCGCAGGATGTCCTGCTCCTGTGCCTGATTCATCAGCAGGGTGTAGGTTTCGGTGGTGACCTCCATGTCGCGCTTGAGCCGCAGGAGCTCCTGCTGGGTTTCCGGCAGGGCATCGACCTTCTTGAGCAACTGATCCTTCTGCGCCTGCAGCTGGCCGATCTTGGTCATCAGGGTCTGGTAGATCGGGTGCTCGCGGGTGTACAGGCGGTTGTACTCGACGCGCTTGAGGTTGTGCTCGGACAGCAGTTTTTCTATGTCGACGATCTGTTCCAGCACCGACTCGGTTTCGATGCTGATATCCACCGATTTGGCGCTGGTCTGATAGTCATTTAGCGCCGCCTCGGCTTTCTCCAGCTCCTTGCGCACCAGGGGCAGCTGCGAGCGCAGGAACTCCAGACGCTGCGCCGCTTCGGCCGAGCTGCGCTCGACGTTCTGGCGAACGTACAGGCTGCTGATCTCGTCCAGTACGTCGTTGGCCTTCTGCGCGTCGGGATCTTCCAGCGACAGGTAGATGATGCCCGAGTCCTTCCCGGCTTCACCCACCTTGAGGCGATCCTGGTAGTCCAGCGCTGTGGTCTGCGAGCGATTGCGCACCAGCACGAACTCGGTGTCGGGGCGCGCCACCAGTTCGCTGATCTGTACCTTGAAGCCGCGACTGGCGACGGCCTGGCCCACTTTGCCACGCAGGATCACGGCCTGCTCGTCGTCCTGGATGTGATAGGCGCCATCCGCGCCGGTCACCAGGGTCAGCTTCTCGCCCAGATATGCCGGCGGAACATCCAGCTGGAACACTTCGATCTTCTCGCCGCCCCAGGCGTAACTGGTGAGTCCGAGCAGCGGTGTGGCGAGGTCGCCGTCGGTTTCCGGGTCATGCTGGCGCGCGAGATAGCCACCCAGCAGCGGCAGATACTTCGGTTTGGCAGTGATGTAGAGCTTCAGATTCTGCACCGTCTTGCCCAGCACGGCGCGTGATTTGAGCAGCGAGATCTCGGTGACGGCCTGGGAGACCGAGTCCGGCCGGGGCACGACTTCCGGGACGCCGGTGATACCGGTTTTCTTCGGCTCGATCTGAATCATTGCGGTGGCTTCATAGATCGGCGTGGCGACCACGGCATAGGCGATGCCGAGGGCAACGAAACAGCCTGTGATAGCGGCAATCAGGCCCTTGTGATCGAAGGCCGTGCGCATGATGCCTGCCAGGTCGATACGGCTGTCCGTGTCGTATTCCAGCGAAGAGCGGGTCAGTGCAGTCATTTGGGGTCCATCCTGATGGTGCGGTGAAGCGGAGTTCTGTGGATCAGCCTTTCGCCAGCCGCGGGCTCAAACGGCGCAGCAGATTGAGCCCGAGGTTCTGAGCGACGCTGGTAAGCGCCTGGAGCTTGTTCGGTGGGGAGATGAGCGACAGGCACTCACCGATTACCTGCACCAGGAAGTATTCGTGCAGCGCTCGATTGCCGATGCGCTGGTAATAGCGCGCGAGGCAGTAATGGGCATGCATCGTCATCTGGATACGCTGCTTGCTCGAGCGCATGGAGAAGATGCCGCCTTCGTGGACGCGATAGGCCGCCGGCTCGATCTCGGCAATGAACTTGCCCTTGCCATAGGCGCCGAGCAGCGACCACCAGCAGATATCCAGCACCTCCACGCGCAGGAGTTCCGGTGGCAGTTCCTGCAGCAGGTTGCGAAAACATACGGTCAGCGTCGAGATCGGCCGGCCTCGCATCAGCTCCAGAGCGGTGGCGTCCTTGCGGTACTTGCCGGTGAACTGCGGGCTGCGAACGATTCCCTGGCTGTTGAACACGAAGGCATCGTGGTAGGTCAGCACGTAGTCGCGATTGCGTTCGAGAAAGTCCACCTGGATCTGCAGCTTGCGCGGGTCGGTCCAGTAATCGTCGCCCTCGCAATAGGCGATGTACTTGCCGGCCGCTCGGGCGAACAGCCGGGTGCTGAACGGCACGCCGAGGCTGAACTGGTTCTGCTGCTGGTAGATCGGTTTGACGATGCTCGGATAGCGCGCCGTATAGTCGGCGATGATCGTTGCGGTCGTGTCCGTCGAGGCATCGTCGTGCACGATCACTTCGAAGGGGAAATCCGTTTCCTGCTGGAGGAAGCTTTCCAGGGTCTTCCTGATAAAGGCGGCGTGGTTGTAGGTCAGGCAGATGACGCTTAGCAATGGTTCGGTTTTGCCATTCCAGCGCAATCTGATGGCCTGTTCGCTCTTCAATTCCATCTCACAGACTCGGTTTGGTGATCAGTACGTAGAGTTTGAGAACCAGCGGCTTGGAGCTGGCGGCGACCAGCAACAGGCAGATCAGGCCGCTCGTGGCGAGCCCGAGCAGAATGTCGATGCGGTCGTCGCTGGCGATGGCGTCGAACAGTGGTTCGCCGATCAGCAGGCCCAGGATCGTCATCGCGGTGATACGCAACAGGTCCCGCAACCAGATGCCATGCAGGCCGGGAGCGAAGCGCTGGTGCACCATCGGCGGCCAGATGATGAAGGTGACCAGGCGTAGGCCGAACCAGGCCAGCGCCGCGCCAAGGACGCCGTGTGCCATTACGGCGTAGATCACCAATGGAATGCTGATTGCGGTGGAGACGACGCTGTACCAGATGTGCAGGCGCAGTTGCCCGTAGGCGTACTGCAGGTAGAACTGGAACGCTCCCACCGCCATGATCGCGCTGCCCATGACATACCAGGCGAGGATCGGCTCGCTCCATGCGGCGGCCTGGGCATCGCCGGTCCAGGCGAAGATCAGCTCGCGCGAGTGGAAGGCGATCACCGCCGCCATCGGAAAGAGCACGCTGCAGACGAAGCGGCTGGCGTTGAGGTACAGCGCGCGCATGTCGGCGATCCGCCCCTCGGCGGTCAGCATGGTCATGCGCGGCAGCAGCGTCTGCACCAGTGGATTGGTCAGGGTGAGTAGGCCGGTGGCGATCAATGCCACCAGCGAGAAATAGCCGTACTCCTTGAGCAGCAGCACGTTCGAGAGCAGCACCTTGTCCAGCTGGGTGAGGATGATCCACAGCACCGACGTCAGCGTCATCCCCGCGGCGAAGGGCAGTACCGGCTTGACCACGCTCCAGTCGAAGCCGGTGAACAAGTGTGGATTTGGCATCTGGGTATAGGCCTTGGAAGCCAGCAGCAGCGTCTCGATCAGTGCTACGGCGACCTGGAATACGAAGAAGTCCCGTGGGTCCTGGGTGATGAAGGCAACCAGGAAAAGTCCGCCGAAGTAGCGAAGGGTGGCGATCAGCATGTTTGCGCCGTTCAGCCAGCCGTGTAGCTCCAGCCCCTGCAGGCCGCTCTTGTACAGGGTCGCGTATAGCCGCAGGCCAACCAGCACGCCCATCAGACTGATGCACTGCACGATGGTCGCGCTGCTCAGCTCATGGGCCTGCAGCCAGTGGTCGGCAATCCAGCCACTGGCGCTGTGGATGCTCAGCCAGGTCAGCAGGGTGATCGGTACGAAGATGATCTCGAACGAGCGCAGCAGTCGACCGGGCTCGCTCAGTTCGCCGAAATCGGTCTTCTGGCCCCGATAGTGCGCCACCTGCCGGACCAGCGAGGGGGATAGCCCGGCATCGAGCAGTTGCAACCAGGCCTGCAGCACCGCGAAGAAGCCGATCAGGCCGTACGCCTCGGCGCCCAAATGGCTGAGGTAGAACGGCAGGATGATGATGCCGACCAGCAGTGCGTACGCCTGGCCCAGGTAGTTCAGGCCGGTGTTGCGCAATACCGAAAGCCGTTTCGGATCGGGCATGGTGATTGGATCTTCCATGAAGTTTCAGGAGATGCGTTTGCAGGCAGCGCCGCTCAGCTGTGGCGTTGCGAGCAGACCGAAGGCTTCGGCCAACGGATGGAACATGGCGCGGCTGGCTTGTTCGCTGTGGATCGATTCCTGGATCAGTGTCTGGATGACTCTGTTCTGCACCTTGACCGGCAATCCCGGGTAGATCGGCAGGCACAGCACCTTACGGCTCAGCGCCCGTGAGCGTGGTTGTGGCACCTGAGGTTGCAGGTACTCGAGTGTGTCGAGCGACGGGTAGAAGTAGCGGCGCGGATTGATGCCGTTATCGTTCAGTTGTTCGCGACTACGCAGCAGCTGGCGCTCACTTGCCAGCGCAATGGGGAAGTAGCTGTAGTTGCGTTGGCTGTCGGGTTGCGGCAGCTGCAGCTCGAAATAGTCCGCCAGCGCGAGCTCGTAGCGATGGCCGATCTCGGCGCGCTGCTCAAGGATGCCTTCGATATCGTCGAGGATGCACAGCCCCATCGCTGCTGCGAACTCATTGAGTTTGGCGTTGATGCCGATGCCTTGAATGACGTCGGTATCGACGATGCCGAAGTTGCACAGCAGCCTTATCCGCGCTGCGAGCGCATCATCGTTGGTGACGATCGCGCCGCCCTCGATGGTATGGAACAGCTTGGTGGCATGAAAACTCAGGGTGCTGATATCGCCCCAATTGAATACCGACTGGCCACCCAGGCGGACGCCAAAGGCGTGGGCACCGTCATAGACGACCTTCAGGTCGTGCTTGGTGGCGATCTGCTGGATACGTTCAACGGCGCAGGGATTGCCGAATACATGCGTCGCGACGATGGCAGTGGTGTCGTGCTCGATTCGTGCCTCGATCTGATCCGGGTCCAGGTTCCAGGTCGCGCTGTCGATGTCGGCGAAGATTGGCCGGATGCCTTCCCACTGCAACGAACTGGTGGTGGCGACGAAGCTGAACGGCGTAGTGATCGCGCTGCCGGTGATGCCCAAAGCCCGATAGGCGATCTGCAGTGCAATGGTGCCGTTGTTGGTGAGGATGATGTTTTTCACCCCCAGGTACTCCTTCAACCGCTCCTCCAGCGCCAGCACCAGTGGGCCGTGGTTGGTCAGCCAGCCGGTGTTGTAGATGCGGTCGACATACGCCATGAACTTCTCTTTGTTGCCCAGATAAGACTTGGTCACGTTGATCATGTCGATTTCCTTATCGGCGCCATTCGGTCCGATGTCCGGTTGCCGGCGAGAGCTGCGGTGAGGGAAGCGGGCGGTTATTTCAGACGGGTTGGTGATCGCCAACCTGGCTGGCACGACGGGCTCGATGCTGATTGATGGTGAGGATCAGGCTGGTCAGCAGGCTGCCGGCGTGCGGATCGCCGTAATGGAAAATCGCGGTGGCACGGCGAAATGCGGGATTGCAGGGTTCGTTGGCGTGCAGTGAGCGATAACCCCAGAACAGATAGAGATTGCCCGGCACCAGCTGCAGGCGCTGCGGCCTGAGCAGCCGCAGGACGATCCCGAGGCTGATCAGCTTGCGACTAAATGCGTTCTGCACCAGCGCTTTTTCCGCCACGTTGATCAACACGTTCGAGCGCACGCGCCGCAGGTTGGGAAACACCAGCAGATGACCGCGCTCGTTCTCCTTGCCCTCTTGGGGGATCTCGACGGGCACCAAGGCAGTCACCAGCGTGGCGTCGAAATGAAAGCAATTCGACTCCCGGCGGCCGCTGTCGCCTTGAACACAGCGCAGCACGGGGAAGATTTCGCTGCTCGGTGCTGTCTGCCCGGCTCCTTGGCGATAAACCTCCTGGAGCAGCGACTGGAGCTCAGGAGCCGCTTTCAGCGAAACCAGCAGACTCCCCGCCAAGGCGGTGTCGCCGTGGTGGGCGAAGTATTGGCCGTTATGGATATTGGCCTCGGTCGCCACTTGCTCTCGAAGCTGTGCTAGTTGTTGCTCATTGAGGAAGCCAGGAATGCAGGCGTAACCGTTTTTATTCATATCCTGAGCGATAGCAGCAATGACCTCATCGCCGAAGTTAAGAAATTGAGGGCGCACGAGTTTCTCCCGCATAAAAAGGCTTTGATATGAAGAATTGCTGTTAATTACCGGTGGCTTGCGCCTGAGTGAAGCTCTCAATCAGTGTGATGTGAGGCCGGTAACGTACTGAATGAAAAGGAAATCGTCGCTTCCTTGCGTCGCTTCTTGTTGGGCGAGGCAATTGACAATGCCAGCGTGGATAGTTTTCTGGTTCGACTATCTGCGATTTATTTCAGGCAATGCTACCGCCCATCAACTATTAAAAGTTGATAAAAGCAGCTTCTAAAAACATCGCAGCTATTAGGCCAGGTTGGTTGTGTATAACTGCAAGGCGCGAATGGCTTAATTTGGGCAAAGCTACCGCACTCGGCTAATCTTTCAGCTCGCAAAAAAGACAGAATCTAAAAGTGCCGCAGTATTGACAATTTTCTGGCTTAACAGAGGCGTAAAACTTCGCTGCTGAACTTGATCGTTCCCAATGATCTTAACTGCTCGCAACGCACCACTCCGTTTCGATAATAGGTATCCGACATTATGTGATCGAAGTCAAGAACTCGAGACGGTTTTTTGTTGTCGTCGTTGCTTGTGGTTGATTTGATCGCGTAACTAAATGAATAAAAAGGAAAAATATTTTTGACGCCACCGCGAGAGGAATCAATCCTTAGGCGGATTGCGGGCCATAAGGTCGTTCTAAGGTGACTTCGCGGACAAAAGTTGACTGTTTTTATCGATTATTTTGCTGCTTATCGAAATAAAGGAAAACTTTTAAACGCGGCTTGTAATAACAATATGTTTGGGCGGTGGCGATTCGCGCGGAGATGCGCTTAGGCGGGGCACAAGATTGCTATCGTCGAAAGCGATGCCGAGGCGACATTCTTGAAAGGGGGAGGGCGGCGATGGTGCGGGCGGGCGACTCATCGTCTTTCGCGGCCGAGTCTTCGAGAAATTCAACCGCATCGTCACTTGGCCGCAACGCGCTCCGTTGTCGACCGTCCTGAAACGAAAAAGGCCACTCGCTTGAGTGGCCTTTCTAAATTGGTTGCGGGAGCCGGATTTGAACCGACGACCTTCGGGTTATGAGCCCGACGAGCTACCAGACTGCTCCATCCCGCGCCGTGAATTCTACTGTCTGAGAGTGGCATGTCAAGCATTCATTCGAAAAAATGTTTTTTATTCAGCCAGTTAGCTGAATGTGTGGCACGGCTGCACTGAAACGAAAAAGGCCACTCGTTTGAGTGGCCTTTTTAAATTGGTTGCGGGAGCCGGATTTGAACCGACGACCTTCGGGTTATGAGCCCGACGAGCTACCAGACTGCTCCATCCC
>NZ_JAOEIY010000004.1:0-129609 GCF_025966695.1 Stutzerimonas sp. S1 | reverse complement strand
TCCCGCGCCGTGCATTCTACAGCTTCCGTCGCGGTTGTCACGGACTAAATCAAAAAATGTTTTTCCATTCAGAGATTTATGATCGCGTTCAGGCGCCTTTCGTGAGTTTGCGATGGATGTGCAAGGCGCGATGCTGCGTGTGTCGGCGCTTCAGGCCGATGATGGCGCCGGGCGATGCGGAGCATGCCCCAGAGCAGCGCCAAGGCCACTGAGATCCAGCCGAACAGCATCAGAATGAGAATGAAGGCAGGGGTTATCACGTCGTGCGTCCTTTGCAGCTATCGCAACCTGTACCTGTTCAATGGACTCTGGCGTGGCGGGACGGTTCCGAGACGATTCATTCATAAAGCGGCGGGCACTCTGTCCTCGTACATCGGCCTAATGAGGAAATGGCAGGGAGGAGACCGTCATGCGTGCTGACCTTCCACTCATCATCGGTATGACGCTGATGGTGATCGGTGCCCTGGCGCAGGGCGCCCAAGGCTCTGCTTCACCTGTAGTTACGCTCGAGGAGAGCGCTCCGCCTGATGGTGGGGCGGCTGGCAAGGGATCTATGGGAACGGGTACGGGCATTGGCCGCCTGCCGCCCTCTAACGAAAGGAACGAGGCGTTCGATGGTTCGCTGACAAGGCCACTCGCTCCGGCTGATCGTAATGCTGGCGAGCCGGGGCATGGCGGTAACGAGACCGACATGGTCCATCACCGTCGTCCGCAGCGGGAGAAGTCGAAACAGTGACCGTCACTGCTTTCGGACTTTTCTGAAGCGAAGTTAACGACCTCGCACGGCTCGGAGATGGCGGCCTATCTATGCTCGTCATGCTCCAAGTGGCGGCCAGTGACATCCTGTGATTCATAACGGGATCCAGCCTCCGTACAATGCCGCCTTTTTCAGCGAGACGACTTTGACGATGCAGATCGCCTTGGCACCCATGGAAGGTCTGGTCGACGAGATCCTCCGAGACGTGTTGACCCGCGCAGGTGGGGTTGACTGGTGCGTCACCGAGTTCATCCGTGTATCGGATCGGTTACTGCCGCAGAGCCACTTTCGCAAGCTTGCCCCGGAACTGGAGAACGGCGCCGTCACCCGTGCGGGGACGCCACTGCGGGTGCAGTTACTCGGCTCCGATCCGCAATGTCTTGCGGACAATGCCGCGTATGCGTGCAGCCTGGGCGCGCCGGCGATCGATCTGAATTTTGGTTGTCCGGCGAAGACGGTCAACAAGTCCCGTGGCGGCGCGGTGCTGCTCAAGGAGCCGGAACTGCTGCATGCGATCGTGTGCGAGGTGCGACGCACGGTTCCGGCCGCCACGCCGGTGACCGCGAAGATGCGGCTCGGTTTCGATAGTCCGGCCGGGGCGCTCGATTGCGCCCGCGCGTTGGTGGCCGGCGGAGCCGAGCAACTGGTGGTGCATGCGCGGACCAAGACGGATGGCTACAAGCCACCTGCGCATTGGGAGTGGGTAGCGCGGATCCAGGATGTTGTGACTGTGCCGGTGTATGCCAACGGCGATATCTGGTCGCTGGCCGACTGGCGGCGCTGTCGTGAGATCAGCGGTGTCGAGGACATCATGCTGGGGCGTGGGCTGGTTTCCCGGCCGGATCTCGCCAGGCAGATCGCTGCGGCACGAGCGGGACGGGATGTGGCGGCGATGGACTGGGCGGAGTTCTCGCCGATGCTGGTCGATTTCTGGCAGCAGGCGCGGCGCAAGATTGCTCCGCGTTATGCACCCGGACGCCTGAAGCAGTGGCTGGCCATGCTTACCCGTAGCTACCCCGAGGCGCTCACACTTTTCGGCGAGCTGCGCCGGGAGAACGATTGTGCGCGTATCGATGCCTTGCTCGGTGAGTGTGTGCGGTCGAGCAGCAGGGCGTTCGCCGAGGCCTGATCCGACGTCAGCGTGCGCCGCTGACATCCAGCAGCGCGCCGCTGGTATAGCTGGCCTGCTCGCTGGCCAGCCAGAGGATTGCCTCGGCCACCTCGTCGGGATAGCCACCACGCCCTATCGGGACGCTGGCCTTAACACGCTCGACGCGATTCGGTTCGCCACCACTGGCGTGGATCTCGGTGTGGATGATACCGGGGCGCACCGCGTTGACGCGGATGCCGTCGCTGGCGACTTCCTTGGCCAGGCCGATGGTCATGCTGTCGATAGCGCCCTTGGCCGCAGCGTAATCAATGTATTCGCCCGGCGCGCCTAGTCGCGCTGCGACCGACGACAGATTGACGATGGCGCCTCCCTGACCGCCATGTCGGGTAGACATGCGCTTCACCGCCTCGCGTGCGCAAAGGAAGCTGCCGACCACATTGACCGCCAGGACCCGGCTCAGGCGAGCGCCATCCATATCCTCCAGACGCATCTGCCGCTCCAGCATGCCAGCATTGTTTACCAGCACGTCGAGGTGGCCGTACTCCCGATCCAGAGTCTCGAACAAGCGCAATACCTGGGCTTCGTCGGCGACATCGGCGGCCACGGCAATGGCCTGGCCACCGTGCGCACGAATTTCGGCAACCAGCTGATTGGCCGCATCCGCCTGCTGTCGATAGTTGAGACATAACGCGTAGCCGCGGCGGGATGCCAGGCGGGCGGTGGCCGCGCCGATACCTCGACTGGCGCCGGTGATCAACATCACTTTGCTCATGGTCCGCTCCTGATGAAAGCCGGTTTGGCAGCCCTTGAAATCTATCAGGCGATTCCTATCTAGGGGATGCGGGATGCCGAAGACGGGTTCCGCACAGTCCACTCGCTGATATTCAGGAGAGCTTTACCATGACCGCTTTTTCCATGGCCCCACTGTTTCGTCAATCCGTTGGTTTCGATCGTTTCAACGATCTGTTCGAGTCGGCCCTGCGCAATGACGCCGGCAGTTCGTATCCACCCTATAACGTCGAAAAGCACGGGGATGACCACTATCGCATCGTAGTTGCGGCCGCCGGTCTGCAGGAGTCCGATCTGGAGCTACAGGTTGAGCGCAGCGTGCTGACCATCAGCGGTGGCAAGCGCGAGAATGAGGCGCAGAACGTCGCTTACCTGCACCAGGGCATTGCCCAGCGGGCGTTCAAGCTGTCGTTCCGCCTCGCCGATCACATCGAGGTCCGCAGCGCCGCACTGAGCAATGGCTTGCTCAATATCGATCTCGAGCGTGTTGTGCCGGAAGAGGCGAAGCCTAAGCGCATTCCGATTAATGCTGGGGAGCGACCAGCGCTGGAAAGCTAAGCAAAAAAGGGTGCCGCGAGGCACCCTTTTCGTTTCAGTGATCAGCATCTGCCTTGTAGCAAGGCGCAAAACTCCACTTCGGGAAGCGGCGGGCTGAACAGATAACCCTGATAGAGGTGGCAGCCCTGCAATTGCAGCATGTCCAGCTGTGCCTGCTGCTCAACGCCTTCGGCGATGACGGCCAGCTGCATGCTGGCGGCGATGGTGATGATCGCGCGAATGATCTGCGCGTCGTTTCCATCGACGATGGCGTCGCGCACGAATGACTGGTCGATCTTCAATAGGTCCACCGGCAGCCGCTTGAGGTAGGTGAGCGAAGAGTAGCCGGTACCGAAATCGTCCATCGCGAAGCTGACGCCGAGATTGCGCAGCCGATGCATCTTGGCGATGGTGTCGTCGAGATTCTGGATGACAATGCTTTCGGTGATTTCCAGCTTTACCATTTGCCGCGGCAGACCGCTGCGTTCCAGGGCGAGCGAGACGCGCTCGACAAAGTCGTTCTGGCGGAACTGACGAGGGCTGATGTTGACGCAAAGGCTGAATTGCTCGGCTGACACCAGCCGCTGCTCCAGCAGTTTGGCGGTAATCCGGCACGCCTCGTCGATGACCCAGCCGCCGACATCGATGATCAGCCCGCTTTCTTCGAGAACCGGAATGAACGTCTGCGGTGACTGTGGGCCGAGTGACGGATGACACCAGCGCAGCAGAGCTTCGGCGCCGATGATCAGGCCGCTGCGGGCATCGACCTGGGGTTGCAGATGCAGTTCGAACTCGTTGCGCATCAGCGCCAGGCGCAGCTCGTTCTCCAGTCGCAGGCGTGCACTGGCAGCTTCCTGCATGCTTGTGCGAAATAGCTGGATAGCATTGCGGCCGGCGTCCTTGGCGCGGTACAGGGCGATGTCGGCTCGTTTCAGCAGGTCGGCCGGCGTGTCGCCGTGGTCGGGAATCAGCGCGATACCGATACTCGGGGTGACCTGCAGGCGATGGCCGTCGAAGAGCATTGGCTCAGCGAGCAGCTTGCGTAGCTTCTCCGCCACCTGGCGCACATGACGGGTGACCTGCGAGCGCTTTCCCGTCAGACCGGTGAGCAGTACCACGAATTCGTCGCCGCCCAGCCGCGCGACCGTGTCCTCATGGCGGATGCTGGCTTCCAGACGTGCGGTGATCATCTTCAGTACCGCATCGCCGACGGGGTGGCCGAGCGAGTCATTGATGCGTTTGAAATGGTCCAGATCGAGAAACAGCAGGGCGCCGCGCAGCTCGTGTCGCTTGTGCAGGGCACTCTGCTGACTCAATCGCTCCATCAGCAACGTGCGGTTCGGCAGGTTGGTCAGGGGATCGTGATAGGCCATGTGATGGACCTGCGCCTGGGCCGCCTTCAGCTGGCTGACATCACGGGCTGTCAGCAACAGGCATTCAACGCCGTTGAGCTCCATCGGCTCGACGGACACTTCGATCGACTTGATCTGGCCGCTACGGTCCTGGCCGATCATCTCCTGATTCACCATCCGTCCTTCGCGCTGCACCGTGGCGATGATTTGCGCACGTTGGTCGCCGGGCCACAGACGCAGCTCAGCTGCAGAGCGCCCGATTACCTCCGTAGGGTGATAGCCGGTCAGCCGATAGAAGCCTTCGTTGACCTCGATAAACTTGCCGGAGTGCCGTTCGCTGATAGTGATGGCATCGGCGCTGGTACGGAACGCCTTGGCGAACTTCGCTTCGCTGGCGCGCAATGCCGCCTCTGCCTGCTGGCGCTTGGTGATATCGCGGAACGTGGTGATGATGCATTGCCGACGTTCGACGCGGATGAAGCGGCAGGACACCACGCAAGTGACCACGCGGCCGTCGACGGTATGGAACTCCGCCTCGGCATTCTCCAGGCTGCGGTCGCGTGACAGCTGTGCATACAGCATCTGGCGACGCGTTTCGTCCTTCCAGAAGCCGATTTCCGGCGCCGTTCGACCGACGATCTCCGTGGCTGACCAACCGAATGTCTTGCTGAAGCTCGGATTGATTTCTAGGAATCTGCCGTCGCGGATTCGCGTCAGACTGATGGGATCGGGGCTGCCTTGGAACAGCGTGGCGAACTTCTCCTCCGATGCACTCAGACGCTGTTCCCGCAGTACCCGCTCGGTGATGTCCATGATGATGCCGGCCATGCGCAGCGGCTTGCCGGATTCGTCTCGATATAGTCTGGCGGTACTTTCCAGATGGCGAATGCTGCCATCGGCAAGCTGCGCCCGGTAAACCACTTGATACACCTGATTGCGCCCGCTTATCAGGTCGGCATAGGCCTGGCGCATTTTCTGGCGATCGTCGTTGGGGACGTGAGCGAAGAACTCCTGGAACGAGCCTTGATATGCACCGGTCATTGCGCCCTGCAGATCGGATGCTCGCGCCGATGCATAAAGTTCGCCGCTTGGGATATGCCAGTCCCAGGTGCCCAGATCGACCGATTCCAGCGCCAGCTGGAGACGTTCCTGGCTCTGCTGGAGTGCTTCGGCTTGCAGGTGCTGCTCGGTGTTGTCGCGAATCACACCAATCAGCATCGGTTGCCCGGCTTTATGTGCCCGATGACGCTGACCAGTAATCTCTAGCCAGCGCAGGCTGCCATCCGGCCAGCGAACCCTGTGCTCCAGACGTATGTGTCGCTCGTCGTTGCGTAGCACCGATTCGAACAGGCGCGCGACCGTCGAGCGATCCTCCTCGGCGACCAACTGCAGATACTCGACCCCGTTGGCTGACAACGGACCGTCGTCGAGACCGAACAACGTCTGGCTGTGACGTGACCAGAACACCCTGCCGGTGTTCAGTTCCCAGGCCCAGACGCCAAAATTGGCATCGCCCAACACGGTCAGCATATCCGTGGCGTCTTGCCAGGGTTGCTCGCTTTGTGTGGGGTCGAACGGCCAGATGCGCGGTTGTTGAAGGGGAACCCCGGCAGAAACGGGTTCTGGCTCGGTTGGTGTGGGCGGTTGCGAAGGATTCTCGAAGCGGGGGCGTTCGGTCATGGGTCGCATCTTTTTCTTGTTGTGGCCCCGACGTTATCTGCTGCCCGGGCCGCAGTGCAAGCCGTCCTTTTCGTTATCCAGCAGTGTCATGAAGGCTTTGGCTGCGTTCGATAGCGTTCGCTCGCTATGCCGGATATACCCCAGTTGGCGCGACAACTGGATCGATGGCAACGGCAGGCGCACCACCTGCTCGTCGAGCATCGTGCGTGGCAGTACGCTCCAGGCGATGCCGATGGAGACCATCATTTTGATGGTCTCCATATAGTTGGTGCTCATGGCGATGTTGGGCTTCAAGCCCTCGCGTTCGAACAGTCGTTGGGCGATGTGGTGGGTAAAGGTATTGCCACCGGGAAATACCGCTGGGTAGCCGGCGACATCCGCCAGGGTGATGGCGGGTTTATGCGCCAGGGGATGCTCTGGCGCGACCACAAAATCCAGCGGATCGTCCCATACCTTGACCGCTCGCACGGGTTCCGCGGTTTGCGGCGCAAGAGTGATAACCGCCAGCTCCGCGCGACCATGCAGTACTTCCTCGTAGGCGATCTCGGAATCGAGGAAGCGAATGTCCAGCGTTACCCTCGGATAGGTGCGGGTGAATGCCCGCAACAGCGGCGGCAAGCGATGCAGGCCGATGTGATGGCTGGTGGCGAGGCACAGACGCCCGCTGATTTCGCCGTTGAGGTTGGTCAAGGCGCGGCGCGTGTCGTCCAGTACATTGAGAATCTGATAGGCGCGGGGGAGAAGCGCGCGTCCAGCTTCGGTCAGGCTGATTTCGCGACCAAGGCGGTCGAACAGACGAACGTCCAATTGGTGTTCCAGCGCCGCGATGCGTTTGCTTACGGCCGGCTGAGTCAGGTGCAGGCGCTCGGCAGCAAGCGAGAAACTGCCGGTTTCGGCGATGGCGATGAAAGCGTTGAGGCTGGCGAGATCCATGAAACCGATGCTCCGAAAACCCAAGGGGTTGATTCCTTGAGGGAATGCTTTGGATGAAAAATATGAATTTGAGTAATTCAATGCAAGCCCCTAGCATCGTCCCCATAAGCGCAAGGGCTATTCGCCCCGCATAGAAAGCAGATGAGGAAAAGTCCGATGGCCGGCAAAACGCTCTACGACAAGCTCTGGGAAATGCACGAGGTGAAACGTCGCGACGATGGTTCGTCGCTGATCTACATCGATCGTCACATCCTCCACGAAGTGACCTCGCCGCAGGCCTTCGAAGGGCTGCGCCTGGCCAATCGCAAGCCGTGGCGCATCGATGCCAACATCGCCACCCCGGACCACAACGTGCCGACCACCAAGGGCGAGCGCCAGGGCGGTCTGGAAGCCATCGCCGACGAGGTCTCGCGCATCCAGGTGCAGACGCTGGACGAGAACTGCGACGATTTCGGCATTCTCGAATTCAAGATGAACGACGTGCGCCAGGGCATCGTCCATGTCATCGGCCCGGAGCAGGGCGCCACCCTGCCGGGCATGACGGTGGTCTGCGGTGACTCGCACACTTCCACCCACGGCGCCTTCGGTGCACTGGCCCACGGCATCGGCACCTCCGAGGTAGAGCATGTGCTCGCCACCCAGTGCCTGGTGGCCAAGAAAATGAAGAACATGCAGGTGCGCGTCGAGGGCAAGCTGCCGTTCGGTGTCACCGCGAAGGACATCGTGCTGGCTGTGATCGGCAAGATCGGCACCGCCGGTGGCAACGGTCATGCCTTGGAGTTCGCTGGCAGCGCGATTCGCGATCTGTCCATGGAAGGGCGTATGACCATCTGCAACATGTCCATCGAGGCCGGTGCGCGTGTGGGCATGGTGGCGGTCGACGAAAAGACCATCGCCTATGTCGAAGGGCGCCCATACGCACCGAAGGGTGCCGACTGGGACAAGGCCGTAGCACTGTGGAAGGGGCTGGTCTCCGATGATGACGCGGTGTTCGACACCATCGTCGAGCTGAAGGCCGAGGACATCAAGCCGCAGGTCAGCTGGGGCACGTCGCCGGAAATGGTCCTTGCCGTCGACCAGAACGTGCCGGACCCGGCCGTCGAGGCCGATCCGGTCAAGCGCGACTCCATCGTGCGCGCGCTGAAGTACATGGGCCTGAACGCCAACCAGCCGATCACTGAAATCAAGCTGGACCGCGTGTTCATCGGTTCCTGCACCAACTCAAGGATCGAAGATCTGCGCGCCGCCGCCGAAGTCGCCAAGGGCCGCAAAGTTGCCGCGAACGTCAAGCAGGCACTGGTGGTGCCGGGCTCCGGGCTGGTCAAGCAGCAGGCCGAGGCAGAAGGGCTGGACAAGATTTTCATCGAGGCCGGCTTCGAATGGCGTGAGCCGGGCTGCTCCATGTGTCTGGCGATGAACCCGGACAAGCTGGGCAGCGGCGAGCATTGCGCCTCGACTTCCAACCGCAACTTCGAAGGCCGGCAGGGTGCCGGTGGTCGTACCCACCTGGTCAGCCCGGCGATGGCGGCCGCTGCAGCGGTGACCGGTCACTTCATCGATGTACGCGAACTGATCCAGGCCTGAGGAGAGAACCGATGAAAGCCTTTACCCAACACACCGGCCTGGTCTGCCCACTCGATCGTGCCAACGTCGATACCGATCAGATCATTCCCAAGCAGTTTCTCAAGTCGATCAAGCGCACCGGCTTCGGCCCCAATCTGTTCGACGAGTGGCGCTACCTGGACGTCGGTCAGCCGAACCAGGATTGTTCGCAGCGTCCAGTGAACAAGGACTTCGTGCTGAACTTCCCGCGCTACCAAGGCGCCAGCGTGCTGCTGGCTCGCGAGAACTTCGGCTGTGGTTCCTCCCGCGAGCATGCGCCGTGGGCACTGGACGAGTACGGCTTCCGTACCATCATCGCGCCGAGCTTCGCCGACATCTTCTATAACAACAGCTTCAAGAACGGCCTGCTGCCGATCGTGCTGAAAGAAGAGGAGGTGGACGAGCTGTTCCAGCAGGCTGAGGCGACCGAGGGCTACCAGCTGACCGTAGACCTGGCTGCGCAGACCGTGACTCGTCCGGATGGCAAGCAGTACCGCTTTGAGGTCGATGCCTTCCGCAAGCATTGCCTGCTCAATGGCCTGGACGACATCGGACTGACCCTGCAGGACGCCGAAGCCATCAAGGCCTTCGAAGCTCGTCATCAGCAGAACCAGCCCTGGTTGTTCGGCGCGATCAAGTAAGCGAGCGTGCAGGTAGGGTGGAAAACCGCGCAGCGTTTTCCATCAGAGGATTCCGGTGGATAAGGCCGATGGCCGTTATCCACCCTACGAAAAATAGAGGAATGCAATGAGCAAGCAGATTCTGGTTCTCCCTGGCGATGGTATCGGCCCGGAGATCATGGCCGAGGCGGTCAAGGTGCTGCAGCTGGCCAATGACAAGTTCCAGCTGGGCTTCGAGCTGAGCTATGACGAGCTTGGCGGTGCGGCTGTCGATAAGTACGGCGTGCCGCTGGCCGATGAGACCCTGGAGCGTGCCCGTGCCGCTGATGCCATCCTGCTTGGTGCCGTCGGTGGGCCGAAATGGGATGCCATCGATCCGGCCATCCGTCCCGAGCGCGGTCTGCTGAAGATCCGCTCCCAGCTGGGCCTGTTCGGCAATCTGCGCCCGGCGCTGCTCTATCCGCAACTGGCCGATGCCTCGTCGCTCAAGCCGGAAATCGTCGCTGGGCTGGATATCCTGATCGTGCGCGAGCTGACCGGCGGTATCTATTTCGGCCAGCCGCGCGAAAGCAAGGTGCTGGAGAACGGCGAGCGCATGGCCTACGACACACTGCCGTACAGCGAGAGCGAGATCCGCCGCATCGCCAAGGTCGGTTTCGACATGGCCATGGTGCGCAACAAGAAGCTCTGCTCGGTGGACAAGGCCAACGTGCTGGCGTCCAGCCAGCTGTGGCGCGCGGTGGTCGAGGAAGTTGCCAAGGACTACCCGGAAGTCGAGCTGAGCCATATGTATGTCGATAACGCGGCCATGCAGCTGGTGCGCGCGCCGAAGCAGTTCGACGTGATCGTCACCGACAACATGTTCGGCGACATCCTGTCGGACGAGGCTTCCATGCTCACCGGTTCGATCGGAATGCTGCCGTCCGCCTCGCTGGACGCCGGCAACAAAGGCATGTACGAGCCGTGTCATGGCTCGGCACCGGACATTGCCGGCAAAGGTATCGCCAACCCGCTGGCGACCATTCTTTCCGTTTCGATGATGCTGCGTTACAGCTTCAATCAGGTAGCGGCAGCCGACGCCATCGAGCAGGCGGTCAGCGATGTGCTCGATCAGGGGCTGCGTACGGGCGACATCTGGTCCGAAGGCTGTAGCAAAGTTGGTACTCAGGCGATGGGCGATGCAGTAGTCGCGGCCCTCGCGAAGTTGTAATCTTTTGGCCCGCGCTGAATGGTGTGGGCCACTTTTTCTATAGGTGTAGTTGCGATGAAACGTGTAGGTCTGATCGGTTGGCGCGGTATGGTCGGTTCCGTGCTCATGCAGCGGATGCTGGAAGAGCGGGACTTCGACCTGATCGAGCCCGTGTTCTTCACCACTTCCAATGTCGGCGGCCAGGGGCCCGATATTGGCAAGGAAACCGCTGCGCTGAAGGACGCCTACAGCATCGACGAGCTGAAAGGCCTTGATGTGATCCTGACCTGTCAGGGCGGCGACTACACCAATGAAGTTTTCCCCAAGCTGCGTGAAGCCGGCTGGCAGGGCTACTGGATCGATGCAGCGTCCTCGCTGCGCATGCAGGACGATGCGGTGATCGTGCTCGATCCGGTGAACCGCCGCGTGATCGACCAGCAGCTGGATGCCGGCACCAAGAACTACATCGGCGGCAACTGCACGGTCAGCCTGGCGCTGATGGGACTCGGCGGGCTGTTCGAAGCCGGTCTGGTCGAATGGATGAGCGCGATGACCTATCAGGCGGCATCCGGTGCTGGCGCACAGAACATGCGCGAGCTGATCAAGCAGATGGGTGCTATCAATGCATCAGTGGCCGATGACCTGGCCAACCCTGCTAGCGCCATCCTCGACATTGATCGCAAGGTTGCCGAGACCCAGCGCAGTGAAGCCTTCCCAGTCGACAGTTTCGGCGTGCCGCTGGCCGGCAGCCTGATTCCTTATATCGACAAGGAGCTGCCGAACGGACAGAGCCGTGAAGAGTGGAAGGCGCAGGCGGAAACCAACAAGATCCTCGGTCGCTTCAAGAGCCCGATTCCGGTCGATGGTATCTGCGTACGTATCGGCGCCATGCGCTGCCACAGCCAGGCGCTGACCATCAAGCTGAACAAGGACGTGCCGATCTCCGATATCGAAGGACTGATCAGCCAGCACAATCCTTGGGTCAAGCTGGTCCCGAATCACCGTGATGCGAGCATGCAGGACCTCAGCCCCGCAGCGGTTACCGGTACTTTGAGTGTTCCCGTCGGTCGATTGCGCAAACTCAATATGGGGTCGCATTTCCTCGGTGCCTTCACGGTGGGCGATCAGTTGCTTTGGGGAGCGGCAGAGCCTCTACGACGGATGTTGCGTATCCTGCTGGAGCGCTAAGTCGCATCTACGAAAGCGCCGCGGTTAACCGCGGCGTTTTTTTAGGCGCGTTTTGTCGGTCGCCGATCATTCTTGCATCCTCTACGGCCATGACCGCTCGACGGGTTCGTTTGCAGTGAATACTCATTCGGCTAAAGTGCCGGTCCGATAATAGAGGAGTCCACGATGGCTACGACAGTTGATGTCGCTGTGGTTGGCGCCGCGAGCTTGGGTGGCGAAGCAATTGTCGAGATGCTGGAAGAGCGCGACTTTCCTGTCGGGCAGTTGTACTTGTTGGATTCGGCGGACCTGGCGGGGCAGACCCAGAGCTTTCGCGGTAGCACATTACGCGTGCGTGCCGCTGATGCGTTCGAGTTCGCTGGGGTGGGGCTGGTATTCTTGCTTGGCGACAGAGCACTGGCGGCTGCCTGCTTTGAACAGGCTGAGCAAGCCGGTTGCTTGGTGGTTGATCTTTCAGGGGCGCGGGATTTGTCCCAAGTTCCGTGCGTGGTGCCCGAAGTTAACTCGAGCATGGTGCCGCCGCGCTGCATTGCCAGCCCGTCACCTGAGTCCGTAGCGCTGGCGACCGCTCTGGCGCCTTTTCGCAGTGTTTTGAATATTGAGCGTGTGACAGTCACTGCGTGTGTGCCCGTATCTGGTCGAGGGAGGGCCGGAGTCAACGAGCTTGCTCGACAAGCTGCGGAGCTGCTCAATGGGCGACCATTGGAGCCGCGCTTTTTCGATAGGCAGATTGCGTTCAATCTGTTGGCCAGGGTCGAAGAGCCTGACGAGCGTGGGCAAACGGCTCAGGAACGGCGTACGGCGCTGGAGCTGCAGTTCCTGTTAGGAGGGCCGGCGCTTCGGCTGGCGCTGACATTCATGCAGGTCCCCGTGTTTTTCGGCGAAAGCTTTAGCGTTTCCCTGGTCGCACGCGGTGCTGTTGATCTCGAAGCAGTGTTGCAGGCATTGGATAGAGCGCCTGGCGTTGAGTTGGCGGCGCAAGACGACTATCCGACGGTGGTCGGCGACGCAGTTGGGCAGGATGTCGTTTTCATCGGCAGGGTGCGGAAGGGGATGGACGATCCGGCCGAACTCAATTTGTGGATTGTGTCTGATAACGTGCGAAAAGGGACGGCATGGAATGCTGTGCTGTCCGCCGAGTTGTTGATAAAACACTATCTGTAAAAGATACTTACTGAAAATTCGAAGAACTTTTCTAGCTGGTGCTGGAACGGCTTATCGCTGATGGGGAGCGCTGCGAGGCGCGGGCAGTGACAATAAGACCCTTTCTCGGGCTTCGAGAAAAAAGATAAACAAGGGATTAATAATGGTTCGGGTTCGAAATCTGGTGCTGGCAATTGCGGCTGCTACTGCGCTGACTACCGAGGCGGCTTACGCGCTGGGGCTTGGAGAGGTCAGGCTGCAGTCATCGCTGAATCAACCGCTGGTCGCGGAAATCGAACTGCTAGACGCGAAAACGCTTGGTGCGGGAGAAGTGATTCCTGCGCTTGCGTCGGTAGAGGACTTTAATCGCGCAGGGATTGATCGCCAGTATTTCCTGACCGATCTGAAGTTCACTCCGGTACTTCGGCCCGACGGTAAAAGTGTCATTCAGATTTCTTCCAGCAAGCCGGTGCGCGAGCCCTATCTCAACTTTTTGGTAGAGGTGCTGTGGCCCAATGGTCGCTTGTTGCGCGAGTACACATTGCTGCTAGATCCGCCGCTTTATTCTCCCGACGTCGTCGCAGCAGTGGCTCCTCAGCTGCCAATTGCTGCTGCTCCGGCGCCGAGTTCGACTATATCGGGAACGCCAGGCCGGCAGAGAACATCTTCTTCTCCAGCGCTCGTTCCAAGTCAGGCCGCTGGCAGTACTTTGTCTGGTTCTGAATACAAAACTTCCGCCCGCGATACCCTCTGGGAGATCGCTGATCGAAATCGGCACGGCGGTTCAGTGCATCAGGCGATGTTGGCTATTCAGGACCTGAATCCCGGCGCCTTCATCGACGGCAATATCAATCGAATGAAGAGTGGCCAGGTACTTCGCTTGCCGGATGCAAATCAGGTTAGTAGCCGTACTCAGGCTGAGGCTATTGCGCAGGTAGCGCAACAAAATGCAGCTTGGCGGCAAGCGCGGAGCGCTTCCGTCGAAGGCACGCGTCAAATCGATGCTACCCGCCGAGTCAAGGCAGGAGATGCTCCTGCGCACAGCGAGAGCGGCGATAGTCTGCGCCTGGTTGCGCCGGATGCTGGCAAGTCCACTGACGGAAGTGACACCGGCAAGGGGAGCGATACCAAGGCGTTGCGCGACAGATTGGCAACCACTCAAGAAAGTCTCGATTCCAGTCGGCGCGAAAATATCGATCTCAAAGAGCGCATGGATGAGCTTCAAGGTCAGCTGGAAAAGCTGCAGCGCCTGATGCAGCTCAAAGATGATCAGTTGGCCAAGCTTCAGGCCCAACTGGCGGTCGACGAACAAGTGCAGCCCGTCGAAGGCGTTGCTGCTCCTGTCGCTGGCGATCAAGGGGAGGGTTCTTCCGCGCAAGAGGCGGGCAAGACGGGCGTCGTGGGGCGCGAGTCAGGCGATAGTGCGCCGGTTGGCGAGCCCGCGTCGGCAGAAAGGGCTTCCGAGCGAGTTGCCCCTGCATCGGAGGCGGCGAAGCCTTCCGTCCCGCCGGCAGTTCCGGCCAAAGCAAAGCCGGCAAAGATAGCAAGTGTGCCCGAGGAATCGAGCATGCTGGATGAGTATCTGGGTAATCCGCTGTTACTCGGTATTCTGGGTGGCAGCGCGCTGCTGTTGTTGTTGGTTGGCCTCATGGCGCTTTCGCGGCGAAACGCGATGAAGGAGGCCGAGCTTCAAGAGCAGTTGATGGCTAGCGGTGAAACGGAAAGTTTTAATTTGCAGGAGCTGCAGGATCAGAATGATCTTGAACAGCAGGCCTTGATCAAGGCGTCTGCACCGGTTTTTGCTGAGTCGGAGTCTTTTGGTCAGACAGTGGCGTCCACTGGAGATGCTTTGGCTGAGGCTGATATCTATATCGCTTATGGTCGTTTCAATCAGGCGGCTGAACTACTGCAGAATGCTTTGAACGATGAGCCGCAGCGCAGTGATCTGCGCCTCAAGCTCATGGAGGTTTATGCAGAACTGGGCGATCGCGAGGGCTTCGCTCGTCAGGAAACGGAGCTGCGCGAAATCGGAGGGGCCAGCGCTGGTATTGAGCAACTCAAGCGTAAATATCCAGCGATGGTGGCAGTTGCAGCTGCTGTGACCGCCCCGGCAGCGGCGCATGCCGATTTTGCCAATTTCGATCTGGATAACCTGCAGTTCGAAGAGCAGACCTCCGCGGCTGCTGCGGGTCAGGATCTGGATGATGCGTTTGATCTCAGTCTCGACGATCTTGATATCGATCTTGCCGAAGACCGGTCCAGCGGCGAGACACCCCTGCACGACGTTAGTGCTCAGGGTGACTCTGTAGCGATCGATCAAGTGTCGTTGGAAGATCTGAATCCAGATGCTGAGGTTGATGCGCAGTCAGCCGACGATTTTTCGTTCGAATTGCTAGACGAGCCTAAGCCTGCCACTTCCAGTCCCAGCGAACTGAGCGATTTGTCCTTTGACCTGGGTTCCGACGAGGAAACGTCAGTATCGCAGGACGCTATAAGCAAGGATTTCGACTTCAATTTTGAACTGGATGACGCTCCTTTGGCGCCAGAGACTGCCGAAGAAGGAGTGGATGGTAATTTGAGTGCGTCCGAGCTGACGGATGATTTCGATCTTTCCTCTGATGACGGGTTGGGGGATCAATCGCAGAGTGAGAGCTTGACTGATCAACTGGATCATGTGGAGTCCGAGCTCGAAGCCTTGTCTCGAGATCTGGATGAGACTAGTCCTCTCCCTTCAGAGACATATGCCGCGGGCACTCAGGGCGAAGGGACGCAGGAGGACGATGATTTTAATTTCTTCTCCGACACCGATGAGGCGACCACGAAGCTCGATTTGGCGCGCGCCTATATTGATATGGGTGACGCAGAGGGCGCCCGCGATATCCTCGATGAGGTCGTAACGGAGGGGAGCGAAGTTCAGCGGCAAGAGGCGCGAGAGATGCTCGCCAAGCTAGCCTGATATGCCTCATGAAGTACCTGAAGCGGCAGCCGTAACGGCTGCCGTTAACATTTCCAGAATCGCCCTAGGCGTCGAATACAAAGGTTCTAGGTATCGTGGTTTCCAGCGCCAGCGTGCCGGAGTGCCTTCTGTACAGGAGGCCTTGGAGCGGGCTCTTGGCAAGGTTGCGGGCGGGTATCCAGTTGCTTTGAGTTGCGCCGGGCGCACCGACGCTCTGGTGCATGCGAGCGGGCAGGTGGTGCACTTCGATACGCCAGTAGACCGCGATATGCATGCATGGGTCATGGGCGCGAATATGAACTTGCCTGGCGACATCAGTGTTACTTGGGCAAAGGAAATGCCTGCTCATTTCGACGCCCGCTTCAGTGCTATGGCACGTCGCTACCGCTATGTCATCTACAACGATCAGATTCGACCTGCCCACATGGCTGAGGAGGTCACTTGGAACCATCGCCCGCTCGATATTGACCTGATGCGAGAGGCGGCCCAAGCGCTCGTTGGTACGCATGACTTCAGCGCGTTCAGGGCGCGGCAATGTCAGGCCAAGTCGCCCATCAAAACAGTGCACCACCTGGAATTGTTTGAGCACGGTAAGTTTATCGTGATCGATGTGCGGGCCAATGCGTTCCTGCATCATATGGTGCGCAATTTTGCAGGGGTTTTGATGACCATTGGTGCTGGTGAGCGGCCAGTCGAATGGGCTCGCCATGTTCTTGAAACGCGAGTCCGGCGAACTGGAGGGGTTACTGCGCATCCTTACGGCCTGTATCTGGTGCGCGTGGAATATCCTGCAGAATTTGATTTGCCATCGCGATATCTTGGTCCGCATTTTCTCTCAGGCCTGAATGACTGCCAGTACGGCTAAGTGCATTACGAGTACTAACATTGTGTGGTTCGGCGACTGTCCACATTGGCTTGCAGGCTGCTGCGCTTTTGTTACCATCCGGTGTCTTTTGTATAGGTGTGCTTAGTTGTCGGTCGTTCGTAGCAAGATTTGTGGAATCACCCGCGTCGAGGATGCTCTTGCTGCTGCACAGGCTGGGGCGGACGCTATCGGCTTGGTGTTCTATGCCAAGAGTCCGCGCGCGGTCGGTATCCAGCAGGCACGACAGATCGTCAATGCGTTGCCACCCTTCATCAGTACCGTTGGTTTGTTCGTCAATGCGACTCGATGCGAGATTGGCGAGGTGTTGGATGCGGTTGCGCTTGATGTATTGCAGTTTCATGGTGACGAGACGCCCGCTGATTGCGAAGGCTTCGGTCGCCCCTGGTACAAGGCGCTACGTGTCGGTCCTGGTATTGATATAGCCACTCAGGCGGCACACTTTGCCGGGGCGAACGCCATTCTGCTCGATACCTATGTCTCCGGCGTGCCTGGAGGGACTGGGGAGCGTTTCGACTGGTCGCTGATTCCAGGTGCTCTACCTAAACCGTTGATACTTGCTGGCGGACTGACCATGGACAACGTGGCTGAAGCGATCGCCCAGGTGCGTCCTTATGCGGTCGACGTGAGTGGCGGTGTCGAGGTGAGCAGGGGCATAAAGGATGCTGCGAAGGTTCGGGCGTTCATCCGACAGGTTAGAGGTGTCATGTGACGCTTGGGGACTCTTTACCGTCCAGTAACGGATCGCTGGTTGTATTTGGCTCCGAGCGCCCTGTTCCATGTACGGCAAGGTCTTAGTAACTAGCGATCACGTAATTTGGCGTATCGCCGAATGCGGTAGCGGGTACCGGATGCGCGGTACCGAGCCGTAACAATGAATTTGACCGGCGCGCGACATGAATGCGCGTGGGATTGCAAGCTTTGGAGAACAAAAGCATGAGCAACTGGCTGGTAGACAAGCTGATCCCCTCGATCATGCGCTCCGAGACGCAGAAGAGCTCCGTGCCCGAAGGGCTGTGGCATAAGTGCCCATCCTGCGAAGCCGTGCTGTATCGCCCCGAGCTGGAGAAGACGCTCGATGTATGCCCGAAATGTCAGCATCACATGCGAATCGACGCTCGTACTCGGCTGGATATTTTTCTCGATGCCGACGGCCGTGAAGAAATCGCCAGTGATCTTGAGCCCGTTGATCGCCTGAAGTTTCGTGACAGCAAGAAATACAAGGATCGCCTCTCTGCTGCGCAGAAACAGACAGGTGAAAAGGATGCCTTGATTGCTATGCGGGGCACCTTGTTCAAGATGCCGGTGGTCGCGTGCGCGTTCGAGTTTTCCTTCATGGGCGGCTCGATGGGTGCGATCGTTGGTGAACGCTTTGTGCGTGCGGCCAATGTGGCGCTGGAGCAGGGCTGTCCCTTGGTTTGTTTCTCGGCTTCCGGTGGCGCGCGCATGCAGGAAGCGTTGATTTCGCTTATGCAGATGGCCAAGACCTCGGCCGTTCTGGCGCGCATGCGCGAAGAAGGCCTGCCGTTCATCTCCGTGTTGACCGATCCGGTTTACGGGGGGGTCTCCGCCAGTCTCGCGATGCTGGGCGATGTCATCGTCGCCGAGCCGAAGGCCCTGATTGGTTTTGCTGGTCCACGTGTTATCGAACAGACCGTTCGCGAGAAGCTTCCGGAAGGTTTCCAACGTAGCGAGTTTCTCCTGGACCACGGTGCTATCGATCTCATCATTCCGCGTGCCGAGCTGCGTGCCCGCCTCGCCAGTCTGCTCGCGCAGCTACAGCGCCTTCCTGCACCCGCGACACCCGCGCAGGTAACGGCTTCTGCATGAGCGCTAGAAGCCTCCCGGACTGGCTGAGTTATCTCGAGCAGCTGCACCCCGCAGCAATCGACATGGGGCTCGACAGGGTTCGCGAGGTTGCTGCGCGCCTCGGTTTGACTCGTCCTGCACCGCGCGTAGTTACCGTCACTGGTACTAACGGAAAAGGCTCCACCTGTGCCTTCATTGCCTCGTTGTTGCGGGGGCAGGGCCTCAAGGTCGGTGTGTACGGTTCGCCGCACTTGCTGCACTACAACGAGCGAGTGCGCATCGATGACAGTGAAGTCGATGACGTTGCTCTCTGCGAGGCCTTTGAGGCCGTGGAGTCGGCGCGTAACGGAACCTCGCTCACCTATTTCGAAATGGGCACGCTGGCGGCACTCTGGCTTTTCGAGCGTGCCAATCTGGACGCTGCGGTACTGGAAGTTGGCCTCGGCGGGCGCCTTGATGCCGTCAATCTGGTTGATGCGGACGTGGCGGTCGTGACCAATGTTGGCCTCGATCATGCCGAATGGTTGGGTGATAGCCGAGAAAGTGTAGGTTTCGAAAAATCTGGCATCTTTCGAAGTGCAAAACCCGCTATTTGCGGCGATCTCGACCCGCCAGTATCACTGCTGAGCCAGGCTGAGAGCTTGGGTGTGCCATTGTGTTTGCGTGGCCGGGATTATGATCTCGCGAGTGGTTCGGCGAACTGGCATTGGAGAGGCGTCAATGCGGTAGGCGATCAGCTTGAGCTGCATGACTTGCCGTTACTGCAGCTGCCCCTTGAAAATGCGGCTCTGGCGTTACAGACATACGCCCTGTTGAATTTGCCGTGGCAGCCAGAGTTTCTCGTTCGGGCTCTGCTGCAAGCTCGGATCGCAGGACGTTTCGACCGTCGAATGGTTCACTGGGAGGGGCGGACGCTCTCACTGCTGTTGGATGTCGGGCACAATCCCCACGCGGCCAGCTATTTGGCTGGGTATCTCGCGCAGCAGCCGCGACTTCGTCGTCTCGCAGTATTTGGTTTGCTGGCAGATAAAGATCTTGACGGCATTCTCGAGGTAATGGTGCCGCACGTGAGTGAGTGGGCGGTTGCGCCGCTCGATAGTCCGCGCTCCCGCTCTGCGACCGAATTGCGTGCTGCACTACTTGAACGCAAGGCGACGGTATACGAGTATCCAACGGTCGCGCAGGCGCTGGAGGCACAATGTCGCCGAGCCGAAGATCAGGATGAGATTCTCCTGTTCGGATCTTTCTATTGTGTCGCTGACGCATTGAAGTGGCTCACCCAGCGTACAGAGGGAACGGGACATGGCACTGCTGGATAAGGGATTGAAGCAACGCATGGTCGGGGCGTTGGTACTGATCGCTCTAGCGGTAATCTTCGTACCCATGCTGTTCACCCGTCAGAATGATCTGCGTCACGTGAGTGTTGACGCCCCTGCAATGCCTGCCACACCCTCGATCTCGAAAGTTGAGATGGAGCCGATTGCGGTGCCCGAGCCAGCGTCGATTCCCGAGGGTTTGGAAATCGCCGAAGAGACGGTGGACGAGGCATCTGCCGCCCCGACGCCTCAGGCAACCCCAGAAGAGAGGCCGACGGTCGCCACTCAGTCGGACGCGGTCCAATCGGCCCCGCAGGAACAAGCACGGCTGGATGCCAACAAACTGCCGGTGAGCTGGTCGATCCAGCTGGCCAGTTTGTCCAATCGGGCGAGTGCCGAAACCTTACAGAAAACGCTGCGTTCGCAGGGCTACAATGCATATATTCGTGTTGCGGACGGAATGAATCGGGTCTTCGTCGGGCCGCTGATCGAACGCGATGAAGCCAATCGATTGCGTGATCAGCTGCAGCGGCAACAGAAGCTGAACGGGTTCGTGGTTCGCTTCAAGCCGGAAGCCCTCTGAGCTGTCTGCGGGTGCTGAATCACGTTGCCGTGACCTTCCGGTACGCATACGCATCATGTTTGCTCCGGTGTTTGTGCTTACCCCGCAGCCGGGCGTCTGCTAAAATGCGCCGCCTTTCCCCTACGCAGAAGACGCCGTGGTTCTAACCTGGGTCGATTGGGCCATCATCGCCGTCATCGCTGTCTCCAGTTTGATCAGTTTGAAACGAGGATTCGTCAAGGAGGCCTTGTCGCTGCTCACTTGGATCGTTGCCGGGGTAGTCGCCTGGATGTTCGGTGGTGCGCTGTCACATCATCTTGCCGAATTCATCAGCACACCATCGGCACGGGTCATCGCTGCATGCGCCATTTTGTTCGTTGCCACTCTGCTGGTGGGCGCGCTGATCAATTTTCTGATCGGTGAACTGATTCGAGTGACCGGGCTGTCGGGAACCGACCGATTGCTGGGCATGGTATTCGGTGCGGCTCGGGGTGGTCTGTTGGTCGTGGTGCTGGCGGGTTTGCTTAGCCTGGCGCCAGTGCAAGAGGACATCTGGTGGCGGGAGTCGACCTTGTTACCGCACTTCCTGCTGATAGCCGATTGGTCGAAGAACCTGATTGTCGGGCTCAGCAGCCAATGGCTTGCAGGTTCGCTCACTCCGTCCAGCTGAGCCAAATTATCGAAAGCGCTTCTGGCAGTTCACTGCCTGGGTGCCAGCCTGAAACAAACTGAGAGGTTCCTTGCATGTGTGGCATTGTCGGCATTGTCGGTAAGTCGAACGTCAATCAGGCGCTGTATGATGCGCTTACCGTACTGCAGCATCGCGGGCAGGACGCCGCCGGTATCGTGACCAGCCATGATGATCGCCTGTTCCTACGCAAGGACAATGGCCTGGTTCGTGACGTTTTTCAGCAGCGTCACATGCAGCGACTGATCGGCAATATGGGCATCGGTCATGTCCGTTATCCCACTGCTGGCAGCTCCAGTTCTGCTGAAGCGCAGCCGTTCTATGTCAATTCGCCCTACGGCATCACGCTGGCGCACAACGGCAACCTGACCAACGTCGAGCAGCTCACCAAGGAAATCTACGAGTCTGATCTGCGTCATGTGAACACCAATTCCGATTCGGAAGTACTGCTCAACGTATTCGCCCATGAGCTGGCGGTGCGCGGCAAACTGCAGCCGACCGAAGAAGACGTTTTCGCTGCTGTGAGCAAGGTGCACGAGCGTTGCCGCGGTGGCTATGCGGTGGTGGCGATGGTGACTGGATATGGCATCGTCGGCTTCCGCGACCCCCATGCGATCCGTCCGATCGTCTTCGGTCAGCGTCATACCGATGAGGGCGTGGAGTACATGATCGCTTCGGAAAGCGTGTCACTCGATGTGCTCGGCTTTACGCTGATTCGTGATCTGGCGCCCGGCGAGGCGGTGTACATCACTACCGATGGCAAGCTGTTCACCCGTCAGTGCGCGGAAGCGCCGAAACTTGCTCCATGTATTTTCGAATATGTCTACCTGGCGCGCTCGGATTCCCTGATGGATGGGGTGTCGGTGTACAAGGCGCGTCTGCGCATGGGCGAGAAGCTTGCAGACAAAATTCTGCGTGAGCGACCCGAGCACGACATCGATGTGGTCATTCCGATTCCCGACACGAGCCGCACCGCTGCACTGGAGTTGGCCAACCGTCTGGGCGTCAAGTTTCGTGAAGGTTTCGTCAAGAATCGCTACATCGGCCGAACCTTCATCATGCCCGGTCAGGCAGCGCGCAAGAAGTCGGTACGACAGAAGCTCAACGCCATCGACCTTGAGTTTCGCGGCAAGAACGTGATGCTGGTCGACGATTCCATCGTCCGTGGTACCACCTGCAAGCAGATCATTCAGATGGCCCGTGAAGCCGGGGCGAAGAATGTGTATTTCTGCTCGGCAGCTCCGGCGGTGCGCTACCCAAATGTCTACGGTATCGACATGCCCAGTGCTCACGAGCTGATCGCACACAATCGTAGTACCGAGGAAGTGGCCGAGCTGATCGGTGCGGACTGGTTGGTGTATCAGGATCTTGAGGACCTGATCGATGCTGTCGGCGGCGGCAAGGTGAAGATTGAGAGCTTTGATTGCGCGGTGTTCGACGGCAAGTACATCACCGGCGATATCGACGACGCCTATCTGCAGAAAATCGAACAGGCGCGCAACGACGCGAGCAAGGCCAAGACCAATGCGGTCAGCGCCATCATCGACCTGTACAACAACTGACGAGACCGTCGCCTGCGGCGGCGGATACCGCAGCAGCGATACAAGGTGGAAATCACTATGTCGAATGAATGGGAAGCCGGACGGCTGGACAGCGATCTCGACGGTGTAGGGCTCGACACCCTCGCCGTGCGTGCAGGTCAGCGCCGGACTCCGGAGGCCGAACATGGCGAGCCCTTGTTCTTCACCTCCAGCTATGTATTCCGCAGTGCTGCCGATGCGGCGGCGCGCTTTGCCGGTGATGTGCCCGGCAACGTTTATTCACGTTATACCAACCCTACCGTGCGCGCATTCGAAGAGCGTATTGCCGCTCTGGAGGGCGCTGAACAGGCGGTCGCTACGGCGTCTGGCATGGCCGCGATCCTCGCCACGGTGATGAGCCTCTGTTCCGCTGGCGACCATGTGCTGGTTTCGCGCAGCGTATTTGGTGCCACCGTTTCGCTGTTCGAAAAGTATTTCAAGCGCTTCGGTGTGCAAGTCGACTACGTACCGCTGACCGACTTTTCGGCTTGGGAGCAGGCTTTCAAACCCAACACCAAGCTGGTGTTCGTCGAGTCACCATCCAACCCGTTGGCTGAGCTGGTGGACATCACTGCCCTCGGGCAGCTTTGCCATGGCAAAGGTGCACTGCTGGCAGTGGACAACTGCTTCTGCACGCCGGTATTGCAGCAGCCACTGGCGCTCGGTGCCGATATCGTCATCCACTCGGCGACCAAGTACATCGACGGCCAGGGCCGTTGCCTGGGCGGCGTTGTTGCCGGGCGAGGCGAGCAGATGAAGGAAATTGTCGGCTTTCTGCGGACCGCCGGCCCGACCCTCAGTCCGTTCAATGCCTGGGTATTTCTCAAGGGGTTGGAGACGCTGCGTTTGCGCATGCAGGCCCACTGCGCCAGCGCTCAGCAGCTGGCCGAGTGGCTGGAGCAGCAACCTGGGGTGGAGAAGGTCTACTACGCCGGCCTGCCCAGCCATCCGCAGCATGAACTGGCCAAGCGTCAGCAGAAGGGGTTTGGTGCCGTAGTGAGCTTCGAGGTCAAAGGTGGCAAGGAGGGCGCCTGGCGCTTCATCGACGCCACCCGCCTGATCTCGATCACGGCCAATCTGGGTGATAGCAAGACCACCATCACCCATCCAGGATCGACAACCCACGGGCGCCTGTCGTCGGTAGATCGTGCCACTGCCGGCATCCGCGATAGCCTGATCCGCGTCGCGGTGGGCTTGGAAGATGTCGCTGACCTGAAAGCGGATCTGACTCGCGGTCTAGCCGCGCTTTGACGCCAGCGGAGGGAACAGCGGGCGCAGACTCCCGCCCCCTCCGCAACCGTTGTTGCACCTGTTCACTCAGCTGCTGGCCCCACCCGTAGCACTATTCCGTCCAGACGTTGTTCCTGCGAGAGCCGTTCGCGCAGGCGAATGGCTTCGGCGCGGTCAGCGAAAGGGCCGACGTAGACGCGGGTGGTGCCGTTTCCCGGGCGGATATAGGCGGCGTAACCTAGCCCGGCCAGGCGCTCCTGCAAAGCTTTGGCACTGGCTGGATTGCTCAGACTCGCCAGTTGGACTGACCAACCCGCCGCTGATGGCCGGGGTTGCGATGTGGTTTGGATTGAGCTGGAACTACGCGATGGAACCGGTGCCAACGAGCCTTGGATCGGCTCGTTGGCACGCAGGTCGATGGCCGGTGCCGGTTCGCCTTGGCCATCGAACAAACGTTCGGGATTAGCTGGCAGGATGGCAGGACTGGCAGAGCCGGTCTCGATTACGCGGATATCGCTGTATTTCTTCCCAGACAGCGCGGCAAGGCCAGCGCGGTCGCGCACCACCGTTGGGCGCAGGAACACCATCAGATTGCGTTTGACGTGGCTCTCCTGCGTGGAGCGGAAGAGCGCGCCGAGTAGCGGGATGTCACCTAGAAGCGGGACCTTGGAGTCAGTGCGGGTCACATCATCCTGAATGAGTCCGCCGAGCACGATCACCTGGCCGTCCTCGGCAAGGATGGTGCTTTTGATCGAGCGTTTGTTGGTAACTAGATCGACTGCCTGGGCCGTCAGGCTGGCGCTCGGCGCGATGGAGGAAATCTCCTGTTCGATCTCCAGACGCAGCGTTGCGCCTTCGTTGATATGGGGGGTCACCTTCAGGGTGACACCGATATCCTGCCGCTCGATGGTGGTGAAAGGGTTGTTTGCTCCGGAGGCATCGGTGGTATAGGCGCCGGTCTGGAACGGCACGTTCTGCCCGACGAGAATTTCCGCCTCCTGGTTATCTAGCGTGAGCAGGCTCGGCGTCGAAAGCAGGTTGCTCTTGCTGTTGGACGACAGCGCGGTGACCAGGGCACCGAAGCTGCGCGTTCCGATGCCGATGATCGCGCCATCGGGCAGGTTGCTCGGTATTTCGTCCTCGTTAATAGCGTTCAATACGCTGCCAATCGACAGTCCGGTATTGCCGAAGTTGACCCCGCCGACCCCGCCGGTACCGCCGCGCGCATCCACTGCCCATTGCACGCCCAAGGCATCGGAGATGTCGCCGGAAACCTCGACGATCGCTGCTTCCACCATGACCTGCGCGCGGGGAACGTCCAGTTGGCGAACAATGCTTTCCAGCGTGCCGACCAGCTCCGGCTCCGCCAGCAGCACCAGGGCGTTCAGACTCTCGTCGGCGCGGATCAGAATATTCTGCGGGCGACTGGTGGTGGTTTCGCTTTCGCCAGTTTCCTTTAGCCCTTCGGAAATGTCGCCGAGGGTTTCGGCCAACGCCTTGGCATCGTTATGTCGCAGGCGTATCACCCGTGTGTTGGCCGAGCGGGTGGTGGGAGTGTCCAGAGTTTGCGCCAGGCTAACGAGCTTGCTGCGCGCCTGGGCCGGGCCGATGAAGATCAGCTGGTTGGTCCGTGAGTCGGCAATGATTTGCATCCCGGCGGTGCTTTTCGCTTCGCCGCGAATCAGCGAGTTGCGTAGCACCTCGGCAATGTCCGTCGCCCAGCCGTGGCGCAGGTTGAGCACACTGTAGTCGTCGGTCTCCGTGCGGTCGAGCTGGCGTACCAAATCCTCGATGCGAGCGATATTGGCACTGCGATCGCTGATGATCAGGGCATTGGCCGATGTTACGGCAGCAAGATGGCCGTACTGCGGCACCAGTGGCCGGATCAGTGGAATCAGTTCGGTTGCCGCGGTGTGCTGCACCTGGATGACCCGCGTTTCAAGCTGATCGCCTCCTGACGGACCACCGCCGGCTTCGGCCTTTGCCTCGGCGTTCGGGACGATGCGCGCGACATCGCCTTGAGTCAGCACGCTGAAACCGTGGGTGGCCATTACCGAGAGGAACAGCTGATAGACCTCGCTCATCGTCAGTGTGGCGTTGGATACCACACTGACCTGGCCCTTCACGCGGGGATCGACGATGAAGGTCTGGCCGCTGAGCTGACTGATCTGATCGATGAACGCCCGGATATCGGCATCCTTCAGGTTGATGGTCCAGCCGTCCTCTTGAGATGAGCTCGGCTCGATCCCTGCGTCTCCGGCTGCCAGCGAGGACAGCGGAGCGATCAGGGCAGAGGTGACGATCACAGCAAGCAGCGGGCGAGTGAAAAACGGCGGCATCGTTCAGTCATCTTCCATGGGCGGTTCGTTTGAGGGTTCAGTGGCTGGCTGGTTCACAGCGTTCTCCAACTGCTGGCGCAGCGCTTCCATCTGTTGTTGCATCTGTTCGGTACCAACGCCATCCATGGTCTCGTAGGGCTGTTGCGAAGACTCTTCGGGGATGAAGACGGGGGACCGGACGGCCGGGAAGTTCAGAATTTCCCGGCGGCCGTCGCGCATTATTTCGACGTGGTCCGGATGAACGCTGTGCAGGCTTATGCCGCTTTGCACTTCTTGACCCTGCCAGACCAGCTGAGGCGGCTGGCCGTCAAACTGGATGATTGCACTGGAGCGGTCGGGATCGGCATGCACGAAGCTGCCGTGCAGGGTCAGGCCGGCGGTGTTGGCTGTCGTTGTGCTCTGGGCGGCCGGCAGGGCTCCGAAGAGGAATTCCAGGCGCTGCGGATCAGACTGGCTCGCGGGGTTGATGCGACTGTCGTTGGCGGCAGGCGCGATCGGCGTGCGGCTGAGTTGCAGCCAGGCGCTGATTTGCCCGGCCAGGTAGATGCCGAAGAGGCAGAGCAGCAGGGCACTTAGGGCCACGGGGGTATGTTGCCGGTAATTCCGCAGGGTTCCTGGCAAAGACAAGCGAGATACTCCATGCCGCATCGTGTTGTTATGTCCGTTCGTGTACTGCCAACCTTAGGCACATATCGCGGTTTTCGACAGGCGACGGGTGGTGCAGGTGCATCAGTGGCCACCGTGATCCCGGCAGAACACTGACCGCACAGATATTCGATAGTGCCACCGCATAATTACAAACCCGTGAGGCAAGCGTGGTAGACCATCGTTGCGATAAAAAAATTCAACGCTGCTGTTGACTTAGCGTAGGTGGATAAGTAAATTGCGCGCCTCGCAAGGCGATCGGCTGATTAGCTCAGCTGGGAGAGCACCTGCATCACACGCAGGGGGTCGGCGGTTCGATCCCGTCATCAGCCACCAACCTTTGCGAGATTACGGACGAAAGTCCGGCCGACGCGCAGCGGTAGTTCAGTCGGTTAGAATACCGGCCTGTCACGCCGGGGGTCGCGGGTTCGAGTCCCGTCCGCTGCGCCATATCTGCTTCATCAAGGCTAGTTGCATAGCCCGGAAGCGTAGAAGAAGCGTCCCACAGGGGCGCTTTTTTTATGCCCGCGTTTTCGTCATGGTTGGCGGCGGGCTTTCGCGGCTGATGCGAGTTTGCGCCCGGAAACGAAGCGATCAGCTGACTCGAAATTGATGCGCACCATCTGGCGCAAAAGTTCCCAAGCTGCCCACGCAACTGGGCGCGTAAGTTCGGGACCAGAGCAGTTTGGGCAATTCTTGTGGCTGGGCCGTTTGAACGGCCACCTCCGCGTGCACCAGTGTATCCACAGCGCAATCAAGTCTCTTCATCGCTCAGCTATCTGAGCCGCTTGCGGCTGGCCATCGATCAAGATTGATCGCGCGTGATCAAGGGTATCCAGCAGCGCGAGGAGCAGGCTGCGACGAGTACCAGGGCTATCTGCCGTCGCGCCCGAGGCCGGTATCCTCCGCTGGTTGGCGAACGGCGCGCAGATCCTGGCGTGACCGTGGGCTCAGTCGCCGTCCAGTGAGCCGTTCTGCCACAGCGTCACCAGCTCCGCCGGCGCGCGTTCTTCGGGTACCTGCAAAACCAATTCGTTATTGATCTGGTCGCGATGAAAATGCAGTTCGATGCGGTAGAAGCGCTGGTCACCGGCGCCGGCGGTGGAGCTGGTCAGCGGCAGGCAGCGCTCCAGCACCGAGCAGAGGCGTCCGCGCTGGTGGCTGTCGTACTGGGCGAGGTCGATTTCCCGTGGGCGAGCGCGGGCGGGGAAGACGGCTACACCGCCTTGACGCGAGAGGCGTAGCCAGGCGTCGTGGCCTAGCGCCGGCAGTTTTTCCATCGTTTCATTTCCTATGCGACCGGTACGCCGACATCGTGCCAGGCCTGCTCCACCATGCGCGCGGTGTCTGCGCCGAACAGGCGCGCGCCATGCGCAATGGTGAGTCGGGCGAAATCAGCGAACTGTGCGTCGTTGGCCAGTCGACGATCACACAGCGTGTCATACCAGATCTGCCCGGCGTGTTCCCAGGCATAGCCGCCCAATGCGCTGGCGACAAGGTAAAAGGCGCGATTGGGAATGCCGGAGTTCAGGTGGACGCCGCCGTTGTCGTCACGGGTGACGATGAAGTCACGCATATGTGCCGGTTGCGGGTCTTTGCCCAGCACGGGATCGTCATAGGCACTGCCAGGTTCGGCCATCGAGCGTAGGGCTCGGCCCTGGACGTTGTCGGTGAGCAACTCGGCACCGATCAGCCAGTCCGCTTCGCCGGCGGTCTGGCCCAGGACATGCTGCTTGCTGAGTACGCCGAACACGTCGGATATCGATTCGTTGAGCGCGCCGGACTGATTGGCATATACCAGCGCGGCCTCACTCTCGATCAGGCCGTGGGTCAGCTCATGAGCGACCACGTCCAACGAGCGGGTGAACCGATGGAACAGCTCGCCGTCACCATCGCCGAATACCATCTGCTCGCCGTTCCAGAAGGCGTTTTCGTAACCCTGTCCGTAGTGCACGGTGCCGATCAGTGGCATCCCCTGGTCGTCCATCGAGTCGCGCTGGTAGACCTGCCAGAACAGCGCGTAGGTGGCACCGAGCGCGGCGTAGGCTTCGTCCACCGCGGCATCGCCGCTGTTCGGCTCGCCTTCGCTACGTCGCAGCATGCCGGGCAGCTGCATCTGCTGCTGGGCATCGTGGATGCGTCGCTGTGGGCGCCCAGGCGTGCGCAGCGCCGCAATGGCCGGGATGTGTTGCAGGTGCGGTGGACCAGGGTTGGCGCGCAGGCTGCGGACGTGTTCGAGCGTGCCACGCGCGCAGCGGCGCTGCTGTTGCGAGCCGTGCTTGACGATGCGATCAAGCAGGTAGGGTGGCATGAAGGTGCTGTGAGCCAGCATCGCGGGTGCTCCTTGATGTACTGCGCATTCTGATGGCGGCGGATATTCATCTGAACGAAGCCGAGCGCTGGTGTTCCCGCGCTGCGTGAACCGCTCGGAAGGTCGTGGCGCACCCTCGCGGGGTTCTGCTGTCACTTGAGCTGGGCCGTCATAACCGAGTGGCCAGCGGGCAGTACACGAGGATCAGTTTCATGTTCGGATTGGAAGCACTTGAACTTGCGCGAATCCAGTTCGCTTTCACCATCTCCTTCCACATCATCTTCCCGGCCATCACCATCGGCCTCGCCAGCTACCTGGCAGTGCTGGAGGGGCTGTGGCTGAAGACACGGCGCGACGTCTATCGCGACCTGTACCACTTCTGGCTGAAGATCTTCGCCGTCAACTTCGGCATGGGCGTGGTATCGGGCATCGTCATGGCCTACCAGTTCGGCACCAACTGGAGCGCCTTTTCGGAGTTCGCCGGCAGCGTCACCGGCCCCTTGCTGACCTACGAGGTGCTGACTGCCTTCTTCCTTGAGGCGGGCTTTCTCGGCGTGATGCTGTTCGGCTGGAACCGCGTCGGCCCGGGGCTGCATTTCTTCTCCACGGTGATGGTGGCGCTCGGCACGCTGATCTCGACCTTCTGGATTCTCGCCTCCAACAGCTGGATGCATACGCCGCAGGGGCACGAGATCATCGACGGCATCGTGGTGCCGGTGGACTGGCTGGCGATCATCTTCAATCCGTCGTTCCCGTACCGCCTGGCACACATGGCCACGGCTGCATTCCTCGCCACGGCATTCTTCGTCGGCGCTTCCGCTGCCTGGCACCTGCTACGCGGGCGCGACAATCCGGCGATCCGCAAGATGCTTTCGATGGCGATGTGGATGGCCCTGCTGGTGGCGCCGCTGCAGGCGGTGATCGGCGATCTGCACGGCCTCAACACGCTGGAACATCAGCCGGCGAAGATCGCTGCGATGGAGGGCCATTGGGATAACTCGTCGGGCGAACCGACGCCGTTGCTGCTGTTCGGCTGGCCGGACATGGAAGCCGAAGAAACCCGCTACAAGGTCGAGATTCCCTACCTCGGCAGCCTGATCCTGAAACACAGCCTGACCGAGCCGATCCCGGCGCTGAAGGATTTTCCGCCCGAGGACCGGCCGAACTCGACGGTGGTGTTCTGGTCGTTCCGCATCATGGTCGCGCTGGGCCTGCTGATGATCCTGACGGGCGTCTGGAGCCTGCTGCTGCGCCGCGGTGATCGCCTCTATCACTCGCGGCCGTTCCTGCGCCTGGTGTTGTGGATGGGCGCGTCCGGCCTGCTGGCGTTGCTCGCCGGCTGGTTCACCACCGAGATCGGCCGTCAGCCGTGGGTGATCTACGGCCTGATGCGTACCGCCGATGCGGTGTCCGCGCACAGCGCCGGGCAGCTGGGGCTGACATTGGCGTTGTTCGTCGTGGTGTATTTCGCGGTGTTCGGCGTGGGCATCGTCTATGTGCTGCGACTGGTCGCCAAGGGGCCGGTGGTCAATGAGGGGCGCGAGCAGGGCGTCGGCGGCGCGGGTCAGCAGCGCACGCCGATGCGGCCGATCTCGGCGGCCGACGCGGCGCTGGACGAACAGGGTGGCGATCAACTGGGGCAGGGGAATTGAGATGGGTATCGATCTTTCACTGATCTGGGCGGTGATCATCATCTTCGGGATCATGATGTACGTGGTGATGGACGGCTTCGATCTGGGCGTCGGCATCCTCTTTCCGTTCGTGCCTGGGCGCAGCGATCGCGATGTGATGATGAATACCGTGGCGCCGGTGTGGGACGGCAACGAAACCTGGCTGGTGCTCGGTGGCGCCGGGCTGTTCGCGGCGTTTCCGATGGCCTATGCGGTGGTGCTGTCGGCGCTATACCTGCCGATCATCCTGATGCTGATGGGGCTGATCTTCCGCGGCGTCGCCTTCGAGTTTCGCTTCAAGGCCAGCGAGGAGCGCCAGCACATCTGGGACAAGGCCTTCATCGGCGGCTCGCTGACGGCGACCTTTTTCCAGGGCGTGGTGCTGGGCGCATTCATCAGTGGGCTGCCGGTGGAGGGGCGTGCATTCGCCGGCGGCGCGTGGGACTGGTTGACGCCGTTCTCGCTGTTCTGCGGGCTGGCGCTGATCGTCGCCTACGCCTTGCTCGGCTGCACCTGGCTGATGATGCGCACGGCTGGTGATCTGCAGAGGCGCATGCATGACATCGGTATTCCACTCGTTTGGGCGGTGTTGGCTGTGACCGGCATCGTCAGCCTGTGGACGCCGCTGACCCACCCGGACATCGCCGAGCGCTGGTTCAGCCTGCCCAACCTGTTCTGGTTCATGCCGGTGCCGATCCTCGTGCTGCTCTGTGCCTTCGGCCTGCTGCGCGCGATCCGCCGCTACGCCAGTTTCACGCCGTTCCTGCTCACGCTGGCGCTGATCTTCCTAGGCTATAGCGGTCTGGGCATCAGCCTGTGGCCGAACATCATCCCGCCGTCGGTGAGCATCTGGGACGCCGCTGCGCCGCCACAGAGCCAAGGGTTCACGCTGGTCGGCGCGCTGCTGATCATCCCGCTGATCCTGATGTACACGGCCTGGAGCTACTACGTGTTCCGCGGCAAGGTCAGCGCCGAGGACGGTTATCACTAGGAGGCGTCCATGTCTGGTATGGAGCAGAAGCCATTGTGGCGGCGTCTGGCCTGGCTGGTGTTGCTCTGGAGCGGCAGCGTGCTGGCGCTGGCGGTGGTGGCCTGGCTGTTGCGCCAGGCGATGCAAGCGGCCGGTTTGAGTGCGTGAGCGAATGCCCGTGCACTTCATCGGTGCGGGCAGCGCCCCGCGCGGACGTCATCGTTCCTTCATCTGCGGCTTATAGCTTGGTTGGCACGCGGCTTGATGCGAATCCGCACGAGCCACCTCTGCAAACTGGAGCCAGAACGATGGACGACTACCAAGACGAAATACTCGAATTGCGCGCCGCCGAACAGGATTGCCCCGACGCCAGTGAAGACGCTGTCGAGCTCTGATCAGGGCAGCTGACGCTGGGCACGGCGGTACGCGCCGGGCGTCTGCCCGCTCCAGCGGCGAAATGCGCGCTGGAACGCTTCTGCTGAGGAGAAGCCGAGCAGCCAGGCGATCTCGCCGAATGCCAAGTCGGTATCGCGGATATAAGCCATCGCCAGATCGCGGCGCGTGTCGTTGAGAATGTCGCGGTAACGGGTGCCTTCCTCGTGCAGCTTGCGCCGCAGCGTCCAACTGGGCAGCTGCAGACGGTTGGCGATCTGCTGCAGGTCCGGCTCCTGGCCCTTGAGCAGTGGGCCGAGGACCTGGGTGACGCGTTCGCGCAGGCTGCGCGTGCGTGTAAGACGCGTCAGCTCCGCCTCGCAGAAGGTCAGCAACTGTCGCCAGGTCGCCGGGCAATGCTCCGGGTTGCGCAGGGCGAGCGCCGCCTGATCCAGATGCAGCTCGTTGGCGCTGGCGCCAAATGCCACGGCACGACCGAACAGCGCCTCGTAGCAGGCGGCGTAATCCGGGGCGTGAAATTCGATATGCACGGCGCTGGGCACCAGACGCTCGCCGGCCAGCCGTTGCAGCTGGGTCAACCAGCTGGCCAGAACGGTGTCGACCACGAAGCGGTTGAACGCGTTGTACGGGCTGATCGAATAGAAGCGCAGCCAGGCGCCGCTGGCGTCCTCGTGAAAGCTGGAACTGCCGCGATAGTTGGACGCGTACAGCGGCTCGAAGCGAATCAGCGTACGCGCCGCTTCACGCACGTTCGGCGCCTGGGCCGCGGTGATGCCGGCCAGGCCGAGGTGGCTCGGCAGGCGCAAGCGGCCCATATCCAGACCCAGCGCGGCATCGCCGGCAAGCTGGATGGCGGCGTGACCCAGGCGCATGTAGCGCGGAATCGACAGCCGCCCCTGCGGCTCGGCCAGGCGCTCGGCGTCCAGTCCATAACCAGCGAGCAGCGGTTGCGGGTCCAGGCCGCGCTCGCGCAGGGCTTCGCCCAGACTCAGCGTGAAGCTGACCGACAGATCGCCCAGGCGCACCGGCTGTGCCTTGAGCGTCACCGTTGCAACCACAGATTGGTCAGCTGCACCGGCGTACCGTGCAGGTTACGCGCCGGCTTGCGCGGTGAGCCGAGCAGGTTCCACGGCACGCCGAGGGTGCGCACCGCCATGTAGGGGCGCTCGTCCGCGGCGATGCCGGGGGAATCGGGGCAGGCTTCGGCCCAGTCATCGCGCGCGCCGGGTACAACGAGCAGGACAGCGTCTGCCGGGGGAGGCTCGCGATAGGCATCGCAGCCGATCAGCACCGCCAGCGGGCCGGCCGGCGTCGCCAGCGTCTGGCGCTGGATCTGTTCCGGCGCCGCGCTGTAGCGCCGTTCGTAGCGACCGAGTGCACGCTTGTACTGCAACGGGCCGATCGGCTGGCCGGAGCGGTCGAACGTCAGGCTGATCTGGCGCAGCGGACCCTCGCCGATCCGCAAGCGGCCCTGTTCCAGACGCGGCTCCGGCAACACGATGGAGCCGGCCACCAGCGTGATGCCATAGCGCGCCGCCAGCTCGCCGAAGATTGCCTGATAGGCCTCGGCCATCCTTTTCGCCTTCAGCAGCAACACCGCCTCGGTGCGCCGGTCGTCCTTCTGCTGGTTGCCGGTCAGCGCGCGCAGGTAGCGGCCGGGATTGCTCAGCGCCGTCCACTGCATGGCATCGCGCAGCGTGCGTGCCTGCTGCACTTCGGGTTTTTCACCGAGCGCGAACAGGCCAGTGCCGACATGCTCGGGCAGCACGACAATGGTCTTGGCGTTCAGCAATCCGGCGGCACGGGCCTGATCGAGATAGGTGGCGAATTTGAGGCGCAGGCGTTCCGGGCTCTGGTAGTCGGCCGGCTGCAGGCGCGTCTCGATGCCGAGCAGGTTGCCGTCGTCACCCGGCACGCCGACGCTGTGGATCGGCAGGGTGCGCAGGTCGGAGAGCAAAGGGCCGCTGCGCCGGTCGCCGGTCCAGTGCAAATAGGCGGTAAGCCCCGCGCCAGCGAGGATCAGTAGCAGGAGCAGTTGCAGATAGTGGCGCATGGGTCGGATCGCTTGGGGGAGGCGACCAGACTAGGCAAGCAGGCGCAGGTTGCCAAGTGCTTTGCACGAATCGATCAGGAAGTTGTCATTTCTGATCATTGAGTGGGGTGGGCGCTGTGGTTATCGTCGCCACATACCGACCGCGTCCCATGAGGCGCGGCAATTGCCATGAGGAACGACCATGACCGCCTACCCGCATCTGCTGGCTCCGCTCGACCTGGGCTTCACCACGCTGCGCAATCGTACCCTGATGGGCTCCATGCACACTGGCTTGGAGGAGATGCCCAATGGCTTTCAGCGCATGGCCGCCTTCTTTGCCGAGCGCGCCCGTGGCGGTGTCGGGCTGATCGTTACCGGCGGCGTCGGGCCGAACGAGGAAGGCTCTGTACGTGCCGGCGCGGCCAAGCTGTCGACGGCTGAGGAGGCCGAAGAGCACAAGATCGTCACCCAGGCGGTACACGAGGCAGGCGGCAGGATCTGCATGCAGATCCTGCACGCCGGGCGCTACGCCTACAGTCCCAAGCTGGTGGCGCCGAGCGCGATTCAGGCGCCGATCAACCCCTTCACGCCGCGCGAGCTGGACGAAGAGGGCATCGAGAAGCAGATTCAGGACTTCGTCAACTGCGCCCGGCTGGCCCAGCAGGCCGGCTACGACGGCGTCGAGATCATGGGTTCGGAAGGCTATTTCATCAACCAGTTCCTGGTCGCGCACACCAACCACCGTACCGATCGCTGGGGTGGCAGCTACGAAAATCGCATGCGCCTGCCGGTGGAGATCGTCACGCGCGTGCGTGATGCGGTCGGGCCGAACTTCATCATCATCTACCGACTGTCGATGCTCGACCTGATCGAGGGCGGCAGCGAATGGAGCGAAGTGGTGACGCTGGCCAAGGCCATCGAGCAGGCCGGCGCCACGCTGATCAACACCGGCATCGGCTGGCACGAGGCGCGCATTCCGACGATCGCCACCAAGGTGCCGCGTGCTGCTTTCACCAAGGTCACCGCCAAGCTGCGCGGCGAGGTGAACATTCCGCTGATCACCACCAACCGGATCAACACGCCGGAAGTTGCCGAACAGGTGCTGGCCGAGGGCGATGCCGACATGGTGTCGATGGCGCGGCCGTTCCTGGCCGACCCGGAATTCGTCAACAAGGCTGCCGCCGGTCACGGCGAGACGATCAACACCTGCATCGGTTGCAACCAGGCCTGTCTGGACCACACCTTCAGCGGCAAGCTGACCAGCTGTCTGGTCAACCCGCGCGCCTGCCACGAAACCGAGCTGAACTACATCCCCACCACCACGGTGAAGAAGATCGCCGTGGTCGGTGCTGGCCCCGCCGGCCTCGCCGCCGCGACGGTCGCCGCCGAGCGCGGCCACGAAGTGACGCTGTTCGACTCGGCCGCGGAGATCGGCGGCCAGTTCAACGTCGCCAAGCGCGTGCCGGGCAAGGAGGAGTTCTACGAGACACTGCGTTACTTCGCCAATCGGCTGCAGGAAACCGGCGTCACGCTGCGGCTGAACACCCGCGTCGGGGTGAACGAGCTGCTCGCCGGCGGCTTCGACGAGATCGTCCTGGCGACCGGCATCGTGCCGCGCACGCCGGACATTCCGGGCGTCGATCATCCGAAGGTGATCGGCTACCTGGATGCGATTCTCGAGCGCAAGCCGGTCGGGCAGAAGGTCGCGGTGATCGGTGCCGGCGGCATCGGCTTCGATGTCTCCGAATACATCACCCACGATGGCGAATCCACCAGCCTGGATCGCGAGGCGTTTTGGAAGGAATGGGGCATCGATCTGGGACTTCAGGCGCGCGGTGGCGTAGCCGGGGTCCAGCCGGCACCGCACGCGGCGAAGCGTCAGGTCTATCTGCTGCAGCGCAAGAAGTCCAAGGTCGGCAACGGCCTCGGCAAAACCACTGGCTGGATTCACCGTGCCGGCCTGAAGAGCAAGCATGTGCAGATGATCAGCTCCGTCGAATACTTGAATATCGACGACGCCGGGCTGCACATCCGAGTGGCGGAGGGCGAACCGCTGGTGCTGCCGGTAGATACGGTGATCCTCTGTGCCGGCCAGGATCCCTTGCGCGAGTTGCAGGGTGGACTGGAAACGGCGGGTGTCCCAGTGCACCTGATCGGCGGTGCTGATGTCGCCGCTGAGCTGGATGCCAAGCGCGCCATCGACCAGGGTTGCCGGTTGGCAGCCAGCCTCTGAATGACGAAAGCCCTGCCTCGAACGGGGCTATTCATTTTGCCAGGAGGTAAAACAATGGACAGCACACCCGTTCTGCAAGCTAATGCCGCTGCCACCCTGGATCGTTGGCACCGCATGATCGCGGCAGCGGATCTCAGCCACCTGCCGGAGCTGCTGCATCCGCAGGCGGTGTTCCGCTCCCCGATGGCGTTCAAGCCGTATGAGGGCGCGTCGATGGTCAGCCTGATCCTCAATACAGTGCTCAAGGTGTTCGAGGATTTCCGCTATCACCGCCAGCTGGCCAGCGCCGACGGTCTCGACGTCGTGCTGGAATTCAGCGCGCGTGTCGGTGATCGCGAGCTCAAGGGAATCGACATGATCCGCTTCGACGAGTCCGGCAGGATTATCGATTTCGAGGTGATGGTGCGTCCGATGAGTGGCCTGCAGGCGCTTGGCGCGGAAATGGGCAGACGCCTCGCAACGCGTTGACTGCGCGCTTTAGCCAAACCCATCGCAAATAAACCGGCTGGCGCGTGCGTCCCGTCCGATCCCGCCGGGGTGCTGCCAACCGAGTCACATTGCCAGCGCCGCCGTTTCCCCTAAACTTGCGCAACCAGCGAGATAGCCGCCTGCGTTGACGGCAATGCGCTATCTCGGGATTAACGTTGCTCGCTGGCGAGCGAAAAGGGACATCGAGCATGCAGATCAAACCGCAGATGGTCGAGGCTGTGCTGTTTTTCAATGAGCGCGGCATCTGCAAGGAAATGCTGTTCCCCGAATTCGAGGCCGTGCTCGATGGTGTGGTGAACCTGCGCGAATTCGCCGACCAGCAGATGCGTGCCGCCTACGTACTGATCGATCCGCGATTGCTGATTCGCGCTGCGGTGTTCTTCTACATCGACTTCAACGATGACGGCTCCGCGGACCAGGGCTGGAACATTCCACTGCGTAATCTGGCCGAGCGCACCGGACGTGGCCCCGATCTGGGCGCTGGCCCGATTCGGCTTGCCTGCCGCAGCCAGTGCCCGGTGTCCTGGCATCAGATGCATCTATGGGATCCGAGCCTGGGAAGCGAGAACAACACGCTTTCGCTGCTGGTCGAGCGAGTCAAGCGCAACCAGCTGGGCCTGCTGGTGGAGGAAGAGGCTCCGCCGGTCGTTCCGGCTGAGCGGTTGCAGATGGTCGCCGAAGATGCCTGGTACGCACGTGACCCGGCCAAGGCCGCAGCAGCCAAACGTTCGGAAGCACTCGAGCAGGAACAGCGACAGAAGGCGGCGTTGCTGATCAAACAGCAGCGCCAACGCATTACCAACCTCGAGCGCCAACGTGACGAGGATGTTGCCAGGTTGCGCGAGACTGCCGACGCGCAGCGACAACAGTTACAGGCCGAGATTGCCACCTTGCAACAGCGTCTGCAGCAGCAGATCGAACTCAATGGCAGCCTGCACGCGCAGATGGTCGAGCAGGCCGAGGCATTTCAGAAGGCGCGCGAGGAAATGAGCGGCCAGCTGCGTACGCTGGAGAAGAACGGCCGTATCGAGGTAAGCGCGGCGCGTGATCAGTTCGAGCACGAAGCGCAGGCACGTATCGCTGCGGCCATCGCTGAATACAAGGAGCAGGTATCGATTCGCGATGTGGAACTCGCCTACCGTAACGAGCTGGATGCGCAGCTCGAAGAGGAGATTCACCGCTTGACGCTCGAGCGCGATGAGCTGGCCGCACGCAGTGGCGACAAAATCCTCGAGCAGCTCGCACAAGCAGGGGTGGTCTTCATGGCCTACCACCCGGGGGCAGGCCATCTCACCATTGCGCTGGCGGATATCGCTCGCTACCAGGCCAACCCGCTGGCCTATGTCGCGGCCAAGTGCGCCGTTTCTGAAGAGCAGTACCGGCAGTGGTTGGAGCATTACCAGCAACCGAGTTGCGTGGCACGTCTGCCGAGTGGTGAGCGCTGTGCAATTCCGCTGGACAAGATCGACAGCCCGAGCCGTTTCGTGATTGGCCATTCCAACTGCTGCGCCCGCCATCGAACTGAAAACCGCCAGCGCACCGGCAGCTGATGACTTCGGCGGCGTCCGATGCATTCGCCCTCGCGGCCGGTGCAGCACCGCTGCAGGAGCTGCGGCTCGACTGGCTGACCGCACATGGCATCAGCCTGGCGGTACTGCGGTTAGATCTGGTCGATCCGGAGTTGTCCGGTAACAAGTGGTTCAAGCTCTCGCAGCACCTCGTGGCGGCTCACCTCAATCGGGCGCCAGGCCTTATCAGCCTCGGTGGTGCACACTCCAATCATCTGCATGCGCTGGCCGCCGCCGGACGCCGTTTCAGTCTGCATACCGTCGGTTTGTTGCGGGGCGTTGCGCAGGACACGCCTACGGTGCGCGATCTCCAGCGCTTTGGCATGCAGCTGCACTGGCTCGGCTATGGCGGTTATCGCGCGCGTCATCGAGCGGACTTCTGGGAGCCTTGGCTGCAGCACTATCCAGAATACCGTTGCATCCCCGAGGGCGGAGGCGGGTTGGCCGGCGCGCTGGGTTGCGTGCCTCTGGTCGCGCAACTACAGGCGCGCTTGGGCGATATTGGATGGACTGGATACGACGCGCTCTGGCTCGCAGTCGGGACTGGCACCACACTGGCGGGCCTGGTAATCGGTGAGGCGGGGCGGCATCCGGTGTTCGGTGCGCTGGCAGGACCGCCGTCACACGCAGTACCCGCCAATCTGGCACGATTGCTAGCCGAGGCAGGTATGGCGAACGCTGGTTATCAGCTGGTGGATGCCAGTCGCGACGGTTTCGGTCGTTTCGATGCCGAGCTCGCCAATTTCATGCTCCAGACCGAGCGCGTCGGTGGTGTGCCGCTGGAGCCCGTCTATACCGCCAAGGCCCTGCTGGCGTTGCGCTTGCGGATCGAGGCCGGAGATTTCTCGGCTGGCACGCGGCTGATCTTCGTGCATACCGGCGGTCTGCAAGGTCGGCGGGCTGCCGAAGCGCAGCTGCAGCAACTGGGCGGCTGACCTACGCGCGACTTGTTTCTTGCGCGAGAGCGCGCCGATCTGCGTCAGGTTGCCAGACCAAACAACCATCCCGCTCCGCCACCGGCCGCGACCACCAGCCAGGGCGGCATCTTCCAGAACATCAACGCGACCAGCGCGAGCAGCGCCGCTGCGAAGTCCGCTGGACCTGCAATGGCGCTGGTCCACACCGGATCGTAGAGGGCGGCAATCAGCAGACCGACTACCGCGGCGTTCACGCCGCCCAAGGCAGCCTGGGTGTGACGGCTGCGGCGCAATAGCTGCCAGAAGGGCATGGCGCCGATCACCAGCAGAAACGATGGCGCGAACACTGCCAGCAGACACACTGTTGCGCCGAGCCAGCCGCTGGGCGCGGTGTTCATCGAGGCGCCGAGGAAGGCGGCGAAGGTGAACAGCGGACCGGGAACCGCCTGCGCCGCACCGTAGCCGGCAAGAAAGGTGTTCTTGTCGACCCAGCCGGTCGGAACGACCTCGGCCTGCAACAATGGCAGCACTACATGGCCGCCACCGAACACCAGCGATCCGGTGCGATAGAACGCATCGACCATCGCCAGCAGCGGGTTCGATGACACTTGCGCGAGGACTGGCAGCCCGATCAGCAGCGCGAAGAATAGGCCCAACAGCAGCAAAGCCGTGCGCCGCCCGACAGCGACAGACAGTGACGTACTCTGAGGGGCGGCATCAGCGCGGAACAGCCAGAGGCCGAACAGGCCCGCAGCCAAAATGACACCGACCTGGCTCCAGGCCGAGGGTGCCAAGAGCAACGTGCCAGCGGCAGCGACGCAGATACCGATGCGCCGGTTATCGGTGCAAAGGCTGCGGCCCATGCCCCAGACCGCCTGGGCGACCACAGCCACGGCGACAATCTTCAGCCCCTGCAGTGCGCCGCTCGGTACTGCATCGTCCCAGGCCTGGATGCCGATGGCGAACAGAGTCAGGACGAGGGCAGAAGGTAGGGTGAAGCCGGCCCATGCGACCAGGGCGCCACGATACCCGCCGCGTAACAAGCCTATGGCGAGACCTACCTGACTGCTCGCCGGGCCTGGCAGGAACTGACAGAGCGCTACCAGATCGGCATAACTGTGCTCGTCCAGCCAGCGGCGGCGCTGGACGAACTCATTGCGGAAAAAGCCGAGGTGCGCGACCGGGCCGCCAAACGAAGTCAGGCCCAGTCGCAGAAAAACCAGAAAGACCGTCCACGCGCTGGAGCGTGGCGTGGCGTCGGAGTGGTTGTGAGGGGTTGTCATGGTCCAATCGTAGTCGTGGCAGGTGACGGGCCGGGCCGGGCATGCAGCCAGCTAGCTAGCTTAGGTAGTCTTTGTGACAAGCTGAAGCATCTAGGTGTGTGTCTGAGCTGGCCAGGCATCGTCGACGAGAAATACACGCTCTTGTTCGATCCAGGTGCCGTGATCGACTGAGTCGAGACGTATCAGCAACCGCGGTTGCGTCGCCGCGGGGGCGAGCGCGAGCCATTGATCGAACTCGTCCCGCGCCCACAGCTGGAGAGTCTCGATTCGAGCAGGTGCCAGCCAGCTTTGCCGTTGCAGCGGTTGCCAGCGGGCGTTGGGGTGCAGCTGGTCAAATTCCTTCCAGCATGACTGACGAATCCAGCGACCGTGCAGATGCTGCGGGTTGCAATCAGCAGGAGTTCCTCCGGCGGACGGCCAGGGCTGAAACAGGTAACCGCCGAGCCAGAAACTGCTGCGCACGGGTTGGCAGGTCAGCTCCTGCAGCACTGCGGCTGCTTGAGCATGCTGCGCCAGCGGCAATTGACGTTGGCATAGATGCGCCAGCTTGAGGTCGAGCCGGTCATGGCTGCCGGGTCCAAGCCAGTGGTCATGCCGGAGGCTGTCCCCTTGGTCGAGGCCGAGGTAGAACTTCACGGCGAGCTCGAGGTGATGGACTCCCTCGGCATCGCGCAGCAGCAGATCCAGTTCGCCAAGCGTCTGGCCGCCCTGACGTATCGGCAGATTGGCCGCGAGCAGCTCGATATCCGGCACCTGGCAGAGTACGTATTGCCATAGTCGCTCGTAATACAGTCCCAGCCGACGCACGCTGCTGCGCGCGAGCCAGGCTTGCAGCGGCGTGGGATCGTCGTCCTGGCGTATCAGCCAGTCGGCGAGTAACCCAGGCGACGCCTGCCAGCGGGTCGCCGCGAGGGGATGCCGCTGCATCCAGCGCCCGTTGTCCAGTAGCGGTGGTGAGACGATGGCCCAGGCGAGATCACGCACCTGCGGATTTAGCAGGCGAGTCGGAAAGTCGTGGAGGCTGGAAATAGACATGCCTGGAGCATAGCCGAGGATGGTTTGCCGCTGCTTCGGCGTTTCGCCCATAATCGCCGGACCGGCGGATATCTTCTGCCGGCTTATGTTCTAAGGCGAGGAGACGGCGCTCGAGTCGACTCCAGCCGTTTCGTCACGTGCGCCGCCTTCCGACTGCCCCGTCCTGTTACTCATACCAGGGAGCCTCAATGGAGCAATTCCGCAATATCGGCATCATTGGCCGCCTGGGCAGTTCTCAGGTGCTGGATACCATCCGCCGGCTGAAAAGGTTTCTCGTCGAGCGTCATCTGCATGTGATCCTCGAGGAGAACATTGCCGAGGTGCTGCCCGGCCACGGCATGCAGACTTCGTCGCGACAGCGCCTCGGCGAGACCTGCGACCTGGTGATCGTGGTCGGCGGCGATGGCAGCCTGCTCGGAGCTGCGCGGGCGATGGCTAAACATCGCGTGCCGGTGCTGGGAATCAACCGCGGCAGCTTGGGTTTTCTCACTGACATCCGCCCGGATGAGCTGGAGGAAAAGGTCGCCGAGGTGCTCAGCGGGCAATACACCCTGGAGAACCGTTTCCTGCTTGAGGCTCATGCCCGGCGCTTCGAGGAAACCATCGGCGCCGGCGATGCGCTCAACGACGTGGTGCTGCATCCGGGCAAGTCGACCCGGATGATCGAGTTCGAGCTGTATATCGATGGCCAGTTCGTCTGCAGCCAGAAGGCCGACGGCCTGATTGTTGCGACGCCTACCGGATCCACCGCCTACGCTCTGTCTGCGGGTGGACCGATCATGCATCCCCGGCTGGACGCCATCGTCATCGTGCCGATGTATCCGCACACGCTGTCGAGCCGCCCGATCGTGGTCGACGGCAACAGCGAGCTGAAGATCGTGGTCTCGCCAAACATGCAGATCTATCCGCAGGTATCCTGCGATGGCCAGAACCACTTCACCTGCGCACCGGGCGATACCGTCACGGTGCGCAAGAAGCCGCAGAAACTGCACTTGATCCATCCGCTGGATCACAATTACTACGAAGTGTGCCGGACCAAACTTGGCTGGGGCAGTCGCTTGGGCGGAGGCGATTGATGCAGCTTGATCCCGAGCGCGGCTATGACCTGATCGGCGATGTGCATGGCTGCGGCCACGCGCTGGGACGTCTACTGGACGGACTCGGTTATCGCTTCCAGGGCGGTGTCTGGCGTCATCCGCGTCGGCAGGTGATCTTCCTCGGCGACATCATCGACCGTGGCCCGCACATCCGCGAGGCGCTGCATCTGGTCTATGACATGGTCGATCATGGGCAGGCCTACTGCATCATGGGTAATCACGAGTTCAACGCTCTGGGCTGGTACATGCCGGCGCCGCCGGGTAGCGGTCGTGATTTCGTGCGTGAGCATTCACCGCGTTTTGCCCGGCTACTGCAGGAGACGCTCCAGCAGTTCGAGCACCATGCCGAGGAGTGGAAAGCCTTCCGCGAATGGTTCTACGGTTTGCCGCTGTTTCTTGAGAGCGAGCGCTTCCGGGTAGTGCATGCCTGCTGGGACAACAGCGTCATCGCGCGGCTGCGGCCGCTACTGAACGACGGCTGCATCAGCCCGGGCATCCTGCGCGAGGCTGGCCTGCCGGGCACCTTCATCTGTCAGGCTCTGGACCGGCTGCTGCGTGGCACCGACATGCCGTTGCCCGAGGGCGTGACGCTGACCAGCGAGGAAGGCTTCGTGCGCACCTTCTTCCGTACCAAGTTCTGGGAAGAAAACCCGCAGACCTACGGCGACGTGGTATTCCAGCCCGACGGCCTGCCGGAACACGCGGCGCGCATGCCGCTGTCTGCGCAACAGAAGAACCGCCTGTTCCTCTACGGGCCGGACGAGCCGCTGTTGTTCGTCGGCCACTACTGGCGGCGCGGCCAGCCGGGGCCGCTGCGCGACAATCTGGCCTGCCTGGACTACAGCGCAGTGAAGAATGGCAAGCTGGTGGCCTATCGGCTGGATCAGGAAGTCCGTCTGGACCCGGCGAAGTTCGCCTGGGTCGACGTCTGTGCGGTGTTCCGCACATGAGTGTCGCGGTGAGCGAAGCGCTGCGCCTGCCCCTGTCGGAAGACCTCAGCGGGTTCATCGCGCTGCTGCACCGCCTGCGCGTGCCTTGCCGGGTGTCGGAGGAGGGCGACCAGCAGGTGCTGCGCGTGCCCGGCGAGGTGGTCGAGCAGGTTCGTGATCTGTATGCGCGCTATCCGCGAGGCGACGACCGCGTGGTCGTCGAACAGCCTGGTCGGCGCGGCGGTTTCGTCACGACTCTGCGTGCCAGCCCGCTGACTGCGGCGCTGCTGGTGCTCACCCTGATCGTCGCGGCGATCACCCTGCTCGGCGAGAATTTCGCGGCGATTCGCTGGCTGAACTTCGTTGATTTTCGCATCGACGGCGAGTACGCCTATTTCGCCACATTGGAGCAGACCTTCGCAGCGGGGCAGTGGTGGCGTCTGATCACGCCGATCTTCGTGCACTTCGGCATCCTTCATCTGGCCATGAACAGCATGTGGTACTGGGAGCTGGGGCGGCGTATCGAAGCCCATCAGCGTGCCTGGATGCTGCTGGCGCTGACCGTGCTGTTCGGTCTGGTATCCAACTTCGCGCAGTATCTGTTCGGTGGGCCGGGCATCTTCGGTGGTCTGTCCGGTGTGCTCTACGGTCTGCTCGGGCATTGCTGGCTGTATCAGAAGCTCGCGCCGAACGAGGCCTACCGGCTGCCGCCCGGCGTCGTGGTGCTGATGCTGGTGTGGCTGGTGATCTGCCTGACGGGCGTCATCGAGGTGCTCAGCTTCGGCGCGCTGGCGATTGCCAACGCGGCGCATGTCGGCGGGCTGGTCGCCGGCTGCGTGACCGGCGTGATCGGCGGCACCCTGGCGCGGCGCCGCTAGTGGGCTGTCGCGCTTTTCCCTAAAGCGCGACAGCCCGGTAGAATGCCCGCTCGTTTCCCCCGGAGCTGGCCATGTCGACCTTTATCCAAACCGCCGAAAATATCACCCCCGAAATTTACGCGAGCCTCAAGCAGGCCCTCGAACTGGGCAAATGGGCTGACGGCCGCAAGCTGACCCCTGAGCAGAAGGAAACCTGCATGCAGGCGGTGATCGCCTGGGAGATGAAGAATCTTCCCGAGGAAGAACGCACCGGCTACATGGGAGGCCAGGAATGCGGCTCCAAGAGCAAGAAGGCCGAGGCCGCCATTGACACCAGCCTGTTCGCGCCGGCTTCCGGAACCCGCCACTGATGCTGGAGCTTGGACGCGGCGCGCTGGAGAAGATGTCGGTTCAGCTCGAATCTGGCGTGCCGGTGCAGTATGCCTTTCGCCTCGGTGAAGGGCTGGTGCCGGTCAATCCATTGATCGGCAGGACGCTGCGGCTGGAGTACCTCGGTGCCATCAACTGCACCCACTGCGGGCGCAAGACCAACAAGAGCTTCAGCCAGGGCTACTGCTATCCCTGCTTCAAGAAGCTGCCGCAATGCGACGTCTGCATCATGAGCCCGGAAAAATGCCACCACGACTTCGGCACCTGCCGCGATCCGCAATGGGGCATGGACTTCTGCATGACCGACCATGTGGTCTACCTGGCCAACTCGTCGGGCATCAAGGTCGGCATCACCCGCGCCACCCAGCTGCCGACGCGCTGGCTTGACCAGGGCGCCAGCCAGGCGCTGCCAATCATGCGCGTCGCCACTCGTCAGCAGTCCGGCATGGTCGAGGACCTGTTGCGCAGCCAGGTGGCCGATCGCACCAACTGGCGCGCGCTGCTCAAGGGGGATGCCGACCCCATCGACTTGATCGCGATGCGCGAGCAGATCTTCGATGCCTGTGCCGAAGGGCTGCGGAATCTGCAGCAACGCTATGGCCTGCAGGCGATTCAGCCGGTGGCCGATGCCGAAGTGCTGGAGATTCGCTATCCCGTCGAGGCGTATCCGACCAAGGTGGTCAGTCTCGATCTGGACAAGACACCGGTGGTCGAAGGCACGCTCAGGGGCATCAAGGGCCAGTACCTGATCCTCGATACTGGCGTGATCAACATTCGCAAGTTCACCGCTTATCAGGTGGTAGCCAGCGCCGCTGCGTAGGGTGGATAACGCTTCGCTTATCCACCGATTGGCGCGGCAGGCTCAAGAATGAGCGGCCAGAGCAACCGCGTGGAAAAGACCGCGCCGTTTTCCACCCTACAAGTCGGCCGCGACAGACGTTAAGCTCGAACCATCTGCAGCCCGGCATACGGGCTGGCAATCCATCGCCACTTTCCCGCTTGAAGCTTGCCGCTTGAAGCTCAGCCGACGAGGTTTCCATGCGTACCGAACAACCGAAAGTCATTCATCTGAAGGATTACCAGGCCCCCGAGTACCTGATCGATGAAACCCATCTGACCTTCGAGCTGTATGAGGACCGCACGCTGGTGCACGCCCAGCTGGTGATGCGCCGCAACCCCGAGCGCCCGGCGGGCAAACTTCCGCCGCTGGAGCTGCATGGCCAGGAACTCGAGCTGCTGTCCATCGCGCTGAACGATCGCGAGCTGGGCCTGGGCGACTATCAGCTCAGCGAAGATTGCCTGACCCTGCAGCCGGACAGCGACAGCTTCGTCATCGACAGTTCGGTGGTGATCCATCCGGAGAGCAATACCGCGCTGGAAGGGCTATACAAGTCCGGCAGCATGTTCTGCACGCAGTGCGAGGCCGAGGGCTTCCGCAAGATCACCTACTACCTCGACCGCCCGGACGTGATGAGCAAGTTCACCACCACCGTGAGCGCCGAGCAGAAGGCCTACCCGGTGCTGCTGTCCAACGGCAACCCGATCGCCAGCGGCAGTGAGGACAACGGCCGCCACTGGGCGACCTGGGAAGACCCGTTCAAAAAGCCGGCCTATCTGTTTGCCCTGGTGGCGGGTGACCTCTGGTGCGTCGAGGACAGCTTCACCACCATGAGCGGACGCAACGTGGCGCTGCGCATCTACGTCGAACCGGAAAACATCGACAAGTGCCAGCACGCCATGGACAGCCTGAAGAAGTCGATGAAATGGGACGAGGAGGCCTACGGTCGCGAGTACGACCTGGACATCTTCATGATCGTCGCGGTGAACGACTTCAACATGGGCGCCATGGAGAACAAGGGCCTCAACATCTTCAACTCCAGCGCGGTGCTGGCCCGCGCCGAAACTGCCACCGATGCTGCGCACCAGCGCGTCGAGGCAATCGTCGCTCACGAATATTTCCATAACTGGTCCGGCAACCGTGTGACCTGCCGTGACTGGTTCCAGCTGTCGCTCAAGGAGGGCTTCACCGTCTTCCGCGACTCGCAGTTCAGTGCCGACATGAATTCGGCGACGGTCAAGCGCATCGAGGACGTTGCCTACCTGCGCACCCACCAGTTCGCCGAGGATGCCGGCCCGATGGCCCACTCGGTGCGCCCGGAGTCCTTCATCGAAATCTCCAACTTCTACACCCTGACCGTTTACGAGAAGGGTGCTGAAGTGGTGCGCATGATCCAGACGCTGCTGGGCGAAGAGGGCTTCCGCAAGGGCAGCGATCTGTACTTCGCACGGCATGACGGCCAGGCTGTGACAGTCGATGACTTCGTCAAGGCTATGGAAGATGCCAACGGCGCGGATTTCACCCAATTCAAACGCTGGTACAGCCAATCTGGAACACCGCGCCTCGCCGTCAGCGAGCAGTACGACGAGGCGGGCAAGACCTACAGTCTGACCTTCCGCCAGAGCTGCCCACCGACGCCGGGTCAGCCGAGCAAGCAGCCCTTTGTCATTCCGGTGGCGTTGGGCCTGCTGGGCGCCGATGGCGCTGAACTGCCGCTGCGACTGGAAGGCGAGTCGGCAGCAGTCGGAACCAGTCGCGTGCTGGCGGTTAGCGAAGCCGAGCAGACCTTTACCTTCGTCGACGTCGCCGAGCGCCCACAGCCATCGCTGCTGCGTGGCTTCTCCGCGCCGGTGAAGCTGGATTACCCGTATAACCGCGACCAGCTGATGTTCCTCATGCAGCACGACTCCGACGGCTTCAACCGTTGGGAGGCGGGCCAGCAGTTGTCCGTGCAGGTGCTGCAGGAGCTGATCGGCCAGTATCAGCGCGGTGAAGCGCTGGCGATGGACGAGCGTCTGATCGAGGCGCTGCGCAGCTTGCTGCAGAACGAGGACCTCGACGCCGCGATGGTCGCCGAGATGCTGTCGCTACCCAGCGAGGCCTATCTCACCGAGATCAGCGATGTGGCCGATGTCGATGCCATTCACGCCGCGCGCGAGTTCGCCCGCAAGCGCATTGCCGAAGAGCTGTTCGATCTGCTCTGGCAGCGTTATCAGACCAATCGCGAGCTATCCAGCCAGACGCCCTATGTGGCTGAAGCCGGTCATTTCGCCCGTCGCGCGCTGCAGAACATCGCGCTGTCGTACCTGATGCTCACCGAACGCCCTCCGGTGCTGGAAAGCTGCATCGAACAGTTCGATCAGGCCGACAACATGACCGAGCGTCTGACAGCGCTGGCGGTGCTGGTCAATTCACCGTTCACAAAAGAGCGCGAGCAGGCGTTGAGTACCTTCGCTGAGCACTTCAAGGACAATCCGTTGGTCATGGATCAGTGGTTCAGTGTGCAGGCTGGCAGTTCGTTGCCCGGCGGGCTGGAGCGGGTCCAAGCGTTGATGCAGCACCCGGCTTTCACCTTGAAGAATCCGAACAAGGTTCGCGCGCTGATCGGTGCCTTCGCCAACCAGAACCTGGTCAACTTCCACCGCGCCGATGGTGCCGGCTACCGTTTCCTCGCCGATCAGGTGATCACCCTCAACGCGCTCAATCCGCAGATTGCCTCGCGCCTGCTGGCGCCGCTGACGCGCTGGCGCAAGTATGACGCAAGCCGTCAGGCGTTGATGAAGCACGAACTGGAGCGCATTCTCGCCTCCGGCGAACTGTCCAGCGACGTATACGAAGTGGTGAGCAAGAGCCTCGCCTGATGCTCGGTCCAGGCCGGTCATGCAAGGTGACTGGCCTGGCCCGCGGCGCGCTCTGCTATCGGGTGCGTGTGTTGTCCATCCCGACAGGATGTCGGGGTGGACATCCTGTCGTGCGTCGCGACTACTCCGCAGTGTAGTGGCATCGTGCTAGATCAGCTTGGCTGATCGGCCGCCAATCAGCACCCGCAAGTTAACAAAACATAACGTCCCGTCGATTGTAAGCCTTCTTCGAAGCTGGCTAGGATGGCTGTGCCTGCCAATCCAGGCCTTACCTAAATAAAAATAAAGGGGGTATGTATGAGTGAGCCCGTTTTGCGGCGCACCCAGTCCGGCCGCGCTGTGGCAACAGCCCAGACAGCGGTATTGCGTTCTCGCTTTTCGCTGGCCAGTGTGCTTTCGCTCTGCGGTGCCATCTCACTGTTGTCGCTGAATGCGCTGCCGGTGCAAGCCCAGGCCGCTGTCGATCCTCAGACCCGCTATTCGATTGAATCGAAGCGTGCGGTCTCCCATCTTCTTCTCGACATCACCCAAGCCGGCGATCGACTGGTTGCCGCGGGTGACCGTGGACACATCCTCTTCTCCGACGATGCCGGCAAGCACTGGCTGCAGGCCAAGGTGCCAACGCGCCAGCTGCTCACAGCCCTTCACTTCGTCGATGACAAGCACGGCTGGGCAGTCGGTCATGATGCACTGGTGCTCGCCACCCAAGACGGGGGCGAAAACTGGAACGTGCAATACGAAGAGCGCGAGCGCGAAGCGCCGCTGCTGGATGTCTGGTTCGAGAATCCCCAGCATGGCATCGCCGTTGGCGCCTACGGTGCGCTGATCGAAACCACGGACGGCGGCCAGAGCTGGAACGACATCAGCGATCGCCTGGATAACGAAGACGGGGTGCACCTGAACGCCATCGCACAGATCCAGCATGGCGGGCTGCTGGTGGTAGGCGAGATGGGCAGCCTGTTCCGCTCGTCGGACCTGGGGCAGACCTGGGAACGGCTCGATTCGCCCTACGAGGGTTCCTTCTTCGGCGTGCTCGCGGGGGGCGAGAGCGGGTTGGTGTTTGCCTACGGGCTGCGTGGCCATCTGTTCCGCTCTGTCGATTCCGGTGATAGCTGGGAGCAGATCGAGTTGAGCAACGGTAACGGTCATCCCCTGGAGTCGGGCCTGGCGGGCGGCAGTGTGCTGCGTGACGGTCGCATCATCATCGTCGGCCACGGCGGTGCGGTGCTGACCAGCAGCGATCAGGGACGCACGTTCAAGTACTTCAGCCGGCCTGACCGGTTGTCGCTGTCGGGTGTGAGCGCCAACGGTGGTGACAACCTGGTCCTGGTAGGGCAGGGCGGTGCCCGCATCACCTCGCCGTCGGGCGCGGATCTGGCCACACAACAATAAGAAGCCGGGAGAACCACTCGCATGACCAAGCATCAACAGAAACCGGCGTCGTTCCTTGAGCGTCTGGTCTTCAACAACCGCAAGGCGGTCATCTTCATCTGTGCGCTGATCAGCGCGTTCCTGTTTTACCAGGCCGCTCAGGTGCGCCCGGAAACCAGCTTCGAGAAGATGATCCCGCTGGGGCATCCGTACATCCAGAAGATGCTCGAGCACCGCAACGACCTCAGCAACATGGGCAACACGGTGCGCATTTCCGTGGAGGCCCTGGAAGGCGACATCTTCTCCAAGGAGTACATGGAGACGCTGCGCCAGGTGCATGACGAGGTGTTCTATATCCCCGGCGTTGATCGCTCCAACATGAAGTCGCTGTGGAGTCCCAGCGTACGCTGGACGGAGGTGACCGAAGAGGGCTTCGCCGGTGGTGAGGTGATTCCGCAGACCTATGACGGCTCGCCCGAGAGCCTCGATGACCTGCGCGACAACATCCTCAAATCCGGACAGATCGGCCGGCTGGTGGCGAACAACTTCAAATCGAGCATCGTCGACGTGCCGCTGATGGAGTCCTATCCGGATCCCGAAGACCAGGGCAAGCAGATCAAACTGGATTACCAGCAGTTCTCCCACGAACTGGAAGAGAAGATTCGCGAGAAGTATCAGGCGCAGAATCCCAACGTGAAGATTCACGTCATCGGCTTTGCCAAGAAGGTCGGTGATCTGATTGACGGCCTGGTAGGCGTGGCGCTGTTCTTTATCGTCGCCATCGGTGTCACCTTCGCGCTGCTGCTGTGGTTCACCCGCTGCCTCAAGAGCACCATCGCCGTACTGGTGACCACCTTGATCGCCGTGGTTTGGCAGCTCGGCTTGCTGCATACGCTGGGCTTCGGGCTGGATCCGTATTCGATGCTGGTGCCGTTCCTGGTGTTCGCCATCGGGATCTCCCACGGCGTGCAGAAGATCAATGGCATCGCCATGGCCTCCGGGCAGACCACCGACCCGCTCGCCGCGGCGCGCCTGGCATTTCGTCAGCTGTTCGTTCCCGGCATGGTGGCGTTGCTGTCCGATGCGGTGGGCTTCGTCACGCTTCTGTTGATCGACATCGGCGTGATTCGTGAGCTGGCCATCGGCGCCTCGCTGGGTGTGGCGGTGATCATCCTGACCAACCTGATCCTGTTGCCAGTGGCGATTTCCTACATGGGTATCAGCCAGAAGGCGATCAAGCAGGCCCGTGACGAGGCCTCGCGTGACCATCCGTTCTGGCGTGGGCTGTCGAAATTCGCCAGTCCGACCGTGGCGCCGATTTCCATCACCATCGCTGTGCTGGCCTTGGTCGGTGGCCTCTGGTACGGGCAGAACCTGAAGATCGGCGACCTCGACCAGGGAGCGCCGGAGCTGCATCCGGACTCGCGCTACAACCTGGACAATGATTTCGTCATCCGCAACTACTCCACCAGTTCCGACGTGCTGGTCGTGATGGTCAAGACCGCACCCGAAGGCTGCTCGCATTACGACACGCTGGCGGCGATGGACGAGCTGATGTGGAAGATGCAGAACACCAGTGGTGTGCAATCCGCGGTGTCGATGGTTACGGTGGCGCGCCAGGGCATCAAGGGCATGAACGAGGGCAGCCTGAAGTGGGAAACGCTGTCGCGTAACCAGCATGTGCTGAACAACTCCATCGCCCGTGCCGAAGGCATGTACAACAGCGACTGCTCGCTGGCGCCGGTACTGGTATTCCTTAACGACCACAAGGCCGAGACGCTGGAACACGTGGTCGCCGCGGCCAAGGAGTTCGCCGAGGAGAACAATCGCGAAGGTCTGGAGTTCGTGCTGGCGGCGGGTAACGCTGGTATCGAGGCGGCTACCAACGAGGTGATCGCCGCGTCGGAAACCACCATGTTGATCGCGGTTTACCTGGCGGTCAGCGTCATGTGCCTGCTGACGTTCCGCTCGCTGGCGGCCACGCTTTGCGTGATCCTGCCGCTGGTGCTGACCTCGATCCTCGGTAACGCGCTGATGGCCTTCATGGGCATCGGGGTGAAGGTCGCCACGCTGCCGGTGATCGCGCTGGGCGTGGGTATCGGTGTCGACTACGGCATCTACATCTACAGCCGCCTGGAAACCTACCTGCGCCAAGGCATGACATTGCAGGAAGCCTACTACCAGACGCTGAAATCCACCGGCAAGGCGGTGGTGTTCACTGGCATCTGTCTGGCGATCGGCGTAGTCACCTGGGTGTTCTCGGCGATCAAGTTCCAGGCCGATATGGGTCTGATGCTGACCTTCATGTTCCTCTGGAACATGGTCGGCGCGATCTGGCTGCTGCCGGCACTGGCCCGCTTCCTGATCAAGCCGGATCGGCTCGCCGGCAAGGCTGTCGATGCAGTGGCGGCTCACTGAGAGAGAGTCGTCAGCGCCTCGGTGCGCTGACGCAGCATCCGGAACGCCCGCAGCGCAAGCTGCGGGCGTTCTGCTTTCTAGCCCAGGCGCCGCTGCGCGGGGTGAAGGTCTGAATGTGGAATAGCCACCCGGATTCGATCCCGGGAGGTGCTGGGTGCAAGGCCGGCGGGCGTATCAGTCCGCATCCTCAGGTCGCGGAAAGCAGAACGCCCCGAACCAGGCGGGGCGTTCTGTCAGAGACCGGGGGCGATCCCGGTATTGTGGGGACGCTCAGAGTGCGGCCAGGCCTACCTGTTGGACCAGCTCCAGCAGCGGCTGTGGGTAGATGCCAAGCAGCAGGGTAAGTGCGGCGACAGCCACCAGCATGATGCCACCGGCGCGCTGGCCCCAGTCGAACGGTGCATCGTGGCGGCGAATGCCCGGCTCGACGAGAAACAGCGTCACCATGACTCGCAGGTAGTAATACAGGCCGATGGCGCTACCGGCGATCAGCGTACCGAGCAGCCACCACAGCTGCGACTCGACCCCGCTGGCGACCACGTAGAACTTGCCGATGAAGCCCGCGGTCAGCGGAATACCGGCCAGCGAGAGCATCATCAGGGTAAGCACGGCAGTCAGGTACGGACGCCGCCAGAACAGACCGCGGTACTGGTACAGCGCGTCCGCGTCACGGCCCTGGAACGGGCTGGACATCAGAGTGATCACGCCGAACGCGCCGAGGCTGGTCAGCACGTAAGTCACCAGATATACGCCGACTGCTTCCACCGCCAGGCCGTTGCTGGCGATCAGCGCCACCAAAAGATAGCCGAAATGGGCGATCGACGAGTAGCCGAGCAGGCGCTTCAAGTTGCTCTGGTTCAACGCCAGCAGGTTGCCGGCGAGAATCGAGGCGATGGCGATCAGGCTCAGCGCGTCGTTCAGCCAGCCGCCGCTGGTAGCTGGCGACAGCTGATACAGCCGCAGCAGCACCGCGAATACGGCAACCTTGCTGGCAGTGGCGAGAAACGCCGAGACCGGTGCCGGGGCGCCCTCGTAGACATCTGGGGTCCACAGGTGGAAGGGGACCAGCGAGAGCTTGAAGCCAAGGCCGATCAGCATCATGCCGATGCCGGTTTGCACCAGTATCGACGAGCCCTGTGCGGCAAGACTGCTGCCAATCTCGGTGAAGGCCAGGCTGCCGGACTCGGCGTACAGCAGCGCCATGCCGAACAACAGAAACGCGCTGCCGGCGGCAGAGAGCACCATGTACTTGATGCCGGCTTCGAGCGAACGCCTGTTGAAAAAGGCATACGCAACCAGCCCGTAGACCGGTACGGAAAGCAACTCCAGACCAATGAACAGGCTCGCCAGGTGCTGTGCGCTGACCAGCACCATGCCGCCTGCTGCGGACAGCAACATCAGCAGGTAAAGCTCTTCCCGATTGCCGGGAAAGCCGCTGCCGCCAGGCCTCTCGCCCAGATAGGCATGTGCCAGCGTGACGCAAACCAGCGTCGCGAGCAGCATCAGTGTCATGTAGAAGTAGGCGAAGCCGTCGGTGCGCAGCAGCATCGTGACCTGCTGCACATCGGCTTGCATCGCCGGAACGATCGAAAACAGGGCGAGCACCAGGCCGCCGGTGCTCAGTGTGTAGCTCAGGCCGTGGTTGCGCCGCCAGGCGATTGCCAGCATCACCACCACGACGGTGGCACTGACGACGAGCAGCGGCAGCAGGGCGATGAAGTGTTGTTGAGTGAGTTCCATTGCGCGACTACCGGACCGAAGCGAGTTGGGAGAAAGCGGTACTGAACCATTGCTGCACGCCGCTCATGGTGGCCAGCGAGGTATCGAATACCGGCTGCGGATAGATTCCGAGCAGCACCAGCAACGCGGCAAGCGAAAGGATCATGCCGACCTCGCGGACATCCAGACTCGGCAGGCTGCCCTCCGCCTTGACCGGACCGAAATGCGCGCGATGGATCATCGCCAGCGAATACACCGAGGAGAGCACCAGACCGAAGGTGGCGATCACCACGATCCACGGCCACTGGCCGAAAGCACCGAACAGCACCACGAACTCGCCGACGAAGTTGCCGGTACCGGGCAGGCCCAGCGAGGCGGCGGCGAAGAACAGGCTCAGCGCCGGCAGCCAAGGCAGGCGCGACCACAGACCGCCCATCTCGCGCATGTCGCGGGTGTGCAGGCGCTCGTAGAGCTGGCCACAGAGGATGAACAGCGCTGCCGCCGAGAGACCGTGGGCGATCATCAGCACCACCGCACCTTGCAGTGCCAGTTCGCTGCCGGAGTAAATGCCGATCAGCACGAAACCCATGTGGGAGATGCTGGAATAGGCGACCAGACGCTTGATGTCGGTCTGACCGAACGACAGCAGCGCGCCGTAGAAGATACCGATGAGGCCGAGCGCCATCGCGATCGGCGCGAAGTCCGCCGAGGCATCTGGAAACAGCGGCAAGGCGAAGCGGATCATGCCGTAGGCGGCGGTCTTCAGCAGGATGCCGGCGAGATCGACCGAGCCTGCGGTCGGTGCCTGGGCGTGGGCATCCGGTAGCCAGGCGTGCAGCGGTACGATCGGAAATTTCACTGCAAAGGCGATGAAGAAGCCGAGCATCAGCAGAAACTCGATCTTGGGATCGAGATCGGCATCGAGCAGCAGGGCGTAGTCGAAGGTGAGCACGCCGGTGTTGTGGTAGTTCACCAGCACCAGGCCGAGGATCGCCACCAGCATGATCAGGCCGCTGGCCTGGGTGTAGATGAAGAACTTGGTCGCCGCGTTGATCCGCGAACGCTTGCCTTCCGAGCTGTGGCCCCAGAGCGCGATAAGGAAGTACATCGGCACCAGCATCATTTCCCAGAAGAAGAAGAACAGGAACAGGTCGAGGGCGAGGAACACACCGACCACGCCGCCGAGAATCCACATCAGATTGAGGTGGAAGAAGCCGACATGGCGCTGGATCTCTTTCCACGAGCAGAGCACCGACAGCACACCGAGCAGGCCGGTAAGCAAGATCATCAGCAGCGACAAGCCGTCGAGCGCCAGGTGCAGATTGATGCCGAAGCGCTCGATCCAGACGTGTTTGAACTCCAGCGCCCAGGTCGAGCCCGACTCAGGCGCGGGCGCCAGGCTGTAGTCGCCGTGGCCCCAGAGCCAGAGGCCCAGGCCGAACAACAGCGCCATGGTGAACAGCGCGATCCAGCGCGGCAGGGTCTGGTCGAAATGCTCGACCACCCAGCAGAGCAAGCCGCCGATGAAGGGAATCAGGATTAGCCAGGGCAGAATCACGGTTTCGAGTCCTTGGGCAATTCAGAGCAGGATGATGCCGAGCAACAGCACGGCTCCGCCGACGATGGACAGCGCATACCAGCGCAACTGGCCGGTTTCGCTGCGGCTCAGCACGAGGTGACTGCCGCGCGCGGTGCGTGGCACCAGGCCGATGGTGGCGTCGAAGGGGTCACGGGCGAGCAGGCGGCAGAGCCACAGGTAGGGCTGCACGAAGAGCTTGTCGTAGAGCCAGTCGAAGCCCCAGGCGGCGAACCACCAGGCGCTCAGCAGGCGTCCGGGCGCGCTCTGGGCGATGGACGTGACCAGCCCGCGCTTGCCGAGGAACAGTGCCGCGGCCAGCAGAATGCCGGCGATTGCAATGGCGCCGGACACCAGCTCCAGGCTGTGCTTGGCCTCGCCGCCAGCATGGCCGACGCTTTCAGGCAGCACGCCAGCCAGTGGCGGAGTGATCAGCGCGCCGACCACGGTCGACAGCACGATCAACACCATCAACGGCAGGTTGTGGGCGATACCGTGGCCGGCATGCGCTTCGGTCTGCGGCTTGCCGTGGAAGGCGATGAAGATCAGCCGGAAGGTGTACAGCGAGGTGAGGAAGGCGCCTGCGAGCCCCGCATAAAGCAGCCCGCTATGTCCGCTGGCGAAGGCTTCCCAGAGGATCTCGTCCTTGGAATAGAAACCGGCCGTGACCAGCGGCAGGGCGGCCAGTGCGGCGCCGCCGACGATGAAGCTGGCGTAGGCCAGCGGCAGCTTCCTCCACAGACCGCCCATCCTGAAGATGTTCTGCTCGTGGTGGCAGGCGTGAATCACCGCGCCGGAGGCGAGGAACAGCAGGGCCTTGAAGAAGGCATGGGTCATCAGGTGGAAGATCGCCGCGTCCCAGGCGCCGACGCCGAGGGCGAGGAACATGTAGCCGATCTGGCTCATGGTCGAGTAGGCGAGGATGCGCTTGATGTCGGTCTGCACCAGCGCGGCAAAGCCGGCCAGCACCAGCGTCACGCCGCCGACGACGCCAACCAGTTCGTGCACGTCTGGCGCCAGCAGGAACAGCCCGTGGGTGCGGGCAATCAGGTAGACACCGGCGGTAACCATGGTCGCCGCATGGATCAGCGCAGAGACGGGAGTCGGGCCAGCCATGGCGTCGGCCAGCCAGGTCTGCAGCGGCAATTGCGCCGATTTCCCGACTGCGCCGCCGAGCAGCGCCAGGGTTGCGAGGGTGATCCACAGATCGCCCTCGGCGAACTTCTGCGGCGCCAGCGCCAGCAGCTCCTGGATGTTCAGCGTGCCGAGCTGGACGAACAGAATGAACAGGCCGAAGGCCATGAACACGTCGCCGACGCGGGTGACGATGAACGCCTTCAGCGCGGCGTTGCCGTTCTTGCGCTCCTTGAAATAGAAGCCGATCAGCAGGTAGGAGCAGAGCCCGACGCCTTCCCAGCCGAAGTACAGCAGCAGCAGGTTGTCGCCCAGCACCAGCAGCAACATGCTGAAGATGAACAGGTTGGTATAGGCGAAGAAGCGCGAATAGCCCTCCTCGCCGCGCATGTACCAGCTGGCGAACAGGTGGATCAGGAAGCCCACGCCGGTAACCACGCCGAGCATGGTCAGCGACAGGCCGTCCAGATGCAGACCGAAGGACGCCTGCAGACCGGCGACGTCCAGCCACTGCCACAGCTGCAGGATGTAGACCCCTTCGGCCGGCGGCGTGGTGTTGAATTGCCAGATGACCCAGGCGCTGGTCAGGGCGCTGAGGCCCACCGAGCCGACGCCGATGGTCGCAGCCAGATTCTCGGAAATCCGCCCGCGGGAAAAGGCGAGCAGGAAGTAGCCGAGCAGCGGAAAAACGAAGGTCAGGAATAGAAGATTCATCCGTGCATCTCGCTTGCGGCATCGACGTCGAGGGTATTGAAGCGGCGGTACAGCTGCAGCAGGATCGCCAGGCCGATGGCGGCTTCGGCTGCCGCTAGGGTGATCACCAGGATGAACATGATCTGCCCGTCCGCCTGTGCCCAGCGGCTACCGGCGACGATGAAGGCCAGACCGGCGGCGTTCATCATGATTTCCAGACTCATCAGCATGAACAGGATGTTGCGCCGCACCATCAGACCGACCAGCCCGAGGCAGAAGAGGATCGCGGCGACGGCCAGGCCGTGTTCGAGAGGAATGGCTTGCATGGTTTACTCCTTCGCCTCGTGACGGCCCAGGTGGTAGGCGGCGATCAGCGCGGCGAGCAGCAGCAGCGACGCCAACTCGACGGCCAGCAGATAGGGGCCGAATAGCGCCACGCCAACCTCCTTCGGACCGACGCTGGTCTGTGCCAGCGGGGCGTTGCTTGGCGCGGCGAACAGCGCCCAGAGCAGCTGTGCGAGCAGCAGGGCAGCGAGCAGCGACGGGCCGATCCAGATTTTCGGTGTCAGCCAGGCGCGTTCCTGTTGAGCGATCGCCGGGCCGAGGTTGAGCATCATCACCACGAAGACGAACAGCACCATGATGGCGCCGGCATAGACGATGATCTCCAGCGCTCCGGCAAACGGCGCGCCGAGGCTGAAGAAGCACATGGCTACCGCCAGCAGCGAGATGACCAGATAGAGCAGGGCGTGCACCGGGTTGCTGCCGGTGATCACCCGCAGGGTGGAAACCACCGCGACACCGGCGGAGAAATAGAAGGCGAATTCCATGACGTCAGGTCCTCGAAACTGTGGCGTCGCTTGCCCATAAGGCGAGCGGGCGGAAGGAGCGGGGGCGCGGCGATACGGTCACGGCAGCAACCCCTTGACGTTGATTGGCTCGGCTTCGCACTGCGCGGCGCCCTTCGGCTTGCCGGCGATGGCCAGGCCGGAAACGCGGTAGAAGTTGTAGTCCGGGTTCTTGCCCGGACCGGCGATCAGCAGGTCTTCCTTCTCGTACACCAGATCCTGGCGCTTGTACTCGCCCATCTCGAAATCCGGGGTCAGCTGGATTGCGGTGGTCGGGCAGGCCTCCTCGCACAGGCCGCAAAAAATGCAGCGCGAGAAGTTGATGCGGAAGAATTCCGGATACCAGCGGCCATCCTCGGTCTCGGCCTTCTGCAGCGAGATGCAGCCCACCGGGCAGGCCACCGCGCAGAGGTTGCAAGCCACGCAGCGTTCTTCGCCGTCGGGGTCGCGAGTCAGCACGATGCGACCGCGGTAGCGCGGTGGCAGGTACACGGCCTCTTCCGGGTATTGCAGGGTGTCGCGCTTGCGGAAGGCATGGCTGAACACCATCACCAGGCTGCGCAACTGGGTGTAGGTGCCGTGCAGCACCTCGCCTAGGTATTTGAACATGGGTCTTTCTCCTTACTGCGCGGCAAGCACGAGCGCGCCGGTCACCAGCAGGTTGATCAGGGTCAGCGGCAGGCAGAACTTCCAGCTGAAGGCCATCACCTGGTCGTAGCGCGGCCGCGGAATCGAAGCGCGCAGCAGGATGAACAGCATGATGAAGAAGCCGGTCTTGAGCGCGAACCAGAAGAACGACAGCCACGGCAGCGTCTCGAGGAAGGGCCCGTGCCAGCCGCCGAAGAACAGCGTGGTCAGCAGTGCGGAGATCAGCACGATGCCGATGTACTCGCCGACGAAGAACATGCCCCACTTCATGCCCGCGTATTCGATGTGATAGCCGTCAGCGAGCTCCTGCTCGGCTTCTGGCTGGTCGAACGGATGACGGTGGGTGACGGCAACGCCGGCGATGAAGAAGGTCGCGAAACCGAGGAACTGCGGGATGATGAACCACAGGTGCTGCTGTTGATACTCGACGATGTCGCGCATGTTGAACGAGCCGACCTGCGCCACGATGCCCATCAGCGACAGGCCGAGGAACACCTCATAGGACACCGTCTGCGCCGAGGCCCGCAGGCTGCCGAGCAGGGCGAACTTGTTGTTGCTCGACCAGCCGGCGAACAGCACCGCATAGACGGTGAGGCCCGCCATCGCGAAGAAGAACAGCAGGCCGATGTTCAGATCCGCCACGCCCCAGGTCGGCGTCACCGGCACCACGGCAAAGGCGATCAGCAGCGAACTCATCGCCACCACCGGTGCCAGGGTGAAGATCGGTTTGTCGACGAAGGGCGGTGTCCAGTCTTCCTTGAAGAACATCTTCAGCATGTCGGCGGCAAGCTGGAACAGACCGAACGGCCCGACGCGGTTGGGGCCGTAGCGATCCTGCCAGAGTCCGAGAAGGCGCCGCTCGACGAAGCTCAGCAGCGCGCCTGCGACCACCACCACCAGCAGGATGACGATGGCCTTGAGCACCTGGATGATCACGTCGATGATTTCGGGGGTCAGCCAGCTCATTGCGCGGCCTCCTGCAGGTTACTCACGGTCGCGCCGGCGAAGACGGCAGGCACGCCGGTGAGGCCAACCGGCAGTCCCACCACTCCCACGGCGAGATCATCAAGAATGCGCAGCGGCAGCCGCAGCGGTTGCCCGTTCACGCGCAGGGTCAGCATGGCGCCTTCGTTGACGGCCAGGCGCGCGGCTTCGGCCGCGTTCAGCGCCACATAGGCCTGCGGGATGCGTTCCTGGATCGGTGCGGCCAGTGCCGAGGTCTCGTCGCTGCCGAACAGGTGATACAGCGGCACGGCCTGCCAATGCCCGGGCTGCGGGGCAAAGGCGGCGTTCGGGACGAACCAGGGCAGCGCGGCACCGCGGGATTCGAGCAGGCGCACGCCTGGATCGCCGGCGCGCAGATGCCCGCCGACCTCGTCCTGGAACTTGTTCCACGCTTGCGGCGAGTTCCAGCCGGGCGACCAGGCGAAGGGGATCTGTTGGCGGGCCTCGGCCGAGCCGGAATAGCCTTCCATGGAGAAGGCGAACGCCGAATCCGGGTCCTGCGGCTGACGCGGCTCGTGCACGCTGATATTGGCGCGCATGGCGGTGCGGCCGCTGTAGCGCAGTGGTTCGCGGGCCAGCTTCAGGCCCTTGATGCGGAAACCGGCCTTCGGCGCCGCGTCGCGGATACCGTCCAGCAACGGCTGGCTGGCGGCGCACGCTTCGGTGGCCTGGTCGAGCTGCGTCCATTCCACCGGGCGGTGCTCACGGGTCGATTGCAGCGCGTGCAGCCAGCGCCAGCCCTCACGAATCAGGATGCTGCTGTCGTAGTAGCTGGGTTCGAATACCTGGAAGAAGCGCTGCGCGCGGCCCTCCTGGCTGACCAGGGTACCGTCGCCCTCGGCGAAACTGGCCACCGGCAGCAGCAGGTCGGCACGCGCGGCCGTTGCGGTGTGCTGATGATCGGCGACGATCCGCACCTTTGCCGCATCCAGCGCAGCGTCGACGTCGGCCTGGGCTGCGCGGCGATAGAGGTCGTTCTCCAACACCAGCACGGCGTCGGCCTCGCCGCTGGTCAGCGCGCGTAGCGCGGCGTCCACCGATTTGTCGGCGCGCTCGTCGGCCAGCAGCAGAGCCATGCCCAGGCTGTTGGCTTCGGCGGCCACCAGACTGATCGAGGCATTCTTCTCGCGGTTGTGCAGCGCCTGGGCGATGTTTGCGGCGGCCTCGAGCACGGTTTTCGAACCGAGCGAGGCACCGCAGACGATCAGCGGACGCTTGCCGGCCAGCAGGGCATTGGCGATGCGCTGCGCCAGCTGTACGGCATCGGTTTCCAGTCCGGTAACCGCCGGTGCGCTGGGGTCGATGGCATGCGCGACGGCGAAACCCAGGCGGGCCAGATCATCCGGTGCGGCCTGCACGCTTTCGGTCGCCACGTCGTCCAGGCGGGTTTCGCTGACGCAGGCGATGAACAGCGGACTCCGCGCGTGCTGAGCGACGTTCTGCACGGCGGCCTGGTGCCATTCGGGAATCTTCGACGCCGCGGCGATCTCGGTGGCCTTGCCCTTGACTGCCTGGCGCAGCGACAGCGCGATGCGCGGCGCGGTCTGGGTCAGGTCCTCGCCGAGCACGAAGATCGCGTCGTGTTCTTCGATCTCGCGCATCGACGGCGTCGGCAGCGGACCGTTCTGCAACAGCTCGCGGATCAGTTGCAGATTCTGCAGTTCCTGGGCGGCGATGCCGGAATAGAAGTTGTCCGCGCCGACCAGTTCGCGCAACGCGTGGTTGCTTTCCAGGCTGGCGCGCGGCGAACCGATGCCGATCAGCCGCCGGCCAGCGAGCAGGGCGGCAGCCTGGTCCAGCGCGGCATCCACGCCCAGGGTGGTCTGTTCCGTCTGCAGCAGCGGCTGGCGCGGACGATCCTTGCGGTTCACGTAGCCGTAACCGAAACGGCCCCGATCGCAAAGGAAATAGTGGTTCACCGCACCGTTGAAGCGGTTCTCGATGCGGCGGATCTCGCCATAGCGCTCGCCAGGGCTGATGTTGCAGCCGGCCGAGCACTGCTGGCAGATGCTCGGCGCGAACTGCATGTCCCACTTGCGGTTGTAGCGCTCGGAGTGCGTCTTGTCGGTGAACACGCCGGTCGGGCAGACCTCGACCAGGTTGCCGGAGAACTCGCTTTCCAGCACGCCGTCCTCGACGCGGCCGAAGTAGACGTTGTCATGCGCGCCGAACACGCCGAGGTCTTCGCCGCCGGCATAATCCTTGTAGTAGCGCACGCAGCGGTAGCAGGCGATGCAGCGGTTCATCTCGTGGGCGATGAACGGGCCGAGTTCCTGGTTCTGGTGGGTACGCTTGGTGAAGCGATAGCGGCGCTTGTTATGGCCGGTCATCACCGTCATGTCCTGCAGATGGCAGTGACCGCCTTCCTCGCACACCGGACAGTCGTGCGGGTGGTTGATCATCAGCCACTCGACCACGCTGGCGCGGAAGGCCTTGGCCTCCTCGTCGTCGATGGAGATCCAGGTCTTGTCGGTCGCCGGCGTCATGCAGGACATGACCAGGCGACCGCGGGTGTCGTTCTCGTCCTGGTACTGCTTGACCGCGCACTGGCGGCAGGCACCGACGCTGCCCAGCGCCGGGTGCCAGCAGAAGTAGGGAATATCGAGGCCGAGGGACAGACAGGCCTGCAACAGGTTGTCCGCTCCGTCGACATCGAAGGCTTTGCCGTCTACGTGGATCGTGGCCATAGGGTTATCTTCTTACCCGCCGCGGCGGGCCTGGCTAATGGAAAACGGTTCCCGCCGGGGCGTCGGGATGCGAAGGGCAATGGCAGCGGCCAACTTCCTTCGGCATCGTCCGCGCGACGGCGGCGGGGCTATCTCAGAGCGCGTTGCCCGTCACGCCGATCGGCGCACCGGTCGATTGCGCGATTCCTGCTTCGAATTCCTCGCGGAAGTACTTCACCGCGCTGCCCAACGGCTCCACAGCGCCTGGCGCGTGAGCACAGAAGGTGCGGCCCGGGCCGAGGAAGTCGACCAGCTGCAGCAGGGTGTCGATGTCCTGCTGCGTACCCTGGCCGCGTTCCAGCGCGCGGAGAATCTTCACGCTCCACGGTAGACCGTCACGGCAGGGCGTACACCAGCCGCACGACTCGCGGGCGAAGAACTCCTCCATGTTGCGCAGCAGCGAGACCATGTTGATCGAGTCGTCCACCGCCAGTGCCAGCCCGGTGCCCATGCGGGTGCCGACCTTGGCGATGCCGCCGGCATACATCTGCGCCTCAAGATGCTCGGGCAGCAGGAAGCCGGTGCCGGCGCCGCCGGGCTGCCAGCACTTGAGGCGATAGCCATCGCGCATGCCGCCGGCGTAGTCCTCGAACAGCTCGCGGGCGGTGATGCCGAACGGCAGCTCCCAGATGCCCGGAGTCTTCACCTTGCCGGAGAAGCCCATCAGCTTGCTGCCCATGTCTTCGCTGCCGGGACGGGCCAGGGTCTTGTACCAGTCCACGCCGTTGCCGATGATCGCCGGCACGTTGCACAGCGTCTCGACGTTGTTCACGCAGGTCGGCTTGCCCCACACGCCGACGGCGGCGGGGAAGGGTGGCTTGGCGCGCGGGTTGGCGCGGCGGCCTTCCAGCGAGTTGATCAGTGCGGTTTCTTCACCGCAGATGTAGCGCCCGGCGCCGGTGTGCACGAACAGTTCGAAATCGAAGCCGGAACCGAGGATGTTCTTGCCGAGCAGGCCGGCGGCTTTGGCTTCGGCGATGGCGCGGTTCAGGTTGTGTGCCGCGTCGACATACTCGCCACGCAGGAAGATGTAGCCGCGATAGGCCTTCAATGCCCGCGCGCTGATTAGCATGCCTTCAACCAGAAGGTGCGGCAGCTGCTCCATGAGCAGGCGGTCCTTCCAGGTATTGGGCTCCATCTCGTCAGCATTGCACAGCAGATAACGGATGTTCTGCGACTCGTCGGACGGCATCAGGCCCCATTTCACCCCGGTGGGAAAGCCGGCACCGCCGCGACCCTTGAGTCCGGATTCCTTCACCGTCTGCACGATGTCGGCCTGGGCCATCTGCGCCAGCGCCTTGCGTGCTGCCGCGTAGCCGTTCTTCTGCTGGTATTCGTCGAGCCACACCGGCTGCCCGTCGTCGCGCAGACGCCAGGTCAGCGGGTGGGTTTCCTCGTTGCGGGCCACGCGGTTGGCCGGACCGAGGGAAGCGAGCGGCTTCATGGGTAGGCCTCCAGCAGGGTGGCTACGCCTTCGGCGCGGACATCGCCGAAGGTGTCATCGTCGATCATCAGCGCCGGAGCCTTGTCGCAGTTGCCCAGGCAGCACACCGGGATGAGGGTGAAGCGTCCGTCCGTTGTGGTCTGCCCCGGAGCAATGCCGAGCTGGCGCTGTAGCGCTTCGAGGATGGATTCGTGCCCGCCGATGAAGCAGGTCATGCTGTCGCAGACGCGGATGATGTGGCGGCCCACCGGCTGGCGGAAGATCTGGCTGTAGAAGGTGGCGACGCCCTCGACGTCGCTGGCCGGGATGCCGAGCAGTTCGCCGATGGCATCGGCGGCACCGTCCGGCACCCAGCCGCGGGCCTTCTGCACAATCTTCAGCGCTTCGATGGAGGCGGCGCGCGGGTCTTCGTAGTGGTGTATTTCGTGCTCGATGGCCGAGCGCTCGGTTTCGCTGAGAGCGAAACGGTCAGTCTGGATAAGCGTGCTCATATCAGCGGTCCACGTCGGCCATGACGAAATCGATGCTGCCCAGGTAGGCGATCAGATCCGCGACCATGCTGCCGCGAATCACCGCGGGAATCTGTTGCAGGTGCGGGAAGCTGGGCGTGCGGATGCGCGTGCGGTAGCTCATGGTGCTGCCGTCGCTGGTCAGGTAGTAACTGTTGATCCCCTTGGTCGCCTCGATCATCTGGAAGCTCTCGTTGGCGGGCATCACCGGACCCCAGGACACTTGCAGGAAGTGCGTGATCATGGTCTCGATGTGCTGCAGCGTGCGTTCCTTCGGCGGCGGTGTGGTCAGGGGGTGGTCGGCTTTGTAGGGGCCTTCCGGCATGTGCTTGAGGCACTGCTCGATGATGCGCAGGCTCTCGCGCATCTCGCCCATCTTGACCAGGCAGCGGTCATAGGCGTCGCCGTTAACTGCCAGCGGAATCTCGAACTCGAAATTCTGGTAGCCGGAGTACGGCCGCGCCTTGCGCAAGTCGAAGTCCAGGCCGGTGGCGCGCAGGCCGGCGCCAGTGACGCCCCATTCGAGGGCTTCCTTGGTGTTGTACGCGGCTACGCCCTTGGTGCGGCCAATGAGGATGCTGTTCTTCAGTGCTGCCTTCTCGTACTCGGCCAGGCGTTTGGGCATCCAGTCGAGGAACTCGCGCACCAGGCGGTCCCAGCCGCGCGGCAGGTCGTGGGCGACGCCGCCGATGCGGTACCAGGCCGGATGCATGCGGAACCCGGTGATCGCCTCGATCACCTTGTAGGCACGTTGGCGGTCGGTGAAGGTGAAGAACACCGGCGTCATGGCGCCGACGTCCTGGATGTAGGTGCCCAGGTACAGCAGGTGATTCTGGATGCGGAAGAACTCGGCCATCATCACGCGGATGAAGTCGACGCGGTCCGGCACCTTGATGCCGGCGAGTTTCTCCACGGCCAACACGTAGGGCAGGTTGTTCATCACCCCGCCGAGGTAGTCGATGCGGTCGGTGTAGGGGATGAAGCTGTGCCAGGACTGACGCTCGGCCATCTTCTCGGCGCCGCGATGGTGGTAGCCGATCTCCGGCACACAATCGACGATCTCCTCGCCATCGAGCTGCAGAATGATGCGGAACGCGCCATGGGCGGACGGGTGGTTGGGGCCGAGATTGAGGAACATATAGTCCTCGTGCGCACCGCCGCGCTTCATGCCCCAATCTTCGGGTTTGAAGCGCAGAGCTTCCTGCTCCAGATCCTGCTTGGCCGCGTTCAGGCTGTAGGGGTCGAACTCGGTGGCGCGCGCGGGGTAGTCCTTGCGCAGCGGGTGGCCTTCCCAGGTCGGCGGCATCAGCATGCGGGTCAGGTGCGGGTGGCCAGTGAAACTGATCCCGTACATGTCCCAGACTTCGCGCTCGTACCAGTTGGCGTTGGGCCAGACGGAGGTGGCGGTCGGCAGGTTGAGGTCGCCTTCCTTCAGCGCCACCTTGATCATGACGTCGCTGTTACGTTCCAGCGACATCAGGTGGTAGAACACGCTGAAATCGGCGGCGGGCAGGCCCTGGCGCTGGGTGCGCAGGCGCTCGTCGACGCCGTGCAGATCGTAGAGCATCACGTAGGGCTTGCTCACCTGGCGCAGGAAGCTCAGCACCTCGATCAGGCGCTCGCGCGGTACCCACAGCACCGGCATGCCGGTCAAGGATGGCTGCAACGTGAAGGTTTCGGCGCCGAAGCGCGTTTTCAGTTCGACGACGATATCCTGGTCGTCAGCCTTGTAAGGCGGGATGTACAGAACGCTGTCTGCAGTCATGATCTCGGTCGCTTTCGGTCAACGTCGGGGTGTGAAAAAGCCTTCCCGTGGGGAATGGCGGAAAATCACACGTCGTCGGGGCTGCGCAGGTTGGTGACCTGGATGCGCTGTTCGCGTCGCTGTTCTTTCTGCGAAGGCATTTCGGCACGGTAGATGCCTTGATCGCCGACGACCCAGGACAGCGGACGGCGCTCCTTGCCGATGGATTCCTGCAGCAGTTGCAAGCCTTGCAGGAACGCCTCGGGGCGGGGCGGGCAGCCGGGTATGTAGACGTCCACGGGGAGGAACTTGTCGACCCCCTGAACGACCGAGTAGATGTCGTACATACCACCGGAGTTGGCGCACGAACCCATGGAAATGACCCACTTGGGCTCGAGCATTTGTTCGTAGAGACGCTGGATGATCGGCGCCATCTTGATGAAGCAGGTGCCGGCGACCACCATGAAATCGGCCTGGCGCGGCGAGGCTCGGATTACCTCGGCACCGAAGCGGGCGATGTCATGTGGCGCGGTGAAGGCAGTCGTCATCTCCACGTAGCAGCAGGACAGGCCGAAGTTGTACGGCCATAGGGAGTTCTTGCGCCCCCAGTTGACCGCGTTGCTCAGCACGTCTTCCAGCTTGCCCATGTAGATGTTGCGATGGACTTGTCCTTCTAGTGGGTCGGCAACAGTCTCCTGCTGGCCGATCGGATAGCGGTCGACGACCGCATCCGGATCGATCCGGGTAAGTTTGTATTGCATGTGAAGAGCCTCATTGTTTTAGCTTCGCCTGTCGCTCGCGACGGCTTGCAGGCGCCCAATCGAGCGCCCCAACCCGCCAAAGGTAGACAAGACCCGCCAACAGAATTGCTATGAATACGGTAGCTTCAATGAGGCCCGCCCAGCCGCTTTCGCGCACTGATACGGCCCAGGCAAAGAGGAAAAGGGCTTCGACGTCGAAGATCACGAAGAGCATCGCGACCAGATAAAATTTTGCCGAGAGGCGCAGGCGCGCACCGCCAGTAGGGACGATGCCGGATTCGAAGGGTTCGTTCTTGGCGCGGCCCCAGGCCTTGCTACCAAGCAGGCTCGAGGCACCGAGCATGAATGCGCACAGCGCAACGACGCCAAGGAGAAATACTGCGAAGCCCCAATGATGGGACAGAGATACATCAGGCATGCCGGGCCCCTTAACGGATCGGCTTATGTATGTCCAGCTTACGACTGCGGCTATGCGTCGCAACTCTCAATGGCCGGGCATTCTAGGCGCACTTAAAAAGTAAGTACATGTTTCTTCATGAAACTTATCGATGTGTTTTTCACGATTGATTGATATCGCTGATGAGGTGGTTGCCGGCAATTCGGCTCTCGCCCAGGCGTGGCGCAGGTTAGCGGCCGATTGCCGGCAACCCCCAGGCTAGACGGCCGAAGGAAAATTTTCCTGACGAGTTCAGGCTATGCAATGGCCCAGCGTGGCATTTGCCTCGTTGTGATGTCCGGCTGGCGTCGCTACTTCGCCGATCACCAGGATCGCCGGACTCTTCAGCTTGAAGATCAATGCATCGCGGCACATGTCGGCGAGGCTCGAACGGCATTCGCGTTGCTGCGGCAGCGAAGCGTTCTCGATCATAGCCACTGGCGTCGAAGCAGCAAGCCCACCTTCCAGCAGCCCGACCTGCACCTGCTCCAGCTTGCTCACACCCATGTACACCACCAGCGTGGTGCCGCTTTTGGCCAGCGCCTGCCATTCCGGACTGCTGTCGTCGAGTGTGTGCGCCGTTACCAGGGTGACGCCGCGGGCGACGCCGCGCTGAGTCAGCGAGATACCACACTGGGTCGCACCGGCCAGCCCGGCGGTGATGCCGTTGACCAGCTCGACCTCGATACCGCGCGCCGCCAGCCATTCGGCTTCTTCGCCACCGCGGCCGAAGATGCACGGATCGCCACCCTTGAGGCGCACCACGCACTTGCCCTGGCGGGCGTAGCGCAGCATCAGCCGGTGGATGAAGGCCTGCGGCGTCGAGCGGCAGCCGCCGCGCTTGCCCACCGGGATGATGCGAGCGTTCGGGCAGTGCTCGAGCACGGCGGGGTTGACCAGGTCATCGATCATCACCACCTGTGCCTCGCCCAGTGCGCGTACGGCCTTGAGGGTCAGCAGCTCCGGGTCGCCAGGGCCGGCGCCTACCAGCCAGACTTTTGCGCTCATGGGGAAATCCTCGTCTTGGTTGGTATCAGGAAAGTGCGCGTTCCGGCTGGCTGGCCAGCAGACGCTTGATTTCGGGAACGCAGGAGCCACAGCTGGTGCCGCAACCGAGTTCCTGCTTGAGGCCGGCCAGATCGAGACCGCGCTCAATGCCAGCGCAGATCGCGCTCTGGCTGACGTTCAGGCAATTGCACAGCGTGCGGTCGGTTCCGACCTTGGCATTGCCCGGTGGCGCACTGAGCGGCGCCAGCAGCCAGCGGCGCAGTTCGGCGTCGGCACTACCGCTTTCCCAGAGGCTGCGCAGCCACTGCCGGGCGGCGGTCTCGCCGGCCAGGCGCAGGGCGACGATACGGCCGTCCTCGATGCGTACGCGCTTGCCGACTGCACGACGCTGGTCGTCATAGGCCAGCACCGGGCCGTCGTCGAGGCCGAGCAGGCTGTCGATGGCGTCCAGCTCGGCAGCGGTTGGCGCCGCGTTCCGGGCGGCGCGGATCAGCAATGCCGAGCGTTCGCGTCCGCCGAGGCAGAAACTGGCGTAGTCGAAGGTCTCGAACAATGGCCGCAGCGCCTCGAAACGTCGCTGCACATCGTCCTCAACCAGCGCAAAGAACTGCCAGGGCAGTTCGACCTGTTCCACTTCGATGCCGGCGTGCTTGAGTTCCGGTTGCTTCGATAGCGGATCGACACTGGCCAGGGTCAGGACATTGCTGCCCAGCCCCTTGAGGAAGCGATCGCCCCAGTGCATCGGCAGAAAGGCCTGGCCGGCGCGCAGGCTGTCGTCCTTCTGCACCGGCAGGATCAGGCTGCCGCGCCGGCTCTTCACCTTCACCAGCTGGCCGTCCAGCAAACGCCGGCGACGCATGTCCTCGGCATTCATGCCAAGCAGTGCTTCTTCGACATGGCCGAACAGCCGCGCCGAGGTGCCGGTACGGCTCATGCCGTGCCACTGGTCGCGCAGCCGACCGGTGTTGAGCGTCAGCGGATAGCGCGCCTCGCGCTTTTCCTTCGGCGCCTGGTAGTGCTCGGCAACGAAGCGCGCGCGGCCATTGGCAGTAGGGAATACACCGTCGCCATACAGCCGTGCGGTGCCCAGTTCGCTGCCTGGCGGAAACGGCCATTGCTGCGGACCGAGGGTGTCGATCAGTGCGTAGCTCAGGCCGCTGTAGTCCAGATCGCGGGCGGCGGTGAGCGGCTTGTACTCCTCGAACAGCGCTTCGGCATTTTCGAACGCGAACAGGCTCGGCGCGCCGGGACGCAGGTGACGTTCCAGCCGTCGGGCGAAATCGCAGGTGATCGCCCAGTCCGCGCGGGCTTCGCCGGGCGCCGGCACGGCACGACGCACATGGCTGATGCGGCGCTCGGAGTTGGTCACGGTGCCTTCCTTCTCGCCCCAGCTCGCGGCCGGCAGCAGAAGATCGGCGTGGCGGCAGGTTTCGGTGGTGAAGAAGGCTTCCTGCACCACGACGAAGGGGCAGGCGGCCAGCGCCTCGTGGACTTTCTGCTGGTCCGGCAGCGACTGCGCCGGGTTGGTGCAGGCGATCCACAGCGCCTTGATCTTGCTTGCGCGCACCGCCTCGAACAGCTCGATGGCGGACAGCCCGGGCTGTGCCGGCAGCTGCTCGACGCCCCAGTAGTCCGCCACTTCGGCGCGGTGTTCGGCATTGGCTGCGTCGCGGTGGCCGGGCAGCAGATTGGACAGGCTGCCGGTTTCGCGTCCGCCCATGGCGTTCGGTTGGCCGGTGAGCGAGAAGGGGCCGGCGCCTGGCTTGCCGATCTGTCCGGTGGCCAGGTGCAGGTTGATCAGCGCACTGTTCTTGGCGCTGCCGGCGGTGGATTGATTCAGCCCCATGCACCACAGGCTTAGAAAGCTCGGCGCCCCATGACGCGCAGGAGCTGCTGCACTCGGTGCGGCCGCGTTAAAAACCGGCTCGGGATGCTCATTTACTGCATGTAAACTCCGCTCCCTCGCCGTTTTTTGCCTTGCCGCGCCTTCGCTCGCGACGCTCCTGCTCGCCCTGGGTTTTCCGATCAGCCGTGCGCAGGTTTGCAGATCATCTACCGAGATGCCGCAGAGGTCCGCGACCATCGCCGGGGTGTAGTCGCGCACCAGGCTTTTCAGCGCATCGAAGCCCTCGGTATGCGCATCGATGAAGCGGCGGTCGATCCAGCCTTCCCACATGAGGATATGCAGCAGGCCGTGGAACAGCGCGACATCGGTGCCGGGCAGGATCGGCAGGTGCAGATCGGCCAGCTCGCTGGTGTCGGTGCGCCGCGGGTCGACGACGATGATGGTCATCTCCGGCCGCTTTGCCTTGGCTTCTTCCAGACGGCGGAACAGCACCGGATGCGCGTAGGCCATGTTGCTGCCGGCGATCAGCAGGCAGTCGGCCAGCTCGATGTCCTCGTAGGAGCAGGGTGGGGCGTCGGCGCCCAGGCTGCGCTTGTAGCCGACCACCGCCGAGGACATGCACAGCCGCGAGTTGGAATCCAGGTTGTTGGTGCCGACCAGAGCGCGGGCCAGTTTGTTGAAGGCGTAGTAGTCCTCGGTCAGCAGCTGGCCGGAGACATAGAAGGCGACGCTGTCCGGCCCGTGTTCGCGGATGGCCTCGGCGAAAACGTTGGCCGCGTGCTCCAGCGCGTTGTCCCAGTCGGTGCGGCCGCGGGCCAGGCCCTTGCCCAGACGCAGCTCAGGGTAGAGCGCGCGAGCGTCGAGATCGCCGGTCAGGTGCAGGGTCGAGCCCTTGCTGCACAGCTTGCCGAGGTTGGCCGGATGGCTGGGATCGCCAGCCACGTCGAGGATGCGCTCGCCGTCGTGCTCGATCAGCACGCCACAGCCGACACCGCAGTAGCAGCAGGTCGAGGCGGTTGTCATACGCATGGCGTCGTCTCCTGGAAGGTCGAGCGGGTGCGACGTCGTAGGGTGGACAACGCTTCGCTTGTCCACCGCTTCGTCGGTCGTCTCAGGCACATTTGGCTGCGCTATTCAGCGCCAGTTGTACGCGACCGTTCTCCACCCGCGCTTCGTGGCGGTGTGCGCAACCCACATCGGGTGCCAGCGCCTCGCCGCTGGCCAGATCGATCTGCCAGTTGTGCAGCGGGCAGGCGACCTGCTTGCCGTAGACGATCCCCTGCGACAGCGGGCCGCCCTTGTGTGGACAGCGGTCGTCGAGGGCAAAGACCTGATCGTCCGTGGTACGGAAGATCGCGATGTCGCCCTTGGGGCCAGCGATGATGCGCGAGCCGAGCGGGTTGATCTCATCCAGTGCGCAGATATCGAGCCAGTTCATGCGGTGTCCCTCCAGATCAGGTGCTCAGGCGTTTTCCAGCTGCTTGACGGCGATGCGGTCGAATTCCTTCTTCAGCTGTGGCTTGGAGAGCTGCTCCTGCCACGGGTCCTGCTCGAAGGAGAGCGAGAACAGCAACCGCTGGTGCAGCGCCTTGCGTCGCTCGGCGTTGTCCAGCACGGCCTTCTTGATGTGGTCTATGCCGACGCGCTGCAGGTAGTGCACGGTGCGCTCGAGGTAGAAGGCTTCCTCGCGGTAGAGCTGGAGGAACGCCAGGCTGTATTCCATGACCTCCTCGGCGCTCTTCACCTTGACGAAGAACTCGCCGGCCTCGGTCTTGATGCCGCCGTTGCCGCCGATGTACAGCTCCCAGCCGGAGTCCACACCGATGATGCCGACGTCCTTGATGCCGGATTCGGCGCAATTGCGCGGGCAGCCGGAGACGGCCAGCTTGACCTTGTGCGGCGACCACATGTTGAACAGCGCGTGTTCCAGGTCGATGCCCATCTGCGTCGAGTTCTGTGTGCCGAAGCGGCAGAACTCGCTGCCGACGCAGGTCTTCACGGTGCGGATGGATTTGCCGTAGGCGTGGCCGGAGGGCATGTCCAGGTCTTTCCAGACGCCCGGCAGGTCTTCCTTGCGGATACCCAGCAGGTCGATGCGCTGACCGCCGGTGACCTTGACCATCGGCACCTGGTACTTGTCCGCCACGTCGGCGATGCGTCGCAGCTCGGAGGCATTGGTGACGCCACCCCACATCCGCGGCACCACGGAGTAGGTGCCGTCCTTCTGGATGTTGGCGTGGGCGCGCTCGTTGATGAAACGTGACTGCGGATCGTCCTTGGCCTCGCCCGGCCAGGTGGAGATCAGGTAGTAGTTCAGCGCCGGCCGGCAGGTGGCGCAGCCGTTTGGCGTGCGCCATTCCATGAAGGCCATGGCCGCCGGAATGCTGGTCAGGTGGTGCTCGCGAATGGCCTTGCGCACCTGACCGTGGTTGAGGTCGCTGCAGCCGCAGATGGCTTTCTCGCTCTTCGGCTTGACGTCGGCGGCGCCGCCCACGGTATTGATCAGAATCTGCTCGACCAGCCCGGCACAGGAGCCGCAGGAACTCGCGGCCTTGGTGTGCTTTTTCACCTCGTCCACCGAGAACAGCCCGTGCTCCTGGATCGCCTTGACGATGGTGCCCTTGCACACGCCGTTGCAGCCGCAGACTTCCATGTCGTCGGGCATGGACATGGCCTTGTTCTGGCCCTGGTGACCAGCGTCGCCGATGGCGCCCTCGCCTAAGCCGGCCGCACCAAACATCAGATGGTCGCGGATCTGCGCGACGTTCTGCCCCTCGCGGACCTGGCGGAAGTACCAGCCGCCATCGGCGGTGTCGCCATACAGGCAGGCACCGACCAGCACGTCATCCTTGATCACCAGTTTCTTGTAGACGCCGCCGATGGGGTCGGAGAGGGTGATGGTCTCGGTGCCGTCGCCGCCGATGAAATCGCCGGCCGAGAACAGGTCGATGCCGGTGACCTTGAGCTTGGTCGAAGTCACCGAACCCAGGTAGCGAGAGAAGCCGAGCATGGCCAAATGGTTGGCGCAGACCTTGGCCTGTTCGAACAGCGGCGCGACCAGGCCATAGGCCGTGCCGCGATGGTTGGCGCATTCGCCGACGGCATAGATGCGCGGGTCATAGGTCTGCAGGGTGTCGTTGACCAGGATGCCGCGGTTGCACGGGATGCCGGCCTGTTCGGCCAGTTCGCTGTTGGGGCGGATGCCGGCGGCCATCACCACCAGGTCGGCGGGGATTACTTCACCGTCCTTGAACTTGACCGCGCAGACCCGGCCTTCGCCGTTGTCGAGCAGTTCGGCGGTGTGCTTGGGCAGGAGAAACTTCAGGCCGCGGCTTTCCAGCGCGCTCTGCAGCAGGGTGCCGGCGGTCTTGTCCAGCTGGCGCTCCATCAGCCAGTCACCGATGTGCACCACGGTCACATCCATGCCGCGCAGCTTGAGACCGTTGGCCGCCTCCAGGCCGAGCAGCCCGCCACCGATGACCACCGCATGTTTGTGAGTCTTGGCGGCTTCCATCATCACCTGGGTGTCGGCGATGTCGCGGTAGCCGATGACGCCCTGCAGGTCCTTTCCGGGAATCGGCAGGATGAACGGATTGGAGCCGGTGGCGATGAGCAGGCGGTCGTATTCCGCCTCACTGCCGTCATCGGCGATGACCCGGCGTTTGACCCGGTCGATCTTCACCACCTTGCGGTTGAGCATGAGGCGGATGCCGTTCTCGGCGTACCAGTCCAGATCGTTGAGCACGATCTCTGCGAATTGCTGTTCGCCGGCCAGCACCGGGGAGAGCAGGATACGATTGTAGTTGGGATGCGGCTCGGCGCCGAACACCGTGATGTCGTAGAGCTCGTGAGTGAGCTTGAGCAGTTCTTCCAGGGTCCGCACACCGGCCATGCCGTTGCCGATCATTACGAGTTTGAGTTTCTTCATGCCCGTTCTCCGTGCCAAGCGACGTCTGCCGCCCGGCCTGCTCGAAATTTTTCAACAACAAAAAAGGCGTCCCACCGGTTCTCCGGTGAGGACGCCTTTGTCCGTGTCCCGCTCTGTCGGGAAACCAGGCCCTCTTCGTTGAAGGCCTGGCTGTATGTCTGTTGCAAACGCTTCTGCAGGCCCTGTGCCAACTTGCTCAGGGTGCCGCAATTGCTGGGCTCGCATTCTCGCACAGATGGTCGAACGCATCCGTGGCGCACCATCCTGAGGCGGTTTGCCCGTCGCTGGTGCGACGGCTGCCTGGGATGAGTCGGTTGACAGCGTCGCCGGGGCCTGCCTAAAGTTTTGCCCATGCGCCGATTTAGTCAGCTACTTGCGGGGCGCCTGGGACCGAAAGGTTTCGAAATACCGCTAAAGCGCTGGTTCCGGTGAAGCCTCCCACCGCTGCCCAGCGGAATACGTGAGGCGGAATCTCCAAGCATGAAAGCAACGCACGCACAGCTACGTCTGGCCCCGATCACCAGTGGGCCGATCCGTTCCAATCCCAAGGTCCTTCTCGGCGGCGCCCATCAGCCGTCTCTGTTGCGCTATCTCGACGGATGGCCGCGACGTAATAGTCGGTCTCGCGCATTGCTCGTGCAGTTCGCCGCAGCTGACGAGTCGCTTGCCCGCTTCGCTGATGACAGTTTCGATCTCGCGGTGATCCAGTCGCCATCGGCCGAATGCCTGGATGAGTGCATCCGCGAGCTGACCCGTGTAGCACGACAGGGCTTGATCACCCGCCGCTGATGCACCGTTCACCTGGCGCCGAGCAATGCCAGCAACAGCAGCAGATTCGCCAGCAGTGAGAGCAGTGCCAGCCCGCGCCAGACCTTCAACGGTTCACGCTCCAGCAAAGGGCGCGGGCGCGAGGGTAAGAACTGGCGCTCGCCCTGTTCGAGTTCCAGCAGCCACTGCTCGGCTGTCTCGTAGCGCTGTTGTGGGTCGATTGCCACGGCTCGGTTGAGCATTTCCTCGATCCAGGCGGGCACGTCGGGCCGATAGCGGCTGAGCGGCACTGGGACGCCGAAGCGCGGATGCTGGAAGGGCTCGATTTCACCGTAGGGATAATGGCCGCTGAGCAGGTAATAAAGGGTGACGCCGGCGGCATAGAGATCCTGGGCGACGTTTGGAGTCGTGCCGGTGAAGGCTTCCGGGGCCAGGAAGCTGGGCGTGCCGGGCGGGCCGTCCGGCTCGACACGCGAAAGTCCCGGGCAGAACGCCAGGCCGAAATCCAGAATGCGCAGCTCGCCATCGCCGCCCAGGTGCAGATTCTCCGGCTTGAGATCGCGGTGCAGGATATTGCGCCGGTGCAGCATGCCCAGCGCACGCAGCAGTGCCGACGCCAGCCGCAGGCAGTCTGGCAGGCTCAGCGGGCCGCGTTGTTGGAATCGCTCGGCGAGGGACTGGCCGGCGTATTCGCGTTGTACGTAATACAGGTGCTGGCGCTGCGGCAGTTCGTGAACCTCTACCACGCCACGCCCGGCGACTCGCCGCAGGAACCATTCTTCCTGCAGTAGCGCAGCGGCGGCTTCGGCTTCGTCGTGGCGGCTGGTCGGCAGAGTCTTCAGCAGCCAGGGCTGTCCGTGCTCGTCGTGAACACGGTACAGCAGCGACTGGCGCGACTCGCTGAGCAATCCATCCACCCGCCAGCCCTCGAACATCTGGCCGGCGCGCAGTCGTGGTGCCAGTGGCCAGTGCTGCAACTGTGCGAGGGCGTCAGCCAGTGCCGCTTCGGGCAGCGCTTCGACCCGCAGCAGCAGTGCGCTGGCGTTGTCTTGGCTGCCGCATTGATGAGCGAGATTGACCAGCGCCAGGGCGGCAGCGGATAGATCGGTTTCGTCCTGTAGTACATTCGCGATGTCGCGCTCGCTGATGCTTGCCCACACGCCATCGCTGAGCAGCACGAAGCCGTCGCCGACCTGCAGTTCGCCGTCGAGATAGTCGATCAGCAAGTGCTGATCCAGCCCCAGCGCGCGCTTGAGCACATGCTGCATGCTGGATTGCTCCCAGACATGATCTTCGGTCAGCCGCTCCAGACGCCCGTCTTGCCAGCGATAGGCGCGGCAGTCGCCGACGTGGGCCAGGGTGTAGCGCCTCCCGCGCAGCACCAGCGCGGTAAGCGTTGTCAGCAGCGGCTGGCCGCCGCCATTGGCCTGCAGCCAGCGATTCTGTGCACCCAGGATGCGCTCCAGCGATTGCGCCACCGGCCAGGTTTCCGGCGTGGCGTAATAGTCCAGCGCCAGAGCCTGCAATGTTGCCCGTGCCGCCAGACCACCGTCGGCACACTGGCTGACGCCGTCTGCGAGTGCGAACAACAGACCCTTGCTGGTGGCCAGTGCGGCGGAGGGCGTGACGATGCGCAGGGCATCCTGGTTGTCCGTGCGCGGGCCGGTGGCGCTGGCTTCGCCGTAGCTGAATTGGAGAGGCATGGACGTTCTCTGACGATTGGCCGCAGCGGTTGCTGCGGTCAGCACGGATGATCAGACGCGCGCCGCGGTCATCGCCGCCGAGCCCCAGGTCGTGCGCCAGCGGCGCTTGACGCCGTGCAGGCCAAACCAGGCCAGCACGCCGAGGCTGGCGAACAGCCAGAGGCCGAGCTGGTAGTCACCGGTCGACTGCTTGACCGCGCCGAGCCCCGCGGTGAGCAGAAAGCCGCCGATGCCGCCGGCCATGCCGATCAGGCCCGTCATCACGCCGATCTCCTTGTGAAAGCGCTGCGGCACCAGCTGGAACACAGCGCCATTGCCGGCACCGAGGCTGAGCATGGCGACCACGAATAGCGCCAGCGCGGCGGTCGAGCTTGGCAGGTTGAAGCCCACGGCGGCGATACAAATCGCTGCCACGGTGTACATCACCAGCAGTGCGCGGATGCCGCCGATGCGGTCGGCCAGGGCACCACCGAGTGGGCGCAGCAGGCTGCCGGCGAACACGCAGGCGGCGGTGTAGTAGCCGGCCTTGACCGGGTCGAAGGCGTACTGGTCGTGAAAGTAGCCGGGAAGGGTACTGGCCAGGCCGAGAAAGCCGCCGAAGGTCACGCTGTAGAAGAACATGAACCACCAGCTGTCGCGGTCGCCCAGCGCCTTCAGGTAATCGGCGACAGATTTCGGCTTGGGGCGGTTGGGCGCGTTCTTCGCCACGCTGGCGAAGATGCCGAGCGTCAGTACCAGCGGGATCAGCGCCAGGCCGAACACATTGTTCCAGCCGAACATCGAGGCCAGCACCGGCGCGAACAGCGCCGCGAGCACGGTGCCGGAGTTGCCCGCACCGGCGATGCCCATCGCCTTGCCCTGATGCTCGGCCGGATACCACTGTGAAGCCAGCGGCAGCGCCACGGCGAACGAGGCGCCGGCCATGCCGAGGAACAGGCCGAGTAGTAAAGCCTGTTCGTAACTGCGGATGCCGTGCAGCCAGGCGACGAACAACGCGCCGATCACCACTACCTGGCCGATCAGCCCGGCGCTCTTGGGCGAGGTGCGGTCGGCGAGCACGCCCAGCACCAAGCGCAGGACTGCGCCGGAGAGGATCGGCGTGGCGACCATCAGTGCCCGTTGCTGGGTGGTCAGCCCGAGGTCGGCGGCGATCTGCACGCCTAGCGGCCCCAGCACGTACCAGACCATGAAACTCAGGTCGAAGTAGAGAAAGGCAGCAAACAGGGTCGGCGCATGGCCGGCTTTCCAGAAACTTGTGCTCATCGGTTCGGCTCCAGTCGAGATAGCGCAGCGGCGGATGCCGTTGCGCAGGTGGCACATGGATCACTGCAGCCCCAACGCCGGGGCGAAAACGACAAAGGCGCCGCAGCACGCCTGCCGGAACAGGGTGATGCGACGCCTTTGTCGTGGATCGGTGGCCGCCGTTGGCTACCGGATGACTGGATTGAGCAGAAAGCGTGCCAGCTGACGAAGACGCTGGTATTTGGGCGTTTGCTGCGCTGGCATGGCCGGCGAGGTCGCCGGTTACGCGCACCTATGGCGCACGACTGGCGCAAAGCGGGGCAATTGGCGAGTCAAACCGGCGGAGTCGGCGACTACGTCTTGCTGATAGTCTTGCCTCAGCGCTGCCGCAAGCCAATGGAGTGATCGATGACGCGCATTGCCACCCTGACCCTGAACCCCGCGATGGACCTGGCCGTCAGCACACCGCGTGTGGTCGCTACCGACAAGTTGCGCTGCTCGCGGCCACGCCACGATCCGGGGGGTGGCGGCATCAACGTGGCGCGGGTGGTGAAGATTCTCGGCGGCGAGTCACTGGCGGTTTACCCGGCCGGCGGCCCCTTCGGAGATCTGTTGCGCCGCGCGCTGGACGAGCTGAACCTGGCCCATCTGCCGGTGGCGATCGCCGGCGACACCCGTGAGAGCTTCACCGTCGACGAGGAGGCGACCGGGTTGCAGTATCGCTTCGTGCTGCCCGGTCCGTCGCTCAGCGAGCAGGAGCGGCAGGGCTGTCTGGCGGCATTGCGCGGGCTGCACCCGGCCCCCGGCTATCTGGTGGTCAGCGGCAGCTTCACGCCCGGGATCGGTGCGGCGTTTTTCGATGAGTTGCTGGCGCTGGCGGCGCAGGTCGGCGCTCGGCTGGTGGTCGATCTCTCCGGCGAGCCGCTGCTTTATGCGGCGCAACGCGGTGGCGCCTATCTCATCAAACCCAGTCTGAACGAACTCGCTACGCTCATGGGACGGCCGCTGGAGCGCGAGGCGGAGCAGGAAGCAGCCCTGCGTGAGCTGATCCAGCGCGGTGCTGCCGAGATCATCGTCCTGTCGCTGGGGGCGCAGGGGGCGCTGTTCGCCTGTGGTGAGCGCCTCGAGCGTCTGCCGTCGCCGCAGGTGCCGGTAGTCAGCGCGGTGGGCGCTGGCGATAGCATGCTCGGCGCCATCGTGCACGCGCTGGCGCAGGGCCGTGAGCTGGGCGAGGCAGTGCGTTACGGCGCGGCAGCCGGGGCGGCAACGGTGATGCGTCCGGGCACTCAGCTCTGTCTGCGCGAGGATGTGGAGCGGTTGTTCGGAGAGTTGCAGGCGACGATCAGTCGATGCGATTGACGCGTGGGAACTTTGCGACGAACTCCGCGGGCATAGGCACCACTCGGCTTTGCCGATAGTCGTAGAACACGAAGCCGGACTTGGCCATGGCGACCAGCGTGCCGTCCGCCGGGCGGGTAATGCGGAAGATGATGTCGCCGCCGTAGCGGTTGAAGTCCATCACCCCGACGTCGAAGCGCAGCGCATCGCGCGCATGAGCCTCGGCTTTGTAGGTGGTGGCGAGGTCGGTGACGATGATGCCGCTGCCGTCCTTGCTGGTCTCGGCGATGCCGTATTCGAACAGGAAGCGTGCCCGCGCCTCGGAAATCATCGAGATCATCGAGTCGTTGGCCAGGTGATTGCCGGCGTTGATATCGGTGATGCGTACCGTGAGCTGGGTCGAGAAGCAGTACAGCTCCTCTGGGAACTGCAGAGTCAGGCGCGCCATGACGGCTGTAACCTCGGTGTGGGAACGGGAGCGGCGATTCTACGGGATCGCCGCGCTGGCCCCCGCCAGATTGGACCTTCGCCGCATGCCTCAGTGGCCGAGCAGTTCGTTCATCGCAATGATCTGTTCGGCCACCTGGATCAGCTTCTGCTGACGGCTCATCGCCTGCCGTCGCATCAGCGTGTAGGCCTCTTCCTCGTTGCACTCGCGCATCTTCATCAGCATGCCCTTGGCCAGTTCGATGCGCTTGCGTTCGGCGAGCTGCTGGTCGCGGGCCTGTAGCTGGGCGCGGATCGCCTGGTCGCTTTCGAAGCGTGCCATGGCGACATCGAGAATCGGCTTGAGCCGCTGCGCCTGGATGCCCTCGACGATATAGGCACTGACCCCGGCGCGGATCGCCTGGCGCATGGCGTCGGGATTATCGTCGTCGGTGAACAGTACGATCGGGTGTGGCCGGTCGCGGCTGACCAGTACCACCTGTTCCATCACATCGCGGCCGGGGGAGTCGGTATCGATCAGTACCACGTCCGGGCGAATGGCTTCGACGCGCTCGGGCAGATCGATGATCAGGCCGCAGTCGTCGATGACATCGAAGCCGGCGTCGATCAGGGCGTTCCGCAGGCGGCCGACCTTCTTCGGGGTATCGTCAATCAGGAGAATGCGCAGCATGCCGTTCTCCGCTCAGGACGCACTGGCCAGGACGGTATCCGCCAGGGCATGCAAGGCGAAACCACGCGCATAGGCCGCTGGATCGGAACCATCCCAGAGGCTGCCATCCATCAGCCGGCTGCTGCGCATCGGCGTGGCCGGCACGGCGATGCCCAGTGCGCTGGCGGCGTCGCGGTAGAGGGCGGTCTGTTGCACGGCACTGGCCACCGCCAGGTAGTCCGGATCCTGGCGCAGCAGACCCCAGCGGCGCAGTTGGGTCATGAACCAGAGGCCGTCGGAATGGAACGGCATATTCACCGCGCCGTCGGCGAAAAAGCGCAGGGGATGCGTGTCCTGCCAGCTGTTGCCGAGGCCATCGCTGTAATGTCCGAGAAAGCGCGGCGCGATGGAGCCGAGGGGGGCGTCGACGTGCTCGCACGCCGCGATCAGCTGGGCCGTGCTGCGGCGGTTCTCCTCGTTCTGATCGATGAAGCGGCTGGCGGCGAGCACGGCCATGATCAGTGCGCGAGCGGTATTGGGGTACTGATCGACGAAAGCCTGGGTGCAGCCGAGCACCTTTTCCGGGTGGTCCGGCCAGATCGACTGACTGGTGGCCAGGGTAAAGCCGGTATCCTCCGCGACTGCTTGCGCGCCCCAGGGCTCGCCCGCACAGAAACCGTCGATACGTCCGCTGCGCAGGTAGGTGACCATCTGCGCCGGCGGCACCACCACGGTCCGCACGTCATCCAGCGGATGGATGCCGTTGGCGGCTAGCCAGTAGTACAGCCACAGCGCATGCGTCCCGGTGGGAAAGGTCTGGGCGAAGGTCAGGCGTGCACCGCTTTGGCGCACGCAACGGCGCAGTGCCTCTGCATCGGTCACGCCCGCGGCCTTCAGTGGTGCGGACAGATTGATGCTTTGACCATTCTGCGCGAGCCCCATGAGCACGGCCATGTCCACCGGTGCGCTGCCGCCGATGCCCAGGTGGACTGCGTAGATCAGGCCGTACAGTCCATGCGCGGCGTCGAGTTCGCCGTCGACCAGCTTGTCGCGCAGGCCGGCCCAGGAGTGCTGTCTGCGCAGATTGAGCGTGAGACCGAACGGCTGGGCGAATCCCTGGGTGGCGGCGACGATCAGCGATGCGGCGTCGGTCAGCGCCATGAAACCGAGATTGATGGTGGTTTTTTCGGGGGCATCACTGCCGCCGACCCAGGCCAGGGCGTCGTCGCGGTATGAAACAGCCGTATCGCTCATGCAGGCAGCCTTATCGAATGCAGGTCGGCGCAGACGACAGCGCCGGGAATCCGCCTAGCCTGTAGCAAGCGATATGCCAGCCGTCACGTGGCTTGCGTGGGTACATGAGTCCCGAGACGGCTGAGTGATTGGTGGGGCAGGCCGCCAGACGTTACCGCAACTCAGCGTGGATACAGCGGTGGCAGGATACCGGGCTCCTGTACGGCGCTTGGCGTTGCTGCCGGCGGCAGGGTCTGGATGGCCTGCCAGAGCGCATCGCCTTGCCAGCGCTGGCCGGTTTCGCTGTACAGCGCACCGTTGAGCCCATCGAGCGCATCGGAGAGCGGTACGAAGCGCGCTGCCATGTCGGCAAGCGTCTCCGGCTGCTGGCGGGCCCAGGCATCCAGCGCCTGCCGAGTGGTCTGAGTGTCGTTGGCCTGACAGGCGCGACGCAGATCGTCCAGCAGGCTGCGCGGCGTCGGCCCGGGCTGCAGGGCACGCAGCACTGCAGGCTGCCGACGCGCACGCCACCACAAGCCGAAACCGAGTGCGGTGGTGAGGAACAACACTGCCGTGCTCAGCTGCCAGGGCCATAGCAGCGCTGGCCGGCGCGACGGCTGGCTGGACTGCATGGGCTCCAGCGGTGCTTGTTCGAGACCGAGGTTCTCAGCCACTTGCAATGTGCGTGCAGGGAGCGTGGTGCGCTCGAGACGGTCTTCGAGGGTGTTCCACCAGACGACTTCGACTACTGGCAGCTGCAGTTCACCGCTGCGGACTGGCACCAGCGCTTCGCGCTCCTCGCGGCTGCCGGTCAGCCCGTCGGTGCCGACTTCGTCGGCCAGGCTCGGCTGGTCGGGATAGCGTCGCAATCCGGCGGCCTTGCCCGTGCCTACCGAGGGCAGCTGGGCACTGGAGAGTCCCTTGGCCTTGAGCAGCAGGCTGCGGGTCAGGGATTCACCATGCATGGCTTGCGCCGGCTCCGGACTCCAGGCTTCTACCAGGGTCAGCTCAGTGGCGGGCAGCCACGGGATGCCTGGCGGATAGTCAGCGGGCTTGGCCTTCACATGCAGCGGGATGTTCGGTGACTTCACCTGAGTGGATCTCCCGGGTCGCGGCCCGAGTAGCGAGTTGCCGACGGCTACGGTCGTGGCGCTGAACAGCTGGCCGGGAATCAGCAGTTCGCCGCTCCGCTGCGGGAATAACGCGTAGCGGATTTCTATGACGCCGTGGCGTACGCCGTTGATGGTCTTCTCGTAGGTCCGCGGATCACCGAGCCGCTCGACCAGCGCCTCGGGCATCTGCAGGGGTGAGAGACTGCTGTCGTCGTAGAGCGACACCGAATGGAAGATGCGCAGGGTGAGGATCACCTGGGCCTGAACGTAGACGCTGTCGTGATCGAGGCTGGCGTCGATGAAGATTGGCGCCAGCTGGGTACTGTCATCCTTGCTGCGCGATTCCTGAACCAGCAGGGCGATAGGCTGGCTGCGCAGTTCGCCAAGCTGCAGCGACGGGATCACCACGTGGCCGGTACGCTTGGGGCGCAGGGTAGTCAGCCAGCGGGTCACCGAGCGGGTTTCGCCGTTGACGTTGGAGAGCCTGTTGAGCTGACGGGTGTCGAAGACCTCGAACAGGTCGTCCAGCGGCTGCAGGTCGGGTTTGCCGAACACGGCGGCATCGCGTGCTTCGAGCGTCAGTTCGAGGGTTTCGTCGATGCTCAGCTGGGTGCGGTCGACGCTGGCATGCAGCAGCGCGGCATTGGCCTGGCAACCCAGGGCCACGAGCAGAAGAAAGACCATCACGCGGATCATCGATTCAGTTCCTGGCGCTTGCGTTGTTCGTAGAGGAATTTGCGGCGCAACAGCTCGCCGGGATTATCGGGAATCTGCCTTAGCCACTGCTCCATCGCCTGATGGCGTTCGGCGGTCGGCAGGTCTTCCAGCGCCGCGGCCGCAGGCGCCTGGTCCGACGCCTGCGCCGGCTGTGGTTCGGCAGACTGCGGCTCGTCGCCCGGTCCTTCGCGGTTAGCGGGTGAAGCCGGCGTCTGTTGTGTCGTCGAGTCTGGCGGTGGCACCTGTGCAGGACCTGTCTGCGGGTTGGGTGGTACTTGCTCTGAGGGCTTGGGAGACGGCTCTTCGCCGGCCGGCTGCTCGTCCTGCCGGGATTGCTGCTGGCGTTGGCGCAGCAGTTCTTCCACCAGCGCCTTGTTGCGTTGTGCCGGCTCAAGGTCAGGCTGGCGCTCCAGCGCCTGTTCGTAGGCTTCGAGGGCGGCTTCCAGCTGTTCGCTGCGGGCCAGGGCGTTGCCGCGGTTGTAATGGTCTGCCGCACCGTCGCCCTTGGCGAAGCGTTCGGCGGCAGCGGCGTAATCGCCGGCACGATACAGCGCTATGCCCTGCCAGCGGGGATCCTGGAAGCGTTCGGCCGCTTGCGCCGGGCGCTGGGCGTCGAGTAGGCGCTGCCCCTGCTGATCCGGGCGCAGCCACAGGTCGTCGAACTCCAGCGCACTGGCCGGCGGTGTCTGCAGCAGCAGGAGCGGCAGGCAGAACAGCCAGCCGCGGCGTCCGGCGCAGGCGGCGAGCAGCAGCAGTGGCAAGAGCAACCAGTAACCCTGGTCGAGCCAGGTATCCAGGCGGGTGGTTTCGTCGAGGGTGAGCGTACTACCGGCTGCGTCGAGTAACCCGAGGTTCTGCAGGTCCGCATCGTCGACCCGGGACTGCTGGTAGCGACCGCCGAGCTCGGCGGCGAAGCGGCGCAGGCCGGCGTTGTCCAGTCGCGGAATGAGGATCGCGCCGTGGGCGTCCTTGAGGAAACTGCCGTCTTCGCCGGCGATGGGCGCGCCCTGCTCGGTACCGATGCCGAGAATCGACAGCTGCGCGTTACGCTCGCCAAGCAGTTCGAGAATGGCACGCTGCTCGGTGTCGCCGACCGCCGCAGTCATCAGCAGCAGTCTGCCGCGGCCCTGCGCGCCCTGTTCGAGCAGCGCAAGGCCTTGAGCCACGGCGAGATCGGCGCGCTGTCCGGGTTCGGGCATCAGTGCCGGGCTCAGCGCGTTCAGCAGGTTGGTCGTGGTGGCCAGATCATCAGACAGCGGAACGAGCGTATGGGCACTGCCAGCAAAGACGACCACCGATGTCTGCGCGTCGGGACGGCTTTCAAGCAGGTCGAGCAGCTTGCGTTTGGCGTGTTCCAGGCGCGTCGGTGGCGTATCGGCGGCGAGCATGGCGGGGGTCACTTCGAGCAGCACCACCAGCGGATCGGCGCGCTTGAGGCTGGGTTGCTCCAGACGCTGCCAGCTCGGCCCGAGCAGGGCCAGACAGGTCAGCAGCCAGGCCAGGCCGAGGGCAACCCAGGGCAGGCGACTATTGCGCAGGCGGCCACGGGTCAGCAGTTCGGCATGAAAGGCTTCGGGCAGCAGCCGCTGCCAGCGACCGATCTGCCGCTGTCGGTGCCAGAGTCGCCAGAGCAACCAGAGCAGCAGCGGTACGATCAGCAGCCAGAAAGGTCTGAGCAGTTGCGGCCAGAAGGCGTTCATCGGCGGCGCTCCAGGGACGAAGCGAGGCGCTGCAGTTGTGCCTGCCAGAGATCGGCGGCGACCAGCAGCAGGCTGATCAGCAGCGCTGCGCTGAGCGGCCAGGCATACAGTGGATGGGCGACACGCGCCCGCGCCGGTTGTTGTGCGGTCGGCTCGAGGCGATCCAGAGTTTCGCCGATGGCCTGCAGTTCGGCGCTTGAACGCGCGCGGAAGTAGCTGCCGCCGGTGCGCTCGGCGAGTGCACGCAACGTGGCCTCATCCAGGTCTAGCCCCGGATTGAAGCCGAACCGGCTGAGTACGCCACCTTCCTCGATATCGGCGCCGATGCCGATGGTGTGGATTTTCACCCCCTCGTCAGCGGCCAGCTGCGCGGCCACCAGCGGCTCGATCTCGCCCCCGTTGTTGGCACCGTCGGTGATCAGCACCAGTACCCGGCTGTGGGCAGGACGTTCGCGCAGACGCTTGACCGCCAGGCCGATGGCATCGCCGATGGCCGTATTGCTGCCGGCGATACCAACCAGCGCTTCATCGAGCCAGGTGCGCACCGTGTGCCGGTCGAAGGTCAGCGGGGCCTGCAGATAGGCCTTGCTGCCGAACAGGATCAGTCCGACGCGGTCGCCATGACGGGCCTCGATGAAATCACCGAGCAGCACCTTGACCAACTCCAGGCGGGTAATTTCTTCGTCCTGCCACTGCATGTCGGGGTAGTCCATCGAGCCGGATACGTCGACGGCGAGCAGCAGGTCGCGACCGCTGGTGGGCAGAGGGAGCGGCTCGCTGAGCCATTGCGGGCGTGCGGCAGCGAACAGTAGCAACAGCCAGATGGTCAGGTAGGGTATCTGCTGGCGCCAGGCGGGCAGGGCGACTCGTGCGCGACGCCCGGAAAGGCTTTCCAGCTCGGCGAGAAAGCTCACCTTGAGTGCAGCCTCACCACTGTCGGCGGCCGGCAGCAGACGACGCAACAGCCAGGGCAGCGGCAGCAGCAGGAAGACCCACGGCCAGGCCAGTTCAAACATGCTTGCGAATCCAGATATCGACGGCCTGTTCCAGGCCGTCGATGGCCTTGTCGTCCAGCCGGCATTCGGCGCGATAGGCACCTTCCACCAGCACCATCCAGCGAGTCAGGCCGGCAGCCGGACAGCGACTGTCGAGGAACGCCAGCCAGGCGCGACCGCTGAGGGTATGCGGGTGATTGTCCGGGTAGCGGGTGCGGCACAGGCGCTTGAGCAGTGCGTTGAGCTGCTGCAGCCACTGGCTGGCCGGCTGCCCGCCGTACGGCTTGCTCAGCTTGGCCAGTTCGATAAGCGCGGCCTGACGGTGTGGGTCCAGCGGTTGCTCGGCGAGCTTCTGCCGCGGGCGCACGCGACGCAACAGGCGATAGCGGAAATGCCAAAGACCGCCGACAGCGAAAGTCAGCAGCAGCGCCAGCAGCCACCAACCCGGCGCAAGCGGCCACCAGGAAATCGGCGCGGGCATGATCGGTGGCGCCAGTTGGTCCAGCGGATTCATGGCCGCGCCCCAGGCTGTTGCACGCGGAGGTGGTCGCGCAGCTGTTCGACCGGGTCGCGCTGGGTATCGAGTGGCATCAGCGGTACGCGCAGGCGGTCGGCCAGGCGCTGCCAGCGTGCGCTGCGCGCCTCGCCCTGCTGGCGATAGGCCTGACGCAGCGCAGCGTCGTGGGTATCGAGCTCCAGGCGGGCGCCGCCTTGGGCAAAACGCAGCAGACCGGCAGCGGGGAGCGCATGGTCGAGTGGATCGGAAATCGGCAGCAACAACAGATCGACGTGGCGTGCGAGCAGGCTCAGTTGCTGCTCGGCTGCGTCGCCCAGCGTGCGCTCGTCGCAGAGGATCACCGCCAGGCTGCCTGGCCGCAGCACTTCACGGGCGCGGCGCAGCGCCAGGCCAAAGGTGTCGGGTTCGAGCGGCGTGTCGGCGTCGAGCTGGCGGTTGGCCCTGACCAGGCGATCGAGCAGCTGCAGCAGGCTCTGCTTGTTGCGCCGCGGTTTGATCTCGTGGTGCTCGGCATTGCCGAACACCAGCCCGCCGACCCGATCGTTGTGCAGCAATGCCGCCCAGCCGATCAGGCTAGCGGTTTCGGCGGCCAGGACGGACTTGAATGCACGCCCGCTACCGAAGAACAGCCGACGGCTTTGCTCCACCAGCAGATAGATGGGGCGCTCGCGCTCTTCGTGGAACAACTTGGTATGTGGTTCCTGGGTACGCGCGGTGACGCGCCAGTCGATGGTGCGCACGTCATCACCGGCCTGGTAGACCCGCACCTGATCGAAATCCACCCCGCGCCCACGCAACTTGGAGTGATGCAAGCCGACCAGAGGGCTGCGTCGATGTGGCGTGGAGAACAACGGGACCTCGCGGACGCGGTGACGCAGGTCGATGAGCTCGCTCAGGCTGGTGCGCACGCCTGCGCCAGCCGGCGCTGCCGGCGGCATGGGAGAACGCGGGTCTGGATGCATCTCAGGCGACCGCCACCACATCGAGGATGCGTTGCAGCACGCGATCCTGGTCGATGCCGGCTGCCTCCGCCTCGAAGGAAAGGATCAGGCGATGGCGTAGTACGTCGAAGAGCATCGCCTGAATATCTTCCGGGCTGACGAAGTCGCGCCCGGCCAGCCACGCATGCGCACGGGCGCAGCGGTCCAGGGCGATCGAGCCACGCGGGCTGGCACCGTAGGCGATCCATTCGGCGAGCTCGGCGTCGAACTTGGCTGGCGTACGAGTGGCCATGATCAGCTGGACCAGGTACTCCTCCACCGCATCGGCCATGTACAGGCCGAGTATCTCCTTGCGCGCGGCGAAGATCGCCTGTTGGCTGACGCGGTGTTCCGGCGCCGCTTCGCCGTTGATGGCCTCACCGCGCGCCTGTTGCAGGATGCGCCGCTCAACCGAGGCATCCGGGAAACCGATTTTCACGTGCAGCAGGAAGCGGTCTAGCTGCGCCTCGGGCAGCGGGTAGGTGCCTTCCTGTTCGATCGGGTTCTGCGTGGCCATGACCAGAAACAGCGGCGGCAGGTCGTAGGTGCTGCGGCCCACGCTGACCTGGCGTTCGGCCATGGCCTCCAGCAGTGCCGATTGCACTTTCGCCGGTGCGCGGTTGATTTCGTCGGCAAGCACCAGATTGTGGAAGATCGGTCCCTGCTGGAAGACGAAGCTGCCGGTTTCCGGGCGATAGATCTCAGTGCCGGTGATGTCGGCAGGTAGCAGGTCGGGGGTGAACTGAATGCGATGGAACTCGGCCTCCAGGCCTTCGGCCAGCTCCTTGATCGCGCGCGTCTTGGCCAGCCCCGGCGCACCCTCGACCAGCATGTGGCCGTCGGCGAGCAGGGCGATCAGCAGTCTCTCGATCAGCCGGTCCTGCCCGAGAATCTGGGTGGAAAGGAACTGTCGCAGCGCGATTATCGATTCACGGTGGTCCATCGTTTCAAGGCTTCCAGAAAGGGATGGAACGTCGGCTCGTTCCGGCTGCCGGTCGCGGCGCGTGATCCGGCTGGCGCCGCTTCAACAGGCTGCGGCGAGCGCGTCACTTTACTGCATTTGCGGCGGTCTAGACTAACGTTGAACCTTCACCCTGTGGGGTCAGTCACTACCGACGATCCCTTTTTTCAGCAAGCCAAGCGGGGCAACTCATGGCGTTCTTTACAGCGGCCAGCAAAGCCGATTTTCAGCAGCAATTGCAGTCGGCGCTGGCGCAACATGTAGATGGACAACTGCTCTCCCAATTGGGCCTGTTCGCCGAGCAATTCTTCGGCATCGTTGCTCTGGACGAACTCACCGAACGGCGAATGACTGATCTGGTCGGCTCGACTCTGGCCAGCTGGCGTCTGCTGGAGCGCTTCGATCGCACCAGCCCGCAGGTGCGGGTATTCAACCCCGACTACGAGAAACACGGCTGGCAATCGACCCACAGTGTGGTCGAGGTACTGCACCCGGACATGTCGTTTCTGGTCGATTCGGTGCGCATGGAGCTGACCCGCCGGGGATACAACATCCACACTTTGCAGAACTGTGTGCTGCAGATACGGCGTGCGGCCGATGGCAGCCTGCTCGAGCTGCTGCCCAGGGATCAGTCGGCGACCGATAGTGGCGCCGAGTCGCTGATCTTCATCGAGATCGACCGCTGCGCGAGCATGGCCGAGTTGCGTGAGCTCGAGCAGTCGCTGCTCGGCGTGCTCGCCGATGTGCGGCTGGTCGTCGGTGATTTTCTGGCGATGAAGGCGAAGGTTACGGACATTCGCGGTCGTCTGCAGACGGCGGACCTGTCCGGTGTGCAGATCGATGACGAGGAGTTGACCGAGATCGATGATTTCCTTGGCTGGCTGGCGGAGGACCATTTCACCTTTCTCGGCTACGAGGAGTTCTCGGTCGCCGAATCGGCTGAGGGCGGTCGCATCCTGTATGACGAGGGCTCGCTGCTTGGGTTGTCGCGCAACCTGAGGGTCAACCTGTCCGCCGAGGATCAGGCGCTGTTGCCGTCCTCCCTGGCTTACCTGCGTGAGCCATTGTTGCTGTCGTTCGCCAAGTCGGCGACCCAGAGTCGCGTGCACCGTCCGGCTTACCCGGATTTTGTCTCGGTTCGTGAGTTCGATGCGCAGGGCCAGGTGGTCCGCGAGTGCCGCTTCATGGGGTTGTTCACCTCGTCGGTGTACACCCAGAGCGTGCGGCGCATTCCCTACATTCGGCGCAAGGTCGATGCAGTGGTTTGGCGCTCCAACTTCGGTGGCTCAACGCATCTGGCCAAGGAGCTGGTACAGGTATTGGAGGTGCTGCCGCGCGACGAGTTGTTCCAGGCCTCCAATGACGAATTGTTCGAGAACGCCGTGGCCATCGTGCAGATTCAGGAGCGCGCGCGGCTGCGGCTGTTTCTGCGCTTCGATCCTTATCGACGTTTCTGTTATTGCCTGGTTTACGTGCCGCGCGACAATTATTCCACCGAGACGCGAATGAAGATTCAGCAGGTACTGCTGGATCGGCTCCAGGCCGGTGGCTGCGAGTTCTCCACCTATTTTTCTGAATCGGTGCTGATCCGCGTGCAGTTCATTCTGCGGCTGGATCCAGGTCGTCTGCCAGAGGTCGATCCGCAGCGTCTGGAGCAGGAGGTCCTGCAGGCCTGCCGCAGCTGGCAGGACGAGTATGCGGGGCTGGTGGTCGAGCGCTTCGGCGAGGCACAGGGGACCAATCTGCTTGGTGACTACCCCAAGGGCTTCCCGGCCGGATATCGCGAGCGCTTTTCGCCGCAGTCGGCTGTGGTGGACATGCAGCACCTGCTCAGCCTGAGCGAGGATCGGCCGCTGGTGATGAGTTTCTATCAGCCGGTTACTGCCGAAGAGAACCGCCTGCATTGCAAGCTCTACCACATCGACACGCCGCTGCCGCTGTCGGACGTGCTGCCAATCATGGAGAACCTCGGCCTGCGGGTGCTGGGCGAGTTTCCCTTCCGCCTGCAGCGCAAGAACGGCCGCGAGTACTGGATGCACGACTTCGCCTTCACCTATGGCGCGGGGCTGGAAATCGACCTGCTGGAAATCAACGAGCCGCTGCAGGATGCCTTCATCCACATCAACAATGGCGATGCGGAGAACGACGCCTTCAATCGCCTGGTGCTGACCGCCGGCCTGACGTGGCGCGAGGTAGCGTTGCTGCGTGCCTATGCGCGTTACCTCAAGCAGATCCGCATGGGGTTCGATCTTGGCTACATCGCCAGCGCTTTGCTCAACCACACCGAGATCGCCCGCGAGCTGGTGCGGTTGTTCAAGATGCGTTTCTACCTGGCGCGCAAGCTCGCCGATGAGGATCTGGCCGACAAACAGCAGCGGCTGGAGCAGGCCATCCTCACGGCGCTGGATGAGGTTGCGGTGCTCAACGAGGATCGCATTCTCAGGCGCTATCTGGCACTCATCAAAGCGACCCTGCGGACCAATTTCTATCAATCTGATGCTGGCGGTCGCGCCAAGGATTACTTCAGCTTCAAGTTCGATCCGCGAGCGATCCCGGAGATGCCGAGGCCGATTCCCAAGTACGAAATCTTCGTCTATTCGCCGCGGGTCGAGGGCGTGCACCTACGGGGCGGCAAGGTGGCGCGCGGAGGTCTGCGCTGGTCGGACCGCGAGGAAGACTACCGCACCGAGGTGCTGGGCCTGGTCAAAGCCCAGCAGGTGAAGAATGCTGTCATCGTGCCCGGCGGGGCCAAGGGCGGTTTCATTCCGCGCCGCCTGCCCGCCAATGGTTCGCGCGACGAGATCCAGGCCGAGGCTATCGCCTGCTATCGGATCTTCATCAGCGGCCTGCTGGACCTCACAGACAACCTCAAGGAAGGGCAGGTGGTGCCACCGCTCGGGGTGCTGCGTTACGACGAGGACGATCCGTACCTGGTGGTGGCTGCCGACAAGGGCACCGCGAGTTTCTCCGACATCGCCAACGGCATCGCCGCTGCCTATGAATTCTGGCTGGGCGATGCGTTCGCCTCCGGAGGCTCGGCCGGCTATGACCACAAGAAGATGGGCATCACCGCGCGCGGCGCGTGGGTCTCGGTACAGCGACATTTCCGCGAGCGCGGCATCAATGTGCAGACCGACAGCATCAGCGTGATCGGCATCGGCGACATGGCCGGCGACGTGTTCGGTAACGGCCTGCTGATGTCCGAAACGCTGCAGCTGGTGGCTGCTTTCAACCATCTGCACATCTTCATCGACCCCGATCCTGACCCGGCGCGCAGCTTCGCAGAACGCAAGCGGTTGTTCGAGTTGCCGCGTTCGTCATGGGCTGATTACGACAGTGCGTTGATCTCCTCCGGCGGTGGCGTGTTCCCGCGCTCGGCCAAGCGCATTCTCATCACCCCACAGATGAGGCAACGCTTCGCCATCGATGCTGAGCAATTGACGCCGACCGAACTGATCAATGCATTGCTCAAGGCGCCGGTCGACCTGCTGTGGAACGGTGGCATTGGCACCTATGTCAAGAGCAGCACGGAAACCCATGCGGACGTCGGCGACAAAGCGAACGATGCGGTGCGTGTCGATGGCAACGAGCTGCGCGCCAAGGTGGTCGGCGAGGGTGGCAATCTCGGCATGACGCAGCTGGGGCGGGTGGAATATGCACTGCACGGCGGCAGCAGCAATACCGACTTCATCGACAATGCCGGCGGAGTCGACTGCTCCGATCATGAGGTCAACATCAAAATCCTGCTCAACGAGCTGGTTGTCGCTGGCGACATGACCGGCAAACAGCGCAATCAGTTGCTGTTCGACATGACCGATGCGGTGGCTGAACTGGTGCTGCATAACAACTACAAGCAGACCCAGGCGCTGTCGCAGGCTCAGTATCGCTCGCGCGAACGAGGCGCCGAATACGTGCGTCTGATCGCAGCGCTGGAGGGCGAGGGATTGCTTGATCGGAAGCTGGAGTTTCTACCCAGCGATGACGCGTTGGCCGAGCGCGCCATCCTGGGCAAGGGCCTGACTCGACCGGAGCTGTCGGTGCTGATTTCCTACAGCAAGATCGAACTGAAGGATGCCTTGCTCAAATCGCGGGTGCCTGACGATGACTATCTGGCCCGCGAGATGGAAAGCGCCTTCCCGCAACTGCTGGGCGAACGCTATCGCGAGGCGATGCTGCAGCATCGCCTCAAGCGCGAGATCGTCAGCACCCAGATCGCCAACGATTTGGTGAATCACATGGGCATCACCTTCGTGCAACGGCTCAAGGAAGCTACCGGGATGAGTGCGGCCAATGTCGCCGGAGCCTATGTGATCGTGCGCGATATCTTCCACCTGCCGCATTGGTTTCGGCAGATCGAGGCGCTGGATTACAAGGTGCCCGCCGAGCTTCAGTTACGGCTGATGGATGAGCTGATGCGACTCGGCCGCCGCGCCACGCGCTGGTTCCTGCGCAATCGCCGCAGTGAGCTGGATGCCGCGCGCGACGTGGCGCATTTCGGTCCACGTGTTGCGGCCCTGGGGCTCAAACTCGACGAGCTGCTCGAGGGGTCGACCCGTGAACTCTGGCAGGCGCGCTACCAACGCTACACTGCCGCCGGCGTACCAGAGCTGCTTGCGCGCATGGTGGCAGGCACCAGTCACCTGTACACGCTTTTACCGATCCTTGAGGCGGCCGACGAAACCGGTCAGCCGCCTATCCATGTCGCAGCGGCGTATTTCGCGGTTGGTGGCGCGCTGGAGTTGCCGTGGTATCTGCAGCAGCTGACCAATCTGCCGGTGGACAACAACTGGCAGGCACTGGCCCGGGAAGGCTTTCGTGACGACCTGGATAGTCAGCAGCGCGCCATCACCGTGTCGGTCCTGCAGATGGATGCCGGAGCCGAGCAGCCGGGGCAGCGCGTTAGCGCCTGGCTGGGACAACGCCAGTATCAGGTCGATCGCTGGCTCAGCATGCTGGCTGAACTACGCGCCGCGAGCACGCCGGATTACGCCATGTATGCGGTAGCCAGTCGTGAGTTGCAGAATCTGGCCCAGGCACCGGCGGGCCGCAGTGAGTAAGCGGTATCCGCGATCGTGTTGCTGTTCAGGGGAGCGCCGGCTGGCTATGCCGGCCGGCGCAGGGCGGAACGCCGCTCACGGCTCGATTGGTTGGCCGCGTTTGAAACGTGTGATTTGCGGTAGGTCGCGCAGGTAGCGCACCATGTCCGGTGCGCCGGCCAGCTTCAACCCTTCTCCGATGGCATTGGCGGTGGGTTCGCGCTTTTCCAGCAGCAGCAGCTCGGAACTGTTGGCGTTGCGCAGCAGGGTCAAGCGGGCGTATGGCACCTGAGTATCGAGTAGCAGTGCCATGAACTCCCGGTCGTTCCACGCCTGGGCAGGCATGGCCACCGCGTGGTACTGCTCGTCCAGCGCACGAAGACCGGCTCGATCGAGACGATAATCCGTAAGTTCGGCGGGCATGGTGACTTCCAGTCCGCGCAGTCGCGCATAGGCCACCGCGCTGGCGAACTCCTCGACATGATGCTCGCCTGACCAGTACAGGCGTTCGCCCAGCCAACTGGCCTGGCGCAGCTCGATGGGGGCACCCTGAGCGTACCCTGGCAGCGCTACGCTCAGGGTGCGCAGGAAGTCTTTGTAGCTGATGATGCGTACCCGCCGACAGATTTCGGTAGCGGCAAACGCGTCGATGGTCGGATAGGCAATGCCGTCACGGCTCTGGCCGCCGAGGCCGTCGATCTGGCGCAGATCGATGGTTGCCTGGGATTCGCTGTCTTTTATGATCAGACGGGTCAATGCCGCATGTGCGCGGGCCTTGTCTTCCTGTACCGGGCCGGAAAGGGCGCCACGTGGTAGTTCTAGCAGGCGCTGCAGGCACGGCCCATCATTCCAGAAAATGCTTGGCTCCGGCTCGTACAGCGGCGCGAAGGGCAGGCTCAACTGGCTGGCGCGCTCCAATGCAGGGTGCGACGTCTTGGCGCGCAGTCCCAGGCGTTGGGCCAGTTTGGCGATATGGGTAGTCAGTAAAGGCATTGGCTCGGGCAGGCTCGTGACGATGCTTGAGCTCGAAAAACTCTGGCCGGAGTGTGGCAGACCGGAACGTAATGCGCACCTGCTTTGCGATCCTGGTCGGCTCCCGCCCATGGCTTGTGGCAGTACCGCGCGCTGGATGACGACGAATCGCCTACGCATCGATATGACAATATTGCGGTAGTTGAACACAAGGAGCCTCCATGCCGAACCTGGTGCTGGATATCGCGTTGCCCGCTGAGCGGCTGCTGGCGGTGTATCAAGGGCATGCCAATCGGATCCTGATCCGCAGCCGGGATGGCAGGCGGGTCAGCTTGCCAGCGCATCATCTGCGACCGTTTGTGACCCGCGAGGGAGTGTTTGGTTCCTTCGAGATGGAATTCGCCGAGCATGGCCAGTTGATCGGCTTGCGCCGCTTGCGCTGAGCTGGCGCCATCGGTGGCGCGCTGCCCCGTGCAAGGCGGCTGATTTGTCTCTTCGCCTGCTATACTTCGCGGCCACTCTTTCCGAGATTCTAGGCTGCGTATGTATAACCTGGCCCGCCAGTTGCTGTTCAAGTTGTCCCCGGAAACGTCCCATGAGCTTTCTCTCGATCTCATCGGCGCGGGTGGCCGTCTCGGCATCAACAGACTGTTGAGCAAAGCGCCGGCGAGCCTGCCGGTACGCGTCATGGGCATCGACTTTCCAAACCCGGTCGGGCTTGCGGCAGGGCTGGACAAGAACGGTGAGGCCATATGTGGCTTGTCGCAACTAGGCTTCGGCTTCATAGAAGTGGGCACCGTCACGCCACGGCCGCAGCCAGGCAATCCGAAACCGCGAATCTTCCGCCTGCCGGAGGCGGAGGCCATCATCAATCGCATGGGTTTCAACAATCACGGCGTGGATGCCCTGCTGGCTCGTGTGGATGCAGCCAGGTTCAAGGGCGTGCTGGGAATCAACATCGGCAAGAACTTCGATACACCTGTCGAGCGCGCGGACGAGGATTATCTACTGTGTCTGGACAAGGTGTATCACCACGCCAGTTACGTCACCGTCAACGTCAGCTCACCGAACACGCCTGGCCTGCGCAGCCTGCAGTTCGGTGATTCGCTGAAGCGGCTGCTGGATGCGCTGCGCTTGCGCCGCGAGGATCTTGAGGTCGAGCATGGCAAGCGAGTGCCGCTGGCGATCAAGATCGCGCCGGACATGACCGACGAAGAAACTGCACTGGTGGCTGAAACCGTATTCCAGGCTGGTATGGACGCGATCATCGCAACCAATACCACGCTTGGCCGTGAGGGCGTTGCCGGTCTGGCGCATGCCGACGAGGCCGGCGGGTTGTCCGGCGCGCCGGTACGCGAAAAGAGTACCCATACGGTGCGGGTGCTGGCGCAAACCCTCGGTGGTCGTTTGCCGATCATCGCGGTAGGAGGAATCACCGAAGGACGCCATGCGGCCGAAAAGATCGCCGCCGGGGCAAGCCTGGTTCAGCTGTATTCGGGATTCATCTACAAGGGGCCGGCGCTAATCCGTGAGGCCGTGGATGCCATCGCCGAGCTGCGCTCTAAGGCGCAGTGACCGGAAGCAGGGGAAGTGTGTTCTGCCCGGTACGGGGCTCCGGATTGGGAGCCCCTGGGCTTCTAGCCCGCCGCCCGGATGGGGCGTGCCATGAAGAGTCGGTTAGATCGGTGAATCAGCCGACCGCGTGAAGTTCGTTCAGTCGATGCAGACCGGCAGTGCCGGTCAAACCATCCCAGTTGTCGCCGCGACCCTCCCGCCAGCCGTTGATCCAGGCTTGACGTACAGTGGGATGGGTAAAAGGACACAGGTCGCGAGATTTGCCATGTATGCCATGTTGATAACCGCGCAAGAATGCTCGTTCCATCGGATCACGCTTGAGTCTTCTCATTGGGTATTGCCCTCAGTGGTTGACTGGTGTTCCTCGTGGCCTCATGGCGAGGCCGGGGCAGATAGACTGCCAGTGGGTCCGCTGCCGGCGTGGCGGACTCCGTCGATCTCATTGCGAAATCGACCTGAGACGATTTCTAACCCAATGCCGGAGAGGCGGGAACGATCGTTTTGTCATAAGTAGGTAACCAAACTATGGTTCTCCCCATAAGCCATGCGCAGTGCCGGGAGCAGCGCTGCTTGCCCTGAGCCAACCCGTCACTGTCCTTGCGTTTTCGTGACGCAAGGCATTTTTTACCGGGTATGTTCCGACGAAGGGTCGGGATGCCTTGGATCGAACACTTTCTGGAAATACGCATGACCGATCGTCACGAACTTATTCTTACCTGTCCCAAAGGACTCGAAAGCTTGTTGTTTGAAGAGGCAGCGAGTCTCGGCCTGGAGGACGCGCGTGAGCAAACGGCAGCGGTTCGCGGCAACGGAACACTTGAGGTCGCCTATCGGCTGTGCCTCTGGTCGCGTCTGGCGAACCGGGTGCTGCTGGTCGTCAGTCGGTTTCCGACCGAGACGGCCGAGACTCTTTATGAAGGGGTGCGGGCGGTCGACTGGGCCGACCATCTCGAGCCGACCGGTAGTCTGGCAGTCGAATTCAGCGGGCGCGGATCGGGCATCGACAACACCCATTTTGGTGCCCTCAAGGTCAAGGACGGCATTGTCGATCGCTTGCGCACCACCAGCGGTGAGCGGCCCAGCGTCGACAAGCTGAATCCCGATCTGCGGGTCCACCTGCGCCTGGACAAAGGCCAGGCAGTGCTGTCGATCGATCTGTCCGGTCACAGCCTGCATCAGCGTGGCTATCGTCTGCAGCAGGGCGCGGCGCCACTAAAGGAAAACCTGGCCGCGGCAGTGCTCATCCGCGCAGGATGGCCGCGTATTGCTGCCGAGGGCGGCGCGCTGACCGACCCGATGTGCGGGGTAGGCACTTTCCTCATCGAAGGCGCCATGATGGCGGCCGATGTCGCACCGAACCTCAGGCGTGAGCGCTGGGGCTTCAGTGCCTGGCTCGGTCATATACCGGCGCTTTGGGAACGGCTACACGCCGAGGCCCAGGCCAGGGCCGCCGCAGGACTGGCTCGGCCACCGCTATGGATACGCGGTTACGAAGCCGATCCGCGCCTGATTCAGCCGGGACGCAACAACATCGAACGTGCCGGACTGTCCAGCTGGATTCGCATCTACCAGGGTGACGTAGCGACTTTCGAGCCGCGTCCCGACCAGAACCAGAAGGGGTTGGTCATATGTAATCCGCCTTATGGCGAGCGTCTGGGGGATGAAGCGAGCCTGCTGTATCTCTATCAGAATCTCGGCGAGCGGCTGCGTCAGGCCTGTCTGGGCTGGGAGGCCGGGATATTCACCGCTGCACCGGATCTCGGCAAGCGCATGGGCATCCGCAGCCATAAGCAGTACGCGTTCTGGAACGGCGCACTGCCGTGCAAGCTGCTGCTGATCAAGGTCGAACTGGATCAGTTCGTCACTGGGCGTCGTTCTGAGTCGGTGGAGCCGAGCGCGGCGCAGGCACCTGTCGAGCTGGCACGACTGAGCGAAGGCGGGCAGATGTTTGCCAACCGCTTGCAGAAGAATCTGCGTCAGCTGGGTAAGTGGGCGCGGCGTGAAGGAATCGAATGTTATCGGCTGTACGATGCCGATATGCCGGAATATGCGCTGGCGGTAGATCTGTATCGCGACTGGGTGCACGTGCAGGAGTATGCGCCGCCACGTTCGATCGATCCGGAAAAGGCGCAGGCGCGTCTGCTCGATGCCCTGGCGGCGATTCCGCAGGCGCTAGGCATCGCCCGCGAGAAGGTGGTGGTCAAGCGACGCGAGCGGCAGAGCGGGACGCGCCAGTACGAGCGGCAGGCAGCGCAAGGGGAGTTCCTCGAAGTGTCCGAAGGCGGGGTGAAGTTGCTGGTCAACCTCACCGATTACCTCGATACCGGACTGTTTCTCGATCATCGGCCGCTGCGGCTGCGTATTCAGCGCGAGGCAGCGGGCAAGCGATTCCTCAATCTGTTCTGCTACACGGCCACTGCTACCGTGCATGCGGCCAAAGGTGGTGCACGCAGCACCACCAGCGTGGACCTGTCGCGGACTTATCTGGATTGGGCGCGGCGCAATCTGTCGCTGAATGGTTTGTCTGATCGTCAACGGCTGGAGCAGGCGGATGTCATGAGCTGGCTTGCGGCAGACCGTGGCGAGTACGACCTGATTTTTATCGATCCGCCGACGTTCTCGAATTCCAAACGGATGGAGGGGGTGTTCGATGTACAGCGTGATCACGTCGCCTTGCTGGATCTAGCCATGGCGCGGCTCGCTGCGGGCGGGACGCTGTACTTCTCCAACAACTTCCGCAAGTTTGTGCTTGATCCAGGCATTACGGAGCGCTACGGAGTGGAAGAGATTAGTGCATCCACCATTGATGAAGATTTCCGGCGCAACCCGAAGATTCATCGCGCCTGGCGGCTTCAGGCCCGCTGAGCAGAGGCGTTGCTGGATGTTTGAATGAAAGAGGGCAGCCTGCAGGCTGCCCTCTTTTCGTTTGCGATCAATCAGCGCTGAGCAGTGTTCTCATTGCGCTGGCTGTGCAGGCTGACCAGCACCTGGTCGAGGATTGACGATGCACCCCAAGGGCGTGGGTGATTCAGAATCGCTACTACCGCCCAAGAGTTGCCGTCACCATCGCGGCTGTAGCCGGCAATCGCACGCACGGTATTCAGGGTGCCCGTCTTGATGTGTGCCTTGCCCGCCACCTGCGTGTTGCGCAGGCGTTTGCGCATGGTGCCATCCACTGCCGCAAGCGGCATCGAAGAGATGAACTCGGCGGCGTAGGGGCTGCGCCAGGCGGCTTGCAGCAGGCTAGCGAGCTCGCGCGCGCTGACGCGCTCGGCGCGGGACAGGCCCGAGCCATTCTCGATGACCAGGTGCGGCGAAATCAGCCCCTTCTTCGCCAGCCACTGGCGAATAACACGCTGGGCTGCCTTGGAGTCATCGCCATCCGCCTCGTTACGAAACTCGGCACCAAGACTCAGGAACAGCTGCCTGGCCATGGTGTTGTTACTGTATTTGTTGATGTCGCGGATGATCTCCACCAGATCGGGCGAGAATGCCCGGGCCAGAAGGCGGGCGTCGTCCGGTACCTGGGCCACCCGATCATGACCGCGAATGCTGCCACCCAACTCACCCCAGATGGCTCGCACCGCTCCTGCGGCGTAGCGTTGATGATCCAGCAGGGACAAGTATGTCTGGGTCTTGCAGCCGGCTGCGAGTTTCCCCGTGACCACCACGGTGACGCCGTCGGCGTCGGTAACCGGATTGAACAGAACATCCGGCCAGCTTGGGCACTTGGCTGGCGGAAGCGCCCTGACGCGATTGTCGATGCGTACGCTAGCGATTGGTGGCTCCACGGCCACGTTCACTTTGCCGCCATCGTTGCGCACGATGAATCGCAGAGCCTTGAGGTTGACCAGCAGCGAGTCGGGACCGACCAGGAACGGCTTGTTCTGGTCGCCGCCGTCATCGTTGAAAATCGGCAGATCCGGTTGGATGAAGTGGCTGCGGTCAAGAACCAGATCGCCGGTCACTTCGCGCACGCCGTTGGCGCGGAGATCGCGCAACAACAACCAGAGCTTTTCCATGTTCAGCTTGGGATCACCGCCGCCCTTGAGATAAAGGTTGCCGTTGAGTGTGCCGTTGACCAAAGGGCCGTCGGCGTAGAACTCGGTCTTCCACTGATGGTTGGGCCCGAGCAGCTCGAGCGCGGCATAGGTGGTAACCAGCTTCATGGTGGAGGCGGGGTTCACTGAAACATCGGCGTTGACGAAGGTCGGTGCGCCTTTGGCATTGAGCGGCAGCATGACGACCGAGAGCGCGTCGCGGTCGATCTTGTTGGCTTTCAGTGCCTTCGTTACCGGCGCTGGCAGCGCCTGATTCACCGGGGCGGCCTGGATGGGCCAGGTCAATGGCAAAGCCAGCGCGGCGATGGCCATGCTGCGACGGAATCTATTCATTTGTCGGCGCCTCTGAAAAACGGGCACGAATCGCTGAATGCGGCATACGGATTCCCACTGCTTTAAGGGAAAGATGCGGGCAATTATGCCCGGGCTGTGGAGGCGCGGTGCCTCTATCCGATAAGCGTAGCCGGGCCCGACGCTATCCTGCAAAAGCGTTGAGCAAAGAATTTTTATCGGGGCTGTGCCGGTCTGGCAGTTTCGTCGCTTAACCCTGGCGTAACTGGTAGAGTGCGCGCCGTTATCAAACCAGAAAAGGACCGATCCAATGGCTACCAATCGCTCGCGTCGCCTGCGCAAGAAACTCTGTGTCGACGAATTCCAGGAGCTTGGCTTCGAGATCAACCTGACCTACCGCGAGGGGATCGATGGCAAGGCCGTGGATGAGTTCCTCGAAGCGTTCGTCACCGAAGCCATGGAAGCCAAGGGGCTCGGCTACATCGGCGGCGAAGATTACGGCTTCGTTTGCCTGGGCCGTCGTGGTTCCGTCAGCGAGGAGCAGCGCGCGGAAGTGGATGCCTGGCTGAAGGGGCGTTCCGAACTTGCCGAGTACACCGTCAGCCCGCTGATGGACGTCTGGTATCCGGAAAACCCGATCAGGACCGAGGCGTAGTCGCCTTCTCCTGCTCCTCAGCTGCCTGCGGTCGTTTCGACGACCGCCTGGCCATCAAGCGGCGCAGCAGGTAGCCGATCAGTGTCACTCCCAGCGCCAGTCCAACGCCGATCGTGGCGTTGATCAAGCGCACTTGGGGCAGGTCCCAGTCCTGCGCCAAGGTTTCCGCCAGCAGCAAAAAGCTGAGTGTGGTTTGCAGCACGAATAAGCCGTAGTGATGCGCTTGAAAAGCCCGGCCGAATACCACCAGCGGCAGCAGAATCATCACCATCAGTGGCGGATCCGCAAGGCTGTGGCCCATGTAGATCAGAATGGCCGCCGCACCGAGAATGCCCACGCAGGCCTGTACCGCACGCACCAGGCTGCGTTCCATGTCCATCTGCAGTGTGGTGAAGACTGCGAGTGTCAGCCAGTAGCCCCGTGGCAGTTCCGCAAGATTTACGATCACCCCGCCGAGCGCGCATGCCACCACGTAGGTCAGCGCATGCCGCCGCCACTGGCGTATCGGAGTGCGCCGTGCATGGCGACGCAGTACGCGCAGCAGGCTCACCAGGCGTGGCATGTAAGGCCACATGCGCAAACCGTGCATCCCGCGCATGCCGAAGGCGAGCAGCGTCACCCATAACCCGCCCAGCGCGAACAGTGTTGCGATCGCGTAGGGGTTGTTGAAGTCGGCAATGCCATATTGCCCTTGTCCCAGACACAGGCAGATCGCCAAGCCGATGCCCAGTTTGCCCGCTTCGCTGCCATAGCGTTGCAGCCAGGCCAGCAGCAGGCCGTAGAATGCGAACAGGCCCAGGCTGATCAGTGGGTGAGTGGCAGACCAGAAGCCCAGTCCAGCGCTGCAGGCACCCAACGCAATGAGCAGCAGCATGCGCAGCATGCCGAATCGGTGCAGGGGGTTGGCCTTCGCTGCCTGGAACGCGCCAACGGTGGCCCAGAGAAAACCTGGATGACCACTGAAAAGCCCGAGCAGGAGGGGCAGGGCGCAGCCAAAACCGGCGACCAACGCCGCGCCCCAAGCCGGACGACCCGGATGCCAGTGCAGGGTTTCGTGTAAGAACCGTTTCATCCGTCACACCGGGCTGGAGCGGCCGGTCATCTCGCCGGCCATCTCCGTGGCGTAGCTGTCGGTCATGCCGGCGATGAAGTCGATCACCCGCAGGAACGACTGGTACAGCGGCGCTTCCGGGCTCGGTGCGTTGCGGCCTAGGAGATCGAGGATGCGTTGGTTCTTGAACGATAGGTTGCGCCCGCGATGCTGTTCCAATGCGGCTCCACAAAATGCGTTCAGCAGGATTTCCAACGTCGTGTAGGCGCCAATTTCGTGCAGGGTCTTGCGCTTGTCTTGGAATATCTTCTCGCGTGCTATCGCCTTGGCCTGCAGCACGCACTGCTTGGCGGGCCCATGCATGTGCTCGACCAAGTCACCCGGCAGCTCCCCGGCAAGCAGACGCTCCTGCTGGTCGACAAAGGCGCGTGCGGCAGCATTGGTCAGGTGCTCGATCGCTTTGCCACGGAGAATTGCTAGCTTGCGACGACGGGAATCCTTCGGGCCGAGCTGCCGATAGGTTTCCGGCAGGTCGTCCCCGACCAGCCCTAGCAACAATGCTTCCACTTGTGCGTAGTCGAGCAGATCCATCTCCAGGCCGTCTTCCAGATCTATCAGGCCGTAGCAGATATCGTCCGCAGCTTCCATCAGATAGACGAGCGGATGGCGGCCCCAGCGTTGTTCTTCCACCTGAGGCAGGCCAAGCTTCAGCGCAATCTGTTCGAGCAATTGCTGTTCGTTCTGATAGCAGCCGAACTTGTGCTTCTTGTAGCCAAGTGCCTCGGCATGGCGAGAGGTCCAAGGGTATTTGAGGTAGGTGCCCAGGGTGGCATAGGTCAATCGTGTGCCACCGTCGAACTGGTGGTATTCCAGCTGCGTCAGCACGCGGAATCCTTGGGCATTACCTTCGAAGTTGAGGAAGTCGGCCCGCTGGGCGTCGCTCATGTCGTCGAGCCAGCCACGACCTGCGGCCTGCTGAAACCAATAGCGTATGGCGTCTTCCCCGGAATGACCGAATGGCGGGTTGCCGATGTCGTGCGCCAGACACGCGGACTGCACGATCATTCCGAGGTCGGCTGGGCTGCACCATTCGGGCAGGTCGTCGCGCAATACTTCGCCGACCCGCATGCCCAACGATCGACCTACACAGCTCACTTCGAGCGAGTGGGTCAATCGGGTGTGAATGTGATCGTTGCTGGATACAGGATGGACCTGGGTCTTGCGGCCCAGACGGCGGAATGCTCCGGAAAAGATGATGCGATCATGATCCTTGTGGAACGGGCTACGGCCGAGTTCTTCACTGCTGTGTGCGGATTTTCCGAGTCGCTCACGGGTAAGCAGGGTATGCCAGTCCAAGGACTATCTCCATATGGCCTCCAGCAGGCGAGTTTACGCTAACACACTCGCGGGTACGTCTTCCGACGTACTGCGGGATTTCCTCGTTTCAGAGGGTTCGTTCGATACGAACTTGGCAATTAACGCAGCTTCTGGCGCAGTTTCTGCTGTCCTTTGACCAACGGATAGAGCGTGATCGCGACCCGGGCAAGCGTGCCTACCTTGCCCAGCCTGCGGCCAAACAGTGCCAGAATCACGGTCGCTACCATCATCAGCGGTGTCTTACCGGTGCCGTGGTCCGCTTCTTCTCGACGTCCAGCGATCATGGATTTGACCTGCTCGAGCGGGTGGGTCAGCGGCTGAGCATGGTAAAGCAGTTGCTGGCGGTGCATCTCCATGCGCAGACGAACCAGCTCCTTTCGCATGTGCATATCGCTTGCTGCACTGAGTTGCTGGCTCATGGCAAAAGGCGCTCCCGGTCGCGTGCGAGTTCTTCCAGAGTAGCTTGGAACGGCGTGGCGCATGCCTTGGCGAGCTTCAGGGCCCGAGTGATACAGATCAACATGACAATCGCATAGATTGTACAAAGCACCAGAATCGCTGCGATTCGGTGGGTGTCCCAGAAGGCGATCACTACGGCCGCCGAGAGACCCACTAGTACCAGCAGCCCAAGAATGAGGCTGATCCCCGCGAGAAGAAAAAGCCGGAAGGTTCTAGCCTTCTCTTCCTGCAACTCAATACCCAGAAGCTCTAGATGCCCCTGTAGCAGGCCGACAAACGCTCCGCCCAGCTTCTTTAGCGATGGCTTGGGCGCTTCTTCGCCGGGTTTGACATCCATTGGCCTATCTCCGTGAATCAGCGGCGCGAAGAAAGCAGACCAAGAAGGAACCCCACTCCAGCAGCGATACCTACAGATTGCCACGGGTGACTATGCACGTAGTCTTCAGTGCATTGGATCGCCGCTTGGCTCTGTTCGCGCATCGAGATTTCGCGCTCCTTGAGCAGCACCTTCGCACGGGCGAGATTCTCGTTGATCTTGCCGCGCAGCTCCTCGCTCTGTGTGCCGGCGGTTTCCTGGGTGTGCTTGAGTAGGCGTTCGGTATCGCCGATCAGCGTGTGAAACTCCTCGATCAGTGCATTCTGGGCGTTCTGCAAATTCCGACGATGAGCTGACTTGTCGATCAGGGAGCTGTTGTGAGTTGTGGAGGAGGGAATTGGGGTTTCGTCGGTAGTGCCGAAGGTGGACTCTGTAGACATGTGCTGCTCCTCATGAGTGTGCATCAACGGGAAGTTCCGCTACCTCAGGTTTCGAGCATAGCTTGGTGGTAAGGTTCCCGCTTCGGTAGTTGGGCAATGCTGGAGACAGTACAGATTTTTCAGAATACAAAAAGAAACCCGCCGAAGCGGGTTCTTTTTCTACTGCAACGAGTGCTGTAGGTCGCTATTACATCAGCGGGATGGTGTAGCTAACGATCAGACGGTTTTCGTCTAGATTGTTGGTGCGAGCAATATTGCCCCGGGAAGTTGCATTGCGCCATTTGACGTTCAGGTTCTTCAGCGCACCTTCCTGGAAGGTGTAGCCGATATCCATGTCGCGTTCCCAGATCTTGCCTTCGGACAAGCCAGTGCCACGATCTACGTTATCGCCTGTGATATAGCGGGTCATGAAGGTCAGGCCCGGGATCCCGACAGACGCGAAGTTGAAGTCATAACGAGCCTGCCAGGACTTCATGTCTGCATAGGCGAAATCGTTGATCTGGACATAGTTGACCAGGAACGGATCGGTGGCCTCAGCCACATAGGCAAAACCGGTATCGCCACTCATCTTCTGATAGCCGAGCCCAAAGCTGTGGCCGCTCAGAGCATAGGTAACCATCGCGCCCAATGCGCGGTTGTCTACGTTAGACGAGCCATCTTCAGAAGAGCGAGCGTAGCGCAGATCTGTTTTGAGGGACTGCTTATCGCCCAGCGGTAGTACGTGCACCAAGTTGGTCGAATGCTGCTTGTAGACTTCTTCCAGGTTGCTGTAGTAGTACGAGGCGGTCAGGTCATTGGTAAGTTTGTAGCTGCCGCCCGCGAAGATGAAATCATCCACGTCGCTGGAATCAATAGCGGTTTCGCCGAAAGCAGCACCCTTGCCACCATAGGCCAACTCTTCGTTATTGGACGAGTTGCGATGATTGGCGCGGTTGAGATAGCCGCCGTCCAGAGTCAGGCCTTCAATTTCCTTGGAAACGATTTGGGCGCCTTGGAAGGTTTGCGGCAGCAAGCGCGAATCGCTCGAGGAGATAGCCATGTTCTTTAGCTGGAGTGTGCCCACTTTCAGCACGGTCTCTGACATTTTTGCCTTGGCTGCCAAGCCTAGAGAAGAGTATTCATCTGCAGCCTTGTCGGATTCCATCGGCAGCAACCCACTGCCAGTACGTCCGCCACCCGAATCGAGCTTGACGCCCAGCAGGCCTAGAGCATCAACACCAAATCCTACAGTACCTTCGGTGTAGCCTGACTCAACGCGGAGAATAAAGCCTTGCGCCCATTCTTCAATCTTGCTTTGGCCTGGATCTTCTCGGATATCTCGATTGAAATAGAAGTTACGCAGTTCCAGGCCGGCCTTGGTGTCTTCGATGAAGGCGGCTTGGGCGATGGTCGGGACAGCCAGTGTTGCTCCCAGAGTGGCAAGGGCCACGCCCCGGGCGATGGGGGTCTTGAGCATTTCTTATTTCTCCTCGTTGGATGATGCTCTGAAGTCGCTCTTTACGGCGCCCTGCAATTAAACATTACAGGGTAGTTTCAACCTTTAGACTTTAGTCGTCAGGGCTTCGCAGTCAACGTGCTAGACGCTTCGGCTGAATATTTTCCTGTTCGACTGATTCAGAACTACCGCTTTCCGACACTGCATTACGGCGCTGAATGAGTGAACGCACCCTGCAATCTGTTTGTTGCCTTGGGCTGCGGCATCCTAGCGTTTCGTTGGCTGAGAGTCGAATCCTGTCGCCGATGCAGGCGATACGAGTGAGCAGCGAGTCACAATTCGATGCGATTACGCTTGCTCGATGTTCTGTCGGGGATCGTCGATTCGATCTGGTTTTCAGCTGCTAGAATTCGCAACAGGATTAACTGGACGGACATATATATGCTGCCTGAATGCCAGCTTTTCGGAACTTTAGGCTGCCATCTTTGCGAGCAGGCCGAGGAGGTGTTGATGCCTCTGGTGGAGCATGGCCTACTTGTGGAATTGCTGGATATTGCCGATCGAGTGGAGTGGGTCGATGACTACGGTCTACGTATACCCGTGTTGCGCCGGGTTGACACAGGCGAGGAGCTGGATTGGCCGTTTGAGGCGGAGCAAGTCGTAAGCTTTCTGAGAGGGTAGGGCGAACATACAAGTGCTGCTTGCTGCTTAAGCATGGAAAGCAGCCAAAACAAAAACGAAAAAGCCGACCCTGAGGTCGGCTTTTTAATCTCATTCATCTGTTGTGCTGAGATTCGGGATATGGTCGGAGCGACTGGATTCGAACCAGCGACCTTCTCGTCCCGAACGAGACGCGCTACCAAGCTGCGCTACGCTCCGAAGATGGCGCGCATTTTACAGAAAAAGTTTGGTTCCACAAGGGCTTAGAAAAGATTTTTTTGCGAAGGTGCGCGCTTGGTATAGCTGGCTGTCGACGAGCTTGGGTTCTACCCCATTTCCACGGACGGTTTTGAAAGGGCTGAAAACTTCAAATCTTGCCGGGCGACTCTACGACGCATTCGGGGGTTATGAAGCCGCTCGATGTAGTCGAATAAATCCGCCCGTGCTTCATCGCGGGTTCGATACGACTGATGGCCAACGCGTTCCCGTTTGAGCTGACCGAAGAAACCTTCACAGGCCGCGTTGTCGCCGCAATGCCCGACGGCACTCATGCTGCAGACCAACGTGTTGTGATTCAGAAAGCGCTGGTAGTCCGCACTGGTGAATTGGCTGCCGCGATCCGAATGCAGGATCACTGACCAGTCTCCCTGGCGCTGCCAGGTCGCCATCTCCACCGCTCGAATCACCATCTGCCGATCCTGTCGGTGATGCATCGACCAACCGATCACCAGCTTGCTGTACAAGTCGAGCACCACGCATAGGAAGAGCTTGCCTTCCAGCGTGGCTAATCTCCGTGATATCCGTAACCCACTTGCGCTCCGGTTCCGGCGCACTGAAGTCGCGCTCCAGCAGGTTTTTCACGCCTGCTGGGCGGCCGCTGGAAACTCTGCCAAAACCACGCATCTTCCTGCGTGGCCAGCCTTGAATGCGTTCAGCCGTCATCAGGCGAGCAACGCGGTTCAGGCTGACAGCTTCACCCTCGTCGAGCAGATCCTCGTGCATCCGGGGCGCTCCGATCACGCCGCGGCTATCCTCGTGAATCTCCCGAATGCGCCTTGCCAGGCGCGCGTTCTCTTGAGCACGTGGGCTTGGTTCGCGACCCCGCCAGGCGTAATAGCCACTGGCAGAAACCTTCAGGCAACGGCACATCAGTCGTACCGGGTACTCGTCGCGGCAGCGCTGGATCACCGTGTACCGCTCGATGATTCCTTGGCAAAGTACGCTGCCGCGTCTCTTAAAAAAACACGTTCCTTGGTGACTCTGGCCAGCTCGCGCTTGAGGCGGGCAAGCTCCTCATCCCGCGGACTTCCTGTTCCAGGAAAGGCTTTCTCAGTGCCTGGCTGCGCCTCTCGCACCCAGCGGGTGAGCAGATTGGGAGCCACGCCAATCTCCAAGGCCACCTGTCGGCAGCTTGCCCCTGAACGACGAACCAGTTCGATGGCTTCCCGCTTGAATTCGGGGCTGTATTTCTTGCGCTTCATGAACACTCCTTCAGCTCGGCATGAGCTTACTCGAAAGTGTCCGTGCTAACGGGGTAGAACCCCTTGTTGCGTGCATTCATTTCCAACAACAGCACTGCGCTGGATCGTTCGCTCGTTCGCTCGCTCGCGATGCTGGCGGATAGGATATGCCGGCATCGGCTACCTTTGAGTAGCTAAAGCTCTCGAACAGTCCGAACCTGATCTTTGTTCACCTTGCCCGGATTGCCATCGAGTTGCTCGTATTCGTAGAAACCGGACTCGTCGTCGTACTTGGGTTGGTCGAGTGTCTGGATCTCGCGTCCGTCGTTGAGGGTAATGACGCTTGGGTTAGCGCACCCGGTGAGTGCTCCCAGTCCGAAGACGACCAGTAGTGCCGGAATGATGCTTGTGCGCATGATCCTTTCCCTTTTTGATGATGATGCACATGGGACGGACCGACACCGGGCTAAGTTCCCGTGGTGCCTAGCGCTGGAGAAGCTCCGGAGTGTTGAGGTTCGCAAGGCGTGGATCGTTCTCCGGTAGATCCAGAGCACGAGCGCCGAGCGTCAACAGCACGTGGAGAGGGCTTCGATCTCCCGCCTGCCAGGCAGCCTCGAGCTGCCCGCCAAGATGGAGCGGAATCATGCAGAAAAGGGGCTCCCACTGCTCGCTTCGACGAACCATCAGCGGGTGGTCGTGATCGCGTATTGCCGACGCGTGCAGCAAGCGCAACAGCGGTGCATCAATCAGTGGAGCATCGCAGGGCAGCACCATCAGCCAGGGATGGCGGGCAGCGGCAAGGCCGGTTCGAATTCCGGCGAGCGGACCGGAGTAGTCCGATTGGCCGTCCGAGATAAGACGATCGGCATAGGGCGCGTACTGCTCTTGGTTGCGATTGCAGGACAGCAGCAGATCGTCGGTCAATGGTCGAACGACCGAGTGCATCCATGCGATCAGCGGCCGATTGCGCCATTCGATCAATCCTTTATCTCTTCCACCCATGCGTAGCCCCCGCCCGCCAGCAAGAAGCAGGATCGAGCAGGAAGGAAGGGGGCTTTCGGCCATAGCAATGCTCCGGCAAAAGACTGTCGTATAACACTCGACTTGTTCGTCCACAACTGGAGGTAAGAGTCGCTTCGCGGATCAGTCTTTAGGCCTGGTCAAGATTGCCATTGTTGTTCGCGCAGTGGGTGATTGCCCGCACGTCAAACACCTTCTTGTCATGCGCTCGTTTACGCGAGGATGACTGTATTGGATTCGCGCTCGGGGAGTTGCGTGGATTGCGGAGGAGATGACTAGAGTCCACTGTCAATGGACAGTACCGAGTTCGTTAGTGGATGGGGATGGCCCAGCCCATCAGGTTTCCCCCGCGAATAACCGGGGGTGCAAAGGCCGCGAGGCTGAGGGGTGTCGATGAAGGCTGGAGCTCTCTAGCGCTAGAACCGCCTCTAAAGAGCTACCACGGGGTCCGCAAGGCAAAGCGAGCGCTACGGTGCGCGATGCACCAACCGTCGCTGGCTGCCCTTACTCCGGCTAGGTGTCATTCCCTGCCCGCCCAGCAAACAAGACGGCAGCAACAAACCCTTGAATGCGTTGTCTATCTGCTTCATTCGCCGTGCGCCGGGCGGATGTGGCCTTCTTCATTGCCCTCATAACAAGGAGAACGATCATGCAGGAGAGAAACGTTTGGGTCGATTACGCCAAGGCGATCGGTATCATCCTGGTCGTCTACGGACATGTCGCACGAGGGGTCTTCAATGCGGGACTACCCATGGATGAAGCTGAGTTCGTGCTGGTCGACAGCATTATCTACAGCTTCCATATGCCGCTGTTCTTCTTCCTGTCGGGTCTGTTCTTTTTCGATTCGCTGCAAAAGCGCGGCAAGGGCGGATTGATCATCAACAAGGTCGACACCATCGTTTATCCCTTCATCGTCTGGTCGCTGTTGCAAGGCCTGATCGAGGTGGTGCTTTCCAATTACACCACCGGGCAGGTGACGCTGAGCGAAGTGTTCTCTTTGCTGTGGATGCCGCGTGCGCAATTCTGGTTCCTTTATGCGCTGTTTCTCGTGTTCATTGTGTGCTCGTTCCTTTATGCGCGCGCGGATCGCCGCTATTTCCTACCGCTGGTCGTGTTGTTTGGCGTGTTGTTCGTTTTCAAAGACGATCTCACCATCAATTCAGCGACGAAATTCATCCTCGGCAATACAGTCTTTTTTGCCCTCGGCATCTGGTTCAATGAGGTGAAGCAGTACTTCCTGGCGCGTTTTGCTTCGTTGACGCTCTTCTTCGGGACCCTTTTTGTCGCCGGGCAGTACTTGTTTCACGTGTCCTTCGGCATGAATTATGAGGATGGTGGCCTGCCGGTGCTGGCGTTGGCGACCATCTCGATCTTCTTCATGGTCGCGTTGTCGATGTGGCTGGGGCAGTTCCGCGTGAACTGGCTGCTATTTGTCGGCGCTTCGTCGATGACGATTTATCTGATGCACATCCTTGCGGGCAGCGGTGTACGGGTGATCCTCGCCAGCTTCCTGGGGGTCGACTCGATACCGGTTCACTTGGTTCTAGGTACCTTGGTTGGTATCGGGGCGCCGCTCTTGGGCCAGATCATCATCAATCGGTATAACCTGAGCTTTCTTCTTACCCCGCCCAAGCCGGTTTCCGCCACGAACTGGCGTATGCGCAAAGCCGTGGCGCAGTAATGGACTACCGTTCTGGCGCTGCTGTTCTCCCTACAAGAGGGCAGCGGCGCTCCGCTACTGTTTGATTTCACTTTGCTAACCGCAGGTTAGCCGTTCGATTTTCAGATTCTTGTCCGTGTGGATGTTCAAACGCCCGCCATCGAACTCCAACGTGACCACCTGATCCGGGCGCAACAGTCGAGCGGACTGCGCTCCGGCTTGGCTACGTGCCTGTTCCAGGAGATCTGGGGTCGCGGTGCGTCCCAGTAGATACTGGACCCGCTCATGATCACATTGGTCGTTGGAGCTGCGTTGGGGTGCCCCGATTTGGGATTGGCAGCTGCTCATGAGCAGTGCAGTAACTAGAACGCTGGCTCGATACAGTTTCGGCATATGGCTCTCCATCTAACGCATGGGCCTCAATACGCGACTAACGTTTCGATCGACTACGATCAATGTTAGTGGCGCGGAAGGCAAATCGCCTGGCAGCTACGGGTACTTAGTGCCACTGGCGTCTTGAAACTCGATGCAAAGGGAACCGGAGCGGCCACCGTTGCGTCTTATTGTTGATGGTCTTTTGCAACTTTCGCGGGCCGATCCGATAATAGGAGTATCTGCTATGTCCACTTCCCCCTTGCTCAAGCGTATTGCTGCCATGTTGGCTGCTCTGCATTTACTGCTGGTCGCGCAGGTTCCACTGGCGCAGGCGGCAATGATTGGTACGCCTGAAGTCATTGCGGAGCAACAACAGCAAGTCGATCGCCAGCAGTTGCTCACGATGCTGGACGATGAAGAGGTTCAGAACAAGCTTGAATCCATGGGGGTTGAGCGAGCGCAAGTGGAAAAGCGCATCAACAGTCTGACTCCATCGGAGCTGGCGCAGTTTAACCAGCAACTCGACCAAGCACCGGCTGGAGCTGGGGTGGTTGGAATCATCGTGCTGTTTCTGGTGATCTTCATCATCACAGACATGCTCTGCGCAACCAATATCTTCAATTTCGTCAATTGTATAAACCGTTGAGTTGGCGTCATGGCTGGGCTCTCACACTAGCCATCGGTTTGCTCGGGGGCTGCGCACAGCAACCGCTGGTCGACGGCGCAAGTACGCAGCTTCCCGAGCGCGTCGAACTTGTCGATGTTCCTTTCTTTGCGCAAGAGGATTACCAGTGCGGCCCTGCCGCACTTGCGACGATGCTGGTTCAGCGCGGGCGAGCCGTTACGCCAGAACAATTGGTCGAGCAGGTCTACATACCGCAGCGCAAAGGCAGTCTGCAGGTCGAAATGGTCGCTGCAGCGCGCGCCAGTGGGACGCTGGTCTATCCGCTGCGACCGAGCCTGAAAGCGCTTCTTGCTGAAGTCGCAGCCGGTAATCCGGTACTGGTCCTGCAGAATTTAGCTTTCGACCGCTGGCCGCAGTGGCATTTTGCAGTAGTGGTTGGGTATGACTTGGCTGAGCAAGAGTTAGTTCTTCGCTCCGGGACGACCAGGCGATGGACCGGCAGCTTTCGCCTGTTCGAACGCAGCTGGGCGAAGGGCGATCGCTGGGCAGTGGTGATGGTTGCCCCTGACCATGTGCCAGCCACCGCGGAGGAAACTGTATGGCTAAGAGCGGCCAGCGATCTGGAGCAAGTAGGGCAGGTCGAGGCCGCACGCACCGCTTACCGAACTGCCGGTGCGCGTTGGGCGGGCGGCTTAGCTTGGTTCGCCTTAGCCAACAGCGAATACGCCGCGGGTGATCATGCGGCCGCGGAAGACGCCTTGCGTACGTCGCTGAGTCGCGATTCGGCTTTTGCGGTGGGCTGGTTCAATCTTTCTCAGGTGATGGCCGAGAGGGGGTGCACAGCGGAAGCAGTCAAGGCACGGATCTGTGCCGTGCAGCTGGCTCCAAACGATAGCCGCTTTACCGAACCGCTGCCTGAGCCTATTGGTTCTGGCAGACCTACGTGTCGGGCGGTGCCCTCCTGTCCGTCAACTGGTGACCATCAGAAACCGAGGCGATCACGTAGGCTGTAGTACAAGGCGCCGAGAGCGCTGAGCGGCACTCGCAGTTGGTGCCCGCCAGGGAACGGATGATGCGGCAGGCTGGCGAAGGCGTCGAAGCGTTCTGCTTGCCCCCTTAGCGCTTCGCTGATGATCTTGCCGGCCAGGTGGGTGTAGGTAACACCGTGGCCGCTGCAGCCCTGTGAGTAGTAGATGTTTTCTCCAAGACGACCCACTTGTGGCAGTCGTGACAGTGTCAGTAGAAAGTTTCCGGTCCAGCTGTAGTCGATCTTGATGCCCTGCAATTGCGGGAAGGTTTTTAACAGTTTAGGGCGGATGATCGATTCGATGTTGGCCGGGTCGCGGGCGCCGTAGGCAACGCCGCCGCCATAGATCAGGCGCTTGTCGGCCGAAAGTCGGTAGTAGTCGAGCAGGTAGTTGCAGTCTTCAACGCAATAATCTTGGGGCAACAGACTTCCCGCCAGTTCATCCCCCAGGGGTTCGGTAGCGATTACTTGGGTCCCGCAGGGCATCGACTTGGCAGCCAGCTCGGGGACCAATCCTCCGAGGTAGGCGTTGCCGGCGATCACCAGAAACGATGCATGTACCGAGCCTTCTGCTGTATGTACCACTGGCGTCGGACCGCGCTCGATGCGGATGACCGGACTTTGTTCGTGGATCACTCCTCCCAGCGATTCCAGTGCCGCCGCTTCGCCAAGCGCCAGGTTGAGTGGATGAATATGGCCGCCGAGCTTGTCCAGGGTTCCACCGACGTAGCGGTCGCTGTCGACCACCTGGCGGATGTCGTTTTGATCAAGTAGTTCTAGTTGGTCGTAGCCGTAGCGATGCCAGAGACTCTTCTGAGCTTCCAGATGGCGCATCTGCTTAGTGGTGAGTGCGGCGAAGACGCCTCCGTCCTTGAGATCGCATTGAATACCGTAACGCGCGATACGCTCCCGAATGATGCGGCCACCTTCGAAAGCCATGTCACCGATGAGGCGCGCCTCATGGCTGCGAACGCTGCGCTCCACGCTGTCGATATCGCGGCTGTAGCTGTTTACGATTTGGCCACCGTTGCGCCCTGATGCTCCGAAACCGACTTTGGCAGCTTCGAGAACCACCACCCGGTAACCATGCTCGGCGAGAAATAATCCGGTTGATAGACCCGTATAGCCGGCGCCGATAATGCAGATGTCGGTGTACTTGGTTTCACGTAGCGAAGGGCGTTCCGGAGCCACATTTGCTGAAGCCGCATAGTAGGAAAGGGGATAGTTTGCGTGCGACATATTGGTATCCCTGTTGAAAATATTTGACGCGATCCTATCGCGGCCGTCGCCGCATCGCTAGGGATGGATTCGGCCTCCTTCGTGAGTCGTTCAAAGATTCCAAATATCAGAGGCTTAGCGAGAAAAAGTGCTTGACTCCCGCGGGTAGCACTATAGAATGCGCACCCATCGAAGGCACATAGCTCAGTTGGTTAGAGCACCACCTTGACATGGTGGGGGTCGTTGGTTCGAATCCAATTGTGCCTACCAAATCGGAAAAAGGGTCGCGAAAGCGGCCCTTTTTTTTGGCCTGCTTGCCAGTTGCTATGCGTTTCTGAAAGCATGCCTGTTCAATTTCCTCCAGTGACTTCGGTTTCTGCGAATCGAGCCTACCGGCGCCTGCCACTGTGCGGCAGGAGACTCGCGGAATCGCTTTCCTGGCTCATCCCAACCCACGTGGCCTTTGGTAGGGGTCACCACTAGGAGAGGAGGCGCCATGCCCATCGTTACTCTTCCTGACGGCAGTCAGCGTTCGTTTGATCATCCGGTATCTGTTGCTGAAGTCGCGCAGTCCATTGGTGCTGGGCTTGCAAAGGCGACCTTGGCAGGTAAGGTGGATGGCAGGCTTGTCGACGCCTGCGATCTGATCGATCGCGATGCGACCTTGCAGATCATTACGCCAAAGGATGAAGAGGGATTGGAGATCATCCGTCACTCCTGCGCGCATCTGGTTGGTCACGCTGTAAAGCAGCTGTATCCCACTGCAAGGATGGTCATCGGCCCGGTCATCGAAGAAGGCTTTTATTACGACATTGCCTACGAGCGCCCGTTTACGCCGGATGATGTTGCGGCAATCGAGGCGCGCATGCGGGAGCTTATCGACAAGGATTACGACGTCGTCAAGAAGGTTACGCCGCGCGATGAGGTAATCGAGGTGTTCAAGTCCCGCGGCGAAGAATACAAGCTCCGCCTGGTTGAAGACATGCCAGACGAAAAGGCTATGGGGCTTTACTACCATGAGGAATATGTGGACATGTGCCGTGGTCCGCATGTCCCTAATACGCGTTTTCTGAAAGCCTTCAAACTGACCAAGTTGTCAGGGGCGTACTGGCGTGGGGACGCCAAGAACGAGCAGCTGCAGCGGGTCTACGGTACTGCTTGGGCTGACAAGAAGCAGCTGGCTGCCTATGTTCAGCGCATTGAGGAGGCGGAGAAACGCGATCACCGTAAGATCGGCAAGCGCCTGGACCTTTTCCATACCCAGGAGGAAGCTCCGGGCATGGTGTTTTGGCATCCGAACGGCTGGACGCTTTATCAGGTGCTAGAGCAGTACATGCGTGCGGTGCAACGCGAGAATGGCTATCTGGAGATCAAGACACCTCAGGTGGTGGATCGGGTGCTCTGGGAAAAGTCGGGGCACTGGGCTAATTACGCGGAAAACATGTTCACGACAGAGTCTGAGAGCCGCGATTACGCGATCAAGCCGATGAACTGTCCGTGCCATGTGCAGGTTTATAACCAGGGGCTAAAAAGTTATCGGGAATTGCCGTTGCGCCTTGCGGAGTTTGGTGCCTGCCATCGGAATGAGCCGTCGGGCGCGCTGCATGGCATTATGAGAGTGCGTGGTTTCACTCAGGACGATGCTCACATCTTTTGTACCGAAGAGCAGATGCAGTCCGAGTCGGCGGCCTTCATTAAGCTGACACAGGCGGTTTATGCTGATTTCGGTTTCGATGATATCCAGCTCAAGCTGTCAACTCGCCCGGAGAAACGGGTCGGTTCCGATGAGCTTTGGGATCGTGCCGAGGCCGCGCTCGCGGCAGCGCTCGATAGCGCCGGTCTGGCGTATGACTTGCAGCCTGGCGAGGGTGCGTTCTACGGACCTAAGATCGAGTTTTCGCTGAAAGATTGCCTGGGGCGGGTCTGGCAGTGCGGTACTCTTCAGCTCGACTTCAATCTGCCGATTCGCTTGGGTGCGGAGTATGTCAGCGAGAATAATGATCGCCAGCACCCGGTAATGCTGCATCGCGCGGTCCTAGGTTCTTTCGAGCGTTTTATCGGCATTCTGATCGAGCATTACGAAGGTGCTTTCCCGGCATGGCTGGCGCCAACACAGGCTGTCGTCATGAATATCACTGACCGGCAGGCTGATTTCGCACTCGAAGTCGAGAGAACGTTGAATCAAAGCGGGTTCCGTGCCAAGTCTGACTTGAGAAACGAGAAGATCGGCTTTAAAATCCGCGAGCATACTTTGCTCAAGACTCCTTATCTCTTGGTTATCGGGGATCGGGAGGTTGAGACTCGATCCGTTGCTGTGCGTACCCGTGAAGGCGTCGATCTGGGCTCCATGCCCCTCGAGCAATTCGCGCAGATACTGACACAGGCGGTTTCCCGGCGTGGTCGCCAAGATCTGGAGTAATGACTATTAAGCGTGAAATGAGACAAGACAAACGAACCGCACCTAAGGCCCCGATCAACGAGAATATCTCGGCTCGTGAGGTCCGTTTGATTGGTGCTGATGGCGAGCAGATTGGCATCGTCTCGATTGATGAAGCGCTTCGAGTAGCAGAAGAAGCAAAGCTGGATCTGGTGGAAATCTCTGCTGATGCAGTTCCGCCGGTGTGCCGGATCATGGATTACGGCAAGCACCTGTTTGAAAAGAAGAAGCAGGTTGCAGCTGCAAAGAAGAACCAGAAGCAGATTCAGGTTAAAGAAATTAAGTTTCGTCCAGGGACGGAAGAGGGTGACTATCAGGTCAAGCTACGCAACCTGGTGCGTTTCCTTAGCGAGGGGGACAGGGCCAAGGTTTCTCTGAGATTCCGTGGTCGTGAGATGGCCCATCAGGAACTGGGGATGGAATTGTTGAAGCGGGTCGAAAATGATCTGGCTGAGTACGGCTCCGTCGAACAGCATCCAAAGATGGAAGGACGCCAGCTGATCATGGTCATCGCTCCCAAGAAGAAAAAGTAACCACCAGGGCACTGGCAGGCCTTGCGGTTATTTGTAATCACCCACACTGTGGAGATCGAACATGCCAAAGATGAAGACTAAAAGTGGTGCTGCAAAGCGCTTCAAGAAGACTGCGAATGGCTTCAAGCACAAGCACGCTTTCAAGAGCCACATCCTGACCAAAATGACCACCAAGCGTAAGCGTCAGCTGCGCGGTTGCTCGCAAGTGCATCCGTCCGACGTTGCAAAAGTGGAGCGCATGCTGCGCGTTCGTTAATTCGGTCAAGACTCAGAGGAATAACTCATGGCTCGTGTTAAGCGTGGCGTCGTTGCCCGTCGCCGTCACAAAAAAATTCTGAAACTCGCCAAAGGCTACTATGGTGCGCGTTCGCGCGTATTCCGCGTTGCCAAGCAGGCGGTAATCAAAGCAGGCCAATATGCCTACCGCGATCGCCGTCAGCGCAAGCGCCAGTTCCGCGCTCTGTGGATCGCTCGTATCAACGCCGGTGCTCGTGTTAACGGTCTGTCCTACAGCCGTTTCATTGCTGGCTTGAAGAAAGCGGCCATTGAGATCGATCGTAAGGTTCTGGCCGATCTGGCAGTGAACGAAAAAGCGGCGTTTGCTGCGATTGTCGAAAAAGCGAAGGCTTCTCTGGCTTAAGCCCCGACAATCACGGGTCTTCGGACTCGTTGTAACGTCACCGATAGGGGAAGAGCCTTGTGCTCTTCCCCTATTTTGTATCTGTACAGGGTTTTTCCAAAAGTGCGTATGGCAGCCGTAGTAATCAGTTGTCAGCGCGGTTCTGCAAGAACCTCTGGAGGTTGTACATGGAAAACCTGGATGCACTGGTCTCGCAAGCGCTCGAGGCCGTGCAACAATGTGACGACGTCAGTGCCCTGGAGCAGATTCGGGTCCAGTATTTGGGCAAAAAGGGCGAGCTCACCCTGGTAATGCAGACACTGGGTAAGCTTTCGCCCGAAGAGCGTCCGATGGCGGGTGCGCTGATCAATACGGCCAAAACCCAGGTTCAGGACGCGCTCAATGCCCGCAAGGTCCAGCTTGAGCAAGCCGCGCTGGACGCCCAGCTCGCAGCCGAGTGCGTCGACGTTTCTCTGCCTGGGCGCGGACAGAGTTCTGGTGGGCTGCATCCGGTAACGCGCACCCTTGAGCGGATCGAGCAATTCTTCAGCCATATCGGTTACAGAGTTGCGGAAGGCCCGGAAGTCGAGGATGACTATCACAACTTCGAGGCGCTCAATATCCCAGGGCATCATCCGGCTCGTGCGATGCACGATACCTTTTATTTCAATGCCAACATGCTGTTGCGTACTCATACCTCGCCGGTTCAGGTGCGTACCATGGAATCCCGCCAGCCTCCGATCCGTATCGTTTGTCCGGGGCGGGTTTACCGCTGCGACTCGGATATCACCCACTCACCGATGTTTCATCAGGTTGAAGGATTGCTGATCGACGAAGGCATTAGTTTTGCCGACTTGAAAGGCACCATCGAAGAATTCTTGCGAGTGTTTTTCGAAAAACCGCTCGGTGTGCGTTTCCGCCCCTCCTTCTTCCCGTTCACCGAGCCTTCTGCTGAAGTCGACATGCAGTGCGTAATGTGTAGTGGCAAGGGCTGTAGAGTGTGCAAACAGACCGGTTGGCTAGAGGTCATGGGTTGCGGAATGGTGCATCCCAATGTTCTGCGGATGTCTGGCATCGACCCCGAAAAGTTCCAGGGTTTTGCTTTTGGAATGGGGGCAGAGCGCCTCGCCATGCTTCGTTATGGCGTTAATGATTTACGTCTGTTCTTCGACAACGACCTGCGGTTCTTAGCGCAGTTTCGCTAGCGCAACGCCCGTCAACGGATTCTCAGGAGAACAGAATGAAATTCAGTGAGCAATGGCTGCGGAGTTGGGTCAACCCGCAGGTTTCCCGTGATGAGCTGGTGGCTCGTCTGTCGATGGTTGGTCTTGAGGTTGATGCTGTAACGCCGGTCTCCGGAGCCTTCAGCGGCGTAGTGGTAGGGGAGGTGCTGAGCACCGCCCAACATCCGGATGCAGATAAGTTGCGCGTTTGCCAGGTCACTAACGGCCATGACACTTTTCAGATTGTGTGCGGTGCGCCGAATGTACGCCCTGGCCTGAAGATCCCCTTCGCCATGATCGATGCCGTACTGCCCGGCGATTTCAAGATTAAGAAGGCAAAGCTACGCGGTGTGGAATCTCACGGTATGCTTTGTTCGGAAACTGAACTACAAGTCGGTACCGACGATAGTGGCTTGATGGAACTGGCCGTCGATGCGCCCGTAGGACGCGACTTTCGCGAATATTTGGGGCTCGATGACGTAAGCATTGAGATCGGTCTTACCCCGAATCGCGGCGATTGCCTTTCGTTGAGAGGTTTGGCGCGTGAAGTTGGCGCTATATACGGCGCAGTGGTCCAGTCACCTGAATTTTCCGCGGTCGTCGCGACTCATGACGAGCGGTGTTCTGTCGACGTTCTTGCCCCCAAGGCCTGTCCGCGCTACCTCGGGCGGGTAATTCGCAATGTTGATCTCTCGTGCCCAGCGCCGTTGTGGATGGTGGAGCGGCTGCGTCGCTCTGACGTACGCAGTATTGATGCGGTTGTCGATGTCACCAATTATGTGATGCTTGAGTTAGGGCAGCCGCTGCACGCTTTCGATCTGGCGAAGATCGAAGGCGGCATTCAGGTGAGAATGGCTGGTGAGGGTGAGGAGCTGGTGCTGCTCGATGGCCAGAAAATCAGCCTGCGTGCCGATACTCTCGTGATCGCTGACCATCAGCGAACGTTAGCGATCGCAGGAGTGATGGGCGGCGAACACAGCGGTGTTGGTCCACAAACTACGGATATTTTTCTAGAAAGCGCCTTCTTCGACACCATTGCACTGGCCGGCAAGGCGCGGTCATATGGTTTGCACACGGATGCTTCTCATCGCTACGAGCGCGGTGTCGACTCGCAACTTGCTCGGATGGCGATGGAGCGCGCCACTGCGTTGCTGCTCGATATCGTTGGAGGGGAAGCGGGGCCGGTTGTTGAGGTCGTAAGCGAGGCGGATCTACCACAGGTTGCCCCGATCACGTTGCGTGCCGAGCGTGTTAGTCAGATGCTCGGTCTGTCGATGGAGTCTGTCCAAATAGTTCAGCTTTTGAGCGCGCTTGGTTTGACCGTTACTGAAGAAGCCGCTGGCCGCTGGCAGGTTGGAGTTCCCAGTCACCGTTTCGATCTCAGTCTGGAAGTTGACTTGATCGAAGAGCTGGCTCGCTTGCACGGATATGATCGTCTGCCGGTACGTTATCCACAGGCCCGGCTAGCACCTGAGGCGAAGGCTGAAGCTCGGGCTGATTTGCCGCTGCTGCGCCGTCTGTTGGTTGCTCGTGGCTATCAGGAGGCGATCACTTATAGTTTTATCGATCCCAAACTGTTTGAGCTATTCACTCCGGGGGTTGAGCCGTTGCAGCTGGCGAACCCAATTTCTGCCGACATGGCGGTGATGCGCGCATCGCTCTGGCCAGGACTCATTAAGGCTCTGCAACATAATCTCAATCGCCAGCAGGCGCGGGTACGGCTATTCGAGGCTGGTCTGCGTTTTGTTGGCCAGCTAGATGGCCTTAAGCAGGAGGGGATGCTAGCCGGAGTGATCACGGGGAGTCGCCTGCCCGAGGGATGGGCTAACGACCGCGAAGTCGTCGATTTCTACGACGTCAAGGCTGACGTCGAGGCTTTGCTGGCTTATGCCGGTGCTAGCGATGCGTATCGTTTCGTTGCAGGAGAACACCCAGCGCTGCACCCCGGTCAGACCGCACGTATTGAGCGCGATGGTCGGCTGATCGGCTATGTTGGCAGTCTGCATCCCAAGCTGGCGAGCGACTTAGGAATTGGCCAATCGGTGTATCTGTTCGAGTTGCGCGTCGAGGAGATCGTCGACGGCCGCCTGCCTAAATTCAGCGAGCTTTCTCGATTCCCTGAGGTACGCCGAGATCTTGCCGTATTAGTTGGGCGCGGTATTGCAGCGGAGTCCGTGCTGCAATGTATCCGTGAGGCAGCGGGAGAGAACCTGACCGACCTCAAGCTATTTGATGTCTATCAGGGCAAAGGTATTGATCCTTCTAGCAAAAGTATGGCAGTCGGCTTGACCTGGCAGCACCCTTCACGCACTCTTAACGACGAAGAGGTAAGCGCAGCTATGCAGCGAATTCTTACCTCTCTGGAAGAAGGGTTCAACGCCACGTTAAGGAAATAGCGTATGGGGGCTCTGACGAAAGCTGAAATGGCGGAACGTCTATATGAAGAGCTAGGCTTGAATAAGCGCGAAGCCAAGGAGTTGGTCGAGCTTTTTTTCGAAGAAATTCGCCAGGCACTGGAGCACAATGAACAGGTGAAGTTGTCCGGGTTCGGCAACTTCGACCTGCGCGACAAGCGTCAGCGTCCTGGTCGAAATCCGAAAACAGGCGAGGAAATTCCGATCACGGCGCGCCGCGTCGTGACTTTCCGTCCGGGGCAAAAACTCAAAGCCAGGGTCGAGGCCTATGCTGGAACCAAGTCATAATGACGAGCTTCCCGTCATACCGGGCAAACGTTACTTCACGATTGGAGAAGTGAGTGAACTCTGTGCGGTGAAGCCACACGTACTTCGATACTGGGAGCAGGAGTTTCCACAACTCAACCCGGTCAAAAGGCGAGGCAATCGACGTTATTACCAGCGCCAAGATGTACTGATGATCCGCCAGATTCGAGCGCTTCTGTATGAGCAGGGGTTCACCATTGGCGGAGCTCGCCAGCGTCTTTCCGGCGACGAAGCGCGTGACGATACCACGCAGTACAAACAACTGATTCGCCAAATGATTTGCGAGCTGGAAGAGGTTTTACAGGTCCTGCGGAAATAGCTAAGGCTCTAATAAAAACTTTCACATTTTCAGATGCTTAATGTATAGTTACACCCGTTTCCAGCGAAGCTGGAGCACTTCGGGGCGTAGCGCAGCCTGGTAGCGCACTTGCATGGGGTGCAAGGGGTCGAGTGTTCGAATCACTCCGTCCCGACCAAAAAAACCCTAAAAAATCCAGTTACTTAGCGGTGACTGGATTTTTTTATGGGCGCTTCACACTTAAAAGCGCAGGGACTTTTGCGGGACTTTTTTTCATCCTGCCATTCTCCTCAAAATTGTCAGGGCCGGCCCACGCGAGTCGGTAGCCGAAATCCTGTTGGCTTCATCGATCAGTTTGTCCAGCTCGGCGGCTGAATAGTGACTGGTGATGCTGCCGTTCTTGTGACCCAGCAGAGCCTTCCTGTCTTCCTCCGTCACACCAGCTGCCCGAAGTCTTCGACCGAAGGTGTGCTTCAGATCGTGAACGCGGATCGAAGCAAATCCAGGTGGAGCAGGGCGCATGAAGCGCTCCTGGAATTTCTTCGCAGCTCTGACCCTGGCTTTCTTCCATGCCGAGTCGTTCATCCGGTGAACTGGAGTGGCCTTGCCGTTTCGATCGGGTTGTCCGTAAGGAAATACCCAGACCGGATCAAGCCCGCGCTGCCCCTCGATCACCGACTTGGCTACGCTGTTGAGCACCACGAGTCGCTCGTCGCCGTTCTTGACCCCGGAACTCTCATGCCGGCCACCAAAGTCCGCCGGTATGAGAAATACGCTGGTGTTGAGCTCAGGAATCGGTATCTCCCAATCCCAGCGAAGCTTCACAACCTCCTGTTCGCGTGAGCCGCTGTTGACCTTGTACAGGGCCATGCGGCGCAAATGATCAGGCAGTTCGGCGAAGAGAATCGACTGCTCTTCCCAGGACATAGGGTAGGGGAGTCGCCTCGTCTTCTTCTCTTCCAGCTTGGTGATCATCGGCACTACGTCGAGCCAGGGACGCTTCTGCTCATCACGCCATTTTCGGGCGCACAGGTTCAGGATGCGTATGACGCGCTCCAAGGCGATGTTCACCGTGCGGTGTGAAACGCCAGGCTTCAACTTGCCATCGCGGGTTCTGGTGCTCTTGAGTCGATCCCTTATGTAGGGGGCCAAGGTCTCGTCGTCGACATGAGTCAGAGGCTGGTCGCCAATATACGGGTCCAACTGCTCCAGATAGATGGCTGTGAGGCCTATCGACGGCTGATCCCTGTACTCGGTCAGGTAACGCGTAGCGGCTTCCCGCCAGGTTCTGATCGTGCGGACGCCGTAGATCTTCTGTTCCCGGAGCTTTTCCAACTTGTGTATCAGGTATTGCTCTGCCTCCTTCCTATCGCTTGATCCAGTGCTTTCCTGAATTCGCTGACCTCTGAAGACCTTGTCGATGTGCCAGGTCCCGTTCCTTTGGTAGAGGCCGCTAATGGTTTTTCGCGCCATGGTTTTTCTCCTAGGCGCTCGCTGCGGGAGTGATCATGTCCCTTGGCACCTTCCTTTTCAATGATGGCTCGGTCGATGTAGGCGTCTGCCCAGGCATCCAGCTCTTCGCGATCAAAGCCGATGCCTTGCACGCCAATGCGGAATTCCCGCACGTAAGGCCGGACGGTTTTGTTGAACTCTGTACGGCACATGCCGAGGTAGGCGGGGGCCGCACCGGCTCGGAGGATTCGGGGTGGGCAGGTGATCAAGCGTGCGGCTATCTGCTCAGATGATGCGGGCATGAATATCGCCTCCTTATCGACCCTGATCCGTTCTGCAGATGCTGTCCCCTGCTGGCCGGGCGAACAACGTGGTGGAGGGGGCTGGGGAGGGTTTGGTACAACAACCGTTTTGGTTCGGTTTGACCTGATGGATCGTGGCGTATGGCCAGCCGTTGGCTGGTCGGCGATATCAGGCTTGAGGATTGATACGTGTCTTCCGAAGAGGTAGCCCAGCAACCTGGTTCCAGCCCTGGTGGCCCAGTCAGTCGTGAGGAGATGTACGCAGAGGTGTGGCGGCGTCCCATGACCAAGATCGCGGATCACCACCGTGTTTCTTCCAGCTTCTTGGCGCGTGTGTGTGCCCGCATGAATGTCCCGCGGCCGCCGCGTGGACACTGGGTAAAGCTGGAGAATGGAATACCAAGTCCTCAGCCACCGCTGCCTGAGGCTGGGCCTGGTGATCTTCAGGTCTGGCGCAAGGGAGATGCTCTTGGTGCTGTTTCTCAACCGGCTCCGAAGGCACCGGTGCCGCGTAAAATCAGGCCTGAACAGCTCCGTATATCGCGATCAAGGCAGCACCCTGTTGTCGTGGGGGCGTATGAGGTCTTTGAGCAGGGGCGAGTCATCGACCAGGGGTTCCTCAAGCCAGGTAGGCAGCGTCTGGTGGATGTCGTGGTGACCAAGCCTCAGCTTGAGCCGGCTCTGAAATTGGCGAATCAGCTGTTTCTCAAGCTGGAGGCTGCCGGCCATCGCGTGATGTTTGCACCGAGTGACCGAACCTATGCCCGGGCCTCGCTTGATGAGCATGAGCACCCACCCAAGAAGCCAAGGCACCGGCATCCGGCGTTGTGGTCACCATCCAAGCCCACAGTGGTCTTCGTGGGGACGGTTGCCATTGGGCTGACGTTATTTGAGATGACTGAGGAACTGGAGGCCCGCTACATCGATGCCAAGTACATCCCCACCTCCAAGATACCGTCGCAGCAGATGCGCCGCTTGAGCCCAACCTGGAACTGGTCGACTCGGATGGACTTTGCGACCGGCCGCCTATGTATAAGAGCGTTCTCGCCATATCCGTGGACTGATTGGTCTCAGAGTTGGAAGGAGGTCAAGCAAAGCCAGCTGCGTGGCCAGCTGGATGAGATCGTCCAGCAGCTCACGGACGCCGCGCCTGTAATTGCCCGATTGGTAGAGGAAGCCGAGGAGCAGGCGAGAATTCGTCAGCAGGAGTGGAAGGAGCAGATGTGCCGGCTCGAGGAGAGAGAACGGATTCGACGTCAAAACGAGGCAAGGGAGCAGGCGAGAGCTGATTTGCTGAGCGCCATCAAACAGTGGGATGACATCAAGCGGATCCAGGCCTTTTTCAGTGATGCTGAGAGCTCCGTATCGAATCTGCCCGAAGCCGAGCGGTGTATTGCTATGGACAAGCTTGCCCAAGCGCGTGAGCTTGTTGGCGAGCTGGATCCGCTTCAGGCGTTGCTGGAATGGAAGGGGCCGCGGGAGCGCTGAAACTGATTCTGTCTGGGTTTACGAAACTCGGAAAATGCTCACTGATAGTGAGCATTTTTTATATTTCTTAAACCTGTTGCTTGCTCTGAATGCATTGGTTTGTTCAGCTCGCCTAAACGATAAAAAGATGCGGCTATTGACGTGTTTCTCGAGCCGCGTGTTGCTCGCTAAGAACCTGCTGGGCAGTCTGTTCTATGTAGTCGAAGACTTCAGTGGGTACCGTGTACTGGTATTGCTTACGACGGTGCTTCGAAACAAAGCCATCATTGGTTAGGCACATCATCACCAGATTCGCCAAGTCGCTGCCGCGGATGTCGAATCGTTCATCCACAGCCCTGTAGACGGCGTCGTAGCACTCCAGAAAAGCGGCTTCTTCGCGGAGTTCGACCTCCAGGGCGTGCTGAGCCATTTCCATGGTGAAGATGACGCAGGCAGTTGCGTCCCAGTAGCGGTAGATCGCTGCATCTCCCCGGAAGTCGAAAGCCAACTTGCCAAAGTCGATCCACTGCACATCCCAGAAATCCCGGGCTGGGCGGGAGAAGTCCTGCAGTGCCTCCAGATACAGGCGCTCCTCACGTTTCATTGCCACCGACACTGGCAGTAGCAGGCCGTTCTCCAAGGCGCCCGCGCGGCAAAGTGCCTGGTGGATCAGAAACCGGGATAGGCGTCCGTTTCCATCCATAAAGGGGTGGAGGAATACGAAACCAAAGGAAATGATTCCAGCCGCTACCAGCGGGTCGATTTGGGTGGGGGCCTCATTCGCAAACTGCATGAGGTGCTCCATCAGTTCGCGGCACAGCTCTGGTGGAGGGGGAACGTAAGTTACCCCAGCAGCCCCTTGAAGGGCTCCTGCGAGGTGGTTTTGTTCATGCCTGAATGCCGCAGCTAGATCATAAGGGTTCGATACCGTGGCGTTCTGCAACGCCACCAGATACTCCTCGGTCAGCGGCTGGCGTTCGTGTGCCTGGCGTAGCAAGTGAATGAATCGCCGCGACTTGTCCTCGTTCGGCGCTTCGCGTTCGATAGCGAACGAATCCTTGGTTTCATGCAAATATGCCCAGTTGATCGCCCGATCCATCATGACCGGAGGCAGGGACTCCATGAAGGCTTTCGCCCGGCCAAGTATGTCGTGTTCCTGAAGTTCGATCAGCCTGGCGGTTCTTTCCACGGTGGCGCAGTAGCTCACGTCGCCAAGGCCGTTGAATTCCACCCGCCACCGGGAGTTTCTTGTTCCCGGGCGGGTCACATAGCGCTTGGGATCGAAGAGCGGTACGAAAGCCCCCCGAACCGGTGCATGCTGAGGAACCTCCTCGCCGGTGAATGCTTCTCTCAGATAGCACGCCTTGCGAATGTAGATGCCGTTGGGCGCCTCCTGCAGGGCATTCTCCAGGGCTGCGACTGGTATCTTGGGGAGAGCCTGAGTCAGAATGGCAAGATTGACCCCCTCATGCTTCAGCGCGAAGAGGACATGGCCCAGCAAGTCATCAGCAGCCGGTGCGATGGCAGATGGTACAGCCAAGGTCTGGCCTATCTTCTTCAAGCGAGTGACAGGCTGCACAATCGCTGGCAGATGCAAGGGGAATGCGGACAGTTGCATGGCTTCGCGTAGCCAAGCGTAACCGACTAGGTGCATGTCAAAAATTCCTTTAGCTTGGCTCTGGCCCCCAGATTTTCTTGAGTGAGACAAGAAAATCTTCATTTTTTTCGATTCTACTGATTTTTTCTTAATTTATTCAGGCCGATTTCGTCCAACAAGCATTGGGATGACATAAAGCGAATCCAGGCCTTTTTCAGTGATGCTGAGAGCTCCGTATCGAATCTGCCCGAAGCCGAGCGGTGTATTGCTATGGACAAGCTTGCCCAAGCGCGTGAGCTTGTTGGCGATCTGGATCCGCTACAGGCGTTGCTGGAATGGAAGGGGCCTCGGGAGCGCCTGTAGCAATGTTCAAGAACTCCTCGGTGCTGGTTTATAAAAGCTGAATTTTGCTCACTAATGGTGAGTTTTTTTTGGTTTCTATAAACCTTCTTCTTGCGGATGGTTTAGAAAATATCTATTTTGCTCACTATGAGTGTGCAAAAACCTGAAAAACTAAACTCCTTGCTTGCAGGGCTCGGCGACAGCGATCTGGTGTCCAGTAGCTGGTTGAAGGCTCATGGCTACAGCAGCAACCTCGTAGCGCGATATACCGCGAGCGGCTGGCTGGAATCGCCTGCGCGTGGAGTCTATCAACGACGAGGCGGACGTCTCACCTGGGCTGCTGTAGTGCGTGCATTGCAGGAAGGAGAACGATTGCCGCTGCATGTTGGTGGGCGTTTTGCCTTGGCTTGGCATGGGCACGAGCACTATCTGCGGTTGGGCGAGCGTGAGAGGGTTACTCTGTATGGCCCTGGAAGCCTCCCTGCCTGGGTGGATAAGCTTCCATTGAAAGCTGAGTTAGTGTTGTGCGGCAAAAGCCCATTCAATCTTTCAGCACTGTCATTCAAGGCCGACATGGATGACGAAGCCCTAAGGAATCTTGGGCTCGAGTGGGTGGATGCTGATGGCGACCGCGGCCGCATCGTCGTCGCGACACCTGAGCGCGCAATCCTCGAACTCTGTGATGGCGTGTCAGACGCATCGCTCGTTTATGAAGTGGATGCGCTGATGCAGGGTGCGGATACCCTTCGTCCCCAAAGGATAAGCATGCTGCTGCGACATTGCACCAGCATAAAAGCCAAGCGCTTGTTCCTAGCCCTCGCAGAACGCCACCAGCACGCCTGGATGGATCATGTCTCGTTGGACGGCGTCTATCTAGGGAAGGGAAAGCGTTGCCTGGTTCCCGGTGGTCGCTTGAACCCAACCTACCAAATAACCTTGCCGGCGGATCTTGATGAGCACCTGGGATAAGCGCTACACCGACCGAGTCCAGTTATTGGTGGAAATTCTGCCGACCTTGGCGAAAGAAACACGATTTGCCCTCAAAGGGGGGACGGCGATCAACCTGTTCGAGCATGACTTGCCCAGGTTGTCTGTGGATATCGATCTGACCTGGTTGCCGATGCAGGACTATGCGCAGGATGCTGGTCAGATCTCCGATGCATTAGAAAGTCTGGGAAGGGCACTTGGCTCTGCGCCATTAAGGCTACAAGTACAAACATCAGCGCCAGAGAGAGGTGGTTTCGTAAACCGGCTGATAGTGAGTCGTGGACGAGCCCGAGTCCAAATAGAAACGACTCCGGTGATGCGCGGTTCCGTGCATCCGGTACGGACAATGGTTGTCCAGTCGCAGGTCCAGGAGGCCTTTGGCTTTGCCTCGATCCAGGTGCTCGACTTTGCGGATCTATATGCGGGGAAAATGGCAGCAGCATTGTCGAGGCAGCATCCGCGCGACCTGTTTGATATAGGTTTGCTTCTGGCCGATCCGCGCACAGATGAGCGACTTTGGCGAACCTTCCTGATCTACATGACCTGTAGCCCGAAACCTGCCTGGGAGATGCTGGTTCCCAATGAGCCCAAGGATTTCGAGGCGATATACCAGACCCACTTCCGTGGTATGACTGCAGCACCTGTCAGCTCAGAGATGCTGCTGGAGCACCGCGCCAGGCTTCTTCTGCAAATTTCGGAGTGGCTGACTCCGCGGTCGAGAGCATTTCTGGAGTCCGTCGAGATGGAAAATCCAGATTTTGACTTGATCGAGTTGCCACAGGCAGCAGAGCTCCCCGCGATAAAAAGGAAACTGCAGAATCTTGCTTCACGATCAGCTACGAAGTGAATCGCCCCTAGTTTCGTAGACACCTCCAGGCCTCATAATGGACTACCCCCGCTCCGGTAGACATCCCCGGCCTATGCTTTGAGCATAGGAGGAAGTCTATGAGCACCCAACGAT